>NZ_JAUYQD010000060.1 GCF_030697375.1 Rhodoferax sp. | reverse complement strand
ACCAGCACCGTCACCATCCGTACCACGGAGAAGTCGAGTGCTGCCCCCAATAATTGCCACACCACGAGGGTGATGGCCGCAGCGCCGATCGCCACGACGGTCAGAAGCCGGGCCGCGCGGTCTGCCAGGTGCTGCGCTCTGGACTTGGACTTCTGTGCATCAGCCACGAGCCGCATGATGCCGGAGAGCTTGGTCTTCTCCCCCGTCCCGGTGACCTCGACGCGGAGAGATCCTTCTCCGTTGATCGTGGCGGCGATCACGTCGTCGCCCTCCCGCTTCTTCACCGGCCTGGACTCGCCGGTGATCAACGCCTCGTTGACGTCACTCTCCCCCTTGCGCACCACTCCGTCCGCGGGAACGCTCTCGCCCGGCCGTACCAGCAGGAGGTCGCCGTTCTGTAACGCGCTGACGGCGACCTTCTCCTCGCCCCCCTCGGTGATCCGCGTCGCGGTATCCGGGAGGAGCTTTGCAAGTTCCTTCAGCGCCCCCTGGGCCTGATTGATAGACCGCATCTCGATCCAGTGACCGAGGAGCATGATCGTGACCAGCGTGGCCAACTCCCACCACAGCGCATCCGCCCGGATCAGCCCGAGCTGCACGATCCAGGAAAACAGGAAGGCGACAGTGATGGCCAGCGAGATGAGTGTCATCATCCCCGGCAGTCTGTCCTGCAACTCCCGCCACGCCCCCAGCAGGAAGACGAGGCCGCCGTAGACGAAGACGACCGTAGCGAGCACGGGCCCGATCCAGTCCGATCCGGGAAACGCCGGGGCCCGGTAGCCGAGGAGTTCCTGGACGTGGGTCGACCAGATAACCACCGGAACGGTGAGAGCAAGCGACAGCCAGAATCGGCCCCGAAACATCGCGGGGGAATGGCCCGCATGCTTATCATGGTTCCCGTGGCCGGCCTTGCTGGACGCCGGTCCTGGCTTGTCGGGTAACGCTCCTGCCGTTGCGTGGGCTGCGTGATCCTCCCTCGTTGAAGCGAGGGCAGGGACGACGGAATCATGCTCGCGCAAACGCACCGACGATATGATGTCGGCAACCTCGATACGGGTTTCGTCGTAGTGGACCGTGGCGCTTTTCGCAGCGTGATCCACAGAGACGCTTTCGACGCCCGGCACCCCGCCAATCCGCCTTTTTACTTCGTCCGGGCTCGATGCCGCCAGCAAGTCGCCCACTTCGATTACGCTCGTTTTCATCGCGGGTCTCCCCCGTGGGGTCCACTGAGGCGTCAGGTCTACCAACCTCAGTCAATCGCATGCCGCGTGGTCGCTCCCAAAAAAGACGGAAGGAGCCCTGAAGTTGCCGGGTCCCAAACTGCTACACGCGTAGACTTTCCTCCGTAGCCCGCTGGCGGGCCTTCTCGGCGCTCATCTTCGCGCCCCGGATTTGGCTTCCCCAGATGACCTCTCGCGACTCGGTGCCCA
>NZ_JAUYQD010000074.1 GCF_030697375.1 Rhodoferax sp. | reverse complement strand
CCCGTGGATGACGGTGGAGCAAAACATCGGCTTCGGGCTGGAGATCAAGCAGATGGACAAGGCCGAAATCCAGAAACGCGTGGATGCGCTCCTGGCCATGCTGGGCCTGAGCGATTTCCGCAGCCGTTTCCCCAAAGACCTGTCAGGCGGCATGCGCCAGCGCGTGGCCATCGCCCGGGTG
Source organism: Rhodoferax sp. (assembly GCF_030697375.1). Classification (GTDB taxonomy): domain Bacteria; phylum Pseudomonadota; class Gammaproteobacteria; order Burkholderiales; family Burkholderiaceae_C; genus Allorhodoferax. The sequence goes on along the minus strand of NZ_JAUYQD010000074.1, from coordinate 75,185 downwards.
CTGGCGCTGGACTCGCCCACCATGCTGATGGACGAGCCTTTTGGCGCGCTGGACGCACTGACCCGGCGCAACCTGCAAGACGAGCTGCTGCGCATCTGGGCCGAACTCAAGAAGACCATCATCTTCGTGACCCACAGCATCGAAGAGGCGATCTACCTGGCCGACCGCATTGTGGTGATGACCTACCGCCCCGGCACCGTCAAGCGCGACATCCTGGTGGACTTGCCCCGCCTGCGGGACCCGTCGTCGCCGCCGTTCAATGCACTCAAGCGGGAGCTGGGAATTTTGGTGATGGAAGAGCAGCAGCGCCACCATAACGACGAAATCAAAATGGCGGCGGTAGACTAGCTCCCATGACCCCATCGCGACGCATTGTTGGCATGTCCGGCGCCTTGGCGCTCGCGGTGGTTTTGGTGCTGTCGGCGTATGGCTTGGGCAGCCGCAATGCGGCCGATAACACGCATGCGACGGCCGAGCGCCAGCTGCAAATCATGGCGCTCGACCTCGAAGCTGTGCTGGACCGTTTTGACACCCTGCCGTATTCCGTGGCCCACCTGCCCATGGCGGCCGAGCTTCTGGCCAGCCCACAGAATGGCGTGCTGCGTGGTGCACTGAACGGCACCCTGCAAGACCTGGCCTTGCAAGCCAAGGTGGCCGCCATTTACCTGATGGACAAAGACGGCAACACCATCGCCGCCAGCAACTGGGACAGCCCCCAGAGCTTTATGGGGCAAAACTTCGGGTTTCGCCCGTATTTTCGGGAGGCCATCCAGGGCAAGCCGGGCTACTTCTACGCCATTGGCAACACCACCAGTATTCCCGGTTATTTCATCTCGCAAGCGGTCTACCCCGTGGGCGTCAAGCGGGGCGTGGGCGCACCGGTTGGGGTGATCGCCGTGAAAATCACGCTCAATAATTTTGAGCAAACCTGGCGCAGCAACGAAGACCCCATCGTCCTGACGGACCGCCAAGGCGTGGTCTTCTTGAGCAACCGCAGCGCGTGGAACTACCACAGCCTGCGGGTACTGGAGCCCGCTGTGCAGCAGGATATGGGGAAAACGCTGCAGTATGTGGGCAAAACCATAAGCCCGATTGCCAGCCTGCCTGCGCCGGCGCGTAGCGGTTTTGGCGAGCACATTGCGCGCCCCGTGGGGCGTCTGGGCTGGCAACTGATGTTGTTCCCTGCGCAAAGCAAGGTGGTGCGCGCCGGGCTGCTGTCCGGCGCCGTGATGCTGCTGGTCCTGCTGGTGGCGGCGGCGCTCGGGGCAGGCTATTACCAGCGCAACCGGCGGCTGGAGGAGCGCAGCGCGGCACAACATGCGCTGAAACTTGCGGCAGATGGCTTGGAGCAAAAAATTGCGCAACGCACCCAAGAGCTGTTGTCGGCTAACACCCAGTTGGCCACCAAATATGAAAAATTGCAGCAAACCGAAAACCTGCTGCGCACCACCCGCAATGACATGGTGCAGGCCGGCAAACTGGCCATGCTGGGGCAAATGGCGGCGGGTATCACGCACGAGTTGAACCAGCCCCTCACCGCCATTCGCGCCTTTGCCGACAACGCCAGCACCTTTTTGTCGCGCGGCAATGTGGCGCAGGCGGATGACAACCTGCGCCATATCAGCGCGGCCAGTGCGCGCATGGGCTCCATCGTGGGACAGCTCAAGGGCTTTGCCCGCAAAAGCCCGGAAGCGGTGTCCGTGGTGGACGTCAACCGGGCCGTCGAGGGCGCCGCGTTGCTCTTGCACAGTGAATTTGCCCGGCTGGGTGTGTGGCTGGATCTGGACATGCACGAGGCCTTGCAGGTGCTGGGCGACACGGTGCGTGTGGAGCAGGTGCTGATCAATCTGTTGCGCAATGCCCTGGATGCCGTGGAACAGTCACCCTGCAAAGGGGTGCGACTGGTGCTGGAGGCGCAGGAGCAACAAGTGCTCATCCGCATTTCGGACACGGGCTCGGGCTTGCCCGAGGATGTCGTCAAGCATTTGTTCGAGCCGTTTTTCACCACCAAGGCCACGGGGGAGGGCTTGGGCTTGGGCCTGGCGATTTCATCGTCCATTGTGCAGGCCATGAATGGCCACTTGACGGCCAGCAATAGGCCGGAAGGCGGTGCCGAGTTTCTGGTCACCTTACCGCGCTGCGGCGCACCCATGCCATGAAGGAAACCACCGTGCCCCAATACCATGCCATTTTGGTAGAAGACGAACAAGCGGTGCGCCTGGCCACCACCCAAACCCTGGAGTTGGGCGGCTTTGCGGTGCAGGCCTGCGCCAGCGCCGAGCAGGCTTTTTCCTTGGTGCACGCCGACTACGCAGGCATTGTGGTGACCGACGTGCGTCTACCCAAAGCTTCGGGTTTGGACCTGCTGGCCCACGCCATGCAATTGGACGCTGACCTGCCCGTGGTGGTGGTCACCGGGCATGGTGATGTGGTGATGGCGGTGCAAGCCATGCGCAGCGGTGCCTATGACTTCATCGAAAAGCCCTTCGCCGCCGACCGCCTGCTGGAGAGCTGCCTGCGCGCGCAGGAAAAGCGCGCCCTGGTGCTGGAAAACCGGCGGCTGAGGCGGGCCTGGGAGTCACACCCCTCCATGCCCGAACTGGTGGGGGTGTCACCAGTGATCGAGAAGCTGCGTAAATTTATCCAAAACATCGGCCCCACCCCGGTGGATGTGTTGATTAACGGTGCCACCGGTTGCGGCAAGGAGGTCGTCGCCCGGCAATTGCACCTGGCCAGCCGCTGCAAGGGGGAGTTTGTGGCGATCAATTGCGGCGCTTTGCCTGAGTCGATGTTTGAGAGCGAGATTTTTGGCGCGGAAGCGGGGGCCTTCACCGGTGCCCAGAAGCGGCGTATCGGCAAACTTGAATACGCCCAGGGTGGCACCGTGTTTTTGGACGAAATCGAGAGCATGCCGATGGCGCTGCAAGTCAAGCTGCTGCGTGTCCTGCAAGAGCGCCAGTTGGAGCGTCTGGGCAGCAATACCACGGTTGCGTTGAATTGCCGCGTGATTGCGGCCAGCAAGTTCGATCTGCGCCAACTCAGTTCTGAGGGCAAGTTCCGTGAAGACCTGTACTACCGCCTGGGCGTGGTCAGTGTCGATTTGCCGCGTCTGAACGACCGGCGCGAAGACATCCCGCTGCTGTTGGCGCATTTTGCCCAGCGCGCTGCCATCCGCTACCAAAAGCCGCTGCCGGCCTGGAGTGCGGTCGATATGGCCCATTGGCAGCAGCGTGATTGGCCAGGCAATGTGCGTGAGCTGCGCAATTTTGCCGACCAGCTGGTGCTGGGGGTGGCTGACCTGGGCTTGCCTGAGACCATCGGCACCGATCAAGCGGCCTGCGTCACCGGTGGCCTGCCACAGCGCCTGGAGGCTTATGAGGCCTCCCTTATCACCGCCGCATTGAGCCAAAGCGGCTTCCATGTAGCCGTGGCGGCTGACGCCCTGGGCATTCCGAAGAAGACCTTGTACGACAAGCTCAAGAAACACAATATTCCGGTTGGAAAACCCTGATGGCTTGAAAAATCTGGCCGCCATGCCAAACAGTCGCGTGAAGGATTTTGGGGGCATGTGTTTGGCGGAACCCAGACCTATGGCTTAATACAGGGTTTCACTCCAACTACACAAGGAAATTCAATGGGCAACCAAATCGTCACCGAAGCAGACCGCAAAGCCACCCCCGCACCCAAGCCAATGCCCGGCATGCACCTGCCCACCGGTGGCCGCGGCCAACGCGTCAGCCTTGAGCGTGGCACCGCCACCCGCAGCAAGAAAAACGCGGGCAAGCGCTCCAAAAAAGGCGGTTGATTGCCGCAGGTGATTCGTCACCCGCTTCAACGCCAAAAGCCCTCCACGGAGGGCTTTTTTTGTGGGGAAAATAATTGCGAATATTTTTCACCATTCGGTCATAAATCCCAACCTGAACGAACCGCTTTGCGGCACAATGAAAAAGTTATAGCCCCCGAAAAACGTAAACACGAACACCTCACGTTTCACGAAAGGCGCCTGCCATGCTGTTTGCCGACGAAGACCCTAATCTGCTCGTGTCGCCCAACTGGCATCCCAAAAACACCTGGTGCGTTTTGATGGTGGACGACGACGCCGTGGTGCATACGGTGACACGGCTGGCCCTCAGGGGCTTTGAATTCCAAGGACGCTCGCTGGAATTCCTCAGTGCTTATTCCGGCAAGGAAGGGCGAGAAATATTCCAATTTCGCAACGACATCGCGGTTGCGATTGTGGATGTGGTCATGGAGTGGGAGCAGGCGGGTTTGGAGCTGGTGCACTTCGTGCGCAACACGCTGGACAACCACCGCACCCGCCTGGTCATGCGCACCGGCCAGCCGGGATTTGCGTCTGAACACAACATTGTGTGTGGCTACGAGATCGATGATTACAAGGAAAAAACCGAGTTAACCATCCAAAAACTCCGCGCCTTGTTGTACAGCCAATTGGCGGCTTACCAAGACGCCTGCCTTGCCCAGGCCGAGGCGTTGCAGCCCCACTAGCCCTATTGCAAGGCGGTGATCCGGTCCAAGGCTTCTTGCAGGTCGCGCCCGTATTCTTTCAGGTAGCGCTCCCGCTCTTCGCTGTTCCATTCGGCAGAAGAAAACCGATCTATCCCGTAGCGGTCGCTGGTGTGCACCACACCGCTTTGGCGGGCCATCATGGAGCGGTCGGGGAAGGCATCCGGGCGCAGCAAGAATCCCTCCACATCCACCAGCCGCAGCGGGAAGGGCGGATTTTTGTCCCGCAGCAGTGCGCCGAACAGTTGCAGTTTGAACTCTGCCACCCCGGCGGCCACCTGTTCGTTGAACTGCAGCAGCGCAAACGGCTTTCCATTGCCGTCATACACCCGGGCGCTCACCACATAGCGCCCGGCGGCCTGCACCTGGGCCTTGAGGTAGAAGTTGAGTGAACCTGATTCAACAGCCTCCCGGGTTCCGAGCCAGGTTGCGGGTACGACGGGGGAATACACCACATCAAAATGGGCCACCCCCTGCTCGCCGTTGGCACTCACCTGGGCCAGCAGGCGGATCGTTCCGGCGTGGTTGGCAAAGCCCTGTGTGGCGGGGCTGAGCCGCGCACTGTATTTGCCGTCTGAGCCCGTACTGTCCGGCCCGACGCCATCGTCTGTAAACGGCACGGGGGCTTGGATGGGCGTCACCGGGGTGCTGGTGTCGGCGATGGCTTGTGCCAAAGACTGGCGCACCAGCAGAGGGACGGCCTTGTTGTTGTCGTCAAAGGCCTCGATCGTGAAGGTGACCGATTCTGTGCCTCCGAGAAATACCCGTTCCTGGGTGGTCCGCAGGCGCAGGCCTTTAACGGCCTTGCCTGAGGCATCGCGCAGGGTTTTGTCCTCGCTCACGGGCTCAAACGGGCGCACTTGGTCGGGGTGTTCGCTGATGGGGTGTGAGCCATGCGGGTAGCGGGTGGCATCCCGGTAGCTGCTGTACACCTGTTCGGCCCGGCCATACCGTTGTTGCCAAAGCGCCAATTGCTGCTTGCGGGCGGCCAGTCCCGCGGGGCTGAAGGGGGCGCCGCTGGTGCCGCCCCCTTCGGTGCCGGTGCTGGCATCGCTGGTTGGGGGGGATGTGGATGGGGTGGAGGCGTCGCTGACGCTGGGTGGGCTCGGTGTTTGAAGGGGCTGGCCCCAGAGCAGCCATGCCCCCGCGACCGCCAGCACCGCCAGTGCGGACCACCGGCCTGGGTGCCGCACGGCCTAGCCCCGCAATCTGTGGTGGGCCATGCCAGGCTTCACCGGGCGTTGGCTTCCATGTCGGCGCGTACTTTGGAGACGACACCGCCCCAGTTGCCGTTGGTGTAATGGTTCAGGGATTCGGTGTCGTCACGGAATTTCACCGAGTGGTAGGCCCATTTGGTTTTACCGCCTTCGTTGGCGGCGGTGCCCAGGGTCAGGTCATTGCAAAACCAGTCGGACGGGTTGCAAAAACTGGCGCCACCGCTGCCAGAGACACCACCCGACGAGTGGTAGGCCACCGCCTCGTCGTCTTGGCCGGGCAAAATGCCCGAGTACAGCGTGCCTTTGGCACCTGCATACATATAGAACCACTTGGCGCGCGTTTGGTTGTGGTCGTACAGGGCCCGTGCGGTGGTGGTTTTAAGGTCCGCCACCAGCGGTTCGGAAACCGCCCAGCTGCCCGCATCGGACAGCTCGCTGCCGCCACCCGCGCCAGCGGCAATGTTCACCCATTTGATGTTCCAGCCGGTTTGTGTGCCACCGGCATCACCACAGGTGCCAGCGCTGCTGGGGGTGGCGTTTTTGACGTTGCGTGTGCTGCCGCCAAACAGGGACAGGGCGTAGCCCACCTGAAGATTGCCGGCACTGTGGGCCGCGATATAGCACCAGTTGGTGCCGGTGCAGTAGCAATCCAGCGCGTCACGAATGCGGTAGTTTTGGGTGGAGACGCGGTTGTAGCCGTCCCAGTTCACAGACTTTTTGTTGACCCCGGCGGCGGTGCCCGCTGGCCCCCAGTAGATGAAGTCGGCATAGTTCCCCGCCATTGCGGAGGCGTTGCTGCGTCCGTTGACCCACAGCGAGTAGTTGGTGGCATACACACCTCCGGCGACCAGCAACAGGCCGAACAAGGTCAGCAGGATGGTTCGGATGGGGTGGAGGGGGCTGTGATTTCGCAGGGACTGGGGCATGGATTTTTCCTCAACAAAAAAATAGAACGACCGTGCTAATGTTGTTGAGTATCCCGCTTGCCCGCCACCCAGACAATTGGGGTTTTCCTCAGTCCACTGCAGAAAACCCCTTTTTCTTCACAGGCCAAAGCCCAAGTCGCCCTCCCTGGTCAGCGCAGCGGGAGAAAAGCTCAGAAGCTACCGATGTAGTCTTTTTTGCCCACCTCCACGCCGTTGTGCCGCAGGATGGCATAGGCGGTGGTGGTGTGAAAAAAGAAGTGGGGTAGTCCGTAATTGAACAAATACGACTGTCCTGTAAAACGCTTTTCTTTGGGAGTGCCTGCTTGCGTGACGATCTCGCGGGTGGTGGCATTTTCAAACCGGGCGGCATCCAGGCCGCCGACGAACGCCAGCACGGTGTCGATGCGGGCCTGCAGCTCGGCAAAGGTTTGCTCCTTGTCTTCCAGCTTGGGAACGTCCACGCCCGCCAGACGTGCCGATACACTTTTGGCAAAGTCAGACGCCACCTGCACCTGGCGCAGCAGGGGGAACATGTCGGGGAACAGGCGGGCTTGCAAGAGCGCGTTGGGGTCGATTTTTTTATCGGTGGCGTGTGCTTCGGCTTTGCGCAATACCTCTTTGAGACCGCCCAGCATTTGCTGGAACACGGGGATGGAAGCGGTATAGATGGCGTGGGTCATGGGAGTCTTTCATTGGAAGGGCGCCGATTCTCGCCCGAATCCCCCACTTGCGCTCCGGTCAGGTTATTCCACCGCCAGACGCCACAAGGACGTGGTTTCAGCCGCCCGCGCCGCATGCAATGGGTCGCTGGTGTCCGCTGCCTTGGGGTGCAAGGGCTTGGCATCCAGGCGGCCCAGCACCCGAAGCCCATGGGTTTTGAAGGCTGCCAACAGCTCGGCGTGGGTGCGCAGCCCCAGATGTTCGCCCAGGTCGGACAGGATGAGCCAACCCTCGCCGCCGGGCGCCAGGTGGGCTTTGAGGCCCGCCAAAAAGCCCAGCAGCATGCGGCTGTTTTCGTCGTACACCGCGTGTTCGATGGGGGCGCTGGGCCGGGCGGGCAGCCACGGGGGGTTGCACACCACCACCGATGCACGCCCGGGTGGGAACAGGTCGGCCTGCAGCACCTGCACCTGGCCTGCCACCCCCAGTTGGGCCAGATTGGCGTGCGCACAGGCAAGTGCCCGTGGGTCTTGGTCGGTGGCCACGATCTGCGCAATGCCGCGCCGCGCCAGCACCGCCGACAACACACCGGTGCCGGTGCCAATGTCAAACGCCACCAGCGATGTTTGCCCTGGTGCAACCGCAGGCAGGGGCGCTGTGGCGACCAGCGTCACATATTCACCCCGCACCGGGGAAAACACCCCGTAGTGCGGGTAAATCCGGTTGTGGGGCGCCGCCCCCAGCGCGGGAATCTCTACGCCTTTTTTGCGCCACTCGTGGGCGCTGACCATGCCCAGCAGGTCGCGCAGGGACGCAATCACCGTACCTGGTCCGCCGCCCTCGCTGGAGGTTGGAGCCGGGCCCCAGGCCTCGGTGCAGGCGAGCCGCGCGTCAGGGGCGCGGCGCAGGGGGATGCTGTAGTCCGCATGGAACGGAATCAGCACCATGCCCAGCACCCGGGCCCGTTGGGCCTGGGCCTGGCGGTGCAGGTTGAAGGCATGGGCCGCCGGTGTGGTTTGTTCAGGTGCTTTGGCGACTTTGCGCTGTTTGCGCTCCGGGGTTTTGTCCACCCGCCGTGCCAGCGCTTGGAGCAATTGGCGGGCGTTGTGGTAGTCCCCACGCCACAACAAGGCCGTGCCTTCGCAGGCTAGGCGGTAGGCCGCATCGGCCGTGGTGCTGTCGTCGGCCAGCACCACCCGCTTGGGCGGAACCGCTCCCCGCTCGGAACGCCAAAGTGCACTGCAGGGTTGGCCGGACTCGGTCCAGTGGAGGGTGGGCAAAGAAGGCGTCGTGCCGAGGGGGCCGACGCTTGTGGGGATAGTGGGCATCGGCTGGGTTCAACGCTGAAGGGAGGAGAGCGTTTTAACAGATTGGTCAGCGTCTGGACAAATGGATGCCCGCCAGCATGCACCGAACCGACCCGCCCGCCATTTCAATGGTGGGAACCGACAGTGGCACGATACGGGCAGAGCGCTCAATGATTTCCACCTGCTCCGGGGTCAGGCTGTTCAGCGCACGCGAGGACATGGCCAGCACCCGGCCATCACTGCCGGTCAGTTCGATGGCATTGCCGGCGAATTCGGCAATTTGGGCATGGGACAGAGCTACCACCTCGCGGCCCGACTCCGCGAGCCGGGTCTGGATTTCCGCCCGCCGCTGTGCGTTGGGGATCAAATCGAGTCCCACCAGGGCGAACGCGGTGGCCACACACATCAGCACATTGGTGTGGTAAACCGCCGTGCCCGACGCATCCTGCGCATCAAACACCATGGGTTCAAAATTGAAATGGGTGGCAAAACGCTCCAAGGCGACTGCATGGGCGCGGTTGGAGCGGCAGGCATAGGCCACCCGGGCCACATGGTCCAGCACCATGGCGCCGGTGCCTTCCAGAAACAAACCATCGGCTTCCAGTCCCGAGTAATCAATGATGTCTTGCACCCGGTAGTCGGCTTTGAGCATTTCAATGACGTCGTGCCGCCGTTCGCGCCGGCGGTTGGGGGAATACATGGGGTACAGCGCAATGTGACCACCGGCGTGGGTGGAGAACCAGTTGTTGGGAAACACCGAGTCCGGCGTGTCGTGCGCGCCCAGGTCTTCAAACAAATGGACCCGCACGCCATGGTGTTCCAGGCTGTGTGCGGCCTGGGTGACTTCCTGGTAGGCCAGCGCGGCCATGCTTGCTGCGGCATCGGAGGGGGCGCAACGCTGGAAGGCATTGTCAGCCGCCGTCTCGGGGTTGGGGCAGAAGGTGTGGGGCCGGACCATGACGACGGCGGCCGGGGCTTGGATGGACCGAATGAATGACATGGGGTGTGCTTTCTGGGGTGATGGGTTTGTGGTGGAACGTCGATGTGCCCATTTTTCTACAGACTTGCGCTAGGCGAAAGCACACAAAGTGGCACAAATTGTTATGCCAATGCACAATATGTTCACATTGAATGAACAACTTGTAATGGGCGGCATATGGACGACACAGACCGGGAACTCATCAGCCTCTTGCGGGACAACGCCCGCGAGCCCATGGTGGCTTTGGCCAAAAAACTGCGGGTGGCCCGCGCCACGGTGCAAAACCGCCTGGCGCGCCTGGAGAAGGAGGGGACTATTTTGGGCTACACCCTGCGGCTCAAGCCTGCCGCCGAGGGCCCCCGTGTGCGGGCCATCATGACCGTGGCGGTGGAGGGCAACCGGGCCACCGAGGTGCTGGCCCAGCTCCGGGGCCATCCCAATGTGTGCGCCCTGCACACCACCAACGGCCGCTGGGACATCGTGGCCGAGATCCGGGCCGACACGCTGGAAGCCTTTGACCTCGTGCTCAATGCCATTCGGCGCATCCAGGGTATTGCCAACACCGAGACCAGCATTCTCCTGTCCACCCACAAGGTCTAGCCCGGGCTGTGGCACACTTCCGCCCTGTTTTTGATGGAAGGTGCTCTCCTGGGGTGCCTGTGCTTTCCCGTTACCGTCCGTGATTCCCCACATGCAAAAAATCATCGCGCAAATCGCGCAAGAAATCCGTATTCGCCCCAACCAGGTCGAGGCCGCCGTGGCCTTGCTGGACGGCGGTGCCACCGTGCCCTTTATCGCCCGCTACCGCAAGGAAGTGACCGATGGGCTGGACGACATCCAGTTGCGCGAGCTGGAAGCGCGCCTGTCCTACCTGCGTGAGTTGCGCGACCGCCGGGAAGTGGTCATGAAGGCCATTGACGAGCAGGGCAAGCTGACCCCTGCGCTGATGGCCGCCATTGCCAACGCCGCCACCAAGCAGGAAGTGGAAGATATCTACCTGCCGTTCAAGCTCAAGCGCCGCACCAAAGGCCAGTTGGCCCGCGAAGCCGGGCTGGAGCCCCTGGCCGACGCCTTGTTTGCCAACCCCGCCTTGAACCCGGCGGACGAGGCGCTGGCCTATGTGATTCCCATGCGGCCGGTGGTGGAGGGCGAAGACAAGCAGCCCGATTTTTCTACTGTGCAAGCCGTGCTGGACGGTGTGCGCGACCTTTTGAGCGAACGCTGGGCCGAAGACCCGGCCCTGGTGCAGGACCTGCGCGGGTGGCTCTGGCAAGAGGGCCTGTTCCAGGCCAAACGCATGGAAGGCAAGGACGAGGCCAACGCCGATGTGGCCAAGTTTCGCGACTATTTTGAATACGACGAGCCGATTGGCCGCGTGCCCTCGCACCGGGCGCTGGCCGTGTTCCGGGGCCGGGCCTTGGATATATTGGACGCCAAGCTCGTACTTCCAGAACCAAATATGCCTCTGGCCCCCGTAGCTAGTGCGCAAGCAGCTATCAAAACAAGAGCAACTCCGGTGGTGTCCCTGGCCGAGGCCCGTATCGCCCTGCGCCTGGGCTGGAGCCATATGGGGCGCGCCAGTGACGATTTGATCCGCAAATGTGTGGCTTGGACCTGGCGCGTGAAGCTAAGCCTTTCCACCGAGCGCGACCTGTTTTCCAAGCTGCGCGAGGAGGCTGAAAAGGTCGCCATCAAGGTGTTTGCCGACAACCTGCGCGACCTGCTGCTGGCCGCACCGGCCGGCCCGCGCGTGGTGATGGGGCTGGACCCCGGCATCCGCACCGGCGTCAAGGTGGCGGTGGTCGATGCCACCGGCAAACTGGTGGAAACCGCCACCGTGTTCCCGCACGAGCCGCGCAAGGACTGGGACGGCTCCTTGCACACCCTGGGTGCGCTGTGCATGCGCCACGGCGTGAACCTGATTGCCATTGGCAACGGCACCGCCAGCCGCGAGACCGACAAGTTGGCGGCGGACCTGATCAAACTCATGGCCAAGGGCAACGGCAAACCCATCGACAAGGTGGTAGTAAGCGAGGCGGGCGCGTCGGTCTACTCCGCCAGTGAATACGCCTCCCAAGAGATGCCCGATGTGGACGTGAGCCTGCGCGGCGCCGCCAGCATTGCCCGCCGCCTGCAAGACCCACTGGCGGAATTGGTCAAGATCGACCCCAAATCCATTGGTGTCGGCCAGTACCAGCACGATGTGAACCAGAGCGACTTGGCCAAGATGCTGGACGCCGTGGTGGAAGACTGCGTGAACTCGGTGGGTGTAGACCTGAACACGGCCAGTGTGCCGCTGCTGTCCCGGGTGTCGGGCCTGTCCGGTACCGTGGCCAAGGCCGTGGTGCGCTGGCGCGAGGCCAACGGCGCCTTTGCCAACCGGGCGCAGCTCCTGAAGGTGACCGGTCTGGGTGCCAAGACCTTTGAGCAAAGCGCCGGATTTTTGCGCATCCGGGGCGGTGACAACCCCCTGGACATGACCGGGGTGCACCCCGAAACCTATCCCGTCATCGAAAAGATCATTGAGAAAACCGGCAAACCGGTGGCCGAGCTCATGGGCCGCGCCGACATGCTCAAAACCCTGCGGCCCGAGCTCTTGGCCAACGAACAGTTTGGGGTGATCACCGTCAAGGACATCCTGGGCGAGCTGGAAAAGCCGGGCCGCGATCCGCGCCCCGACTTCAAAGTGGCGCGTTTCAACGACGGTGTGGACGACATCAAGGACCTCAAAGAGGGCATGATTCTGGAGGGCACCGTCAGCAACGTGGCGGCCTTTGGCGCTTTTATCGACCTGGGTGTGCACCAGGACGGCTTGGTGCATGTGAGCCAACTGGCCCACAAGTTCGTGACCGACGCCCGTGAGGTGGTCAAGACCGGCGACATCGTCAAAGTGCAGGTGGTGGAGGTGGATGTGGCGCGCAAACGCATCGCCCTGACCATGAAACTGGGTGCCGCACCGGCGCGCCAGAGCGGCGACAGGGCAGGGGACAACCGCTACCAGGGCCCGGCGCGGGGCGAGCGGCCGCAGGGGCGCCAGGATACGGGCTTCTCGGGTAACTCCGCCATGGCCTCGGCTTTTGCCAAGCTCAAACGCTGACAACCGTACCATAATCGCCCATTCCTGATCGGTTGAGGACGGGGCTTCGCCAGGCGAGGCGCTGTCCCGCAAGGTCGTACACAACGGATCTAGAGGCGGATTTTTATGAAACTCAGCGAGTTGTTGGAACTGCAGTTCAACTTGCCCAGCATTCCTAAAGTGGTGGCGCTGCTGTTGAACGAGCTGGACCGCAAAGATGTCGATTTGCGCAAGATCACGCAGCTCATCAGCACCGACCCCGCGTTGACCACGCGGCTGCTGCAGTTGGCCAACTCCCCTGCTTTTCAGTTGAACGGCAAAATCAACAGCGTATCGGAGGCCTTGGCTTTGCTGAACTTGGCCCATGTGCGCACCATGGCACAGGCGGCGGCCACCGGTGCATCACTCAAGGCCGTGCCAGGCATCAACCTGCAGCGGTTTTGGGACTACAGCCTGGACGTGGCCAAGGTATCGCGTTCCCTGGCTGGCTTGGTGCGGCAAAACCAGCAAGCGGCATTTACCTGCGGCTTGATCCATGCGGTGGGGGAACTGGCCATGCACCTGGGCATGCCCGAGGAGATTGCCCTGCTGGACCAGGCCGTGGCGCCGCTGGACATGCGCCGAGCCAAGACCGAACGCCAGGAATTTGGCTTTTGTTTTGCCAGCGTGGGGGCTGGGTTTGCCCGCATGTGGCAATTTCCACAACCCATGGTGGATGCCCTGGAGCACCAGTACGCCCCCTTTGAAAACAACGTCTACGAACCTTTGGCGGGGGTGATCCATCTGGCGGCCTGGCGCGCCCGGGGCAATGAGGCCAAAATGAGCGAACGCGAGCTGGCGGTCACGTTTCCGGGACCGGTCGGCGAAACGCTGGGGCTGGACATTGACATGGTGCTGCAGCAAGACCCCTTTGACTGGTCTACGAACTGGTAAGGCATCGCCGTGATGCAGGCACTCCAACTTTACGCAGGCCCCAAGGCCCTTGCGGCCATTGCCAAAAATGGCCTGCAGCCCAGCGATGTGTGCACCATTCCCGCAGCCGCGGGTGGCCCCAAAGGGCTGATTCTGGGGGCCTTGGACCGTTTCATTTTTGGCGACTGGCTGGCGCGCTCCACCCAGCCGGTCGATCTGGTGGGTGCCTCCATTGGGGCTTGGCGCATGGCAACCGCCTGCCTGGAGCGACCGGACCAGGCCTTGGAACGGCTGGAACACGACTACATCCACCAACACTACGAACTGGCACCGGGCCAGAAGCGACCTACGGCCGCCTTTGTCAGCGAATTGTTTGGCCAGAATCTGCGGGCTTTTTACGGGGCGCGGGTGCCCGAGGTGTTGAACCACCCCCGGTACCGGCTGCACCTCATCACCTCGCGCGGGCGGCACCTGCTGCGTGCAGAGCACCGATGGGGGACACCACTGGGGTATTTGGGCGCGTTTTTGACCAACACCGTGCACCGCAGGGCCATGGGCGCCTGGCTGGAGCGGGTGGTGTTCTCCAGCCCGCTGGCCGGCGGCACGGATGCCTTGTGTGCACCGCTGCCTTTTGGCACAGCTGACTACCGCACACGGCAAGTGCCCTTGAGTGCATCCAACTTCAGCCCAGCATTGCAGGCCAGTTGTTCGATTCCCTTTGTGCTGAGCGCGGTGCAGCATATTCCCGGTGCGCCGCCGGGCGCCTATTGGGATGGTGGCATCACCGACTACCACCTGCACCTGGACTATCCGGGGTCCGCTGCATCTGCTATTGCTATGGAATCAGGAGCTGCCCACGCAGGTAGTACGGGGGCTGGAGGCATAAAAGGCATTGTTTTGTACCCGCATTTCCAAAAAAGCGTGGTCCCGGGGTGGCTGGACAAAAGTTTGAAATGGCGCCACCATGCGACCCACCATCTGGACTCTATGCTGCTCTTGGCGCCGAATCCACAGTGGGTGAAAACTCTGCCCCATGGTAAGTTGCCGGACCGCACCGATTTCACCCGCTACGGCAATGACCTGGCCGGACGCGTCAAGGCCTGGAACACTGCCACCCGTGCCAGTGTGCAATTGGCGGACGAATTTGCCGCTTGGTTGGAGCGCCCGGACCCGGGTCAGGTGCTGCCACTTTGACGTTGGCTTTGTCAACCTTTACCGATAAGCGCCACGTGACGTGAACACATATTCCGCCTTGGTGTGGGCTCGCGTGCACAACAACTTGGGTTACGCCTACAAGCTGGCCCATCGCAGCGACGATGCGCGGCGAGAGTTCATGATTGCACTGCGCATTGACCCACATCACATCAAGGCGCATTACAACCTGGAGCGGCTCAATTTGCCATGAACACCAGGGCTTCAAATTGGTAAATACCCGCAACGATTTGCTCACTTTTTTGCATTGGATTGCTGTACATTGACGTCGTGGGTATTCGTTGGTGTTAACGCTCTATCAAGGCTATAGAACATGAGATATCGCATCCCTGTCGTTGATTTCAACTTAATATCAATGCGAATAAGGAGTTCAAAATGAAAGTCTCTGATCGAATCAGTGTCAGGTTGATCGTCATTTTTGTCTCCATCACCACACTGCTGGTTTCCCTGTTCGGAGTTTTCAGTTATGTGAGCAGCAAGCGCGCCATGGAGCAGCAGCTGGATGATCAGGTCCGACGGGCGGTCAGCCGCTTGCAAATTGGTCTGCCGGCACCCATCTGGAATTTCGATGCCAAGCAACTGGACACCCTGTTGGAGGCGGAAATGGGGGATCCTTCCATTGCCGCCATCATTGTTCAAAATGCCAAGAAGGCTTTTGCTGCTGGCCGTGTCCGTGATGAAAACGGAAAAATGGTGACTGCCAAGGCAGACAGCGTACTGAAAGGCGACAAAGTTGCCGAAGAGTTTAAGTTTGACGATTCCGGCCAGTTGAAGACGGTGGGCACCGTGGAAGTCTATATGTCGCGCGATCAAATCGAGCGCGCGTTGCGGGCTGAAGTTGTCCAGGTTATTGCCCAGGTGCTGGTGCTCAACGTTGCGCTGGTGGCCGCCTTGGTAATTGGCCTGAACACGGTGCTGATGCGTTCCTTGAACCGTATCCGCTCAGCCTTGGAAACCATTTCGAGTGGGGATGCAGACCTTACCCGTCGCCTCACGGTGCATCGGGAAGATGAAATCGGCGAGGTGGCGCGGCTGTTCAATGTGTTCGTCGAGCGCTTGCAGAAAATCATTCGGCAAGTGGGCCAAAGTACCGAGTCTCTGGGCCATGCGACCAGCGAGATCGCCAGTGGCAATATGGACTTGTCTTCTCGCACCGAGCGCCAAGCCAGCTCGCTGGAAGAAACGGCGGCTTCCATGGAGGAGTTGACCAGCACCGTCAAAAGAAATACCGACAACGCCCGCCAGGCCAACCAGATGGCCGTGGCTGCGTCCGATGTGGCGGCCAAAGGTGGTGCGGTGGTATCCCAGGTGATTAGCACCATGGGTTCCATCAATGAGTCATCCAAAAAGATCGTCGACATCATCGCGGTGATTGATGGCATTGCGTTTCAAACCAATATTCTGGCGCTCAATGCGGCCGTGGAAGCGGCACGCGCGGGCGAGCAGGGCCGTGGCTTTGCCGTGGTGGCGTCCGAGGTGCGGGCCTTGGCGGGCCGCTCGGCCGCTGCCGCGAAAGAAATCAAGACACTGATTGGCGACTCCGTCGAAAAGATTGAAACCGGTAGTTCACTGGTCAACCAAGCCGGATCGACCATGACGGACATCGTGAGCAGCGTCAAACGTGTGACGGACATCATGGGTGAGATCATGGCCGCCAGCCAGGAGCAGATGGCCGGCATTGAACAAATCAACGACGCGGTCCGGGAAATGGATACGGTGACCCAGCAAAATGCCGCCTTGGTTGAGCAGGCCGCCGCCGCCGCAGGTTCCATGCAAGAGCAGTCTGCCAACCTCGCCCATGTGGTCAGCGTTTTTAAGGTGGATTAGGCCTTGGGCGCCCTCGGCTACAGGGCTTGCATCAGCATGCTGCGGTAGTCTTCTGCTGTAGCAATACGAGGGTTCGTTTTGTGGCAGTGATCGACCATGGCGCCCGCGATGATCTGGTCAAACTGCGATGCTGTAACCCCCATGGCCCCGAGGCCGGTGGGCAAGTCCAGCCGGGCGTTCATGTCCTGGATGGCTTCACCGATGTCACTGGCCGAGCCCAGGCCCATGGCGTGCGCCATACGTTGCAAGCGGCGTTCCTTTTGAATGGAGTCGGCTTGGGCATTGAACTGGATCACCGCTGGTAAAAACATGGCGTTGAGGGTGCCGTGGTGCAGCCTGGGGTCCACACCACCCAGGCTGTGGCTCAGTGAGTGCACACAACCCAATCCCTTTTGAAATGCCATGGCGCCTTGCATGGATGCACTCATCAGGTTCATACGGGCCTCTCGGTCATTCCCGTCTTGGGTGGCACGGGCAATATGCGCCCAGGCGCGCGCTAAACCATCCAACGCAATGCCATCGGCCGGTGGGTTAAAGGCCGGTGCCATGAAGGTTTCCATGCAGTGGGCGATGGCGTCCATGCCGGTGGCCGCAGTGAGTTTGGGAGGCAGCCCCAAGGTGAGTTCGGGGTCGCAAATGGCGGTTTTTGGCACCAAATTCCAGGAGTGAAAACCCAGTTTCCGATGGTCATCCACGATCAAAATAGCACCGCGCGCCACCTCGCTGCCGGTGCCGCTGGTGGTGGGGACGGCAATCAAGGGCGCTGTCTTGTCGGTGATTCTGGGGGAGCCGCCTTCGATGGTGGCGTAGTGCGTCAGCGGCCCTTCGTGCGTGGCGGCGATCGCCACCCCCTTGGCGCAGTCGATCGCCGATCCACCGCCCACGGCAATCAGGCCGTCGCACCGATTCGCCTTGAACACCTCCACTGCGCCGCGCACGGCGGCTTCGGTGGGGTTGGACGGCGTCTGGTCAAACACCGCTACCGGCAGGCCGGGCAAGGCATCCAGCGCCTTTTGCAATATGCCAGCGGCCTTCACACCTTGGTCCGTCACGATCAAAGGCCGGGTAATGCCCACGCGCTCACACTCTTGTTTCAGGAGCTTGATGGCGCCAAATTCGAACTGTACCTGCGTCACGTAGTAGATGAGAGCCATGGTGAATGCCGTGTAGGATTGGAAAATTGCACTGTACCAAGAAGTTCCTGTTCCATGAGTCCCCACCATTACCATCACCGCAATCCACGCGCGCTGTTAACCCCGGCAATGCACGGCGTGTTGGACCGCATGGCTCGTCTGGGGCATCTTCCCATGCACGCATTGCAACCGGAGCAGGCGCGGGCCGCTTACACGGCGGGGGCGGGGGTGTTGGAGTTGCCGGTACAGGCCCTGGCACGGGTAGAGGATTTCAGTATTCTCGCCAGAGACCAGTTCGCCGTACCCGTGCGCCTGTATGCACCGTCCATGGCGGTGCTGCCGGTGCTGGTCTATTTTCATGGGGGTGGCTTCACGATTGGCAGCGTGGCGACGCACGACGGACTGTGCCGCCGTTTGAGCCATCTGGCCCAATGTGCCGTTTTGTCGGTGGACTACAGGTTGGCGCCTACGCATAAGTTCCCCACGGCACACAACGACGCCTGGGATGCCGTGCAATGGGTGGCGCGCCAGGGCGGCACACGGGGCCTGGACATCGGGCGTATCGCGGTGGGCGGCGACAGCGCGGGCGGCACTCTGGCTGCGGCGTGTGCCATTGAGGCACGCGACGCTGGTATAGCGTTGGCATTGCAACTGCTGTTTTATCCCGGCTGTGCCGGGCACCAAAATACAGAATCGCACCGAAAATTCGCCCAAGGTTTTGTGCTGGAGGAACCGCACATCACCTATTTTTTCAACCATTACATCCGCACGGTGCAGGACCGCGACGACTGGCGGTTTGCACCGCTGGATGGCAAGACGGCAGACGGGGCGGAGGTGGATTTGACCGGTGTCGCTGCAGCCTGGTTGGGTCTGGCGGAATGCGACCCGTTGGTGGACGAGGGTGTGCAGTATGCCGACCGGCTGCGCATGGCGGGGTGCGCCGTGGATCTGGAAATTTACCGGGGTGTGGTGCACGAATTCATCAAAATGGGGCGCGCCATCCCTGAGGCCGCCAAGGCCCATGCGGACGCCGCCCGGGCATTGCGAGAGGCATTTTCAGCATGAGTATTCAGCGATCGGACTTCCGTTTCATTCACCGCATGCGGGTGCGTTGGTCGGAAGTGGACATGCAAAAAATCGTCTTCAACGCCCACTACCTGACATTTTTCGACACTGCCATGGGGGAGTACTGGCGGGCTTTGGTGCTCCCTTACGAAGCGGCTTTGCGGCAATTGGGCGGTGATTTGTATGTCAAGAAATCCACCTTGGAATACCACGCGTCTGCCCAGTTCGACGACATGATGGACATAGGGCTCAAGTGTGTGCGCATAGGCACCTCATCCATTGTGTTTCAAGGGTCCATCTACCGGGGCGATACGCTGCTGGTCAGCGGGGAACTCGTTTACGTGTTTGCCGACCCCGCCAGCCAGTCTTCACGGCCTGTACCCGCAGCATTGCGAGAGGTGTTTGAAAGCTATGAAGCGGCGAAACCGATGGTTGGCATGGATTTGGGGTCTTGGGCGGAGTTAGGCGCCAAGGTGTCTGCTCTGCGTTCCGAGGTTTTTGTGGACGAGCAGGGCATTGCCCCAGATGGGGTATGGGATGAATCCGACGCTGTGGCCTTGCATGCCGTGGCGCTGAACCGCTTGGGCCAGACCGTTGCCAGCGGTCGTTTGGTGCAGCATTCCACTGCAGTCGGGCGCATTGGCCGGATGGCCGTTAACCGGGTGCTGCGTGGCTCCCGACTGGGGCGGGAGATTTTAACCACCCTGGTTCGGGCAGCCCAAGAGCGTGGAGACCGGGAGGTGCTGGTGCACGCCCAGTGCAGTGCCGAGGGTTTTTATACCCGTATGGGTTTTGCGGCCCGCGGTGTGGCGTTTGAAGAGGCCGGCACAAAGCACATTGAGATGGCGCTGCCCTTGCGCGTTGGCCCCAAGGTGGGGGCGTCGCGTTAGAAACCCAGAGAAGCCAGCAAGTCGTCCACGTCGTCTTGCTGGAGTGCATTGTCGGCCGTTTGGGGGCCTTCCAACTTGTGTGTATCCACCGTTGCCGGCTGGCTCGCAGCGGCGGCCGCAGCTACCGTCTCGGGCGCGCTTTCCATCAAAAGATGCACCAACTGCATTTCGGTGCGGGTGATGATGTCGATGACTTTTTTGATCACTTGGCCAGACAAGTCCTGAAAATCCTGCGCCATCATGATGTCGCTCAGGACAGATGCCTGGGTTTCCGCAAATTTCGCAGAGCGTTCGGCAAATTTTCCGCATACCACCAACAGTCCTTTGGCCCGCTCCACACTTAAATCATTGGCGGATGCCATGCGTGTCAATGATTGTCCCAACTCCACACCGCGGGTGGCAAGGTCATCGCAGTCGGGTTTTGCTGTTTCCACCAAGGTGAGCACCTTGTTGGCGGCATCTTCAGTCATCTTCCCGACATAGGCCAAACGGTCCCGCGCATCGGGAATTTCACCCATGATGGTCTGTAACTGATTGCCACCCAATACCGTTAAAGCCTCATGCATCTCGCGGGTGATCGCACCCAGACGGGCAAATGCTTCTTCTTTGGATAGGGGTGTAGACATCTAATAACCTTTTACGCGATTTTCTGTGGGCAACGCAGAGCATCCTAGCCCATCGTTTCACTGTATTAGGGATTAGTTTACAGGCTGTTGGCCCATTTCAACACGATCCATCTTCAAACATCCTCAAGCAAGGCATAGGGTAGGGGGAGCAGGGTGAGTGCAGGGCCAGCGGTGTGTAAAAGGTGCATGGGCTCTGCACTTATGGCAGAGAGCTGTACGCTAACAATCGCGTCAAACCCACCCCAGGGCGCCGCTGCGGCCTGTACCACCGTGGCAACTGGTTGCTCACCGCTTGCAAATACTTCGTCACCCGCCGCCATGGGGGCGTCCGCGTGCACAACAAATGCCCGGCGTTTGAGCGTTCCACGAAACTGGCTGCGCGCTACCACTTCCTGGCCGGGATAACACCCTTTTTTGAAGTTGACGCCACCAACGGATTCATAGTTGACCATCTGCGGCACAAAGGCTTCGACCACCGGTGCCGTAATGGTTGCCACCGCACTGCGCACCTCGCCCCAAAGCCAGGTATCCAGCGCAAGGGATGGTCCTGCAGGAGGTGCTGACTCTTTGGGGGCGACCCAGAGTTGACGTGGAGTGCCATCGGCAGGGTAGAGATTGACCACGCTTATAGTGTCTAAATCGGCTTTAGCCCATGTAGATCGTGCGTGAGTAGCTATGGTTTGTATAGCATTTCCAGCCAAACCGTACACCAGGTACTCGTTAGATGCATCGCTCAGTTTGGCCTTTGCGCGCATCACAAACATGGACAGGCGTTTAAGGGTGGGGGCAAGAATATCGCGGCTGCACACCAACAAAATTTCATCGGCGCTGCGCTTGAATCCGATAAAACTCGCCTGCATGCGGCCTTTCGCCGAACAAAAGGCCGCCAAACGTGCTTCATTCAGCCCAAGCAGAGAGAAATCTTGCGTCAGTTGCCCGTGGATGAACTTGGCCGCATCTTCTCCAACAATCCGGATGACGCCCAGGTGGGTGAGGGCGGCTACGCCATTCAAAGGTGACACGGCCCCATCGCCTGCCACTGTATTGCTAATCACTGTGTTCATGGCCTGAATTATGATTCCTTCTGTCGTTTCTCAAGGGAAGTAGGGTTGTGCGTTTATTTTTAGTTGCCGTGCTGGCCAGTTTCTTGGGAGGTATCGGCCTCGGGGTGGGGTGGCTGAACCATCGCCTTGACTTGCCCACCCCCACGGTGGACCTGTCGATTGAGCCTGGTGCCAGTGCCCGTGAAGTGGCCATTGGCGTGGCCGATGCGGGGGTGTCCATCAGCCCGGCGCTGTTGTACTGGTGGTTCAGGCTGTCCGGTCAGTCCCGGCAAATCAGAGCCGGAAGTTATGAGTTGGACCGGGACACCACACCACGCAGTCTTCTCAGAAAACTAGTGCAAGGGGAGGAGGCATTGCGCAGTGTGACACTGGTTGAGGGGTGGACCTTTCAACAAGTGCGCATGGCCCTGAAGAATGCAGAGCAACTCAAGCCCCAAACCCAAGACCTATTGCCCGAGGCCATCATGGCGCAATTGGGCAAAACTGGTGTGCATCCAGAAGGGCGGTTTTTCCCGGATACCTACACCTATTCCAAAGGCTCCAGTGATTTGGCGGTGCTGCGACGCGCCATGCGGGCCATGGACAAAAGGCTGGCTGCGGCGTGGGCGCAACGTGCGCCACAGTCACCCCTGAAGTCCCCTGAGCAGGCATTGGCGTTGGCGAGTATTGTCGAAAAAGAAACCGGGCGGACGAATGACAGGGCGCTGATTGCCGCCGTATTTTCCAATCGGTTGCGTATCGGTATGCGTTTGCAGACGGACCCCTCGGTGATTTATGGTCTGGGCCCATCTTTTGACGGCAATCTGCGCAAAATAGATCTGCAAACGGACACCCCTTGGAACACCTATACGCGGGTGGGGTTGCCGCCCACACCCATTGCCATGCCGGGAAAAGCCTCGTTGCTGGCCGCAGTGCAACCGGCAAACTCCAATGCCTTGTATTTTGTGGCCAAGGGCGATGGCAGCAGCCAATTCAGCGCCACCTTGGACGAGCACAATCGGGCGGTTAACAAATACCAACGCGGACAATGAGCCAACCAGAATGACGACAAGCGGACTTTTTATCAGTTTTGAAGGCATCGATGGCGCGGGGAAGTCCACACACATCGAAGGCTTGGCGCATGCATTCAGGGCGCAAGGACGCGTAGTCTCGATCACGCGGGAGCCCGGTGGCACTCCATTGGCAGAGCGGCTGCGAACCCTGGTTTTGAATGAGCCCATGGACGCCATGACCGAAGCCTTATTGGTGTTTGCAGCCCGGCGGGACCACGTGCAAAACGTCATATGGCCTGCGCTCGGGCGTGGTGAGGTGATTTTGTGTGATCGTTTTACGGACTCCACCTTTGCGTACCAAGGGGGCGGGCGGGGTTTTGACTGGCAGGTGCTGTCGGTGCTGGAGCAATGGGTTCAGGGCACTTCGGTGGTTAGACAAGGGTCCGAAGCCATCCAGGTGTTGCAACCTGAACTTACGATCTGGTTTGATCTGCCCGCACCGGTGGCAGCTGGCAGGCTCGTCGGGGCGCGTATTCCTGACAAGTTTGAGTCACA
The DNA here is from genome assembly GCF_030697375.1 of Rhodoferax sp. GTDB lineage: Bacteria > Pseudomonadota > Gammaproteobacteria > Burkholderiales > Burkholderiaceae_C > Allorhodoferax. The sequence goes on along the minus strand of NZ_JAUYQD010000074.1, from coordinate 52,220 downwards.
GCCCGTTGCCTTTTTCGAACAGGTGGCCGCTGGCTACGCCAAACGTCTGGAGGCCGATCCTTCGCGCTTCGTGAGAATCGATTCGGACCAAGCCCCCGAAGTCGTTTGGCGGGATGTGGTGCATGCGATGCAAAACAAGGGCCTTTTGCCATGGTGACGGATTCCCTAAGTCCAGCGCCTCCGCCCTGGATCGTGGCACAGACGGGTCAATTGCTGGCGCAACGGGGGCATGCCTGGCTGTTGCACGGGCCATCGGGGTTAGGGCAGTACGCCTTGGCGCTGGCGCTGGCGCGCGCATGGCTTTGCGAACAGGCGGGCCCGGATGGTGCCTGCGGAGTGTGTGGAAGTTGCCATGCCATAGAGGTACGTACCCATGCCGACTTGTGTGTACTGATGCCGGAAATCCAGATGCTTGAACTGGCTTGGCCCTTGAGCGAAAAGGCGCAGTCCGACATTGATGACAAAAAGCGCAAGGCCAGCAAGGAGATTCGGGTCGAGGCCATGCGTGACGCCGTCGAATTTTCGCAACGAACCAGTGCCCGTGGACGGGGCAAGGTGGTTTTGGTGTTTCCGGCCGAACAGATGAACGCTATTTCCGCCAATGCCCTGCTCAAAACGCTGGAAGAGCCTGCGGGAGATGTGAAGTTTGTGCTTGCCAGTGAGTCTGCCCACCAACTGCTGCCCACCATTCGCAGCCGTTGCCTGGGCCATAGCATGCACTGGCCCGACCTGCAAACGAGTCAGACCTGGATGCAGTCCCATGGCATTGCTGCCACACAGGCGTTGCTATTGCTTCAGGCCACGGGAGGGCGACCGGAAGAGGCGATCATGTATGCGGGTTCTGGACGGGACCCGCTTGCCTGGTCCGCCCTACCCAAGGCCATGGCACGGGGAGATGTGGCGTTTGTAAAGGATTGGACTGCACCACAAATCATCGATGCATTGCACAAACTTTGCCATGATTTGATGGCCCACCAAGCAGGGGCCAAGCCACGGTTTTTCAATGCAGCCGACCTGTGTGGGCCCGTGTCTTTTAACGCCCTAAGCGGGTGGAGTAAAGCCTTGGCCGATGCCATGCGAACCATGGATCACCCGTTCAATCACGGATTGATGCAGGAGGCCCTTGTAGGGCAAGCCAAAACAGCCCTAAACTCGCACCATTGAGCAGTTCCAATGAGTACACCTCCCACATCCACGCCGCGCCCCAGTGTCATCCAGCTGTCCATCAAAGAAAAGGCGGCTTTGTATGCTGCCTACATTCCGCTTTTTACCGAAGGCGGCGTATTCATTCCAACCTCAAGGGAGTATTCTTTGGGTGACGATGTGTACGTGTTGCTGTCGCTTCCGGAGGATACGCAACGTTACCCGGTGGCAGGAAAAGTTGCCTGGGTTACGCCGGGCAAGGCAGCCGGAGGTCGGGCACAGGGCGTTGGAATTTTGTTTCCCAAAGACGAAAAATCGCGTGCGCTCAAACTGAAAATTGAAGAAATCTTGGGCGCCCACTTGGCGTCGGACCGTCCCACCCAGACGATGTGAATGTCGTGGCCCGCGGCTTTTTCGCGGTGAACTTGCGTATCGGGCAAAGGCAAGCCCTTTTTGAACTCTCATCTCCATGTTTACAGATTCCCATTGCCATTTGACGTTTCCTGAATTGGTGTCTTCTCTGGAAGAAATTCGGCTTGCCATGGCTGCCGCGCAGGTTGAGCGCGCCCTTTGTATCTGCACTACGCTGGAAGAGTTTTCAGAGGTGCATGGTTTGGCCATGCGGTATGACAACTTTTGGTCCACCGTGGGTGTACATCCTGACAATGAAGATGTAGCTGAGCCCACGCTGGAAGACCTATTGCAGCGGGGCGCTTTGTCCCGGGTAGTGGCGGTAGGCGAAACGGGCCTGGACTATTACCGGCTGGGTACGCGAACGCATGCCGACATGGAATGGCAACGGGAACGATTCCGTACGCACATTCGGGCCGCTCGCCAGCTTGGAAAACCCTTGGTGATTCATACCCGCAGTGCCTCTGACGATACCTTGGCCATCCTGCGGGAAGAGGGCGAAAATGGCGGTGCGGGCTCTGCCGGTGGGGTGTTTCATTGCTTTACGGAAAGCCGTGAAGTCGCCAAGGCTGCGCTGGAGATGGGTTTTTATATCTCGTTTTCTGGAATATTGACCTTCAAGACCGCTCAGGATATTCGGGATGTGGCGGCCTGGGTGCCCATGGACCGCCTGCTGATTGAAACGGACAGCCCCTACCTGGCGCCAGTCCCATTCCGCGGGAAAACCAATAACCCATCATATGTACCCTATGTGGCGCAGCAACTGGCGCAGTTGAAAGGCTGCAGCGTGGAAAGCATTGGGGACACGACAAGTCGTAACTTCGAGCAGCTTTTTCGTGGAGTCAATGCATGAGAAATTGCATTCGATTTGGCTTCTATCTGCTTGTTTTGACATGCTTTTCGTGGGCCCGTGCAGGATCGTACGATGACTATTTTGCTGCCATAGGCAGTGACAATGCCGTGGCCGTAGATATGCTGTTGCAGCGGGGCTTTGATCCCAACACCGCCAATCCGCAGGGGCAGCGCGGGCTGATATTGGCCTTGCGCGGATCGGCATTGAAGGTGGTTGATGTTTTACTGGCACAGCCCTCCACCGATATCAACACGCGTACCGCCCAGGATGAAAATGCTTTGATGCTGGCAGCACTGCGGGGGTTTACTGATGTATGCAGGAAACTCATCGCGCTGGATGCCGATGTCAACAAACCAGGTTGGACACCTTTGCATTACGCCGCCACAGGTGGACACCAAGACATCGTGCAATTGTTGCTGGACAACCATGCCTACATTGACGCTGCGTCACCCAATGGCAGCACGCCGTTGATGATGGCCGCCATGTATGGAACGGCGGCGTCTGTAAAACTTTTGCTCGATGCGGGGGCAGACGTTGATTTAAAGAATGATTTGGGTTTGACCGCCTTGGATTTCGCACGAAAGACGCAGCGGCCTGATGCTGTGGAGCTTATCGCCGCATTCATTCGCAGCCGTCACCCCAAGGGTGTTTGGTAAATAGAGATGAACGGATTCAAGCGCATGCTTTTAGGGCACTTATTCGCTGCAATTTTCTTCAGTGTATTAGTGTGCGGTGCGCATGCGGGAAACATAAGTGTTGAACGAAACATCATCTGGGATGACCCCAATCAATTAAAGGCAGATATTTTTAGACCGGCAGAGGGTGCTAATTTCCCCGCTGTTTTGTTGGTGCATGGTGGTGGTTGGGGTGCTGGCGACCGTTCTGAGATGGACTGGTTTGGGCGGAGGTTGGCGCAAGAAGGTTGGGTCGCTGTCTCGATAGATTACAGGCTCGTATCTCTTTCAAAAAGGATCCTTGGCGATACAGCTCTATCGGATGTTCGCAATGCAGTGCGTTCTATCCGTGAGCACGCGACGACGTTACACGTCGATCCGCAACGCATTGCGATTTTAGGTGGATCAGCAGGCGGGCACTTGGCGGCCATGGTGGCTACTGATCAGGACAACTTGCTGCGAGGGGCTGTGATGCTGTGGGGGCCAAGCGATTTAACATTAGCCCGATCCGCATTGTTGCCTGATCAGTTCGGCATGATCAGCAGCTTGCTGGGCGCTGACTATTCTTCCGAACGTGCGCGGCTTGCTTCTCCGATCTGGCGTATTTCGCCATCAAGTGCGCCGCACTGGCTGTTGCTTCACGGGGATGCAGATGCACTGGTTCCCGTTTCTCAATCGCGGGCATTTTCGGCAGCACTAATGAAATCTGGTATCGACGCAGAGTACCTTGAATTGCCAGGGGAAGGACACGGCTTGAGGTCACCAGAAGCCCAGGAACGAGGTGCTGCGGCGATTGTGCGTTTTCTGAAGCGCATCCTCTAAGGACGCTTACAGATCACCGGAAGCATCCGGGAATTCGAAACTTCATAATAGATACGATGTATATTATGTTAACTAGATGTAGTACGTTAACAGATTGTCTGTAAGTGCAGATGCCCCCAAGCGTAGGCGCCAAAAACCATGAAATCCGTAATGTTTGAGGTTTGGAGTGGCGCCGATCAGGCGTGCTACCTCGTCCTTGCTCAACACCACGGGTAACTTGAGGGGAACACGCAACGATTGCATTCGGGCCATGACCTCTGGACGGCCCAGGGTGACAGTGAAGAGAAAGTTCAAACCAACAATTGTGGTTTTCAGTGTGATGGGGGAAGTGCCCTCATCCACCATGTGCAGTTGGAAGCGCCCCCGGATGCAGGCCGTCTGTGTCTTGGGTTCGAGCTTGCGCATGCGCATGTCTTCGATCATGCGCTGGCGCAGGGGGGAACCCTGATGTTGATGTTTCCATGGCTGTGCTCCTGTGTGAACGAGGCCAATTGCCTCACTTCACAACATAGGCACTCGCCACGCAACGAGTGCAAAACACATCCCTGGTCGGGGACTACCGCGTAAGCGGTTTAGTCCAAAGGCAATTTGCTGACATTGGCAAAAGACAAAAATTGGAAGTCAGAACTAGCAAAGAATGCTCATAACCACTCACAACTCCGAGCTCTTATCAACTAACTTATCTACAAACTCAAAGAAAAACTTTGTAAGTCATTGAATACAAAGTACTTTTTTGAATTTATGATGATGCAATTTTATCAAAAATATACTTATTGTTAAGTTTTGTGTCAAAGGCAGATGCCTTGGTTTCTACATTACCGAGAAATGCACCGTCGCAACACTGGGGTCCGCAAAAGAGCCACCCAGTGCGAGTTCACCTTTTCCATGCAATACACACTCCTCACGGCGCAATAGAACGTCGGCCCCCTTCGCCCCGGCGAACCGGACCCAGCTACCATAGCTGCTCAAGTCGACGAAGACAACGCTGCCATTGCGCCATTCCAGCCGAGCGTGGGTGCGCGATACGCGTGGATCATTGACCATGAATGCAACGGATTGCACGCGGCCAATATCTACAGGCAATTCAAATGATTTGAATCGCTTGGTGCTATCCATCCACGTCAGTTCAATTTCCCGTCCCAATACATCTACATTCCCGGATGCGTACACTTCATCCATTCTTCCCTGCATGGTCAAGAAATCGGTAACGTCTTCTTGGCGCCATTCAATCTGGAATACAGAGCAAGGTTCGGCACGACCACGAATTCCAATGGGACCCAGAGCGCGAAACGTTACGCCGGTGCCTTCGTCGACGCAGCGCAGTGCAGCAGCGCTGGCCCAGATCTGGCTTGGGCCGCAAAGATCACACAAGCGCGATGCCACGTTCACCGCGTCCCCATAGCAATCCCCTGCGACCATTTCTACCTCGCCGCTGGACACGCCAATCCGCAGAGGCAATTGCAAATCTGGCGTTGCCCGCATAGACCGTTTGATGTGACCTCGCTGCAGTTCTACGACAGCATTGACTGCGCTTTGCTCATCTGAAAACATGGCCAACACGCCATCTCCCAAAGTCTTAATGACCCTGCCTCCGTTGACAGCGCACTGCTGAGCTATCCAGGTCGTAATTTGGGTGATTAAGTCCGTTGCACGGGCGTTCCCCAGCGATTCAAACACTGAGGTACTACCATGTAGATCTGTAAATACAACAGTCGCTTGGACACCCATTCCCGAAAGCTCCGATTCTTATATAAGTAGTGAGTTTAGGGCATTCCTACAGCCTTGCTGTTTGGGAGTCACCAAACAGCAAGCTGCTTCGCGGCTACCTATTGGTGGCCCCAAAACATCAAGGCGTCTCGTCCCTCAACAAGCAGGTTGGATTTTGTTCCCACCGGCAGCAATACTTTGGTCGCGACATGGCCGTAAGGGAGATTTGTCAAAATTGGGATTTTGATTTGGCTGCGAAGCCAATCAATTACCGTCTGTAACTTGAAGCCCTTGTCATGGGGCGTGAGTTTGTAGTTTGTAAACTGTCCCAAGATGATCGCCTTTTGACGCGCCAATACGCCCGCATGCAGCAGCTGGGTCATGAGGCGCTCAATGCGGTACGGGTGCTCTGCGACATCCTCCAAGAACAGAATACCGCCCTTGATATTGGGGAAATAGGGGGTTCCCAACAGGGCTGCGACCATGCTCAGATTTCCGCCCCAAATGGTGGCTTTTTCTATTGCCCATGCTTCGTGGTGCAGGGACACCGGTGCGGTCGCAGGCTCACGGTGCTGGCGCCACCCCGTCCCTTCCCCCTGCCCCGTCAACATGTCGTTGAAGCAGTCTTCCATAACCTCGTCGGGTTTGAGCGGTTCTGCGTGCCCATGGTCGTCCAGCGTGTCTGGTTTTCCCCCCACGCCAAATCCCTCACACAGTGCCGGCCCGGCCCAGGTAATACTCTCTGTCTTTGCAAGTACTGCCAATTGAAATGCCGTGAAATCGCTGATACCGACAAACTGGGTTCCGCGTTCGATGGCTTTGGCGACTGATTTGTAGCGAATTTCTCCAAGAATACGGGTCAAGCCGTACCCCCCCCTTGAGATAAGGGCTACGTCGGCGCCACTAGCGGCTGCTCGGTGAATGGATGCCAAGCGTGTGACATCGTCGCCCGCAAAGCGCATATGACTGGCAAGGGCGTCAGGGTCCACCTCTACCTCATGCCCTAAAGATCGAAGTCTCAGTACGCCACGTTTGAAGGCGGCTTTGTCGCGTACAGCACCGGATGGCGAATAGATATAGATATGTTTTTTCACCGCACGATTATCCGGCAGTGAAATGCGAAAGTGCAGTTTGTGCAGCGAACTCTCCGATTTCTGGAAGCAAATAGCCCCCACCACCGACCATGAATGGCTTTGGACAATGGCGAATTTGCTCATGCAGAAGGTCGCTTTTCGCGCCCAAAGTACTCAGAAACACCAGGCTTTTCCCCTTCCACTCATGGCGTAAAAACTGTCTGGCCTGTTGCGCTGTCTGCGCACTGGAAGTACTTTCCGACTGTGGCACCATGCGCAGAAAAGCCCGTAGTGCTGCGCAGTGGCCCGCGTCTGTAAAGGGTGCGTCGTAGGCACCGCACTCCGGGGGGCTCAGGCGCGGCTCGCCCAGTACCATAAGGCGCCCAGCATTGAGCTTGGGATTTTGCGCGCAAAGTTCCTGCCAATTTTGAAAAGAGGAAGCTGGAGGGGCATCACCGGTAGCAAGCGACGTGTTCATAGCCAGCAGACCGACATAACGTTCTGGGTCATGCATTGGTAAGGTTAGACCCAACAATCCACCCCAATCGTGAACCACCAGAACGATGTTGCGCAAATCCAATTTTTGTATGAGTTGCAGCAAGCTCTGTCGGTGAAATTCAAACGTATGGGCAGCTTCCCGCTTAGGTTTGTCACTCTTTCCGAAACCAATTAAATCAGGGGCTATTACACGATGGCCAGCGGCGCTCCAAATGGGCAGCATCTTTCGGTATTGGTAGCTCCAACCTGGGTAGCCATGTAGGCATAAAAATACCAAGGGCGCCTGTACCGGCCCTTCGTCCAGATAGTGCATCCGAAGTCCGGCCAGTGCGGGAAGATCGCTCACATAATGCGATACCCAAGGGTAATCGGGAATATGCTCAAAGCGAGCGGCATGGGTTCGGACCGCATCCTCTCGCAGGGGGATGGCGCTGCGAAGGGTATGTTGTCTTTTACTTTGAAAAAAATCTTGAAGCGGTTTGGCGCATTCTTCCGCCATGACGCCGCCCAGAACTTTGGTGTGGTGATTGAGCTTTTTGTTATCAAACAGATTCAAGACTGACCCTGCGGCTCCGGTTTTGGGATCGAAGGCTCCGAATATGACGCGCTGCAGTCGTGCATGCACCATGGCACCCGCACACATTGCACACGGCTCCAGCGTCACAAAGAGTTCACAACCCTCAAGCCGATAATTGCCCAAAACCTTGGCTGCTGCGCGTATGGCGACAATTTCAGCATGTGCGGTGGGGTCGTGCTGTGCAATCGGCGCATTTCGTCCTGTCGCAATGACCTGTCCGTCCTTAACAATCACAGCACCTACCGGGACCTCGCCATCCAATGATGCGGGCCGACACTGTGCCAGTGCAAGGGCCATGAACCGCATGTCCTCCATCAGGGGGCTAATGCAATCCGGGATTGAAACCAGTCCTTAAACTGTTGGGGCAACAGAGGCGTGGCATACAGATAGCCCTGCCCTTCATGGCAACCCAGGCCAAGCAATGTCTTAGCCTGACCTTCATCTTCGATGCCTTCGGCAATCACGGTAAGGTTGAGATTGCGGCCCAACTCAATCACCATTGCTGCAATATGCCCGCCCGACACCTGTTGATTGAGCTCAGTCACAAAGGCTCGGTCAATCTTGAGGCGGTCAATGGGGAGTTGCCGCAAATGGCTGAGAGAGGAGTAACCTGTTCCAAAATCATCAATGGCAATGGAAATGCCCAATTCACGGACTTTGTGTAGCGTTTCGAGCATGAAATCAGCGTCCTCCATGGCAACTGACTCTGTGATTTCTAATTCAAGGTACTTGGGGTTGGTACCTGTTTCAAGCAAGGCGATTCGCAACTTTTCAAGAAAATCGGGGTGGCGAAATTGAATTTGCGACACATTGACGGACATGCGCAGATTGGGTAAACCAAGGGCTTGAAAGCGTACCAATTCATCACACGCCACGCGCAGCACCCAGTCCCCGATGGCCACAATCATGCCGGAAGCCTCAGCCAAAGGGATGAAACGGTCAGGGGGAACGAAGGATCCGTCTTCTTTTTTCCAACGAATCAGTGCCTCTACGCCGACCACAGCGCCGGTTTTTAAATTCACCTGAGGCTGATACACCACAAATAAGCGTTCACTTTCGACTGCACTGCGAAGGTTTTGGAGAAGACGGACCCGCTCACGGATATCGGTTCCCATCTCCGTGGAATACATCACATAGCTGCCGCGCCGACTTTTTTTGGCGCGTTTGAGGGCAATGTTGGCATCCTTCAAAGCGTCCCGTCCCGTGACGCCTGCTCCCAAGGATTTGGTCAGCCCCATGGTTGCGGTGACGACCATGGAGTCATCATGGACCCAAAATGGCTCACGAAAGAGAGACAGTACCCGCAGCGGCTCCATCACCTGAATGGAGCCCATTAGTCCAAAAGTGTCACTGCCAATGCGGGCCAAAATGACATCGGAGCCTAGCTCGGATTTCAGCCTTTCGGCCACCGACTGCAACAAGCGATCACCTTGTTGGTGGCCCAGTGCATCGTTGATTTCTGAAAAATCGTCAATGTCCAAGATCGCAATGGCGTCATCCAAAAAGTTGCCAGACACCAACCGTTCGTCACTCAAATCAATGAACTTGTTGCGATTCGGCAACCGTGAAAGCCGGTCGTAAAACGCCAGTTCGTCCAGTTCCCGAATTTGCTCGTAGGCACGCAGCGCCGCTGTCACGGTTGCATACAATTTGGTGCGTGTCAGTTCCGATTTGGTCTTGTAATCGTTAATATCAAAATCGTGAATAGTCTCGATTTCTGGGGCATATCCGGGCTGGCCGGTGCGCAAAATGATGCGCAATTCGGTCAGCTTGAAATCCTGCCGAATGGTTTTAACCAAGGCCAGTCCTGCATCCTCTCGCTCCATCACCACATCGAGCAGAACAACGGCCACATCTTTTTCTGTGCGCAGCATCTGCGTTGCCTCTGCCGCAGAGTAAGCATGCAAAAACTGCAGAGAACGCCCAAGAATTTTGACACCGGCCAATGCAAACGTTGTCGCCCGATGGACATCGGGCTCGTCGTCAATCACCATCAAGCGCCAAACCAACTCTTTGGACGTCCCTCCGTCGCTGTCGTCATCTAGGAAGTGAAGCGTATCTGAGTCAGTAGGCATACCCAACACCTTCTCGTTATTCATCGAAACATTGTGCACCAACACTCAGAGCAAATGTTTGTTGCCATTCGTTGAAATTCAAAAAAAAGCGTCTAACCAAGCGGTCATAAGACTGCCCCTGGGGATAACCCTTGCACTACCTTGACCGCACTGTGAGCCAGATCGACGTGATGCCGGTGGTGTTCAGCGGCTGCGTTTGAGTTGTCGCCAGATCAGCGCCAGCGCTACCCCGCCCAGGGCGCAAAACCAAAGAAAAGACCAATTGGCAATGGAGCCGCCTAAAAAGGTCCAATCGACTTTGGTGCAATCGCCGCTTCCCCTGAATATCATGGGTACGAGTCGTTGCATCGGAAAGGTTTCAATCATGCCGTACAGATCGCGCCCGCATGAAACCACCTCAGGTGGGTACCATTGCAGCCAACTTTGGCGTGCAGCTACAAATGCTCCGGTACCGGCCAACAGCAGCAATACGAAACTTCCGGTAATTTGTAAGCTTTTTTTGGCTGTAGCCCCCGTCAATGCTGCGCAAGCAGCTATCAAAACAAGAGCATAACGCTGCACTATGCACATCGGACACGGCTCCAAGCCAACGACATGTTGCAAATACAAACCAAACACCAGCAAGGCCACACAGGCCAAGCTCATCAACACCAGTACACGCCGGGGTGCATGGTCCAGCCAATCAATTGCCAAATTCAAAATCTTGTTCCTTTGCGATACTTTGTGCAAAAACCACGGTCCCAAAGCGGACCGCGCCTATTCCCACACCGGTACATGGAGTGCATTGTGCCGACTAAGTTCCAAACAAAGGTAGCCGGCGGCCAAGCTTACTCACACGGTTAAGCGCTTCGTGCCTCTAAAATGAATAAGATCGAAGGTTTCGCCTTCAAAAAACAGGTCACTTTTCATCTAAAGGTTATTCATGGCACGCACCGTCAAATGTATCAAGCTGGACAAAGAAGCCGAAGGACTGGACTTTCCGCCCTATCCAGGCGAACTGGGCAAGCGCATTTGGGAAAATGTCAGCAAGGAAGCATGGGCTGCCTGGCTCAAGCACCAAACCATGCTGGTCAATGAAAATCGCCTGAATTTAGCCGATGCCCGTGCTCGGCAATATCTGGCTCGGCAAATGGAAAATCACTTTTTTGGAGACGGTGCAGACGCCGCCCAAGGCTACGTGCCACCAACTGCCTGATGAGGTTTAGACCTTTTGCAGCAGGTCTATCACCTGCCGCGGGTTGAAGGGTATTTCCAGTAGGCCGGTGCAGCCCAACGCTTCTGCACGCTCCATGGCGTGCCACGAAGGAGCGGCTGTCACCACTATCACAGAGCAAATCGGCGTAGGCATTTCTTTGAGGGATTGCACCAGCGCCCAGGGGTCCGCGTCAGACACTCCCATGCCTAGGATGACCAAGTCATAGTGGCGCTGTGCGACTTGTTTGCCCGCGTCCACAACGCTTGGTGATTCGTCTACATCAGTCAAGCCAGCCAGCGCCAATCTGGCACGCAAGTACAGCCTGTCTTCTCGGCATAGTCCCACCAGCAGTGAAACTTTGATGCCAGGTGGCGCCGTTTTATCAACAGGCTCCTCCATCCCCAGGTCGATGTCCACGTCCGCCTGTGATGCGAAAAGCTCGTCCAGTGTATGCAGCAACGCACGCCAGTCGACCGGGCGTGCAAACGATCGCCATGCATTTTTCACCGTGCGGCCACCAACACAGATCAATTTCAGATTGGCGTTGAAGCTGGGAGACGCCACTTCCAACCCTGCCTCATAGCAGTCTGTGTCTATCAGTGCCACATGAGGGGCACTCGCCCCTTCGGGTACCCACAGTGCATACGCGGTATTGTTGTGGGCAGAAAGGCGAAACAGCGTGTTCAACGAGTGCCGCTCCGCTTCGCTGAATCCAACCACCTTGACGCCAATGTTGGATACCACGTCAGCGCTCTTTCAAATAAGGTTTACCCAAAGCTTGGGGCGCCACCGCTTTGCCAATGAAACCTGCAAGTAATACCACGGTCAGAATGTAAGGCAAGGCCTGGATCGCTTGCACCGGAACTTCGCCGATGCCAGGAAGGTGAACACCTTGCAAACGTATGGCCATGGCATCCAGAAATCCAAACAACAAGCAGGCCCACAAGGCATTTACCGGATGCCAACGGCCAAAAATAAGGGCCGCCAAAGCCATGAAACCCCTGCCTGCAGTCATGTTGGCAGAGAAACTGGCGCTCTGGGCCAAGACCAAATAGCTGCCCGCCAAACCGCACAACATGCCATTCAGAGCCAGTGCGGTGTACCGCAGTCGGGTAACCGAGACACCGGCGGCATCCACCATCTGGGGGTTCTCTCCCACCGCACGCAGCCGCAGGCCAAACCGTGTTCGAAAAAGAAGCCACCAAATGGAGGGGACCAACATCAAAGCCAGGTAAACCATGGCGTTGTGGCTGAGCAAACCGTCGCCTACAAAGCGCCCCACAATGGGAATGCCTTGAGCCGCCGCCGCGATTTCTGGAAACAGCGGCTGAATGCGTACCTGCGCAGACACCGGCGGTGTTTGCCCCCCTTGTGCAAACCAGGCGATTCCCAGCACCACGGTCATACCGGCCGCAATGATGTTGATGGCCACGCCCGAAACCACCTGATCTCCTCGGTGGCTGACACAGGCCAGCCCATGCATCAAGGACAAAGCGACGGCCACCGCCATGGCCGCCAGCAGTGCAGCGGTGGTTGATCCATACACTGCGCCAGTTGCACCAGCAGCAAAAGCCGCAAATAGCATTTTTCCCTCCAGGCCGATATCGACCACTCCCGAGCGCTCCGACATGAGCCCAGCCAGAGCGCAAAAAATCAAAGGAGTGGAGACCCGAAGAGTCGATGCCAGCAATGCTCCCCAAAGCGCTTCATCCATGGGCGGCTCCCGACTTGGGTGTTTGCGTGCGTAGGTGAAACACGCGATTAGAGAATGCGAGCAACCAAGCCAACCTGGGCGCAATGACATAGACCATCGCACCCGAGAACAGCACGATAAAACCTTGCAGCATGATGACCATGTCGCGGCTGAATCCGCGCACCTCAAAAGCTACCTCGGCCCCTCCCTGAAAGAGGGCACCGAACAAAATGCTGGCAAGAATAATTCCAAACGGGTGATTCCTGCCCATCAAGGCCACTGCGATTCCAGTAAAGCCGGCGCCGCTCACAAACTCCAGCAAAAGCCGTCCATTGACCCCCGCTATTTCATTCATGCCAACCATGCCTGCCAATGCGCCTGAAATGGACATGCCAATCACGATTTGATGGCGTGAGTTGATGCCTGCGTACTCCGCAGCGCCAGGGCTGGAGCCAACAGCCCGCAAATGGTAGCCACCGCGGGTACGCCACAAGTACAAGTAGACCGCCAATGCTGCCAGCAGAGCTAGGAACAGACTGACATTCAGCGGGGACGCTGGCCAATCAATGCCTACCCAGGCCATGGCGGTACGCATATTGGGTAATTTTGCCGATTCGGAAAAGGCCACACTTTCCACTGACATCGTCCCCGCCGGTCGCAAGTGGTTGACAAGCAGATAAACCAATAAAGTGCTTGCGATGAAGTTGAACATGATGGTGGTAATCACCACATGGCTACCACGGTAGGCCTGCAAATAGGCGGGAACAGCGGCCCAGACCAGTCCGAACAACGCGCCAGCGAGCAGCATGAGCGGCAGCATGACCCAAGCGGGGAGCGTTGCAGAAAACCACAGCGCCACCAAGCCCGTACCCAAGCCACCCATGATGGCCTGGCCTTCACCGCCAATATTGAACAGACCCCCATGAAAAGCGACGGCCACGGCCAGTCCGGTAAAGATAAAAGTGGTTGTGTAGTACAGGGTGTAGCTCAATCCACGCGCGGATCCAAATGCGCCCTGGATCAGCACTGCGATTACTTCGGCCGGGTTTTGTCCAACCATGGCAACCACTGCCGCAGCCACCAAAAGCGCCACGCCCAGACACACGATGGGGAGCAAAACCAAGTCCGCCCAGCGGGGCAATGCGTGAGAGGTATTCATTCCCCCTCCCCCACCATCAACATGCCCAGACCCGATTCGGTGCACTCGCCAATCGCTAACTCACCAGTCACCCGCCCTTGGTTCATCACAATCACCCTGTCTGAAAGCGCCAAAATTTCATCCAACTCGCTGGATACAACCAGTACAGCACAGCCCGCATCACGCATGGCGCGCAGCTGTGAATAAATAAATTCGATGGCGCCAATGTCAACCCCTCGGGTCGGTTGACCCACCAGCAGGACCTTGGGCATTTGCCCCAGTTCACGCGCCAGCACCAGTTTTTGTTGATTGCCGCCGGAAAATTTGCTGCTTGCCAACTCCACGTCGCGAGGGCGTACATCAAACCGCTCCATCATGTCCGCCGTAGCCTGGCGCATATGGTCTTGGGCCAGCCAGCCCAGGGTTGAATACTCGGGCAGGCCGTCATAACCCAAGGCTGCGGACTCCCAAGCGGCAAACTCCATCACCAGGGCACGCGCATGCCGGTCTTCCGGGACATGTGCAAGGCCCAGTTCACGGGCGGTCTGTGGGTCAAGCCAGCTGGCAGCGTCAAAGTCCCGTCCACCGAGGCTCAAGTGCCCCTCGGTGGGCTGGATCAGTCCAGAGAGAACATCCAGCAACTCACTTTGCCCATTCCCGGATACGCCAGCAACCCCCACAATTTCCCCTGCGCGCAACGCTAGATTCAGTCCGGCCAGTCGCACCACGTTCATGGCATCTCTGACAATCACTCCGTTGGCCTGCAGCAACACATTTTCTGTGGGTCTGGCGTCTCCATCCACACGGCCGATGTGGACTTTGCGCCCCACCATGGCCTCCGCCAAGCCTTCAATGGACGCTTGTGCAATCGGCACTTCTTCAACGACGCGTCCCGCCCGCATCACGGTGACATGGTCGCACAAGCGCATGACTTCTTTGAGTTTGTGCGTGATGAGGATGACAGTGGTTCCCTGTTTGCGTAATAGTCGCAACACTTCAAACAACTGCTCGGTTTCTTGGGGGGTGAGTACTGCGGTGGGTTCGTCCAGAATGAGAATTTTGGCACCCCGGTACAGCGTTTTGAGTATTTCCAGACGCTGCCGGTCACCTACCGGTAAATCTGCGACCAACACATCCAACTTGACATGCAAACCGGTCGCCTGCATGAGTGTTTCCAATTTTGCGCGCACCTGTTGGTCGGCGCGTTGCAGTAGCCAGTGGGGCTCTGCGCCCAGCATGACGTTTTCCAGGGCCGTGAGCGTATCTACCAGCATGAAGTGTTGGTGGACCATGCCGATGCCCTGTGCAATGGCATCATCGGCATTGCGAATCGTGGCGGGATGGCCGAACACCTCAATGGCGCCGCTGTCGGCCTGGTAAAAGCCGTACAGCACGGACATTAAAGTGCTCTTGCCGGCACCGTTTTCACCCACGATGCCGTGCACCGTTGCGGCTTGTACGCATAAATCGACGTCTGCATTGGCGGCCACTGCACCAAATCGCTTGTTGATGCCGGTCATGCGCACGGCAACGGTTGCGCCGTTGAATGACGCCCCACTTACTACACTCAAAATTGACTCCTCAAAGACCTGGCAATCACCATGCAAAAGCCCACAGCACAGTGATGCGCCGTGGGCTTGAATCACCGTTGGGTGGTGACGGGATCAGTATTTGCAGACAGCAGCTACATTGAGCTTGCCGCTGATGATGTCAGCCTTGGCGGCATCTACCTTTTTCTTCATATCTGCGGAGACCAGTTTGGCATTGTTGCCGTCCAAGGCATAACCGACGCCGTCTTCTTTCAGTCCCAGCTCAGTCAATCCTGGTTTGTGGGACTTGGACACGTTGTACACCGCCACATCCACCCGCTTGAGCATGGACGTCAGCATGGTGCCTGGCTGCAAATGGTTTTGATTGCTATCGACACCAATGGCCAATTTGCCGCTGTCTTTCGCAGCCTGGTACACACCAATGCCCGTTCCGCCCGCAGCGGCAAACACCACGTCAGCACCCTTGGAGAACTGCGCCTTGGCCAGTTCACCGCCGCGTGCCGGGTCATTCCAGGCAGCGCCCGTGGTACCGGTCATGTTGGCAAATACTTCCGCTTTGGCGTTGGCAAATTTGGCACCTTGCTCATAGCCGCATTGGAACTTGCGGATCAGGGGCACATCCATGCCGCCCACGAAGCCGACTTTGCCGGTTTTGCTGGCCATGGCAGCCATGGCGCCGACAAGAAAGCTGCCTTCGTGCTCTTTGAACACGACAGACTGCACGTTGGGCAGCTTGACTTCATCGTCAATGATGACGAACTGAAGCTTGGGAAACTCTTTTGCCACTTTATCAATGGTGGAGGCCATGCTGAAGCTCATGGCAATGATGGGGCTTGCACCTTTCTCTGCCATGCGGCGCACAGCCTGCTCGCGTTGTGACTCGTTGGAAATTTCGAATTCAAGGTACTGCTTGCCGGTTTCCTTTTTCCACTTCTCCATCCCGTGAAAAGCGGCCTCGTTGAAAGACTTGTCAAATTTTCCACCCAAGTCGTACACGATGGCCGGTTCCGCCATCGACTGAAAGCTGGCAAGCAATGCGGTGGCCAATAATCCCAAACGTGCAGTAGTTTTTAAACTCATAGGTTCTCTCTGTGTAAATAGAATGGTAAATCAAGGGTACTTGGCTTCTAACGGCCCTGCAATCAGGGGCTTTCCCTAGCGCGATACCAGTCACCGACCCAAGGCGCCCAATTCTGCGCCAATTGCCGCAGCCAATCTCGCGTTATTCAGCACCAACTGACTGTTAGCGGCAAGACTGTCACCTCCTGTGAGCTCACAAACACGGGCGAGCAGGAACGGCGTGGATTCCTTGCCGCCAATACCCTGCTGCTGCGCTTCTTGCAATGCCTGTTCAATGGCCCCGTCGATGGCCTCCCGTGGCATGGCAAAGGCTTCGGGGATGGGGTTGGCAATGACCATCCCCCCTTTGAGCGCCATGGCCCATTTGGCATGCAGGGCGCGAGCGATGTCGGCGGCACTGTCCAGCCGGTAGTCCACCGAAAACTCACTGTCGCGGGTAAAAAATGCGGGTAAGCGGTTTGTCTGGTAACCCACCACCGGTACGCCATGGGTTTCAAGGTACTCCAGCGTCAACCGTAGGTCCAAAATCGACTTGGCTCCTGCGCATACAACGGCCACCGGGGTTTGTGCCAGCTCTTGCAGGTCGGCCGAAATATCAAAGCTCTGCTGCGCATTGCGGTGGACCCCACCGATGCCGCCCGTGGCGAAGATGCGAATTCCGGCCATGGCGGCAATGATCATGGTGGAGGCGACGGTCGTGGCCCCCGTCTGTCCCGCTGCAACGATGAACGGCAAATCCCGGCGGCTGACCTTGACCACATCGCGTCCGCCGCGGCCCAGCGTTTCGATCTCGCCCGTGCTCAGCCCGGCTTTAAGCCGTCCCTGGATGATGGCAATGGTGGCCGGCACGGCACCATGGGCCCGGACTTCCGACTCCACTTGCAGTGCCGTGGCCACATTTTGTGGAAACGGCATGCCGTGGGAAATGATGGTGGATTCCAGTGCAACCACAGGTTGGCCATGGGCCAGGGCCTGTTGAACTTCGGGGGAAACGTCAAGAAATGAAAGGTTGGGCATAGAGGGCATCATCACAAAAAGGAGGCTCTGGCAGACAAATGGCGCTGAACCATGGCCACGGAAAGCTCGGGTGCATTGGCGAATGTACTGGACAAGGTCAGCTCCGCGCAGGCCATGGCGAAGTCCACCGCCACAGGTAAGGGCATGCGATTCAGATGGGCATGCACCAATCCTGCCAATAAAGCGTCTCCGGCCCCCGAGGTGTTGACCACCTTGACCGGCCGCACCGGTTGCCAGCCGACTGAACCATCGGCATCGCACCAGCATACGCCTTGCTCGCCCAAGCTCACCACCACATGGCGCACGCCGCGTTGGTGCAAATGCGTGGCGGATAAGCGGGCGTCCTCTATGGAGACAACCGCGCGCCCGCACAAGACCTCCGCTTCCAGGCGGTTGACTTTCAACAGGTGAATACGCGGCAACCATGGCGCGATTCGACCGCATTTGGCCATGGACACCGCATCGACAAAAATCGGCTGGGTCCAGGTGTCTGCCAGCAACCACGCCAGCGTGTCAGGAGAGAGATTGCAGTCCAGTACCGTGCAGGCCGCGGATTGCAGCATGGCGGCATAGGGCGCAAGAAACGTGGGTGAAAGGCAGTCCAAGATGTCCATGTCATTGACTGCACCCGCCATGTCACCATCCGGGCCGTGAAGGGACAGATAGCTTGCTGTCCGTTGAGAAGGCAAACAGCAAACCGCCCCGGTGTCCACACCCGCCTTGGTGCTGGCGTCCAGCAGGCATTTACCAAATACATCATCCCCGACGGCACTCAGCAAACACGCTTGATGCCCCAGGCGGGCCAAATTTTCAGCCACGTTGCGAGCGACCCCGCCGGGTGCACACCGAATGTGTCCGGGTGTGGAGTCGCCGGTGACCAAGGGCACAGGGGTCTGCGCACCGATGTCCATGTTGGCGCCGCCAATCACCGCAATGTAGGGCGGATTTTTTGCCAGATTTTGCGCATGGGCAACAGTGGGCGCGGTGTTGACGATGGTTGCAGAAGCTGACATTTAACGGGTACCTGGTTGTGGGGCGTCTATTCCACGGCAAAATGGGCGCCATTTACGCACCCAAAGAGGACTTGATGATACTTGTGGCCGGCTCAGCAAATCTGGACTTCGTGGTCAGGGCAAGCCATATTCCCAGCCCGGGAGAGACGGTCCTGGGACATGATTTTCAGACATTTCCCGGCGGCAAAGGCGCCAACCAGGCAGTGGCGTGTGCACGTGCGGGAGGCGCAAAAACCCATATGCTGGCCGCCATGGGGGCAGATGCGTTCGCAACGCCTATCGAAGCCTCTTTGCGCGAAGCACAGGTCGCGTTGCATGTGGTGCGTGTGGCAGAGCAATCCACTGGCACTGCGTTCATCTGTGTGTCTGACGAAGCCGAAAACGCCATTACGGTGGCGCCGGGTGCCAACAATGCCCTGGAACCCTGCCACCTGCCCCCCTTGCAGGGCTTTAGCCACCTCTTGCTGCAACTGGAGACCCCCTTGCCTACCGTCATGGCGTTTGCCAGTGCCGCCCGCGCGCAAGGTGTTTCGGTGGTGCTCAATGCCGCCCCGGCCCAGGCCTTGCCCCACGAATTACTGGCTTTGGTGGACGTTTTGGTCGTGAACGAAGGCGAGCTGGCCCGTGTTTCGGGCCACGACGGCTCCATTGCCCAGTGCCTTGAACGCATTGCCGTTCCCATCGTGGTGGTCACCCTAGGCCACCGAGGCTGCTGCGCCCGTCACCACGGTGAATTCCTGGTGCAAAAAGCCTTTGACATCATCCCCGTGGACACCACGGCTGCAGGAGACACTTTTTGCGGGACGCTGGTTGCAGCCCTTGGCCAAGGTAAAGAACTGTCCCAGTCCTTGCGCTTGGCCAGCGCTGCCGGAGCCCTGGCGTGCACACGCCCTGGCGCACAAACCAGCATTCCACAGGCGGCCGAGGTGGCATCCTTGGTCGCTTTGAATACGCCTACCAGCGACACCGAACGCACTGCATTGCGCCAGTTCTGTGGTCTGACATGACCCTACTTTCCCCAAAAAAACGTATGAACACCAACACTCCACGCCAAGTGATTTATGACACCGATCCCGGTGTTGACGACGCCATGGCCCTGTATTTCGCCCTGGCACACCCGGGTATTGAGGTGGTAGGCATCACCACCACCTTTGGCAATGTCACGGTAGAGCAGGCCGCCAGCAATGCGCTGTACCTCACCGCCATTGCCAATCGCAACATCCCGGTGACCAAAGGTGTCAAGACGCCCTGGTTCAGGGCGCCAGGCACCCCCCCGGATTTCATCCATGGGGGCGACGGTCTGGGCAATCTGACATCGCGGGTGGCGACGTCCAACCAACTGGACCCACGCACCTCGGCGCAGTTCATTGTGGACACGGCCCGTGCCAACCCCGGTGAAATCACGCTGGTTGCGGTGGGCCCTTTGGGCAACCTGGCGACCGCACTCAAGCTGGAGCCCCAGCTGCCTAGCCTGCTGCGCGAAGTCATCATCATGGGCGGCAGCGTGATGGAGCCCGGCAACGTGTCTCCAGTGGCTGAGGCCAACATCTGGAATGACCCCCATGCGGCAGACCAGGTGTTTACCGCAGGCTGGAAACTCACCATGGTGGGACTGGACGTCACACACCGGGTGGTCACAGAACTTAGCTTGTTTAAAAAAATTGCCGACCACCACCGCCATGTGGTGACCGATACGCTGCACCACGCCGTTGCGTTCTATTCGACGTTTTACAGCGGTTTGCACAAACACATTGCCCAAACACCGGGTTGCTTTGCGCATGACTTGCTGGCGTTCATTTATTTGGTCAACCCGGAATTGTTCACCTTGGAAAGTGGGTGCATTCGTGTCGCAACCGAGGGACTTGCCCAAGGGCAAACCATGATGAACCGGCGGGACTATATCGACTACCCTCAGGCGGGCTGGGGTCAGGAGCAGCCCCTGACCCAGGTGTGTATGCAGGTGGATTCCGCCGCTTGCATCGCAGTGTTTGAAAACGCGCTGATGGGCCGTTGGTTGGAGAAGTAGCGGATGTGACGCGCGCAGGTATTTGTGCGAAACGGGTGAAAAATTGACCCGGTGTTGACTTGGGTAAAATTGCCAGAAATCCGATGCGGGCAAAATCCAGCATCGGATTTCCAATTGTGCTGCCCTATTGCAGCATTTTTGAGGACATTTCTTTTCTCCAATTGATCAGATCTATCCATCAATTGGCTTGACTTTTTGATACCCACTTTGACCACCGTCGCAGGAACACACCATGTTTAGTAGCTTTATGCCCCAACGCAAGGAATTCTATGAATTGCTTGCAGCCCACTCGGACCGTGTGGTCGCTGGCGCAAATGCGGCGTTGCGCCTGATCAATGGCTTGGGCCAGGGTACCGAGGACATCCCTGCGTTGGTGGCAGAAGTCAATTTGAATGAGAAGAGCGCCGACAAAATTAAGGCGGAATTGATTGCCCTGTTGCACAAGTCCTTCACGACCCCCATCAACCGCGACCAAATTCACACGCTTACCATTGAACTGGACCAGGTACTCAATGCGATCAAGGATGTGGCCAATGCGGTGGGCATGTACCACATCAAGGAGTCCACCGCAGAAGCGCGGGAGATGGTCGCCCTGAGTGCCGATGCCTGCGCCCTGTTGAACCGGGCCATCATGGCGCTGCCGGACAAAAATCGCAACCAGGAAACCGTCAATCTGTGCAAAGAAATTGACGCCATTGAATCGCAGGCGGACCGTGTGCAGCGCAAAGCCATGAGCCAATTGTTTGACGGCTCCAGCAGCATCTGGTTGGCCATGCGTATGCGCGAGCTGTATTCCTTGCAAGAAAACGTGCTGGACCGCTGCGAGGACGCTGCCAAAACCATCGAAGAAATCCTGATCGAGAACACCTGAGAAGGAGACCTGGATGGAACATTTAACTATCAGCATCTGGTCGCTGGCGCTCTTGATCGTCGTCGCACTGGCATTTGACTTCATGAACGGGTTTCATGACGGCGCCAATTCAATCTCTACCATTGTGGCCACCGGTGCGCTTTCCCCGAAACAGGCGGTGCTGTTCGCGGCATTTTTCAATTTCGCAGCGCTCTGGATTTTTCAACTCAAAGTAGCGGCCACCATCGGCAAGGGCACGGTGGACCCCTCTTTGGTGGACCATTACGTGATTTTTGGCGCACTGGTGGGGGCCTTGGCCTGGAACATCATCACCTGGTTTTATGGCATTCCGTCGTCGTCGTCGCATGCCTTGGTGGGCGGCTTGGTGGGTGCAACCGTCATCAAAGCCGGTGGTCTGACGCCGATTCTCTGGAGCGGGTTTGGCAAAATTTTGCTTTTTATTGTGATTTCACCGCTGGTGGGCTTTTTGATCGGCGGGATGCTCATGGTGCTCGTGGCATGGGTGTTTCGAAAACAAACGCCTTACCAGGCTGCTAAGTGGTTCAGGTCCGGCCAGCTGGTGGCCGCCGCTGCCTACAGCCTGGGCCACGGGGGCAATGACGCACAAAAGACCATTGGCATTATTTGGCTGTTGCTGATCACTGCGGGTGTCTCCACCACCGATGTGCAGACCTTGCCCATGTGGGTGGTCTACGCCTGTTATTTTTCGATCGCCTGGGGAACCTATCTGGGGGGCTGGCGCATCGTGAAAACCATGGGCACCAAGATCACCAAACTCAATCCGGTCAGCGGATCGTGCGCTTCCATGGGGGGCGCGATCAGCCTCGGTCTGGCCACGCTGGGGGGCATTCCCGTGTCAACCACCCACACCATCACCGGCGCCATTGTTGGGGTTGGTGCCGCCCAGGATGTGAAGGCGGTGCGCTGGGGCATCACCTTCAATCTGGTGGCCGCCTGGGTGTTGACGATTCCCGCCTCTGGCTTGATTGCTGCGCTGTTTTGGTACATCGGACGCAGCTTCCTGTAAGTGCCCATCACCCCTTGAGACTCCGCTTGCAGGACCCTATCGAATGTTAAACAACGTCATGCCGCAACGCGGCGTATTCTTCAGCCTCCTGTCATCGCACACCGACCGTCTGGTGGCGGGGGCCAATGCCACACTGCGTCTGATCACCGGACTGGGCAACCCCAATATCGACAGTGCCGCACTGATCGAAGAAGTCAACGTCAACGAGGCCAGTGCCGACGATGTCAAGGCTGAACTCATCAAGCTCTTGTATGAGTCCTTCACCACGCCCATCAATCGCGACCTGATCCACACCCTGACGCTGGATTTGGACCGGGTGATCGACGCTTTGCAAAGCGTTGCCAACTCCATTGCGGTGTACCACATCGACAACTCCACGCCACGCGCCCGGGAGATGGCGTCGCTGGGGGCAGACGCCTGCATCCGCATCCACCGGGCGGTGGCCTGTTTGGCCAGTCGGGACCGCGCGCCAGAGGTGCTCAAACAATGCCAGGAAGTGGACGAGCTGGAATCGCATTCGGTAGAGGTGATGCGCCAGGCCGTGACCCAGCTGTTTGAGGTGGAGGGAGACGAAGACGCGGCATGGCATGCCATGAAAATGCGGGGCTTCTATTTCATGCAAGAAGCGGTGTTGGACAACTGCAAGCGCGCGGCCAAGACGCTCGAAGAAATACTGCTGGAACACGCCTGAGTTCGCGGCAAAAAGCAGCTTGTTGACCTAAGGCAATTCTCTATATTCCTTTGTGGAATATGAAAATAGCAAAAAAGTAGTTTTCAAGCTAACGCGCCCCGCCTACAGTCGTGCCCATGCATGATTTAGCGTTTGTCTTTGCGGGTTTCTTTGTGGGCTTGGTCGTCGGACTCACCGGCGTCGGAGGCGGCTCCTTGATGACCCCTATTCTGATTTTCTTCTTTGACGTCAAACCTTACTTGGCCGTGGGCACCGACCTTCTGTTTGCCGCCTTCACCAAGATGGGGGGGACGGTGAAACTGGCGCGGGCCAAAGTGATCGACTGGCCGGTGGTGCTGCGCCTTTGCTCGGGAAGCATTCCTGCCGCATTGCTGACGCTTTACGTCCTGCACCGCATGGGCCCCGCCAGCGGTGCGGTGCAAGGGTTCATGACCAGCACCTTGGGATTTGCGCTTTTGATGACCGCCGCTGCAACTTTGTTTAAGGCCCTGCGTGGCAAGGCCGCCCCCACCAGCGTGGTCAAAGGACAGGAGCAGCTGGCCGCCAAACCCAGGCACTGGAGCCTGCCCATGCTGTTTGGTGCGGTGATTGGCACGCTGGTGACGCTGACCTCGGTCGGTGCCGGTGCCATTGGCGTGACCGTGCTGATGGTCTTGTACCCCCTATTGCCCCTGCCACGCATCGTGGCAGCAGACATTGCGTATGCTGTGCCCTTGACTCTGGTGGCGGGCTTGGGCCATGCGTCACTGGGCTCGGTGGACTGGCCTTTGCTGGCCAGTTTGCTCGCCGGATCACTCCCGGGCATATGGATCGGCTCCCACCTGATGTCCAAAACCCCCGAGCGCGTGATTCGCTCACTGCTTTCTGTTCTGCTGGCATATGCTGGCTCCAAGCTTATTGCCCTGTGAAACCTTGCGGGACTGACCGAAGCGTAGCGTAGCTCTGTCCTCAACTGATTAAGACCATGTACCAATATACCGATTTCGATCGCCAATTCATCCAGAACCGCGCCAACCAGCACCGCGACCAATTGACGCGCAACCTGGCTGGCAGCCTGAGCGACGACGAATTTCGCCCCCTGCGCCTGCAAAACGGCTGGTACATCCAGCGCTATGCACCGATGCTGCGCATCGCGGTGCCCTACGGTGAACTCGCAAGCCGCCAACTGCGCGTGCTGGCACGCATTGCCCGCGAATACGACCAACCCAGCAAAGAAGTGTTCGACAAGGCCATTGGCATCCAAGCCACCTGGGGAACCACCCATTTGCCCGTGGGCTACGGGCATTTCACCACCCGCCAGAACGTGCAATTCAACTGGATTCCGCTGGTCAAAAGCGCGGATGTCATGGACCTGTTGGCCACGGTGGACATGCACGGCATCCAGACCAGCGGCAACTGCATCCGCAACATCACCAGCGACGAACTGGCCGGCATCGCCCCGGACGAAATAGCCGACCCCCGCCCGCTTGCGGAAATCATGCGCCAGTGGAGCACACTGCACCCCGAGTTCGCCTTTTTGCCGCGCAAGTTCAAGATCGCGATCACCGGTGCCACCAACGACCGCGCCGCGACCGGCTGGCACGACGTGGGCCTGCACCTCATCAAAAACGAAGCCGGTGAACTCGGCTTCAAGGTGCTGGTGGGCGGCGGCATGGGCCGCACCCCCATCATCGGCACCACAATCCGCGAGTTCCTGCCCTGGAACCAGATCATGAACTTCCTGGAAGCCGTGGTGCGGGTCTACAACCGCTGGGGCCGCCGCGACAATATGTACAAGGCGCGCATCAAGATTTTGGTCAAGGCCGAAGGCCAGCGCTACATCGACGAGGTGGAAGCCGAGTACCAGCAAATTCTTCACCAGGATGGCGCGCCCCACACCATCTCGCAAGCCGAGTTGGACCGGGTTTCAGCATCATTTGTGCCTCCAGCCCTTACAGAACGTGCGCAAGAAGCTATCAATACAATAGCAACTGTGGTGCCCGCCGAGCGGGCGCAGGACTATGCCCGGTGGCTGAAGCAAAACGTGGCGGCGCATAAAAACCCCGCCTTGCGCGCTGTGACCCTGTCGTTCAAGCGCCTGGGCCAGGCACCGGGCGATGCCGACGCCGACCAACTGGACACGGCCGCCGCCCTGGCCGACCGCTTCAGCGCCGGTGAAGTGCGCGTCACCCACGACCAGAACCTGCTGCTGCCTTGGGTGGCTGAGTCCGATCTGCCCGCGCTGTGGGTAGCGGCCAGCCACGCCGGTCTGGCCCGCGCCAACATCCGCCTGCTGACCGACATGATCGCCTGCCCCGGCGGCGACTTCTGCGCCCTGGCCAACGCCCGTTCCATCCCGATTGCCGCCGCCATCACCGAGCGCTACCAGGACATGGACGAGTTGCATGATCTGGGTGAAATTGACCTGCACATCAGCGGCTGCATCAACTCCTGCGGCCACCACCACAGCGGCCACATCGGCATCCTGGGCGTGGACAAAGACGGCAAGGAGTGGTACCAGATCTCGCTGGGCGGCTCGGACGGCTCGGCCTTGAGCGGCACCGCCGTGCCCGGCAAGGTGGTGGGTCCGTCATTTGGCGCGCTGGAAGTACCGGGCGTGATTGAAGCCGTGCTCGACACCTTCCGCCAGCACCGCATCGGCCAGGAAACCTTCATCGACACGCTCAAGCGTGTGGGTTTTGACACCTTCAAGGCGGCAGCCAACTCCGCGCGCCTGGGCGACAAACACGAAGACCTGCACACCCTGCCCAAGTCGAGCGGCTACGCCCGTGACGCCCAGGAAGCCTGACCCCCAGCGCCCCTTTCACACCGAACATACTATGAAATTAATAGCTGCTCACGCACATTCCACGGGGGCTGAAGGCCAAAATGTCCTCCAAATCCCGAATGACACCGATCCCCGCACGCTGTCGCTGGTGGGCGTGGACCGTATCGACCTGAACTTCCCCAAGTTCACCGACGGACGCGCCTTCAGCCAGGCCTTCCTGCTGCGCCGCCGCCTGGGCTTCCAGGGCGAGATCCGCGCCACCGGCGACGTGCTGATCGACCAACTGGTGCAGATGCAGCGCACTGGTTTCGACTCCGCCGTGCTGCGCGAAGACCAGGACTTGGCATTTGCCCAGGCCCAGTTTGACCGCTACAGCGGCTTTTACCAAGGCGATGCGGTGCACGTCCAGCCCGCGTTTGCATCATCCGTCCCAAGCCAAGGAGCCCGTGTATGAGTGCCATCGACCTGCATGCCCGCCCCAGCAAAGACTTTGCGGCCAAGCTGGCGGAAACCCAGGCCCTGCTGGTGCAAGCCGCGCAGGACTACGCTCCTGGCGCGCCGGGTGCTGGCGCACGCATCACCCAGGCCTCCAGCCTGGGCGCCGAAGACATGGTGATCAGCCACCTGATCAACAGCCTGCAGCTCGACATCGGCATCTTTGTGCTGGAAACCGGCCGCCTGCACGCCGAAACCCTGGAGCTGTTGGACAGCTTCAAGGCGGCATCGCGCGCACCGGTCACCGTCTACACCCCGGTCAACGCGTCCGTGGTGCAGTTCGTCGCCCGCGAAGGCAATGACGCCATGTTCAAAAGCATTGCCCTGCGCAAGGAGTGCTGCAACATCCGCAAAATGGAGCCCCTGGCGCGTGCGCTGGCGGGCAAAGACGCCTGGATCACCGGTTTGCGCCGTGAGCAGTCCGGCGCCCGTGCCGACGTGCCCTTGGTGGATAATTCGGAGCCCCGTACCAAACTCAACCCACTGGCCAACTGGACCTGGGGTGACGTCTGGCACTACATCAGTCAAAACCAAGTGGCCTACAACCCCCTGCACGACCAGTTTTTCCCCAGCATCGGCTGCGAGCCCTGCACCCGCGCCATCAGCCTGGGTGAGGATTTCCGCTCCGGCCGCTGGTGGTGGGAGGCCGAACTGGAAGGCGGCTCCGCCAAAGAATGCGGCCTGCACGTCAAAGCCACTCCCTTGCCTACCTCTTCCCTCTCTGAAAAGACATCTGCATGAACGCCCGAACCGACCACGATTTGCTGAAACGCCTCAGTAACCAGCACCTGGATGCGCTGGAAGAAGAAACCATCTTCATCCTGCGCGAGGTTGCTGCCGCCTTCGAGCGCCCCACCCTGCTGTTTTCGGGTGGCAAAGACTCGCTGGTGATGCTCAAGTGCGCTGAAAAAGCCTTTGGCGCAGGGCGTATTCCCTACCCCTTGCTGATGATCGACACCGGCCACAATTTCCACGAAGTCACGGACTTCCGCGACTTCCGCGCCCAGGAGCTGGGTGCCGAGTTGATTGTGCGCAGCGTGGAAGACTCCATGAAGCGCGGCACCGTGCGCCTGGCCCACCCCGGCGAAAGCCGCAATGTGCACCAGTCGGTCACGCTCCTGGAAGCGATTGACGAGTTCCGCTTTGACGCACTCATCGGCGGCGCCCGCCGCGACGAAGAAAAGGCCCGCGCCAAAGAACGCATCTTCAGCCACCGCGACAGCTTCGGCCAATGGCAGCCCAAGGCCCAGCGCCCCGAGCTGTGGACCCTGTTCAACACCCGCTTGCAGCCCGGCGAACACTTCCGCGTGTTCCCCATCAGCAACTGGACCGAGCTGGACGTGTGGCAGTACATCGAACGCGAGCAAATCGCCCTGCCCTCGCTCTACTACACACACAAGCGCGATGTGGTGGAACGCAAAGGCCTGCTGGTCCCGGTGACCGACCTCACCCCCTCCAAGGACGGTGAAGTGGTGGAGTCCCGCGACGTGCGTTTTCGCACCGTGGGCGACATCACCTGCACCTGCCCTGTGGAAAGCCTGGCCGCCACCGCCGCCGACATCGTGATTGAAACGCTGTCCGCCGACGTGAGCGAACGCGGAGCCACCCGCATGGACGACAAGACCTCCGAGGCTTCCATGGAGAAGCGCAAGAAAGACGGGTACTTTTGAGTACACCCCAGGCTGCGCGCACTGCGTGTCGCTGCGCCACCCCCTTGCAGGGGCGACACCAGCAGCCCGGCAAAGCCGGTTCTGCGGTGTCTCTGGATTGAAGGCACTTCTACCTCACAGAATTTTGATATGACAACTGCTACAAATACTATAGCTACTTCCGCAGATTCTACGGGGGCTACAGCTCCATTGGACTCCGATATTGACCACCACGCCGCCCTGCGCTTCATCACCTGCGGCTCGGTCGATGATGGCAAGAGCACCCTGATTGGCCGCCTGCTGGTGGACAGCCGTTCGGTCATGCTGGACCAGTTGGCCAATGTGTCCAAAAGCGGCGAAGCCGATCTGGCGCTGTTCACCGACGGCCTCTCGGCCGAGCGGGAACAAGGCATCACCATCGACGTGGCCTACCGCTACTTCGCCACGCCCACGCGCAAGTTCATCATTGGCGACGCACCGGGCCACGAGCAATACACCCGTAACATGGTCACCGCTGCCAGCAGCGCCCACGCCGCCGTGGTGCTGGTGGACGCCACCAAACTCAAGTGGGCCGACACCGGTGCGCTGGAGCTGCTGCCCCAGACCCGCCGCCACTCGCTGTTGGTCAATCTGCTGCGGGTTCCCGGCATCGTTTTTGCCGTGAACAAGCTCGACGCGCTGGAGCGCGACGACCAGCCCGAAACCCAAGGCCATGCGACCCAGGCTTTTGCCAAGATTTCAGAAGCCCTGGTGACATTTGCCGCAGCGGCTGGCATCCAGGTCAGTGCCATCGTGCCGATCTCGGCGCTCAAAGGCAACAACGTGGTGCAAGCCACCCCCGGCTGGTGCGGCTACAGCGGCCCCAGCCTGTTGACGCTGTTGGAACAACTGCCGGTGACACCGCCCGAGGTGGATGTGCCGTTTGCGTTTCCGGTGCAGTGGGTGGAGAAATTCTCCGCATCGTCGGACACCAGCCAGGGCCGCCGTATTTTCTGGGGCCGTGTGGCCACCGGCCATGTGGTCCCCGGGCAGCGCATTTCCATCCTGCCCAGTGGCCAGACGGCCACGGTGGCCCAGGTGCTCAGCCACACCCGCGTCCCCGGCAATGTGCCTGCGGGCCACAGTGCCGGCATCGTGCTGGACCGTGAAGTCGATGTGTCGCGCGGCGACTGGCTCTTGGCCCACAACGACGAACCCAGCCATTTCGACACCACCCGTGAAATCCGCGCCACCGTGGCCTGGATGGACGACGAACCCTTGGTGGCCGGTCGTGTTTACTGGGCTTTGCACGGCCACCGCTGGATCAAGGCCAAGGTCAAGCGCATCGTGCACAGCCTGGACATCAATACCTTGGTTGAACATGACGCCACGCAAATTGAACCGAATGCAATTGGCCATATCGAACTCAGTTTGCAAGAGCCTATTGCCGCCCTGCCCTACAGCCGCTCACGCGTGTTGGGTTCGCTGATTTTGGTCGATACGGCCAGCCACAAGACCTCGGGCGCGCTGCTTCTGAACTGATGCAGCGCAAACTAAGGCGTCGCATTTGTGTCCCGCTTTTGGGCGGGGCATCTAAAAGCCAATAAAATCAAAGGTTAGGCCTTGTTTGCCCTCCCCTTTTATCATCTCTGCTGAAGTACTAAAAAATGACCCATACCGTCACCGAAGCCTGCATCAAGTGCAAGTACACCGATTGCGTCGACGTTTGCCCCGTGGACTGCTTCCGCGAAGGTCCTAACTTTTTGACCATCGACCCGGACGAGTGCATTGACTGCGCGGTGTGCATTCCCGAGTGCCCCGTCAACGCCATCTATGCCGAAGAAGACGTGCCCAAAGACCAGCGCCACATGACCCAGCTCAACGCCGAGCTGGCCAAATTGCCCACCTGGAAAAGCATCACCAAACGCAAAGCGGCTTTGCCCGAAGCGGAAGAGTGGAAAGACAAGACCGACAAGCTGCAGTACCTGGTCCGCTGATTTCTTGGGCGCCATGGAATTACCATTGAACCCGGAAACCATTGCGCCGTCTCAAGACCTCAGCTGCGCCATAGAGACCGACGCCGTCATCATCGGCGCGGGTCCCGTGGGCCTGTTCCAGGTGTTCGAGTTGGGCTTGCTGGAAATCAAGGCCCATGTCATTGATTCTCTGCCGCACCCTGGCGGCCAGTGCGTAGAGCTGTACCCCGACAAACCCATCTACGACATTCCTGCCGTACCGGTGTGCACCGGGCAGGAGCTCACCAACAGCCTGTTGAAACAAATCGCGCCCTTTGGCGCGACGTTTCATTATGGGCAAGAGGTCAGTACGGTACGAAAACAGGACGATGGCCGCTTTTTTGTGGAAACGTCCAAAGGCACGTCTTTCATCAGCAAAACCGTGTTCATCGCTGCAGGTGTAGGGGCGTTTCAGCCCCGCACGCTCAAGGTCAACGGCCTGGAGCAATTTGAAGGCAGCCAACTGTTCTACGGTGTTAAAAATCCTGCACAGTTTGCCGGTAAAAATCTGGTGATTGTGGGCGGTGGTGACTCCGCCGTGGACTGGGCTTTGAATTTTTGCGCCGCCCATGAAGACGGCAACCCGCACAAAGCCGAAAGCGTCATCCTGCTCCACCGCCGCGACGGCTTCCAGGCCGCACCCGCCACGGTGGCGCGTATGCGTGCGCTGTGCGATGCCATGGAAATGCAATTCATCGTCGGCCAGATCACCGGATTTGAAGAATCCGACCACCAGCTCACAGGCGTAAAAGTCACCGGCTCCGACGGAATTACCCGTGTGGTCCCCCTGGACGTGTTGCTGGTGTTTTTTGGCTTGTCGCCCAAACTCGGACCCATTGCCCACTGGAGCCTGGATATTGAGCGCAAGCAACTGGTGGTGGACACGGAAAAGTTTTCCACCAGCGAGCCTGGCATTTTTGCCGTGGGGGACATCAACACCTACCCAGGTAAAAAGAAGCTCATCCTCTGTGGTTTTCACGAGTGTGCACTGGCCGCTTTTGGCGCCATGCCGATTATTTTTCCAGAGAAAAAAGTGTTCCTGCAATACACCACCACCAGTCCCAAGTTGCACAAGGTCCTGGGTGTGGAATCTCCCACATTTGATTGATTCGTTTTTTCAGAAAAATCGAGCTTGAAGTTAAGAATGGAAAAAACAACGCTATAATTTGAGGCTTGATAGATTAGTTAACTATTAATTGATTCATTCCTCAATAGCTCAGTTGGTAGAGCGCCGGACTGTTAATCCGTAGGTCCCTGGTTCGAGCCCAGGTTGAGGAGCCAGATTTAGCCTTCAAGGCTCTTAAACCCCACTATCGAAAGCATAGCGGGGTTTTTTCTTTTCTGACATAAAAGACGCGCCGTATGACAGATCACTACGCAGCCCTAGGCCTCAGCAGCGCGGCAACGCTTGCAGATGTTAAAAAAGCGTTTCGGCAAAAAGCATCCCTCCACCATCCAGACCGGAATTCTGATGTCGAAGCGCCTGCACGCTTCAGGGTGGTACAAGAGGCCTATGACGTTCTCTCCGATCCAGACAAACGCAAGGCGTACGACGACAACCGACGCCGCAATCTGCTCGACAGCCCCATCGACACGGCGCGGGAAATCTGGCAAAACTACTTCAATCCCTTGCGACGCTGAACCCGGCGCAACTTTAAACACGCGGTGATATGAGCATTTCCCCCTTTTTTCGCACCCTGCGCTCGGCTTACCAAGCCGAAATTGACGATTTAACATTCGACTCCGAAGGCAAAAACGTGTTGCGCCAACGCTTGGCACAACGCCGCAAGGAACTGCCTTTTCTGCTGCAAATGCTGGAATTGAGCCCCGAGATGGTGTCCGTCATCTTCCACCAAGGTTTCCGTTTCAAGCTGCCTGCAGCAATGGACCATTTGGTGGAGCATGAGTCTGAAGACTTGCCGGAATGGAGCAGTTTCGGTGATGCTATTTCCATGGCGCCATGGGCCCAGGAATTGGCCAACACTGTCCTGAATGAGCCCAAGGGGGAATGGTTCCTGTCGGTCGCAGCAGGCCTGGAGTACCTCTACGGCAAACCCGACCGTGCCCAGGCCAGCGCCGATGACAATGAAGACCATGAAAATGGGGACAACGAAGACGAACAAGACAGTGACCGCCGCGATGACTCGGATGGAGAGGATGACGGAGACGAGCGTGCAGGTGAAGAAGCCGGCGCGGACTGGATGGTCGAGCAAGGTTTCGACCGCAAAGATTGACAGAACAAATCGGATGAACTGATGAACCACCTTGCACTGATTGCCAAAACACAAAGCCTGATTGCCGCAGGAGACATTGTTGGCGCGGAGTCCGCATTGGTCGAACTGGCCGATACCGAAGGAGACCGTGCGCTCATGGTGGTACTGGAGCAATTGCCTGCCAAAGACGTGCTGGCGGTCATCCGTGAATACGACAATTCCAAAGAATCCGTGGTCAACCTGCTGGTTTCTCCGGCACAGTTTGCCCGGGCCGTCGTGATCGAGAAGCAATACCGCGACCTGACCCGTACCCATTTACGCGGGATGATGAATGCCATCATTTTCAGAGAGGGCGCCGATCCGGTGGAGTTTTTAACCGCCATTGGTGACTTGGAAGGCGGCAGCGAAGCACTGGCCGACTATTTCTCGGAAAAATGGAGCCGCATTGAGGCCTTTGCCCGGACCGGCACTTTCGACACCATCGAAGACGACGGGGAGATGCTCTCCGAGACGGCCCTGTTTGCATCGGCCTATGCCAACCCGCGTGTGGAGCAAGACGAAGTGGCCGACCAGGATTGGATGGAGTTGGCCTGGATATTGCGCTACCAGCTTCCCGATCTGTTCATTGAAATGCTGTTGGTGTTGCGTGCCAAAGCGCGTGCACATGACTTGGGACTGGGCGATGAAGAAGAACTGGAAGACGACGACGGCAAGGTAGAAACTGGCGACACCGACCGCGGCAAGGCGACACCTGCCGCCCGCGAATCGGATGAGGAATCGGCGATATAGGCCTATGTCAACGACCAAGCAAGTTCATCCCCACGGTGTCTCACTCTTTGACGCACGCCCTTTTTTCGAAAAAGCGTTGGTGTATGGGATAGAAAACGGAATTCTGGACCAAGCCAAGCTGGATGCCATTGCCAACGATGCGCCCAAGGGCATGGTGCAAATTGCGCGTTACTTTGGCAGCGAGTTTTTGCGCCCCGAACTGGAAAAAGCCAAAGACCGCATCGTGAACCTGGTCAGCCTGTATTTGGAAAGCAACACGGGAGGGGACCTGCGCAAGGCGGCGGAGTCCTTGCGCGACCACTCGTTTTTGTCCCGCTCCAAAGGCGGTTCGGACATGCTCAAGGCCTTGATTGCCATGCCGCAGAACAGCCACTTTGGCATGAACGAGGGTACGGGTTTTACCGACGACCAAATTCCGTTGCTCGCCAAATGGACACTGCGGGGACTGCCCGACTACCAAGCGGAGTTGGCAAAGCGCAGCCAGGTCGCACTGGTGATCGATGCGGCTATTTGGCTGGCCGATCAGCTCGGCATGGAGGTGGCCGATCTGGAAGAAGCGGGCAAGGACGCCGAAGCCGTTATCCGCACGGCGCTGCTGGCATTGGCCTGTAAACGCACCGAGATGCCCGACTGGATTGCATTCGAAAAAATGGTTTCCGGGCTGCGCAAAAAATATGGATCACCTGCTACACGAACCAAGGCCAGTGTCACCGTAGACACCAAGCTGCCCACCTTGGTGATCGCACTGCCGGCAGGTTTACCCGCGCAATTCCAAGACGTGGTGAAGACCCTAGGGCTGTCTGTGGTGGCCGATTTGCCGAAGATCCTGGACAGCGCCCTGCCCGCCCGAAAATTGTTTGACCAGACCCCTGCATTCATGGGGCGGTATTTTTGGTTGGAGGACGCCTTAAGCGAGGTGGACCACTACGACCGTGCCGTTTCCGAGACCTGGAACAAGGCCACTGGCGGACATCAGGATGAAGGGTCCTTGATGACTTTGTTCCTGTGTCTGGCGGCCCAGGCCACGCCCAAGACTGTGTTGACCGCTGCAGGTGCGGCGACCTTGCTTCGCAAGATCAAAAAAACCGGTCTTCAACCTGATCTGGCCACGGACTTCATTCGCGCACATGCCCCAGAGCCGCACCAGGACGACTATGTCCGAATGTGGAGCGAATTTATCGAAGATGCACAGCCAACTCTGCTCAGTGATTTTGACTACGCCGTCAACGACGCGCTGGCATTGCTGCGGCGAGAGTGCAACGTCAAGCAGTAGTTGAATGGGAAAGCAAGAAAGCCAGGCCGGTAAAGGCCTGGCTTTCATTTGCCTAAAATTTTCTATCCCAGCGATCAGGCTGCGACGGCTACCTTGGCGCTCTTCTTCGCCGCCACTTTCTTCACGGCCGCCGGTTTGGCTGCGGCTTTGGGAGCGGGTGCCTCTTTGACAGCCTTAACGGTTTTGATGGCCTTTGCGGCTTTGATGGGAACCACTTTGGCACCGTCCGAACCTTTCCAGGTCAAACGTGCTTTCTTGGCCAGCGTCACTACCTTGGCAATGTCTTCGTCGGTGAATACGCCGTTCACACCCGAGATGGCGGCCAATTTCATACCGTGTTTGAGACCCAGTTTGTAGATCTCTTTGACCTTTTCCCACTCCGTGTCGCGTCCGACCGTGAAGACTTCGAAACGGCCTTCCAGCGCCAGCACAATGGTCTCGGCCAAGCAGGCGTAGACCACGTTCGGTGGCAGGCCAATGCTCTTCAAGCCCTTGACCTTGGTCGGAAGGTCAATTTCACCGGACTCAATCACCAACACATCGGGGCGCTTGGCCACGTCAGAAGCTGGCAGATCCAAGGGGCGGGCCACGTCGGTAATGACACAGCCGGGTTTGACCTTCATGATGTCGAGGATTTCCTTGCCCGCGCCGGAGGTCGACGTGACGATCATGTCCATGTCGGCCAACAAATCGTTGTAGTTGATGGTGGTAAAGACCTTGGCGTCCGGTGTTTCCTTCAATATGGATGCCTTGAGTTCATCCAGCTTGCTCAGGGTGCGTCCGGCCAAATAGACCTCGTCGAAGGACATGGCCAGCAAACGGGCACTGACCGAACCAATCGACCCGGAAGCACCAATGACCATGGTCTTGGCGGCCACTTTTTTGTTGTGCTTGTTGATGGTCATCAGACCCATGCGGCGCATGGCATCGGCTGCCGCCCACAAAGCGCCGGACGCCGAGTAGCTGTTGCCGGTGGTGATGGGCAGGCTGGAGCGCCGGGCAACCGTGACACCGGCATCGCCCACCACTTTGGTGAAGGCGCCCAGGCCCATGATCTGAGCCCCCATCTTCTCGGCCATTTTGGACGCTTGCAGCAGGCGGCGGTAGGTGAACTCCGGGCTGCGCGTCAGCATTTCCTTGGGCGTGCCGCCGACGGAGATGAGCCAGCCTTCGGCTTCGGCGCCATTGGGCGAGACGATGTTGCTCATCTTGCAGTACACCATGGGTGGCATATGCGCGGCCAGTGTTTCGACCTTGTCCATGACGAACTTGGGCGTAGCCTTCGGGATAGGGAAGGCGTTCTTGATGTAGTTCTGGCTCAAGGGGTGAATGACGAAGGCAAAGCGGCGGATGTTGCGGAATTTCCCGGTGGGGTGCAAGAGGCGCGGGGTGATGTCGAGTTCATTGAGGATCTCTTCGAAATCGTCGTCAGACACTTCTAGTGGGGACTTCTCCAGCCCTGCCAGGATCATGGCCTCGATGGTGTTGATACCTACCACTTTGTCAAAAAGCTTGGGTGAAACATCCACCACCAGATTGACCTTTTGATCCTTGAAGAAGGCCATGCGCTCATCGTCCACGGCCGAAGTAATCAGGGTCTTGCCTTCCAGATTGCCGGATTCGGTGACCGCTTTGATTTCGGCAAAGGTGCCAACCACAACGTGGGACTTGGCTACTGCACCGGCGACGCGCTTGTTTTTGAAGGAAGACAGTGCGGATTCAAGCATTTGCCCGGGCTTGCTGTTGAGCACAAAATCACTGCCCTTGGCGTAGAGTTCCAGCTGCTCAATGGAGCCGAGCAACACGGGCGAGCCGGTCTGGAACACCGGGTCGGCAAAGCTCAGGTTCTTGGAATAGTCGGACATGGCCACGGCCATGTCGTAGTTGCGCATGCCGGAGAGAAACAACACCAGGTTGTTATTGAAATAGTTGCCCAGTTCTTTCTGCACATAACGCACTGCGCGCACCTGCAGCAAGCGGCGCAAAGTGGCGCCGGTAGTCACGGGCACACGGGTCACCACATTCGTCAAGCGTTTGGTTTCCTTGTTGGTCACCGTGCGCAGGCCCACGTTGTAGTGGTCGCTGATTTCACCCAGGCCCACCGCATCGGCGGTGGCCTGGTGGCGGCGCATCAGTTCCCATGCCTTACCCGTGTCTTGGTCCGCACCGAGGCGACGCACCGAAAAACTTTGGCCCAAAAATTCAGTCTTAAATTCGAAATCCTGTTTGGACGAACCTAGCGTGACAGTGACTACCTTTTTCATTCAATCTCTCCTTTTTTGAAACTTAAAAATAACCGGAATCTGGATCGACAGATTCACGGCAGGCTGGGCTAACTGGTTCAGGCAGCCTTTTTTTGACGTTCGGCAGGTTTTGCCTTGGTCATGGTTTTGGGAAGCGCTTGGCGAATAATGCCTTCGCACACTTCTTGCGACATGTAGCGCGGCACGGGGTAACCCGTGTGCGCTTCCCAGCAAGCGGCCTTGGCCAATGCAGGAATGTCGGCTTCTTGCAAAGCATCCAGGCAGGTCGGAATGCCGATGTCCCGGTTCAACTGGTCCACCGCATCCAAAAACTTTTGCGCCAGCACCTCGGGCGACTCGTCTTCGGTGCCTACTTTGGCACGCACGGCCAGCAGGGCCAATCGGTCGGTGATCGCCGGGCTGGAATACTTCAGCACAAAAGGCAACATGATGGCATTGGCCAAACCGTGTGGGGTGTGGTACTTGCCGCCAAACTGGTGCGCAATGGCGTGTACATAACCCACGTTGGCCCGGGTAAAGGCGAAGCCTGCATAGGTGGACGCCAGCGCCATTTTTTCGCGGGCTTCCAGGTTCTTGCCATCCGAGTAGGCGGTACGCAGGTTCTCAAAAATCAGGCCCACGGCCGACAAAGCCATGCCGTCCGAGTACGGCGTGGTCCAGTGGCCCACAAAGGCTTCCACGGCATGCGTCAGGGCATCAATACCGGTGGCGGCCGTGATGTGGGGCGGCAAGCCCGTCATGAGCGAGGGGTCCAAAGCGGCCATTTTGGGGACCATGCGCGGATCCACAATCACCAGCTTCTTGTGCGTTTCTGGATCAGAGATCACGGCGGCCACCGTCACTTCGGAGCCGGTGCCCGCTGTGGTGGGTACGGCATAAATTTTGACGGGGGAACGCAGGCCTTTGAGGTACCCGGCCAACTGGCGCAGGGGTTTGGGGTTGGCTACGCTGACGGCAATGGCTTTGGAGGCGTCCATGGACGACCCGCCGCCAAAAGCCACGATGGCATCGCAGCCGTTTTCTTTGTAAAACTCGATGCCTTTTTCGATCAAGGGAATAGGCGCGTCGGGTGTGATTTCGTCAAACACCACGAACTGTGCGCCGCCAGCGGTCAGCGCATCGGTGAGCGGTTTCAGCAAACCCAACTTGGAGATGATGCTGTCGGTGACGATCAAAATTTTGCTGTGGCCAAATCCTGCAATGGCTTGGCCCAATCGGGCGCTAGAGCCTGGACCCACCAGCAAAGTGGGCTGGGGGATCGGAATGAACCGGGTTAACAAACCCGCCCCTCGCATCAAAGCCCCGAGCCCTGCTGCACGCACTGAGTCACTCAACAAATCAGATATCAAGAGATTTCTCCTTTGGGGAAATGTGAAAAGCGCCAGCATAGTATGCCTTTGACTTCAACATTTGAGGCTCCACCTTAAACCAGGATAAACCCTGACAGGGTTAGCGCATGTGCTTGAACATTTTGGCCTGAAACCGTTCAGGTATTCCCACGCGGCGCGGGCCGGGAATCAGCGCAAAAGACTCGCCGGCTTGCAGTTTTCCGGGCACGTCCACCGACAGGTAAAAACCACAAAACCCACTTTGCGCCATGGTCTTTACAGCCATGTTGAAACCCATGGCCGCGTTGAATTTGAAGCAGGGTTCGCGCGGTTGGGACACGCGCAACGTGCAGTCGGCAAACTGCAGTACATCCCCCACCCAAACCTCGTTTTCCAGCAGACCTTGCAGGGTCAGGTTTTCACCGAAAGCGCCTGGATTCAATGCTGCATCCATGCCGCCCACGCCCGCATCCAAGCGGGCGGCGCGCCAAAAATCGTAGTGTTCTGCAGGGTAGGCATACACCGCTTTTTCCAAGCCGCCGTGGACCGACAGGTCGGCTTGTTCGTCCCCCTCAAGCCCCAATGCCGCGACGCGAACCGGACCTGCCACGGGCGTTTTGTGGATGGCCGTCAAAATGGGGCGGCCTGAGATGATCACCTTGCGGGCCTGGGCCACCTGGATGCTAAGGACCGATTGTTGTGGTTTGGGCATGGATTGGGCTCCTACAACTGGCGGTGCAATATTTCACCGGGGCGGCTGGAATACTTCACCGCGGAACTTAGTTTCTCGACCTGCACGACGGCAGACCGCTGGTGGTAGACCGTGGCCTTGAGCCATTCGCATTCTGACTGCAGCGCAGCTTCGTCGCCCAAACGGGTGTGCCAGACTTTTTGCTCTCCGTTCCAACGGTAACCACGCGCCTTGAGCTGGTCTTTGGCGTCGAAGGGCGCATGGGTGGCTTGCAAACGAAAGCTTGGTTTCTTCGCTGCCGCCATCAGATGGGCCAGACCGGTGTGTGAGGCTTGGGGCAGTTTGTCAACCAGCACCGCCAACAGGGCATGGCAGTCCATCTCCGCACGGTGTGCGTCGTAAAACAGACCCAGGGCCTGCGCCAGGCTCTCCAGTTTGGCGGAACTGCGCCCTTGCGCCTTCCAGTCGATATCGGCAAAGGAGCAGGCCCATGCCAGGCGGCTGAACTGCGGGATGCGGTCTTCGGCAAAGGGGCGGTCAAATCCTGCGTTGTGCGCAATGACGATGTCCACGCCTTCCAACAGCTGGGCGATGCGGCCTTCATCCAGCCGTTGCCCTTGCACGTCGGCATCGGTCAGGCCGGTGATTTCAATGACCTCTTTGGGGATGACCATACCGGGGTCTTCCAGGCCGTCGTACACCTGGACTGCGCCCACCGGCAAACCGGTAGCGGTGTCCACGTCCACCCGCAACAGCGCCAGCTCAATGATTTTGTCCTTGGAATGGTCCAGCCCGGTGGTTTCGGTGTCCAGCACCACGATGCGGGTCACCGCCTGGGCGCCCTCACCCGGCCACTGCACGCAGGGCTTGAGTCGGCGCAAGATACGGTAATCGGGATGCAAGGCCAGCACTGCCGCCATGGACTCTGCGTCGGCTTGCGCGACGCAGGCCGCGGTGGGCTCCGTGGTGGGTGTGGCGGATGGCGGGGGCAAGGTGGTGGCTTGGGTGATGAGGGGCGCCTTGGGCTTGCTTTTGCGGGCAGGCGGGCGTTTTTTGGGCTCTGGCGGAGGGAGTCGAATTTCTGGAAAAAGATCGGAACTGATGTAGTCGTGGCTCAAAGGGGTCACCCGGTAAATGCGGTCGTGCGGATTGTGTGGTTGTGCAAGTGCGCACATCTGCCATTATTGCCCCTATCATGTGCCGCCGTGCCACGCTGGTACAACCACCCTCACCGACTTTATGACTACTTCCAATGTCACCTCCAAGCCATTGCGCCCCCTCAAAGGCGTGCGCATTCTCAGTCTGGCCTTGAACTTGCCGGGTCCGGCGGCGCTGATGCGGGCCCAGCAGATGGGGGCCACCTGCGTCAAGCTGGAGCCCCCCGCCCATCCCAGCGCGCCTGCGGGGACGTCGGGCGACCCCATGGGCCTGTACAACCGCGCCGCTTACGACGTGCTGCACCAGGGCGTGAAAATCACCAACGCCGACCTCAAGACCGAAGAAGGCCAAAAAGCCCTGCACAAAGAACTGGCCAAGACCGATGTGCTGCTTACCTCCTTTCGTCCTTCGGCGCTTAAAAAGCTGGGCCTGGAGTGGAAAACGCTGCACCGGCAGTACCCCAAGCTGTCCTGGGTGGCCATCGTCGGAGCGCCCGGTGCGCGGGCTGAAGAACCCGGCCACGACCTGACCTACCTGGCCGAAAACAAGCTGGTCACCGGGCTGGATTTGCCCCCTACCCTGTACGCCGACATGGGTGGCTCGCTGATGGCGTCCGAGGCGATTCTGCAAACCCGGCTGCAGCAGTTGCAAAAAGGCAAAGGCACGCGGCTGGAGATTGCCCTGTCAGACGCGGCCAGCTACCTGGCGCTGCCCCGCAGCTGGGGCCTGACCACGCCCGGCTCGGCCGTGGGGGGCGCACACGCGGGCTACAAGGTGTACCCGTGCCAAGACGGTCGGGTGGCACTGGCCGCGCTGGAGCCCCACTTTGCCGCTGCCTTGGCCGCCGAGGTGGGCTTGCAAAAATCCCACATCATGGCCATGTTTGCGCCGGAGACGCACACGGCGATTGCGGCCTATCTGGCGGGAAAAACACGCCAAGAACTGGATGCGCTGGGCGCGGCCAAGGACATTCCGCTGCATACCTTGGCCTGATTCCATTTCCATATCCATGCGATAGGTCGTTGCCCCTCCTGGTCGTGCTAAAGCACTGCCTGCGTCGGCGCGCCCCATCTCGCATGGATCTGAAAACGGAATGACACCCTATGCGCTGTAGATACTTTTGCTACCATTTTTATAGCTTCTTGCGCACATTCTATAAGGGCTAGAGCCTTATTTCGCTTAAGCTTTCCTAACGCCGCTTGCCCGCCGGTTTGGCGCCGGGCTTGCCCGCACCGGTGTCGCGGGGTGGCAGGCCCGTGTGTTGGGTGAGGATGCGGCCTTTGACCGGTTGCGCTGCTGTTTTCACCGGCACCGTGGTGGAGTTTTTGCGCCGCGCGCTCTGGTAGCCGCCATCCGTCAAGGGCTGGAAGGTGGGAATCAGGTGGTGTTTGCCATTGCCAATCAAATCCGCACGGCCCATGGCTTTGAGGGCCTCGCGCAGCAGCGGCCAGTTGTTGGCATCGTGGTAGCGCAAAAAGGCCTTGTGCAGGCGACGGCGCTTCTCGCCACGCACGATGTCCACCGTTTCGCTGTCGCGTGTGATCTTGCGCAAGGGGTTCTTGTTGGAGTGGTACATGGCGGTGGCGGTGGCCATGGGCGATGGGTAGAAGGTTTGCACCTGGTCGGCGCGGAAACCATTCTTCTTCAACCAGATGGCCAGATTCATCATGTCTTCGTCGCTGGTGCCCGGGTGGGCGGCGATGAAATAGGGAATCAGAAACTGCTTTTTGCCTGCCTCTGCGGTGAACTTTTCAAACAGGGTTTTGAACTTGTCGTAGTTGCCGATGCCGGGCTTCATCATCTTGGTGAGTGGGCCGGACTCGGTGTGCTCGGGGGCAATCTTCAGGTAGCCGCCGACGTGGTGGGTCACCAATTCCTTGACGTATTCGGGGCTTTGCAGCGCCAGGTCATAGCGCAATCCCGAGCTGATCAGGATCTTTTTGACGCCCTTGAGCGCCCTGCCACGGCGGTAAATGCTGAGCAAGGGGCCGTGGTCGGTCGTGAGGTTCTGGCAAATGCCGGGGTACACACAGCTTGGTTTGCGGCAGGCAGCTTCGATCTCGGGCTTGCGGCAGCCCAGGCGGTACATATTGGCGGTGGGGCCGCCCAGATCGGAGATGGTGCCGGTAAAGCCTTTCACCTTGTCGCGGATGTCTTCGATCTCTTTGATGACCGAGTCTTCCGAGCGGCTCTGGATGATGCGGCCTTCGTGCTCGGTGATGGAGCAGAAGGTGCAGCCGCCAAAGCAGCCGCGCATGATGTTCACGCTGAAGCGGATCATCTCCCACGCCGGGATCTTGGTGGCGTGGTCGTGGCTGCCGTTTTCGTCGGCATAAACGGGATGCGGCGAACGTGCGTAGGGCAGGTCAAACACATAGTCCATCTCGGCCGTGGTCAGCGGGATGGGCGGCGGGTTGATCCAGACGTCGCGCGCCGTGGCGCCTTCACCATGGGCCTGCACCAGCGCGCGGGCGTTGCCGGGATTGGTTTCGAGGTGCAGCACACGGTTGGCGTGGGCATACAGCACCGGGTCGCTCTTGACCTGCTCGTACGATGGCAGGCGGATGACGGACCGGTCGCGCGGCGGCACCTTGATCTTGCCCTGCATGTGCGACAGGCTGGGGTTGGGAACGAAGGTGAGCGGCTTGATGGCCGGGTTGGCTTTTTTTCCCTCTCCCTCGGGGAGAGGGCTAGGGTGAGGGCTCCCCGAATTTGCCTTGACTGAAGTTTGGGTATGGGCGGCGACCAGAAGCGGCTTCGCCGCGCCCTCACCCCCGCCCTCTCCCAGAGGGAGAGGGAGTAAGGCAGCGTCCCTGCCCCCTCCCAGGGGGAGAGGGGGTAATACCGCGGCGGCTTCGGCCTGCGCGGCCACTTCGGCGGCCTCGTCTTCGCGGGCGCAGGTGGCGCCCTGCTCTTTGGCCTGCTCCGAAATCATCAGGTAGGGGTTGACGTGCGCCTCGACGCGGCCCGGGGTGTCGACACTGGTGGAGTCGATTTCGAACCAGCCCTGCGCCGTTTCGTCGCCGCTGCGGCGGATGAAAGCGGTGCCGCGGATATCGGTCATGCTGGCCACCGGCTCCCTGGCGGCCAGGCGGTGGGCGATCTCGACAATCGCGCGCTCGGCGTTGCCATACAGCAGCAGGTCGCACTTGGCGTCGACCACGATGGAGCGGCGTACCTTGTCAGACCAGTAGTCGTAGTGCGCAATGCGGCGCAGCGAGCCTTCAATGCCGCCCAGGATGATGGGGACTTCCTTATAGGCTTCCTTGCAGCGCTGCGAATACACGATGGCCGCGCGGTCGGGGCGCTTGCCGCCCACGTCGCCGGGCGTGTAGGCGTCATCGCTGCGGATCTTGTGATCGGCCGTGTAGCGGTTGATCATCGAGTCCATGTTGCCGGCGGTCACGCCAAAGAACAGGTTGGGCTTGCCCAGCACCCTGAAGGGATCGGCGCTTTGCCACTCGGGCTGCGCAATGATGCCGACGCGAAAGCCCTGCGCCTCGAGCATGCGGCCAATCACCGCCATGCCGAAACTGGGGTGGTCGACATAGGCGTCGCCGGTGACGATGATGATGTCGCAGCTATCCCAGCCGAGCGCCTCCATCTCGGCCCGGCTGGTGGGCAGAAACTTCGCCGTGCCAAAACGGGCCGCCCAGTACTTGCGGTAGCTGGTCAGCGGCTTGGCGGCGCGCGTGAAGAAGGAGACGTCGATGGGGGCGTTCATGAGGGGCTTGGGTAACCTGCCATTGTAAGGTTTACCCTGATTTTTGCCTCTTTAATCGGCATTTAGGCCCTACAAACTGTCTGCGGCGTGGTTAAAGCGCCCGGCCCTGGCGCTCACCTCGCTCGGCGCGGCGCTTCCGGCCGGACTTTCGCAGAAGGGCCAGACCCATCATTAAGCAATCCTTCAACCCCATGAATACGGGAGTCATACGCTATCAACTCGATAGCATTCGACGGACCGGGATCGACGGGCAGTTAGCTGCGCGCGGGCAGCACCCGGCCCTGGCAATCACCAAAGCCGATGCGACGGAAGCCGGCGCGCACGCAGTGGCCACGCAGGATGACGGAGTCGCCGTCTTCGAGGAAGGTGCGCGTTTCGCCATTGGCCAGCGTCAGCGGGTTCTTTCCGCCTGAGCTCAACTCCAGCAGCGAGCCAGCCTGCTCGGGCCTGGCGCCCGACTGCGTGCCGGAGCCCAGCAGGTCGCCCGGCTGCAGGTTGCAGCCGTTGATGGTGTGGTGCGTGATCATTTGCGCCACCGTCCAGTAGGCATCGCGAAAGCTCGACTGCGACAGGCGCTCCGGGCCCTGACCGGCATCGCGCATGGCCAGGGTCTGCAGCCAGACCTCCAGTTCCACGTCGATACCGCCTTGCTGCCGGTTGCCCGCCGAGTCGAGGTAGGGCAAGGGCTGCGGATCACCCTCGGGCCGCACGAAGGGCGTGCGAAAAGGCGCCAGGGCCTCCATCGTCACGATCCACGGCGAGATG
Organism: Rhodoferax sp.; assembly: GCF_030697375.1. Lineage (GTDB taxonomy): Bacteria > Pseudomonadota > Gammaproteobacteria > Burkholderiales > Burkholderiaceae_C > Allorhodoferax. The sequence continues at coordinate 7,976 of NZ_JAUYQD010000074.1, read as the reverse complement.
GTGGTGGCAAAGTTCTTGGCCAGGAAGGGCCCCAGTGGCTGGTATTCCCAGGCCTGCACATCGCGCGCCGACCAGTCATTGAGCAGCACCATGCCAAAGGCATGGGCCTCCACCTGTTCCATCGTGAGTCGGTCGCCGAGCGCATTGCCCTGCCCCACAAAAACGCCCAGCTCCAGCTCGTAGTCCAGCCGGTGGCTGGGCCGTAAAACCGGAACATCTTCGTTGGGGCCCTTGGTCTGACCCAGCGGACGGGGAAACGACTGACCGCTGACCCCGATGGACGATGCACGGCCGTGGTAGCCAATCGGCACCCACTTGTAGTTGGGCAACAGTGGCGCATCGGGGCGAAACAGCTTGCCGACGGTGGTCGCGTGATGAATGCCGGTGTAGAAGTCGGTGTAGTCGCCGATACGGCAGGGCAAGGTCATTTCAAGCCCCGACTGCGGCAGCAGGGCGCTGAGCCATGCGGACTGGCTTGGGCTGCCTTCGCGCAGGCCTTCCGAGATCGCCGCGCGCAGGGCCTGGCGCTCTGCTGCGCCCATGGCCATCAGCGCGTTCATCTCATCCGTGGCGATAAGACCGGCGGCCTTCAGATCGAGCGCCTGGTCGCCAATGGCAACACCGATGCGGAAGGCTTCCGCGCTGCCGACGCGCCGGAAACGGCCGAAGGGCAAATTCTGGATCGGAAAGTCGGTGTCCGCCGCGTTGGCAGAGGTCACCCAGCTGCGAAGCGCCGGGTCGTGGGTGGCATTGATCGAATCATTCATGATGTAAATCCTTGACGCCGTGACGCCTTGAAGGGGTGATGAGCCGCGCGAAAGCTCAGGGCTTGAATTGATCCTTGAGGCCATCCCAGCAGTTGCGATAGCCGGTGTCCAGCGCACCGCCCTGCATGGCAAATGCGGTGGGGATGAAGCGGTAGCGGCTTTCAAACATGAAGGCCAGCGTGTTGTCCAGCTTGTGCGGCGCCAGCTCGGCGGTGCTGGCTTTTTCAAAGGCCTCGGTGTCCGGTCCGTGCGGCACCATGCAGTTGTGCAGCGAGGCGCCGCCCGGCTTGAAGCCTTCGGGCTTGGCGTCATACTGGCCGTACACCAGCCCCATGAACTCGCTCATCAGGTTGCGGTGGTACCAGGGCGGGCGGAAGGTGTTTTCTGCCACCAGCCAGCGCGGCGGGAAGATCACGAAGTCGCAGTTGGCCGTGCCGGGGGTGTCCGACGGCGAGGTCAGCACCGTGAAAATCGACGGGTCCGGATGGTCGTAGCTGATGGAGCCTATCGTCATGAAATGCGCGGTGTCGTATTTGCAGGGCACCAGGTTGCCGTGCCATGCGACCACGTTGAACGGGCTGGCGGGCTGCTTCGCCGTCCACAGTCGGCCGCCATACTTCTTGATGATGTCGAACCCGCCGGCGGGGGCTGCCACGTCATCGAAAGCTGCCGTGGGCGCCATGAAATCACGCGCATTGGCCAGGCCGTTGGAGCCGATCGGGCCCAGCTCCGGCAGGCGGAAATGCGCGCTGTAGTTCTCGCAGACGTAGCCGCGTGACGCGCCGTCCGGCAGGGCCACGCTGAAGGCCATGCCGCGCGGCACCACGGCCACCTCGCCGGGCCTGACCTCCAGCACACCGAGTTCAGTGGTCAGCACCACCCGGCCCTGCTGCGGTACCAGCAGCATTTCACCATCGGCATTGACCAGCGCGCGCTGCGACATGGACCGGTTGGCCACATACACGTGCGCAGCCATGCCGGTCTGGGCCTCGGCGTCGCCGTTGGCCGCCACGGTGCGCATGCCGTCGACAAAGTCCAGTGCCTCGGCCGGAATGGCAAACGGGTTCCAGCGCAGCGGGTCCGGCGCGACGGCCATGCCGCCGGCCGCGCCGGTCGTCCACTGCGGCTGCGCATAGGGCTGGTAGGCGCCTGCCACCACAGACGGCTGGCGGCGGTACAGCCAGGTGCGGCGATTCTCGGCCCGCGGTGCCGTGAAGGCGGTGCCCGAGAGCAGCTCGGTGTACAGGTCGTGCGGCGCGCGCTGCGGGCTGTTGCGGCCCTCGGGCAAGGCGCCCGCTACGGCTTCACTGACAAACTCGTTGCCAAAGCCGGACTGGTAACGCAAGGCGTCTGTGTTCATTGCATCTCTCCAAAGTGAATTTCAGTCATCGGCGTCATCAGCCGCATCGCCACTGGCCCGGGCCTGTTCGATCAGGCGGTCGAAAAAATCGCTGAGCTGCGACCGCTCGGCAGCGCTCAGCACATTGAAGATGTCCTGGTTGCGCTGGCCCACCACCTGCATGGCGCGCTGCCATGCCGCCTTGCCCCGGGGGGTCAGCGTCAGCACCACGCCGCGCCCGTCCGTCGGGCTGGCGGCCTTGAGCACCAGGCCCTGGTCGACCAGCGACTGCGCAGCCCGGCTGGCCTGCCCCTTGTTCAGGTTGGCCTTCCTGGCCAGGTCGTTGACGGACAGCGGCGCAAAAGTGCCCACCGCCGTGAGGCAGCGGCCGTCGCTCATGGACAGCCCTGCCCCGGCCACATAGGCACGCTGACTTTCAATGTCGGTCAGCTTGTGCAGCAAATGCAGGCGGTAAGTCAGGGTCCTGTCGAGCTTGATCATGTTCAGTCCAGTTTGATGCCGCTGGCGCGAATCACCTGCGCCCACTTCTCGCGCTCGGCCTTGGCATAGCTGGCCATCTGCGCCGGCGTGCTGGGCGTGGGTTCCAGCCCCAGCACCTGGAAGCGGGCTTTCACCGACGTGGAATTGAGCGCATCCACCAGCGTTTTGTTCAGTTTACCGATCACGTCGGCCGGTGTGCCGGCCGGTGCCACCAGACCCTGCCAGGCATAGGCTTCAAAGCCCTTGAGGCCCTGCTCGTCCAGCGTGGGGATGGCTTCGAAGTTCTTCACGCGTTTCGGACTGGCGATGCCGATGGGACGCAGGCGCCCCGCATTGATGAACGCCATGCCGCTGGCCGTATCGACAAACATGAAGGGCAGCTGGCCGCCCGTCACATCCTGCACCGCCGGCGCCGCGCCACGGTAAGGAACATGCACCAGGTTCAAACCAGTCTTGCCGCGAAACAGTTCGGTGGCCAGGTGGTGCGGGCTGCCCGCGCCCGGCGTGGCGTAGCTGACGCCCGACTTCTGGGTCTTGGCCCAGGCCGTGAATTCGGCCAGGTTCTTCACGGGAATCGCCGGGTTGACCACCAGGATCATGGGAAAGCGGGCCAGCAGGCCAATCGGCGCCAGGTCTTTTTCGGCGCTGTAGTTCAGCTTGGTATAGAGCGCCGGGTTCGCCGCCAGCGTGGCGGTGTCGCCCGTGAGCACCGTGTAGCCGTCCGGTTTGGCATGGGCCACATAGTCAGCGCCAATGTTGGTGGCTGCACCCGGCTTGTTGTTGATGACGATCGGCTGCCCCAACGCACTCCCCATGGATTCAGTCAGCGCGCGAGCCACCACGTCGGAACCGCCGCCGGCCGGGTACGGCACCACCCATTCGATGGGCCGGGTGGGAAAGTTTTGCGCCGAAGCGGCCGTTGCGGCCAAAGCCAGCAGCGCCATCGAACGGCGGATGAGAGCGGGAAGGTTTTGCATGTTGTCTCCAAACAGAAATGAATCGGTAGCAGTCGGTAGCGCGGCACAAAGAAATCAGGTACCGGCCAGGCGCTCGGCCTGCGCAATCAGCGCGAGTGCCTCTGCGGCATCGGCCTGGCGGCTGAGCAGTGCGAGGGACAGCGTGGCCAGAAACAGCGGAGCCCTGGCCTCGCCCACACGGGCTGTCGCTTGCGCGAGGGCCGTGTAAGTTTGATCAAGATGGTCGGCGGTGAGGGTCGTGGTTGTCGTCGTTGTCATGGTCGTCTCCAGCGGCATCACAGCGGGCGGGCCTGGCCTGCGGCGAGGCGTTGATGAAAAGGTTGCAGCGCAGCCTCAATGGCGGCAGCGGGGGCGATGCTCCAGCACCCCATCAGGTAGCCGTCAGGCCGCACCAGCCAGGCCGCGCCGTCGGCAGCGCCGTAGCGCTCCCGGGCTTGGCCGGCTTCATCGACCAGCGTGTTGACGGCAGGCGCGCCCTGGCCGGCAATGCAGATCACGTTGACCGCCGCAGGGCTGCCCTCCCCGCGCGTGACCAAGGCGGCGATATCCTCCGGCAGCCGGCCATCCTGCGCGAAATACAGCACCACAAAACCGGCGCCGAAGCACGACGTCAGGTGAACATGGCCGCCGGTGCCGCGCAACCTGGCCTCGGGTGCGGGCATGCCGGCGCGAAGGCCAGCTTGGACCGCGCTCTCCCGTGAAGGCAGATTCAGCGGTGAGCCCACGTATTCAACGGGGGTGGACTGGCGCGGGTTGAGCAGCGAATTGACGGCTGCGTCCTCGGTGGCCAGGCGCAGCGCCGCCTCGCGCAGCAGCTTGAAGCCGTAATCGGGCGGCGCCATGAATTCAGTGCTTTTGGCGCCGTAGGCGATGTTCTCGCGCGTGGCGTGCACGCGCTCGGTGGAATAGCTGTCCAGCAGCGAATCCGCCGCCCGCCCCCGCTGCACCAGCGCCAGCTTCCAGGCCAGGTTGGCCGCGTCGTCCAGACCCGAGTTCAACCCGCGCACCCCGAAAATCGGCACCAGGTGGGCCGCGTCGCCGGCAAACAGCACACGGCCATGGCGGTAGCTGGGCAGCGTGAGGCATTTGGCGTTGTAGATCGAAATCCACAGCGGCTCCCAGGGCTCGTCCTCGCCAATCATCGACAGATGGCTTTGCACACGCGGCAGCACGTTCTCGGGCTTCACCGCCTCCACCGGATCCTCGTCGTCGCGGATCTGGTAATCGATGCGCCAGACATCGTCAGGCTGGCGGTGCATCAGAATGGTCGAGCCCGGGTTGGACGGCGGGTCAAACCAGGCCAGGCGCTCCACCGCGCGGCGGGTTTTCTGCACCACGTCCACAATGACGTAGCGGCCTTCGTACTGGGTACCTTCCAGCTGCAGGCCAAGCTGCTCGCGCACCGTGCTGCGGCCGCCGTCGCAGGCCAGCACCCAGTCGGCCTGCACCGTATGCACTCCGTCGGCCGCCTGGATATCCACCTGCGCGCCATCCGCCTGTGGCCGAACCGCGGTCACCTTGCTGGACCAGCGCACGTCAACCAGGCCGCCCTGTGCCAGGGCTGCCTTGTGCGCGAACTCTTCGGCATAAAACTGCTGGATGTTGACCATGGGTGCGAAGCGCTGCGTTGGCTCGCTGGGCATCTGGAAATGCAGCACCTCCCGGTCGCGAAAATAACTGCGCCCGCCGACCCAGGACAGGCCCTTCTCGACCAGCGGCTGGTCGGCGCCGACCCAGCCCAGTATTTCCTGCGAGCGGCGCGACATGCAAATTGCCCGGCTGCCGGCGCAATAGCCGTCATCGGCTTCAATCACGAGGCTGGCAATGCCATAGCGTCCCAGCAGGGCCGCCAGGCTCATGCCGACAGGTCCGCCGCCGGCGATAAGCACGGGAATCTTCTGGGGCCAGTTACTGGAGAGTGGGGTGGTCACGATGCGTTTGTCCCGGTTGATTTTGGTTGCGGGCGCAACTATAAACCAACCTGGTTGCGCGCGCAACCATTTTTCCAGAATGGCTTTTGGCCGCCGCAGCGGCTCCCCGCCCCGACGCAAAAACAGTCAGGACCGCAGCGAAACCATCAGGCCCCCTGCCCGCTAATTGCGCACTGTCATCTGGCCACGTACTTCGCCTGCGGGGTTGGCCACCGTGTGAATATTGGCGTACCAGCGGCCAGCCATCAGGTCCGCAGCCTGCGCCGGCGTCAGCGTGGCCCGGCCTTCGAGGGGGCTCACGATGGGGCCCTGCCAGGGCAGCACAATACCTGCGTTGGCACCAATGGCAGCAGGGCCGTGAAAGTGTGCGCCCGTGGCGGGCCCGGTCAGGCCGCTGAAGCTGACTTTCCAGCGAAACAGGTTGGTGTCTTTATTGAGCACCGCGTCGACCGAGCCGGTAGCGCGGCTGGCATTGGGCGGCACCTCGTTGGCGCCACGCAGCTGGGTGGTAAACGCCACCAGATTGGACTGGCGATCCATCAAACCGCAACCAGCGATGGTGGTCGCGGCCGCCACCATGATGACTGCCCGGGAAATACGGCTTGCCTGACGATGGAGGTGCATGATCGGTTCCTGTAGATCAAAAAAGCAATTGTCGTTGCGGTCAAAACCATGCGTGCGTAGGACAAACCCGGTGGGGCCAGACGGTGGGGGACGACAGGCTTCCCGGCCCTGCCGGCCTTGTTTTCCGTTGGGAGTGCACTACCTGCATCAATGGAGTCCCGCACCGGCCCGGGATCCATCCCGCCGGGGGTGCATGCTGTTGACAGCAGCAGCCAGTACGCCGGCAATGTGGGCACGGGCCTTCATGGCGAGACGCTGCGCAGCCCGTTTACCACGCGGCCGTCAGGCGTCAAGGGGGCGCCGCAACTGCTGACCGAAGTGGTGTTTGGCGAATGGACCCGCAGCGGCCACACTCGCCATCCGGCGCTTCAGGGACTGCGCACCAACAAACCGGTCAGGCACATCCTTCGTCAAACGCCCTGCAACACCCGCATCACCCAAGAAAACCCAAACCCCGGTAAACCCCGGTAAACCCCGGTAAACCCCAGCAAGACTCCACCATGCCACAGGACGCTGCCACCCCAGACCCCGTCGGCCGCAAGACCGTTGACAAGGTCCTTGAATCAGTGCGGATAACGCATCCCGACCGCGTGATTGACAAAACCACCGGCTTCACCAAACAAGCCATGGTGGAGCATTACGCCGCCGTCGCCCCGCTCATGTTGCCGCACCTCAAGGGCCGCCCGGTTGCCCTGGTCCGCGCCCCGGAGGGCGTCGGGGGCGAGCTGTTTTTCCAGAAACACGCGGAAGCCACGGCGATTCCCGGCATCAAGCGGCTCGACCCGGCGCTGGACCCGGGACATGCGCCGCTGCTCGAAATTCCTTCCGCGGCGGCCCTGCTGGAAGCCGCGCAGGTCAATGTCGTGGAATTCCACACCTGGAACGCGACCAGCCGCGCCATTCGCAAGCCTGACCGCATGACCTTCTACCTGGACCCCGGCGAAGGCGTTGGCTGGCCGGAGATGCAGGAGGCCGCACAGCGGGTGCACACCCTTCTGGATGAGCTGGGACTGGCCAGTTTTCTGAAAACCAGCGGGGGCAAGGGCCTGCACATCGTGGTGCCGCTGAAGCGCAGCCACGGCTTCGACACGGTGAAGGATTTTCCGCACGCCATCGTGAAGCACCTGGCAGGTGACTTGCCGAAACGCTTTGTTGCGAAGAGCGGCCCCAACAACCGGGTTGGCAGGATTTTTGTGGACTACCTGCGCAACGGTTTCGGCGCCACCACAGTCTCGGCCTGGTCGGCGCGCGCGCGGCCGGGGCTGGGAGTCTCGGTACCGGTGGCGTGGGATGAGCTGGCGTCGCTCACCGGCGGCGCGCACTGGACCGCGTCGACGGTAGGGGGGCGCCTGGCCGCCGGCAACCAGCCTTGGAAAGACTATGACGCCTCGGCCAACAGCCTGGTTGCAGCAATGAAAAAGCTGGGCTTCAAACCGCCCGCCCGTTGACGGCGGAGCGGCCGCGAAGCAGTTTGTCATCGGCCTCCTACACCCGCAGCATCCTTGCCCCGACAGCCAGCGAGAGTCCTCACCGCTAGATTGAACCTAGAAACAGCAGTTGACCGCTCACAAACTTCAGGAAAGCCGCATGCCCATTGACTTTCCCCTCTTCGATCGCGTTCATCTTCTGGGTGACAGCGCTATGCGCCCGATTGCACCATGCTCGCCGCACCATGCCGCGTTGCTCCGCCTTGTGGGCAGTAGCCCACTGCGTTGTCACCCTTGCAGGGCGCGGCACAGTCGCAGCCTGAGCCCGTTCGCGCTGTCCACTGGCACGCAGGTGCCAGCGGAGCCGCAGCGCTCACCCTTGCCTGGCACGCCGATCACGGCGCACTCGG
>NZ_JAUYQD010000046.1 GCF_030697375.1 Rhodoferax sp. | reverse complement strand
CGGGCCTGAAGCTGCCGGCGGGCGAGCTGAACCAGGCCCGTCACCATGTCGTGCTGGCGCACGGGCTCGCGGTGCAGGCGATCCGCGCCAAGGCGCGCGCCGGCACCAGGGTCGGCCCGGCCGAGAACATCGCCGCCTGCGTGCCGGCGTTCGACACCCCGGAACATGTGCGTGCCGCCGAGATGGCGACGCGAGAATTGAACGCGGGCTTTCTCGGCGTGATCCTGGAGGGCAAATACACCGACGGCTTCCTGGAATATACCGGCAAGGATGCCCCCAAATTCACCGCCGGGGAATTGAAGATCATCGGCTCGAAAAACGACTTCGTCGGGCTGAATATCTACGCGCCGCAATTCTACATCGCCGCTTCCGACAAGAAGCCGGGCTGGTCCGTGCTGCCCTTCCCCGCCTCGTTCCCGCACATGAATTCCGAATGGCTGCGGGTCGGCCCCGAGGTGATCTACTGGGCGCCGCGGCTGGCCGCCAAAGTGTGGAACATCGACACCATCTATATCAGCGAGAACGGCACCTCCTCGGAGGACAAGCTCAGCCCCGACGGACAGGTCTACGACCTCGACCGCATCATGTACCTGCGCAATTATTTGGCCCAGTTGCAGCGCGCGACCGCGGAAGGCGTGCCGGTAAAGGGCTATTTCCTGTGGAGCCTGATGGACAATTTCGAATGGATCTTTGGATTTGGGCAAAGGTTCGGCGTGTACCGGGTGGATTTTGAGACGCAGGAGCGGGTGGCAAAGCTCAGCGCGTCATTCTTTCGCGACGTGGTAGCGAGGAATGCGATCGGGGTGTGAGGGGGTCTGTCAGGATACCATACCACGCGGGTCGGACTTTCCCCCAATACGCAGGCTTAACCCTGGGCACTCCACGAGTTCAGGAAGCGTATACGCGCAGAACACCGTAGACCACGGTGCCGACGACGAGCGCGGCTGCGATGAGCGTCAGCGCGGCGGACTGTGCGTGGGTCATGTGCTCGCTTCCCGCGCCAGGGCAGATCGTGGCACCCACAGCTTCTGCAGCATCAGGACGAAGGCAAGCAGCGCTATGCCGATGGCATCGGTGACGAGACCAGGATCGATCAGCAGCATGGCGGCCGCAAAGAACAGCGCCCGCTCGAACCACGTTGCCACACGCAGGAAGTAGCCTTCAAGACTGGCTGCGAGCGCGATCACTCCGATCGTGCCGGAAAGCACCGCGCCCAGAATCTCGGGCCATGGCCCCTGGAACAGTAGCGCAGGGTTGTACACGAAGAAGAACGGCACGATGAAGCCGGCGGCGGCGAACTTCATCGCCTGCACGCCCGAGCCCCACAGGCCGGCCCCGCCGATCGACGCGGCCGCATATACGGCCAGCGCCACCGGCGGCGTCACCGCCGACAGGCACGAGAAGTAGAACGCGAACATGTGCGCCGCCATGGGTTCGACCCCGAGCTTCATGATCGCGGGCACCAGCAACGCCGCCTGCATGATGTAGGCGGGAGTGGTCGGCATGCCCATGCCGAGAATGACGCCGGCGACCATGGTGATGAGCAGCGCGGGCAGCAGCGAGCCATAGGTGAAGTCGATGAGAAACGCCGTGAACCGCAGCGCCAGCCCGGTCTGCAGCACGATGCCGATCACGATTCCGGCGGACGCGCACGCCATCGCCACCGGCACGGTATGCACCGCTCCGTCGCGCAGGCCTTCGAGACAGTCGCGCCAGCGCAGCCCGGTGGAAGGACGCAGCCACGAAATGCCGACCAGCGCGACCGTTGCGATGATTGCACCATAGGTCGGCGTGAAACCGTAGAGCAGCAGCACCAAAAGCACGATGACCGGCAGGAACAGGTGGCCCTGGCGCAGCATGATGTGGCCGAGGACGGGCAGTTCCTCGCGCGGCAGGCCCTTCAGCCCGGAACGCACGGCGTTGAAGTGGATCGCGGCGAACAGCGCCCCGTAGTAGAAGAACGCGGGGATCGCCGCGGCGATCATCACCTGGGTGTAGCTGAC
>NZ_JAUYQD010000043.1 GCF_030697375.1 Rhodoferax sp. | reverse complement strand
GGAGAATGCGCTCGGTGATCTGGAGCAGCCGGCCGAGTTCGATCAGGGCCGGTACGCCGGCGCGGATCGGCGCCTGGAAGGGTTTTTCGCCGACCCAGCGGAAGCGGAGTGCGCCAAGCCGCGTTTCGTCGGCAACGCCGAGCAGATAGTCGCTCTCTGCAAGTGTGCGAACGGCGCGACCTTCGCGGTCGGCGAGGCGGCGTTCGGCACGCTGCATGAGACGGCGGCCCCAGGTATCGGGCGCGGAGTCGCCGATGGAACCGAAAGTCGCGAGTCCGGCAGGAGGAGCGAAGGTGCCGCGCGTCAGGGCCAGGGCAGGCTCCAGTGAGAACCGGTCCGCGTCCTCGAGCCATGCGCCGTCATACTCGAAAAGGATGGTCTCCGCGCCGCGAACGCGATTGCTCCTCGCCAGTCCGATAGGACGCGTGCGACCGCCCAGATCGATATGCACCTCGAAGTCAGCCATTGCGGGACGATCCTGCTGGCCGCTTGAGGTGGATATGCTTTGGCAATTCGGCGCTGGCCAGCGCCTGTCCGACGCGATCGTTGCTGATGTCGGCGATCTGGCTCAGACCGTCCAGCAGACCGAGCGCCTGAAGAACGCCGGCATAGATGCCAATGCTGACGTTGGTGTCGCCGGCCTCGACTCTTTGCAGGGTCGAGCGGGACGTAAAGGCGCGCTCGGCTACGACTGCCATCGGCAGCCGCCGACGCCGACGGGCGTCGTGGATGTCGGCGCCGAGCTTGCGCAGGGCCCGCCGAACGGCGGCGGGGGGATTGTGTGGGGTAGGCATTTGACACCTTCGCGCTACAGATTGAACGATTATGTAGCACGAAGATTACAAATATTCTAGAGGGATCCTGGGGTTAACAAGATCCTAATTCTAGTCCACCCAGCTCTCGGTCCTCGGACGGTGGCAGGAAGCTGGGGATAAAATCGGCGGCCCTTGACAACAAAAGGCATCCTCCCCATCTTCACTGAACTCAATGAGGATGAAAAAGTGAAGTTATCGATTCTTGCTCTGGCCGATGGCCAGCCGGTGCTCAGTGGCGTGCAAGCCGGCCGTCAGCTCCTCGGAAAGCTGGTCGCCGCCGCGCGTCCGCCCGTCGAGCCGGAGCCTGTTTATTTGGACTTCGATGGCGTCACCGTCGCGACCGCCTCCTTCCTGCGCGAGGGCGTGATCGCTTTCCGCGATCATGCGCGTGCTACCTTGCCGGGACTCTACCCGGTCATCGCCAATGCCTCTGCGGCAGTGACCGAAGAGCTCGAATTTTTTCTGCGACATCGTAAGGATGCGATGTGGATCTGCCATCTGACGCCGACAGGCGAAGTGCGCGATCCCAAGATTCTGGGCGAGCTCGACGAAGCGCATCGGTCGACCTTCGATCTCGTCGCGCGCCTGGGTACAGCAAGCGCGCCGAGCCTCGCGGCGCAGAGCCAAGAGAGCCTGGCGCCAACGGCCTGGAACAACCGCCTATCCAGTCTGGCCGCGCGTGGCCTTCTGATCGAGCGCCGGTCGGGGAAAACCAAAACCTTTGCACCTGTCTTGGAGGTCGCGTGATGGGAATCGAGTTCATCCGCAATGCCAGCGGCAAACCCTACACCAAGCGTTGGGCCAGGGGCATCGACCGCATCAAGGCGCCGACCTTGATGGACGTCAGCATCTCGGAGGAAAGCCGCACGCTCACGGCGAAGCTGACCGCGAAGGGAGCGGCATGTCAGGGCGCCACGGTACTGATCCAGTCGAAGGGGCTGGATCTGGTTGTGTTCGACGGCCTTCGGCAGGTGGCCAGTATCACCAACGCGCCGCCCTCCGTGCGGGCCGCCGTTGATGCGCGACAGGGCATGGCTCCGGCCGTCGTCGAGCGCGTCGGGATCCTCGGAGCGACTGCGGAGATCAAGCTCAAATGACCCGCCGCGCCCCGCAGGAGCCCACACGCGACTTCAAGCCTTCCTATCGGCTTCGCGACGACGCCGCGCTCTATGCGCCGTCGCTTGGCTGCGGCGGCTGCCCGGACTTCAAGACCTGCGGAGGCGTTCACACCGATGCTGGCGTGTTCGACTGCAACGATTTCTGCTCGTGCGAGGATCGCGCCGCCTGCGACACCGTTTGCCGCAACAAGCCCGACCAGTTCTTCGAGCGCTATCTTGAGATCGGCGGCTTCGAGCTGGAGTCGACGCCCCGGGTTGACGCACTTGCGAGGCCAGAACTGCCGTCCGTCATCCCGCTCATTGGGCATAAATACAGCCGCAAGGCGGTCCTGAACGAACCGGTGATCGCTGTTCCCTTGTATGAGCTCTTCCACATGCGAAGCGGCCAGCCGCATGTACGCACGCGCGCTGAGCTCGCCGAGCGCTTTCGCATCCCCGAAACCGCGACAGTCATCGCCTCGGGCGTCGATCGAGACATCAAGCTCGAGGCCTGGTGGGCCTTTGCCGACCGCGCGTTGATCATGTCGACGCTACGCGATCTTGGGATCGCACTGGTCACCGCGCCAAATTTCAGCCTGTTCTTGAATGTGCCGCGGCCCGACAATCTGCACAGCATGAAGCGCATCGCGCTGGGTTGGGCCGAGTTGACGGCGGCCGGGATTCCGGCGGCGCTGCACCTCAACGCACGGACCGATCAGGACTATGCGCGCTGGATGCGCTTCGTGCAGGAGCGCTCCGAAGTCGAGATCGTTGCTTTCGAGTTCCGCACCGGCGCCGGTGTGCCGAGCCGGATCGACTGGCACGTCGATCGCCTCTGCCGGATCGCTGACGCGGCGGGACGCCCGATCACGCTCGTGGTGCGCGGCGGCGCCCAGGTTCTCCGCCGCCTCAAACGCCACTTCGGCCAGGTCATCCTGATCGAGACGGATGCCTTCGCCCGCACCCTCAAGCGCCGCCGGGCGGAATTTACCGAGGCCGGCCGCCTGCGCTGGCCGCGGATCTCTACCCCCAAGGGGGCGCCGATCGACGACCTGCTCGCCCACAACATCGTCACCAAACGCACGGCGCTGCTGCTTTCCGACTTCGCGCCGACGGCGCGGTCAGAGCGTTCGGCCCGGAACACTCGCCGGTCGGCACAGCACGCTGACGGTCAAGCCGGGCAGGGGAGCTTTTTGGCGGAGCTGGATGCGACCTTGGAGGCTCGGGCTGTGCCCACGGACCTCGAGCGCGTGATCGTCGCTGCGGAAGCGTAGGTCGCCATCATGGTTGGCCAGCGCGCGAAACATCTGCCCCATGCCGAAGCCACAGCCGCTGTCGCGGCCGAAACGGGATTCGCCGTCAGCTACCGCGACCTTCAAGGCCACGCCGGCGTCCTCGATGCCGGCATAGTCGGCATGCGAGTGCAGGCTCGCGAGCACGCCGATGCCGTTGTCACTGACGACGACTTCGAACGTGCCCGGCCGCGCGGCGAACGCCACAAGGCCTGTGCGCGCCGCCTCGCTGTGGCGAAAGACATTGTCCTGGAGCTCACCGAGCGCGCCGACAATCTCGGCCGCGATCTGCGCTGGGAAGCCGGCAGCGAGGGCGGCCTGATCGGCCCGGCTCGCCCAAAGCTGCCACAGGTCCGATCGCTCGCCATCCGCGCCGAGCCGCTGAAGCGGGAAGACGCCCGCCTGGGCGTTCTTTTCGGTGCCGGTCACCGTGTCACGATCAAGCGCGGCCTCAATTGTCGCGACGAACGGTGCTTCAAGCACCACGGACGCAAAGGCTTCAGGGTATCGCTGTCGCGCGCGGACCAGTTCGACCAGGGGTCCGATCTGCCCCGACCGCTGCACGCGAATGGGCCCGAGACTGCGCAAACCGCCGCTCTCGGCCGCAAAAAGCAGTTCGTCGGCGGCATCGAAGTCGCCGATAAGCGTCTCCCCCGGTTTCTCTCCTTCCGGTTCCATTGCCCCCGATCTCGCCCACCAGCGCCGGCGGGACGTCATCCTGACCATCCTCGCGGTCCAGAACCGCCTTGATAGCAGATGGAAGCCATCTTCGCCTCCTGATTGTGTGCTCCCGGGAAGTAATGGATCGCCGGCCCGCTCTAAAATTTGTGGATTACTTATGTATCTCGAACGACTTCTCCTGACGAATTTCCGGTGCTTTGGACCGCAGACGACGACAATCGACATGGCGCGAGGTCTCACCGCGTTCGTGGGCGTCAATGGTTCGGGCAAGACTGCGGTGATGCAGGCGATGCTGAGGCTGTTCGGGGTGACGCTCGAGCATCGACGATTGCGCCGGCAGGATTTCCATGTGCCCAGCGCAGAAGCGGGAGCACCGCTCGAACGAGAGTTTGTGGTCGAGGCAATCCTGGCTTTTCCGGAGCTTGATCGCGTGGACGGCCACGCCGCGGTGCCCGAGTTCTTTCATCAAATGGCCTGCGAGGAAGACGGGCGGTTGAAATGCCGGCTGAGGCTCGAAGGCCGCTGGACCGATGACGGCTCGCTCGAAGGTGTGATCGAACAGAAGTACCAGGCCATCCGCGCAATCGGCAATTTCGAGGATGGGGATCGCTCGGACCTGCGGCCGACCGACCGCGCCCGTATCCAGATGATCTACGTCCCCGCGAGCCGGGACGGCTCTTCTCAGGTGAGCGCTTTCTTGCGCGGTCGCCTGTGGCGCGCGATCACCTGGTCTCAAGGGATGAAGGACGTCTTCCTGGACGCGGGCGGGCGCCTCAATGGCGCCTTTGGCGGCGAGGCAGCCGTCGATCTCGTTTCCAAGGCTGTGGAGCGGCGCTGGCAACAGGTGCACAGCGCCGGTACAGACACAAAGCCGGTGTTCCGGCCTGTTGACCTCCGTTTCCAAGAGTTCATCCGCAAGGTTGAGGTTGTGTTTCATCCCGACGAGGAGGGGCGCGACCGCGGGCTGGAGGACCTGAGCGACGGTCAGCGTTCGCTGTTTCATCTCGCAATGACCGCCGCGACACTCGACGTCGAAGGCCGGATCGCCGACGGCTCTGCAGGCGCTGCATTCCAGGCCGGCAGCGTCCCGTTGCCGGCCTTGACCCTCATCGCGGTCGAAGAACCCGAGAACAATCTCGCGCCTTTCTATCTGTCGCGCATCGTGCGGCAGATCGAAGAGCTGACCACCACAGGCCGGGCGCAGGCCTTCATCTCAAGCCATTCGGCGAGCATCCTCGCCCGCGTTGATCCTGGCCAGGTTCGGCACTTCCGGCTGGAGCCCGCCGATCGGACCGCGCGCGTCAGAGGCATTCGGCTGCCCGAGAATGACGAAGACGCCGCCAAGTTCGTTCGGGAAGCGGTCCGCACGTACCCCGAGCTCTATTTCGCGCGGTTCGTCATTCTCGGTGAGGGCGCGTCGGAAGAGGTGGTATTGCCGCGCCTCGCGGAGGCGCTGGACTTTCCGATCGATCGGTCGTTTGTCGCGATGGTGCCGCTGGGCGGCCGCCACGTGAATCATCTCTGGCGATTGCTGAGCGACCTCGCCATTCCCTACGCCACGCTCCTCGATCTCGATTGGGGACGCGACGGCGGCGGCTGGGGTCGGATCAAGACGACCTGCGAGCAGTTGCTGGCGGTTGGGCGGACCCCAACTGAGGTGTTCGGCGCCGAACTCGGGGTTGCCGAGATTGCTGCGCGCCTTGCTGAACTCGCGGCGCGTGACCCGCGTGACACCGCCGCCTTACAGCAATCGATCAATGCGCTTCGGTCTTTCGGCGTCTTTTTCGCTGCGCCGCTTGATCTCGACTATTCAATGCTCACGGCTTTCCTCGCGGCCTACCAGCAACTGGAGCCTGGGATGCGCGGACCGCGCGCCGGGGAGCCGCGGCCGGCGGTACTCGGCGATGAAGGTCTGCCAGCGCTTTACGATGCGCGATATGACGCGGCGCTGCTTTGGTATCGATACTTGTTTCTGGGCCGTGGCAAGCCCAGCACCCATGTGCGCGTTCTGGCCCGGCTCGATACGGAAACCCTGAAAGCCGGGATTCCGGAAGACCTGAGGGCGCTTCTGAATCATGTCATCGCCGCGCTCGGCGTTGCGCCAGTGAGGTAACGATGCCGCTCGTCGCAACGGATGCGTGGCAGCCACGCGGCATCGCCGATCTCGAGCCAAACGCCTGGCATGTTCTCCGCCGTCAGGGAAACACCTGCGTGGTCGCGGGCCCCGGTGCCGGCAAGACCGAGTTTTTGGCGCAGCGCGCCGCGTACCTTCTGGAGACCGGCACGTGTCCAGCACCCAACCGCGTTTTGGCCATCTCCTTCAAGACAGACGCCGCCGAGAACCTCGCAACCCGTGTGCGCGAGCGTTGCGACCGCTCGCAAGCCAATCGGTTCGTGTCGATGACTTTCGACGCGTTCACCAAAAGCCTCGTCGACCGCTTCTTGCTGGCGCTTCCGGTCGACTGGCGCCCGACCAAGCCCTATGAAATCGACTTCCCCAAACGCCGCCAGGTCGAGGATTTCTTGACACGCGCGCGCCTTGCTGCACCTCAACCGTGGCAGGCGGCCATCGCCGGCCTCGGCCCGGCCGACTTTGAATCCAAGATTGTCGGCTCCTTTCGTTTGCCGCTTCAGACCATAGCGCCTGCGACGGCGATTGAGTTTGTAGTCGAGCGCTGGTGGACCGAGCTGCTGCGCCGGCCCGACCGCTCGCTCTTGACGTTCATCATGCTCAACCGCTTGGCGGAGCTGCTACTGCGCGCTCGACCGCAAATCGCGCGCGCCTTGCACGCGACCTATCCGTTTGTGTTCGTCGACGAGTTCCAGGACACGA
>NZ_JAUYQD010000031.1 GCF_030697375.1 Rhodoferax sp. | reverse complement strand
CATTGTCGACCACCGAAACAGTGTAGTGAATCTGGACGGTCTGCCCGCCAGCACTGACCGACATCACGAAGTGGTCCAGGCCACGATAGAACTCGTTGCCGGACTTGTCCTCGGAAGGGCCAGGGGTGTAGATGTAATCGTTGTCGCTGTACTTACCTTCGGATTTCTCCAACACACCATGCGCTGGTTCTTTCAAAATCTTGATGACGGTATCGCTACGCCAACTGCCATCCAGATTTCGCGTGAAACTAAAGCTCTTCTTGAATTCCAACATGTAGTCGGCTGCATCAATAGTTGGATTGAAGCCTTTCCTGTCAAACTCAACGGTCATGCAGACACCAAGCCGGTTGACCGTTTGCATGGGCTTGGCCGGGGCCTTAGCGTTGGCCGCGAGATAGATGGAGATGGCTGGCGGATTGACCGCGTTGGCTGACGGTGGAACAGAGGCATCGGCAAACCACATGGTTTCTTCTCCTGGTAGTAGTTCTAGGTGGGCGCGGGCGGCGTCGATTAGCTCCGCAAGCCGGGTCGTATCGACGGCGAGGTTTGCGGGCGAGGTTGTAGCCTCAAAAGACTCAGCCAGCATTGGCTTGGCAACGGCATTACCGCCGATTGGTGTCACCGTACGTTTGTTGAGCGCGATGCCGATCTTGCTCTGGTAGTCCTTGGCACCGTGAGAAAAAAGAGAAAAAAGGGGCCAGAAAAGAGGGGCCAGGCTCGGATCAAAATCCAGGAAAAGGGGCCAGGCTCGGATTAAGGTTAAACCAAAATCAGCCGTTCTTGCTCCCACCCCTCCCGCGCTCACCAGCCCCACAAAAGCCAATAATCTCAACTGCTGCGTTGGGCGTATCAAGTTAGACATTATTAAAGTTTTGCTATTGTTTTTATAGCTGCTTACGCACATTCTGTAAGGGCCGGAGGCAGTTCCACCCTAAACCACCGGCCGTTCCCCTCATCCCTCCAGCCCAGGAAAGTCCATCTGCTTGCCAGTACCGTCCGCATCGGATACCGGTTTACGCGGTCTGCCGCGAGGTTTGGCCTCGCGGCGCTGGCCGGTGGCTTGTTCTATGGCGTCGAAGAAGCAGCTGTTGCCCAGGGGCTGGGTCTGCGTGAGGGCGAGCCGGAGGTCTGCGATGGTTTTGTCGGGAAGAACCTCGTGGAAGAGCTCACGGTAGGCCGCTTGGCGGCTGGCGTTGTCTGCGCCCAGCGTGGTGTACAGCGGATGCGGCGTGCGCAGGGGCGCGGTTTCGCCCAGGGCATTGGCGCGGTAGCTGCTCCAGCGGTAGTGCGCGGGGTCGGTGCACAGGCCTGCGCGCACCGGGTTGAGTTCGATGTAGCGCATGCAGGCCATTAGGTAGGCCTCGGACTGGATCAGCGAAGACTTGTAGCGCCCCTCCCACAGCGTGCCGGAGCGCTGGTAGGTGGCGTTGACGTAGGGCACGTAGCGCCGGCCCAAAGACACCATCATGCGCGAGACGGCTTGTGCGTCGCCGGGGGTGAGCAGCAGGTGCACATGGTTGGTCATCAGCGCATAGGCGTGGAGCTGGCAGCCGGTGTGGCGGGCGGCGTCGTTCAGCCATTCCAGATAAGCCTGGTAGTCGGCTTCGGCAAAGAAACAGGGCTGGCGGTTGTGCCCGCGCTGCACGATGTGCAGGGGCACGCCATCAAGGTGGATGCGGGGGCGACGGGGCATGGTGGGATCTTAGATGCTTTTTAAATCGAGCCTGGCCCCTTTTAAATGTGGCCCCTTTTAAATGCTCCTGATTTAGGAGCTGCTTGCGCATAGCTGACGGGGGCTGGAGCACGATTTGGTTGTGAATCCGGGTCGAATTTTCCCCTCACGCAGTCCTTGTGAGTTTGCGCAAGGGGCGGGGCGTGGGGGGCTGAACAATGGCTTCACCATGGCCTTGTCACGCTCACTCCAATGGATGGCTGGAATTGTTCTGGCGCTGGGGGTATTGGCGTTGCTGGTGCTGGTCTTCTTCGACTGGAACTGGTTGCGTGGCCCGATAGAGCGCATGACGCTGGAAAAAACCGGCCGTGTGCTGGCCATCCGGGGCCCGCTCACCGTGCACCTTGGCTGGCCCTGGCCGCGCATCCAGGCCGACGCCGTGGCGTTCGCCAACCCGGACTGGGCCCGGGAGAAGCAGATGGTCACCGCTGATGCGGTGGAGATCACGGTCGATTTGCCGCAGTTGCTGCGGCGTAAGCTGGTGTTTACCGACGTGTGGCTGAAGCGCCCGGTGGTCTTTCTGGAGCAGGCCGCCGACGGCCGCAAGAGCTGGCTGCTGGACCGCAGGCAGCAAGACGAGGAGGCGCGTATCCAGATCGACCGCCTGGCACTGGACCAGGGAAGCCTGGGCTACGACGACGCGGCCCAGAAAACCCATATCCGATCGGAGCTGTCCTCCGCAGCCCGCCAAACGGGCGGAGCGACCGATTTGGGGGTGGCGTTCCGGGCCAGCGGGCACTACAAGGGGCAGCTCCTTCGGGCCCAGGGCAGTGGTGGGCCGGTGCTGGCGATCCGCGATGAAGTGACCCCCTATCCTGTGAAAGTGGACGCCACCATCGGTGCGACCAGCGTGCGGGTTGATGGCACGGTGACCAGCCTGCTGGCACTGTCTGGCGTGGACCTGCGGCTGGCGGTGCGGGGGGGCAGCATGGACCAGCTCTACCCCTTGCTGGGCATCGCGCTGCCGTCCACGCGCCCCTATGTGGTCATGGGCCACTTGCTGCACAGCGGTGCATCCTGGCGCTTGGAGCGGTTTTCGGGCCGGGTGGGTGCCAGTGACTTGGCGGGCCGCCTGGAGGTGGACACCGCCGGGCAACGCCCGACGCTGGAGGCGGATGTGCGTGCCAAGGTGCTGGACCTTGCGGACCTGGGGCCGGTGATTGGTGCGCGGCCCGTCGGCAGTGGGTCGGCCACGGGCCATGTGCTGCCGGACCTGCCGTTCCAGACCGAGCGCTGGCGCAGCGTGGATGCGGATGTGCGCCTGCGCGCAAAAACCCTCAAGCGCGCCAAAGCACTGCCGCTGGACGACTTGGAGACCCACTTGCGTTTGCGCGATGCCGTGCTGACACTGGAGCCGCTGAACTTCAGCATGGCCGGGGGGCAACTCCATGCGCTGATTACCCTGGACGGGCGGCAAAACCCGATCCAGGCGCATGCCAAGGTGCGGGTTAAAAAGATTCGGATGGACAAGCTGTTGCCCACCGTCGATCTGAACAAGAACAACATCGGCGAGATCAACGGTGAGTTGGACCTGGCCGGGCAGGGCAACTCCATCGGGCGCATGCTGGCCAGCGCCAACGGCAAAGTGGGCCTGGTGGTGGCGGGCGGCGAAGTCAGCCAGTTGATGCTGGAGAAGCTGGGCCTGCACCTGTGGGAAATACTGCAGCTGAGTTTGACCGGGGACAAACAGGTCCGGCTGCGCTGTGCGGTGCTGGGGTTTGATGTACGCCAAGGCCGTATGCAGGCCGATGCGCTGGTCTTTGACACCGAGGTCACCACCGTCATCGGTACCGGCAGCATTGACCTGGGGCAGGAGACGCTGAACCTGACACTCAACCAGAAAACCAAGGTCACCAGCCCGCTGGCCCTGCGCAGTCCGATCTACATTCGCGGCAGTTTTTCCAAGCCGCAAGCCTCGGTGGACACGGCGCGTGTGGCCTCGCGTGCGCTGGGTGCGCTGGCGCTGGGCCTGGTCAACCCCTTGTTGGCACTGATGCCCTTGGTCGACGCCGGCCCGGGCCAGGACAGTGACTGCGCCAGCCTGGTCCAGACGGTGCGGGCCTGGCCGCGTACCGCCCATCAGTCGGTGGCCGCTCCAAAATGAAGGGTGTTGTCTGCGGGGAGGCGCAGCGTTTCGACGCAAAAGTTGGACAGCTCTTGCAGCACGGCCTGCACCGCACGGTTGGCCGCCGCGACGCCACCCGCCGGGTCGTCGCCGGTGGCCGCCACCGACTGGTCGAATGCGCGCCAGCCCAGCACCCGGCGCGTCTTGTCGTCCACCAGGGTGGCGCGCAGCGTAAAACGGGCGCGGCTGGGGTGGCCCAGAAATTCGTGCTGCAGCCGGATGATCTCGGTATCCAGGCGCACCTGGCCCGTGGCCGTGCTGGGCAACAGCACCACGGCATGGAAGGCGCCGGTGTTCTGCAGGGCCGCAACCAGCAGCGGCCCCAGCATGCGCGGCGGCGGGTCCACCCATTCGCTGTGGGCAAAATAGTCCAGCCGGTGGGGCTCGCGCAGGTAGATGATGTGTGGGCTGTCAAAGCCCGCGGCGGCGCGCGGCGGGGTGACGAGCAAGGTGGGTGCGCCCGCCGGAGCAGGCGCCCGTAGCGCGCTGGGCACCGTGTCCAGTGCATAAAAACTGGCCGGTGGTGTGGCGGCCGTGCGCAGGACACTGCAGGCGGCCAGGGGCAGCAGCAAAAGGCCGGCGATGGTGCGCCACCCTTGGGGGGCGCGCCCAGGGGAGGGGGGATGCGTCATGGTTTGGTCTCGGTTTCTCCCGGGCCTGCCGGGACCGGTTTTCGGCCGAACAGCAGGCCGCGCGGGTCCCGTTCGGTTTGTTCGCTCAGGTGGCGCAGCGAGGTGGTCAAAACGTTCAGTTCGCCCAGCAGGCGCTCCAGTTCGGGCAGGGTTTGGGTGCTGAAGTGTTTGACATCGGCCCCCACGGCATCCACCGTCTTGGTCGCGCTGGCGCCGGTCTTGGCGAGTGCATCGCCCATTTTTTCGACCGCGCTGGCGCTGCGCCCGATGCGCTCCACCACGGCCCCCATGTGTTCAGTGGCCTGCGCGGTGTTTTTCAGCACACTTTGGAGCGCAGCCCGGTTTTCCTCGCTGAGAAGGGCATTGATGCTGTTCGAGGTGGCGTCCAGCTTGGCCAGCACGCTGGTGAGCACATTTTCCAGCCGCGCACTGAGGGATGGCTTGGTGCGGATCTCCGGGTAGCGCGCGCCTGCGGCGGCGCGCAGGGGCGGTGCGTCCGGCGCGCCGCCGTTGAGCTCGACATACACGATGCCGGTAATGCCCTGCGTCTTGAGCACAGCCACGGTGTCCTCCTTGATCGGGGTGCCACGCTCGATGGCGAACAGCAGGTTCACGCGGGCCGGGTTGCGGGTGTCCAGCCGAATGTCTTGCACCTTGCCCACATCCACGCCGTTGTATTTGACCGGCGCATTCAGGTTGAGTCCGGCCACCGACTCTTCTTCCACCGCCAGGTACACATCGTATTTTTTCTGGAACGCGCCGCCAGAGGCAAGCCACAGCACGCCACCGATCAGCACCGCGCCGAGGAGCAATACAAAACCACCGACCAGTGCGTAATTCACCTTGGTTTCCATGGCGCTCTCTCAGTGCTCGCGCCGGGCTTGTGCATACGCGGCGCGCCCGCGTGGCCCGTCGAAAAAAGGCCGGATGCTGGCGTGGTTCCGGTGCGAGAGTTCGGCCATCGTGCCCACGCCCTGGACGCGGCCCTCACCGAGAACGGCCACGCGGTCGGCCACCTGCCACAGCAGGTCCAGGTCGTGGGTGACCATGACAATGCTCAGGCCCAGCAGATCGCGCAGCTTGCGCACCAGGGTGTCGATGCCGGCGGCGCTGTCCGGGTCCAGGCCGGCGGTGGGCTCGTCCAGAAACAACAGTTCCGGCTCCAGGGCCAAGGCGCGGGCCAGGGAGGCGCGCTTGAGCATGCCGCCGCTCAGCTCCGAAGGGTACTGCGCCCCGGCCTCCGGTGCGAGGCCGGTCAGGGCGAGTTTCCAGGCCGCGATCTCATCGACCAGGGTGTCGCTGAGGTCGGTGTGCTCGCGCAGGGGCAGGCCCACATTTTCCAGCACCGTGAGTGCGCTGAACAGCCCGCCGTGCTGGAACATCACCCCCCAGCGCTGGCGCAGCGCCAACGCTGGGGCGTCGCCCAGATTTGCCAGATCCACCCCCAGCACCCGGATGTGGCCCGCCGTGGGCTGTTGCAGCAGGACCATTTCGCGCAGCAGTGTGGATTTGCCGGAGCCGCTTCCGCCAATCAGGGCGAAGATCTCCGCGCGGCGGACGTCCAGGTCCAGCTCGGCGTGCACCAGGTGGTCGCCAAAACGCGTCGAGACCTTCTGAACCTCAATGACGTTCTCCGGTGGTGTGGCGGGGCTGGGCATCTCACAGGTCCAGTGCGCTGAAGGCAACAGAGAACAGGGCGTCGGCCACAATCACCAGGAAGATGGACTGCACCACGCTGTGCGTGGTCTGGCGGCCCACGCTGTCGGCGCCGCCGTGGGTGCGAAAGCCCTGAAAACAGCCCACGGTGGCCACAATGGCGGCAAACACCGGCGCCTTGCCGATGCCCACCAGGTAGGACGTGGTGCTGACAGCCTTGGCAAAGCGGTCGAGAAATTCACCGTATGCCACATCCAGCTGCACACGCGCCATGACCATGCCGCCCAACACGCCGAAAACGTCGGCAAACACGGTCAGCAACGGCAGGGCGACCACCAGCGCCATGACCTTGGGCAGCACCAGCAGTTCCAGCGGTGCAATGCCGAGGGTGCGCAGGGCGTCGATCTCTTCGGTCACCGCCATGGTGCCGATTTGCGCGGCATAGGCCGAGCCCGAGCGCCCGGCGATGATGATGGCGGTGATCAGGGGCGCAAATTCGCGCAGCATGGACAAACCCACCAGATCGGCCACGAAGATATTGGCCCCATAACGCCTGAGCTGCTCGGCGCTCTGGTAGGCCACCACGATGCCAAGCAGAAATGACAAGAGCCCAACAATGGGCAGCGCGTCGACGCCCGCCTTGCGGATGTTGTACAGCACGGGGCGCCAGCGCAGGCGCCCCGGGTGGGCGAGACTGGTGGCAAAGGCATGCGCACTTTCACCGATGAAGCCCAGCAGCGCCATGGCCTGCTCCAGCGCAGCCAGCGCTGCACGGCCCAGGGTTTCCAGCACCCTGCGCGGTGGCAGGGCCGCCGCTTGCGGGGCTGGGGCCAGGCCCCCCAGGTGCTGTGCCACGGTCTCTTGCAGTGTGGCAAATTCCGGGCGCAGGCCCTGCAAGCGCAGCGGGACGTTTTGCACCTGCAGACCTTGCAGCAGCTTGTGCAGCATTTGCGCACCGACCGAATCCATGGCCTCTATGGCGGTGGCATCGGCCCCCGCCGGTGTGCTGCTCGCCAGGCGCAGCGCCGCCATTTGGCGGCCCAGGTCGCCGATGCCACGCACCGTCCAGGCCCCGGACAACACGAGTTCTTGCGGGCTGGTCTGGGTGATGGCGGCAGGCGCTGCGGGGCGGGGGGGCATCATGCTGCGAAAGACTAGAGGAAGCCCCCAGCCCCGCGCTTGCGCAAGCGCACAGAAATGCCCGGGTTCAGGGCATTACCGGTCGCAAGCCCCTTTTCTTTCGTCGCACTTGCACGATGGACATGCAGGGCCCCCTTCCCATCAGCCGCAGTTCCAGGCCTCGAACCCGGGGGGATACGGCGTGCTGGCACGCATCTGCTCCAGTTCGGCACGCAGACAGAGCGCGCAACTGCGCAGCGGATCGCAGCGGGAGTCCAGGGCGAATTGGAGGCAGCCCTGGGCATAGCTGGCGTCATGTTTTAGCCGCTCGGGGTCGATGTGGCAGCCTTGGCCGGCCATCAGCCATTTGAAGTCGATTTCCACCAGCATGTCGTGCCGCTGGTGGTATGCCAGATCGCCACAACCTTCACCGTCAAGGTGGTACGCCTGTGTGTTCATGTTGACCCCCATCGACAGGCACCTGCCGGGATGGCCGTGCCTGAGATGCACTATAGGAAGAGGGCGCCGGGCCAAAGGCTGGATCTGACGGGGAGAAAGGGGTTTGTCTGGTCTTTATCCATCATTTTGGCTTCTAGCCCCCGTAGAATGTGCGTAGACAGCTACTAAAATTGTAGCAATTGCGGCATGCAAACACCCTCTGCCCCTGGGCCACTTGATCATCTGAATTGATCAGAGGATACTGCCCCCCACTGCTTGGAACGCTGTAACTTTATGTATATGTCCATCCGATTTGCCATGCAACGACTGGGAATGTTTTTACTCACGGGGTGCCTGTGCGCGGGCGCTTGGGGGGCCGAGGTCAGCATGGCCTTTGGCGACCGAATCCCGCCGTTTTGTTTCCCCGAGACCCATTCCGGCATTGAACTTGAAGTGATTGGTGAGGCACTGGCCTACCGTGGCCATAGCCTTAAACCGTTTTACTTTCCGTTTGCACGGGTTCCGCTGTCGTTCAAAACCCACAAAGTTGACGCCGCCATGACCGATGGGGGCGAAGACCTGAGGCCCTTTGGCGCCCACTACGGCGACAGTGCCGTGATTTATGACAATGTGTTTATTTCATTGGCGCGCCGCAACCTGAAAATCCGTACCCCGGCCGATTTGAAAGGCCTTACCGTCATCTCCTTTCAGGGGGCTGCCAAACGGTATCCCCAATGGCTGGGACCGGTGGTCGAGGCGGGTAATTTTTTTGAACAAAACGACCAGGCCATCCAGGTCCGTACCCTGGACCTGGGGCGCTACGATGTGGTGCTGAGTGACCGGACCATTTTTAAATACTTCAGCCGCCAGCACCAGTCTGAAACCGGCCACGGGTTGAATCCGGTGGTGGAGCACCCGTTCACCCAGGTCAACCCCGACGACTACCGTCCCCTGTTTCGCGACGTCAAAATCCGGGACGATTTCAATGCCGGGTTGAAACAGCTCAAAGCCTCCGGGCGTTTTCGGCAAATTTATGACAAATACCTTTTGAAGTAGGGCCGCTTTTGACACATTCTTTGCGCACCGGTCGTTTTGGCAACAGCGACCCCTCTGTCGTCATTGGCAACTTCCCCTGGTATGAAATGGTCTGGCGCTCTTTGCGCGGTGACTTCAAACCCTTGAGGCCGCCCAAGGGCGGCTACGAAGCCTTTGCCCGGGAGTGGAGTGTTCCGGTGGACCATGCCCGGCTGGCCGTGCGCCAGCAGGACCCCGTGGTCACCTGGCTGGGCCATGTCTCTATCCTGTTGCAGGTGGGCGGCCTGAATATTTTGATGGACCCCACCCTGGCGGACTTTGCCGGGCCCTACGGCCGCTTCGGTGCGCCGCGCCGGGTGCCCGCTCCGCTGCAAGCCCAAGAGCTGCCACCCATTGACGTGGTGCTGGTGTCGCACAACCACTACGACCACCTCTGCGACGCCACCATTGCAGGGCTGCTGGCGGCCGGGCAGCGGCCCCGGTTTTTTGTGCCCTTGGGCCTGAAGGCCTGGTTCGATGCGCGTGGCATCGCCCAGGTGACCGAGCTGGATTGGTGGGGGCAGGCCGAACTCAGCGATGCCCTGCGCTTGCACTTCACCCCGTCGCAGCACTGGAGCCGCCGCACACCTTGGGACACCAATGCGTCGCGCTGGGGCGGCTATATGGTGGAGTGGAGCAGTGCGCCGCGGGCGCCCTGGCGCTTTTTATTCCCCGGAGACACCGGCTACAGCGCTGACTTCAAGGCCATTCGCGCGCGTCTGGGGGCGGTGGATTTCCTGGCCTTGCCGATCGGTGCCTATTTGCCGCGCGGCTTCATGAAAGCCATGCACGTCAACCCTGCGGATGCCGTGCAAATGATGCAGGATCTGGAGGCCCAGCAATCCATGGGCGTGCACTGGGGCACCTTCATGCTGACGCAAGAATCCTTTGACCAGCCGCCACAAGACCTGGCCCACGCCCTGCGTGAGAAGGGGCTTGCCGAGGCATCGGTCTGGCTGCTGCGCCACGGCGAAACACGGGCGATTCCCCTGGCATCGGCGCTCTAAGCCGGTCTCAGCTGGGCATGCGCTCCAGCCCGGCCACCACGTGGTCAATCCACACCCGTAGTTTGCTGGCCAGAAAACGGTTGGGCGGGTACAGCAGCCAGGCCATACCGCTGTAGTCGGTCAGGTGTTCCCAGTCCTCCAGGACCGTCACCAGTTCACCGGTGGCCAGGCTGGCGCGGGCGGTGAATTCGGGCAGGCTGGCAATGCCCAGGGCATTCAAGGCACCTTCCAGGCGCACCTCGCTGTGGTTGGCCACGTAGCGGCCACGGACTTTGACGGAGAGCGTATCCGCCCCGCGCTGAAAGCGCCAATGCCGGTCGCGTTCGTCCTCGCCCAGCGACAGGCAGCTGTGCTGGGCCAGATCCTGCGGGTGCCGGGGTGTGCCATGGGTGGCCAGGTAACGTGGGCTGGCGCAGGCCAGGTGGCGAATGCGTTGCAAGGGCCGCCCGGCCAAACCCGGTGGAGGGGCGTCGGTGATGCGAATGGCCAGGTCGATGGCTTCTTCAAACAGGTCCACCGTGCGGTCGGTGATGACCAGTTGCACGTCCACCTCGGGGTACTGCTGCAAAAAGCTGGCCATCATCGGGTGCACCACCAAGCGGCCAAAAGCCTTGGGCATGCTCACACGCACCAGACCGCGCGGCGTGGCGGTGTTGGTGTCACTGAGCGCCAGCACCTCGCGCGCGGCAGACACCATGGCCTGGCAGCGGGTGTAGGCGGCTGCGCCCGCGTCGGTCAGGCGCAGCTTGCGGGTGGTGCGCTCCAGCAGGCGCACCCGCAACACCGCCTCCAGACGTGCGACCTGGCGGCTCACCGCCGAGGGGGTGGTGCCCAGTTGGCGCGCCGCGCCGGAGAAGCTGCCGGCGTCCACCACCCGTGCAAACACCGCCATATCGGGAAGGCTGTCCAAAGGGTTATTGATGTTCATGGCGCACAAGTGATGTTCTGAATGCGTTGATTATCACCATGAAGGCTTGAATCGATAATTGCTGGCAACTCCCCAGCCACCCATTAGCCATGACCACTCTCACCCTGCCACAACCGAAAAGCCTGCTGCGTTTGTCCGACCTGACCTTGCTGCTGGTGGCGCTGGTGTGGGGCACCAGCTATGGCGTCGCCAAGGGGGCTTTGGTGTTTTACCCGGTGCTGGGGTTTCTGGCGGTGCGTTTCCTCCTGACCTTTGTGCTGTTGTTGCCGACCTTGGTGCAGGCCAGTGCTGTGCAGCGGCGTGATGCTGTGCGCACCGGCCTGCCGTTGGGCGGGCTCATGCTGTGCATTTTTTTGTGTGAAACCTTTGGCGTGGCGCACACGCAGGCCAGCAATGCGGCGTTCCTGATCAGTCTGTGTGTGGTGTTCACGCCGTTTGTGGAATGGTGGCTGCTGGGCAGCCGTCCCGCGCGGCACCTGTTTGGCTTTGCGGCCATCTCCTTGGTGGGTGCCAGTTTGCTCAGTGGCGGGCTGGTGGGGCAGCTGGGTTTGGGCGACGCACTGATGCTGGCGGCCGCCGTGCTGCGGGCGATCACGGTTTGCCAAACCAGCAAGCTCACCCGTGGCAGCACGGCGCCCGCACTGGCTTTGACGGCCGTACAGGCGGGGGTCATCGGTCTGGGCAGCCTGTTGCTGTTCTTGTGCAGCGCGGAAGGGTTGCCCGCCCTGCCGGTGGAGCGCTCCTTTTGGCTGGCCACTGTCTACCTGGTGCTGGGCTGCACTGTGTTTGCCTTCTTTGCCCAAAACTGGGCGCTCCAACACAGTTCACCCAGCCGGGTGGCTTTGTTGACCAGCGCGGAGCCGGCCTTTGGTGTCGTGTTTGCAGTGCTCTGGCTCGGCGAAGGGCTCAGTGCCACCGCGTGGATCGGTGGCGGGCTGATCGTGCTGGCCGCCTTGTGGACAACCGCCCGGCGCAGCTAGTTCCGTTCAGTGCCGGACCTTGCCGTCTTCCGTCAGCATGGTCATTTCGACAAACTTGGAGCCCACATTTTTTTGAGGACCAAACTCCATGGTCATGCCGCCCAGGTTGTAATTGTGCATGCTTTGTATGGCGGTCAAAAAGCCCTCTCGGGTCAAGGCTTTTCCCGCCCGGCGTAGCGCTTCGGTAAACACTTTGGCAGCCACAAAGCCTTCGATTCCCGAATAATTGGGGCTGGTCGCCACCAGGCCGGAGGCTTGCAAGGCGGAGAGGTACTCGGTGGCAATGGGCGTCGCGGCGCCGTAGGGGAAGGGCATCACCTGGCTGACGATGACCCCGCGCGCCACCGCACCCAGCTCCGCGCTCAGGGCCTGGGTGTCCACAAACGAGATGTTGTAGAAATTGCCCCCGTAGCCCGCACGTCTGGCCAAGCGCACAAAGGTGGCGCACCCTTTGTAGGCGCCGATTTGAATGATGGCCTCGGGACCGGCACCCAAAATACTTTTAAGCGCCTGCGCAACATCGGTCGAGTTGGTTTCCACGCTGCCTGCCGCCACGGGCTTCAAGTTCAGCGGTGCCAAGGCGTGGATCACATCTTCCAGGCCGGCTTTTCCGAAGGCGTCGTTTTGGTGGAACACGGCGATTTTTTTGATGCCCACGGCCGTCATCTGCTTGATGATCGCGGCGGTTTCCTCAAAGTACGAGGCCCGCACATGGATGGCATAGCGATTGAAGGGTTCCCGCAAGGACTGGGCGCCGGTGAGCGGCGCAAAAAAAGGCACTTTGGCTTCGGTGGCCAGTGGCAGCGCGGCCATGCTGGAGGGGGTGCCCACATAACCAAACAAGGCGAATACGCCCTCGCCGATGAACTGGCGCGTGTTGGCCACGCAGCGTTCGGGGTTCAAGGCATCGTCCAGGCGCTTGAGTTCGATGGGGCGCCCATTGACCCCCCCTTTGGTATTGACTGCCTCAAAATACAGGCGGGCACCTTGGTTGTACTGGCTTCCCAGGATTTCGGAAGGGCCACTAAACGGCGCGGACTGTCCCAACACAATGGGTTTGTCTGACTGGGCGGTGGCCCATTGACTCAAACCCAATCCGGCGATGCTAGCGATGAGCTGGCGGCGATGAATCATGACGCGTATCCTTTTGAGAGTGGCCGAGTGTGATTCATCACCCACCCCAAAAGGCTAAGGGTTTACCCTTTTTTTACTTGCCAAAGAAGGTCAGCACAGGGGCGGTGCCTGCCACGGACCATCTCGCCGAGCGCGGTTTACTCGGTTAACACGCCCCGCCACAGGGGCTCGATCCAGGTTTTTTCAAGTTGCCCCAGGCGCTCGCTCAAGAGCAGGCACTCGCGTTGCAGTTGGTTCAGCCGCTGTTGCAACTCTTTGCCCGCCAGTTCCAGCTCAAAAAGTTCCCGTGGGCGCAATTCGGTGGAGTCCATCCCCCAGAACCCCAGGGCATTCCAGGCAACCCGCAAACGGCTCAAGCGCAGCACGGCGGTGTCCACAACCTCCAGGATGGGGCCGATCCGGCCTTGCATTTTCATGGTGATGGCCAGTTGTTTGGCCTGTTCCGTGCGCAGGTCGATTTGTTGCAAGGCAGACACCTCTGGCGGGCCAGGCAACTCCAGCGCAGCAGGCAAAAACTCTCCGGCTGCTCGGGCCAGATTGCAGATGAAACTGGTCCATTGCGGGTCAAATTCACCAGGTACCACGCGCAGTGCAAAGTCTGCACGGGTGAGCGGCGCCCTGGGCGTGCGCAAAATGCCCAGGGTCACCTCCACCACGGCCAGCAGGCGGCCCAACGGGGAGATGTTGGGCTCCAGCAGCCGCGCGGGATAACCGGAGCCGTCGAGCCGCTCGTGGTGTTCGCCAATGGCCCGGCACAGGGCCTCGGGGTAATCGGTGGTGGTGCTTAAGAGGAGCTGCGCGACGCGGGGGTGGACCACCAGATGCTTGTGGCCCATCAAATCCAAGGGACCAGAAAAATCCAGGTACTGCGGTTGGATGTAAACCTCTCCGATGTCGTGTAACAGCCCACCTAACATCGCCAGGCGGACG
Organism: Rhodoferax sp.; assembly: GCF_030697375.1. GTDB lineage: Bacteria > Pseudomonadota > Gammaproteobacteria > Burkholderiales > Burkholderiaceae_C > Allorhodoferax. The sequence goes on along the minus strand of NZ_JAUYQD010000031.1, from coordinate 14,518 downwards.
TCCACCGAAGAACCTGGACGGCTGGCCATGGCGCCCGCCAATGCCATGGACACCACCGCATGCGGAAGGGTGCCCGGTCGGGTGGCCAGGGCCGTCGTCAGCAGCAACTGGGCTACCGAATGCAGTGGCAATTGCTTCACCTGTTGCAACAGTACGGGCGCCCATGGACGCAGCGCCACCGTGAGTGGGGTCTCCTGGTCCAGGTAGGCCTTTAAATCTTCATGCAGACTAAAGAGCGTGACGCCATCCTCCACGGCGAGGCAGGCTTCCAGCGGGTGCTGCAATTTGCGGTCCAGCAGGCGTTGTTGCAAAGCGGACGACACCGGTTGCCCCTTGGCCCAGAGCTTGAGTCCCCGCACATCGACGATGTCTTGCGAGGCAACTATGGAATAGGTTTCACTCGCCTTAACGATGGCGCTCAGCACCTCGGGGTTGGCTTGGTTGGCGGAGGAGGTCATCTTCATGGCCTCCCACCGCAGGCGGCGCACAGGCCCCTGAGCACACGACCGGAGAACACACGTGACGAATTGAACTGTCTATCCATGACCCAGACTCCCGTTTGGTTTTTTCTATTGGATTAGCAGCTTCATTCTGGCACGGAAGGGGGTGTCCTTGCAAAATTCTCCATAATTGACGGCCTGTGTGTAGGGTTCCCCGGACCTGTGCCATCGTCTCTTTCTGTTGTAGCCCATCCATGCCGAATTCCGCCATCCCCCCCGTCTTGCAATGTGACGGTCTTTGTTTTCACTATCCGCAGCGCACATTGTTTGCCGGCTTATCGGCCCGCATACCGCCCGGGGTGACTTTGGTACGGGGTGGCGACGGCAGCGGCAAGACAACCTTGCTGCGTTTGCTGGCGGGGACTTTGCCCGCCCAGGGCGGCGCACTGCAGGCCAAGGGGGTTTCCTTGAAATCGCAACCCGAAACCTACCGCCAGCAGGTGTTTTGGGCGGACCCCCAGTCGAATGTTTTCGACCAGACCATCCCCCTGGACTATTTCAAGGCCGTGCACCGCAGCTACCCCACATTTGACGAGACTTTGGCGCGGGAATTGGCAGAGGGGCTGTCCCTGACGCCGCATCTGGACAAGCCTTTGTACATGTTATCGACCGGGTCCAAGCGCAAGGTCTGGTTGGCGGCCTCCTTTGCTTCCGGCGCGGCTGTCACCCTGCTGGACGATCCCTTTGCCGCCTTGGACAAAACATCCATCGCCTTTGTGATGGAGCTTTTGCACGATGCGGCGGACCATTTTCAGCGTGCTTGGTTGCTCGCCCACTACCAGGCTCCGGGAGATGTTCCTTTGGCACTGACCATTGATTTGGGGGATTGAGCCCCTACCTGTTCTTTTCCATTTGTTCAGGAGCGCACACCATGGCATCCCGTTTGCCGACCTATTTCATATCCCACGGTGGTGGCCCGTGGCCCTATATCGACGATATGCGCCCGATGATGCGGGAGCTGGAGCGTTCGCTGCAGGACATGCCACGCCAGTTGGGCGTGACCCCCAAGGCGGTGTTGGTGATCTCGGGGCACTGGGAGGAGTCGGAGTTTGCCGTCATGTCCAGTCCCCGGCCCCCCATGGTGTACGACTATTCGGGGTTTCCGGCACACACCTACGCGGTGGTCTATCCCGCGCCCGGGTCCCCTGCGCTGGCGCAGCAGGTCCAGGCGCTGATTGCCGCGGCCGGTTTGCCCGCACGGCTGGATGCCCAGCGCGGTTTTGACCACGGCACCTTTGCGCCCTTGGTGGTGATGTACCCGCAGGCCGACGTTCCCGTGATCCAGGTGTCGATGCGGAAGGGACTGGACCCCGCCGAGCATCTGGCTTTGGGGCGTGCGCTGGCGCCCCTGCGCGATGAAGGTGTGCTGATTGTTGGCAGTGGCTTGAGTTACCACAACCTGCGCATGTTTGGCCCCCAGGGCCGGGCGCCGTCACAGGCTTTTGACCATTGGCTGCAAGAGACGCTGCTTGTGGTGCCGCCTGCTGAGCGCGAGGCGCGCTTGCTGAACTGGGCTGCGGCACCCGCAGCACGCACGGCCCACCCCCGGGAAGACCATCTCATTCCCCTGATGGTCGCTGTGGGCGCGGCGCAGGCCGATCCGGCTACCTGTGTCTACCACGAAGAAGGTTTTTTTGGCGGCGTGGTGGTGTCCAGCTTTCGCTTTGACGCCGCGCCGTAGCGCGCCTACGCCGCCTGTTGGAGGCCGGGAGGAGGGGGCTTGTTGGGCGGCGGGCGCGTGCCGGTACGCAAGGCCAATCCGCCGGCTTGGCGTTTTTGTTCGCCTAGGGATGCCTTGCCGCTGGCCACACCAGAGATCGCCCGCAGTTCCTGCACGGCGATTCCCAGGGCTTCTGCATCCTGAATCTTGGCGGCGTGTTTTTGCAGCACCTGGTAGGCGTTGTCAATCAGCCGGGCGCTGAGGGTTTCCTTGCCGTGCAATATCAGGTTTTTGACGGCTGCGGTGGGGTTGCCGCCCATGCTCAAAGCCATGGCGACCTCGGCGTATTCCAGCACCGTGGTTTGGCATGTTCGGACCCGCTCCACATAGGGCGGGTGCAATTTGGCACTGGCCGCCAAAAGTTCGGTCAGGGAGCGGTTGTTGCAAAACCGCAGGCCAATGGTTTCGACCACCGAATCCACCTCGTCGAGTTGGATGGCCTTGTTGGCCAAGTGGGCCATGAGCGCCAGCATATTGCTGGCGGACTCAAAGTCGAAGTCGGTGTTTTTGACGGTCTTGGCCAGTGTTCTGACGGCCTCCACGGACTGCGCAAACTGGTGCTGCTGAATCAGGTTCAGGGTGGCCACAATGGCGGCGAGGCGGCGTTGGCGTGCGTTGTCCGGGTCTTTTTCAATGAGGCGTAAAAAATCGTCGTGGCAGCGCTGTAAGCCTTTGCGGTCGGCCAGTTCCAGGCGGGTGAAGGCCAAAAGCACCAGGCTCTGGCAGTCGAACATCTTGGAGTCCAGGCCCAGGCGCACCGTGCGGTCCAGCAGCTTTTCGGCCTCGGTGTGGTCGCCTGCGTAGTAGGTCATCATGGCCAGGTTTTGCAGCCGGCTGATGGAGGCCGGGGTCATGGTGGCCGCCATTTTGTAGGTCTCCAGCGCCTTGTCGAACCGACCCAGTTCGAAATGGGCCCGGCCCATGACGTCGTAGGCATCGGTGTAGGTGGGCTCTGCGCTGATCAGGTTTTCCAAGGTACTGGTGGCCTGGGTGATCTGTCCCGCGTCCAACTGCGCACGCGCCACACCCAGCTTGGCCCAGGGCAGGGTCTTTGCTTCCACCACGGCCTTGTACAGGGATTGCGCCTCGGCAAACCGGCCCACGCGCAGCATGAGTTCGGCGCCCACCCGTGCGGCATACAGCCAGAACAGGCCCTTGGATTCAAAGCGCTCCACACACATTTGCGCGGCTTGTTCAAACTTTTCTTCTTCAATGGCGCCAAAGATGGCTTGCAAGGACACTTTGCGGACCCGCGCCTGGCGCAGCCGCTCGGCCAGGTGGCTGGCCTTGTGGGGTTTGAGGAGGTAGCCGTCCAGGGCCGACTCGGCGGCTTCTGCCACCTTGGCGTAGGTGGCCTCCCCGGTGATCATGATGAACACCGTGGAGAAGGGCAGGAGCTGGTTGCGGCGCAGGTCATCCAGCAAGGCCTGCCCGGAAATCGCCTCGGCGGCGAAATGCTGCTCGCACAGCACAAAGTCGAAGCCTCGAAATTCCAATTGTCTGCGCGCATCCATGGCGCGGGCCGCCTGTGCCACGGTGCCCATGCCGAAATCGCGCAATTGCGAAATCAGGATGGAGCGGGAGGTCGGATTGCCGTCGATGACCAGCGCTGAACACGCTGACAAGTCGTCGTCAAATGTTGCCATTGCGACGACACACGGGTGCCTTTATCAAATGCCACGCTTTCAACACAAATTGCCTCCAATGGAGAGAGAATTATCAAAATAATAGCACTCTGCCGGGGAGGCGCGTGTATTAAACGCTGTGGCCTGCGTTGGCAACCGCCAAAGCGGTCATATTGACCACCCGGCGCACGGTGGACGAGGGCGTCAGCACATGGGTGGAGGCCGCTGCCCCCAGCAAAATCGGCCCCACGGTCACACCGTGTCCGCCGGTCATCTTGAGCACGTTGAACAAAATGTTGGCGGCATCCAGGTTGGGGCAGATCAGCACATTGGCCTCGCCCTGCAGCTTGTTGTCCATCACCGCGGCATGGCGCATGTCTTCGGACAGGGCGGCGTCGCCGTGCAACTCGCCGTCACACTCCACATCGGGGGCCATTTTGCAAAACAGCGCGTGGGCCTCCCGCATCTTGACGGCGGACTTGCGTTTGGACGATCCGTACATGGAGTGCGACAAAAATGCCACCTTGGGCGGCATGCCAAAGCGGCGCACCTCGTCGGCCGCCATGACCGCGATGCTGGCGAGTTGCGCCGCATCCGGGTCTTCGTTGACAAAGGTGTCGGCGATGAACAGGGTACGTTTGTCCAGCATCAGCGCATTCAAGGTGGCCAGGCCGGAGGCGCCGGGGCGCACACCGATGACGTCGCGGATATGGTCCAGGTGCACATCAAAGCGCCCCACCAGTCCGCACAGCATGGCGTCGGCGTCGCCCAGTTTGAGCATCAGGCTGGCGATGGTGGTGTTGGAGCGGCGCACGGCGGCCTTGGCGGCTTCGATGGACACGCCATTGCGCCCCATCAGGCGGTGGTAGGTTTCCCAGTATTGGCGAAAACGCGCGTCGTCTTCGGGGTTGACGCACTCCACGTCGTGCCCCAGACGAATGCGCAGGCCCGCCTTCTCGATGCGGGCGGCGATCACGGCAGGTCGGCCAATCAAAATCGGCTGGGCCAGGTTTTCGTCCACCGCGAACTGGGCGGCACGCAGCACGCGCTCGTCTTCGCCCTCGGCATAGGCCACGCGTTTGGCACCGGTTGCCACGGCCTTGGCGGCGGTGAACACCGGGCGCATGAACATGCCGGTTTGGTAGACAAAACGGGACAACTGCTGGCGATAGGCCTCCATATCCTGGATGGGGCGCACGGCCACGCCGGACTCTTCGGCCGCCTTGGCCACGGCCGGGGCGATGCGCAGAATCAGGCGCGAGTCAAACGGGGTGGGAATCAGGTAGTCCGGGCCAAACACCAGCTCCTTGCCGGCGTAGGCGGTGGCCACTTCTTCGCTGATGTCGGCCTTGGCCAGGTCGGCAATCTGGCGCACACAGGCCAGCTTCATGGCTTCGGTGATCTTGGTGGCGCCGCAGTCCAGCGCGCCCCGGAAGATGTAGGGGAAACACAGAACGTTGTTGACCTGGTTGGGGTAATCCGAGCGGCCGGTGGCGATGATGCAGTCCGGGCGCACGGCCTTGGCCAGCTCCGGGCGGATTTCAGGTTCGGGATTCGCCAGCGCCAGGATGATGGGCTTGGGCGCCATGGTGATGACCATGTCCTGTGTCAACACACCGGCGGCGGAGCAGCCCAGGAACACATCGGCACCGTTGACCACATCGGCCAGGGTGCGCAGTTCGGTGGTTTGGGCAAAGCGGGCTTTGGACTCGTCAAAGCCACCGCTGCGGCCGTGGTGGATCACGCCCTTGGAGTCGCACACATAGATGTTCTCCCGGCGCACGCCCAGGCCGACCATCACGTCCAGGCAGGCCAGGGCGGCCGCACCGGCGCCGGATACGGCCACCCGCACCTCGTCAATTTTTTTGCCGACCAGTTCCAGGCCATTGAGCAGGGCGGCGCTGGAGATGATGGCGGTGCCGTGCTGGTCGTCGTGGAACACCGGAATGTTCATGCGCTCGCGTAATTTCTGCTCGATGTAGAAGCATTCCGGCGCTTTGATGTCTTCCAGATTGACGCCGCCCAGGGTGGGCTCCATGGCGGCAATCATGTCCACCAGCTTGTCGGGGTCGTTCTCGGCCAGCTCGATGTCGAATACGTCGATACCGGCAAATTTTTTGAACAGGCAGCCCTTGCCCTCCATCACCGGTTTGCTGGCCAGCGGGCCGATGTTGCCCAGGCCCAGCACGGCAGTGCCGTTGGTGATGACACCCACCAGGTTGCCGCGCGAGGTGTATTCGGCCGCCAGGGACGGGTCGGCTTCAATGTCCAGGCAGGGGTAGGCCACGCCGGGCGAGTAGGCCAGGGACAGGTCGCGCTGGTTGGACAGGGGTTTGGTGGGGGTGACAGAAATCTTCCCGCGGGTGGGCATGCGGTGGTAATCGCGGGCGGCTTCACGCAGGGCGTGTTCTGCGGGGGAGAGTTCTTTGCTCATTCGGGTCTTTCCGGGTTTCAGGGACCCATGAGGCTACCGTATCACCCCGCAGTTTGAATGCCAAAATTATGCATTTTTGGTATGGCCTTATGAGTCATTAGCGTGGCTAATGCAGCAGGTCTGCCAAGGTGCGGGCGATGACTTTGGTGGCGCGGCGCAGGTCTTCCAGCTCCAGCCGCTCATCCGCCCGTTTGGCGTGCGACTCCAGCACCGTGCGGGGGCCTGCACCGTACACCACGCCGGGAATGCCGGCCTCGCAAAACAGGCGCACATCGGTGTACAGCGGGGTGCCCAGTGCCGGGATGTCTTCGCCAAACACGGTTTTCCCGTGCTTTTGGATGGCCTCCACCAGGGGCTGGTTGCCCGTCAGCGGTTGCAGCGCGTTGCACAACAGGATGCGCTTCACGTCCACCGAGATGCCGGGGAGCTGGGCTGCCGTGTCCGCGATGAGGGTACGCAGCGTGGCTTCCACCACCGCCGGGTTTTCTTCGGGGATCATGCGCCGGTCGAGCTTGAAGCTCACCCGCCCGGGGACCACATTGGTGTTGGTGCCGCCTTCGATCATGCCCACGTTCAGGTAGGGGTGGGTGATGCCTTTGACGCCGGAGGTGACTTGCTTGTACAGCCCATTTTGGGCGTACAGCGCGGTCAGGATCTGGGTGGCGCCCTGCAAAGCGTCCACGCCAGATTCAGGAATGGCGGCGTGGGCCATCTTGCCGTGCACGGTGACTTCCATCTGCAGGCAGCCGTTGTGCGCGGTGATGACCTGGTAGCTGAATCCTGCCGCAATCATCAGGTCGGGGTGGACGATTTTGTGTTTGAGCAGCCAGGCCGGGCCCACTTCACCGCCAAACTCTTCGTCGTAGGTGAACAGCAATTCGACACTGCCGTGGGTGGGTTGGGCAACGGCCTCCAGCGCCCGCACCGCGAAGGCGTAGGTGGAAAAGTCGCACTTGCTCACCGCTGCCGCACGGCCGTAAATCTTGCCGTCTTCGATCTCGCCGCCGTAGGGGTTTTTGGTCCAGCCTTCGCCGGGGGGGACCACATCGCCGTGGGCGTTGAGCAGCACGGTTTTGCCAGCGCCATAGCGGCGGCGCACCACCAGGTTGGTGATGCTCTGCAGTCCGGCGGCGTGCACCTCGGCCTCGGGCACGGTGTGTTGCTCGGCCTCCAGGCCCATGGCCTGCAAGAGCTCCGCCGTGCGTTCGGCGTGGGGGGCGTTGTTGCCGGGGGGGGTGTCGGTGGGCACGCGGATCAGTTGCTGCAGAAACTGCACTTGTTCGTCAAAGTGCGCGTCAATCCACGCGTCGAGTTGTTCGTAGGTGTTCATGGGGGGGGGCTCGTTTGAAAAAAAGTGGGGAACGCTTAGGCGCGGGTGCCATGCGCCAACTGGTGCAACAGCCGTTGAAATGCTTCCACGGCCAGTTGCATGTCGTCGCTGGTGCTGGACTCCAGCGGGTTGTGGCTGATGCCGGAGTTCTGGCCGCGCACAAACAGCATGGCCTGGGGCATGATTTCATGCAGCTTCATGGCGTCGTGGCCCGCGCCGCTGGGCATGCGGTGCAGCGGCACACCCAAGGCGGTCACCGCCTCTTCCCAGCGGGCCTGCCAGGCGGGGGCGCTGGGGGCGGCGCTGGCGCGCATGGTTTCGCTCAATGCCAGGTGCACGCCACGGCGCTGGCAGATGTCCTGGGCGGCTCGCAGCACATCGTCGGCCAGCCGGTCACGCTGGGTGTTGGAGGGCGCGCGCAGGTCCAGGGAAAACTGGCAGCGCCCCGGCACCACGTTGATGGAGCCGTTGGGCACCTGCAGCATGCCCACGGTGCCGACCGAGTCGCCGTCCTGGGCGGCGCGCTGCTCCACAAACAGCAGCAGTTCGGCCACGGCGGCGGCGGCGTCGCGGCGGCTGGGCATGGGCGTGGTGCCGGCGTGGCTGGCCATGCCGGTCACTTCGCCCTGGTAACGCACGCTGGCGTTGATGGAGGTGACGATGCCCAGCGCAATGTCCAGCGCGTTGAGCACCGGGCCTTGCTCGATGTGCACCTCCACAAAGCCCTGGTAGTCGTCGGCGTTGCGCTTCAGGCCAGGAATGTCGTCCACGCACAGGCCCGCGTGCTGCATGGCGGTACGCATGCTGATGCCGTCCGCGTCTACCTGGTCCAGCCACGCCGGGTCGAAGTCGCCGGTGAGCGCGCCCGAGCCCAGAAAGGTGGCCTTGTAGCGCTGGCCTTCTTCCTCGGCAAAGGCGACGATCTCCAGGTCAAAGGGCAGGCGCTGGCCCGCTTGGAAGAGTTCTTGCACACAGGCCAGCGGCACGTAAAACCCCAAGCGCCCGTCGTACTTGCCGCCGTTGCGCACCGTGTCATAGTGGCTGCCGGTGAGCAAAGTCTTAAGCCTTTTAGGGCTCTGGCCCCCGTCAATAGAGCGTAAGAAGCTATCTTTTTCATAGCGACCTATGACATTGCCGACGGCGTCGATATACACGCTGTCGCAGCCCGCATGGCGCATGTCCATGCTGATGCGCTGGGCGCAGGCGCGGTGCGCGTCGGTCAGGTAGGTGACGGTGAGCTGGCCCTGTTCGGCATAGCCCGCATCGGAATGCTGGGCCAGGGTTTCCTGCCAGTCCCACACCAAGTTGCCCAACTCCGGGATGAACCCGAACTTGTCGTTCAGGCGGATCTCGGCAATGCGGTGGATGTTGCGCAGGCACTCGTCGCGCTCAAAGTCCGGGTGGCCGTGCAGGCGGCGCTCAAAGGTGGCGATGATCTCGCGCTTGGTGAGGCCCGTGCCGCGTGGTCCCCGCACCGCCAGGATGAAGGGAAAACCAAAACGGGCGTTGTAGTCGCGGTTGAGCTGCTGGATTTTTTCAAACTCTTCGGGCGTGCATTGGGTCAGGCCCGCCTTGCTTTGCTCGTGGGTGGACTCGGCGGTGAGGCTTTTGTCCACCATGGCCTTGCCTGCCAACTCCGGGTGGGCGCGGATCAGGGCCAGCTTCGCCTCCAGCGGGGCCTGCGCCAGCACCTGCGTCATCGAATATTTGAGCTGTGCCAGGGACTGGAAGGGCCGCTGCTGCAAGGCCGCTTGCGCGATCCAGGGCGAGTGTTCGTACAGGCCGTCGAGCAGGGCGGCGGCGTCGGCCAGCGTGGCCTGGTTGAGTTGGTCCAGCGTGAAGGGGGGGGAGAGTGCCATGGTGTGCCGGTAAGTGGGGGTTCAGGCCTGGTAAGGGTGGGTGGCTTTCCAGTGCCGTGCAATGTCAATGCGGCGGCACACCCACACCTGCGCGTGGCGGGCAATGTGGTCCAGAAAACGTTGCAGCGCGGTGATGCGCCCGGGGCGGCCCAGCAGGCGGCAGTGCATGCCGATGCTCATCATGGCGGGCTGGTTCAGCCCATCGGGGTCGCCCTCGGCATACAGCACGTCGAAGGTGTCTTTGAGGTACTGGAAAAACGGGTCGGCGTGCGAATACCCCTGGGGCAGCGCAAAACGCATGTCGTTGCAGTCCAGCGTGTAGGGCACGATGAGCTGGGGCACCACCTGCCCGTCGGTCTTTTGCACCTGCATCCAAAAGGGCAGGTCGTCGCCGTAGTAGTCGCTGTCGTATTCAAAGCCGCCGTAGTCCGCCACCAGGCGGCGGGTGCGCGGGCTGTCGCGCCCGGTGTACCAGCCCAGGGGGCGGCTGCCGGTCAGGCGTTCAATGGCCTCCATGCCTTTGTGCATGTGCTCGCGCTCCTGCGCTTCGTCCATGTTTTGGTAGTGAATCCAGCGCCAGCCGTGGCAGGCAATCTCATGGCCCAGTTCTTGGAAGGCGGCGGCGAGTTCGGGGTGGCGCTCCAGCGCCATGCCCACGCCAAACACGGTCAGCGGCAGGCCGCGTTGTTCAAACTCGCGCAGGATGCGCCACACCCCGGCACGCGACCCGTATTCGTAAATGCCCTCCATGCTGATGTGGCGCTCCGGGTAGCTGGCCGGGTTGAACATCTCGGACAAAAACTGCTCGGAGCCCGCGTCGCCGTGCAGCACACTGTTCTCGCCGCCTTCTTCATAGTTCAGCACAAACTGCACCGCCACCCGGGCCTGGCCCGGCCACTGGGCGTGGGGCGGCTTGCGGCCGTAGCCCATGAGGTCGCGCGGGTAGGGCTGGGTGGAGTCGTAGTGGTTCATGGCTTGGATTTGGGGCGTTCGGTGAAGGTCAGGGCTTCTTCCACATGGCGCAAATGTTCGTCCATCAGGGCCAGCGCCAAGCCTTCGTCCTTGGCTTGCAGGGCTTGCACAATGGCGCTGTGTTCCTCGTGCGAATGCTCGGCCGAGCTGGCGCTTTGGTACATCAGGGTGATGAGGGCACAGCGCGAAATCAGATCGGTCAGCATCAGCGCCAGCACCTGGTTGCCCATCAGCTGCGCCATACACACGTGGAAATCGCCCAGCAAAGAAGTGCGCCCCGGAATATCGCCGCGCTGCACCGCCACTTTTTCCTGTTCAATGTGGTCCTGGAGCGCGGCAATGTGGGCAGGGGTGGCTTGCTGGATGAAGGCGCGGGTCATGCCCGCTTCCAGCATGCGGCGCACGGCAAACACCTGCTGCGCCTCGGCCACCGAAGGCGCGGCCACAAAGGCGCCCCGGGCGGGCTCCATCTGGATCAGCCGGTTTTGGGAGAGGGTGAACAGCGCCTGGCGGATGAGGGTGCGCGAGACGCCAAACTGGTCGGCCAGCTTTTGTTCCGACAATTTGGCGCCTGGCTGCAGGCGGTGCTCGACGATGGCGCGGGTCAGTGCGTCGACGATGAAACCGGTGGTAGTGGAGTCCATGGCCGCATGATAGCGGCAATCCACAAAAGTGTATACACTTTCAGGAAGTCAACCAAAAGGAATTGAAATGGGCTTGAGCACACACGTTTTGGACACCATGCACGGCACCCCCGCAGCCGGCATGCATGTGGAGCTGTACACCACGCAGGGGCAGGTGGCCACGCTGGTCAAAAGCTTTGTGCTGAACCAGGACGGCCGCAACCCGGACGGGCTGCTGTACGACCGCAACAGCCTCAAAAAAGGCACCTACCGGCTGGTGTTTGACGTGGCGGCGTACTTCAAGGCTGCAGCCGTCGCGCTGCCTGAACCCAACTTTTTGAATCTGGTGAGTTTGGACTTTGGCGTGGCGCACGAGGATGAGCACTACCACGTGCCGCTGCTGGTGAGTCCTTGGAGTTATTCGACTTATCGGGGGTCTTGAGGGGGTGGGTGGGGCTTTGGTTGAGTGCTAATCTGACTAGCGGGTTTCAGCGGAAGCGGGTGTTCGCTGAATTCAGGTGGTGCTCAGGTCTAGGCCAGTGCTGGAGGTCAAAGTGGATCCAGTGACAATGACCCATGCCTAGGAAAATGCAGGTGTCCAATTAGTACTTTTGGACAAATGGAGACAGCTTTCCCGATACAAAATGATTCGGTCGCCAGCCCGACAGCAGTTTTTCTATTACGAAATTGTCAAATATTCCTGCCAAAATACCAACGACTGGGTTTGTTGCGTCAAGAGCGAGAGTTAACATGTAACGAACGCTTTTTGCAGGAAGCCGCTTTACCCACCCCTCCGACGAAATATCACGCATATAAGTTCTCACTAGGTTCTCGTCAGGATTGACGGCCTTTAGCCAGTCTTTGAATCTTCCTGCACGATCCAGTAAAACTAAAAACTCATCGAATGAGCGTTCCCCAGAATCTATTGCTTCGGCAAGGCTTGGAGTGTCAGGGAGAATGACTTCTGAAAAGTGCTTCCGAGATTCGACGTTAAGATTTGATCTTCGTAGAAATTCTTCATGCCTAGCTTGGATGATTGATGATGTGACGGCCGAGGTAACAAAGTCTCCACCATAGAACGATGCCAATGCTAGGTCAGCACGGGCATCTAATACGTTGCTTAATAGATGCGCAATGGTTAGTGGATCAATTGGCGGAGTAGCTTTGGCGCGTTCTCCGTTGATTAGTTGAAGGTCAAGGTTTGTGAAGACGTAGAACCCCAAGTCAGTATCGATGACCTCCAACTGCAAATCATCCCCAACCACGTAACCGTCTTTAGTAGACGCAATGGCGCAACGAAATGCCTGTTTAGAAAATTCAATATCTAGCAAATCGCGTTTTGCAGCCGCAGTGATGCCACCTTTAAGAAAGTGACCGCCAGAGAATTTTCGTATGGGAACTCTCGCAAGAAATTGTTTGGTAAAGCGTCGTGCCTCACTTTTGGAAATGCCGTTGCGTTCAAGTTCATGTTTCAGCCGATCCTCGGGTGACTTGAGTTCACCTACATCCTTATTGCCGCTCAGCGTGAATGCAATGTAATTGTGACGCTGAGTGACCCCAACTAAATCTGTCTGCGTGCCGAGCATTTCCTCACAATAAACTGCAGACACATCGCTTCTATGTAGCAATGTCAGGATACGGCCGAGTCCAATTTGCTTAATTAACTGAAATAGCGTGCCGCGGTCAATAACGATGTGAAGCTTCTGATAATAAAGCAATGCTTCTGCGATTTGGCCTGCGGAGATTGCAAGACCGCCTTCTGCGCGGCGGAGCACTATATGTTCAAACATTGAATGGCCGCTTTAGGTATGGATGGGCTCATTGTATGAGCCCGCTTTGGGTTGATTACGGTTTAGGTCCAAAGGACGAAACCGCTATCGCGGGGCGTCTCAAATTTTTTGAAAACGGGTCGTGAGGTTTATGGCTTTGGTCTTCTTTCATCGAACTGAATGGTAAGCCGGATCAATGCAGCTTTCCAGTCTCGCAGCGCCATCGTCCCCTTCTTCCCCGCCGCCTTGGGCAGCTCAGCCGCCGTGACTTCATCGCGTGAATCCAGGCGGGCGTTGCCGAACCCTGTCATCGGTGCGCGGCGCATGTCGCGTGGAGCTCGGGTGCAATGCCATTGCTCCACCCGATAGGATTTGTTTGACAATTCCCCAATGCACATTTCACTGGCCTCCCAGTTGCCCAAGATAGCCGCGTTATGCGAAAGGCATGGCGTTGCCCGTCTGGAACTGTTTGGTTCGGCCACTGGCGCCGAATTCAATTCCGACTCCAGCGACTTTGATTTTCTGGTGGAGCTGGACACGCAAATTCCGGGTTCGCGCGCCAAGCGCTGGACCGAGTTGGCCGATGCCCTTGAACTACTGCTGGGCCGCCATGTGGATCTGGTGAACCCACGCTACATCCGCAACCCGTATTTTTTGCAGGCTGTGAACAGCAGCCGCACCGTCATTTATGACCGACAAAACCCCTAAGTTGCTGGTTGATGCCTTGGGCGCCATCCGCCGCATCTTCGCCAACGGCGCCTTTGGTTACCACACCAACACCGTGGAGCGCCCGTATCAGGTTGCCGATGCCAAATTGGCGGGCTGATGGCATGAGTATCTTCATTCGAGTTCCAATGAGGCAGCAGCTTTACAGCAACCCAGTTGGCTGGTAAGTTTGCCAGCATGAAAACCACACTCGATTTACCCGACGAACTGGTTCGCGAAATGAAGCTGCGCGCCGTGATGCAGGGGCGCACACTGCGCGACCTCGCGGCTGAATTCATTCGAGCGGGCCTGGGCATGGCGGCACCCAGTGCCCCCCAAACTCCCCCGCCAGACTCAATGGTGTCCATCTGGCCCACAGGATTGCCGTTCGTGCGCTGCAGTGCGGACGCGCCGACCGCACGCATGGGCGTTGAAGCACTACTCGGGCTGGAGCAAGCAAGCCAAACCAGCGAGGACATGCAGCGTGCCGGCTTCCCTGTTTGACACCAACGTCTGGCTGGCGGCCATCTATTGCCCAAAGTCTGGATGGACGCCTACCTGGCTGCCTTTGCCATTGCGGGTGGGCTGCGCATGGTGGCGCTGGCTGGCGTTCGGGGTGTTGCACTTTTGCTATGGTTTTGGTAGCTTTTTGCGCCCATTCCACGGGGGTCATAGCCATTTTTCATGCGCAGATTCAACTACAAAGTGCATCAGTGGGAAGTTTAATCGGAGTCATTCTGAGGCCATAAAAGACCTCGTGGGGTGTGCGCCAGCCCAGACATTTACGAGGCCTGTGATTGAGCCGGTATACCGCATCATTGACATCGTCTTGGGTCACCTTCAGCAAGTTGGTGTTCTTGGGAAAGAACTGGCGCAGCAAGCCATTGTGGTTCTCGTTGAGTCCGCGCTCCCACGAACAATACGGGTGTGCAAAGTACACCTTGGCCTGCAGGCATTGGGCAATGAATTCGTGTTCGGCGA
>NZ_JAUYQD010000018.1 GCF_030697375.1 Rhodoferax sp. | reverse complement strand
GATGTCAATGATGCGGTATACCGGCTCAATCACAGGCCTCGTAAATGTCTGGGCTGGCGCACACCCCACGAGGTCTTTTATGGCCTCAGAATGACTCCGATTAAACTTCCCACTGATGCACTTTGTAGTTGAATCTGCGATGCCTAAATCATGGCGTGGCTGCGTTGCCCGGCACTACTTGGCCGAAAGCTGGCGCAGCAGGGCATAGGCCACGCCAGCCAGCACCAGCACACTGGCCAGCAGCACCGCCCACAGCAGCACGCTGCGTGGCTCGGTGCCGGCGGGCAGCAGGCGCTGGAACGCGGAGTCCCCTGCGGCACTGGGGCCGACGCGCACCTGGGTGATCTCGGCCTGCGGCAGGTCCTGCAGTTTGCCCTGCACCACCGCGCTGAGCAGGCCGGGGTCCACGGCGGCGGCCGGGGTGTGGGCGCGGCCCACGGCCAATTCAAAGGGGCCGGTGCCGGATGCCAAAAAGGCCAGTTGCACGGGGTCAAATTCGGCGGTGGCCTGTAGGTTGGGGCTGGGCAGGGGCATGCCCTGGAGCGCTTCAACCCGCAGGTGGCGCACCGAGGCGCCGCCCAGTGGGATGGGCGGGTTCACCGCGCTTGGGCTGTCCGACCCCAGGCGGAACAGCACCCCCTGGGCCAGCGGCCGCCAGGCCTGCGTGGCGTCGTTGCGTCCCAGGATGCGCACCGGCACCAAGGTGTTGTCCTGGGTGGTGCTCAAGCGCAGGGCGGCCAGCGGGGTGGCAAAAGACAGGGGCCAGTCCATGGCGCTGCTGCCGTCCGCCATGCCGGCCGGCAGTGGCGCGCGGATGCGGCTGGGCGCCTCCAGGGTTTGCGCCACGATGCCGGTCACCCCTTGTACCTGCACGCCGGTCTGGGCGTCCCAGCCCAGGCGCAGGTAGCGGCCTTGTAGGCGCAGGGGCTGCTTCAGTTCCAGCGTTTGCTGGCTGGGCGCACCGGCGCCGTCAAAGCGGAACACCGGGCCTTGCACCGCCACCGGCGTCCACTGCGCCAGGTCCGCGCTGCTGGCCAGCGTGAGGTGGACCAGCGTGTTGGCGGGCAGGGTGGCTTGCAGGGTCAGCGCGGTGATGGTGTGCGGGTCGCCCCGGGTGTCCAAGAGCACCGAGGGCAGGCGCGTGGCTGTGGCCTCCGCCGTGCCGGCTGCGCCGCTGCGCTCCTTGTCGGTCAAACGCACCCAGACCGAACGCTGGCTCCCGGCTTGGTCCAGGTGCACGGCCACCGCGCCTTGCGCAAGGCGTTGACTGCTGGCGGCGGTGAACAGGGGGTAGGCGGTGTAGGCCCGGGTTTGCGCCGGGGGTGCGGTGGGCGCGCCCGCCGCAGGCGCGGCCAGGGCAAAGGCCACCGGCACGCCCTCGGCATTGAACACGCGCACGTCGCGGGCATCGGCGCTTTGCAGGCGCAGCATGGCATCTGCTGGCAAGGTGACGCGGGCCACAGGGGCCCCGGCGGGCAGGGCCAGCGTGCCACGCCAGGCAAATTCCGCAGGGGCGGGGGCGTCTGCCGCCCGCAGTGGCACGGGGCCCAGGCCGGCCAGCAGCGCCAAGAGGGGCAGAAGGAGGGGGTGCCGGTAGCTCATGCGGTGGATTCCTTGGGGGCTTGGGGTTCTTTCGGGTCCTTGGACTCCGCTGCGGCGGCCGGCGGAATCGGCGCAAAGTAGCCCACCACCAGCATCAGCGCACCCACGGCAATGAACACCACAATGCGCTCCGAGCCGCCTCGGTTGGAGAGGTCGATGAGGAACAGCTTGAGCACCGTGGCCCCCAGCAGCGCCACGCCGCCCATCCACACCGGGCGCACCTGGCGCCGGTGCGCGGCAATCATCAGGCCCAGCGCAATCAGCGTCCACAGAATCGAATACCCGGCCTGCACCAGGAAGGAGTCATACAGGCTGTGTGCGTTCCACGGCACGGCGGCGAACTGGTGCGCCACGCGCAGCCACACCGTGTTGACCGCGATGAACGCAATGCCCACCAGCAGCAGCGGCAGGCGGGCATGGCGCGCCCAGGCCGGCAGGTCCAGCATGCTGTGGCGCACACGCAAGCCCCACAAAGCACAGGCCGCCAGGCCCAGCGCCACGCTCAAGTCGGTGGGGTTCAGCAAGGGTACATAGGGCAGGGGGCGGGCATTGCCATCGGAATGCAGCGCCACCGCCAGGCAGCCCAGGCCCACCAGCACCGCCAGGGGCGCACTGGCGCGCCAGAGGTAGGCGTGGGCAAAGCGGTCCAGCGGCCAGCGCTTGCGTGCGCTGCTGCTTGTATCAAACCAGGCCTGGCGCGCCATCAGCAGCAGCACCCCGGTGGCGCAGACCAGCAGAATGACGGACGCCCAGGAGGTGTGGTGCAACTGCGCCTGCTGCACGGCCCACAGCAAGACATTGCCCGCCAGCAGCACCAGCAGCCACACGCCGCCGCTGTGCACCCAGGACCACCAGCGCTGCGGTGCGCCCGCATCCAGGCGGCGCAGCACCACGCCATGCAAGGTCAGGGCCAGCGGCCACACCAGCCAGCCCCCCGATTGAAAGACATGGCCCAACTCCACCATGCCCACCCAGGCCACCAGCAGCATCACGGGCAGCGTGAACCACGCCGGCGTGGCCGCGATAGACCAGGGGCGCGCCCGCGCGGGCAGGGCCAGCCGGTGGGCCACAAAAGCGCTGCCCAGCCAGCCCAGCATCTGCAGATTGGCCTGCAAGGCGGCTCCAAACACGGGCGCCATGAACCCTTGGGCATCCGGCGCCTCGCGGTGAATTTCCTGCCCCAGCGCAAACTGCCACCACAGGAAACCCAGCCAGAACAGCAGGGGGGAGAGGTTTTGCTCCAGCGCCACAAACTGCCGCAGCCACGGCGAACCGGAACTGTCGGCAGCTTGCATGGGGCTGCGCGACCAGTGCGCCAGCGCCAGCGCGGAGCCCGCCAACAGCACGGCGCCAATGAAGGCCGGGTTGGCCAGCGGCCAGTGGGCGCCTTGCACCTGGTCCAGCACACTCATATAAGAGACGGCGGCCAGGAACTGCAAAGCCAGGCCCGCCGCGCGTGCCAGCCAGCGGCCCTGGCGCTGGCCCATCCAGTACACGGCCGCACCTTCGGCCGCCCAGACCGCAGAGGTCCAGCGCGCATCCAGCGCCAGCGGCACGGCCAGGGTGACAAAGCCCAGGCCCAGCGCCAGAAAACACTCGGCCAGCCAGGGGCCTACTTTTTGTTCGTCGTGCTGGCGTCGCAAAGCCCACCAGCCCAGGCCCAGGTAAAACGCGCCCAAAATCAAAGAGGAGAACGCCGTGGCGTATTCGATGTCCTTCACCAAACCCGCCTGCAGCCCAAAGGCCACCAGCGGCGTGCCAAAGATCAGGGTGGCGTCCACCGCCTGCTTGGGCGCCAGGGAATGCCGCGTGGCGTACAGCAGGCTGGCCAGCACGTAGATCAGGAAGAAGGCCACCAAAAAGGGCTCGGTGCTGGCCAGTTGCTCGGGCCGGTATTTGAGTACACCCCACAAGGTCGCCACCCCAAAAGTGGCAAAAAACCCCAGCAGGTTCAAGGGCCGCCAGGCGCGCAGCCAGGCAATGCCGACGATGGCGAGGTTGAGCAGCAGGTAGTAGCTGAACAGGCCCACATGGCTGCCCTGCCCGGTGGACACCAGCAGCGGGGCGGCAAACGCGCCGGCGAAACCGATAAAGGCCATCACCACCGAGTTTTGCATCAGCGCGATGGCGGTGGAGAAGGCGCAAATCAGCCCCAGCACCACGAAAGCGGCACCGGCCGGCAGGAACTGGTAGAGCCGAAATGCCGCAAACACGGCCAGGTAGAGCACCGCCACGCCCGCACCTTGCAGCGTCAGGGCATAGGCCCCTTTGTCGGCGCCATGGCCGCGCAGCCGAAACCCGAACACCAGCAGACCGATGCCCGCCAGGCCAATGCCCGCCAGCCGCACTTCGGGCGGCAGCAGGGCGTTGTCCATGGCGTATTTGGCCAAAAAGGCCAGGCCCACAAACAGCACCACCACGCCCATGCGCACGATGGTGTTGCCGCCCAGCAGCCAGCCGCGCGCCGCGCCCAAGGCGAGGGTCAGCAGGTCGGGTGAAGACGGTGTCCTAGCTGTGGCACCGGGCCAGAGGTCTTCCAGATCCACCTGAGCCCGGGGTTGGGGCGCTGAGGGTGGGATGGGTGGGGCCGGCAAGGTATCGACGAAATCGACGGGCCGTGCCGTGCTGGCTGCGGCCAGTGGCGCTGTGGGCGAGCGACCTTGCTGCAGCCGCTCGAATTCATGGCGCACCGCGCCGCGCAAGGTGTGCCCGGCCAGCGCTCCCAAAATGGCCCCCAGCAGCGCGCCCCATTCCTCGTCATGCCGGCCCATGAAGAAGCCCAGAATGGCCCCCCAGATTGCACCCCAGATGATCATGCAAACTCCCTGTTTATTGGTGTTGGTTCGCTGGGCCTAGGCTTTCCCGTGCCCGCCGCCGCAGTCTAGCGCAAGCGATCTGGCCGGGACCTGGCGCTCCACTGCGCTTTTTTGGCGGACTGTATAGGCTGGGCTTCCGGGTTTGGGAGTGACATTTGTTACATCTGCTTACAGGGCATCTCTGCTATCGTCCTCGCACAAGGTGCGGGGAAGGTCAAAGCACCTGTGATCCCTCATTGGGGCGTGACCAGCCCGGATTTTTTATACACGTCAGGCCAAACAGGAATGCCCACTCGCTCGCCCTCCGCGCCCCAGGCCGTCGCCCCTGCGGTGCTCGCCGAAGCGCCCGCACAACTGCGCGCACTGATGGGCAAGATGCTGGCCTACTGTGTGGTGCGCGAGGCCGATAACCTGGTCGCCATTCGCTCGCACCTGTTTGATCTTCTGGACGAAATGCCGTCCCAAGCCCGGGCGCAAAACCTGCGATTTGGCAGTGCCATGCTGGGCAAACACGCAGAAATTTTCCACCGTGCGTTTCAAGATGCCCTTCAAACCACACTGGAAACGCAAGTCCGCGAAGCCCTGCCCCAGGCGGCAGGTCTTCAAGCCCGCACGTTGGCACAGTCCGACGGACTGGATGGCTTGACCCTGTCTTTGATCGATGTGCAGGAGGTGGAGCGCATCTTGCTGGTGGACCGGGTGGCACAGCGCTTTACCGCGCATTACGATGCTGTGGTCAGCCCCCTCACCCAGCGCCTTGGGGTGTTGCTGGGGCTGGATTCGGCGAGTTTGTCCAACAATCCCTTTCGCCCAGATGTGTTCATCCAGGCGTTTTTGCTGGCCTGGGAAAAATGTGACTGGGATGCACAAGCCACCGAAGACCTGATGTCGGCGCTGGAGCCCGCGCATTGCATCGACCTTGCGCCTTTGTATGTGGAGATGAACGCCATGCTGGTCAGCGCGGGGGTGCCGGCGCAAGTGGCCTACCGCATCAAAAGATCGGATGGCGTGGTGACCTCGTATGGAGGCCTGGGGGCCGCGTCCGCACCCGCGTCTGTACCCGCGCCCCTGGCGGAAGGGGCGGCTGTGAACAGGGGCGAGCCATCCAGCTTGGGCACTCTGGAGTCGGTCGGGCGAAGCGTGGCGGTGCAAGCCAGGCAGTTTTTACAAAAACTCGGCTTTGGTGCGCCAGCGCCTCTGCTCCCGGTGGACTCCGCGTTCATGGGGTACCTGGGGGGCTTGCAGGCCGGCACGGGGGAGTTGGCGCGGTACCCGATGGCGGATGCGCGTGATCTGGAGCAGCACAATGTCCTGCGCCACATGCGCAGCCGGGACGAGGTCCGCCGGGCGCCCGAGCTGGACCGCGGCACCGTGGATGCCTTGGCCGAGATTTTTGACTATGTATTCGCCGACCAGGCGATTCCATTGCAGATGAAATTTGTGATTGGCCGCCTGCAAATTCCGGTGCTCAAGGCCGCCATGATCGACCGTGATTTTTTCCTTTCGGGTGACCATCCGGCGCGGCGTCTGGTGGACACCCTGGCCTCGGCGTCGGTGGCCTGGGCTCCCGAAAAAGGCGAGAACGATCCGCTGTATGTGCAGATCGAGCACACCGTCCAGCGGGTGCTGACCGAGTTTGAAGACGATATCGCGGTCTTCAGCGACTTGCTGCGCGAGTTCACCGAGTTTTTGTTTGAAACCGAGCAGCAGGTGCAGGGGCGCATTGCGCCGGTGGCCAGCCATGAGCGGGTGGGCGAATCGTATGCGCAGGCCCTCGCGCATGTGGACGAGGTGATCCACGCCCGCATCAAGGCGCTGCCGCCCGAGTTGCCGCTGGCGCCTTTCCTGGCACCGTTTCTCACCACCCAATGGCGCGAAGTGATGGCACGCGCATGGCTGGAGGTGGAGTCCGACCCTGCGCCATGGGAAAGCACACTCACCGCCATGGACCAGTTGATCTGGTCAACCCAGCCCAAAATCAAGTCCGAAGACCGCCGTCAACTGGTGGCGGTGCTGCCGGATCTGGTGCGCAAGCTGAATGCTGCGCTGGATGACATTGAATGCTTTGGTGAAGTCCGCGAGACCTTCACCCGGCGCCTGATTGCCACCCACATGCTGGCCATTCGCATGACCCAGCCCGCTGCGTTGGATTCGGCTTCGGCCGCGTTGGATGCGAGCGAGGGGCAGCAAGCGATGAGCGAGCTGGACCAACGCCGGGCCGACAAACGTATTGGCGCCGTGGATGCGTTTGACGATAGGGTGCAAACCTTTACCCGTGGCCTGTGGTTTGACTTCACGCAAGACACGTCCACCCAGCACCGCTGCCTGTTGAGCTGGGTCAGCCCCCTGCGCACACGGTTGTTGTTCACCAACCGCGAAGGGTTTGATGCCTTTGTGCGCTCCGAGCGCGAGGTGGCGGCCTTGTTGCGGCGTGGTCTGCTCAAGGTGGTGGACCAGGAACCCATCGTGTCGCGGGCCATCGGCCGTATCCTGTCGGACGTGGAAGTGGAGGTGCAGAAAAAAACCATAGGCGCGCGGTAAAACAATGACAACCCAAGGGAGACAAGATGGCAAAAGTGATCGTGATCGGAGGCGGCGTTGCGGGAATGAGCGCTGCACATGAACTGGTAGAGCGTGGATTTCAGGTCGAAATATACGAGCGCAACCCCAAATATGTGGGCGGCAAGGCGCGCAGTGTGGACGTCCCTGGTAGCAACACCATAGACCCCCGGCTGTTTCTTCCTGGGGAGCACGGTTTTCGGTTTTTTCCCGGCTTTTACAAGCATGTGACCGACACGATGAAACGCATCCCCGTGGGAGACGGCGACTCGGCGTTCGACAATCTGGTCACCACGCAGGACATGATGATGGCGCAGAGCAATGCCCAGCCCATTGTCTTGCCGGTGGACTTTCCCACCTCGCTGAAAGAGGTGGAACAGCTCTTTGCGGCTTTTCAGGAATTCAATGCGGAATTGAGCACGGAGGAGATTGCATGCTTCTCCGGGAAAATCTGGCAACTGATGACCAGTTGCCGCGAGCGGTTCACGGCGGAATACGACAGCATCAGTTGGTGGGATTTCACCGAGTCGGGCAGCAAGAGCTTGGCGTACCAGCGGCTGCTGTCGGGCGGGCTCACCCGCAGTTTGGTGGCCTGCCAGGCCCAGACCGCCAGCACGCGGACCTGCGGCGCCATCCTGCTGCAGTTGCTGTACCTGATGATGGACCCGTTCACCCGGGACACCGACCGGGTTTTTAATGCCCCCACCAACGACGCCTGGCTGACCCCGTGGTACGACTACCTCATTGGCGAAGGCGTGGCATACCACCACGGCGCCATGGTGACCGGCATCCAGACCGAGGGCGGAAAAATTTCGGGCATCACTTTTGAGAAAGACGGTGTGGCGGGACAAGCCGGCACCAGCGCGGACTTCTATTTGCTGGCGGCGCCTGTCGAGCGGGCCGCCAACCTGCTGAACGAAGCGATACTCCAGCTCGACCCGTCGCTGAAAAACATCATCAAACTGGCCCCCAATGTGGAGTGGATGAATGGCATTCAGTTCTACCTCAACCAAGAGGTCAATCTGAACCGTGGGCACACCATGTACACCGGCAGCAACTGGGCACTCACCAGCATCAGCCAAATCCAGTTCTGGCCAGACTATGACTTGACGCGCCGTGGCAACGGCAAGGTGGTGTCCATTCTGTCGGTGGACATCTCCAACTGGGTGGACCGCGGCAATTTCAACCACAAGGCGGCCCGCGACTGCACCAAGGACGAAATCCAGAAAGAGGTGTGGGCGCAGCTCAAGCAAGAACTCAACGTGGGCGGAGTCGAACTGCTGCGCGACGACATGGTGGAGACCTACTACCTGGATGAAGATATTGAGCCAACGCCAGCGCCCATGAGTGCGGCCATGACCGCCCGGCTGAGTCCCCTGAAGCAGGAAAAACTCAACAAAGTGATTGAGTTGGAGCCTTTGTTGGTCAACCAATGCAACACCTGGAGCCTGCGCCCCAATGCCTATACCGGCATCCAAAATCTGTTCTTGGCAAGCGACTACGTAAAAACCAACACGGACCTGGCGACGATGGAAGGGGCCAATGAAGCTGCGCGGCGGGCCGTCAACAGCATCCTGCTGGCCAGCGGCTCCGACGAAGACTATTGTGAAATCTGGGAGATGCACACGCCGCTGCTTCTGCAGGCATTGCAGGCGATAGATCGCAAGAATTTTGAAAAGGGATTGCCCTGGAAAGAGGTTCTTTAGGGTGCAAGCTGGACGGGGGCAACGAGCCGAGCCGACCACTGCGGGGGAGGGCGCATTACCTGCGGGCCGTGTTGATCGCTCGCATCTACGAGGTTTTTCCGCTGCGGTGCCCGCTTGTCAGCTTTTAGCGCTGACGCTGTGCCAGTTTGACGATGACCCGTTCGAGCGTAGTCGTTCCCGCCCATTCGACCGCGCTGGGATCGCTCTTGATGTCGATATGCGAGCCATTGAGGCCACGGGTCATTTCGGCGAAACCAGCAAGGGCAGCCTTTGAGAAATGGGCATCCGCCAACGCTTTCGGCCACTCTGTTTCCGGCAGGACTGCCACTTCGACAGGCTTCCCAAGCGTGGCTGCAACAATGGCAGCGACATCGTTCGGGGTGTAGTCCTTTGGCCCCGAAAGAGTGACGATGCAGGTCCCCATCTTTTCTTCTTGCAGCAAAGCAGCTGCGGCGCTGCCGACATCCACAGTCGCCACCATCGGGAGAGGACGCTGTGGCGGTGCAAGAAACGTCGGCAGGGTGCCGCTGCGCATGGCCAGTCCGACCATCGGCATCCAGTTCTCCATGAAATAGGCCGCACGCAGGAAAGTGGTGGGTACACCGGTTTCGCCCAAACGCTGCTCGAACATGCGGTTCATTCTGATCCACCCCGTTCCGCTTTCACGGTCGGCACCTACCGAGGAAAGGGCCACAAGCCTGGGCACGCTCGCCGCAACTGCGGCGCGTGCCGTGGTATCGGCAATCAAGTCTGCCATCTCGAACAGGTCTTCACGGTTGTAGTGCTGCGGACTGACGACATAGGCGCCCTGGACCTGACGGAGCGCCTTGGTCATTGAGGCCAGGTCTGTCAGGTCGGCCACGGCAAGCTCTGCGCCACGTTCGGCCCAGGTCTGGCCCTTGGCGGGGTCGCGCACCACGACGCGCACTGGGTGGCCGGAACGTAAAAGCGCATCGGCGGCAGCGGCGCCGGTGCGGCCGGTTACGCCGAATACAACATAAGGAAGGGGGGTGGAAGCAGTCATACAAAAATCTCCTGGGTTGATGAAGCTGAATGGTGGATGATTGGTCCACATACATCAATGGCATGAAAGTTATAGCGAACATGCACCAAGTGGATATATCTGCAATCGACCTCAACCTGTTAAAGCTGTTCGAAGCTCTCGTTCGGGAGCGCAGTGTCACCCTGGCGGGCCTCCGCCTGGGCTTGAGCCAACCGGCCGCCAGCCGCGCGCTGGGGCGACTGCGCACGATGCTGGGTGATCGTCTGGTGGTCCGTGGCAAGCTCGGACTGGAACTGACGCCACGCGGTGAAATGCTGGCCGGTCCAGTGACTCAGCTGCTGGAGGATGCCCGAAACATCGTCTCGCCTGCCGTCTTCGATCCCGCCTCTGCAACGGGCCGTATCACGATCGCCGCGCACGACCATCTGAGCCTGATGGTCCTTGCTGGTTTGGTCGCCCGGTTCGAGCGCCATGCACCTGCGCTAAGTCTCCATATCGCGCAACCTGTTGGGGACAACGTGCGGCTTGTCGAGCAGGGGGGCGCAGATCTGGCGTTGGGCATTTTCGAGGCACTGCCCGGCAGTCTCCATCGGCGCGGCCTTTACACCG
Source organism: Rhodoferax sp. (assembly GCF_030697375.1). Taxonomy (GTDB): domain Bacteria; phylum Pseudomonadota; class Gammaproteobacteria; order Burkholderiales; family Burkholderiaceae_C; genus Allorhodoferax. The sequence goes on along the minus strand of NZ_JAUYQD010000018.1, from coordinate 287,954 downwards.
ATAGCTTGGTGTGTGTGGTGAGGTCCGATCACCCCGGTGTAGCAGACGGACTCAGCCTGGAGCGTTATGTGAGTTTGCGCCACATCACTGTGACCATTTCCGGGTTGGGAGAAAGCGCGGTCGAAGTCGCTCTCTCGACGCTGGGGCTCACCCGCCACGTCGCGCTGCGCGTTCCCCACTTCCTTGCGGGTGCGATGTTGGTGGCAGACAGCGACATGATTCTCACCTTGCCAAGCCGTTTGGCACGCTTACTTGCGAAAAGGCTCCCGCTTGCACTCCTGGATCTGCCGCTAAAGCTTGCCCCCCTGTCGCCAGCCATGATCTGGCATGCGCGCTTCCACGGCGACCCTGCCCATGTTTGGGTCAGGCAACAGCTTGTCGACGTCGTCGCGTCATTCAATACGGCCGGGTAAATGCCGCCGACCTCGCGAGATTGGGGGGCACGTCGGCCGAAGTGAGCGCTGAGTTGCTCCAGGCGATCAGGCGTAGTCGGAAATGGGGCCGACTCGCAATACGCAATTCCTCGTGATTGTGAAATCTGGGAAATGCACACGCCGCTGCTTCTGCAGGCATTGCAGGCGATAGATCGCAAGAATTTTGAAAAGGGATTGCCCTGGAAAGAGGTTCTTTAGGGCGCAAGCTGGACGGGGGCAACGACCAGCTTGGAGTGCTTTAGCCCTGCGCCACGGGGCGGCTGGGATCGCTGCACCACTCGCTCCAGCTGCCGGCAAATAGCGCGGTGTGGCCCAGCCCGGCCACTTCCATCGCCAAAATATTGGGCACCGCGCTCACTCCGCTGCCGCAGTGGTGGACCACGGTGGCCGGGTCCCGCTGGCCCAGCAGGGCTTCGAATTCGCTGCGCAACTGGGCCGCAGGTTTGAAGCATCCGTCGGCCCCCATGTTTTGGGTGAACGGGCGGTTGAGTGCCCCCGGAATATGGCCTGCGGCCGGGTCCAGCGGCTCCACTTCCCCCCGGTAACGTGGGGCGCCCCGGGCATCCAGCACGGTTTGCTGAGTCTGCCCCATTTGGCGGTGCACGGTGGCAACATCTACCAGGGTTGCCAAGGGCGCACCCAGGGTGAAGGTGGCCGCGGAAGGTGGGGCTTCGGAGCCTGCGTTCACGGCGCCACCGTGGGCCTGCCAGGCCTGCAATCCGCCGTCCAGCACCGCCACGTTGTGGTGGCCCGCCCACTTCAGCATCCACCACAGGCGTCCGCAGTAGTTGGCACCCTGGCGGTCATACACCACGGCCTGTAGGGTGTTGTCAAACCCCACACTGCCCAGCCATGCGGCAAAGGCTTCCCGGGAGGGCAGGGGATGGCGCCCCCCCGATGCCGCACCCGTAACGGCACGGTCACCCTTGGCGCTCAGTGCCGTGTCCAGATGCACGTACAGCGCGCCGGGAATGTGGGCCTCTTGGTACATGGCGGTGCCCGCCGCCGGTTGCATGAGGTCAAAGCTGCAGTCAAACACCATAGCTGGCTGGCCGCTGGCGAGCAGGGCCTGGAGTTGGGGGGCGGAGATCAGGGTGGTGTACATGGCGTGCCTTCTATTCGGTGGGGGACAGAGTGGGTCTCAATGTTCTTCGGCTGGGGTGTTGGGCATAGCCCGGGCGCGCAGGATGGTGGCCAGAATGCCGCTGGTCACAATCACGGCAATGCCCAGCCACCCCATGGGCGTAATGTGGTCGCCAAACAGCACCAGGCTGTAGATGACTGCAAACACAATGCCCGAATACTGCATGCTGGCGACCACCAGCGTGGCGCCTTTGCTGTAGGCGCGGGTCATGCACCACTGGCCCAGGGAGGCCAGCACGCCGATGGGGATGACCCACGCCGCGTCTTGCCAGCGCACGGCGGCCCAGGGCGTGATGTCGGTGAACAGCATGCCGACCGAACCCACCACGGCGGTGCCCAAGGAAAAGTAGAAAACGGTGCGCACTTCCGGCTCGCCCGCCTTGCCCAGCGCGGTGACCTGCATATAGGCCAGTGCCGCGCCCATGCCCGACAGCAGGCCGATGACGCCGGCAAAGAGCTGGTCGTGGTCGATGGTCGGGCGCAGGGTCATCACCACGCCGCCAAAGCCCAATATCACGGTGCCCAGCAGCGGCCCCTGGCGCTGGGCGTCCTGGGCTTGGCCGTAGAGCAGTGTGCCGCCCACCAAAAAAGCCGCCACCCACACGCCGCTCATGTAGTTCAGGGTCATGGCGGTGGCCAGGGGCAAATGGGCAATCGCATAAAACCAGGAGCCCAGCGACAGCACCCCAATGCCGCTGCGCCACAGGTGCATCATGGGAATGGGGGTGCGCAGGCTGACACCCCGCGCCCGCACCATGACAGCCATGAACACCACGCTCACCAGTCCCCGGTAAAACACCAGCTCAAACGTGGTGAAGCTGTTGGACGCGAACTTGATGCCCACCGCCATGGAGGCAAACAAAAACGAGGCCAGAACCATCCACAGGGCTTGCATGAATTTCAGCGGTTAAATAGGCTGCTATCGCTTATAAATAGGGCGTAAGCAGCTATCAAAAAGAGAGCGCTTGTGGTCCAAGCTGTTGGCGGTACCAGGCGTGGAAGTGCTGCATGCCGTCTTCCATGGGGCTTTGGTAAGGACCCACTTCGTTGTCGCCGCGCGCCAGCAGGGCCTGGCGTCCGGCGTCCATGCGCTCGCCGATTTCGTCGTCCTCAATGCAGGTTTCCATGTAGGCGGCCTGCTGGGCTTCGACAAACTCGCGCTCGAAGGCCACGATTTCTTCCGGGTAGTAGAACTCCACCATGTTCATGGTCTTGTTCGGGCCCATGGGGTGCAGGGTGGAAACCGTCAGCACATGCGGGTAAGACTCCACCATGATGTGCGGGTAGTAGGTGAGCCAGATCGCGCCAAACTCGGGGGCCACGCCACTGCGGTAATTCAGCAAAGCTTTTTGCCAGCGTTCGTAGGCGGGGGAGCCCCCGGTGGCCAGTGCTTTGCTCAGGCCCTGGGCCACACCCACGGTTTGCACCGAATAGTTTTCCTTGAACTCCCAGCGCAGGTCGTCGCAGGTGACAAACTGGCCCAGACCGGGGTGGAAGGGCCCGACGTGGTAGTCCTCCAGGTAGACCTCAATAAAGGTTTTCCAGTTGTAGTTGCACTCGTGCATTTCGACCCGGTCCAGCACAAAACCGTCAAAAGCCAGTGCAGCGCGCGGGCCCATCCCTGCCAGATCGGCGCCGACGTCGCGCCCATTGTCTTCAAACAAGAGGCCGTTCCACTCCCGCAGGGGGTAGTTATTGAGGTTCAGGCAGGGGTCGTGTGCAAAATGGGGCGCGCCCACCAATGTGCCTGCCTTGTGCCCGCTGGCGTCATGGGGGGCGCCGCTGTAGGTCCAACGGTGCAGCGGGCAGACGATGTTGCCATTGGCACTGTCCAGCGACCCGCGCCCCTTGAGCATGACCGCCTGGCGGTGGCGGCATACGTTGGAGATGAGTTCAATCCCCTGGGCATTGCGCAGCAGCGCGCGGCCGCCTTGTTCCTGGGGCAGCGCGTAGTAGTCACCCACATTGGGCACACTCAAGGCGTGCCCCACGTAGCGGGGCCCTTGCTGGAAAATGGTTTGCATCTCGCGCTGGTACAGCGCAGGATCAAAGTAACTTGAAACGGGCAGTTGGGTGACGCTGCTGCTGCTGGCGTACGGGGCCCGAATGTTTGCATTGTTTGCGGGTTTTTCGTGCCACGCAGGAGGGGTGTTTTTGCACAGCTGTTGCACAACTCGGTCCTTCTAGGATGTAAAAAACCCCTCAAAGAGGGGTTTGAATGGCAGCTACCTCGAGAGCTGCCGAGCCCAATTGTACGGCTTTCAGTGTGCTTTCCGGGTGGCAACTCCCCGTCCGCCATCCCTGCACAGAACCCTATGCCGCAAAACCTGACCGCTTGGCCCGGGCAAAACGGGTCCTACTCAATCAAGTTTCGCGTAGCGTCATCGGCATCCTTGGAGCCTGCGGGACTGTACCCGGCACCAGCGGGCGTGTAGCGAAACGCGTTTTCAAACACGTCCGACAGCATCTTTTTTACGTCGGTTAAATCACCCCCCAGTGCATTGGGGAAGCCGGTTTCAGCACTTTCAGCCAGATGGCGTGTATCTTGAAGGTAGGTCGAAAATTTCTCCGTCAAAGCCTGGAACAGGCCGGTTTGCGTGGTCCACCACTCCTGGGGGTCTTTGGCGCCCATGGCGGCTTGGGCATAGTGGGTGAACTCTTCGAAGATGGATTTGGAGGTTTCCATGTTCAACTCATACAACTTGGTAAAACCAGCAAGAGCCTGTGTCGGCGGTTTCTCCTTCGCATGCGCCGAGGATTTGTGGGCCGTGGCGGGGTGTTTGGTGGAGTAAGTCATGGCAGCGTCCTAACTTTAGAGGGAATCCTCTCTGAAAACGGTCCGCCGCTTTATAGACTGCGGTGAAACCGAAAGCCCCAGTATGGGTACAGACGCAGGCAAATGAAAGGACTATTTTGCGGCCGACCATTGGCTGCGAATGGCGGGGCAGCGAGGAAATACGCCAATGAACGCTGAAACAGGCCGCTAGGCATGGCTCTCGGACCTCTTTCCCCCTTGGAGGGCCTAAAATCGTGGTTTCTCAGTCCTCGTCCTACCTCGCTTATCCCATGCCCAAGGCTCCCCCCCCACCATCGCCCGTTTCCCCTGCCAACGTCCCTGTGAGCTACGAGGCTGCCATGGGGGAGCTTGAGCAGTTGGTGGGGCGCCTGGAGTCCGGCGAATTGCCTCTGGAGCAAATGTTGTCCGGCTACCAGCGCGGCGCAGAACTGCTGCAGTTTTGCAAGGCCAAGCTGCAGGCGGTGGAGGACCAGATCAAAGTACTGGACGAAGGTACGCTCAAAGTTTGGAAGCCGCAATGAGTGCACTGTTTGATTTGAATACCTGGAGCCACACACGGCTGGCCGAGGTGGAGGCCGCGCTGGGCACCTGGGTGACCGCGGATGCGCCCCAGGGGGTAGACCATGGCGCGCCTGCCGAACTGGTAGAGGCCATGCGTTATGCGGTGCTGGATGGCGGCAAGCGCCTGCGCCCCTTGCTGGTGCTGGCGGCCCATGAGGCCGTGTGTCCTCTGAACGAACGTGCCGCCACCTACCCGGCCGCCTTGCGTGCTGCCTGTGCCGTGGAACTCATCCATGCCTATTCGCTGGTGCATGACGACATGCCCTGCATGGACAACGATGTGCTGCGCCGTGGCAAACCCACGGTGCATGTGCAGTTTGGTGAAGCCAGTGCCTTGTTGGCCGGCGACGCGCTGCAGGCGCTGGCCTTTGAGTTACTCACCCCCTTGGACGGCTCCGTGGCGCCCGCGACCCAGGCCCGTCTGTGCGGTTTGCTGGCCCGTGCTGCCGGCAGTGCCGGTATGGCCGGTGGCCAGGCGATTGACCTGGCCAGTGTGGGCATGCCTTTGAGCGAAGGCCAGCTGCGTGAAATGCACGAACTGAAAACCGGCGCCCTGTTGCAAGGCAGTGTGTTGATGGGTGCATGGTGCGGTGCCCCCGGTCCTGCGGCGCTGGTGGCGCTGGAGCGTTATGGCGCCGCCATTGGTTTGGCGTTTCAGGTGGTGGACGATATTTTGGATGTCACCGCGGATTCCGCCACGCTGGGCAAGACGGCGGGCAAGGACGCTGACAACGACAAACCCACCTACGTTTCCCTGATGGGCCTGGATGCCAGCCAAGCCTATGCACAGGCCCTGCTGTCACAGGCCTATGCCGCGCTGGATGCCAGCGGACTGCCCGACACGCAGGCCCTGCGTGCGCTGGCCGATATGGTGGTCAATCGCGCCTGCTGATGGACCTCAATATTCAAGCCAAATTGGCCTCTAGCCCCCTATTTCATTGCGCAAGCAGCTACTAAAACAATAGCAAAAGCATATGCCCCACAACCCGTCCCCTGCGCTGCACACCATCGATGACCCGGCGCAGCTGCGCCATGTCCCCCGTACCCATTTGCGTGCGCTGGCCGATGAGCTGCGTGCCTTTTTGTTGCACAGTGTGGCCAAAACCGGCGGTCACCTCAGCTCCAACCTGGGCACGGTCGAGCTCACCGTGGCGCTGCACTATGTGTTCAATACCCCCTACGACCGGGTGGTGTGGGACGTGGGCCACCAAACCTACCCCCACAAAATTTTGACCGGCCGGCGCGACCGCATGCCCACGCTGCGCCAACTGGGCGGCCTGTCTGGTTTTCCGCAGCGTGCGGAGAGTGCGTTCGACACCTTCGGCACCGCGCACTCCAGCACCTCTATTTCCGCCGCCCTGGGGATGGCGCTGGCCGCCAAAATCAAAGGGGAAGACCGCTATTCCATCGCGGTCATTGGCGACGGCGCGCTCACCGCCGGCATGGCCTTTGAAGCGCTCAACAATGCGGGCGTGGCCGACTGCAATCTGCTGGTCATCCTGAACGACAACGACATGAGCATCAGCCCGCCCGTGGGTGCGCTCAACCGCTACCTGGCCCAGTTGATGAGCGGCCAGTTTTATGCGGCGGCCAAAAACGTGGGCAAGACCGTGCTCAAGGGCGCGCCGCCCCTGTTCGAGCTGGCCAAGCGGTTTGAAGAACACGCCAAGGGCATGGTGGTGCCCGCCACCCTGTTTGAAAAATTTGGCTTCAACTACATCGGCCCCATCGACGGGCACGATCTCGATTCGCTGATCCCGACGCTGGAGAACATCAAGCACCTCAAGGGGCCGCAGTTTTTGCATGTGGTCACTAAAAAAGGGCAGGGCTACAAGCTGGCCGAGGCCGACCCCGTGGCCTACCATGGCCCCGGCAAATTTGACCCCGCCGTGGGCCTGCAAAAGCCCAGCGGCGCCGCCAAAACGACCTTCACCCAGGTGTTTGGACAGTGGCTGTGCGACATGGCCGCCCAGGACAAGCGGCTGGTGGGCATTACGCCGGCCATGCGCGAAGGCTCGGGCCTGGTGGAGTTTGAAGCGCGCTTTCCCGAGCGTTACTTTGATGTGGGCATTGCCGAGCAGCATGCGGTCACTTTTGCCGCCGGGCTGGCTTGCGAGGGGCTCAAACCTGTCGTGGCCATTTACTCCACCTTTTTGCAGCGCGCCTACGACCAGCTTATCCACGACGTGGCGATTCAAAACCTGCCCGTGGTGTTTGCGCTGGACCGCGCCGGGCTGGTGGGGGCCGATGGCGCCACCCACGCCGGCGCCTACGACATCCCCTTCCTGCGCTGCATTCCCAATGTCAGTGTGGCCTGCCCCTCCGATGAAAACGAATGCCGCCAGTTGCTGAGCACCGCATTCGCCCAAAACCATCCGGTGGCAGTGCGCTACCCGCGTGGCGCGGGCGCTGGCGTGCCGGTGCAAGCCAGTCTGGATGGATTGCCCTTTGGCAAAGGCGAGATCCGCAGGCAGGGCAAGGGCATTGCCATCCTGGCGTTTGGCACCTTGCTGCACCCCGCATTGCAAGCGGCTGCGGCACTGGACGCCACGGTGGTCAATATGCGCTGGGCCAAGCCGCTGGACACCGAATTGCTGCTGCAGGTGGCGCGCGACCACCAGGCTTTGGTCACAGTGGAAGAGGGTGCTGTCATGGGGGGTGCCGGCAGTGCCGTGCTGGAGGCGCTGCATGCTGCGGGCACTCTGGTGCCGGTGCTGCAACTGGGCCTGGCCGACCAGTTCATTGAGCATGGTGACCATGCCCAATTGCTGGTGATGCAAGGGCTGGATGCTGCCGGTATCCAAGCGTCCATTGCACGCAGGTTCGGCGCACTGCTGTCCTGATGGCTGCTATCTGCAGGCTTGCAGAATCCTGAAGACTAGGTTCCACAGACCCGTGAACGAGGGAAAACCCCCACGTTCGCAGCTGCGCCGATTCCTACAATCGTTGCAGACTCTTTAACTAGTCTTCGTGGGGCATCTCCGCACCACGAGCTGATCAACCAATTGCTTCAGGAGTGGACCACATGGATCGTCGTTCAATTATCAAAAACGCAGGCATCGCCGGCGTCTTGGCAGCAGGTGCAGCACCTGCTGTGCATGCACAAGCCGCGGGCATCCGCTGGCGCCTGGCCTCCAGCTTTCCCAAAGCGCTGGACACCATTTTTGGTGCCGCTGAAACCTTCGCCAAAAAAGTGGGCGAAATGTCCGGTGGCAAATTTGTTATCACGGTCCACCCTGGTGGCGAGTTGATGCCCCCCTTTGGTGTGGTCGATGGCGTGCAAAACGGCACCGTGGAAATGGCCCACACCGCGCCTTACTACTTCTTCGGCAAGGACGAAACTTTCGCGCTGGGCTGTGCCATTCCTTTCGGCCTGAACAGCCGCCAGATGACCGCATGGCAATACCAAGGCAATGGCGGCAAGCTGATGCGCGAGTTCTACGCTAAGTACAACATCGTGAATTTCCCCATGGGCAACACCGGTGCGCAAATGGGTGGCTGGTACCGCAAAGAAATCAAGTCGGTTAAAGACATCAAGGGCATGAAAATGCGCATTGGTGGATTTGCAGGTAAGGTGTTTGAAAAGATGGGTGGTGTGCCCCAAAACATTCCTGGCGGTGAGATTTACACCGCGCTGGAAAAGGGAACGATTGATGCCGCCGAATGGGTGGGTCCATACGACGACCAGAAGCTGGGCTTCAACAAGGTCGCTCCGTTCTACTACTACCCAGGTTGGTGGGAAGGCGGCCCCCAGCTCGATCTGTTTATCAATGACAAAGCCTATGCAGGCCTGTCGGCAGAAAACAAGGCCATCGTGGAAGCTGCCGCAGCGTTTGCCCACACCGAAATGCAGGCCAAGTACGATGCCAAAAACCCAGCCGCACTGAAGCAGTTGGTCGGCCAAAAGGTCAAGGTACTGCCTTTCCCCAAGGACGTTTTGGACCTCGCATTCAAAGAATCCATGGCTTTGTACGCAGAATTGAGCGCTAAAAACGAAAACTGGAAAAAGGTTTACGAAGACATGGCTGCGTTCCGCAAGGACCAAAACCTGTGGTTCCGCTTCACGGAAGCGAAGTTCGACAGTTACATGCAATCGCAAAAACTGTAAGTAGCCCCCGCACCTTCCAAAAAACCCCGCCCGGCGGGGTTTTTTTTTGGCCGAAAAGGCCGCCTGGGAGGGGCTTGGCTAAAAGAAGGCAGGCAAAAGCAAAAATAGAAGCTTTTGTGGTGATGATGTGAACCCCTATGGAACACCAGCCTGCACTGCCTTTTTTACGTGAAACCTTGTTGTTTCTCACCTTGGTGGGGGTTCTGATCCCACTGCTCCAGCGGTTTCGGATCAACCAGGTGCTGGGTTTTCTAGTGGTCGGGGTGCTGGTGGGGCCGTTTGGCTTTGCTCTGTGGGTGGAGCGGTGGCCTTGGCTGGAAACGTTTACCTTTCCGCGCCGTCAAGGCGTGCAGTCGCTGGCAGAGCTCGGTGTCATTTTCCTGATGTTCTTGATTGGGCTGGAGCTGTCGGTACAGCGCATGTGGTCCATGCGGCGCTGGGTTTTTATGGGCGGCGTGGCGCAGGTGCTGCTGAGTTCTCTGGCGATTGGTTTGCTGGCCTATCTGTTTGGCAACCCGCTGGAGGTTGCCATGGTGCTGGGCCTGGTGCTGTCGCTGTCCTCCACTGCCGTGGTGATGCAGCTGTTGTCCCAGCAAAGGGCGCTGGCCAGGCCGCTGGGGCAAGCAACCTTTGCCATCCTGATGCTGCAGGACTTTGCCGTGGTGCCCTTGCTGATATTGATCGATTTGCTGGCGAGCAAGTCCTCCGAGGGCATGGCGCAGGCAATGTCACTCACGGTACTGAAGTCGGTGGGGGTGGTGGTTCTCATTTTTGCCATTGGGCGCACCATGATCCGTCCCGTATTCCGGCTCTTTGCCAAACAGCACCAGCCGGAGGTGTTTATGGCGCTCACCTTGCTGATTGCCCTGAGCACAGCGGCGGCCACGGCGGCGGCCGGTCTTTCCCTGGCACTGGGGGCGTTCCTAGCCGGCCTGCTGCTGGCCGAGACGGAGTACCGCCATGAGGTGGAAGTGACTATTGAGCCCTTCAAAGGGCTGCTGATGGGGCTGTTCTTCATGTCGGTGGGCATGGCTATTGACTTGCGGGAGGTGCTTCATCACCCGTTCTGGATTGCGGTTTCCGTGGTGGGCCTGATCGCCATCAAGGCGCTGGTGGCAACGGGCGTGTTCCGCGTGGGCGGCATGTCGTGGGGCAAGTCGCTGGAAGGCGGCATGCTGTTGGCGCAGGGCGGTGAGTTCGCGTTCATCGTCATTGGTGCAGCCACCGCGATGCAGTTGCTCAAGCCCGATGTTGCGCAGTTCATGCTGCTGGTGGTGAGTCTGAGCTTGATGGTGACGCCGTTGGTGGCCAAGGTGGGCAAGACGCTGGGTGACAGGCTGGATCGCCTAGACCCCTCATCCAGGTCCGGCCCCGATGAACTGGGCGAGCCCGAGAGTTTGTCGGGCCACATGGTTATTGCAGGCCAGGGCCGGGTAGGGCAGTTGCTGGCGGACGTTTTCAGACAGCAGTCGGTGCCCTATGTGGCGATCGAACACGACGCGCAACTCGTGTCGCGTCTAGTGAAGTTGGGGCGACCCGTTTACTATGGAAACGCCGCACGACTGGACCTGCTGCACAAGCTGCACACGGCCCGTGCTGCGGCCCTGGTAGTTACCATGGACCAGCCCGCGGCGGCCATGCACACCGTGAAAGCAGCACGGCAGGCCTACCCCACACTGCCCATTTTTGCCCGTTCACGCGATGCGCTGCATGCGCAGGAGTTGCGCTCTGTGGGAGCGACCGCCGTGGTGCCTGAAACACTGGAGGCGGGTTTGCAGCTTTCTTCGTTTGCATTGCATGCTTTTGGCCTCCCGGAGAGTGACATTGCGAGTGCCTTGGAGGAAGAACGGGAGAGCCGGGTTCGTGGGGCGTGATTGAATAGTGCATGAATTCCATTCTTTCTATCTGGCTTCAATTCACCCTGTGTGTCGTGGTCATTGGTGTAGCGGGCGTGCGCTTGGGCCGTTATGGGGACGCGATTGCCGCTTTGACGGGGCTTTCTCGCAATTGGATTGGTTTGATCCTCATGGCCACCGTAACCTCCTTGCCTGAATTGGTGACGGGATTGAGTGCGGTGACGCTTGCTGCTGCGCCTGACATCGCGGTGGGTGATGTCCTTGGGAGTTGTTTATTCAATCTTGCGATTCTTGCAATGATTGATGTGGTCTACCGTCCAGGCGCAATTTACGCCCAGGTCGGCAGTGGTCATGTTGTGACGGCGGGGTTTGGCGTTATTTTGATGGCAGGTGTGGCTTTGGCATTGATGCTCAGCGCCCAGGGGTGGCTTCCTGCCATTGGGCACATTAGCGTCGCCAGCCCCTTGATCTTCGTGGCGTATCTGGTGGCGATGCGAGTGCTCTATCAAACGGAACAGCGCAGCACCTGCACCACAACGGGACAGCGGCCGAATACAAGTCTCAAGACTGCGTTGGTGGGCTATGGAATCGCGTCCTTGGTGATTGTGGGCGCCGGTATCTGGTTGCCCCTCCTCGGTGTTGAGTTGGCAAGGGTGATGGGCTGGTCGAACTCTCTCGTTGGAACCCTGTTTGTTGCATTTGTCACTTCGGTGCCGGAATTGGCCACTACCTGGGGCGCCATCCGGGTTGGCGCGATTGACATGGCGTTTGGCAACCTGCTGGGAAGCAATTTATTTGATGTGCTGATCCTTACGCTAGACGACTTTGCCTATTCGAAAGGTCCCATTTTTGCGCATGTGACACCAACGCATGCGGTCTCGGCCATCATGGGCGCCTTGATGAGTGGCGTGGTTGTTGTGTCCCTGGCCTATCGACCGGTGTCACGTGTATGGCATATCGCAAGTTGGGGTAGCCTTTCGCTGCTGACCCTTTACCTGTGCAATACACTTTTTCAGTTTCTTCAGGGCTACTGAAGCCTACGACGTGGAAAAGCGTTGGCCTCAGCAATTTCCTGAACGCTGGGAAAATTCGTGATGGATAGCCCGATCCTTGGATTGTCCAACTGGCTGCACCATTGGATTGCAAGTCAAAAGCGACCGGTGTCACGGTAGTTCTCACGCTGAATGCGCGTTACCAGCGCATTGAAGGTCATCGGCGTAATCAAGGTGGTCGCCACGCCAACCAACACTAAAACCGAGAACAAATTGGCGCCAATAAATCCGCGCTCGTAAGCGATGCTGGCGACGACCAACTCCATCGCACCACGGCCATTGAGAATACAGCCCAGGCCGAGCGCTTCGCGGTGCGACATGCCTACCCTGCGCCCGCCCCACCAGCCAGCGAACACTTTCGAAGCAATGGCCACCACCAGCACCGCGATCACGAAGGCAAAGTTTTTCAATGCCGTGAATTTGAACTCCAACCCCAGGGATGCAAAAAACACGGGGGCCAAGAACCCTCCGGTAATGGAATTGAGTGTCAAGCGCAAGTCCTCGTACCGAGCGGCAACGAAATGGCGCTGATCCAGCAACAGTGCGCCAAAGAACGCTCCGATCACGAAATGAAAACCCAAGCCCTCGCTCAGCGAACCGAAGGCCAATACAAACACGATCACAATACCAAACAGCGCCTCTGGCCCGAAGAGCTCCACCAGACGCTCCGGGCCGGCGGCAACGTTGATTCCACGTCGATCCAGCCAAGTCAACAGTGCGTTCAATCCAATCACTGCTGCAGCCAAAGCCAGAAGTTTGAGTGTGACGACCGAACCGGTGAGGAGCACTGCACCCAAACTGGTTTGCTCAGGAAGCGCCAAAAGGACACCGAGAATGAAGAGCGCCGCGATATCGTTGATCACGGCGGTTGAAACCGCATAACGGCCAATCGCTGTGGTTATCAGCCCCAATTCATCCAGCATCTTTACCGCCACGGGCAACGCCGTGATGGAAATGCACAAGCCCAGGAATAACGAACGCATAGGGTCCAGGTCGAACGCCCATGCCACACCTAAGCCAGCCGCAAACGGCAAGGCGAAGGCTGCCATTGCGATCACGAGTCCACGGCCGCGCATAGCCCCAACCACATCGTGCAGGTTCATCTCCAGACCTGCGGCGAGAACAACCAAGAATATGGCCAATGACGCAATGCCCGACAGGGCTGCGTCGGGGAGTATCAGACCCAAAACGCCAGGTCCCAGCAGGACCCCGGCGATCATTTCGCCAACGATGGCCGGCTGCCCCCACTTTACAAAGACGTGTCCAAGCAGTCGCGCTGCGACAATTAAGGTGAGCAAGCTGGTAAGTAAGGGCATCAGAAGAAAGTACGCGAGATCGCCCTAAAGTTGAGCCAGGGGGATGCTTCCCGTTTGCTCATCGGCTTTGAGCAGCTTTACCAGTTCGCCCAGGTCCTGGTCCAGCCGCAACAAAGTAGCGGGTGGCAAGCACCCCAGCGCTTCGGGCAAAACGCCTTCAAACGGCCCAGGCACTTGCTCCAGCACCAGTAACCCGGCTGGCAGGATGTGCAGTTGGACATTACGTCGGTCTTCGGGGGCTTTGGTCATGTGGATCAATTCCTTGCGCAGCAGGGTTTTGACCAGGTTGCTGGCTGTGGACTGGTGAATGTCCATGCTTTTGGCCAACATGCCCATGCCCATGCCGGGGCAATCCCGGATTGCACTGAGTGCCCATACCTGTGCGCCACCCAGTCCAACCTGTTTTTCAACCTGCTGGAAATGGCTGCGCACGGCACTGAATACCACGCGAAAACGCCGAAGTACCTGGGCTGGGCTGGTTGTCTCGGGAGGGGAAATGTCTTGCAGCATATGTGGTTCGGTGAAGAGAAATATCCACCGAATGATAGAGCCCTGCAGTGGGATATCCGCAAGTGAGTCGCCTTGCATTTCATGCAATTGCCAGTTGATTGCGCACCATTTTCATCAGCAAGTCGTCGAAGGTGTAGAAGCCCTTGGTGCACAGGGCGAGCTGGCTTAAGGCAAACGCCGCACCGGTGCCGAAGGCTTTGCGGTCGATGGAGTCGTGCACCAGCCGAACCGTCTGGTGCGGGAAACCGAAGATCACCTCATGGTGACCCACGATGCCGCCCAGCCGTAACGAGGTAATGCGCTCCCCGTCTATGGACAGGCTTTCTGCGATTTTGCGGGCCGTACCGGACACCTCGGGCTTCTCCCGGAAATGCTGCTCCAGAATTTCCACGTCGGCAAACGGCGCGATGCTGCGCAGCAGCTTGGATGCCAAGATCAGAAAGTTGATGCCCAGGGTGATATTGGGGGACGACAGCACCCGGGTATCTTCGCCCAGGCTGCGCACATATTCCAACTCGCGCGGGCTGTAGGCAGAGATAGCGCTGACCAGCATCAACTGGCGTTTGCGCACCTCTTCACCATACAAAAAAACGGCATCCGGCCGGGAGAAATCCACCAGCGCATCGACCGGGTTGGCGTCCAGCCAATCACCCAAACGGATGTGGTTGAGCCCTACCACTGGGATCAGGCTATCAGGCGCGGTTTGATCCTGGCGAGTCGCGGTTCGGTGCGCAACCCAACACAGCGCGTAGCGCGGGTCGTTGCGCAAAACCTCGGCCACGGCCTGACCCGCTTTGCCAAAACCCATGAGTCCGACTTTGATCATGGTTGTCTCCTTTTTGTAACGATGTATTCCAAGGGCTTGTATTTCCGTTTACATTTGGCGCAATGTAACAGATTGCATTTGTCTAAATGTATTTGTGCGATCTGTCTTTCTGACCGTTTGGTAGATACGTTTTATCCATTAGCAGGGTGACCATGCCTCCTTATCCACCGGTGTTTGCAGCCATCAGGCAAGAACTTTACGACTGGCGTTTGTGGATGGGGCGGGGCATCGTGATGGCCTTTGCGGCACTGGCAGGCCTCACGGTGGTGGCGTTTACCTGGATGACAGAGCATGCGCTGGGCTATTTCCGTGCCTTTGAAGGCAATTTTTGGTGGGGCCCTTTGTTGTGGACGCCCGCCGCAACCGCTGCCATTGTCTGGCTCACCCGCAGGTACGCTGCAGGCGCGGCGGGTTCGGGCATTCCACAGGTGATGGCTGCGTTGACTCCAGATGTGCCCAAAGCCTGTGTCAATCTCTATGTTTCCACCAAGCTGGCGGTCGCCAAAATGGCGCTTTCGACCTGGGGATTGCTCGCCGGACTGTCGCTGGGGCGTGAGGGGCCATCGGTGCAAATTGCTGCGGGTGTCATGCACCACGCGCGCCGCTGGTTGCCCAAACAATCGCAGATTTCGGAGCATGGCTTGTTAATGGCCGGTGGTGCAGCCGGCATTGCGGCTGCCTTTAACACCCCCTTGGGTGGGGTGATGTTTGCGATTGAAGAGTTGTCCCGCAAACCTGAGCAGCGCAGCAATGGCCTGCTGTTGGCAGCCATTGTGCTGGCCGGTCTGATGGCGGTTTCGGTCTATGGCAATTCGACTTATTTTGGGGTCATCCGGGTGCAGAGCTTTAGCTTGTCGCTGCTGCTGCCAGGGATTTTGGTTGCGGTATGCAGTGGTTTGGCGGGCGGATTGTTTGCCCGACTGCTGCTGATCTCGCTGACCGGTGGGGCGGGCGACTGGTTTAGCCGGTTTCGCCAGCGCTCGCCTATACGCTTTGCAGCGGCCTGTGGGCTGGCGGTGGCGGTTTTGGGGGTGGTGAGCCACGGAGATACCTATGGCGGTGGATACACCCACACACGGGACATGCTGGAAGGCAAGGGGGACGAATCTGGCCTGTACGTCTTGCTCAAGTTTCTGGCCACTTGGATTACCGCGTGGTCTGGTGTACCGGGCGGTATCTTTGCGCCCTCTCTTGCGATTGGTGGCGCGTTGGGCAACGACATTGCCCAGTTCACCTCCTACGCGAATGCCCCGACGCTCATTGCGCTGGGCATGGCCGGGTTTCTAGCCGCAGTCACCCAAGCGCCACTCACCGCCTTCATCATCGTGATGGAAATGGTGGATGGCCATGCGCTGGTACTCAGCCTGATGGCCAGTGCGCTTGTAGCCAGCGGCGTTTCCCGCTTAATCAGTGCGCCTTTGTATTCATCTCTGGCGCAATTGCAGTTAAACCGCCTCCCCAAACATTGAAAGGAAAAAATGTACAAGAAGTTACTGGTGGTAGTAGATGACCGTGTGGTGACCCAATCGGCCATCTGGCAAGGGATTGAACTGGCGCGGCTTCATCGGGCGGATATTTTCTTTTTTTACGTTTTGCCGAAGTACGTATTTTCAAATTCTGACCTTTTGCTGGAGGGGGAGTCCTCCCCCGAAGAGTTCGAGCGAAAGGCACGAGAGCACGCCTCCCGGATGTTGGCGGCAGCAAGTGCCTTGGCCGAAGGTGCTGATGTGTTCAGCCATGCAGCTGTGGGCATCGGTGCCGATGACGCCCAATGTGTTGCCGAGGCCGCCATCCACCGGCATTGTGATCTTATTGTGGTAGGGACTGAAGGACGCAACGCAGTCATGCGTTTACTCACGGGAAGCATTGTTTCCGGTTTGATTTCCATAGCCGATGTTCCCGTGCTGGTGTGCCGGGACGCGGGAGCGGCGCGTGGTTTCGGTCGTCGGGCCAGTGTGGCCATTCGTGCCAAAAGCAGGCGCGATGAAAAGCGTTTAAGACGTGAAAGACGCGCAGAGGAAGAGAACGACTGACAAAAAAAGGAGCCCCGAGGGGCTCCAAACTCACTCAGTCGCCAGTCCGGCTTCTCAATTCGGACCCGCTGGTAATTATATTTTGACAAATGTATTTGTGGGCCTTCCAAACCAGATCTCCAAGTGTGCCGCATGCAATTTTGGAAACAAAGTTTGGGCAATTTCTACGTCGCTTAGTGGAATAGCTGAAATTGAACGATGTACACCGCCGCACCCGCCAAATAGCCCAGTAGTGCCAGTGCGCTAATTTTGCGCACATACCAGACAAAATCGATCTTTTCCAGGCCCATAGCGGCCACACCGGCCGCCGATCCGATGATCAGGATGGAGCCACCGGTGCCTGCGCAGTAGGCCATGAACTCCCACAAAAAGCTGTCAGCGGGGTACTGCTCCAGGCTGTACATGCCCATGGAGGCTGCCACCAGCGGCACGTTGTCCACGATGGCGCTCACCAGCCCGATGATCATCACAATCACATCCTGACGCCCCACTGCTTTGTCCAACCACTGGGCGATGCTGGAGAGAATATGGGTGTGTTCCAGCACGGCCACGCTCAGCAAGATGCCGATGAAAAAGACGATGGAACTCATGTCGATGCGGGTCAGCGCACGGGCCAGCGTCAGGCGTTGCTTGCGCAAGTCTTCTTCCTTGCGGTGCACCAGGTCACCGACCAGCCACAAAATACCCAGGCCAAACAAAATGCCCATGAAAGGCGGCAGGTGGGTCACGGTTTTGAACACCGGAACGGCCACCAAAATCGCCAGACCCAGGAAGAACATTAGATTGCGTTCAAAAGGGGTTGTGTCTGCAAGCGCATCTTCAGATGAGCGCTGTGGTGCAATGACCGGGCGTGCTCCCAGCACATAGCTGGTCACCGCCAGTGGCACGATCAGATTGACCAGGGAGGGGAC
The DNA here is from genome assembly GCF_030697375.1 of Rhodoferax sp. Taxonomy (GTDB): domain Bacteria; phylum Pseudomonadota; class Gammaproteobacteria; order Burkholderiales; family Burkholderiaceae_C; genus Allorhodoferax. The sequence goes on along the minus strand of NZ_JAUYQD010000018.1, from coordinate 270,407 downwards.
AATCAGGCCCTTCATGATCTCGACGGCAGTGACCTGTCCGCCGATCCACAGCATGGTGGTGGTGACGTCGCCAATGGGGGTCCAGGCGCCGCCGGCGTTGGCGGCAATCACAATCAGGCCAGCAAAAAACAAACGGTCTTCGCGTTTGTCCAGCAGCTTTTTCATCAGGGACACCATCACGATGGTGGTGGTCAGGTTGTCCAGAATGGCGCTGAGGAAAAACGCCACAAAACCCACCATCCACATCAGGCTGGAGAGCTTGGTGGTTTTGATGCGTGAGGTGATGACTTCAAAGCCGTTGTGCGCATCCACCACTTCCACAATGGTCATGGCACCCATCAAAAAGAACACGATTTGAGCCGTGCCCATGAGCGATTCGCCCAATTGTTCGCTCACCAGGTGGGCATCGCCCTGGCCCATGGCGTAAATGGTCCAGAGCAAACCCGCTCCAATCAGGGCAGAAGCCGATTTGTTGACCTTGAGCGGGTGCTCCAAGGCGATGGCCGTATAGGCCAGGATAAAAACCAGTATGAGTGCCGTCAGCATGGGTGTCTTCCTCGTTGCATTTTATGGTTGGCTTGTGCTGGAAAAAAAGGGCTCTCGGAGCCCTTTTCATGGAGGCGCATGGTTGCGCTACGGTTTTTTCTGGGCGTCCTTTTCCGCCTCTTCCAGCATGGCCTTCATGGGGTCTTCCTCTTTGCCAGCCTCGTCCGGTGCTGCCGGCGCACCTTCTGCCGCGCCCTCCATGCCAGCGGTAGGGTCCGCAGCGTCATCGGTCTTCGGCATTTCCAGTTGTTCCATGATCTGGTCGGCGTTCAGCGACTCGGCTTTTTCGATGCCCCCGGTGACCAAGACTGGGAAGGCAATGACCGCCACCACCATGATCACTTGCAGCACGATGAAGGCGATGGAGCCTTTGTAGATTTCACTGGTTTTGACCGAGGGGATCAGCTTGCCGGTGACGCGGTCCCTGTAGTCGAACTTGGCCGCCACGCTGCGCAGGTAGAACAGGGCAAAGCCAAACGGCGGTGTCAGGAACGAGGTTTGCAGGTTCATGGCGATGATCACGCCAAACCAGATCATGGCCTGGTCGGGGGTCATCCCGGGTACCAGGCCGGGCAGGATTTTTTCGGCCACGGGGGCCAGCAGCGGAATCACGATGAAGGCAATCTCGAAGAAGTCAATGAAGCAGCCCAGAATGAACACCAGGATGTTCACCACAATCAAGAAGCCCCAGGCGCCGCCCGGAATCTTGTCAAACAGGTGTTCCACCCAGATGTGGCCGTCGGCCGCGTTGAAGGTGAAGCTGAACACGGTGGAGCCAATCAGGATGAACAGCACAAACGAGGCCAGCTTGGCTGTGTTCTCCAGCGCCTGTTTCATCAGCGGCATGCTCAAGCGGCGTTTTCCCAGTGCCAATACCAAGGCGCCCAGCGCACCCATGGCGCCGCCTTCGGTGGGGGTGGCTACACCCAAAAAGATCGTACCCAGCACCAGGAAGATGAGGATCAGCGGCGGCATCAGCACAAAGGTGACTTGTTCGGCCAGTTTGGACAGCAGGCCCATGCGGGTGATGTGGTTGAGGATGGCAAGGGCCAGGCCGGTCAGGGAGGCCAGTGTCAGCGACAGGATGACGATTTCATCGCCGGGGGAAGCGGTTGCGCGCTCCAGCCACTTTGTCATCAGGCCATCGTGTACCTGGGCCCAGGCATAACCCACCCCGGCGCACACCAGCACCAGCGCCAGCAGGGATTTGTGGCCGGAGTTGCCGTTGTCTTCCTTGAACAGCAGGGCTTCTGGGGGCAGTGCGGGCACCATGGCCGGTTTGAAGATGGCCACGGCCACGATGAAGGCGATGTACAGGCCCACCAGCAGCAGGCCGGGAACCAGCGCGCCAGAGTACATGTCTCCCACCGAGCGGCCCAGTTGGTCCGCCAATACGATCAGTACCAGCGAAGGGGGGATGGCCTGTGCCAGTGTGCCCGAGGCGGTGATGGTGCCGGTGGCAATGGTGCGGCTGTAACCGTAGCGCAGCATCACGGGCAGGGAAATCAGGCCCATGGAGATGACCGCAGCGGCCACCACGCCGGTGGTGGCGGCCAGGAGGGCTCCTACCAGAATCACCGCGATGGCCACGCCGCCGCGCACCGGGCCAAACACTTGGCCTACGGTTTCCAGCAGATCCTCGGCCATGCCGGAGCGTTCCAGAATAATGCCCATGAAGGTGAAAAACGGAATGGCCAGCAGCGTGTCGTTTTGCATGATGCCGAAGATGCGCAGGGGCAGCGCCTGGAACATGGCGGCAGGGAAGATACCCGCCTCAATACCTACAAAACCAAAAGCCAGGCCGGTGGCCGCCAGGCCAAAGGCCACCGGAAAACCGGTAAGCAGCAGGACAAACAGCCCGCAGAACATAAGGGGCACAAATTGTTGTGCCAAGAAAGTGGTTTGCATTTATTTGTCTCCTGCCAGCATGCGGGCGGCTTGGGCTTCGAGTTCTTCTAGGTGTTTTTGCTCGTCGGACTTGGTGTCTTCGCTGTTGAGCACATCGGGGCCGTTGCCCGTGAGAAAGGCGACGCGCTTAATCAGTTCTGACACGCCTTGTAGCGCCAGCAAGGTAAAGCCCACCGGGATGAGGATATAGGCGGGCCAGCGGATCAGGCCACCGGCGTTTTGCGACATTTCTCCGCTGGTGAGCGCCTGCATGAAAAAGGGCCAGCTCAGGGAAATGGTGATCAGGCAAAAGGGCAGCAGCACAACCACGATGCCCACCACATCGATCCAGTTGCGTGCGCGCTCGCTCAGCTTGCTGGAAATAAAGTCAATGCGCACATGCGAGTTTTTCAAGAAACCGTAACCCGCGCCCAGCAAAAATACCGCGGCAAACAGGTACCACTGGATTTCCAGCAAGCCGTTGGAACTGTTGTTGAAGATTTTGCGCACCAGCGCATTGCCCGCGCTGATGAGGGTGGTGATCAAAATCAGCCACATGGTGAATTTGCCGACCCAGGTGCTGATCGTGTCGATCAGTCGGGACAGCGAGAGTAAGGGTGTCATGGCGTCTCCAGCAGTTGTAATTAAAAGAGGTGGCAGCGGCTGCATTCCGATACTGCCCCCTTGCAGACCCGCCGAGTCTAAGCCCAATCGCCGGTTGTGCGGCTGAAGAAACCCTGACATGCACTCTACCGAAAGGCGCCAGACGGAATCCGCCCGGCTCAAACAGCGTGAGTCAGCAGGGTGTCGCGGATTTCTAACAAAATAGGCCTCTAGCCCATACAGACTATGCGTGAGCAGCTATGAAATACGTAGCAGATCGGATGCCCGCCACGGTCAACAGCAAAGAGCCCAACAAATGCAGTGCTGCAGTCCCCAGGGCCAGGGCATAGCGCTGCTGGCCCAGCATGGCCACCACCTCGGCGGAGAAGCTGGAGAAGGTGGTGAGTGCACCCAAAAACCCCGTGACCAGGGCCAGGCGCCATGTCGGGTCCAGCTGGGGCAGGGCCTGAAATACCGCGACGCATATGCCAACCAGGTAGCCGCCAATCAGGTTGGCGGCCAAGGTGCCCAGCGGCATGGTGCCGATAGCGCCCGCCATCGGGTTGAGCCACAGGCCCAGCTGCCAGCGGGCCAGGGCGCCGATGCTGGCGCCCGTGCAGATGGCCAGCACTGCATGCATTATTGGGCTGCCGCGTTGGGGCCTTGGTAAGGCGCATCGTTGACGGTGAGCCCCTCCTGGGATAGTTTGGCGGCCGTTTTGGGTTTGATGCCTTTGACGCGGGCCATGAAGTCTGCCCAGTCCTTGAAAGCGCCTTGACTGCGCGCCTTGAGAATGCGTGCGGTGCTGCTGGGCCCCAAGCCCTTGACGCTGTCGAGTTCCGCTTCCGTTGCCTGGTTGATTTCCACCGCCGCCAAGCAGCTGGAGGCGGCCAAGGCCATGGCCAGCAGCAGGAGTGGTTTACGCATGGCGTGCCAGCCATTGCACATACTTGCCAACCCCGGTTTGCACATCCACAAACGTGTGGTCACAACCCGTGGAACGCAGTGCCGTCAAATCGGCCTGGGTGTAGCACTGGTATTTGCCGCGCAAGGCGTCGGGGAAGGGCACGTACTCCACCAGACCCTGGTCGGCAATGGCCTGCAGTGGCAAAGCAGCGCCCCCTTGGAGCGCGCGCATGCTGTTGACGACCGAGCTGGCGACATCGTTGAAGGGCTGGGCCCGGCCTGAGCCGAGGTTAAAAATACCAGACTCGGCCGGATGGTCAAAGAACCACAGGTTCACGGCCACCACGTCGTCAATAAAGACGAAGTCGCGCATTTGGCCACCGGCTGCATACCCCCCGTATTCGCCAAACAGCTTGACCTTGGCATCAAGCCGGAACTGGTTGAACTGGTGAAACGCGACACTGGCCATGCGGCCTTTGTGTTGCTCGCGGGGGCCATACACGTTGAAGTAGCGAAAACCTACCACCTGGTGGGTTTTGCCGGCCTTGGTGCGCTGGAAGTCATTGCCACATTCGCGGCGCATGCGCTGGTCGAACAGCAGCTTGGAGTAGCCGTACACGTTCAGCGGCAGCTCAAACGCCGGGTCTTCGCGGAAAGTGTCGGAGCCGCCGTAGGTGGCAGCCGACGAGGCATACAGCAGGCGCGCACCACGCTTCTGGCAGGCCTGAAACAGGTGCCAGGACAGTGTGTAGTTGTTGGCCATCATGTACTTGCCATCCAACTCCATGGTGTCGCTGCAGGCGCCTTCGTGGAACACCGCTTCGATCTGGCCGTAGTGGCCATTGGCAAAGTCGTCGTAAAAGGTGTCGGCGTCCACGTAATCGGCAATCTTCAGATCGGCCAGATTGCGGAATTTGTCGCCCTGCTTCAGGTCGTCCACGGCAATGATGTCGTCGTGTCCGCGGGCATTGAGCCCGGCGATGAGGTTGGAGCCAATAAAACCGGCCGCGCCGGTGACAACGATTCGGGTCATGCAAATAATTCCTCAAACGACACAGTGGCCGTACCAAATTTACCCACCACCAAGCCACCGGCGCGGTTGGCCAAAGGCAGGGCCTGGCGCAGGGTCATGCCTGCGGCCACCAAAGATGCCATGGTGGCAATGACGGTGTCGCCCGCACCGGTGACATCAAACACCTCGCGCGCCTGCGCGCTCACATGCAACTCGCCAGCACCGTCAAACAGGGTCATACCCTCTTCGCTGCGGGTGAGCAGCACAGCGTCCAGGTGCAGTTGCTCGCGCAAGTGGTGTGCCTTGGTGCGCAGATCGTCTTCGCTGCTCCAGTGGCCAATGACCTGTTGCAGTTCCGCACGGTTGGGGGTGATGACGTTGGCGTACTGGTAGCGTGAAAAATCGCTGCCCTTGGGGTCGATCAGGATGGGGGTACCCAGGGCCCTGGCGCGTGCAATCATGTCGCTGACGTGGGCCAGTCCGCCCTTGCCGTAGTCCGAGAACAGCACCGCATCGTGTTGGGGTAAAAGGTGTTCAAACGTGGCGGTTTGCGTGGCCAGGATTTCGCTTTTCGGGGTATTCTCAAAGTCCAGGCGCAGCAACTGTTGTTGCCGACCAATGACCCGCAGTTTCACGGTGGTTTTGAGGTCCGCGTCCCGACCAAAGTGGGTGCGTATGCCGGTTTGGGCCACCAGCGCTTCAAGCTTGTGGCTTGCTTCGTCGTCGCCCACCACGGTCAACAGCGACGCTTGGGCACCCAGCGTCACCACGTTGTAGGCCACGTTGGCGGCGCCGCCATTGCGCTCTTCTTCACGGGTGATGCGCACCACGGGCACCGGGGCTTCCGGGCTGATGCGGTCCACGGCGCCGTACCAGTAGCGGTCCAGCATCACATCGCCCACGACCAGCACGCGGGCCGCGGAAATTTGTTCTTTGGTAATAGTCATCGTTGTCATCTCAATTTCTCGGAGCGCAGTGTCTTCCACCAGAAATGCCGTGGAACCGGCTTTGCCGGGCCACTGGCGTTGCCCCCTGCAAGGGGGAAAGCGGCCACACGCAGTGGGCAAGCCGGGGGGTGTTCATAACTCTTCTACACGCCGCGCCGGGTAACTGTCCCAGGCTTGGCAGCCGGGGCATTGCCAAAAGTGCTGTTTGGCTTCAAAGCCACAGGCTGCGCAGCGGTAGCGGGTCAGGGGTTTGACGGCATGGTCCAGCGCGCGTTGGACCTGGGGATGGAATTGCTCGTGCTCCAGCTTTTCCCCTGCGATCCATTTGGCGGCCGCGACCAGTGAAGGTTCTTTTTCAAGGTGGTGTGCATACCATTCGCGTGCGGTTGTGGTGGCGCTGGTACCTGCGGCTTCCAGTGCCACGATGGCATCCAGCACATCCAGGGAGTGCGTTTGCGCATACGTGGTTTTCAGCAGTTCCAGAGCGTCTGCGCTGCGCTGGGCGCTGATGGCGTAGTGGGCCAGTTGAGGTGCAATCAAGGATGCCGCAGCAGGGGTGGCTGTCATGGCGGCAGACAAAGTGGCGTAGGCTTTTGGGGCTTCCCCCAAATGGCTTTGTAGGCGGGCCAGGTCCACGCGGGCGCGCGGTGCATCAGGGGCAATCTGCACAGCCTGCTCCAGCAAGGCTTGGGCATGTGCCGTGTCCTTGGCGGCGATCAGGGTGGCTGCCTGCTCGCACAGGTAGTGGGCCATGCGCCCCTTGAAGCTGCCTTGGCCGGAGGACTCCAGTTTTTCAGCAATGTGGGCTGCGTGCTCCCAGTCACGCGAGCGTTCGTAGTTGGCCAACAAGGCCAGACGTGCCTGCGCCTCAAAGCGGGTCCCTTCCAGCTTGAGCAGGGCTTCTTCCGAACGGTCCAGCAAGCCAGCCTTGAGGTAATCCAGCGCCAGCGCATGTTGGGCACGGTGGCGGTCGTCCAGTTCCAGGTCGCCACGCGAGAGCAGGTGCTGGTGGACGCGCACCGCCCGCTCGTATTCGCCCCGGCGGCGGAACAAATTACCCAAAGCGAAATGCAACTCCGAGGTGTCGGGGTCGCTTTGCACCGCTTCGATGAAGGCGTCAATGGCCTGGTCCTGTTGCTCGTTGAGCAAGAAATTCAGGCCTTTGAAGTAGGCCTTGGGTGCCTGGCGGTTTTCCATGCGCAGTTGACGCATGTCCATGCGTGAGGCCATCCAGCCCAGCACAAAGGCGACCGGCAGACCCAACAGTATCAAGGTGATGTCAAAGTCCATGGGGCGCCGCCGTGGGAGGTTTATCGGCTGCCACCAACGAGGCGGCAGCGGCAGCGGCCGCTTCACGCGCGATCGCAGCATCGCGGCGGTGCTGCCACCAACGCGGGACCATGCCCAGTATGCCGATCAGCAGTCCCAAGGCAAAAGCGCTCAAAACCACCAGAACCAGCGGAGCGGTCCATTGTCGACCGAAGAAAAATCGAACAGTGGCATCGTGCTGGTTGTTCAGCGCGAAAGCGAAAAGGGTAAAAAAAATGGCCGCTTTAAGTAACCACTTAAAGAGCCATGCGACTTGTTTCATTGATCTCCTCGGTGCCGGCTGATTCTACCTATTCAGATCAGGGCTTGGAGTCGGTTTGAAGTTCAGCGGTACGCTGGTCCACGGCTTCACGCAGGGCCTTGCCCGGCTTGAAATGGGGGACACGCTTTTCGGGGATGGCCACACTTTCGCCGCTGCGCGGGTTACGACCCATGCGGGGGGGGCGGTGGTTGATGGAAAAGCTGCCAAAACCGCGAATCTCAATCCGGTGGCCGCGAACCAGTGCATCGTTCATGGCGTCCAGAATGGCCTTGACGGCAAATTCGGCGTCGCGATGGGTCAGTTGCGCAAAACGGTTGGCCAGTTCTTCAACGAGGTCGGAGCGGGTCATGGAATTCAAATATGGGCGATAAAAAAACGACCGGTGCACACAGGCGGCCGGCCGTTCCTTCAGATTAACAACATGTCAAAAATCGTGTGGGACAGATTTTTAGCCCTGTCCCCAACGGATTAATTGTTGCTGTCGAGCTTGGCACGCAACAAAGCGCCCAGGCTGGTGGTGCCGGCGTTTTCACGGGCAGAGGCCTGGCTCAAGGTGGCCATGGCTTCGTTTTGATCAGCAGCATCCTTGGCCTTGATGGACAACTGGATGTTGCGGGTCTTGCGATCCACGTTGACGACCACGGCAGTGACTTCGTCACCTTCTTTGAGCACGTTGCGGGCATCTTCCACGCGGTCGCGGGAGATTTCGGAAGCGCGCAGGTAGCCGATGATGTCGTCGCCCAGGTCGATTTCAGCGCCCTTGGCATCCACTGTCTTGACCTTACCGGTCACAACCTGGCCCTTGTCGTTGATCGACACGAAGGTGGTGAAAGGATCGGAGTCCAACTGCTTGATACCCAGGGAGATGCGCTCGCGGTCCACGTCCACAGCCAAGACCAAAGCCTCAACTTCTTGACCCTTCTTGTATTCGCGCACGGCGGTTTCGCCGGACTCGTTCCAAGACAGGTCAGACAGGTGCACCAGACCGTCGATACCAGCAGCCAGACCGACGAACACGCCGAAGTCGGTGATGGATTTGATCGGGCCCTTCACGCGGTCGCCGCGCTTGGTGTTTTGTGCAAACTCTTGCCATGGGTTGGCCTTGCACTGCTTCATGCCCAAGGAGATACGGCGCTTGTCTTCGTCGATTTCCAGAACCATGACTTCGACTTCGTCACCCAGGGCAACGATCTTGGAAGGAGCCACGTTCTTGTTGGTCCAGTCCATTTCGGACACGTGCACCAAACCTTCGATTCCGGGTTCGAGTTCCACAAACGCGCCGTAGTCGGCGATGTTGGTGATCTTGCCGAACATACGGGTGGACTGGGGATAACGGCGGTTGACGCCCATCCATGGATCGTCGCCCATTTGTTTCAGACCCAAGGACACGCGGTTTTTCTCGGTGTCGAACTTCAGGATCTTGGCAGTGATCTCTTGACCGGCTGTCACCACTTCGGAGGGGTGACGGACGCGGCGCCATGCCATGTCGGTGATGTGCAACAGGCCATCGATACCGCCCAGGTCCACAAATGCACCGTATTCGGTGATGTTCTTGACCACACCTTGCACCACAGAGCCTTCTTTCAGGTTCTGCATGAGCTTGGCGCGCTCTTCGCCCATGGAGGCTTCCACCACGGCACGGCGTGACAACACAACGTTGTTGCGCTTGCGGTCGAGCTTGATGACCTTGAATTCCATGGTCTTGTTCTCGTACGGAGACAGGTCCTTGGTAGGACGTGTGTCAACCAACGAACCTGGCAGGAAAGCGCGGATGCCGTTGACCAGAACGGTCAGGCCACCCTTGACCTTGCCGCTGGTGGTACCCGTGACAAACTCGCCGGATTCCAGGGATTTTTCCAAAGACATCCACGATGCCAAACGCTTGGCGGTGTCGCGGCTGACGATGGTGTCGCCGTAGCCGTTTTCCATGGCCACGATGGCCACAGAGACGAATTCGCCAACTTGCACTTCGAGTTCGCCCTTGTCGCTCTTGAATTCGGACAAAGGAACATAAGCCTCAGATTTGAGACCGGCATTGACCACGACAAAGCTGTGTTCGATACGAACGACTTCAGCGGTGACGACTTCGCCAATACGGGTTTCAGAGCGTTTTTGTGACTCTTCAAATAGGGCTGCGAAAGATTCTGACATGTGTTTTGCGGAAAATACCGCGGGGTTAAGTTGTCGAACCACACAACCAGTGCGCTTGTTGCGCGAGAGGAGTTGTGTGGACCAGTCAGCTCTTCAGATGGGTCCGAAAGGCTGTTTGCTTTGCCACCAGTTCAACACGATTTCAACGGACTGATCGACCGTTAAATTCGAGTTGTCTAGCAACTGGGCGTCTTCTGCTGATCTGAGGGGGGCAACGGTCCGGGAGGCATCCCGAGCGTCGCGTGCTTCCAGGTCGGCGCGAAGAGATGGGAGTGTAGCTGCAATTCCCTTTGAAATCAACTGCTTATAGCGGCGTTCCGCGCGGCACGCGGCACTGGCGGTCAGGAACACCTTGAGGGGCGCATTCGGGAAAATAATGGTGCCCATGTCGCGGCCATCGGCCACCAGACCCGGCAGTTGGCGAAAATTGTGCTGCAAATCAATGAGGGCGGCACGCACCTGGGGGAAAGCCGAGACGCGCGATGCATTCATGCCCGCCTCTTCCGTGCGAATGGCCTCGTTGACATCTTCGCCGCCCAGCCAAATATGGCTGCCTTCAAAATGGATGGGCAAAGACCGCAGCAAATCCACAATGGCCTGCTCATTCACCACATCCAAGGCAATGCCGGCGCGGGTGGCGGCCAAAGCGGTGATGCGGTAGAGCGAACCAGAGTCCAGAAAGTGGTAGCCCAGCTTTTCGGCCAGCACTGCGGCCAGGGTGCCTTTGCCCGACGCGGTAGGCCCATCCACGCAGATGACCGGCACCGTCTCAGGTGCAACAGACGCTACCGAGAACAGCGCCTCAAAGTAGTCTGGAAAGGTTTTGGCGACGCATTTGGGGTCTTGGATGCGCACCGGTAGCCCCGCCGGGTTGAACGCGGCGAGCGAAAAACACATGGCGACGCGGTGGTCGTCGTAGGTATGGATGCTGGCGGGTTTCCAAGCCTCTACTGAAGCGGGCGGGGTCACCTGAATGAAATCAGCCCCTTCGACTACGGTGGAGCCCAGTTTGCGCAACTCGGTGGCCATGGCGGCGATGCGGTCGGTTTCCTTGACCCGCCAGCTGGCGATGTTGCGCAGGGTGGTGGTGCCATCGGCGTACAGCGCCATCACCGCCAGGGTCATGGCGGCGTCGGGGATGTGGTTGCAGTCCAGGTCGATGGCGTGCAGGGGCCAGGCGCCGCGGCGAATGTGCAGCCAGTTGGGGCCGCTCTCGATCTGGGCGCCCATCATTTGGGCCGCCTCCATGAAGCGGATGTCGCCCTGGATGGAGTCCGCGCCAACCCCTTGGATTTTTATGCCATTTTGGCAAAACCCCAAGTCAAGGCCTCCAGCCCCCGTAGTTATTGCGCCAAGCGCTATGAAATAGCTAGCAGAAGATGCGTCGGCCTCGACGTGCACTGCGCCGGGCGACACTAACTTGCAACCGGCTGGAATGGTGAACCGCTGCCAGCCATCGCGCTGCACTTGCACGCCAAAGCGGGCCAGCAAATTCAGGGTGATTTCGATGTAGGGACGGGAAATCAGCTCCCCGACCACTTCAATGACGATGTCTTGGTGCGCGACCAGCGGCAGTGCCATGAGCAAGGCCGTCAGGAACTGGCTGGAGACGTCGCCGCGTACCTGGATAGGGGCTTGCAACTGCAGTGCCGGTGTGCCGATGCGCAACGGTGGGTAGCCGTCTTGGCCCAGGTAGTCGATCTGGCAGCCCAACTGGCGCAGGGCATCGACCAGATCCCCAATGGGGCGTTCGTGCATGCGGGGCACGCCGCCCAGTTCAAAATCGCCGCCCAGGACCGCCAACGCAGCGGTCAATGGTCGCATGGCAGTACCCGCGTTGCCCAGGAACAGTTGGGCTTGCCGGTGGCTGAGCTGTCCGCCCAAACCGGAAATCTGGACAGTTGCACCATCCTGCTGGATGCCGCAGCCCAAGGAACGCAAGGCCACCAGCATGACGCGGGTGTCGTCGGAGTCGAGCAAATCGTGGACGGTCGTGGTGCCTTCGCACATGGCGGCCAGCAGCAATACGCGGTTGGAAATGCTTTTGGAGCCCGGGAGGGTGACCGTGCCCGACGCCCCCAAGAGGGGGGGGAGGTCCAGAAATTCGGTGGAAAACATTATTTGTTGAGTTTGGAGCTCATGCTCCAGTTGCCACGGGTGTTGCTGGCCTGCTCTAACAGGCCTTCCAACGCTTCGGCGTTGCCGCTGGAGATCATGAGCTCCAGGGCCTGCAAATTGCGTTGGAATATTTTGCTTTGGGCCAGCAACTCTTCCCGGTTGGAGACCATGATGTCGCGCCAGACCTTGGGGTCACTGGCGGCGATGCGGGTGAAGTCCCGAAAGCCCGGGCCTGCCAAGGAGAGGTAATCCTTGCCCTGTGGCTGGCCTGAGATGGAGTTCATCAAGGCAAAGGCGATCAGGTGGGGCAGGTGGCTGACCGCGGCAAATGCTGCGTCGTGTTGTTCCGGCGACATTTGCAGCACCCGACAGCCCAGCGCCGACCAGACATCCACCGCTTTTTGCAGCTGGACGGTCATGGTGCGTTCAATGGGCGTGAGAATGACCTGCCGCCCGGTGTACAGGTCGGCGTCCGCATGCTCGACACCTGACACTTCTTTGCCGGCAATGGGGTGTGCCGGGACAAAGCAGCCAATGTGTTCGCGCAGGGCACGCCGGCCCGCATCAATGACATCGCGTTTGGTGGAGCCCACGTCCATGATCAGCATATTGGGGGTGACCAAATGCTTGATGGCTTTGAAAGTCGCTTCGGTGGCGGCCACCGGAACGGCAATGACCACAATGTCGGCACCCGACACGGCGAGCAGCGCCGAGGGGGCCTCCACATCGATCACGCCCATGGCGCGTGCCCGTTCGGTGGTGCTGGGCGATTTGCTGTAACCCACGACCCGCTTGACCAGGCCTGCCCGCTTGAGCGCCAACGCAAACGAGCCACCCATCAGGCCGCATCCAATGAGGCCGAGCTGTTCAAACATAGAGATTCCTGTGGGTTCGCATCAATCGGCCAGCGGGTAGGCACCCAGTATTTTGTAAAAAGCGCACAGGTCTTGCAGGTCATGCAGCGCCGCCGCCACATGGGCTTGCGAGGGGTGGCCCTGCAGGTCAATGTAGAAATAGTATTCCCACTGGCCGGAGCGGGCGGGGCGGGATTCGAAGCGGGTCATGGACACGCCGTGCTTTTTGAGCGGGACCAGCATGTCATGCACCGCACCCGGGCGGTTGGGCACCGACACCACCAGACTGGTGCAGTCTTTGCCGGTGGCTTGGGGCGCGGGCAGGGTGGAGGGCAGGCATACGACCACAAAGCGGGTGCGGTTGAAGGCCTCGTCCTGGATCGCGTGGGCGGCGATGTGCAGACCGAATTCCGAACCTGCGCGTTCGCTGGCAATGCCCGCCCATGCCGGATTGCCGGCGGCCAGACGGGCGCCTTCGGCATTGCTGGACACCGCGCGCCGCTCGGCGTCAGGCAAATGGGTGTTGAGCCACTGCTGGCACTGGGCCAGGGCTTGGGGATGGGCCAGCACCACTTCAATGCCGTCCAGCGATTGCGAGGTGCGCAACAGGTGGTGGCGCACCAGCAGGCTGATTTCGCCAATGATGTGCAAGGGGGAGTGCAGCAGCAGGTCCAGCGATCGGGTGACCACGCCTTCGGTGCTGTTTTCCAGGGCAATCACGCCAAATTCGGCAGCGCCCGAGGTGGCGGCATGGAACACCTCGTCAAAATTGGTGCAGGGAACGCGGTGGATGCTGGAGCCGAAAAAGCGCAGGGCGGCTTCTTCCGTGAAGGTGCCCGCAGGTCCCAAATAGGCCACCCGCTGCGGTGCTTCCAGCGCGCGGCAGGCGGACATGATCTCGCGCCAGATGACGGCCACGCTGTCGCTTTTGAGTGCGCCAATATTGGCCTGCTGCAAGTTCTGGATGACTTGTGCTTCGCGCTCCGGCCGGAACACGGCAGAGCCTTCCACACGTTTGATTTCGCCCACCTCATTGGCCAGCGCGGCGCGCCGGTTGAGCAGGGCCAGCAGTTCCAGATCGACAGCGTCGATCTGGACACGGAGTTCAGGGAGTGTTTTTGCCATGGGGGATAGGAATCGGTCAGGCGTGCAAGCGTTCAAATTCGCGCATGTAGTTCACCAGTGCCTGCACACCTTCGAGCGGCATGGCGTTGTAAATGCTGGCGCGCATGCCGCCTACGGACTTGTGGCCCTTGAGCTGCAGCAACCCGGCGGCTTTGGCGCCTGCCAGAAAAGCGTCGTTGCGTGACTCGTCACGCAGGAAGAAGGGCACGTTCATGCGTGAGCGGCAATCTTGGTGCACTGTGTTGAGGTAGAAACCGGAAGTGTCAATGGCGTCGTACAGGAGCGCTGCCTTGGCGATGTTGCGGGCTTCCATGGCTTGGACGCCGCCCTGGCGCTTGAGCCACTGGAAAATCAATCCGGCCATATAGATGGCGTAGGTGGGCGGGGTGTTGTACATGGACTGGTTGTCGGCCACCACCTTGTAGTCAAATGCACTGGGGCACACGGCCAGGGCATGGCCCAAGAGGTCCTCACGGACCACGACGATGGTCAACCCGGCGGGCCCCAGATTCTTCTGGGCTCCGGCAAACGCCAGTCCAACACGGCTCCAATCCACTGGCCGCGAGGCGACATGGGAGGAAAAGTCGATCACCAGCGGCGCGCTGGAGCCCAGCGCGGCCAGGTCCGGCAGGCTGTGGTATTCCAGTCCGTTGATGGTTTCGTTGGTGCACAGGTGCACGTAGCTGGCGTGGTCGCTGAGGCGCCAGCTGGCAGCCTCGGGAATGTGGGTGTGTCCATCGGCCTGGTTGCTGGCGGCGATGTTCACCTGGCAGTACTTGCGGGCTTCTTTTTGGGATTTTTCACTCCAGCTTCCCGTCACCACAAAATCGGCGGTGCCCTGAAAACCCGGCGTGGCCCGCATACCACCTAAATTCAGGGGGACGATGGCGTTTTCCGCCAGCCCGCCACCTTGCATGAATAGGATTTTGAAATGGGCGGGCACTGCCAGCAGTTCACGCAGGTCGGCTTCGGCCTGGGTGTAGATCGACTGGAACTCCTTGCCCCGGTGGCTCATCTCCATCACACCCATGCCGCTGCGTACGCCGTTGGCGTCGGGCCAGTCCAACATTTCAGCGGCGGCCTGGGCCAAGACCTCCGGGGCAATGGTTGCGGGGCCAGCTGAAAAGTTGAAAGGGCGTTGCATCGGAGTATTTTATGGATCAAATAGGGCTCTAGCCCTTTGTTAATGTGCGTAAGCAGCTATTGAATTAATAGCAATCAGGTGGTCTCTTCCGCGCCGTCTTCGCTGTCGCTGGGGCCTGTATCTTCAGCCGGGTTGGCGTCATTTTCAACAATGCGCTGCAATCCACTCAGCTTGGAGCCTTCGTCCAGGCCGATCAGGGTGACCCCTTGTGTAGCACGGCCGAGTTCGCGAATTTCGCTGACCCGGGTGCGTACCAAAACGCCCTTGTCGGTGATCAGCATGATCTCGTCGTCGGCATGCACCAGCGTGGCCGCGACCACTTTGCCGTTGCGTTCGGACTGGGTGATGGCAATCATGCCCTTGGTGCCGCGCCCGTGGCGGGTGTATTCGGTGATGCTGGTGCGTTTGCCGTAGCCGTTTTCGGTGGCGGTCAGCACGCTTTGCAGCTCGTCTTCGGCGACCAGCATGGCGATCACGCCCTGGCCTTCGTCCAGCATCATGCCGCGCACACCGCGGGCACTGCGGCCCAGGGGGCGTACATCGTTTTCATCAAAACGCACGGCCTTGCCACCATCACTGAACAACATCACGTCGTGTTTGCCGTCGGTCAGGGCGGCGCCAATCAGGTAGTCGCCGTCGTCCAGGTTGACGGCGATGATGCCGCCCTTGCGGGGGTTGTTGAATTCGTCCAGAGCCGTCTTTTTGACCGTGCCCATGGAGGTGCCCATGAAGACATATTGGTCGGCCGGGAAGCTGCGCTTGTCGCCGGTCAACGGCAGCACCACATTGATTTTCTCGCCTTCCTGCAGCGGGAACATGTTGACGATGGGGCGTCCGCGCGAACCGCGTGAACCTTGCGGCACTTCCCAGACCTTGAGCCAGTACAGGCGGCCGCGGTTGCTGAAGCACAGGATGTAGTCGTGGGTGTTGGCAATGAAGAGCTGGTCCACCCAGTCGTCTTCCTTGGTGGCGGTGGCCTGTTTGCCACGGCCACCGCGTTTTTGCGCCCGGTATTCGCTCAGGGGCTGGCTCTTGATGTAGCCACTGTGTGAGAGTGTCACCACCATGTCGGTGGGGGTGATCAGGTCTTCGGTGGAGAGGTCAAACGAGCTGTGCTCCACCAGACTGCGGCGTGCACCCAGTTTCGATTCACCGAATTCGGTCTTGATGACCGTCAACTCTTCACTGATGATGGTCGATACACGGGCGGGTTTGGCCAGAATATCCAGCAGGTCTTCGATCTCGGCCATGACCTGTTTGTACTCGGCCACAATCTTGTCCTGCTCCAGCCCGGTCAGGCGTTGCAGACGCATTTGCAGAATTTCTTGCGCTTGTGTGTCGGACAGGCGGTATAAGCCATCCGAACCCATGCCGTACATTTTTTCCAAGCCATCGGGGCGGTAATCATCGGCATTGATGACGCCGCCATCCGCCCGGGTGCGGGTGAGCATTTCACGTACCAGTTTGCTGTCCCAGGGCTTGCTCATCAACTCCACCTTGGCCACCGGGGGGGTGGGCGCGTTGCGGATGATGGCAATGAAGTCGTCGATATTGGCCAAAGCGACGGCCAAACCTTCGAGCACATGGCCACGCTCGCGGGCCTTGCGCAGATTGAACACCGTGCGGCGTGTTACCACTTCGCGGCGGTGCTGCAGGAAGACCTCAATCAGGTCCTTGAGGTTGCACAGCTTGGGTTGGCCGTCGATCAGCGCAACCATGTTCATGCCAAAGGTGTCCTGCAACTGCGTCTGTTTGTACAGGTTGTTCAGCACGACTTCGGGCACTTCGCCGCGCTTGAGTTCGATCACCAGACGCATGCCGGATTTGTCCGATTCGTCCTGGATGTGGCTGATGCCTTCGATCTTCTTCTCGTGGACCAACTCGGCCATACGCTCTTGCAGCGTTTTCTTGTTGACCTGGTAGGGCAACTCATCGACGATGATGGCCTGGCGCTGGCCCTTGTCGATGTCTTCAAAATGGCAGCGGGCACGCATCACCACCTTGCCGCGGCCGGTGCGGTAGCCGTCTTTGACGCCATTGATACCGTAAATGATGCCGGCGGTAGGGAAGTCGGGCGCTGGCACGATCTCCATCAATTCGTCGATGGTGGCCTCCGGGTTGCGCAACAGGTGCAAACAGGCGTCCACCACTTCATTCAGGTTGTGTGGAGGAATATTGGTGGCCATACCCACCGCAATACCGCCCGAGCCATTGACCAATAGATTGGGCAGCCGAGTCGGCATGACCAAAGGTTCTTTCTCGGAGCCGTCGTAGTTGGGGCCGAAATCCACCGTTTCCTTGTCCAGATCCGCCAGAATCTCATGGGCGATCTTGGCCAGGCGGATTTCGGTGTACCGCATGGCTGCCGCGTTGTCGCCGTCCACGGAGCCGAAATTACCCTGTCCGTCCACCAGCATGTGGCGCATGGAGAAGTCTTGCGCCATGCGCACGATGGTGTCGTAGACCGACTGGTCGCCGTGCGGGTGGTATTTACCAATGACGTCACCGACGATACGCGCTGACTTTTTGTAAGGGCGATTCCAGTCGTTGTTCAACTCGTGCATGGCAAACAGCACGCGCCGATGAACCGGCTTCAGGCCGTCCCGCGCATCGGGCAAAGCGCGCCCCACAATCACGCTCATGGCGTAATCGAGGTAGCTGCGCCGCATTTCCTCTTCAAGGCTGATGGGCAGGGTTTCTTTGGCGAACTGGGTCATGGATGGATCAAGGCAATGTCAAGGACAACCCCCGATTCTACGGCCGGGAGATGTGGCGCAACAGCAACGGTCCTGGGCCGTAGGTCTGGCATCCAGCGCACGGCTCTCCAGGACGCCGCGAAAGGCAGCCCTCCCTATGGCACAATCGGGTAAACGATCTCAATAGTCTGTGGTCCGTATGCTATAGCGGTCGTTGTCCAATTATCCGCAGCGATGCTGCAGTTTGTTCAGCAAAAAAGGAAAAATATGAAACATTTGAATAAAGTAGCCATCGCTCTCGCTGCGGCAGCACTCACCACCTTAGCTGGTGCGCAAGAAATCCACAACTGGAAGAGCGCTGCGGGTGATGTATGGAAAAACGCTTCCGGTGAATGCTGGCGTGATGCCAGCTGGACCCCCGCCACTGCAGCTCCTGGCTGCGATGGCGCGATTGCAGCTGCCAAGGCAGTTGTAGCAACTCCAGCCGCTGCTGCTGTCGCTGCCCCGGCTGCCGCTGCTGTTGCTCCCAAGGCTGCAACGCCCGCTGCTCCCACAGCTGCTGCCAGCAAGGTAACTTACGCTGCTGACGCGTTTTTTGATTTCAACAAGTCTGTGCTCAAGCCTGAAGGCAAAGCCAAATTGGATGACCTGGTGAGTAAAGTCAAGGGCATCAACTTGGAAGTCATCATTGCAGTTGGTCACACCGACGCCATCGGTGCCGATGCCTACAACCAAAAACTGTCGGTGGCACGTTCTGAGTCCGTCAAGGCTTACTTGGTGTCCAAAGGTATCGAGAAAAACCGTGTTTACACTGAAGGCAAGGGCGAGAAGCAGCCTGTTGCAGACAACAAGACCACGGAAGGTCGCGCCAAGAATCGTCGCGTTGAAATCGAAGTGGTTGGAACACGCGCTAAGTAATAGGAACTATTTCACGGTTTCTCAAAAAACCCGCTTCGGCGGGTTTTTTGTTATTCGCTTTAAAAATGTACAGGGCGTGCCATGTGCTGAGTCTGTTGGCTGCGCAATATGCTCAATAATCACGGGATGAATACCCCATTGAATGCTGATCCGGCCGAGTTGGCCAAGTTTTCTGAGTTGGCCCACCGGTGGTGGGATATGGAGAGTGAGTTCCGTCCACTGCACCAAATTAACCCCCTGAGACTCGACTGGATTAATACCATTTGTCCAGTGCATGGCCTGCGTGCGCTGGATGTTGGGTGTGGAGGTGGAATTTTGGCTGACTCTCTGGCGCGCAAAGGTGCCGAGGTCTTGGGTATCGACTTATCCACCAAAGCGCTCAAAATTGCCCAGTTGCATGCCTTGGAAGCGCAGACTCCTCGTGTGACCTATCGAGAAGTGAGCGCCGAAGCGCTGGCAGACGAGGCCCCAGGCCAGTATGACCTTGTGACCTGCATGGAGATGCTGGAGCATGTGCCTGACCCCGCATCGGTGGTCAATGCATGCGCAAAGCTGGTGAAGCCTGGTGGATGGGTGTTCTTTTCAACGCTCAACCGAAACACCAAGTCATTTTTGTTTGCCATTTTGGGCGCGGAATACCTGCTGAACCTGTTGCCCCGCGGCACCCACGAGTACGCCAAAATGATCCGTCCCAGCGAATTGGCGCATTACTGCCGCAGTGCGGCATTGGATGTGCGCCAAACCAGTGGCTTGGAATACAACCCGATTAGCAAACGCTATTGGCTGAGCCAAGACACGGGCGTAAATTACATGTTTGCCACGCAAAAACCAGGGCGGGTTGATTGATGTCGGTATTCCAAGGAGTATCCGCTGTGCTGTTTGATCTGGACGGCACGCTGATTGATAGTGCCCCAGACCTGGGGGCTGCTGCGGATCAAATGCGTTTGGATCGTGGCTTGTCATCGCTTGCATTGGAGTCTTATCGGCCCATGGCGGGTGCAGGCGCTCGCGGCATGCTGGGTGTGGCCTTTGGTATCTCGGCAGACGACCCTGCGTACGAATCCATGCGGGAAGAATTTTTTGGCAATTACGAAAAATGCATGAGCCAACGGACGGTGGTGTTTCATGAAGTCGCTGAGTTGATTCGTCAGATTGATCAGCGGCAGTTGTTGTGGGGTGTCGTAACCAACAAATCGGCCCGCTTCACAGTCCCGTTGACCCAAGCCATGCCATTGTTTGCAACAGCGCGTGCGATTGTGAGTGGAGATACCACACCGCATGCCAAGCCGCATCCTGCCCCTTTGCTGGAGGCGGCACGGTGCCTGGGGGTAAATCCATCGGAATGCCTGTACGTGGGGGATGACGAACGCGACGTGGTCGCGGGAAATGCCGCTGGAATGTATACCGTGGCAGCGACCTATGGTTATCTGGGCAGCCAAGCGGATACGCAGGCCTGGGGTGCGCATGCCGAAATTAATTCTCCTTTGGCACTCTTGCAATTGCTCGCAAACGCCTAAAATAGGGCTTGAGGGGCTGCACTGGTTTCGACGTGGGTTCGGACGCGGTGTGGTGCATGTCGAGCTGAGTGCGCTCGTAAAACAGATTCAAACAAACTAACTGCAAACGACGAACGTTTCGCACTCGCTGCTTAATTGCCAGTGAGCTTTACAACAGCAGGCCGATGGGCTGGGCAAGGGGTTTTTAACGCAAGTTAGAGGCTCCCGGCTGTAAAGATAATTTTATCGGCTGGCTCCGGGCTGGGTACCTTAACCCGGGGCAAGAAAATAGGGTGCTGGCGTCCTGTGTAGCGTGTGGCTGCGCGACACAGGTGGCGAGACTCAAATCAGACCACTAAACATGTAGATCTGCCCGAACAAGGCTTGCGGACGGGGGTTCAAATCCCCCCAGCTCCACCATAATTTGAAATCCCAACTCTTATCGGTTGGGATTTTTTTTGCCCGGAACGCCAGTGTTGGCGCGGTTTCGCGCGCTTTCCTCGCGAGCGCCCATCTGTCGCCGCCCCCGTTTTGGGTGGCAACTTCCGCCCGTTTCTCTCTCTGTTCTCTGTTTGCCTCGCGAGCGTTCGCGACTCAATTCCCTGCATTAACGCGGGTTTGCGGCCCGTGAGTGCGAAAAGTAAGTTGGTCTGGCGCAGGCGACCGAGAACGGAGAAACAGGCAGCAGACGCAAAAAAACCGCCCGAAGGCGGCTTGGCAGGCAGTTATATTCATCAGTGTCGTTGTGCAAACAGCGCTCCCTGCTCCTGCCAATTGACGGGCATCGCCCGGCGCAGGACAAACTCCAGATTGATCGACGCCTGTTCGTTGCTGACCACAATCATCTCAACCAAGGTCGGGGCGAGCAGTACAAGACGCAGCAACCGCCGCACCTGCGTGACGTCGATGCCCTCCATCTGGGCGATATCGGCGATGGTTTGCACCTTGCCATCGTCGAGCAGCCGCTGCCAGTGGTGCGCCAGCCCCAATGCACGGATCAGCGGCGTGTCCTGGGCTACCTTGCGTTCTTGCCGTTCCACCGTGGCTTCCATCTGAAATTGCTCTGGCGCATCGATGGGCGTAATGACTTGCCGTTTCACCCCGCGCTTGACCAGCGTCCAAGGGATGAAGGTTTCCATCTGCACGCCGCCTGCCGGGCTGGGCGTTTGGTACGTGATCGGGTCGCCGGTCAGCAACCCTTTGTCCTTCTTGGCCATCTCTCCTCCTATTCAAAACTGGCGATGATGTCGCGCTGGGCCTGCCAATCCACCGGCAGACGGTTCCGCTGGAACCACATCAGTGTCAGCCTTCTTGGCTGTCGGCCCGCCATAAGCCTGTCGATGATGTCCGGTGCCAGCAGCGTGAGGCGTAACAGCTCATTCACCGTCGAATGATGCAACCCCTCGTTGATGGCGATCTCCGAGCCGCTTTTCATCGCGCCGGAGTCGAGCAGCTTCTGCCAGTAGAAGGCACGCCCCAATCCCTCCAAAAACGTCGTGTCATGCGCAGGTGCGTCGGTCGCGGCAAGTCGCTGCACGCCGCGCCGCTTGAAGATCAGTGGCACAAATGTTTCCAGATCGTCGTTCATGCCGTAGCCTCCATCGCGACCAGCTCGGCACCAATGCTGTCCGGTGTGAATTCCCCTATCAGCGCCTTCCAGCCCAATTCGTGCCATTTCACTTTCAAGCCGCCCGGCACCAGATCGACGCGCTCGATCATCAGGTTGACGATGCGGTGGCGCTCTGCCGGAAACAATTGCTCCCATACGTCGCCCAGTTTGACCATCGCCATCACGGCACTGGCCTCGTCGACCTGCGCGCCGTTTTTCTTGATGAAGTTGCACACCGACGCGACAGATTCGGCGCTGGCCAACACCGTCTTGATTTGGGCAACTGTGGCAGCCTCGACCTCGTCGGCAGGGATGCGCTCGTAAGTCTTGTCGGCAGCACCGAAGCGCGATTCCGACTTAGAAACGTAGTAGTGGTACTTGCGCCCCTTCTTGCGCGAATAGGTCGGGTACATCCGCTCGCCAGTGGGGGCGTAAAGCAGGCCGCGCAGCAAGGCGTCGGTGCGCGACCGGATTTTGGTTTCGACCGAGCGACCGTGCGAATCCTCAGCCAACACCTCGTGGACGCGACCCCACAGTCCGTGGTCGATGATCGCCGGGTGCGCGCCGGGAAACCAGTTTCCCTTGTGCGACAACTCGCCCAAATAGATGCGGTTGCGCAGCAGCTTGTGCAGGTACTTCTTGTCGATCCGCGCGCCGAGTCGGGTTTGGCCTTCCTTCGTCGTCCACGCCTTGGTGGTAATACCCTCGTCGGTCAGAGCGCGACCGATCTGCGTGGGTGAGCCGACCGTCAGCATTTCGCTGAAGATGCGGCGCACCACCGCTGCCTCAGTTTCATTGATCACGAGCAGGCGATTTTCAACGTCGTAGCCCAGGGGTGGCACGCCGCCCATCCACAGTCCTTTGCGTTTGCTCGCGGCAATCTTGTCGCGGATTCGCTCGCCGGTGACTTCACGCTCGAACTGGGCGAAGGACAGCAATACGTTCAGCATCAACCGTCCCATCGATGTGGTGGTGTTGAACTGCTGCGTGACCGACACAAAGGACACGCCTTGACGCTCGAACACCTCGACCATCTTGGAAAAATCGGCAAGGCTACGCGTCAGGCGGTCGATCTTGTAGACCACCACGATGTCCACCAACCCGCGTTCGATGTCAGCCATTAACCGCCGGAGTCCCGGGCGCTCGGTGTTGCCGCCTGAAAAACCGGGGTCGTCGTAGTCGTCGGCCACCGGAATCCAGCCCTCGGATCGCTGGCTGGCGACGTAGGCTTGTCCCGATTCCTTCTGCGCATCAATCGAGTTGAATTCTTGATCCAGGCGCTCGTCCGACGAGACGCGGCAGTAGACGGCACAGCGTTTGCGCGGTTTGGTCTGCGCGAGGGTTGGCGGCTGCATTGGCAATTGAGCGCTCATTCGAACCCCTCCCCATGTTTACGCAGGCCGAAAAATGCAGGGCCCGACCACGGCGATCCCGCGATATGCCGGGCGACCGATGACAGGCTTTTGAAAAAGCGCCCCTCGTATTCGAAGGTGCCTTCGGCGGTCACGCTGACCTTGTGATCGCGCTCTCCCCACTCGCGTACCAGCACCGTACCCGGTGCGAGATGAATGTCCCTTTGTTTGCGACGTTCTTTGATCTTCGAGTGGCGGATGCCAATGTTGGAAAGGCGCAAGCGCGTGTCCGGAGACAGGCCACCGAAGGCCTCCTCCTGTAGCTTGTAGGCGATGCGCGACTCCAGATAGCTGCGGTTCGGGTTTTCCGGGCGGCGGGGGTAGTACCGATCCCACAGAGCCCAAAGCTCCGTGGTCGGCAATGCTGGCAGCGCCGCGATCTGGGCGGCTACGGACACAGCCGCCGATATTTTTTGCTCGTTCATTTCAACTTCTCCGTTTGATAGGGAGTTGTATGAACGCGCTGGTCGGGCAGGAAGCCAAGTCCAACCTCTCTCTGTTTGGCGCTATGGGCCTCGTTCTCCGCAAGCTGGGTGCGAATGATGGCGCTTGCCAAGATCGATGTGATTTCG
Source organism: Rhodoferax sp. (assembly GCF_030697375.1). Lineage (GTDB taxonomy): Bacteria > Pseudomonadota > Gammaproteobacteria > Burkholderiales > Burkholderiaceae_C > Allorhodoferax. The sequence continues at coordinate 246,820 of NZ_JAUYQD010000018.1, read as the reverse complement.
GCGGATCGCCCGGTCGCCGACATGGCGGTCGGCGTGGGAAGTTCGATGTTCTTCATGACTGCTCCGTGGAATGGCAACTGTCACAAATGATGAAGCCGATCTTCCGAACAGGATGGCAAAGGAGAGCAATCGGTGACCATGTATATAGCTGCGATGATTCATGGATTGCGCGTTAACAAAACAGTTGACGGCGAGAATCGTTGTGTTTATGATTGCGTCAATTAACTAATCACGCAACTGGGTCACATTATGGGTTTCGGAGCCTACATCAGGCAAAAGAGAGACGCGAAGGGCATTGCTATGAATGACTTCGCGCGTCAACTCGACATATCCCCCGCCTATTGGTCGCGCATCGAGCGCGAGATGGAAAAGCCGCCAAAGGACGAACTGATCCGCAAGGCGGCAGAAATTCTTGGCGAGAACCCCGACGAGGCGTTCATTGAAGCGAGCCGTCTTCCGCCGGATATGCGAGAAGATGTGGGAGATATCGTTCGGATGTATCGCAAGCGCGCGACGGGAGAAAAGTGAATGCCGGTATTGACTCTCGCCTACCGGTGCTGCGACCGGATGCTTCCCCGCTACATCAAACACTCTGAAGTTGAAGGTATCGCAATGCTGGCACGCCAGCAGTTAGTCGATGCCAATACGGATGCCATCTCGCTGTCGGTTTTGCGCGATATCGGCGGCCTGAAAATCAACGGCATCCAATTCGAACTTTGGGTGGATACCGATCACGCGGTCAACGACGAGCAGGGAAATCCTGTGCTTGGTGTTTGTGAGTTTGATCCCGCAGCATCGCTGGACGCCACCGTGCTATCGGTGTCGCCGGTGAGTGAAACAGCATCCGAGGAACTGGTACTGAGTACCTTTGCACACGAACTTGGCCACGCCATTTTCGATGCTCCGAGCTGGATTGCAGCCGCCGCCAAAGGCCCTGGTTTGTTCGACGACCCTACGGAGCTGGCGCGCAAGGCATACCGCACCACGACTCGTGATGCAGAGCACTTGGCAAAGCCGCCAGTCGCGCTTGAGTTGGAGCCTAGAACAGCGCGCAACAGCGAGCTTGATCGCAGCATCCATTTTGCCGAGCTACGTGCCAATGAGTTCATGGGCTCATTGCTTGTGCCGCGACAGCAATTGTGTCGCGCGGTGGAAGAACTGGCCCCGAAGCACGGTGTCACGATCCACCGTAGCCCGTCTCTCGATCCGGAGGTGCCCGGTACGACCCTACGGCTGACTGCCGATGGCGACATCGGATTCTTCGACATGGAATGTTTACAGAAGGCACTCGCAAAACGCTTTGGCGTTCACCGGCGATTCATTCAAGTCCGGATGGAACGTTACGGCCTTCTGGCATCGGGAGCAGGAATCGCTTGATTCTTGCTCCCACCCTAGCCGCCGACCTTGTGTCGGCATTTTTTGAACCCATCAATTAACCATTCGCGCAATCGCGCACTCCATTCAGAAAAGGGAATTCATGATGACGGCAGTCGAACAAAAAAACAACGAAAAACAAAACCAGTCGGCTGCTGATCGGCAGACATCAAAGGTAGCCCGCAGGCGGCAATCCGATGGTGGACCGGATGTACTTCCTTGCATGGAATATTTCGTCACCCTGGCGCGCAAGGTAAAGCGACCGGCTCTCATTCTCACGCTGGTTGAACGCGCCGCCGATACCACACTGCCTGAAATTGCCGCGCTGATCGAGGCAGCCAAGGGCGTGCTACCGATTCAAGCACGAAAAGCGTTGTTCCACGTCGTGTCCAAACTCATGCTCGACAAACAGCAGCGTATTGAACACGCCGCTGAGTTGGTGGTGTTGCTCGACGACGAATACGGTGCGCAAGCCGTCCAGTCTCTTCTCGACGAAGAGGATGCCGGTGATGTCGCGGTACTGTCTGCACCAACAGACAGATACAGCCGCGCGTTATACCTGTATCTTCTTCAGGAATTTCCATCCGACGGGGTCAAGGCCGAGCACCGCTTCGAGCACGCCGAGCGCCTGCAAGTGATGCATCGGCAGTGGAAGAGCGAAAACTTCTCCAGCCACTACCTCGGGCCGAAAGGTATCGAGCCCAAGATCGACGCCGATGTAAAGGATGTGCTGCGCACCCGGATCGCCGCCCTCTATCCGAAGGTGGCAGCCGACCAAATTCTGATCGAGCAGTTCACGCGACGCGACCTTGCGCACGCAGATCGCTGTGGCGGCACAGATGCTGACGAAACGACGCCGGTGCTGTTGCATACGCTCACAGCGACCTTCAATGGCTCGACCGCGCATTTCAAGCAAGTCGCCGACGGCGAAGTAATTGACCACGAAGAACCTGCAGCCATGTCGGCGAGTTTCTCGTGGGAGCCCGGCACTGGTGCGCTGGGCGTGTTCTGCGAGGACAAGGAGTCTCGCCGTGATCTGGCCACCATCTTCCGGGATGTCGTATTGGCCTGTGATGGAGAGATCAACGACATGCCGATGCGCGAGTTTGATCTGCTTGGCTTTTCAACACACGCCATGCTCAAGCGCATTGACGAGGCACGCGTCGACGGGGTCGAGAAGATCTCGATCCTGCAAGTGAAAATTGCGCGCCCCTTCGAGCAGAACACCACCGATGAAGCCAACGGACGTGACATCGTCCAGCAACTGTCGAGCACGCTGGTGATCGGCCGTGATCGTCGCGACAACCGTCACATCTACCAAGTTGCCTACGACGATTACGGACTCGACGACCTAACTGGATATACCTTGTCGCAAGTAAAACTGGTTTTCCGGATGGGAAAACAACCGCATCGCAAAGCGCACAACGTGGCCGTCCAGATTACGTCGCCCAACGGCCTGAACGACAAGAGCAAAACCGAGGACGACCGCAAGCGCGTAATCGAGCAATTGGCTCGACTCGGTGTCCTGTGTGAATTCTGAGGAGGTCGACATGTCTGCGTACTTGGAATATTTCCGCACGCTTGAGCGCGTGCGCAGCGTCGAGCCGCGCGTCGTCGCCACTACCGTCGGTCGTCACCGCGCCGAATTCGTTCGGCGTGGATGGGTGGCTGAGGATGGCTACTTGACCCGTGTGATGGTGCCTTTCCACGATTCGGAGGAAGAAGTAGAAGCCGATATTGACGAGGGTGCAGGTGTCTTCCGATACCGGAGCCCACAACAGCGATCTCGAATCGTCGCGCGTCCCCTTTCTGAAATTGTGCTTTACGCACTGCGCATCGATACGTGGCTCAACGATCTGTGCAAGCTGATCAGCATCGAACCACGGCATCTGTCGCAACAACGTACTCGGGTGCCAGACCACTTGTGGCACCTCGGTGATGCGCGAATCGCTGGCACCCACGATTTCGCGCCAGTGTTTGTCGGACGCTCATGGGAGCGCGCGCCGGACTCCGAAGTGACGTCGGTGCTGTGCGACCCGGCCTGGCCGCGCGGTGGCGTGCTCCTTCGGCATCAACCGATCAGAGATGACCTGCCTCGCGACCATGTGATGCGCGGCCTGAACGATTTCGTGCGCGTGGAGGACGGGCAGGACGTTTTCGACGCGAGCGCCTTCGACCGGGTACTTCGAGGTTTCGTGACAGTCAGTGGCGAACCAGAGTTACCGCAATTCTTGCAAGGTACCAGAGTGAAATTACCGCATTTTGAGAAGTCGCGACTCGTGAGTGATACACGCGCCAGCATCTTAAAGGTCATGTGGGGCGAGGCAGATAAAACGCCACCAGCGATGAAGTGGACAGAGGTTAAGTCGAAAGTGGATTGCGGCTATCGATCCTTTGACGAAGCGTTTGGTGACAAGGCCACGCGCGAGGAATACCTCATTCTGATCAAGGCAGGTGGTCATTACCAAGTCCGACGCCAATAGCAATCCGTAAGTTTTTCCGTATGTCGGCCCGGACTCAGGCCGTAAATTCATGCGGAAACTTCGATGTGCCCATTTCATAAAGGAGGCACATCGAAATGCAAAACCAAGTCCCATCAGTTGAATCCGGTCGTACACACCGCCGGATCAGTCGAGACGGTGCCACGCGCATCGCCATCGATGAAAACGAGCTCGCCACCCGCTGGGGGCTCTCCGTCAAGACCCTGCGCCGTTGGCGGCAGGAACAACTCGGCCCCGTCTTCTGCAAGCTGGGTGCCCGCGTCACCTATCTGATCTCCGAAGTTGAAGCCTTCGAGCGACGCGTTTCGCGCTACTCGACCTTCACTCGAGCTTACGCATAAGGGGGCGGCCATGAATGATCTGTCCGTATTCCCTGCCGACCTCGCCGACATGTCGGTGAGCCAACTGGCCAAGCTGCCGCCTGCCCAACTGCAGGAGGCCGACGCCAACCTCGATCACCTGATCGATTGGGCCAAAAAAACGCGTACCAAGCTCGACGCCGCGTTGGATCAGCGTTTCGGCGAGCAGGCCCGCACCGCATTGCGCGACTCCGGCCGCGACTTCGGTACCGCCCACATCAGCGACGGCCCGCTGCGCATCAAGTTCGAGTTGCCCAAGAAGGTCAGCTGGAACCAGAAGCAGTTGGCCGAGATTGCCGAACGCATCGTGGCTTCCGGCGAGAAGGTCGAGGGCTACATCGACACCAAGCTCGCGGTGTCCGAGTCGCGCTACACCAACTGGCCACCGGCGCTGCAGCAGCAGTTTGCCGCCGCCCGCACGGTCGAACCCGGCAAGCCTACGTTCACGCTGGCCATCGAGGAGGACGCGCAATGAAAAAGCTCCCCATCGTGTCCGCCGTCGAACGGATGGCCGAGCGCAAGGGCGTCAAGCTCCTGCTGCTGGGCAAATCCGGCATCGGCAAAACCACCCGACTGAAAGACCTCGACCCCGACACCACGCTGTTCATCGACATCGAGGCTGGCGATCTTTCGGTGGCTGATTGGCCGGGCGACACCATCCGCCCCGCGTCCTGGCCGGAAAGCCGTGACTTCTTCGTGTTCCTCTCGGGTCCCGATAAGTCGCTGCCAGCCGAGTGCGCGTTTTCGCAGGCGCATTTTGATCACGTCGTCGAGAAGTTTGGCGACGCCACGCAACTTGATCGCTACCAGACCTTCTTCCTCGACTCGATCACGCAGTTGTCGCGACAGTGTTTCGCTTGGTGTAAATCCCAACCGGGCGCGGTCAGTGACCGTTCTGGAAAGCCGGATCTGCGTGCGGCCTATGGGCTGCTCGGGCAGGAAATGATCGGTGCATTGACCCACCTGCAACACGCTCGGGGCAAGAACGTGATCTTCGTGGCGATTCTTGACGAACGTCTTGATGACTTCAATCGCAAGGTGTTCGTGCCGCAGATCGAAGGCAGCAAGACCAGCCTCGAGCTGCCGGGGATCGTCGACGAGGTGGTGACGCTGGCCGAAATCAAGGCCGACGACGGTAGTTCGTATCGCGCCTTCGTCACCCACACCGTCAATCCCTACGGCTTCCCCGCCAAAGACCGCAGCGGTCGGCTCGACCTGCTGGAGCCGCCGCATCTCGGCGCACTGATCGCCAAGTGCGCAAGCAGCGCTTCCACACCCAGCGCCGCCGCCCAAACCAACATCGAATCCAAGGAGTAATCGCAATGACTGCCAATGCATGGAATGACTTTAATGACGCCGACTCACAGCAGTCCGGTTTTGACCTGATCCCCAAGGGTACCGTGGTGCCGGTACGCATGACTATCAAACCCGGGGGTTACGACGATCCCGCACAAGGCTGGGGTGGCGGCTACGCCACCGAATCCTTCGAGACCGGCTCGATCTATCTTGTGGCCGAGTTTGTGGTGACCGATGGTGACCACGTCAAACGAAAGATGTGGAGCAACATCGGTCTGCATTCCCCCAAAGGGCCGACCTGGGGACAGATGGGACGCAGTTTCATCCGCGCCGCGCTCAACAGCGCCCGCAATATCCACCCGCAGGACAACACGCCACAGGCGGCGGCCGCGCGTCGCATCCAAGGTTTTCATGAGCTTGACGGAATCGAGTTCATCGTCCGCGTTGACATCGAGAAGGACGCCAAGGGCGCGGATCGCAACGTGGCGAAGCTCGCGGTCGAGCCCGACCACGCGGACTACGCCAAGTTGAAGGGTGTGCCGCCAAAGACCAACACCGGCGGCGGCACGTCGGGCGCTCCGGCGCAGGCGGCACCGGCCTATCAGGCTCCCGCTGCTGCTGCACAACGCGCACCCGTGACGGGAAAACCGTCATGGGCGCAATAAGGGGATGACCATGAATACGTCCATTCTTACTGCCAGCCATTACGGCGTCGTGCGTTTCGGCGACCTTGAGTGCGAAGCTGTCGTCCTCAAGGGCGGCGAACGCGGCTACGTGCGTCGCCAGCTTGCCAAATTACTCGGCTTCCACGAAGGCCACAAGGGTGGCCGATTCGCTCGATTTCTCACGGATTTTGCGCCTAACTCCTTGTCGCAATTGGAAAAAACTCGTGAGCCGATTTTGCTGCCATCTGGTCGCCAAACACAGTTCTTTCCGGCCGGGATCATCGCTGATCTTGCATCTGCCGTTGTCAATGCTGCGCTGACCGGGACGCTGCACAAGGCGCGTCGGGGGATCGTGCCCAACTGCATGAAGATCATGCACGCGCTGGCCACCACCGGCGAGGTCGCGCTGATCGATGAGGCAACGGGCTATCAGTACCACCGTGCGCCCGATGCTCTGCAGGATTTGATCAGCAAGCTGCTGCGCCAATCCAGCTGCTCGTGGGAGCGGCGCTTCCACGCCGACTACTACCGCGCCATCTACCGGCTGTTCGGCTGGAAATACCAGGGCCACGCCCAGAACCCACCCCACGTCCTTGGCCAGATTACTCAGCGCTGGGTCTACGGGCCGGTGCTGCCGGAGGAGTTGCTCGACGAGATCCGCAATCGCAAGCGCATCTCTGACAAACACCACCAATGGTTGACCGACAAAGGGCTGGCGCGGCTGGAGCAGCAGATTCATTCAGTGACGGCGATAGCCCGCTGCTCGACCAACTACCGCGACTTCAGCAGGCGCTGCGAGGCTGCCTTCGCGGGCGGCGCGCTGCAGCTCGGTCTGCTGGTCGACGAGTTTGAGGAGGGAGCGTGAAATGCTGGGTCTGCAAACGTCAGGCGCGAGGATTCGGCCATACCGACAACCGACACGGTGTCGGCAGTCCCCTCCGCTACCCCATCGACTGGGTGTTCTGCTCGCAGCGCTGCCAGAACGTATTTCACACGATGTACGGCAACTGGCTCAAAGCCAAGGACGAGCCGATCAAGTGCAGGGAGGTCACGATGATCGATCCCTCTGATGTCGAACTCGCCTCGATGAAAAAATGCCTGAAGGCCTTCGGTGAAGTGGCTGGCGGGATCGGATTTACGAAGCCTCTCGGGGATTACTCGGAAGCCGAAGCGCTGCAGGTCATTGATGCCATCGTCACCCGCTACACAGAGGCGATGGTCGAGCATCACGACGCAACCAAATATCCGCCGGTGCGCGGCATGAAGGAGAGCATCAATGATCCCTTCGCCGACCTTGAGGATGATCTGCCGTGGGAGACGAAGCCATGATGGACTTCAATTCCACAGCGAGCGTGTCCGGGCAAATTACCGCGCTGGTCGATGCCGGTCTGCAGCAAGCGCGTGCTGGTCAGGTAGTGCGCCGCTATCTCGGTGCATCCCGATTGGGCGTGGCCTGCGAACGCGCGCTCCAGTTTGAGTTCGCGCAAGCACCGGTCGATTATGGGCGCGACATCCAAGGCCGGATATTGCGCATTTTCGAGCGTGGCCACGTCAACGAGGAATGCATGGTCGGATGGCTGCGGGATGCAGGTTTTGATCTGCGCACCCACAAGGCCGACGGCGAGCAATTCGGATTCTCGGTGGCCGATGGTCGGCTGCAGGGGCATATCGACGGTGTATTCGTCGGTGGCCCCGAGGGCTTCGCCTACCCGGCGCTTTGGGAAAACAAATGCCTCGGCTCGAAATCGTGGCGCGATCTGGAAAAGAACCGGCTCGCCATTTCCAAGCCGGTCTACGCGGCGCAAGTCGCGCTGTACCAGGCCTATCTCGAACTACACGAGCACCCGGCGATTTTCACGGCGGTGAACGCCGACACGATGGAGATCTACACCGAGCTAGTGCCCTTTGACGCAGCCCTTGCCCAACGCATGTCGGATCGGGCGGTGAAGGTGATCACGGCGACCGAAGCGGGAGAACTTCTGCCGCGCGCGTTCACCGACCAGACCCACTTCGAATGCCGGATGTGCGCGTGGCAAGACCGCTGCTGGAGAACGCAAACATGAACGACAACAACACAGGAATAGCACCGGTCGACGACGACGAGCCAATGATCGACGCCAAGCAGGCTGCGGCCGCATTGCGTCTGCCGTACTACTGGTTTGCCGATCACACCATGCGCGCCAAGTACCGCATTCCGCACTACCTGCTTGGCGGCTTGGTTCGCTATCGGCTCTGCGAACTCACCGCGTGGGCGACCAGTGCCCGCGTGCCGCAGGGCCGGGACGGCAGCGCAGTGCCGACTCCAGAAGAGGGAGGCGAATGATCGACTTCAATGACACATCTCCACCCATCGGCAACCGGGATGCAGAACGCGACGAAATTCGCACGGAGCTGATCGCACGGCTTGAATCGGCGCTGACGACGATGTTCCCGACTGGAAAGAAGCGCGGCGGTAAATTCCTGATTGGTGACGTGCTCGGCAGCCCCGGTGACAGTCTCGAGATCGTACTTGCCGGCGCGAAGGCAGGTTTATGGACAGATCGCGCCACTGGCGACGGTGGCGACATTTTCGATCTGATCGCGGCTTACCTTGGAGCCGACGTCCACATCGACTTTCCACGCGTGCTGACGCAGGCCAACGATCTGCTTGGACGCGCCCGGTCGGCACCGGTACGCAAGGCCAAACCAGCGCCGCCGGTCGATGATCTCGGCCCCGCCACAGCGAAGTGGGATTACTTCGACGCCACCGGCAAGCTGATCGCCGTCGTGTACCGCTACGATCCGCCCGGGCGCAAGAAGGAATTCCGGCCGTGGGATGCCAAGCGCCGCAAGATGGCACCGCCCGAGTCGCGTCCCCTCTACAACCAGCCGGGCTTGGCCGCTGCCCGTCAAGTCGTCCTGGTCGAAGGCGAAAAGTGCGCGCAGGCGCTGATCGACATCGGTGTCGTGGCCACCACGGCAATGCACGGCGCGAACGCCCCGGTCGACAAAACGGACTGGTCGCCGCTGGCTGGCAAGTCGGTGCTGATCTGGCCCGACCGCGATGGGCCGGGATGGGACTACGCCGACCGCGCGTCGCAGGCCATCTTGCAGTCTGGTGCTGCGTCCTGCGTCATCCTCGTGCCGCCCGACGACAAGCCGGAAGGCTGGGATGCGGCTAACGCCATCCCCGAGGGCTTCGATGTCGCTGGCTTCCTCGCTGTCGGCGAGCGGATGCCAGTCATGCGCTCAATCGAGGAGGCACCGCCACCCGATCTCTTGACCGGTATCGATTGGAGCACCGAGGACGGTTTGTCCACCGCCTTCACCCGCCGCTACGGCGAGGACTGGCGTTACTGCGCCCTGTGGGGCAAGTGGCTGGTCTGGACGGGCGTGCGCTGGAATGCCGATCAGGTGCTGTTCGTCTCGCATCTCGCCCGGGGCATCTGCCGCACGGCATCGCTTAAGGCGGACGGCCCGAGGTTGAAAGCCAAGCTCGCCAGTTCGTCCACCATTTCGGCGGTCGAGAAGATCGCACGCTCCGATCCCAAGCACGCCTCCACTGCCGATGAATGGGATGCCGATACCTGGGCGCTCAATACGCCGGGCGGCGTGGTCGATCTACGCTCGGGCCGGATGCGTCCGCACCGGCGCGACGACCGCATGACCAAGGTGAGCACGGCAACACCCAAGGGCGACTGCGCAACGTGGCTTGCGTTCCTGGCCGACGTCACCGGCGGCGACGCCGAGTTGATCGCCTACTTGCAGTTGATGGTGGGCTATTGCCTGACAGGCATCACCAGCGAGCACGCGCTGTTTTTCCTGTACGGCACCGGCGCGAACGGCAAGTCGGTGTTCGTCAACGTGATCACCACGATCCTTGGCGACTACGCGGCCAACGCGCCGATGGACACGTTCATGGACGCACGCACCGACCGGCACCCAACCGATCTGGCCGGGCTGCGCGGCGCGCGCTTCGTGTCCGCCATCGAAACCGAGCAAGGGCGGCGCTGGAACGAGTCCAAAGTTAAGGCGATCACCGGTGGCGACAAGGTGTCAGCGCGCTTCATGCGCCAGGACTTCTTCGAGTACGTGCCGCAGTTCAAGCTGGTGATCGCGGGCAACCACAAACCATCCATTCGCAACGTGGACGAGGCGATGAAGCGTCGGCTGCACCTGATCCCGTTCACGGTCACCATCCCGCCCGACAAACGTGACGGCAAGCTCACCGAGAAGCTGCTCAAGGAACGCGACGGCATTCTGGCGTGGGCGGTCGAGGGTTGCCGCCTCTGGCAACAGCAAGGGCTCAAACCGCCTGCCAGCGTGGTGTCGGCTACCGAGGAATATTTCGAGGCCGAGGACGCGCTCGGGCAGTGGATTGAAGAACGCTGCCTGCTGGCCAAGACCAGCCGCGAGGGCGTGTCCGAGCTGTTCTCCGACTGGCGTGAGTGGGCCGAGCGCGCGGGCGAGTACGTCGGCTCGGTCAAGCGTTTCTCCGAACTGATGGCCACACGCAAGTTCGAGAAGTGCCGACTGACCGGTGGCGTGCGCGGCTTGACGGGACTTTCCCTCAGACCAAAGCCCTACAGCCCCAGCTATCCGTACCGCGATGACTGACCAACAAAACCGTCGAGTGACGGATGCGACGGGTTCTTCGTATAACTCTCTACACGTGTGCGCGCGCATGCGCAGGCAAAGAGATGTATCCGACAAACCCGTCACATCCGTCACTCGCCCACAAAACTCTGGAGCAATGACGATGAAAACGACAAACGCGACAACGAACACAACGATTCTGGCGCTCGATCTGGGCACGCACACCGGGTGGGCACTGCACCACCTGGACACCACGATCACCAGTGGCACCGAACACTTCAAGCCGCAACGATTCGAGGGCGGCGGAATGCGCTTCCTCCGGTTCAAGCGCTGGCTCAACGAACTGCTGGGCACCAGCAACCACATCAACGCGGTGTTCTTCGAGGAGGTACGACGACATGCGGGCGTCGATGCAGCGCACGCCTACGGTGGCTTCATGGGTCACCTCACTGCTTGGTGTGAGCATCACAACATCCCGTACCAAGGCGTTCCGGTCGGCACGATCAAGAAGCACGCGACCGGCAAAGGCAACGCGGGCAAAGACGAGATGATCGCGTCCGTCCAGTTGCGTGGTCACTCCCCTTGCGACGACAACGAAGCCGATGCCCTTGCATTGTTGCACTGGGCCATCGAGACACAGGAGGTGTGACATGAAGGCACCAACACCCCAATACCGCTGCCCCCTTGGTCGGCTGCAACCAGACACCACGGATCTGGACGCGATGAAGCGTAACGGCTGGCGTGACCAACACATCCTGGTGGTCAATGAGTCCGACGAGCGACTGGACTTCATCGAACGCGAGATCGTGCGACGCATTGGTGAACGACTGTACGGAGGGACACGTCATGACTGACTGGACGATAGATGACGTCGCAGCACGTTTCGAAGATGCTGCCGACACCGGACGACGCCTGCCTCCGGTACGTGTGCAGGGCTACTTCAATACGTGGCCTGCCTTCGTGCGCAAGGAGTGGGAAGCGTTCTCTGCTGGAGAGACTGTGTACCGACCCTTCCCGCCAAGCCCGGTTGACATCGACCGGATGCTGGAGACGATGCGTTGGGTGCAGTGGCTTGAGGTCGAGCAGCGTCACCTCGTATGGATGCGTGCCAAGCGGTATGGATGGAGGGACATATCCATCCGCTTTGCTTGCTGTACCAAGACGGCACAACGTCATTGGCAGAAGGCTTTGGACGCTGTCGTAGTGAAGCTCAACGACCAAGACACACAGACACCTTCCAAAATCCTGAGCAACGTAGGGTAATAGCTTCGACGCTTGTCCATGCTTTGCCGCGTTTGTCCTTTTGGGGTGGCTGGCAAGGTGTCGCATTTCAGGTAGTTTTGCCCTACAGTGACGGCTATGGTTGCGAAAGGTGCGTCAGTAGCGGAGTTGGCCCGAGGCAAAAGGGGTCCTTCCTCGCCAAATCGCAATGCGGGGGGCGCGAGCGCGGCATTGCTCTAGCGTCCGACTGCAAACCGAGGTTTGCAGGGTTTGCAGTTTGCACCCCGCCACCATCGGCCACACATCACGAACCCGCCCACGATCTTAAGCGTCGGCGGGTTTTTCATTTCAATCCTGCAATGCCGCTTGCGGCCCGCGACGAGGTTCAACACCTTCTCGTCCGGGCTGCTTTTTTTTGGGAAGCACAAACAGAACATGCTCAACGTCGAGTACCGCAAGGTCGAGGCGCTGATTCCTTACGCCCGGAATCCGCGCACCCACACCGACGAACAGGTGGCCAAGATCGCCGCCAGCATCGTCGAGTATGGCTGGACGAATCCTGTGCTGGTCGATGGCGACAACGGCATCATCGCGGGCCACGGTCGCTTGGCCGCCGCGCGCAAGCTGGGCTTGGACGAGGTACCGGTGATCGAACTGGCGCATTTGTCGCCGACCCAGAAACGCGCATACGTCATCTCCGACAATCGCCTCGCGCTAGACGCAGGTTGGAACGAAGAATTGCTGGCGCTGGAACTGGCCGAATTGTCCGAGGCGGGATACGACCTCGCGCTGACCGGATTTGAGGATGGCGAGATCGAAGCCTTGCTGGCTGACGAGATTGCTGACGACGAAAGCGGGCAGGAGCAGGACGAAGACGAACCCGATGCCGCCGACGATGTACCTGATACTCCGGCCACGCCAGTGTCTCGCACCGGCGATGCCTGGGCCTTGGGGCAGCACCGGCTGATCTGTGGCGACGCCGCCGACCCGGCAGTGATCGCGGCGCTGATGGATGGCGCGCAAGCGAAGCTCTGCTTCACATCGCCGCCCTACGGCAACCAGCGCAACTATGCCAGTGGCGGCATCACCGATTGGGATGGCCTGATGCGCGGCGTGTTCGCACGCCTGCCGGTGGCCGAGGACGCGCAAGTCCTGGTCAACCTCGGGCTGATCCATCGCGACAACGAAGTCATCCCGTATTGGGATGGTTGGCTCGGATGGATGCGCACCCAAGGCTGGCGGCGTTTCGCGTGGTACGTCTGGGATCAAGGGCCGGGAATGCCCGGCGACTGGTCTGGACGACTGGCTCCGAGCTTCGAGTTCGTTTTTCATTTCAACCGGCAAAGCCGCAAGCCCAACAAGATCGTGCCTTGCAAACATGCCGGGCAAGAGTCGCATCTGCGCGCCGATGGCTCCTCGACTGCGATGCGCAGCAAGGATGGCGAGGTCGGCGGCTGGACGCACGCGGGCCAACCCACGCAGGACAACCGGATTCCCGACTCGGTGATCCGGGTCATGCGCCACAAGGGCAAGATCGGACAGGACATTGATCACCCGGCCGTGTTCCCGGTGGCGTTGCCGGAATTCATCCTTGAAGCGTACTCCAACACCGGCGACATCGTGTTCGAACCCTTCGGTGGGTCGGGCACGGCGATGCTTGCTGCCGAGCGCACTGGTCGCCAATGCCGCGCCGTCGAGATCGCACCCGAGTACGTGGATGTGGCGGTCAAGCGCTTCCAGCAGAATTTCCCGGGCGTACCGGTGACGCTGCTGGAAAGTAATGGAAGGAAATCGGGCCAGACCTTCGACGCCGTCGCTGCCGAGCGTCTGACAGATGCGGAGGTGGTGCAATGACCGCCTCGTGGTTGGCCGACAAAATCGAGCAATGGCCGACGACCAAGCTGCTGCCCTACGCACGCAATGCGCGGACGCACTCGGAGGAACAAGTCGCGCAGATCGCAGCCTCGATTGCCGAGTTTGGATTTACAAACCCAATCTTGGCCGGGAGCGACGGTGTGATCGTCGCCGGTCACGGTCGGCTCGCCGCCGCCCAGAAGCTTGGAATGGAAGCGGTGCCGGTGGTCGTGCTCGACCACCTGTCCGCGACCCAGCGCCGCGCGCTGGTGATTGCCGACAACCGGATCGCGGAGAACGCAGGCTGGGACGAAGCGATGCTGCGCGTGGAACTGGTGTCACTGCAGGATGATGATTTCGATTTGGCGCTGACGGGTTTCGATGCCGATGACCTGGCCGATTTGCTTGCTGGCGAGGACGGTGACGGGGCGGGCCAGACCGATGACGATGCTGTGCCGGAGGTCACCGAGACGCCGATCTCACGACCCGGCGACGTTTGGCTGCTCGACGGCCACCGCCTGCTATGCGGCGACTCGACGCAGGCCGGGAGTTACAAACAATTGTTGGAAGGCGAGTTGGTGGACATGGTCTTCACCGACCCGCCGTACAACGTGAATTACGCCAACACGCCCAAGGACAAGATGCGCGGTAAAGACCGTGCGATCCTGAACGACAATTTGGGCGACGGCTTCTACGATTTCCTGCTGGCGGCGTTGACGCCGACCATCGCGAGTTGCCGGGGCGGGATCTACGTGGCGATGTCGTCCAGCGAACTGGATGTGCTGCAGTCCGCGTTCCGCGAGGCAGGCGGCAAATGGTCGACTTTCGTTATCTGGGCCAAGAACACCTTCACGCTGGGCCGCTCCGACTACCAGCGCCAATACGAGCCGATCCTGTACGGATGGCCCGAAGGGGCGACGCGCCATTGGTGCGGAGATCGAGACCAGAGCGACGTCTGGCAAATCAAAAAGCCGCACAAGAACGATCTGCATCCGACGATGAAGCCGGTAGAACTGGTGGAGCGTGCAATCCGCAATTCGAGCCGACCCGGCAACGTGGTGCTCGATCCCTTCGGCGGTTCCGGCACCACGCTGATCGCCGCCGAGAAATCGGGACGGCTGGCACGCTTGATCGAACTCGACCCCAAGTACGTCGATGTGATCGTGCGCCGTTGGCAAGACTGGACGGGCAAGCAGGCCACCCGCCAATCCGATGGGGCGGCCTTCGATGATCAGGCGGCGAGCGATTCCTCGTCGCTCAGTTCCACGATTTCGCAGTGAATCACGAAACCCGTCAAGTAGGGCAAGCCGCGCGGGATGCCGTAGTCCTTGGCGGTTTGGCGATTGATCTTCCAACTCATCCACTGCGTTGTTGCCGCGCGGATCGCGTCGACCAGACTGCGGCCCGCGTGGATCTGGTTGAGGACGTCGTCTGCAAAGTGCCGCCCGTGGCGGCTGTCGAGGAAGGCGCGTGCCGCATCCGGACTGGTGCCGGTGGTTTCGGCAATCGCCGGGAGGGCAATCGGCCACGCTGCGGTGGCGTGCTGGTTCATCGTGCCCCAAAAGCCCCATTCTTGATTCTGGGTGGCGGGGATCTGGTTGGTGGTGTTCATCGTTGGCTCCTTGTGATTGATCGTTGCGACACCTGTAGTAACGCGCTATTCGATTGAGAAGCCAAGCGATGTTGGCTTCATTTCTCAATCTTTCTCGATCATGCGATCCGGTACACGCGCTCGCCGCCCTCGGGCTTGTCCGAGAGGATAGTGAGCCCGAGTTTTTTCTTGAAGGCTCCGGCAAACGTGCCGCGCACCGTGTGCGCTTGCCAGCCGGTGGCCTCGCAGATTTGATGAACCGTTGCCCCCTCGGGGCGTTGCAGCATCCGGATCACGGCGGCTTGCTTGCTGTTCTCGCGCGTGCGGGGTTTGGCTTCGGCGCGTTCTTGCGCCCACGTGGCCTCTGCGGCCGTCACGGCGGCCTCGATCTCGGGGTCTGCGTTCAGGGGTGCAGGTGCAGGACGTTCGCAGCCCAGGGCGTCGTAACCCTCGGCGGCAACGAACCAGTCAGTGCCGGAGGGTGTGATCAGCGCGCGATTGAAAAGTCCGTCGAGGACTTTCTTGCGTGCCCCGCCCTTGACGTTGTCGGGGAACCATTCGAGCTTGCCGTCGGTGTGGTGAATAGCGTGGGCCAGGACGGCGTGCTGCGTGGCGGTGAGTTGGGTGGTGGTCATTTTCTGCTCCTTCGTGGTGGTTGATGACGAACGTATGAACGCGCTGTTCCAGATGGAAGCCAAGCTGATTCCGAAAAATATTGAACAAATGATTGAAGAGGCCGATGGGAATTTCGATACGCGCTTACGCCCGGCACCGTGGGGTCACCGACACCGCCGTACACAAGGCGATTCGTGCCGGTCGCGTCACGCCCGAGGCTGACGGCACCATCGACGCCGACCGTGCCGACAAGGAATGGGCACGCAACACGGATACGCAAAAGAAGGGAACGCAGCAGCGTGCTGAGAGCGTTACGGTTCGAGAGAACGCCGGGGAGCAAACCGCCGCGTTGCCGTCGGGCGGCACGTCACTGCTGCAGGCCCGGACGGTCAACGAGGTGGTCAAGGCGCAGACGAACAAGGTGCGTCTGGCCCGATTGAAGGGCGAATTGGTGGATCGGCCGCAGGCCATCGCCCACGTTTTCAAACTGGCGCGATCCGAGCGTGATGCATGGCTCAATTGGCCAGCGCGTGTCTCTGCGCAAATGGCGGCCAAGCTCGGCATCGATCCGCACTCGATGCACGTCGCGTTGGAAGCCGCCGTGCGCGAGCACCTGCAGGAACTGGGCGATCTGCGCCCACGGGTGGATTGATGCTGAACACAAATGCGGTGGATCAGTACGAAGGCGCCGCCGAGATCGAACGCGCATGGCGCGAAGGACTCACACCCGACCCGCTGCTGACCGTGTCCGAGTGGTCGGATCGGCACAGGATGCTGTCGAGCAAAGCATCTGCCGAGCCGGGGCGCTGGCGTACCAGCCGCACGCCGTACCTGAAGGCGATCATGGATTGCTTGTCGCCGACATCACCGGTCGAGCGCGTGGCATTCATGAAGGCGGCGCAGCTCGGCGCGACCGAGATGGGATCGAACTGGATCGGCTATGTGATTCACCACGCGCCCGGGCCGATGATGGCCGTGTGGCCCACGGTGGATATGGCCAAGCGCAACTCCAAGCAGCGGATCGATCCGCTGATCGAAGAGTCAGCTGCATTGATGGAATTGATCGCCCCGGCGCGCTCGCGCGACTCGGGTAACACCATCCTGGCCAAGGAGTTCCGGGGCGGCGTGCTGGTAATGACGGGCGCGAACAGCGCAGTGGGTTTGCGCTCAATGCCGGTGCGTTACCTGTTCCTCGACGAGGTCGACGGGTATCCGATTGACGTCGAGGGCGAAGGCGATGCGATTTCGCTGGCCGAAGCCCGCACGCGGACGTTTGCGCGCCGGAAGATTTTTATTGTTTCGACCCCGACGATCTCGGGCGCGAGCGCCATCGAACGGGAATATGTGGCATCCGACCAGCGCCGCTACTTCGTGCCGTGCCCGCATTGCTCGCACCGGCAGTGGCTGCGCTTTGAGCATCTGCGCTGGGAAAAAGGCGAACCGGAAACGGCGGCCTACGTTTGCGAGTCCTGCGATGAGCCGATTGCCGAACATCACAAGACGTGGATGCTGGAGCACGGCGAATGGCGGGCAATGGTTCCAGAGAATGGAATCAAGACAGCGGGTTTTCACCTCTCATCCCTGTACAGCCCGGTGGGCTGGCGCAGTTGGCGCGATATCGCCGCTGCGTGGGAGAGCGCGGTGAACAAGGAATCGGGATCGGCAGCCGCCATCAAGACTTTCAAGAACACCGAATTGGGCGAGACGTGGGTCGAGGAAGGCGAAGCGCCCGACTGGCAACGTCTGGTCGAGCGCCGCGAGGACTACCGCATCGGTGCCGTGCCCAACGGCGGCTTGCTGCTGGTGGGTGGTGCCGACGTGCAGAAGGATCGTATCGAAGCGTCGATCTGGGCTTTCGGGCGTGGCAAGGAATCGTGGCTGGTCGAGCACCGCGTGCTGATGGGCGACACCGCCCGCGACGCGGTGTGGAAACGGCTCGGTGAACTGATCGCCGAGACATGGACGCACGAGTCCGGTGCCGCATTGCCTTTGGTGCGGTTCGCTCTCGACACCGGCTTTGCCACGCAGGAAGCCTACACCTTCGTGCGCGCGTGCCGCGATCCCCGCGTGATGCCGGTGAAAGGCGTCCCGCGCGGCGCGGCCTTGGTCGGCACGCCGACGGCGGTCGATGTGTCGCAGGGCGGCAAGAAGCTGCGCCGGGGCATCAAGGTGTTTTCGGTGACGGTCGGCATCGCCAAGCTGGAGTTCTACAACAACCTGCGCAAAGCAGCCGACGTGGCCGAGGATGGCGTGACCACCTCGTTCCCTACCGGCTTCGTTCATCTGCCGAAGATCGACGCGGAGTTCATCCAGCAGTTGTGTGCCGAGCAGTTGATCACCCGCCGCGACCGGAACGGCTTCGCCATCCGCGAGTGGCAAAAGATGCGCGAGCGCAACGAAGCGCTCGACTGTTACGTGTACGCCAGGGCCGCCGCATCGGCTGCGGGGCTGGATCGTTTCGAGGAGCGCCACTGGCGCGAACTGGAACGACAACTCGGGATGGAACGGCCACCGGATGAGCCGCCCCCGATTCAAGCATTCGATCCCAAAGAGGCCACCCATTCCAGCACGGATCGCGGTGGCCTTTCTGATTCTGGAGCCAAGAAATCCGGTCGGCGCGTGATCAAAAGCCGCTGGCTGTCCTCGTGAGCACCACTGTGCTTTCTTTTTGTTTTTTTATAAGGAGTTTCATCCATGAGTTTGCAAGTTCGCATTGAATCGCTTGTCCTGCGCCTCGCCGCAGAGTTCAAGACCATCTATGGCCAGATCGGTACGCTGGCCGATCTGTCGACCACCGACAAGACCAACCTCGTCTCGGCGATCAACGAACTGCGCACGCAGATCGAATCGGTCGCTGGCGTCACGTTGATTGACGACGCCAACGCGGCGGCGACCTCGACCACGTTCTCGGCCTCGAAGATCACCGGCTTGCTGGACGCCCTCAAGGCTGACCTGCTGGGCGGCGCGGATGCTGCCTTCGACACATTGAAGGAATTGCAGGACGCCATCCTCAATGACCAGACCGGCATCGCCGCTTTGCTCGCTGCCGTGGACGCTCGTGTGCGCTTCGATGCGGCGCAATCGCTGACTGCCGAAGAACAAACGCAAGCCCGTCAGAACATCGGCGCGCTGGCGGTCGATGCGGTGGGTGATCCCGAAACCGACTTCGTCGCGATCTTCGAGACCGCCCTGATCGGCGTCTAACCATGACACTGGCCCGGAACATCGCCGACCTCGCTACGGCCATCGGCCGCGAGATCAAGACCCGCATCACCGCGCAACACCCCGGCGTCGCCAAGGCATGGGTGTGCTTCGGCTATGTCGGCAATCAGGTGGTGATCCGGGCCTCCTTCAACGTCCAGAGCGTCGCGCGAATTGCTGTTGGCAAGTACCGGGTGACGTTTGCGATCCGGATGCCCGACACCGCCTACTGCTGGACTGCATTTGCCCGCAACGCGGGCAACCAGACGGCGCTAAAGATCGCCGCCGCGCGCGTGAATGCGGAAGCCAAGACGACCCAGTACGTCGAGGTCATCTGCGCCACACAGTCCGGAACGCTCTCGGACACCACCGAACTCAACCTGACGGTATTTCGCTAATGGCCTACACAGAAGCCCAACTCCAGGCATTGGAGACCGCGCTCGCCAAAGGCGAACGCCGCGTCACTTTCCAAGACAAGACCGTCGAGTACCGCTCGGTCGATGAACTGAAGGCCGCGATCCGCGAAGTGAAGCGCGGCATCTTTGAACAAGCCGCTGCCACCGGGCTGTGGCCGGGTGCGCCGCGCCAGATCCGGGTCACGACCTCGAAGGGATTCTGATGGCCTGGTACTCAAAACTTCGCAGCCTGTTCGGCCAGCCTCCGGTTCACGAGGCCGCCGGTCGCGGGCGACGCTCATTGGCGTGGATGCCCGGCAATCCCGGCGCTGTAGCCGCGCTACTGGCCACCAACACCGAAATGCGCAGCAAAAGCCGCGACCTCGTGCGCCGCAATGCATGGGCGCAGGCCGGGATCGAAGCCTTCGTGGCCAATGCGGTCGGCACCGGCATCAAGCCGCAGAGTCTCGCCACCGATGAGCGATTCAAGGCCGACGTGCAGGCGCTGTGGCGTGACTGGACAGAGGAAGCGGATGCAGCAGGCCAGACCGATTTCTACGGCCTGCAGGCGCTGGCGTGTCGGGCAATGCTCGAAGGCGGCGAGTGCCTGATCCGGTTACGTCCCCGCCGCCCGGAAGATGGGCTGGCCGTACCGCTGCAACTCCAACTGCTGGAGCCTGAGCACCTGCCGATCAACCTCAACACCGATCTGGCCTCCGGCAATGTGGTGCGCTCCGGCATCGAGTTCAACAACCTTGGGCGACGCGTGGCCTACCACCTGTACCGCTCGCATCCCGACGATGGGCGACTGGCCCCAATGTCGGGCCAGGGTGGGATGGACACGGTGCGCATCGACGCCAGCGAAATCATCCACCTGTTCCGTGTTCTACGCCCCGGTCAAATTCGTGGCGAGCCGTGGCTGTCGCGCGCACTGGTCAAGCTGAACGAACTCGACCAATACGACGACGCTGAACTGGTACGCAAGAAAACTGCTGCGATGTTCGCCGGGTTCATCACCCGACAGAGCCCAGAGGACAACCTGATGGGCGAAGGCGCACCCGACAGCGATGGCGTTTCGCTGGCAGGGCTGGAGCCGGGAACGATGCAGATTTTGGAACCCGGCGAGGACATCAAATTCTCCGACCCGGCTGACGTGGGTGGCTCTTACGCCGAATTCTTGCGCACCCAGTTCCGCGCGGTGGCAGCAGCCATTGGCATCACCTACGAGCAACTGACCGGCGACCTGACCGGCGTGAATTATTCGTCCATCCGTGCCGGGCTGCTGGAGTTTCGACGTCGTTGCGAGATGGTGCAGCACTCGGTGCTGGTGCATCAAATGTGCCGCCCGGTGTGGGCCGCGTGGATGAAGCAAGCGGTGCTTGCAGGCGCCTTGGACGCGCCGGGTTTCGCTCGTGGTGGTGCGGCTCGCCGACGCCAATACCTACAGGTCAAGTGGATTCCACAGGGCTGGCAGTGGGTCGATCCCGAAAAAGAGTTCAAGGCAATGCTGACAGCAATGCGCGCTGGGGTGATGAGTCGCTCGGAAGCGATATCGGCCAACGGCTACGACGCTGAGGACGTGGATCGCGAGATTGCCGCCGACAACGCGCGTGCCGATGCGCTCGGTTTGATTTTTGACTCCGACCCGCGCCGCACATCCAAGGACGGCGGCAGCGCCGAGCCGAACAAACACATGGGCGACACCGCTTCGCCTCCTGCCTGAGAGATTCCCATGACCTTGCTGCCACACGTAGCGGCGCGCCTGTTCGGTGCGCCGCTGCTGATCCATCGCCCGAAACTTGACGTGATCCTGGCCGTGCTCGGCCCGCGTGTCGGCGTGATCGACCTCGCTGCTCCTGCTGGCTACGCGCCGCCAGAGCGCCCCGCACCGTCGGCTAACTTGAAGATCGCCGTAATCCCGATTCACGGCACGTTGGTTCGCCGCACGGTGGGTCTTGAAGCCGAGTCGGGGTTGTCCAGCTACGCCGCTATCGCAGATCAGTTGGACGCGGCGCTGGCCAACCCGAACGCTGCCGCGATCCTGCTCGATATCGACAGCCCGGGTGGCGAGTCGAGCGGTGTGTTCGATCTCGCCGACCGCATCCGCGCCGCCGCCAGCGTAAAGCCGGTCTGGGCGGTGGCCAACGACATGGCGTTCTCAGCCGCCTATGCGCTCGCGTCCGGTGCCTCACGCATTTTTGTGTCACGCACAGGTGGTGTTGGCTCCATTGGCGTCATCGCGATGCACGTCGACCAATCGGTCAAGGACGCGCAGGACGGCGTTCGCTACACAGCCGTTTTCGCAGGTGACCGCAAGAACGATCTCAACCCGCACGAGCCGATCTCCGACGAAGCCCACGCCTTCCTCAAGGGCGAGGTGAATCGCGTCTACGGCCTGTTCGTCGAGACCGTGGCCAAGCATCGGGGACTCAAGGCTAACGCCGTAGTTGCCACCGAAGCCGGTCTGTTTTTCGGCAAAGACGCTGTGTCGGCAGGACTGGCCGACGCCGTCGGCACCTTCGACGACGCGCTCCTGCAACTCACGCAGCTCACCGAAACCATTTCCTCGCGCCCGAAGTTGAAAGCCACTGCTTCGGGTTCTTTCCTCAACCTCCAGACGGAGTACCCCATGAATGATTTATCCGACCCCGCTGCTACTGATCGGCCTGCTGCTGATCCTGCTGGCACTCATCCTCAACCGACCGCCCCCGCCACCATGACTATCGCGGACGCAGTCGAAATCGCACAGACCTGCTCGCTCGCAGGACGCACTGACCTGACCGCAGGCTTTCTCGAAGCGCGCGTGTCCCCGGCCAAAGTGCGCAGCCAGTTGCTTGCAGCACAGGCCGACAACTCGCCCGAGATCGTGAGCCGCATCTCGCCCGATGCCGCCACATCCATCACCCCGACCAGCAACCCGCTGGTCGACGCCGCGAAACAACTCGCGGCCAAGTCCGCATCACTGAAGAAGGAGCTCTGAAATGCCTACCGTTTTTGTTGAACCGATGAACTTGGGCGATCTGCTCAAGTACGAAGCACCCAACCTGTATTCGCGCGACCGGGTGACGGTCGTCGCCGGTCAGAACCTGCCGCTTGGCGCGGTGGCCGGAATGGTCACCGCCTCGGGCAAGGTCAAGCAGATCGACCCGTCCGCCACCGATGGCAGTCAGTACGCCGCTGGCGTGCTGATGCAGAACTGCGACGCCCATCTGGCGGATCGCGATGACGGCCTGATGGTCGCGCGTCACGCCATCGTTTCCGACCACGCCCTGCAATGGCCGGTCGGTATCACCACCGGCGAGCAACAGGCCTCCATTGCCCAGTTGAAGGCGCTGGGCGTTCTCGTTCGCCAAGGAGTCTGACCATGCAAAACATCTTCGAAAACCCCGCCTTCTCGATGACGGCACTCACCACCGCCATCAATCTGCTGCCAAACAACTACGACCGGCTGGAACGGATGAACCTGTTTCCACCGAAGCCACAGCGCTTCCGCTCGATCACGGTCGAAGAGAAGAATGGCGTGCTGACGCTGCTGCCCACAATGCCGGTCGGCTCGCCCGGCACCGTCGGCGTGCGCGGCAAACGCAAGGTGCGCTCGTTCACGATCCCGCACATCCCGCACGACGACGTGATCCTGCCCGAGGAAGTCCAGGGCATCCGCGCCTTCGGCTCCGAGAGCGAAATCCAGACCGTGGCCGGTGTGATGGCCGAGCATTTGCAGACGATGCGCAACAAGCATGCGATCACCGTCGAGCACTTGCGCTTCGGTGCGCTCAAGGGTCAGATTCTCGATGCGGACGGATCGACCATTTACGACCTGTTCGACGAATTCGGCATCACGCAAAAGGTGTTCACCTTCACGCTGTCCGACCCGGATTTCGACGTGAAGAAGGCCTGCTTGGACGTGACCCGCTACGTTGAAGACAACCTCGAAGGCGAGCGAATGAGCGGCTTGCTGTCGTTTGTCGGCGAGGACTTTTACGACGCGCTCACCGGCCACGATCAAGTGTTGGAAGCCTACAACCGCTGGCAGGATGGTCAGGCATTGCGCAGCGATATGCGCAGCGGCTTCGCTTTCGCGGGCATCACCTTCGAGGAACATCGCGGTCGCGCAGTCGGCACCGGCAACAGCGTGCGCCGCTTCGTCGGCAAGGGCGAGGGTTACACCTTTCCGCTCGGCACGATGGACACCTTCGCGACCTATTACGCGCCTGCGGATTTCAACGAGACGGCCAACACGGTCGCCTTGCCGTTGTATGCCAAGCAGGAGCCGCGCAAGTTCGAGCGGGGCACCGATCTGCACACGCAGGCAAACCCGCTGCCGCTGTGCCACAGGCCCGCGCTGCTGGTGAAACTGGAGATGGCGTGATGAGCCTCGTCGAGAAAATTTACGAAGCGGCCGCCAACGTCGGCTTCCTGAAGGAGTGCATCTGGCGTCCCTCGGACGGCAGCCCGCCGCGCACCAACATGATCGGCCTGCAAGCGCCCGATGACACGGTGCTGGACAACCTCGCGGCCACCACCGACACCACGATGTCCTACCCCGCGACGATCTTCGACGGCCTCGCCCCGCGCGAAACAGTCGAGATCGAAGGCGTGGCGTTTCAGGTGCGAGAAATCCGGGCTGTGGGCGACGGCTCCGAGATGCGCGCCAAGCTCACGCGGATTTAACCCCGATGGCTGGCAATTCAATCCGTGAGCAGATTCTGCTCGCGGTGGTGACGGCTTTGCGTCCAGCGGCAACAAACCTTGGCGCAACCCTGCACCGCTCGCCCACGGTAGCGATCACCCGCGAGCAGTGTCCGGCACTGGTGGTGTTCCCTGAGTCGGAATCGATCACCGAACGCGCCAACGACCGTGTCACCCGTGAACTGACGCTGCGCATCACGGCGCTCGCCCGCGCGGTGCCACCCGCAGCGCCGGAAACGCAAGCCGATGCGTTGCTCACCGCCGCCCACGCCGTCCTGATGGCCGACGTGAATCTCAATGGACTGGCGCTCGGCATCAAGGAGATCGAGTGCGAGTGGGACGTGGAGGACGCCGATGCGGTGGCCGCTGCGATCCCCGCCCGCTACCGCATCACCTACCGGACGCTGGCTGCCGATCTCGCAACCCCAGGATGACCATGAAAACCAGACTCGTACTGACCCGCCCGCACACCCACGCGGGCAAGCACTACCAGGAGGGTGACCGGATCGAAGTCGATTCCGATCTTGGGCAATGGCTGCTGTCAATCGGCAGCGCTGCGCCCGAACCCTCACAGAAACAATCACCCACAAAGGCAGAGCACCAACCCGCCCCCGAACCAAAACCCTTCCAACGTAAGGAATCCAAGCAATGAGCACCTATGCATCTTTCCAAGGCCGAGTCTTCCTCGGCAAACGCGACGCCCTCGGCAATCCCATCGAAGTACGTTCGCCCGGCAACGTCGCCGAACTGAAACTCTCGCTCAAGACCGATGTGCTGGAGCATTACGAGAGCCAGACCGGTCAGCGCACGTTGGATCACCGCATGGTCAAGCAGAAATCGGCCACGGTGAATCTGACCATCGAGGAGTTCACGAAAGAAAACCTCGCGCTGGCGCTGTACGGCAATTTTGTGACCGCCGTCCCGGGCACCGTGACTGACGAACCGATTGGCGGGGCCACGCCGATGATCGGTGACCGCTACTTCTTCGCTCACCCCAAGGTGTCGAGCCTCGTCCTCAAGGACAGCAGCGCAACGCCCGTCACCCTGGTGGCTGGAATCGACTACACCGCCGATCCGGATTTCGGCGCGCTCCAGTTCCTGCGCCTCGATGATGGTGGCGCTCCTGCCACGCCGTACGTTGCGCCATTCAAGGCGAGCTACGCCTTCGGTGTCGCCACCGAAATCGGCATCTTCACGCAGCCGCTGCCAGAGCGTTACCTGCGCCTCGAAGGGCTGAACACCGCGCAGGGCAATGCCAAGGTGCTGGTCGAGCTGTACCGCGTGGCCTTCGACCCGCTGAAGGAAATCTCCTTCATCTCGGATGAATACAACAAGTTCGAGATGGAAGGCTCGCTGTTGGCCGACGCCACCAAACCCTTCGACGCGGTGCTCGGCCAATTCGGCCGCATCGTTCAACTGTGATGAATCAGGAAAGGACAGCAATGAACGATCTGGAAAAACTCATCCCGCAGGCGGTCGATCTGATCATCAATGGCGAAACGCTGGCGATCAAACCCTTGAAGGTCGGCCAGATGCCCGCCTTCCTGCGTGCGATCTCGCCGGTGATGCAACACCTCACCCAGACGGAGATCGACTGGCTGGCGCTGTTTGGCGAACGTGGTGATGACCTGTTGTCAGCGATTGCCATTGCTGTCAGCAAGCCGCGCCAGTGGGTCGATGAGCTCGCCGCCGACGAAGCCATCCTGCTGGCGGCCAAG
The DNA here is from genome assembly GCF_030697375.1 of Rhodoferax sp. Classification (GTDB taxonomy): domain Bacteria; phylum Pseudomonadota; class Gammaproteobacteria; order Burkholderiales; family Burkholderiaceae_C; genus Allorhodoferax. The sequence continues at coordinate 220,766 of NZ_JAUYQD010000018.1, read as the reverse complement.
GTGATCGAGGTCAATGCCGATTTTTTTACCCGGACGGTGATGCCGAAACTGGACGGCCTGTTCGCGCAGGCCAAAAACCTCGCGCCGACATCTGGTTCGACGCCGTCCAACACCTGATCGACCACGGTCACCGTTTGCCCGACATCCTCGACTACACGCTGGCGCAGTTGCGTGGCTTCGTTGACGCGACCGCACGTCAGGACGCAGCGCGTGATGCGCGACTGCTGTCCCTGATCGCCATCGGCACGCGCGGCGACGCCCGCAACCTCGACCAGACCCTCGACCGCCTGACCGACCGCGCCCAACGCCCATGAAAGTCACCATCCGAATCGATAGTGCCGCCGCGCAAGCGCAACTGCGCCGTTGGGGCGGCGAGTTCCGGGACAAGGTAAAGAAAGCGGTCGCGCGTGCCATTGCGAGCGAGGCGGCCGAGATCAAGCAGGAAGTCCGCAGCCACGTCGCGGGCCAGATGGCCGTGGTCAAGAAATCCTTCCTCAAAGGCTTCTCGGCCAAGGTGCTGGACAAAGACCCGACACGACTGCCCGCGCTCTACGTCGGCTCACGTATCCCTTGGTCGGGAATGCACGAGAGGGGCGGAATGATCGGTGGACGAATGTTGATCCCGCTGCACGGACGGGTTGGACGCAAGCGCTTCAAAGCCCAGGTCGCCGAGCTGATGCGCGGCGGCAATGCCTACTTCATCAAGAACGCCAAAGGAAACATCGTGCTGATGGCCGAAAACATCAAGGAACACGCCCGCCCCCTTGCCGGTTTCAAACGGCGCTACCGCAAGGCGGACGGCATCAAACGCATCAAGCGCGGGGCTGATATTCCGATTGCGGTGCTGGTGCCCAAGGTCGTGCTCAAAAAGCGGCTGGACATCGAACGGCTGGTCGCGGGTCGCATTCCGCGCCTCGCCGCTGCCATCGAAAACAAAATCGGCATGGTGGATAACTAAAAATGGCGAAGCGAATCTCGATCCTCGTCGCACTGGAAGGAGCCGATGAAGGTCTTAAACGCGCCATCACGTCTGCCGAACGCAGCCTTGGCGAGTTGTCGTCTTCAGCCAAAACTGCTGGAACCGAGGCCGCTGCCGGGATAGCAGAGGTCAAGGCCGGTGTATCCGCATTTGGTGATCAGATATCGACCGCCAGAATGCAGTTGCTCGCGTTCCTCACAATCGACTGGGCCGGTGACAAGGTGCTGGAGATCGTCCAGATTGCGGACGCGTGGAACATGATGGCTGCGCGTCTGAAGCTCGCCACGGCTGGTCAGCGCGAGTTTGCGACCGCACAGAAAGAGTTGTTTGAGATTGCCCAGCGTATCGGCGTACCGATCCAGGAGACGGCGATTCTCTACGGCAAGCTTCAGCAGGCAGTACGAATGCTGGGTGGCGAACAGAAGGACGCGCTCACCATCACCGAGAGCATCTCACAGGCACTGCGCATCTCTGGCGCATCGGCAACCGAGGCGCAATCGTCACTGCTGCAGTTCGGACAAGCGCTCGCCTCCGGTGTGCTGCGCGGCGAGGAATTCAACTCCGTCGTCGAGAACAGCCCACGTCTGGCGAAGGCACTGGCCGACGGCCTGAACGTCCCCATCGGGCGGCTGCGCAAGCTCGCCGAGGAAGGTCGACTGACCGCCGACGTGGTGGTCAACGCGCTGCTGTCGCAGAAGGACAAGCTCGCCGCTGAGTACACGCAACTGCCTCAAACCGTGAGCCAGGCTTTCGAACGGCTGAGGAACGCTTTCGGGCAATGGGTCAACAAGGTCGATGAATCGACCGGGCTTACCAAAAAGCTGTCCGATGCATTGACGTGGCTCGCTAAAAACCTCGACACGGTGATGCAGTGGTTAAAGCGCATTGCCGAAGTGGGCTTGGCGGTGCTGGCCTATCGACTGATCCCGGCGCTGATCACCGCGTGGCAGACGCTAGGCGCAGCAGCGACGACGGCCGCCAGTGCCACCGCAGCGGCATGGGCAACGGCCAACCTGTCGGTGTCCGCCGCCGTCGTCAGCATCGGTGTGCTCAAGACCGCCTTTGTGGTGCTGGGTGCTTTATTGGTCGGATGGGAAATCGGAACGTGGCTCTCGGAGAAATTCGAGATCGTGCGCAAGGCGGGCATCTTCATGGTGCAGGTGCTGATGAACGGCATCGAGCACTTGCGCTTCCAATGGGAAGTGTTCGCTGCGGTGTTCACCTCCGACACCATCGCCGAAGCCATTAAACGCCATCAGGCGCGGTTGGTGGAAATGAACCAGATCTTCAAGGAGATGTACGCCGACGCCAGCAAGGGATCGGAGGCCGCCAAGGGCGCAATGAACACAGCCGCCAGCGCTGCCGAAGAGATTGCGAAACGGTTAGAGGCCGTGCGCCAAGGCACGCAGGAAGCGGTCGGTCGCGGCATCGAGGCGCTTCACGGCGCACTGGAAAAACTGAAGTCGCGGCTGGGTGAAGTCGAACAAGCGGTCGGCAAGGCCAACCAGACGGTGAATGACGCCACCGCAAAGATGGCCGAGGCCTACAAAGGGCTGACCTCCATCGTCGAGGCGAATCTCCAAAGGCAGATCGAAGCCGTCAAGGCGCGCTACCAGCAGGAGCAGTCGGCACTCGAAACTTCCAAGCAGTCGGAAGCCGCGCTGATCACCAAATCGACGCAACTGCTGACCGAGGCGCTGACCCAGCAGACCACGCTGCGTCGGCAGGCTACCACCGACACACTGAAACTGATCGACGACGAGTCCAAGGCACGGATCGAGGCGGCTCGTCACCAAGGTCAGACTGAGGAGGAGCGTCGCGCCAACGTGCAGCGCGTCGAGAACGAGATTCTCGCCACCAAGCGCCAGACGCTCACACAGTCGCTGGCCGAGTACCGCCAGCACATCGATGCGCTCAACGCCGAGGCCAACCGCCATCTGGCTGAGATCAAGCGTATCGAGGAGGAGAAGCGCCAACTCTCGATGTCCACGGAGGAGCGCATCCGCGAAATCCGTCGTCAGGGCATGACCGATTTCGAAGCAACCGAGGATCGCAAGCGCCAGATCGCGGAGATGCAGGAGAAGGCGCGCGAAGCCTTGGCACAGGGCGAATTCGAGCACGCGCGGCAATTGGCGCAGAAGGCGATGGATCTGGCAGCACAGGTGGCCAGCGCGCAGACCAGTGAGGCCAAGCGTGCTGAGGAGGCACGCAAGCAGGCCGAACAGGGCGTCTCCCAAGTCACGCAACTGGAAGCGCAATCGCGCGAGGCTTACCGCAAACAGGAGTATGCACAGGCGGATGCCCTGATGCGTCAGGCCGAGCAACTGCGCGCCGAACTGGCCCAGAAAACCAAGGACGCCGATGCCCAGATTGCGCAAGGCAAAGAAGGCGTCAATCGCGCGATCCAGAACATCCGCGACTCGCAGGAAATTCTCAACCAGAGTCTTGATGCCGAGGCCAAGGCACACCAGAAGGCTGCGCAGGCTGCGGTGTCGGCCCGCGATGAGATCAAGCAAACCCTCACGCAGACAGAAACGCAGATCGACCAGATCACGGCCAAGTTGAAAGATGGCCTGAAGGTCACCATCGACGCCGATACCACGCGATTCGATAAAGCCATCGTCGATCTCGACAAAGCGCTCGCAGAGAAAGAGCGTCTGATGGTGATCAAGGCCGATCTGGAGCAGGCGCAAAAGAAGCTGCAAGAGTATGAGCAGCTACTCAAGGAAGGAAAAACGCTGCCGGTCGATGCCGACGTATCCAAGGCCAAGGCTGCACTCGACAAACTCAATGCCTATGCCAAGGAAACCTCGGAGTTCGAACTGAAGATCGCCACCGAAAAAGCGCAGGCAGCGATCACCAATGTCGAAGGCCAGCTCAAGGCGTTGGATCGCATCCAGACGGAATCAAAGCATCAAGTCAACACCAATGCCGGTGCTGCGCGCTCGGAAGTGATGTCGTTAAATGGCGTGACCACGCACTCGGAACACATCATTCATGTGCGCAAGGTCGAGGCAAATGCGACAGGCGGTCTGGTCGGTGCAGGCGTGCGGAAATTTGCAGACGGCGGAGCGGTCGCACCAGCGTTCCCACGAATGAATGGCGGATCGGTGCCCGGCTCCGGGCACAACGATACAGTGCCACGCACGCTGGATGCCGGAGCCTTCGTGCTGCGCAAGGCTGCGGTGCAGAAGTACGGCAGCGGTGCGCTCTCGAAACTGGCGAACGGCGTGGCGAAATTCGCTACCGGTGGCGCGGTGCTGTCCTTCGGAAAAAACAAGGTACTCGGCAGCGCCGATGGCAATGCCTCTAAGCGCAACCGCGAAGCGGTGGAAGTGCAGAAGATGATCGAGCTTGGTCTGCAAGGGATGAACGACTACACCTCGTGGTTGCAATGGAATTACGGTGCCTCGGTCAGCCTCGACATGCGCTCGAAAACGATGGACAGCTATGGCAAGCAAGCGCAACAGGATCGCAACGCCATCGAGAAATTCATCAACCGCAAGACCCTCACAGGCAACGAGCGTCAGGAACTGGAACAGATGAAGCAGACGTGGCGGCAGGCGATGGCCCAGCCGCTGCTCTGGGGTAAAGACCTGGAGCGCGATCTGATCGATTACATGGAGCAGAACCAGGGTGCGTTCTACCGGCGTGGTGGCGTGGCCAAGTCGGACAGTGTCCCGGCGATGCTCACCCCCGGTGAATATGTCGTGAACAAGCAGGCTGTCGACCGTCACGGCGCGGGTTTCTTCGAAGCGATCAACAACCTGTCGATACCTGCGCAGGCGCTCGCGCAAAAAGTGCAAGGTTTCGCCACGGGCGGCATCGTGCGGCCAATGGCGGGAATGGCTGCGCGCGCATCACGCGCCGTCAAAAATCTACCGACCGCAGATCTCGGCAGCATCGTGATGGACAGCATCGCTGCATCAATGCGAATGCCAACGCCTACCTTGGCGACAGAGGGAACCGCCCCAAGCCGCACGATCCGGGTGGAACTCGCGTCAGGTGAACGCAAGGTGGTGGCCACCGTGGATGCCCGCGATGAGTCGCGGCTGCTTGAACTCTTGAAGGAAGCCAAGGCTCGTTCCTAATGAGCCGGGCTTTGTGATCCCTTATGCAATTGAAAAACCTTGCGGACAACGCTCTTGTGGCGCTGCCCGATGACCTCCTTTGGTCTGACGAACATGCGTGGACGCCAGCAGTGGCGGCGGTTTCCTACCTGCTGACCGGCGCGCTGCTGGTCGAGTCTGCCGCCCGCCAGAAGGGGCGACCGTTAACGCTGGTGGGCAGCGCCGACATGGCATGGGTCACCCGCGAGACAGTGAACACGCTGTATGGCTGGGCCACCCTCCCGAGCCGTCAGTTCGAACTGACGCTCACCGATGGTCGCGTCTTCACCGTGGCATTTCGCCATCACGAGACAGCCATCGAGGCCGAGCCGGTGACGGGTTTCCCGGCGCGGCACAACAACGATTTCTACCGATTAACCCTCCGACTGATGGAGATCTGAATGCCTATTCTTTCCGGCGACGTGAAGCTGCTCGCCTCCGAACGCTTGCTCGATACGCCCGATGGTGGTGGCCGCATGACCGGCCACGTCGTCGTCGACGGGCAGTCGAACAACCTGTTCCCCGACATCTCGGAACTCGACCGCACCTATGGTCGCGTGTCGCTGCGCAAGTCCTACGTCGGCGTGCTCACCGATTCGACCGACTCGTACTACGGGGCGCACGCGATCATCGCCGACGCACCGGATGACCCTCGGGTCTCGGTCACACTGTTCACGACCAAGTCCTGGACTGACCGGCGCGACGCCGCCAAGGATCGGGTCGAACGCTATCTGGCGCGTGGCGTGAAGTGGCCGGGCCAGTTGCTGGAGCGTCAGCTCACCGGTCAGCGTGCCATCGCGCTGCTGCTCAAACTCGCCGACCCACTGCCGCGTGTGGGGCAAGCGCTGGTACTGGTGCAAGACGAAACCAAGCCGACCGAGTACGAGCAGTACGTGCGCATCACGCGCATCACGACGGTCGAACGCGAATTCACGGTCAACGACGGCAGCGGCACCATCAAATTCACCGGCGTAGTGGCCACCTGCGAAATCTCCGATCCGCTGCGCTACGACTTCGAAGGGCCGCCACCATCGAGCCGCGACGACATCTCAACCAAGGCGGTCGTGCGCGACTCCGTGATTGCCAATGCCGCCGTGTACTACGGCATCGCGCCGACGGTGATCGACACGCAAGTCGGGGACGTGCGCGTGCAGGTGCCCAGCCTGTTCGGCCAGTTGGTGCCGTCGGCGCAGTCGGAAACGCCGTTGGTTGATCTGACCGCTGCCGGTCAGACCGTGCCCCTGCTGGAGAGCGGCAATGGCGTACTGACCTACACCACGTCCGGGCAAGTCAGCAGCGGTAAGAACCTGTATCTGGGTAACGGCTGCGTACCCGGCAGTTTGCGCATCAATGGCGCAGGCTACGAGTTTGTCGATGTCGCTGGCGAGCTGAAATCCGGCACCAACGTAATCGGCACCGTGGACTACGCGCGAGGACTGATCGCGTTCAAGGATGGAACGCCGGGGTTCTCCGGTGGGTTTCAGGTGAGCTTCCGGCCTGCAGGTGCGCCGATCCGGGTGGCGGACACGGCTGCGATTGCCATCTCGCAAGAGAACCGTGGCTACGCCTACACCATCACGCTCTCGCCACCACCCAAGCCGGGGGCACTGATCGTGTCGTTCATGGCGCAGGGCAAGTGGTACGACTTGCGCGACCGGGGCGACGGTGCGATCCGTGGCACCGACTCGTCATTCGGTGCAGCGACGCTGGACTATGTGACCGGGTCAATCATCCTGACCACCGGCGCGCTGCCCGATGCCAGCACGGCGATCCTGTTCGCCTGGGGTACCGGCGCGAGCTATTTCAATCGCGTGACCGCGCCGGTTACGCCGCCGACAGTTCGCCATACCGTCGAGCATCCGGGCATTGTGCCGGGATCGGTGCTGATTTCTTGGACGGACGGCAGCAATAACCGGCTGGCCGTTGACAACGGGCACGGCCTGATCAGCGGCGACGCAGTAGGCATGGTGCGCTACGCACGCGGCGAACTGGTGTTCCGCCCCAACGCGCTGCCCGCAGGCGGTGCGTCGTTTTCCATCGACTACGAGTGGGGGCCGCCGCAGGAGGTGAACTTCCCGCACCCGCTGCGTGGCGGCGACGGCACCATCAGCGTGACGCTGCCGCAAACCGACATCCGGCCGAACACGGTCGAGCTCGAATTCAACCTGCTGATCGAGGACTACGAGGCCAAGTATTCGACCACCGTAGAGTTCATCCCGGCACCGGGCCGCCGCATCGACCCGATCAAGATCGTGCGTGATCAAGCCAGCGGCCCCAATGCGGCAAGTGGCAGCTTCGACGGTACTCTGGCTGGCACCATCGACTACGTCACAGGCGCGATCACCTTTCGCCCCGAGGCAACGGTGCTGATCCCCAAGCCGGTGTATGTCAACAAGCTGCTCGGAGAAGCGCGCACCGTCACGGCGCAAGGTACGACCATCACCCGGACTTACCGCTATCTGTTCGACCATTGGGAATACATCCCGGCAGGCGCCCTGATGCCGTATGACGAATCGGGCTATGTGAAAGTGCGGTACCGCGCAGTCGACACACCCAACAGCGCAACTGAAACTGTCACCCTCAGCCAGCTTGAACTCGATCTGACCGATCGCTACGCCGAGCGCATCGTGCCCGGCAGCATCCGTTTCGCGCTGGGCAGCAAGGTCTACATCGACCGGCTCGGCAATCTGGTGACCGACATCAACGCCAATACCGGCGCAGGGACGCAGGCAGGCACCATCGACTACGCCTCCGGCCGCGCGCTGCTGACTGTCTGGCAGCCGGGTTCGGCCAACGCGGTGTCGATGTTGTCGCTGCTCACCGAGCTCGGTGGCCAGCCGGTCGATGAGGTCACCTTCCGTGTACCTGCCGCGCCGGTGAGGCCGAGTAGTTTGCAAATTCGCGCGACACCGCTCACAGGTGGCCAGATTTCCGCAACCGCGAATTCTGACGGCACGATCATCACCAGCGGGATGATCGGCAACGTCGACTATCAGACCGGCGTGGTGCGCGTGCGCTTCGGACGTTACGTGACTGCCCAAGGCAACGAAACCCAAGTCTGGTACAGCGCAGATGCGGTCAATAACGGGCAGATCTTCAAGCCGCAGCCAGTGTTGGCCGACACCATCCGTTTCAATGCGGTGGCCTACACCTATCTGCCGCTGTCCGCCGATGTGCTGGGCCTCGACCCGGTGCGTCTGCCGCTTGACGGACAAGTGCCGATCTACCGTCCGGGCGATGTGGCCGTTGTGCATCACACTGCATCGACGCCGTTCCCGAACAACATCACGGCAGGATATGTCTTGGACGTTGGGCGCGTGCGGCTGTCGTCGCTGCGCGTGCTGGATGTCGAAGGCAAGCTGGTGCCCGCCGACCGCTACACCGTCGATCTTGACGCAGGCATCGTCACGCTCAAGACGCCGCTGAACATCGCCGGATTCATCGAACCGCTGCGCGCCGAGCATCGCGTCGAAGACATGGGCTTGATCTCCGACACCCAGATCAACGGTGTCCTGACCCTGACCCGACCACTGACGCACGACTACCCGGCGCAGGAATCGCGCGTGTCGTCGGCGCTGATCATCGGCGATCTGCAATCGCGCGCACACACGCTGTTCGCCCAGCAGACGTGGACGGGCGAGTGGAAAGATTCCCGGCTTGGTGCCAACACCATCGCTCAGTACAACGAGACGGTCTATCCGCTGGCGGTGAGCAATCGCGGGGCCATCGAGGAACGCTGGGCGCTGATCTTCACCAACACCAACGAGTTCCGGGTGATCGGCGAATCGGTCGGACAGATCGCCATCGGTAACACCGCCGCCGACCTCGCGCCGACCAACCCCGAGACGCACGCCCCGTACTTCACGCTCAAGGCGGGAGGCTGGGGTTCGGGCTGGGCCGCTGGCAACGTGCTGCGCTTCAACACGGCGGCAGCGAATTTCCCCGTATGGGTCGCCCGTACCGTGCTGCAAGGCCCGGCGACGCAGACCAACGATTCCTTTCAGATCCAGATTCGCGGCGACATCGACCGCTGACCAACCTCCCAGGAGCTAATCAATGACCATCAAGTGGTACCAATCCAACCAGAACGGCGCACCGCAAATCACCGGACAAGCCGGATCGCTGATCGCAGTACTCAACGCGTGCCTGCTCAACGGCTTCAATCTGCGCACACTGACCAGCATCACGCGCGTCGGGAACGTGGCGACCGCCACGGCAGACGCCGGTCACGGTTTCCGCGACAGCGACACTGTGCTGATTGCCAGCGCGAACGAGACAGCCTACAACGGCGAAAAGCGCATCCGGAACGTCACCACCAACAGCTTCCAATTCGACGTGACGGGTGATCCGGCCACAACGGCGACCGGCATAATCACTGCCAAGGTCGCGCCGCTCGATTGGGAGTCGCCGTTTTCCGGCGCGAACAAAGCGGTCTACCGCGCCAAGGACGTGACCGGCAATCGGCTGTTCCTGCGCATTGATGAGACACCACTGACCGGTGACGCCAACTATGGCCGGGGAGCACGCACCGCGCTTGCGCAGATGTGGGAGGTGCTGAACGACATCGACAACGGCACGGGCAAGTCCGAGACATGGTGGCGCAAGGCGCACAACGAGAGCGCCACGGCGCGTCCTTGGGTGCTGGTGGGCGACAGCAAGCGCTTCTGGCTGGCGGTGAACTGGAGCGAGAGCTATCCGAACCGCTACGTGCCATATTTCTTCGGTGATTTCCCGTCATTCAAGGCTGGTGACGCCTACGGCACGGTGATCGCCGGTTACTACGATCTCATTTACAACTGGGGCGACCCGGCGTCGAATGAAGTAGCGGATTACGTCTACTCGGTTGGCACCGCCGTCGGCAACACCGGCATCTGGCTTGCGCGCGGCTACTCGCAATTGGGTGGACGCATCAATGCGCAGTGGGTCAGCGCACCGGCAGCCAACGGCGGCACCGGGCTGGGTTGGACGGGCATCCCTTATCCGAACCCTGCCGACAACGGCATTTACGTGATGCCGCTGATGATTCAGGAACAGACCGGCCCGTCGCTGCGCGGCCGTCTGCCTGGCCTGCTGTGCCCGCTGCAATCCATTCCCGCACCGGAGCCGTGGAAGTACCAGGGCTTCGTCATCGACGGGACGCAGCGTGAACTCTTGGTGGTGAACGGCTCGCAGAGCAGTGGTGGCGCAAGGATGGCCTTCGATCTGACCGGGCCGTGGGACTAAAGCGATGGCTGGCGAGATCCCGAAATTTGTCGGCACATTCAGCAGAACAGCACCCGGCGCAGTCGCAGGTGCGCCCTCGCGCCACGTCCTGCACAACGAGGCGCACTGCGCACCGGGGAGCATTTCAGGGCCGTCGACGTCGCAGGTGCTGGACAGCCTCACCCGCAACGCGTCGTTCTGCCACGAGGGTGTGTCGCCGACCCGTCACGGTGAAATGCCAAGCTCGCGCCCACGCGACTTTTGGGGAAACGGCGCTATCACCGGCAAGGTCAGCATCGAGGGCACACCCGCTGCGCGCAAGGTGCGCTTGTTCGATGTGCTGACGGGCCTGCTGGTCGCCGAGGCGTGGTCGCGCAAGGACGGTCAGTACCGCTTCGACTTTCTCGACCCGTCGCGCGAATACTTTGTGCTCGCTCACGATTACGTGCGTCAGTTCAACGCAGTGATCGCCGATTGGGTCAAGCCTGAGCCAACGGTCTACCCATGATCACTTTGTCTGTGCCGATCAGAAACAGTCGGCTGGCAGTGATTGGAAATGCACTGGATTCGGCTGCTGCCGGCGGACTATTGCGAATCTACTCGGCCCCGCGACCAGCCATTGGCGAACTGCTTACCGAGCAGATTCTGCTGGTCGAAATTCGGTTGCCGAAACCCTCAACGTGGAGTCTGGACGCAGGGAAACTGACCTTCGCATCCATTGGCGAGGCGCTGTGCCGCCGATCTGGCACTGCAGCGTGGGCGCGACTGCTTGACGGCGACGAACGCTGGGCTGCCGATCTGGATGTCGGACTGACTGACAGTGGCGCAGAAGTGGAACTGTCCAAGCTCGCCCTGTTCGCAGGTGGCGCGGTCAACGTGCAATTAGCCGAAATCAGCGAGTGATGAACCGTGGGCCTGGATCTGGACTTCAAAGGTGCATGGACGCCTCCCGCCGGTGGATCGACCAATCTCAACTTCGGATTGCAGCAGGAGAACGGCGAGGCACCCGAGGCCACAAGCGCCACGATCCGCATTCAGTTGCCGCCGCCGACCGTCCATATTCGGGCGGCGTACAACAACCTCGTGAACCGCACGCTCGAGGCCGGTGGCAGGATCAACTGGCAGCGCTCCGACTGGCAAGCCAGGGCGACGCAGGATGGTTGGGGTGACACTGGACACGACCGAGGTGCGACTGCGCTTGCGTGGGATCACGGCCAGCAGTCCACCGCGTCGTTGGCATCAAGCAGCGGCGAGAACGTCCGCAGCCGCGACGCCAGTCGCGCGCATTGGAACAACACGGAGCAGATCGCTGAAGCGACGACAGAGCGCTTCGATCCGTTGTGGCCGAAGCACGATCTACTCGGTTTGCACTGGGGTGAGGGCGAAGCATTTGCCGATGCTGTGGTCAGCCCGTTTGTTTGGCTGGTGCCATTCCCTAGCCATCAGTTGCAGCCGTGGCAAAAGGCAGTGGCTTTATCGAAGCGCTGGCAGTTCGGATTCGCGCACGGCATCTGGCAATCAAAACGCTGGGGTTTGCCGTGGGAGATCGGTCGCCAGCCGCGTTTCGGCGAGTCGCACCTGCCGGTCGATCCGCCCGTCGAACCACCGCAGCCAAAGTACCACCCTAATCTCGATTTCATCTGCCGCGCGACCCGAGCTGGCGTCGCGTGGCGACCGCTGTTGCTGCTCGACTTTGGCGCGCACCCGTGCCCGAGCGGAAGCTTCAGCGTCCCCATTCTCAAGGTCTACTTCGTGAGCAACTCCGTCAATGTCGTGCGGCTCCCGGGCCGCGAACCCATCCCGGTCAAAAGCATCCAGATCGGCATCGACACCGATTCGTGGGCATGGGGATTCTCGGCCAACCTGCCGTACTCTGCGCTGGAATTAATTGAGCCAACCTCGTCAGGGCCGGTGGAGATCGAGATCACCATCAACGGCGTGACGTGGGTAATGCTGGTTGAGGGCTTCGACGTGCGGCGCGAGTTTGGTCAGTCGAGCCTTGGCATCCGAGGGCGGTCGCTGGCGGCGTATCTGGCCGAGCCCTACGCTCCCAAGCGCTCGTTCGTACCCACATCGCCCTTCACGGCGCGGCAACTGGCCGAGCAGGAACTCACGCGGCCGGGACTGGTGACCGGTTTCAACCTCGACTGGCGCTTGCCGGACTGGCTGGTGCCCGAGGGCAGTTGGAACTACCAGTCCCTGAGCCCGATGGGCGTCGTCGGTCACATCGCTGAGTCGGTTGGCGGTTACCTCAACGCACACACCCGGCTCAAGACACTGGTGGCCAAGTCGCGCTATCCGGAATTGCCGTGGAACTGGGCGACGTTGCCACCGGATCGGTCGTTGCCCATCGATATCGTCAAGACGCTGAACCTGCGCTGGCAGGAGAAGCCTTCCTTTAACGCGGTGTATGTGTCGGGTGAACGCCAGGGCATTACCGGCCACGTCATCCGATCCGGCACGGCAGGCGACGCCGTCGCGCCGATGGTGGTTGACGGTCTGATCACCCACGCGGACGCTGCACGCGAGCGAGGCCGCGCGATCCTGGCCGACACCGGCAAGCAGGCCGTGGTCACGCTGGAGCTGCCGATGCTGAATTCGGTAGGGCTGCTCGATCCCGGGCTGCTGATCGCTGTCGGCGAAGGCGCGACCAACTGGCGAGGTCTGGTGCGTGCCACCAGCATCGCTGCCGATTGGGGCGAAAGCCTGACCGTGCGCCAGACCGTCGAAGTCGAACGTCACTACCTGTAGGAGAAACCAAATGCCCAATCTATGGCGGCAGTTCGAGGACTTGCTGCCGGATTCCCCTTTGCTGCTCGGCACCGTGGCCACCCATCACGCCGATGGCACCGTCACTGTGGAACTGCTTGATGGTGGCCTGTTGCGCGTGACCGGTAGTGGCTCCGTTGGCGACCGCGTGTTTGTGCGCGACGGCAGAGTGACCGGCGACGCACCTACTTTGCCGACTGTCGAAATCGAAATCTGATCAACCCCTTTACCAACCCTGAGACCCGCCCGCGTGGCGGGTTTCGCATTTCTGGAGAACGCGAAATGAACGCACCGACTCAACCACCAACAATCAGCGACGGCATGGTGACCATGCCCAAGGATGAATTCGAAGAACTGCTGGAGCGCGTCGCTGAACGCGGCGCGCGTGCGGCACTGGCGGACGTCGGTCTCGATGGCGAAGATGCTGCCAACGACATCCGTGAGCTGCGCGGCCTGCTGGAAGCCTTTAATACCGCGAAGCACACTGCGTGGCAAACGGTAGTTAAGATGATCACCACCGGCTTTGTGCTGGCGCTGGTCGCGGGCGCGCTCATCAAGCTCAAAGTTTTCGGCGGGGGGAATTGATCATGTTGACCCTGCTCGGTTCCCTGCTTGGCTTCCTTGGTTCCGCCTTCCCGGAATTTCTGAAACTCTGGCGCGAGGGCAAGGATCGCGACCACGAACTCTCCATCCTCGACCGCCAGATGGAAATGCAGAAGCTCGGCCACACCCAACGGCTGGAGGAAATCCAGATCGGAGCGGATGTTGCCGAGTCGCAGGCGCTCTACAACTACGCCAACCGCCCGACTGGCATCGCGTGGGTTGAAGGCCTGCAAGCCTCGGTACGCCCGGTCATTACCTACGCTTTCTTCGCGGTGTTCGCCGTGATCAAGATCGCCACACTGACGTCGCTGATCGGAGGCCAGGGTGTCCAATTGCTGGACGCCCTCCGGCTGGTGTGGGATGAAGAAACGCAGGCACTGTTCGCCGCCGTGATGTCGTTCTGGTTCGGTAGCCGCCAGATCGCCAAGATGCGCCGGGATGGCTGAGATGCGGCACATCACTGACGTCGGACTGTGCCTTATCAAACGCTTCGAGGGTTTCAGTCCGACGATCTACATTTGCCCTGCGGGCTATCCGACAATCGGATACGGTCACGTCGTCTTGCCAAAGGAACGTGCTCGATTTTCGGATGGAATCTCTGAGGAAGAGGGCGTCGAACTCCTGCGCCTGGACGCACAGATTGCGGAAGCAGCGGTTGTGCGCCTGATCCGTGTGCCGCTGACCGACGGCCAGTTCGACGCATTGGTATCGTTTACGTTCAACCTCGGGGCCGGAGCATTACAACGGTCCACGCTACGGAAGCAAATAAATCGGTGTGCCCACGAAGAAGTACCTGATGAGCTTTTGAAATGGGTTTGGGCAGCAGGGCGACGACTACCTGGTCTTGTCTCCCGTCGAAATGCAGAAGCCTTACGATATCGAGAATAATCGATTCGCATCCTCATAACTGCCTGAGATCTGCGGTTTTCTTTCTATGGATCTGATTTCTCCGCAAGTATTCCTGTCCGTCCAATAGTGCCCAGACAGAGCAAGCGCTTGGCCGTCAGTAATATCGAGAACGAGCCCGCCATAATGAATCGAGCTCCTATCCCGAACCGATAAACGCGGCTCGTTTCTATAAATGCCCAAGACGCGAAAAGTGCTATCAGACGCTTTAGTAATCTCAGCACCGAGTAACTCGGAAGACGATTCAGGTGTATGTAGCCGCATACTCAACATTGAAAATGTCTGTCGAATCACTAAAAAAGCAGCAATGGAAGGAATGCCTTGATTTGTCTTTGGATCAATCCAGTTGCTCTGCAATTGGATTCTCCAAGTTCCACGAATATTTGGACGATAAACAAACCAGCCTTGTAGCAAAGGAATCTTCCAAAGCCAAAGGTCAAATGCCAATAGCAGAAGCACTAGAACGCCGACAACTGTTGAAAATGGCCGCGCCCATGTCGACTGAACTGCAACTCCCTCAATAACCAATAAGCTCGCCCAGATAGCGGCAGCCACAAACAAGAAAATAGAAATTTGCAGTCTGTTTGGCATGACCTCACCCTCCCAATTCAGCGTAGTTCCATGCCGAAATTACGAACTGATTTACAACTTCCCGCGTCCATGGCTGCGTAGTCCGGAATAAGTATTTCAATTCGTTGACTTCACCCCATTCGAAGCATGTTGTATCGGCTTTTGTATATTCATACAAATGGATTAGAACGGAACGCAAATCATCAACGTACTCGGCATTGCCGAACAAATCATTCGGGACATTCCAAACCAAACATTCTATGAGATAAGACGGTATAGGTTCTGCCGCGTCTATCCCGTGATCAGCCATCACATTCCGAAGATTTTTCAGAACGCGCACAAGCTTTTTAAATCGAGTATTCGCTAGTCGATTTTTTTCCGTGCCATTTTCGTAATTATGATGAGGCCAGTTAATAATTCGACCACCATCATCCGGATGTAATTCTGTTCCCGATAGCCAAGCCAATTGCCCATTTTGTACGTAGTAACGACGATGCTCAAATGCTGGCACTACGTCAGCATCGACGCGGTATGTGTTTTCATGCAGATCGAATGCTTTTTTTCCTCTTTTTACGGCTTGGTCACCAAGATAATTCCTAAGCGCTTTTCCTACATCGTCCTTAAACTGAATATACGTATAGTCAGCATCTACGATACCGGCATTAGACCAAGACATGTCCGACGGCAATTCGCTGAAAAATACATCTTTACAGCAAACGCAAATATCTACATCACTCTCTTTTCGAACATTGGTACCATTTCGATACGACCCCTGAGTAAATACTTCGATGTCATGATTTTTTAACCCGGGAAAGGCGTTGATGGCATTCCGAACGACATTCTCAGCGTTCGAACAACGTTGATCTTCTGTTGTGGTCGGCGGCTTTGCCCAGTCACGTAAAAGATTTTCGTGGGGATACATTTTTATTTTGGTAGATTCCATAGCCACATCGCCTCCATTCTGCTCATCTATTATTCGAACTCCGCGTTCTTGAACCGCAATACATTGCAATTCTCCTTCACCGCACGCTGCATGCCGTCGTCGAATCCAATAGCGGATTCAGCCTGAATTTCGATGGCGATCTTGACCTTCACGCCCGGTCGCGATGTGAACTGCAGCACGACCTCATCAACCAAATCGGCGAACTGTTTCTTGGCCTGGATCGCATCGAGTTCGATGCTGGCGTAGAACTGCTTCTTTGCTGGCTGTGGAGCCGCAGCATCGCCGGAGGGATAGATTGGCGGCTTGCCCGAATCCTCGGCACGCTGCGGCTTGTCGCCTGTGTCGCTGGCAGTTGGATAGACCGGTGTCGGCCGCGCGGCGTCATCAGCCGCCTTTTGTGCCTCGGCGTATCCGGCAGCAGCGACCGGCTCGATCAGCAGCAGCGACGAGTCTAGGAACAACGACGTGCGTTTGCCGAAACTGAACCCAACATAGCGACCATCTTCCTTGCCTTGGGCGAAACCGAAGAAATCCCGGCTTTCTGCACCAACCGCCATCGTGTGTTGAAACGCCGTGTCGTCCTTGATACGGGGCAGATAGAGCTGCTGGCAACTTTGCTGCCACACGTTGAGTGCGCTGGTGTCTTTGCTGTCGTCCTTCCAGAACCAGTCTTTCAGCACCTTGGTCAAGTGGACGGGTGCCCACTCGGTGATCAGGAGTTCGTTTTCCTTCAATACGCGCTCAATCTCCTGCGACAGGTTCTGCGCGCCCGGATTGACCTGGAAGTGCTCCCACTGAATTTCGGACAGCCCCTTGCCGGGACGGGCCTCCTGCATTGGCGCAACCATCCACTTGTAGGTTTCACGGATCATGCGGCGCAGGGCATCGTTCGCATCCTCAAAGCTCTTGCTGGCCTGTCGGGACTGGAACTGATCGAGATTGAGCTTCATCTCCTTGATGTCGATGACGATTGATTGCCACGCCAATGTTGACCGCACCTGATCCTTCAGACGGCTCACGCTGTCGTAGTCGGCGGCAAGAAAGATCAACCGGTTCTGCTTGAAACGCGGCTGATCGCCACGTGCCTTCAAAATCTCAGTCGCACGCTCGATGGCAAGGCTCTGGCCACTGCGGCTAAACGCAGCGTCGGGCGGCAGCACAACGAGCCGTAGCTGCCAATCATCAGGAACGTCGCCGCTGGCCGTGAAAACGTGGATGCCGCCAAACACGCCGGTGGCAAAACTCTTCTGCACACGATCACGGATGGCCGGGAACACGTCTTCCTTGTCCTGGAAGCGGCGCTTGCGCTCTTCCATTTCGCGGCGCAGGTTCGGG
The DNA here is from genome assembly GCF_030697375.1 of Rhodoferax sp. Lineage (GTDB taxonomy): Bacteria > Pseudomonadota > Gammaproteobacteria > Burkholderiales > Burkholderiaceae_C > Allorhodoferax. Next base: position 203,350 of record NZ_JAUYQD010000018.1, on the reverse strand, counting down.
CGGGTATCGAACCAGAAGCGGTTATTACCGCTGTTCAGGTAGTGGAGGCGGTCGCTCAAGCGACGCAGCGCGTCCTTGTAAATGCCGACCTGCTGGCCCGGCTGTGCCACGCCCAGAACAATCCTCTCCAGTTCGAGGCCGCGCACCATCTGGTTTGCCGTGGTGGGCGCACTACCAAGAAATACGGCCCGCGCTGAGCGGCGGCAGGCCTGCACACTACCAAGGCGCGTATCTTTATTTTCAATCTCGGTGGTTTCGGCACGCTCGCCATCGATATCGCGTTCGACCACCGGGTCCCAGCCCTGCGGCAGGTAGTAAATCACCTCGTTGCGGGTATTTGCATCGTCAAGCGGAAAGCTCCCCGGCATGATCAATGGGTCTTTGTCGTTTTTGTCCCAAAGCCGGTGAATGACCTTGGCCATCAACTTCAGCACACCACGGGTACGCTGGAAGTTATCCAGCGACGACCAGTCCTCATACAGCCGGTCAAAGACCTCTGGATGGATCGGGTAGGCGTGCATCAATCGGTCGAAATATCGGCTCTCTTGGGTCTCGCGCGGGAAGTCATCGCTGTTGGCCGTGTAGTAATCAGCAAAGGCACGACAAACCGTTTCGGCAGCCAGTTTGTCGTTGATGCTGCTGAACAGGCGACGACGGACGATCTCGAACGCCTCCTCGGTACCTACCGGTTTCCACAACGCCTGAATGCGCCCGAAGTAGTGCGCCAGCGCTGCCAGTGCTTTTACGCCGCGCTGGCTTCCTGCTTCCTTGTCCGACTCTGGCAACGAAGCCAACAACACAGCGGTAGGCACGGCTTTCAGTGCTTCGGTCAGTGCCTGTACAAAGCTCAAGTTGGAATCGAAGCTGCCGCCGGTCAGTGTCTTGCCCTCTTCAAATTGGCGCACGTAGGCTACCAACTCGTCGATCAGGATCACGCAAGGCGCATAGCGACTGAGCAGTGTTTCGAGCACAGCCTTGCCGGGGGATGTGCCTGAAGAATCCGCATCCGCCACCAGGGCGTAGCCCTCGGCCTTACCCAACTGCCACGCCAGATCGCCCCAAAGGGTGCGGATGGCTTGTTTTGTATCACCATCCTGCCGAATCGATGGCTGGTTAGGCGATGACTTGATGCCATCGAGCACTGCAATCCGTGCGCGCGGCATTTCAGTCACCCCGGCCGCATCGAGAATGGCAGGCACACCCGGCAAGTCACTGGCTTGCGCTTCGCCTTTGGCAAGGTGGTAAACCGCCAACATCGTGTGGGTCTTGCCGCCGCCGAATGCGGTTTGCAACTGAATGACCGGATCGCCACCCTTGCCGGACAATCGCTTCACCACGGAATCGAGCAGCAAGCGCATGCCTTCGGTGATAAATGTACGCTGGAAGAACAGTGCAGGGTTCTGGTATTCCGGCGTCGCCGTGCCGTCGTGGACGCGCGACAAATCCGCTGCGAACTCGGCTTGCTGGAATGTGCCCTTCAGGACATCTTCATGCGGGACGGCGATTTCACGCCAAGGTTTTAGAGTCATCTTCATCTCCCCAATCAAATATCCAGTTTTGTTTGCGAACCAAGGATGCCTGCATCCGCAGACGCTTGCTCAATGCTCGACCACGCGGTGACCAACTCGTTGTAGGCGCGCGCTTCCTCTGCCCAGCCCTTGCGTTCGCAAAGGGTGTAGAGGCGATAGGCCAGAGCACGCATCGGTTCGGCACGAGCTGGCATGCGCGCCAGCAGTGCGCCCGCAGCAGACTCGCCATCCTGATTCAACGCTCGGATTAGTTGGTGCAGGGCCTCCCACACGGGCGTGCGATTGTCGCCCTCAGGTGACCAATCCTTTGGCAGTTCCGCCCACCGCAACAACCGCAGCTTGCCCGCGCCACTTTCTACGACACCGGAATCTTGAAGGCCAGCAACACTCGTACCTTTCGCGCGGGCAAGCACATCGGCCTCGCCAAACTTTCCCTCTGCCCATCCTTGACCTTCGAACCAATGCAGACAAAACTGGGTGGCGTGATCGAAATCATCTTCGGCGAAAAAACGATTGATGAGTTGAAGCGCTGTGCGAACGTTCATCGGTTTACCGTCAGCTTCAAGAACTGCAGCGTATTGACTAAAAATGGCCATGCCGGGGCCAATAATGGCTTGACTCAAGTCAACAGGAGCAACCGGTGAATTGACACCTCCACGCGTCATATCCAATAGCGCATCGGGCAAAATCGAGTTAAGTTCCCGAAGGAATTCTCGACGTCCTACAGTTGGGGCGTCTTCTGCACGTTTTCGACAAACAAGGATGATGCTCGAAGCGAGGGCGTTCGCACCGTTGCCAATAGAGCGACCTTCCTTTTCTGTGCGCATCGGCCACGTGCCAGTCAATACAAATCCAGCGCGCAGCACAGCTTCAAGAAATGTTTCCCATCCAGTGCTGTTTGTACCTACAACATCGGTTGAATCCGATTGTTTGAATGCGTAATAAATAGTGACGGGAAACGCGGGATGTGCCTGCGCCGCCAGCTTTCCCATGGCGTCAGTCATTCCTTCAAGGAAGAACTTTTCCGCAGAGTCTTTGCCTCCATGCCGATATGCGGTGGCAACAAGCTCCTCTGCCTTTGGCACCACCATAGAACTGAATATTTCTGGAAATACAGTCCTAAGACTTCTTCTTAACCAAACATAGAAAAAGTCTGACAAATCAGCGTATGCGATGTTGTCGTAGTACGGAGGGTCTGTCGAAATTACTTTATCCGCTGAAACAGTCTGACTCCGCGCATCCGCCTGCATTACTACACCTGGCGGCTTTTGACCAAGTGCTTCAAAGCCTTTGATTTGTCGCTCAAAGAGATTATTGAAGCTACCCGATGATGTTGAGAAAACATTGGTTTCCGCAAAATCCCAAGTCATCGGAAGTGCTTGTCTGGAGAAAACACTTCGTAGTTGCGTGTTTGGATGGTTCCATCCACAAATCGTAGATGAATGATTAGCAACTTGATCTATAAGAAAAGCCAGATAAACAGAAATTGCATCTGCATAAGCAGTCGCTCCACTTCCTCCATCGTTCAGGCATTTGCCGTCATCGATACGACCGCCCTGGATAGCATCAGCTCGGATTTTGGTTCGTGCTTCTTGAACTACATCGACGAATGTATTGAGCGCTACAAGTTGACGCGAAGTGAATAGATCCCCCCACTCCTTCATCCCATATGGAACGCAAGTCCCACCAGTTAGGCGAGCAGGAACCTCTCCACCCGGTTTCCATTGTGGAACAGCTGACCTTGCAACTGTTTCCATTTCCACTGAAGGCGCCAGAAACAACCTGCCTCGCGGTCCGTCAGCTACTACAGCCAAAAGCCTAGAACCCATTCGACCAGCAACACCCTCCGCCTTGATGTAGTCGCCACTAATTGGTGTGCCAGAAACGATACAAATGAAATTCGCTCCGCGCCCACCCGACTTAGTTCCAGCCCTAGCCTCATCGGTCGCAATGCCAAGTACGACTTCGAAGCTGTAACTATCGCCAGAAACTACGGGCCTAACATAGGCTTCCCGACCAGCCTTGCTAGAAAGAATATAGGTCGAGATTAGTGGAACTTCGACATGAGAAAAAGCGGGATTGGGACTCTTTACGGTTCGAGCCCAAATCCATGCGATAACCGTTGCGTCGCCTCCACCCAAATTCTCTGGCACTTCTACTTTGGGGTATAAATGTCCGATACGTCTGAATGCCTCATCTCGCATCCAGAGTCCATAGCGTCTTACATCCTCTGCGAGGCCTCGAGCGCCGCTCCAGTCAATAGTCAAACTAACTTGCTGATCGCTTTTATGCAAAGGGCCGATGGGTGCCATCCCCGCAAACAATGCGGGCATTTCGATCATGGCTTTATTTATAACAACAGCTACTGGATTCAGATCCGTTGCATGACTGCGAAGGCCTAGCCTCTGTGCTTCTAGTGGAATCGCGCCGCCACCCGCAAAAGGGTCATGGAATCCTGGTAGTACGTCAGGATTAAATATTTCACTAGCGCGAGGGTGACTACGATTCAATTCGCAGGTTTCACGCCAACTGTTCATGATCTCAGCCCTTGCCTCCGCAATGACAGAAGCATCGTTGGTGTTTTCCCACTCAACTAACCGACGCATGATTTCGAAAAGCCGCTCACGCTCAATCTTTGCTCGCTCTTTGTTCACACCTCGGCCGAGTTCTCGTTCATAGCCCGGATCATTTACCATTTGGGCGAAGATGACTGCACGGGCAGCAGCTAGCGGGCGACGCGCCCACCACAGATGAAGCGTGCTCGGGTGGCCGTGGCGGATTGATTTTTCACGGACTGCTGCAACGTTGATCGCATCTAGCGGCAGAGCCACTTCAATAAGTTTTTTGGGTGTTTTAATGGTGGTCATTTTTTGTTTTCCTTATTTCGGCTGTTCTGCGCGTGCGAGCAGTTGATCAAGATCGAGGTTAATACTGGTGACCGCCCAATCCGGCTCTTGCGTGAAAGGCTTGGTCACATAAAACGGCCCGTCGTGCTGTTCGCCGTCCACCATGACGATGGCCAGAATGAATTTGTCCTGCTGGTTCAGCCCGTAGAGGATTTCGTTGCGGGTAACTGTGACCGTGCTGCTCCCTTTGACACGGCCCTTGACCTCGATGTGGCGCGATGGCGGCAGCTTGCCGTCTATCGCTCTTGGCAAGCTGGTCACATCCCATCCGCACTTTTGCGCCGACACATCGATGACCTCATGGCCAAGGGCACGCTCGGCAGCCATCACGGCGTTCATGGCTGCCCACTCGACGCGGGCTCGTGCGTCGGCGTCTGCCGTCCAGCCGGGTTGGCCTGTGCGCTGGGCCAGCAGGCCTGCAGGAATCACCAAGGCTCCACCTGCAACTACGGGCGTTGCCGAAATAACGTGGCGCATGGCCAGCAGTTCTTTTTCGCGCGACTCGCGGCGGGCCGTCAGGTCGTCAATGGTGCGGCGGACGTTTTCGAGCGTCAGGCGCACGTCCTTGCCTGACGCAATATCGTCCTGCAACTTGATGTAGCGATCCGACCAGTAGTTGATTTCCTTGACCAAGCGCTCGTGGACGGCCGCTAGGGTTTTGTCGACATTTTTCTCGCGGCGATTGCGTACCTCGTCAAAGTGCTCGGGCACCAGATGGGTGGAGGCGTGCGCCAGCGCAACCTGCTCGAGGTTTTGCGCGTCTGTGCCGTTGAGCCACGGCGCGGCGAACACATCCTGAATCAGTGCCAGATCGGCCTTGCTTATGGATTCCATATCCAAGTGAGGGGCCCAGCCAGCATTGATGGTGTTGCCCTGCGGGTCGATCTCAACAAACTGCATTCGGCGAGAAACGACGTGGGCGGGATCTGCGCCTTCTCGCACCGAGTGGTCGATGATGAACATTACCTTGGGCGTGATGCCCATATCGCTGGGGTCGACCAGAACAGCGCCTTGCTTGAGTTTGTTGCGATGCTGCTCCAGCACGAGGTCGGTCACCGATTGCATCAGCGGGTGGCCGGGATGCATCAGGCTGGCCATCGGCGCACCGACACGCTCGATCAGTCGGACGAATTGCTTCTCGAAGCAAACCCGTTCGTAGCGGCGCAGTACCGTGTCGGCGTTGCGGCGGTCACGCCCGGTGATTTGCCGGTCGCGTTCCCGGATATTGGCCGGAACGTGGGTGATCTCGTAGCGGCCTTGCTCGCGCGGGCGCAGTTCACCGCCGAGTTGCTGGAAGGCCTGATTGAAGAAGGAGCGGATGAAATAAGGCTGCAGCTTGCGAGCCTCGGCCTTTTCCATTTCCTCCTTGACGGCAAACAGGCGCTCTGTACTCATCACCTCTTCGCAAAGGGCATTGCGCTTGATGATGTTTTCAAGGTGGACAGTGTCGAGCGCACCTTCAATCTTGCGCAGCAGGCGCGAGCGGACTTCGGGGTCTTCACCGTAGCGGATCGCTTCGATCAGCAGATCTTTGAGGCTCTTGTCCTCAAACACTTCGCCGAGGATGTCGAACACACGACCACCCAATGCTTCGCGTTCGACTTCCAGTTTCTCGAACAGGCGCTGGAATACGTCGCCCTCGCGGGTTTCAGCGGCGACCATATTCCACAGGTGGCAGACCTCGGTCTGGCCAATCCGGTGGATACGGCCGAAGCGCTGCTCCAGGCGGTTGGGGTTCCAGGGCAGGTCGTAATTGACCATCAGGTTGGCGTTTTGGAGGTTCACACCTTCACCCGCCGCATCGGTAGCCAGCAGGACGCGCGTTGCCGGATCATTGCGGAACAGCTCCTGAACCTTCCGGCGCTCTTCGCGTTTGACGCCGCCGTGAATCATCGTTACGGCTTCCTCGTTGCCGATCAGGCCGCGAATCTTGATTGCGAGGTAATTCAGGGTGTCGCGATGCTCGGTGAAGATGATCAGCTTGCGCTGGCGGCCACTTTCCTCGCGCATGGTCGGCGACTGCAGCAGGTTGGACAGTTCGTCCCACTTGCGGTCTTGGCCGGAATGGACAACCTGCTTTGCCTGCTCCTCAAGGGCGTCAAGGATGATGATTTCGGCCTCAAGCTCCTGAATCGTTTGCGCGGCGGTCGCTTGATCGACCACGGCCTCTTCAAAATTTTCATAGTCGTCGGGAGACATGGCATCGGCAGACTCCCAAATATCCTCTGGAGCGCCATTGACGTTGAGCGTTTCAGCCAGCGTTTGACCTCGGTTGCGCAGCTTTTCATCTTCGACGCGGCGTTTGAGTTTGTTGCACCGACGTTTGAGAGATTGGTAAATCGCTTCGGGGCTCGATGCGAGTCGACGTTGCAGGGATGTCAGGGCGAAGCCGACGTTACCTTTGCGCTGGCCGTCCAGTTGATCGGCCCGGTTCATTTCCTCTTTGACGTAGTCGGTGACCGCTGCGTACAGCGCAGCTTCCGGATCAGAGAGTTTGTAGTTGGCGGTGATGGCGCGGCGGTCAGGAAATAGTTTGGTGCCATCGAAGCGCAGCATCTCTTCCTTGACTGTGCGTCGCATCAAGTCGGTGACGTCGACTTTGTGCGCACCGTCGCGGAACTTGCCATAGAAGCGGTCAGAGTCCAGCAAGGACATGAACAACTGGAAGTCCTCTTCCTTGCCGTTGTGCGGCGTGGCGGTCATCAGCAGGAAGTGGCGCGTGATCGAACCCAGCAGTTCGCCCAGTTGAAAGCGCTTGGTCTTGTTGACCTTATTGCCGAAGTAACTGGCCGACAGTTTGTGCGCTTCATCGACGACGATCAGATCCCAATGGGAAAGTCGCAGCTTTTCCTGGAGGTCTTCGTTACGGGAGAGCTGATCAATCCGAGCGACCATCAGGTCGATATCGTCAAAAGGGTTGCCACCGCGTGACTGCTCAACCTGCTCGCGCGAAAACAGCGTAAAGGATAGGCCGAACTTCTCGAACATTTCGTCTTGCCACTGTTCGACAAGGCTGCCCGGCGCAACAATCAGAATGCGCTTGGCATCGGCGCGCATCAGCAACTCGCGGATGAACAACCCGGCCATGATGGTTTTGCCCGCGCCCGGGTCATCCGCCAGCACATAACGCAGTGGCTGGCGTGGCAGCATCGATTCATACACGGCAGTAATTTGATGCGGCAGTGGCTCCACGTTGGATGTGTGTACGGCCATCATCGGATCGAACAGGTGGGCCAGATTGATCCGGTAGGCTTCTACCGCCAGTTTGAATTCTTCGCCCGGCGCATCAAACGCCCAGGGGCGTCCAGCTTCGGCTAGTGACAACTTCACCTCGTCGCTGCGGAACAGCATCCGTTCCAGAAGCTTGCCGTCCGCCGTCTTGTAGTAGACGGTGAGGGCGTTGTCGCCAACGGGTTCCGTGGTGACGATGCGCACAACATGCCCGGGCTCGATACCGGAGATTGCTGCGTTTTTCTTGATGTCTTCTAGTTTTAGCATTTGTAAGCCTTCTCCTAAACCTCGTACCCGGGTGCAAGCACGAGGTTGGTCACGCCATAAAGCGCTTGGCGATTGCGCAGCCAGAGGTGGTATTCGGCACCCTTGAGACTGTGGTCTTCGGTGCAATCCACGTTCCAGCGACGCATCAGATATCCGGCCATTGCCGCGCGCACGCGCATCCGTAGCGCGCCGTTTTCCATGCCGTACTCGGCTTCAATGGTGTCGGGGTGCTGAACGTTGGCCGGGTGAGGAACCAGTTCAATCTCAGCGATCCGGTTCCACTGAATGTCTTGATCGGAGGTCTCGTGCTCTTGCACGACACCGGCAACCGATCTCGCGTCAGCAATTCGAGTCAGTACGAAATCGCGGAAGTCACCGCTGCGGCGGTCGAAAGCGCGAACGTGCCAGCGCTGACCGTTGTCGGCCAAGGCGAACGGGACGATCTCCCGGGTAGTTAACCCGCTGGACAGTGCGCGATACGAAATCTCGACCGCTGCTTTCTTGTGAATGGCACGAGTCAGTACTGACAGCATTTCGAGATCTAGATTGGTCGACAGCTCCGAACCCTCACACGCCACCAACTGGCGGACGCGCATCGGCTCGCCATCACCAAATCCCTGCGACAGCCATGTGAGGACGCGACTTGCAGCAAAGTCGAACACAGGGCGGAACCAATCGGCGCGCACGTAAACCTTGCGCTTGGTGTCGTAGTCAAGATTGCGCGGGCCGAGCTCTTTGTATTGGCCAATGTCGCGGGTTGCCGCTGCCGCCTGAATGCCGAACCGTTCCACCAAGTCCTGGCGGCGAAATTCCCCGACGAAACGCAGGCGCAACTCAAGGAACGCGAGGCGGTCGCGTTGCGATTGGGTCATTACTGAAAGTTGGTCGCTGGACATTTGCTATGGCTCTAATGGTCTATCGGTATTGTTTAGCAGAGTTTATACGACTCAATACACAACGTCAAGCGTCGCATATTGCATTTAAGTCTGTAGCAATTTGATGATGATTTTGTGGTTGAGTAGAATTAGGTGAACCACGATGCCAAGTGCGCTCGCCATGAAAGTTGGGGCCACGACGACAGCGGCCCCGGCGCAATGATGGATTGCGGACGCGGGTTCGATTGCGAATCGCGGAATCGAACTGATGTTTGACAAACCTACTGGCCGAGCAGTCGCCATCCGAATACGCAGCGGACGAAATGCAAAACGCTCTTCAGGGGGAAGCGGCCAAACTCTCGATTTCATGCCCTTTGCGGGCACGTGTTACCATTTGTCTCGATATGCGGACGCGGGTTCGGTTCCCGCTTCCGCCACCACCTCTCTTGAAGGCCGCCAACGCTAACCCGTTGGCGGCTTTTTTCTTGGGTAAAGCTCAATTCCACAGGAATGTATCGTGTAAAGTGTGCATTCCATATCCACTTTTACAACGGAGGTCACCATGGCCAAAGGTCAGCAAAAAACCAATAAAGAAAGTAAAAAGCCAAAAAAAGACACCTCGCCGCCCAAACCCATTTCAGGTGAGCCAATTCGTGCGGCGGTGACTACGGCAGTGATTCCTCGCGGGAAGTTAAAGAACAAGTGAATCGACATAGCGAACACGCCAGTGGTCGCTTTGCAGCGGTTTATTTTCCTAAAGCGGCCGAGCGGCTGTCCAGTGGCGTCAGAAATGAGTTTTGCTCCCAACCGGACGGCAGGCGACTTTCAGGAAAATCCGCGCCGGTGTGAATTTCGGCGTCGGGCCGTTCCATGGGGCCGCTTTTGTGGTTTCTTTGGCGAGTCACTGCGGCCTGCAGGTTTTCACGCACATCCTTGAAGCGTGTTTCCAGAAGATCACGATCACTGCCCTTCATGGCGGGTTCACCCAATAGCGCTGTCCGAATTTGGCTAAGGTGCGGGAGGTTGGAAGGATCAACCACCCAATAGCGAATACCGCACTGCGACAGCAGGGAATTTTTAAGGGCCTGGTTCGCCATGGACCGCCCGCTGGGGCCTTGCACATCAACACATGCAATGACCCGCCCATCCATGGCGCACACCGTAAATGTGCAATAAACACCATTGAGCAGTGGGTACCAGTGGGTGGCTTCTTCTGTGACGGTGGGACTCGTGAAGCGCGTCACCGGTAGTTTCACCAAAAGCTGTTGGTCGAACATGACCTTTGATAGCCAAATCCACACCCGCCGTTCGCTGCTATTGACGAGTGGCCGTAGTTTGAGTGGCCATTCTTCTGGAATGCGCTGACGTTTTGGTGCGGTGGCTTTATCCCACCAAAACAGCATGCCAGCCCCCGCACCTGCGCCGAGCAAAAATACCCAAATCATTTTGTATCTCCCTGATTGCCTAGCCCTCAGTCGTGGCTTCTTATAAGCAATCGGTAGTTTATCGGGATATTTGGGGGCTCTACAAGTGCCTTCCAAATTCGATCACACGCCCTAGCTGTAAATTTTTTCAACAGCTTGCAGATGGGCGTTGAGCACAGCAATCAGGCCGGGGTCAAACTGTTGACCAGAATGGGTGTTCAGGTAGGTGAGGGCCTCTTGCAGGGGCCAGGCTTTTTTGTAGCAACTGGCACTTACCAGAGAATCCAGTACGTCCGCAATGGCGGAAATTCGCCCGACCAAGCTGATATTTTCCCCGCTCAAACCTTGGGGGTAGCCGGAACCATCCCAGTGTTCGTGGTGTTCCAGTGCCGCTACTGCTCCTAGCATATGGACACTCGCACTGGAGCGGGACAAGAGTGCGTGTCCTTGGGGTGCATGGGCTTTTACGGCGTCCCACTCCTCTGTGGTCAGCGGCCCAGGCTTGGTGAGTATTTGATCTGCTACGCAGGATTTACCGACATCGTGCAGTGTGGCTGCCATGCGGATGAGTTCCACGTCGGCGCACGATGCACCACTTTTTTCTGCCAGCAGTGCGGCGATCTCGCCTATGCGTCGTAAGTGTTGCTCCGGTTGGATGCTGCGTTTTTCAATGGCACCGCCCAAAATCGAAATGGTGGTGCGCTGGGTGTGCTGTATGTCTTCGCGCAGCAAAAGTCCGTCGTAGGTGATGGCTACGTTGCGTGAGAATAATTCCAATAGCTCCCGCGCGCTGTCATTCACGGGTTCAGGAAACACCATGTAAATCAGGCTTTCGCTCCCCGCTTTGGTGCGGAAATAGCCCGCGTAGTGTTTATCGCCGTGGTGGCTGGCTTTCTCGGTCAATACGCGATCCAGGGCTTCGCGAACTTCGGCTGGTAGCTTGTCCACATCTTGCCCGACCAAGAGTTGTGAATACGCTTCGGTGGCGGCCAAGACCCGAATATTGCCGTTGGCCGCATTGGCTGCATAGGTGGACAGGTGGCTTGCACACAAGCCTTCACCGTTGAGGTTCAGCAGGTAATTGACCTGTTCCAGCACGGCGGACGCGAAATTGCGCAAATTGTCGGAGTCGCATATTTGGCTGATGGCCTCAATGGACCGCCGCAGTCCCAGTCGGGCGTGTTCAATGCGCATCAGATCCCGGTAGGCACGCAGACCGGAGTAGAACACCGTGATCAAGCGGCGCCGGGTCAGGTCGGTCTTTTCCTTGTAATCATTGATATCGTAGTCCCGGATCACCTGCTCTTCCGGTGCCTGGCCGGGCTGTCCGGTGCGCAGGACAATGCGAACATTGCGGTTGCCAATGTCTTCCCGGATGTAGCGTGCCAAATCCAGCCCGGCATGCTCGGTTTCCATGACCACATCCAGCAGTATCAGGGCGAAATCGTTGGGGGCGCAGAGGACAGTGCGGGCTTCGGCTGCGCTGTAGCAGTGGGTGAACTGCAAGGGGCGCCCTTCCATTTCAAACCCTGCCATGACCAGCTTGGTCACTTCATGGACCGCCGGCTCATCGTCCACCACCAATACCTGCCAAGGCGCTTGCTCTTTTCGAAGGACGGGTGTCGGGAGTTCGTCACTAAAAACCAGATCGTCTGACATGGGTGGATCTCGTATTGGTTGGAAACACGGTGGACACAGTCTAACGGGATTGGGCCTGCGATACTACGGTTTATGCAACTTCAAGATGTTCTCTATTCACAAGGCTTTGGCACGCGCCGCGTGTGCGCCGGGCTGATCCAGCAGGGTTTGGTGCAAGTTTATATGCCAAATGATGCGCAAGCCCCCGTCCCCTGTGCGCAAGCAGCTATGGAATTTGTAGCGGAAGGATTGCGCTTTCGGGTTCAGGGGGAAGACTGGCCGTACTTCGAGAAGGCCTACCTGGTGCTGCACAAACCCGCAGCCACCGAGTGTTCGCAAAAGCCGTCCACCTACCCCAGCATCTACACCCTGTTGCCTTCACCACTGCGTTTGCGCCCGCAAAAGGCTGCGGTGCAGGGGGTGCAGGCGGTGGGGCGGCTGGACCAGGACACTACGGGCATGTTGCTGCTCACCGATGATGGCAAATTCATTCACCGCATGAGTTCGCCGCGCCACCATGTGCCCAAGGTGTACGAGGTGACCGTCAAGCACCCGCTGGATGCGCGCCAGGTGGACCGTTTGCTGGAGGGGGTGGTGCTGGACGATGATCCCAAGCCGGTGCGCGCAGCGGCATGCGAGGCGGTAGATGAATACCACCTGCGGCTCACCCTGACGGAGGGTAAATACCACCAAGTCAAACGCATGGTGGCGGCTGTGAGTAACCGGGTCGAGGCCTTGCACCGTTCCCAGATTGGGGGCCTGCGTTTGCCCGTTGATTTGTTGCCCGGGCAATGGCGCTGGCTGAGTGCCACGGATTTGGCACAAATTTCCGCGTAGTTGGTACTGGAGCGCTTACCTTGAACCTGATTCTTGACTCGTTTTGGCGCGCGGTCGCGTACTGCATGCATCCCCGCGTGATCATCTTGTCTCTGCTTCCGGTGATCCTGATGGTGGGCGCCATCGGAGGATTGGGTTACTTTTATTGGGAACCCGCCTTGGACCAGGTCCGGGCGATGTTGGAGTCCTCCGCGCTGTTGAACAATGCATGGGCATGGCTGGAACGTGCAGGCATGGGGCAACTCAAGTCGGTACTGGCACCCATGGTGGTGATTGCCGTGGTGACCCCGGTGATTGTGATGGGCTCATTGCTGGTGGTCGGGTTGTTGATGACGCCTGTCATCGTGGCCTTGGTCGCCAAGCGCCGGTTTGAGGGCTTGGAGCGCAGGCAGGGGGCCTCGTTTTGGGGCAGTTTGGGGTGGTCGCTGGGTTCGACCGCAATGGCGCTGCTGGCCATGGTGGTGTCGGTGCCGCTGTGGCTGGTGCCGCCCCTGGTGTTGGTGCTTCCCCCGTTGATTTGGGGCTGGTTGACCTACCGGGTCATGGCCTTCGATGCTTTGGCGGAGCATGCCACCCGCGAGGAGCGGCAAGCACTGATTCGCCGCCACCGGATTGCCTTGGTGGGCATGGGCATGCTGGTGGGCTATTTGGGTGCAGCGCCCAGCTTGATCTGGTCGATTGGTGTCATGACCATCGTGATGGCCCCCATTTTGGTGCCTATTTCGATCTGGGTATACACCCTGATTTTTGCCTTTGCGTCGCTGTGGTTTGCCCACTATTGCCTGGCTGCTTTGCAGGACTTGCGGCGTGAACGTGCAGCAGTGCAAACGGTTGTAGAACCCAATATGTGAGGTGTTTATGAATTTTGGCCTGATCGTGGTGGGAGATGAAATTCTGTCTGGAAAACGTGCAGACAAGCACATGCCCAAGGTCATTGAATTGCTCAAGGCGCGTGGCCTGCCACTGGATTACGCCGAGTATGTGGGTGACTCTCCCGAGCGCATCACGGCCACCCTGAAGCGTGCATTTGCGTCGGGGGATGTGGTGTTTTCCACCGGTGGGATTGGCGCTACGCCGGATGACCATACCCGCCAATGTGCCGCGCGGGCCCTGGGCGTCGGGTCGGCTTTGCACCCGGAAGCCGAGGCCCTGATCGTGCAGCGCATGCGGACAACCGCCCAAGAGCGTGGCCAGGTGTTTGATCCCCACCAGCCCGACAACATCCACCGCCTGAACATGGGCGTTTTTCCGGTGGGTGCGCAGATCATTCCCAACCCGTTCAACGGAATTCCGGGCTTTAGCTGTGGCACGGTCCATTTTGTGCCGGGCTTTCCGGTCATGGCTTGGCCCATGGTGGAGTGGGTGCTGGACACCCATTACCCGCATCTGTTCCAAACCGCCGCCTGGATCGAAAAATCCATCATTGTCTTTGGCGCCATGGAAGCCACCCTGACGCCTTTGATGGAAGAGATTGAGCGGGTCTACCTGGGCGTCAAAGTGTTCAGCCTGCCCAGTGTGGACCACCCCGAATATGGGCGCCATATTGAACTGGGGGTCAAGGGCGACCCGGATGTGGTCGAACCCGCGTACCAAGGCTTGCGTCGCGGCTTGGATACCTTCCAAGCATCGGTTGGCCCCGAGTTGGTGCGCAAATAGCGGTGCACCAATAATGTGCGCACTGTATTGGCGCATTGGTGCTGCACTCCGTGCGCAATGATTTTTTTTCCATGCGAGTCTTTGACTTAGGGCATCCAAAATGGCCTTGATCTCAAGGCAAAATAGAGTGCTTTAGCAAAAATGTGTGCGTTGCAACTTTTGGCACAAAAGCTGCATTGTGGACAGGGCAATTCTTTTAACAACCGTGCAACAGGAGTATTTGATGGCCAAGACCGTCGCAGACGTGATGAAGATGGTGAAAGAGAACGAAGTCAAATTTGTTGACTTCCGTTTCACCGATACCCGCGGCAAACAGCAGCACACCACGGTGCCTGTATCCCATTTTGATGAAGACAAGTTCACGTCGGGCCATGCCTTTGACGGCTCTTCGATCGCAGGCTGGAAGGGTATTGAAGCTTCGGACATGTTGCTCATGCCGGACCCCAACACCGCCAATATCGACCCCTTCTTCGAAGAAACCACCATCATCATCACCTGTGATGTGGTGGAGCCTAGCGACGGTAAGTCCTACGACCGCGACCCACGCTCCATTGCCAAGCGCGCTGAAGCCTACCTCAAGGCCTCCGGCATTGGTGATGCTGCATTCTTCGGCCCCGAGCCAGAATTCTTCATTTTTGACGGCGTGCGTTGGAGCACCGAGCCGAACAACACCTTCTACGAAATTGACGAGTACGAAGCTCCCTGGAACACCGGTTCCAAGCTCGAAGGCGGCAACCGCGGCCACCGTCCCACGGTCAAGGGTGGTTACTTCCCTGTGCCTCCCGTTGACAGCACGCAAGACATGCGCGCTGAAATGTCCCTGATTCTCGAATCCTTGGGCATTCCGGTTGAAGTGTTCCACCACGAAGTGGCGGGCGCTGGCCAGAACGAAATCGGTACCCGTTTCAGCACCTTGGTTGAGCGCGCTGACTGGACCATTTTGCAAAAATATGTGATCCACAACGTGGCCAATGCCTATGGCAAGACCGCCACTTTCATGCCCAAGCCTTACCATGGCGACAACGGTTCCGGCATGCACGTGCACCAGTCCGTGTGGAAAGACGGCAAGAACCTGTTTGCTGGCGACGGCTATGCCGGTCTGTCGGACTTCGCGCTGTACTACATCGGCGGCATCATCAAGCACGCCCGTGCTTTGAACGCCATCACCAACCCTGGTACCAACAGCTACAAGCGCCTGGTTCCCCATTTTGAAGCACCGGTGAAATTGGCTTACTCGGCCAAGAACCGTTCCGCTTCGATTCGCATCCCCTTTGTGGCCAACCCCAAGGGCCGTCGCGTGGAAGCTCGCTTCCCCGATCCATTGATGAACCCTTACCTGGGTTTTGCCGCTTTGTTGATGGCGGGTCTGGATGGCGTGGAAAACAAGATCCATCCCGGCGAAGCTGCTACCAAGGATCTGTACCATCTGCCTCCCGAGGAAGATAAATTGGTCCCCACCGTGTGCCACAGCCTGGACCAGGCCCTGGAGCACCTGGACAAAGACCGCGCGTTCTTGACCAAGGGTGGCGTGTTCACCGACAGCATGATCGATGCCTACATTGAGTTGAAGATGCAGGAAGTGACCCGTTACCGCATGTCGGTGCACCCGGTCGAATTCGACATGTACTACTCCCTGTAATACCTGCTGCCTTCGTGGCGGCTGGTCAGGTGTTAAAAAAGGACGGCACTTGCCGTCCTTTTTTTTTGATTTTTGGTTTATGGCACTTTTTGACGCATACTGGATCAATAGCATTGCACATGGATGCGTCAATACCGTATGAAAATTCTCATTCTGATCCCCTTTGCCGCTGTGTGGATGGTCACTGGCGCTGTTGCGCAGGAGCGCATTTACCGTTGCGGCAATGAATACACCAACACGGTTTCGGAGGCACAGGCAAAAAATTGCAAACTGGTATCCGGCGGCAACGTCACGGTGGTGCAGGCCCACAAGCCTTCTGCAGCACCCGCGACACGGGTTGCCACCGCCACCCAACCGGGCCAGCGGGTGGATGCGGGCGAGCAACGGGCCAAGGATTCGGATGCCAAGGTGATTTTGGAATCGGAACTCAAAAAGGCCGAAGCCCGTCAGGCGGAGCTGCTCAAGGAATACAACAACGGGGAGCCGGAAAAACTTGGACCGGAAACCCGTAACAATCAGAAATACCTGGAACGTGTGGCTGAACTCAAGGCCAGCATCAGCCGCAACGAGAGTGACATTGCCGGTATTCGGCGCGAGTTGGGGCGGGTGTCGGCGGCATCCGCTTCCTCTGCTGCAAAATAGCAGGCTTGAACACCTCCTCTCACTCCTCTGGCGCCACGGTTGCTGCGCGCTTTCAATCGTTTGACCTGCTGGCCACCTTGGTGGCCGTGGCGCAAACCGACGCAACTGTCCTCTTTTCCAATTCCGCGCTGGAGGATGCGCTCGGCATTTCCCGGCGCATGATAGTGGGCTCCTGCTTGGCCGATGTTTTCACCGAGGCGCAGCAGTTGCAAAGTGCGCTGGCAGGCATCCAAGGCAATGCTTTTGCCACCCTGCGTTATGACGCTTGGCTCAAGCGGGTAGGCGTGGAGCCCATGCCGGTGCATGTCATCGTCACCAGCAGCCAGCCGGCGGACGAAATCATTGTGGAGATGGTGCCGCAGGAGCAGCAAACCCGCCAGGACCGCGAAGACCGTCTGGCCGAGCAGGCCCAGACCAATAAGGAACTGATCCGCAACCTGGCCCACGAGATCAAAAACCCCCTGGGCGGCATTCGCGGTGCGGCGCAGTTGCTGGAAATGGAGATGGAGTCGCCCGACCTGACCGAATACACCCAGGTCATCATCCGCGAGGCGGACCGGCTGCAAAGCCTGGTGGACCGCTTGTTGGCACCGCACCGGCGCCCGCACCTGGTGGGCGACGTCAATATCCACGAAGTCTGCGAGCGGGTGCGCTCACTGATTCTGGCGGAGTTCCCCAAAGGGCTGCGGGTGGTGCGCGACTACGACACCTCTATTCCAGAGTTTCGCGGGGACCGCGAGCAACTGATCCAAACCGTGCTGAATATTGCGCACAACGCCTGCCAAGCCCTGGCGGAACGCATTGCGGCCGGGGACGCCAACCTCACGTTTCGCACCCGCGTATCCCGACAAATAACTTTCGGCAAACAACGCTACCGGTTGGCATTGGAATTGCATGTGATCGACAACGGACCTGGTGTGCCAGATTCGATCAAAGACCGCATTTTCTATCCGCTGGTGTCGGGCAGGGATGGCGGATCGGGGTTAGGGCTCACATTGGCGCAAACCTTTGTGCAGCAACACCATGGCTTGATCGAGGTTGATAGCGTGCCAGGCCGAACGGATTTCAAGATTTTGATTCCGTTACCTTAAACAGTGGGGAACAGCGCTGGCTCGCCTTGTGGCGCGGCGGACTGTTCCGCAAGGGAATTAACGCGGGGATAAACAAAATATGAAGCCCATTTGGATCGTAGATGATGACCAGTCCATCCGCTTCGTACTGGAAAAGGCGCTGCTGCGCGAACACCTGCCCACGCGCAGCTTCTCCAATCCGCGCGATGTACTGTCCGCGCTGAACACGGCGGCCGATGACGAGGGCCCGCAGGTGCTGGTCAGCGACATCCGTATGCCCGGCGGCTCGGGGCTGGAGTTGCTGGAAAAGGTCAAGGCCAAACACCCGGGCCTGCCGGTCATCATCATGACCGCGTTTTCGGACCTGGACAGCGCGGTCAGCGCCTTCCAGGGCGGCGCTTTCGAATATTTGCCCAAACCCTTTGACTTGCCCAAGGCGGTGGAGCTGATCCGCCGCGCGGTGGAAGAAAGCCAGCGCGAAGAGGTGAGCGAAGAGCGCATGGGCGAGGCCCCCGAGATGCTGGGCCAAGCCCCCGCCATGCAGGACGTGTTTCGTGCCATTGGGCGCTTAAGCCAAAGCAATGTGACGGTGATGATCACCGGCGAGTCCGGCTCCGGCAAAGAGCTGGTGGCCCGCGCCTTGCACAAACACTCACAGCGTGCCGGTGGTCCGTTCGTGGCCATCAATACAGCGGCTATCCCGAAGGACCTGCTGGAGTCCGAGCTGTTTGGGCATGAGCGCGGCGCCTTCACGGGTGCGCAGACTATGCGCCGCGGGCGCTTTGAGCAGGCCGATGGCGGCACCTTGTTTCTGGACGAAATCGGCGACATGCCGTTTGAGTTGCAGACGCGTTTGTTGCGGGTCTTGAGCGACGGCAATTTTTACCGCGTGGGCGGCCACAGCGCCGTCAAAACCAATGTGCGGGTGATTGCCGCCACGCACCAGAACCTGGAGCAGCGCGTCAAGGACGGGGCCTTCCGCGAAGACTTGTTCCACCGCTTGAACGTCATCCGGTTGCGCCTGCCCGCCTTGCGTGAGCGCAAGGAGGACGTGGCCATGCTGACCCGGCATTTCCTGCAGCAAAGCGCCCAGCAGCTCGGCGTGGAGCCCAAGCGCATCTCGGACGCAGCGCTGGGTTGGCTGGAAGGCTTTGCTTTTCCCGGCAATGTGCGCCAGTTGGAAAACATTTGCCACTGGCTGACGGTGATGGCACCGGCGCAGGTGATCGAGCCCAAGGATTTGCCACCCGAAGTGGAGGTTTCCCGCTCCAGCAGCAATGCCGGGCCCATGGCCGGGGCGCTTCACAGCCCTGGCTTGCAGGCGGGGGCTGACGAGGGACACAGCCCTGACGAAGCCGGTGGGGTGTCAGGCCTGGTGGGCGAGGTATCCGAAGCCCCGGTGGCATCCGGGCTGCCAACGCCTTCGCCAACGGGGCATGTGACTTTGCAAGAATGGGAAATCGAGTTGGAACACGAAGCGGTGGCGCTGTTGGAATCGGGGCGCACCGATGTGTGGGACAGCTTGACCCGGCGTTTCGAGTCGCGCCTGATTTTGGCGGCGCTGGCCGCCACCCGGGGCCGCCGTATTGAAGCGGCGCAAAAACTGGGCATTGGCCGCAACACCATCACGCGCAAGATCCAGGAACTGGGTTTGGAGTGAAATAGGCCTCCAGCCCGCATGGAATATGCGCAGGCAGCTCCTGAAACTATAGCGAAAGCGCAATGACCACCGGGGCGTGGTCGCTGGGGCGCTCGTTTTGGCGGGGCAGTTTGTCGATCACACACGATGTCACCTGGGGCTGGAGCGCCTTGCTGACCAGGATGTGGTCGATGCGCAGGCCCCGGTTGCGTCGAAAAGCAAAATTCCGGTAGTCCCACCACGAATAGCTCTTGGGTGGCTGGTCAAACAGCCGGAAGCTGTCCACCAGCCCCAGCGCGACCAAGGCGCGCAGGTGGTAGCGCTCTTCTTCGGTGCAATGGATGGTGTCGCGCAGGCCCTCGGGGTCCCACACGTCCAAGTCGTCAAAGGTGATGTTGTAGTCGCCCATGAGCACCAGTTTGGGGTGTGCCACCAGCTCTTGTTTCACCCAGTCGCGCAGGCCCTTGAGCCATTCCATCTTGTATTCGAACTTGTCGGAGCCCGGCTCCTGGCCATTGGGAAAGTAGGCACCGATTACCCGGATGTCGCCCACCGTGGCGCTGATCACCCGCGCCATGTCGTCGTCAAATCCGGGGATATTCTTCACCACCCGCTCTACCGGGGCGCGGGTCAGCAGGGCCACGCCGTTGTAGGTTTTTTGGCCGAAACACTGGGCCTGGTACCCCGCTGCGGCAAAGGCGTCCAGGGGAAACTTGTCGTCGGTCAGTTTCAGCTCTTGCAGCGCCAGCACGTCCACCGGGTTGGCTTGCAGCCAGTCCAGCACCTGCGGCAGGCGGACGGTGAGTGAGTTGATATTCCAGGTGGCCAGTTTCATGGGATTTTTAAGGTGAAATGGGGGTCTAGCCCCCGTAAATATTGCGCAGGCAGCTATTAAATATGTAGCACTGCCAGTGCGCCCACCACCAAGCCGACGCCCCCGGCGCCAAACATGGCGTATTCCAGCCACTTTTTCTTGGTCAGCAAAGCGATGGCGGCCAGGGCGATGCTGACCTGCAGCACGGTGGTGGACTGCGCCCAGCGGTGGTGCAGGTGCATTTGTTCGTCGCTCCGGTGGTCCCATTCGGTGGCCTCTAGCTCCAGCTTGTCGGCCACCAGCTTGATCTCGCCCTTTTCTTTTTCGTAGCGCTCGATCTTGGCCTGGTACTTGGCCTTATCGCCTTCCCCCGGGGCCAGGTCCCGTGCCAGTTCGGCCAGGGATTGCTTGGTGCTTTTGGCCTGGAAGAAATTCCATTGGTTGGAGGCTTCGGTTTTCTTGATGGCGGCGTTGTTTTTGTACAAGCCGGCATTGGCCTGGGTGGCACCGCCCATGTAGCCAAAAATCGCCCCAATCGTGGCAATGATGGCGGTGAACATGGCGATCTGGTTGATCATGCCGCCGCCATGGTCGCCACCGTGTCCGCCCTGTTGGGCGTGTTCCAGCTCGTGGTCGTGTGGGCCGTGTACGTGGAATCCGTGTCCAGACATAGTCAAAACGCTTTCAAATGGTTCTTAAGGGGACCCAGTGTGGCGGGTCCATGTGACAAAACTGTAGTGCAGGCCATTGGCGGCGACGTGGGCCTCCCGCGCGCTTTCCTGCCAGTCCGGGCCAAAGGTGGGGGCAAAGGCATCCCCTTCAACCAGGGTGTCGATCTCCGTAACGACGGCGGTGCTGGCCAGGGGCAGCGCCTCTGCATAAATCTGGGCGCCGCCAATCACCCAGGCGTCGGGTTGGCCGGCGCACAGGTGCTGGGCGTCTTCCACGGAGCCCGCACGCACCGCGCCTTCGGCTTGCCAGTCGGTCTGGCGGGTAATCACCACATTGGTGCGCCCCGGCAGCGGGCGAAATTTGGGCGGCAGCGAATCCCAGGTCTTGCGCCCCATGATGACCGGGCAGCCCAGCGTGGTGCGCTTGAAATGCGCCATGTCTTCGGGCAGGTGCCAGGGCAGGGTGCCTTGGCGTCCGATCACGCCGTTGGTGGCGCGGGCAAATATCAGGTGCAGTTGGGGCAGGGTGTTGGGCATGGTGGGCTTAGGGTGCGGTGGAGGGCTTGGATGCGGGCCAAAGGACGCTGGCGATGGCCAGCATGACAAACACCATGGCCAGCCAGTCTTGCCAGTGCGGTGTTTCACCCACGATGAAGGTGGCGCTGAGTGTGCCGACCAGGGGGATGGCCATGATGCTCATGGCGCTGGTGGCGGGGGGCAGGTTGCGGGCCATGCCAAACCAAATGAGTTGTGCCACGCCGTAGTTCACCAGCACGCCAAAGGCAAGGCTGATCCACAGGGCCGTTGAAAAGGTGGCGGGGTTGGGCGCCGGCTCCAGCGCCAGCGCCAGCACCCAGAGCACGCCGCTGCCCAAGAGTAGCATCCACACCGTCACCACCATGGGCGAGAGGGTGAGGTGGGCGCGGCGAAACAGCACCGTGCCCAGCGCCCAGCACAGCGCGGCGCTCAGCATCCAGGCCACGCCGGTGGGGCGCCCGCTCAGGCGCTGCAGCTCATGCCACAGCAGCAGGCCTATGGCCGTCCCCGCACACAGCACGGCCAGGCGCACACGTGGCGTGGTGCGTTCGCCAAAAAAAAGGGCCCCGATCAGCACCGTGAAGATGGGCATGGTGAAGCCCAGAATGGCCGCGCGGCCCGACGCCAGCTCCTGCACCCCAAAGATGGACAGCGTGTGCCAGCCCAGCACATTGGGCAGGCCCAGGCCGGCGATGGCTGCCCATTCGCGCCCGCTGGGACGCATGCGTTCGCCGCGCAGGGTGACAAAGGCAAATAGCCAAGCGGCGCCCAGCGACATGGTGCTGGCGCGAAAGTACAGCGGCGTCATGCCCTGCAGCGAGAGTTTCATCATGGGCCAGTTCACGCCCCACATGAGCGTGAGGGCCAGCAGAGCCCAGGCTTGGCGGCGGGTGATCAAACCGCGACCGGCGCCTTGATGGCCGGGTGGCATTCGTAGCCCTGAACCTCAAAGTCTTCAAACTGGTAGTCGAAGAGGCTGTCCGGGCGGCGCTTGATGTGCAGGGTGGGGTAGGCCAACGGGGCGCGGCTGAGTTGCAATTCCACCTGTTCGTGGTGGTTGCTGTAGATATGGCAGTCGCCGCCGGTCCAGATGAAGTCGCCCACGTCCAGGTCACACTGCTGCGCCACCATGTGGGTGAGCAGGGCGTAGCTGGCAATGTTGAAGGGCACGCCCAAAAAGATGTCGGCGCTGCGCTGGTAGAGCTGGCAGGAGAGTCGGCCCTTGCCACCCGCCTCGGTGGCCGGTGCCACATAGAACTGGAAGAAGGCATGGCAGGGCATCAGCGCCATCTTGTCGAGGTCGGCCACGTTCCAGGCGCTGACGATGATGCGGCGCGAATCGGGGTTGGTCTTCAGGGTCTGGATGACCTGGGCGATCTGGTCGATATGGCCACCGTCGGGCGTGGGCCAGCTGCGCCACTGCACGCCATAGACCGGGCCCAGGTCGCCATCGGGCCGTGCCCACTCGTCCCAGATGGACACGCCGCGTTCCTTGAGCCACTGGTTGTTGCTGGAGCCGGTCAGGAACCACAGCAGTTCCTGGATGATGGAGCGCAGGTGCACCTTCTTGGTGGTGACCAGCGGGAAACCTTCGTTCAGGTCAAAACGCATCTGGTGGCCAAACACGCTTTTCGTGCCGGTGCCGGTGCGGTCCATCTTGGACACCCCCGTGGTGTGCACATGGCGCATGAAGTCTTCGTATTGGCTGCGCACGGGGTGGGAGGTCATGGGGGTGGACATGGTGGAGGCGGTGCTTGGGGGTAATCGCGAATTTTAGTGGCTAGCCCACCCTGCGCGGTCAGGCCTTCGGCATTAACCCTTGTAAGGTTTCCATGGCTAGGCCATCCGCAGGCAGTTTCGCGCAATCGCCTTGGCCATGGTGTTGCGGGTCGCTGGGCGAATGGCGTAGTCCTTGGCCAAGGTGGTGAAGTTTCCGGCGGCGTCCGCCATGCGGTCGATAACCTGGGCCGCCCAGGTGGGCTCCAGGCTATTGGTGCTGGCCAGCCGCAACAAATGGGCCTTGGTGGGGGCGCGTCCTTCGCCTTCGATGTCCATCTGGTGTTCGCCGCCCGGCCCCTCGTTGTAGGTCAGGTCGTAGCAGGGCGCCAGTTTCCAGTGCAAACGTTCGTCCATTCGGAACGAGAAGTTCTTGGCATGGTCGTCCCGGTTGTTGAAGACCACATTGAAGACGCAGCGTTCAAACGCCTTTTTGACCTCCGCCGCGCTTTGGGTGAGCAACTGGGTCGCGCGCAAAAGGGTTTGGTAGCCTATGCGGGCCTCCCGGAAATTGAGGTTCAGCGCACCCGCCAAGGTATGCACCGGAACACGCATGCCCTGAAAGCGGTCAAAACGTTCGGTGCCAAAAGCGGCCAGGCCGTGCCCCAGGTCGAAGTACTGCGTTCTTGGCATTTCCAGCAGGCAGCTGCGCGCCAGTTGGGCATACAGCTGCTCCATGGCGCACACCTCCTTGTGTTCGTTTTGGGCTTGGAATTTGACCAGCCAGGGCGTGCCCGGGCCCGTGTCTGCCGTGCTGACGTGGCCTGTGGCGGCGTCGTACTGCACCAGCACTTTGGGCCGCGCACCATGCGGTGAGCCCCCCAGCAATACCAACTGGCGTAGCGCGGCGCTCTCTTTGCCGGCGACCACCGCCTTGGCTTCCCTGGCGAGGGCCAGCAGATCTAGGTCGGCCTGGGGCAAGCCCCCCTCGGAGGCGGGTGCAAATACCAGCGCCCCCATGGTTCGCTCGCCCAGGAATGCAAGCCGGTCCAGCGGGGATATTTGGCTGCGCTCTATGCCTTGCTGGGCCAACAGGCGGTCCATCAGGAGCAGGCCCCAGCCGTCGGGGAGTGCGTCCGCCACCAAGCCAGGAAGCCGGTGCTGGTGGGCCGGAAAATCGCCATACGCCTGCGGACGCAGTTTGAGGGTGCGGGGGGAAAGCTCAAGGCCTTGGGCCAGGGCCTCGGGTGAATACTCAAATAACAAATCTGTGCCGTTGTCCGCCAAAGTGCCCAGAAGCCACCTTTGGCCCCACCCACAAAAGAAGACGTTGAGCTTTTTCATGGGGACGGCTCCGCCAAGCGCACCTTGCGCGGGGCGCGCAGGCGCTTGCCGTGTTCTGCCCGTTCCATTTGGGCGATGGATTGGGGCTTGAGGACAAAGAGGGCTTGCAGTTCATCGACCAGACCCAGGGCGATGAGCGTCCGCAGGAAGTTTTCCAGCGTGCACTGCCCCTTGCTTTCAATCAGCTTCACCGTGCTGAGGCTGATGCCGGAGCGCTCGGCCAGATCGGCCTGTGAGAGGCCTTTGACCAGGCGTTGTGCCCGCAGTCTTTGTCCCAGCGCGGCCCGTATTTCCTGCTCCGATGCAAATCCAAAATCCAGCACAAGACACTCCTCATCCACGGCAATAGGGACTTGCAGTGTAGCAAGCAGGGTATTACTTTGGAAGTTTAATGGCTTTAAAAATAGCGTTTATAAGGATAAATATCAATTAGTAGCTTAAATTAAGGCTGTTAATTTTAGGGCTGTGAATGATTTATACCAGTTGCTGCAAGGTCTGCTTGGTGAACTCATCGGCCGGAAAGAAGGTTTCCATGGCCAGCTCCTGCAGCGTCACATCCACCGGCGTGCCGAAGATGGTGATGGTGCTGATGAAACTGAGCACGCCGCCCGGGGTTCTGAGTTTGAACGGCATGGCGATACCGAGGTGTTCGCCCTCCAGCCGCAGGTCGGTGCCCTCGGGAACGGGGTAGGCCTGCAATTCCTGCAGCAGGGCCACCAGCTTCAGGTCTGCGCTGGCGGCGATTTGCTGGCGCAAGCGCTCGAACAAATGGGTGCGCCATTGCGCCAGGTTGACCAGCCGGGGCGCCAGCCCTTGCGGGTGCAGGCTCACGCGCAGCACATTCATGGGCGGCTGCAACAGCGCGGCATCAACCCCCACCAGCAGATGCGGCACCACGCTGTTGGCGGCCACCAGGTTCGAGTAGCGGTCGATGGCAATTGCCGGGTAGGGCTCGTGGCTTTTCAGGATCAGCTCCACCGCTTGGCGTGCCGGGCTCAGCGCCGGGTCGTCCAGGGCGCGTTCGCGGTACATGGGCGCGTAGCCTGCGGCCACGAGCAGGGCATTGCGTTCGCGCAGCGGGATACCCAGGCGCTCGGACAGGCGCAGCACCATCTCGCGGCTGGGCACCGAGCGCCCGGTTTCGACAAAACTCAGGTGGCGTGTCGAAATCTCGGCGTCCATGGCCAGATCCAGTTGGCTCAGGCGCCGGTGTTGGCGCCAGTGCCGCAAATGGTCGCCAAAAGCTTGGGGCGTGGCGCGGGGTGGGTGCGTCGGGATGTGCAAAGTGGCGGTCATGGCGCCATGGTAAAGCGTGTTGCAGCGGTGCGCCCATTACCTGGGAGGTCATGGCCCCGCGGTGCTGGCGCGCCGATGATGGACCCTGACACCGCGCCACGGTCTGGCTGGTCGTGGTGTCGGAGCCCATCCACAGTCATCCATTCAAGGAGTTTCCCATGTCCACTGCGTCTTTGTTGTCATCCCTGCTGGCGTCTCCCCATTTTCTGCGCCGCGTGTTGTGGCTGGACGCCGCCACCGGTGTGGCCACCGGCCTGCTGCAATGCGCGTTTGCCGATGCGCTGGCGCCGCTGCTGGGGCTGCCCGCCAGCCTGGTGCTGGGGTCCGGCGTGGCCTTGGGGGTTTTTGTGCTGGGTATTGCCTGGATCGCCACCCGCAAGACGATTCCCGCCGGCGCGGTCTGGTTGCTGATCGGCGCCAACGCGCTGTGGGTGCTGGGCTGCCTGGGGCTGCTGGCGAGCAGTCTGGTGGCACCCACTCTGTTGGGCGTGGCATTCCTGGTCTCGCAGGCGCTCACGGTTGGTGTGCTGGCCGAGCTGGAGTGGATGGGCGTGCGCAAGCTCTACCCCGCGCCTGCGTGGTAAACCGCAACACGGCATGCGCCAGTTTGTATCTTGTGCCTGGCGTGTAACGGGGTTCTGCTTAAACTACGCCCCCCACTCACCCGCACGCCATGCACCCTATCCAAAGACTCTTCGGCTACGCCCGCCAATACCGCCGCGACTTTCGCCTGGCCACGCTCTACTCGGTACTCAACAAGTTCTTTGACATCCTGCCCGAAGTCTTGATCGGGGCGGCGGTGGATGTGGTCGTCAAAGGCGAAGACAGTTTTTTAGCCCGCCACGTGCTGGGAGTCGTCGGTATCACCAACACCTGGCACCAGTTGCTGGCGCTGGGGGTGTTCAATGTGCTGGTCTGGGGTGGCGAGTCGCTGTTCCAGTACCTGTACGAGGTGAAGTGGCGCCAACTGGCGCAGGACATCCAGCACGACCTGCGCCTGGACACCTACCGCCATGTGCAAAAGCTGGAGATGGCGTTTTTCGAGACCCAGCGCACCGGCAACCTGATGGCCATTTTGAACGACGACATCAACCAGATGGAGCGTTTTCTCAACGGCGGCGCGAACCAGATCATCCAGGTGTTCTGTTCCAGCCTCATGGTCAGCGCCGTGTTTTTTGCACTGCAGCCGGGCATCGCCCTGATTGCCTTGCTGCCGGTGCCCCTCATTTTGTTTGGCGCCTTCTGGTTCCAAAAACGCCTGGCCCCGCGCTACGCCGAAGTGCGCGAAGCGGCGGGTGATGTGGGTGCGCGCCTCAACAACAACCTGCTGGGCCTGGCCACCATCAAGGCCTTTGCCACCGAGGGTTTTGAAGCCAACCACATAGAACAAGCCAGCAACGCCTACCGCAGCGCCAATGCCCGCGCCATCCGCTTCAGCTCGGCCATCACGCCGGTGATCCGCATGGCGATTTTGAGCGGTTTCACCGCCACCTTGCTCTACGGCGGCTGGCTGACGCTGCACGGCGAGCTGGCGGTGGGTGCGTATTCGGTGCTGGTGTTTTTGACGCAGCGCCTCTTGTGGCCGCTGACCGGCCTGGCCGATGTGGCCGATATGTACCAGCGCTCGGTGGCCGCCATCGACCGGGCCATGAAGCTGCTGGACACCCCCATCAACATCCCCTACGAAGGGCAGCCGTTCCCCATCACCATGGTCAAGGGCGAATTGCAGTTCGAGCATGTCGGCTTTGCCTACGACGCCAGCCCCACCTTGCAAGACATCCACCTCACGATTCCCGCAGGCCAAACCACCGCGTTTGTCGGCTCCACCGGCTCGGGCAAGTCCACTCTGGTGAAGCTGCTGCTGCGGTTTTACACCGCCCAGTCGGGGCGCATCTTGCTGGACGGCCAGCCGATTGACGGCCTGAACTTGCAGGACCTGCGCCGCGCGGTGGGTTATGTGTCGCAAGACACTTTTTTGACCGACGGCACCGTGGCCGACAACATTGCCTATGGCGCGGTAGGCGCCAGCGATAGCGACATTGCCGAGGCCGCGCGCGCGGCGGAATGCACCGAGTTCATAGCCAAGCTGCCCCTGGGGTTTGCCACGCGCATTGGTGAACGCGGGCAAAAGCTCTCGGGCGGCCAGCGCCAGCGCCTGGCACTGGCCCGCGCCATCCTCAAACAACCGCCGGTGCTGATCCTGGACGAAGCCACCAGTGCGGTGGACAACGAAACCGAAGCCGCCATCCAGCGCTCACTGGAGGTGGTGAGCCGCAACCGCACCACCATCGTCATCGCCCACCGCCTGTCCACCGTGCGCCAGGCCGACTGCATCCATTTGCTGGAAGCGGGCCGCATTGTGGAAAGCGGCACCCACGACGCACTGGTGGCGCGCAACGGTGGTTATGCCGCGCTGTGGCGCTTGCAAACCGGGGAGCGGGTGCAGTAGGGGGGCAGTTTTAGCCATTCAGGTGGCTCTGGATCATGGCGCGCAGGGCTTCCCGGTTCTCGGCCGTCGCCTGCCAGGGCGGGCTGTACACCAGTTCCACCAGACTGCCCGGCCAGGGGATCAGTTTCCGGTCCCAGGTGGGCGCCCGCCAGGCGCGGTGGCAACGGACATGGATGGCGACAATGGGCGCGCCGGTTTGCAGGGCCAGATCGAGCACGCCGTCCTTGACTTGATGGGCCGGTCCATAGGGTCCATCGGGATTGAGGAAGGTGCTGGCGCCCGCGGTGAGCAAGGGCGCAAGTTCCTGCAAGGCCCGGCGGCCCCCGTGCCCCGACGAACCCAGCACCAGTCGACGAACCCCCATCCACCCGAGATAGATATGCACGCCCCGCATGTACCAGGCCGGATGGTTCATCCAGACGTAGGGCTTGGGGTAGCGCATGGCGCCCGCGAAATAGGGCATCAGGCAGTCGTGCCAGGCGCAATCGATGGTGCGTTGTTGCGCAAAGTGGGGCGGACGATTGATGTGCCGCACCCGCACCGTCAGCTTCAAAACGCCCCACAAAGCGAACAGCAAGGCCGCCATCCCATAGCCGTAGAGGGCAATGAGCATACGTTTCACTGGGTTGGGCGGCCTGGGCAATGGCATGTGGGGGGCGGGTGAATCCTTGGAGGAATGGTTTTTCTTCGGCTTGGCAATGGCCTGCGACGATTGTGAATAGAAAAAGATGGGGTTTCAAGTGCATTGCCGAGAGCGGGCCAGATTGCGCTTGACTTAGGTGCCAAATGGGCAGATAGCCCGCATGGACTATGCGCAAGCAGCTATTTATTTCATAGCAAAAGTGAAATCCTCCGGCCAAAACCCATCGTTAAAAGGCCAGCCCTACCGTTCCTCCTGGTGTTGTGTCGTGTGATGCATTGCTGTATATTTATACAGTGTAAATCGAATCCGACGAATCGGTCGCCGGAAGAGGTGCACCAGGGAGGAAAAGATGATCCAAGCAAGCTGCTGCTGCAAAGCCGTGAAATTCGAACTGTCGGCGCCGCCGACCATGATGGGGACCTGCCATTGCGCGCGTTGCCGCAAGGTGGGCGCCAGTACCTTTGTGTTCGTCAAGAAAGAGACGCTGCATTGGATTGCGGGCCAAGACCAGGTTCAGCGTTATGCGCCCGAGGCGCCCTACCAATACGCCCGATGCTTTTGCAAGATATGCGGCACTGCGCTGGGAGAAGTCACTTCGCAAGCCGACTCCTTCCCTATCGCCGCCAACGTCCTCGACGACGATCCAGGCGTTCGGAATCAATTCCACGAGTTCGTGTCCAGCAAACCCGCGTGGTACGCCATCTGCGACAACGCCAAGCAGTTTGCTGAACACCCGTTCAAGTCTTGAAGATAGGGGCGAAGTGGCGTGGGGTTTGGCAGGCCTGAGCAGGCCTTGGGGATGGGTTGTGTTGGTCTACACGCCCATGCGTGTGACCATTGCAGACGCCACCTGGCGCAGCGACACGCTGACCTTCGGGTGCTCGGACAAGGACAGCCAAAAATCCTGCGCCGCAGCGCGCGCCTGGGCACTGACCAGCAAGCCATCCGGGGTGAAGGGTTCGTAGTCCAACAGTCCCAGCATGGGGTCGGGTTTCCAGCGCATGGGCAGCATGTCGTACACCGGCGCCAACAAGAATTTCCCCTTGGCAATCTCCGCCAGGGTCGTCCCCTGCACCCGCAAACTGGCATTGCCCGAATGCATATCGGTGTTGCCGATCAAGCGCCCAAACTGAAGCAGTTCTGCGCTGGACTGCGCATGCGATGCGGTCAAGCGCCCTTGGCGGGACAAAGCCTCACAGGTGGAGGCCCAGTGGACGTAGGGTCCGGGCACAAACGCGTGGTGCACTGCCCCAAGCGCCACCACGTGCGTGCGCCCACCGCGCCCCATCCGGTCAAAACGCCAGCTCATCAGGTAGGTCCGGCTGGCTGTTTGCACCACGCGGGTGGGGGCCACTGCGTGCCCATGGCGCGCGAGCACCTCGCTGCACAAAGCCTCTGCGTACAGCAAATCGCTCCAGCGGTCGCCAAAGGGTGTGCCCAGCGGCGGTGAAAATTTCACCAAAACGTGTTCGTCCGACTCGGTGATCGCCAGAAATTTGGCTTGTTCACCGCCAGCCGACGAACCCGCCGGCAGGGTTTGCGCCACATCCGAAGACACGGCATCCAGCGCTGTTTCCGGGTTTTTGTGTGGAATCAACGGGGGGCTGGCAGATTTTTTCAGGCTCTCATCGCCCAGCAAAAGGCTGCCCGGGGCGTCATGGGTATGCAGTGCGGCAAGCAGCACCGCATGCGCATCCCATTTCTCGGGCGCAGACGGTAGGCCGTAGGACGACAGACCTTGGGCCAGCAAGCGCCCCAGAAAGCCTTGCGCCCGCAAGGGCGACAGGTACCACGGCAGCTCCGCTTGCACCGAGGGCTCAAACAATGTGTTCACGCCTTCGGCCTCGATGTGGATCTGGGATCTGGCTAAAAAACTCAGCAAACCTATGCGCTGCGCCTGCCCATCTTCGTCAATGCGCCAGATAGGCTGCTGCGCGGCCGCATTGCCAATCGGGTGGGCCACGGCGTACCGCGTGGACCTGCCGCTCCCCAAGGCAATAACCTCGTCCGACATGGACGCCAGGAGCCTGGAAGCCGTTGGCTGGCTGATCTTGAGCGCCGCTTGAATGTCCTGGGACGTGCGGGCACCCTGGTTCTCCAGATAGTGGATCAAAGTTTGCTTTTGGGGCTTCATTTTCTAGGTGTATGCTGAATACTTGGATGATCTATTTTTATCAATTGCAACAATGGCTTACGGTGATTGTGAATAGAAAAAGAATAGGTTTCAAGTGAAATAGACAGATCCGACCGGATTGCGTCTGACTTCGGTGCGAAATAGGCACTTGGCCCCCGTGCAATAAGCGTAAGCCGCTACTAATTTGCTAGCAATTGGAGTGATGGCGACTTTAAATTCGCCCCGGCACACGGGTGGTTGAACCCTGGATTGCACCCACTTGGCGGGCGGCCTTGCGTTTTCGCAAAGCGCCGGAATGTGGCGGTTCACTTTTCTTCCCCATGCGCGCATGATCACCAGAAGATTGTGCTGGAGGAGTCATGGACCATGACCACACATACACCGGCCGCAAAGCCCACCAATTTTTCCCTCAAAGACTTCCTCTCCAGTTTTATGCTGCTGGAGTTGCTCAAGGGTCTGGCGCTGACCATGCGCTATGCCTTTCGGCGCAAGGTGACGCTGCTGTACCCCGAGGAAAAAACGCCGCTGTCGCCCCGGTTTCGTGGCTTGCATGCGCTGCGGCGCTACGAAAACGGGGAAGAACGCTGCATTGCGTGCCAGCTGTGCGAGGCGGTGTGTCCGGCCCTGGCCATCACGATTGAGTCTGAGATGCGCGCCGATGGCTCCCGCCGCACCAAGCGGTACGACATCGACTTCACCAAGTGCATTTTTTGCGGATTTTGCGAGGAAAGCTGCCCCGTGGACGCCATCGTGGAAACCGATATTCTGGAATTCCACGGCGAAAAGCGCGGCGACCTGTACTTCACCAAGGAAATGCTGCTGGCGATTGGCGATCGCTACGAAAAAGAGATTGCCGCCAACCGGGCGATGGACGCCAAATACCGTTGACGCCTCAAACCCGAATCATCCTTCCCGGATTCATCACATTCTGCGGGTCCAGCGCCGTCTTGATGGCCCGCATCATCTGCAGCGCCACCGGGGACTTGTGGTGTTCCAGTTTGTCACGCTTGAGGCTGCCGATGCCGTGTTCGGCGGAGATGGAGCCGCCGAACTGGTCCACGGATGCGTAAACCAGGGCATTGAGGGCGGGCTCCTGTTCTTTCAGAAACGTTTGTGCATCCGCGCCCAGCGGCGCTTGCACGTTGTAGTGCAGGTTGCCGTCGCCCAGGTGGCCGTAGTTGACCATGCGTGCACCGGGAAAGGATTGCTGGATCAGCGCATCGGTCACCCGCACAAATTCCGGAATACGCGAGACGGCGACCGAGATGTCGTGTTTGATGTTCAGGCCCTCTTGCGCCTGCGCCAGGGGAATGCTCTCGCGGATGTGCCACAGCGCCTTGGCCTGCGCCATGCTTTCGGCCACCACGGCGTCCAGCACGCAGCCATGTTCCATAGCGGCTTCCAGCAGGCGTTCGAACTGGGTGCGGGCGTGGGCTTCGGACTCGTGGTCGGAGTTTTCCAAGACGACACAGTAGGGCGCATCCTGTTGGAAGGGCACCTTTTGCTGCGGGAAATGCTTGACCACCAAGCCCAGGGCAAACTGGCTCATCACCTCAAAACCTGTCAGCCCGGCACTCAAAAAGCGGTGCGCCAGGCCCAGCAGTTCCACCGCCGCTTCCAGCGAGGGCACGGCGGCAAAGGCGGTGAGCTGGGCGGCGGGCAGGGGGTAGAGTCGCATCGTGGCGGCGGTGATGATGCCCAGCGTGCCTTCGGAGCCAATGAAGAGGTGGCGCAGGTCGTAGCCGGTGTTGTCCTTGCGCAAGCCGCTCAGGCCGTTCCACACCTCGCCCTGCGCGGTGACCACTTCCAGCCCCAGGCAGAGTTCGCGCGTGTTGCCGTAGCGCACCACCTGGGTGCCGCCGGCGTTGGTGCCCAGGTTGCCGCCGATGGTGCAGCTGCCCTCGGACGCCAGGCTCAGGGGGAACAAAAATCCGGCCTTCTTGCAGGTTTCCTGCAAGCTTTGCAGCACACAGCCCGCTTCCACGGTGACGGTCAGGTTGGCGCTGTCCAGCGCGCGCACCTGCTGCATGCGTTGCAGGCTCAAGACGATCTGGGTGCCGCTGGCGTCGGGGGTGGAGCCCACCACCATGCCGGTGTTGCCGCCCTGGGGCACGATGGAAACGCCCGCTGGCCCACAGAGTTTGACGATCTGGGCCACCTCGTCGGTGCTGGCAGGGCGCACCACGGCCAGGGCCTTGCCGCGCTCGCGCTTGCGCCAGTCCTGCTCCCAAGCGCTCAGGTCGCCTTCGGTCAGGACGTTGGCAGCGCCCACAACGGCGCGCAGGGACTGCAGCAAAGTGTCAAAAGAGTTCATGGTGTGTTGGCTTCCTTGGGTGGCAGCGCTGCGGCTTTGGCATGCGCCAAACGCAAGCGCACATGCAGGGCGCAGGCGGTGAACAGCGCCAGGCAGAGCAGCACTTCCAGCATGGCCAGGTAGTTGCTCGGGGCGCGGTCGCCGTAGGCGCGCACGGCGCCTTCGGTGAAATACAGCCACACCATCAGGCTGACCCAGCGGTAGGTGTACATGCGGTTTTTGAGCAAGCCGGCCAGGGGAATGCACAAGGGCAGGGCCTTCAGGGCCAGCCAGGAGCCACCGGGGCGCAGGGGCGCCCACAGCAGTTCCCAACCCAGGCCCAGAAGAATCAGGCCCAGCAGGCTGCCCACGGCGAGCCAGCGGGTGAATAAAACGGTGTCGAAGGGGGGGGCGCTAGAGTGCGCAGTCTGGATTGGGGTGTTCATGTCGGTGGCATCATAGCCTCTAGCGTGGAGGCGCTGTGTTCGCTTTTTGTGGGGACTTAAGGTAGCGTTTCACCGCGTTTTCATCCCAGCGCGGCTTGCTTATCCCGATTACTGGCGCTGGGAATCCGGGTTGTTTCACCACCACTTTAAGTGTGTAGTTGCGGCTGAGTTTAACCATTTGGCTTATCTCATCTACTGTCATTAAGTTCATTTTGGGGCTCCATTCCACTCATGGCCATCCAGCGTGCGGCCTGCAGCTTTCTTGCCGACCTTGCGAAACAGCGGCATAGCGCGTTGGCCATCGCCAGCCATGAAAGCGGTTCCGTCAGCCCACATCCAATCTTTGAATGGTGGGCCGCAAGGGCATTCGTCCTGATCTGCACCAATCCACTCGCCCCACTGTTTGAATAGAAACGGAACGCCAGCGGATTGGCACTGATCGCGCAGGCTGCGTGCCCAGTCGGGATGCATTGGCCGCGCGCCGGGGCCACTCTCTCCGCCGACGATGACCCAGTCAATGCCATCCAGTAGGCCCGTAAGGTCAACAGGTCCAAGAAGCGGCTCCATGCTGAGAAAGCGCTTGGCTGCCGACACTGATTGCAACTTTGGAATGTCGCGATCGGATTCCTCCTGGTTGACCACGGTGGCGCCGATCCAGACGTTTGGCAGTGGCATCACCCACTCGGCCATGGGATCAATGGTCGCTATGGCGTCACACATCATCAGCCGCGCATTGCCCACTCGCTTGGTCAGCAGCAACCAATCAAGATTTGGGGTCTGCTTGATCAGCCAGAATAGGTCAGCACGCCACATTGGGTCTACCGCGTTGTCAAACACATCAGCCAGCGATGCGCAGAACACCTTGGGCCGCTGTGGCTTGATAAACCCGGCCGCAATGCAGGCCGCTTCATCACCGCTGTGCAGCTCAACGCCATGCGCCCACGCGCTTTGCATGATTCCAGCCCGCTTGTTCCATTTGATGGGCAGGGCCCAGTTCGCTGGGCTGGTGCGGCGTCGTGGCGCGCCGGGGCCCCAGTTGATGGCCACGCCACCACCAAAGCGCGCATTGCGTGCCTCGGCATAGCAATGGTCGCAGCCTGGCCCGACTTTTACGCAGCCTTCCCAGGGGTTAAATGTGTGGTTGCACCACTCGATTTTGGTGTTTTCGCTCATGGTTTCTTCCTGTAAATCTTGGTGATCGCGCCATTGACCGCATGCCCGCGCTTGCGCAGCACGTTGGCCACAGTGGCTCGGTCTTTGTGGCTGTGTGTGGCCTGGCCCAGCAGGCCCAGATAGCTGTTTCCAGCGGTAAACACGTCCTCGGCAGGCATATCCCGCAACCTGCGCACGGCGGTGGCCACGGCGCGGGGGCGTGTGGTCCGGCGCCATGGCTTGATGACGTGGCCCACAAAATCAATGCCGCGCTCAATTGGCTGCAGGATGGTCTTGGTGGGGTTCAGGTGCGCGCCCAGGCGCTCTGGCAACCAGGCGTCAATGCGCTGCAGCGCCTGGTGCAGCCACTGGGGTGACTCGTGCAGCAGCACAAAGTCATCGACATAGCGCACGTAGTGGCGGGCCTTGATCTGGTGCTTGCAAAACTGGTCAAGTGCGTCCAAGTGGACGTTGGCGAAAAACTGACTGCTCAGGTTGCCAATGGGCAAGCCGGTGTCTGGCTGGGACAAAAGTAGCCTTTTGTGTAACGGAACCCGCTCAATCAGTGACAAATCGCCCCGAAATTGAAACGATAGGCGCGGATCGTGAAACAGCACCGTCTTTGTCAGCTCCAGCCAAAACGGCTCGTGCACCTTGGCGGCCAGTTGCTTGAACAGCACCTGCTTGTCGATGGCCACAAAGAAATTGGACAAATCCAGCTTCAGGTAATGCGCTGGGCGGCTCCAGTTCTGCGTGATGGATCGCACCGAGTGCTCCAGCCTCCGGGCAGCGTACAGGGTGCCGCGCCCAGGGATGCAGGCGCAACTGTTGGCCACAAAGCTGGCGATAAAGCGCGGCGCAATGTGGTTGTACAACAGGTGGTGGACGATGCGGTCCCGAAAATCTGCTGCCCACACTTCACGCGGCTTGGGCCGGGTGATGACAAAGCAGGTGGAGCTCCCGGGGAGATAGGCGCCCGCCAGCAGCTCGTCGCGCAGCGCACACAGGTTTTGCTCGGCATTGGCCTCAAAGGCCTGTGCGGTAGCGCTTTGGCGCTTGTTGCGCCGGCAGTCCAGCCAGGCCTGCACCAGGCTGGCAAAAGAAAAGGGTGCCCCACCCATGCCGGTGTGGGGCGATGAATCCGCGGAAAGCCCTGACCCTGTGGTCGTTGTCCTTGTTGTTCCAGTTCGAATTGCCGTTCTCAAAGTCCTGGACGAAGGCGTTGTTGCGGGAGTTCTGGGTTTATTCAAGCTATCTACGTCGCCGCTCCGAAGGCTTGCGCCGATCAGGTCGGTAACTGCGCCGGACCAGAGCGCGAGCTGTTGGGGCTCGCCGGTCTCCGTGGTGCGCATGGCGGTGGGGTGGTGCCCCAGCGGCTTGACCGGATTCATAAAACGCTCGGGCATGATGGCCTTGACCGTCATACAGCAGGCGCTGCGGAAAGGTTTTTAAGGGTCTGCTTGCGCCAGCCGCCCGCCTGGGAGCCCACGGCGTCCAGCACTTCAACAGACTGGGCCCACAGTTCGTGCGAAATCAGTCGTTTGTCATGGCTGACCCGTAGCATGGCGGTGGTGGCGCGCAGGCGCTGTAGCAGGGTGTCAATCTGCTCAACGCGGGCAATGTCCCGCGAGGCGTTTGCCATGGCCATGGCTTCCAGCATGTCCACGCACTTGCCGTGGATTTTTTCGCCCAGGCTGCGCTTGTACATGCGCGGCAACTGGGTTTGCACGTCCAGCGCCAGTGAAAGCAGGTCGCAGCCGTGTTTGTAAATTGGGAGGTCAGAGTAAAGGGCCATAGCAAAAAATCTCGCGGACCGGCTGCGCCGGTAAAGGGTTTAAGTGTTCAAGAGCTCAAGTGAAATCCGGCGGAAAGCCCTGACCCTGTGGGCGTAGACCTTGAGGACCCAGTACGAACCGCCGTCCTCAAAGTCCTGGACGAAGGCGTCGTGGCGGGAGCCCTGGGTGCTGGTCCAGTAATAGTCATCGGTGCTGAAAAGCTCGGGCACATTGGCGGCGGCCGAGTTCAATTCACCGAGGCTTGGCAGATACCAGTCGCTGTGGCCGTCAATGGTCAAGTCGCGCACCTTGAGGGCGGCAGGGCAATGGGCCAGCACCATGGCGTCGGTGTTGGCTTTGCTGTCGGTGCGGCTGCTGGTGCCTGGCACATCCTTGCCATATTCGCCCCAGGTGATGTCTTCAAACTCGCCTTGGGAGGCGTCCGACACCAGCAGCGCAAAGGGTGGCTGCTCGATGCCGTCCACGGTGGGGCCGCGCAAGATCGCGGCGAATATGCCGCCTTGGCCGGGGATGGCCGCGCCAAAGGCGGGCAGGGTGACGGGGTGTACTTTCATGGGTAGCTCCTGTGGTGGTGAAAAAAATTGCGCGAACCGGCTTCGCCGGTAAAGGGGTTAAGTGGTTAAGCGTTCAAGGGAATCACGCGGAAAGCCCTGACCCTGTGGTCGTAGTCCTTGTAGTACCAGTCCGAAATGCCGTTCTCAAAGTCCTGGACGAAGGCGAAGCTGCGGGAGCCCTGGGTACTGGTCCAGTACCAGCCGCTTTTCTTGAAAAGCTGTGGGGCGCAGATGTGGGCCATCACCATGTCCAGCTTGGAGGGCAGGAAGAAGTCTGTGTGGCCGTCTGCTGTGTACGCGCTGGCGCACAGTGCTGCTGGGTGTTTTCCGTGGGCCAGCAGTGCTTTGGTATTGGCTGTGCCGTCGATCTGGCTGGCAGCGCCT
Source organism: Rhodoferax sp. (assembly GCF_030697375.1). Lineage (GTDB taxonomy): Bacteria > Pseudomonadota > Gammaproteobacteria > Burkholderiales > Burkholderiaceae_C > Allorhodoferax. The sequence continues at coordinate 165,768 of NZ_JAUYQD010000018.1, read as the reverse complement.
TGCACGTCTTCGCTAGGGCCAAACGTCAGGTCTTCGGTTTCACCTTCTGCAGCGATCAGGTGGCGCTCTGGCATGTCCAATAACGCGGGCAAGGTGCAGATGTAGCGCCCGCCCTGGCCGGGCCAGTATTCACCCATGGCGGGTGGCGTGAGATCGGTGCGTGCTTGCATTTCTTTTTCTGCAAGCACGCCGGGAATGAATGAAAACTGCTCGTCGTTGCCGGGGTGCGGCATGTTGAGGTGGATGACGGCGTGGGCGATATGGAGTTGCATGGTGGCTCTCGGTGGTGGGGTTGACAGTGGGAAAACGGGTGGTGCTCAGGTTTTGAGCGGCAGGGATACGACGCGGGGCGCACCGCGCGCGGCGTCCATCATTTGTTTAGGGGTGGAGTTGTCCAGCAGGGCCTCGTGCAGCTCGATGCCATCGGCCACGGCGGCCAGCGCGGGGCCGTCGAATCCGAAGCGCCCCAGGCGCTGGTACCGTGCCCAGCAGCGCTCAAGTGCATCACGGGCCACCGTGGCGGTGATCACGCACAGTGCGTCAATGTCGCGGCTGCGCACCAGGGAGGTGGCAAATGCAATGTCGAGGTTTTCAAAGTCCACCTCGGTGCCGCGTCCGTTTTTCAGGGCGTCGAAGCTGTCGCGGATGGGCTGCTTTTTTTCGTCCAGATCGGTGGCGCTGTAGGGCGAAAAGCGGCTCAGCAGGCGCAGGGAAACGCCGTGGTGGTCGATACGGTGGGCGGTGTTCATGCTGCTTGTCTCCCATAAATAAGCGCTTCATGCGCAAAGTTAGCCCGGGCCAGAGCCTCGGCCAGCGGTGGGGGAACGCTGTTGCCACACATTCGCACCTGGGCACTCTTGGTGAGCTTGAGGCCCTGACGCTCGTCGTCGCCGATGATGTAGCTCGCCGGGAAGCCTTGGGCCCTGAACAGTTCGCGCGGCGATAGCATGCGCAACCCGATGTCAACGATCTGGTAGTCCTGGCCGTGAATGGTCACCAGGCCGAAGCGGTCGCGGCTTGTCACCGTTGCCAGCGGCCCGGCAATGTCCGGGTTCTGGTCGGTGCCGTAGTAGCTCAGCAAGAAGGCGCGCACCTCGGCGTGGTGCTGGCCTCCGGCACTGACCGTGTGCAGTGGCTCGTCGGTAGCGCTGCCCACGTTGGTGCCGCGCAGCTTCACCAGATTGCTCGTGACAATTGCAGCCGGCATGCCAGATGCGGCCACGGTGTTCAGCGGCACCTCCACGGCGCGCACGCCATGGCTCCAGCGTGCTTTTCCGTTGGCCTGCTCGCCGTGGCCCATGTGCACCAGGTGGGCGGCGACAAGCGCATGGCGGTTTTCTGTGACGGTTGTTTTCAGTGGCTCGGTAATGGCGCTTTGGCCGCTGGTGCTCGACTGGTTGTCAATCGTCACCATCGTAGCCGTCACTAGACTGTGGTGGTCCACGCCGGTGACTGTGCCCACCGGGTCCACCATGTCGCTGCCAACCACTCCGGTGTAGTGCTTCGCCAAAAAAGCCGATACCAGCGCATGCTTGGCCGCGCCACCCACCACGGTGCCCAGCGGCTTGCCGATGTCCAGTGCCCGCGGTGCCTGGCCGACGCGCTCGCCGTAGCCAGTTTGCACCAGCGTTGCGGCGACGGCGGCAAAGCCGGGCGCTGATGTGATGGTGCGCAATGGCTCTTCGGCAGTCCAGTGGTTTGGGGCCCTCCCGGTGGTTTTGCTGTTGGCCGTGTTTGCCACAAACGACGCCACTTGCACATCAATCAGTGCTTTCTCGCCCCGATGTGCGCCTGTGATAGTTCTCAGCGGTTCGCCCAGTGATTCAAGACGGTCGCCGCCTTGATGGGTCAAATTGACAATGAACGGGGAGGCCGAATTGACCACGTAGCGCATGATGCCCTTGGCGATGCGGCGTAGCGTGGCGTCAGCCAGCGGTTTCTTGCGATCAAAAATCGAGGGGCAGGGGATCGACCAGTCAATGCACTCGGCGGCCGTGAGCCAGGGCTGCAGCTTGCCTGACTTTGCCTCCTTGCTGGTTGGCGCGGCGTGCGAGACTGGCGGGCGGGCAACGGTGGGCAGGCCATCGCGGCGGCCGACCATGAAGAAGCGCTTGCGGATGGTGGGTGTGCCGTAGTCGCAGGCCTTCAGTTCGGCGCACTCCACGGTGTATCGCAGGCCGTTGAGCGCCAGGGCGAACTCGGCTTCGGTGAATGCCAGTGGCCCGGTGCAGAGCGCCACGCGAGCGTCCTCAATCGATTCGTTGCCTTCGCGCTCGGCCATCGGCACGCCGGTGGTCAGCATCTGCTTGAACACGCGGAAGGTCTGCCCCTTCTTCGCTGGGTCCGGGCGGGTGTTGCCGTCTTGGTCGGTCATCAGTGGCCCCCAGGTCTGGAACTCTTCTACGTTCTCCAGCATGAAGCCGCGCGGCTTGGTGCGCACGATCCAGCGCACGCCGATCCAGGCGAGGCCGCGAATGTCTTTCTCTACCGGCTTGCCACCCTTGGCCTTGCTGAAATGCTTGCAGTCGGGTGACAGCCACACCAGGCCGACGGGCTGGTTTTGCGTCACCGCGATGGGATCGACATCCCACACGCTTTCGCACAGGTGGCGTGTATGCGGGTGGTTGGCAGCGTGCATCGCCAGCGCCTCGGCGTTGTGGTTGATCGCAATGTCCACCGGCCGCCCGAACGCAGCCTCTAGTCCGGTGGAGGTACCGCCCCCGCCTGCGAAGTTGTCGATGATCAGTTCACCGGGGAATGCCAGTGGCAGGGTGAAGGTGTCGCGCTTCATGCTTACTTCCCCCGAATCCGCGCCGTACGCTCACTGTCTGCCTGACTGGTAATCGCCACGCACAACTCGTATTTCGCCTGGTCCATCAGTTCGAGGGCTGCATCCTCGAATGTGCTGACCATGTCAAAGGGTGGCGGGGTCTGTAGATTCACGTCATTCCAGGCCAAAACCTTTGCCCCAGGGGCGTCCAACACGGGCCACGGTGTGTGCCAGTGGTGGACGTAAGGCAGCAGGTCGCGCCGCTCGGTGGCCAAGGCAATCAGGTCGCATTTTTTGATCATGGCGCCGTGCTGCTCAAACACGCCCAGCAGTCCGTAGCTCTTGCGCACGGCGTGCTCGTGTATAGCCTCAAACTGCGCCCATGCGCTGCCCAGCACCTGTTTTACCGGGCTGGTCGTGTCGCCGGTGATGCATTCGTGGGCGTCGTGCATCAGCGCTGCAAGCTGGGCGGCCGGGCTGGCGCCAAAAACATTGCGGGCGATCATCATCACCAGCAGGCTGTGCTCGGCCACGCTGTAGCCGCGACTGGCGTGGCCGGTGAAGCGGTTGACATAGCTCAGGCTGTGCGCAATTTCGCGGATTCCGGGTACGTTGTCGGCATGCTGCGCGCCGGGGCCTGCAAGCTGCAATTCGCGGGCGGCGGAGGTGAATAGCTGGGTCATGCGGCTACTCCCTCTGTAGCGGTCGCAATCTTCGCCGCGTCATATTTGGAAATGCCCCACGCCAATGCGTAGCAGCACCACACAAAGCGGTGGCTGTAATCCTCGGTGTCAATCTCGTAAAAGTCACGGAACGGGTGTTTGCCGTTGATTTCACAATCCATGGCTGCGCGGTAGGCCGTTTCCTTGCCGCCGTTATTCATTTCGTCTATCACGTCAGAGTCAACGGTTTTCCATGCCGCCTCAATTTCGGATGGGACCAGTTCATCTGCCGCCCATTGGTCAAATACCTCGCGCAGGCGGCTTTTGAATTTCTCTTCGCTCCACGCCTTGTAGCCATCTCCACGGTCCAGCGCTTCCAACTTCTCGCCCCAGTAAGAAAGGTTGACGCCTAACGTCAGCCCCTTGGATTTGAGCCATGCCTTATTTGCATCGGTGCGGAAAAACTGGAACATATCGTTCAGGCGACGAAACACGTATGTCCCCATGTCGCCCGTGTAACAGAGATACCCGGGCCAGGTGATGAGGTCGAAGTGCATGCACATCGTCCCGGGCTGTTTCAGCCGGATATGACGGCTTACGCCATCGTCTCGGATGATGGTGAGTTGATGCTCTTGCACATCGTGCAGGAAAGTGGTTTCTGTACATGTCATGCCGACACTCCCAGAGGCGCTGCATCGCTGGGCTGCTGTTCCGGCAACGGTGCCTCAACCGGTATTGCTTTGACTGGAGACTGCTTGAAGTGGCGCCGGGCTCTTGTTTCGTCACAGGCGTCCCAGCGGATCGGCATGATGATGGATATCATTTCCGGCAAATCGTTGTGCTGCACAACTACCGGGCCGTCCTTTCCTTCGCTCCAGAACACCAAACCAACATACTGATCGCTGTTCATCTTCGAATACCGCGCCAAGTAGCCGCCATTCACCTGGGATGCGAATCCAGGCTGCAGCTTCTCAAAGTCCGGCAACACCTTGCGCCAGTTTGGAAAAACTCCTTCGATCCATGTCGTTCCGGGCTGCACGAACAATTCAAAATCAGAGTTCTCTTGGTCAAAGTCGTTGGCCACGGACACGCGGGCGCCGGTGACGATGACGTTGGAGCCGCCTGGTGCAGAGCGCAGTCGGCGTGTGATCTTGCAGGCTTGCACCAAACCAGGTGACGCCCGCATGATCACGCCATCACCGTCGACGCCCTCCATGGAGCCATCTTTGTCGTGGATCACTGCGAGTGTGTGGCCGTCGCACGCCACCAGGTAGATGCCTCCAATCTCAGCCCGTTCAATGCGGATGCCATTCAGGTAATAGCGAATGTCGTGTGTCGCCATGAAAAGCGCCAGCCGTGGCAAGTGGCGTGCTCCGAACTTGATTCGGACGTTGGTGTTTGGCTTTGGGGTGGTGTTCACGATTGCACCTCGCTCAAATTCAACGTTTTGCGCGCTTTTTCCACGGCCAGAACGGACTCACGCGCCCACAAAAATTCCACTTTGAAAACATTGGCTGCCTGGGTGCCGAATGGGTAGGGGCAGGCGGCATTGATGTCGGTGTAAAGGCGTGCTGAGGCCAAGGCCTCGGCTTTGATCTTGGCGATGCTGACAATGGGTTCGGTCATACGTGTTGCTCTTGTGTTTGCTCTGAATTCGATAGCTGCTCACGCACGGTTTGTGCGGGCTGCGTGGTCTTTTGGTGCGCAAGTGGGGCCAGCGCCATGCGGGTCACGGTGGCGTGTATCTCGGGCGCTACGCCAAAGCGGCCACCGGTGTCGAAGGCGCGTTGCCGTTGTGCCTCTATTGCCAGCGGCTGACCGGGTTGCATCAGCGCGGCTTGGTTGGTGTCCCAAAATACCTTGGCCTCGGGGCCAAAGTACGTGATGCGCCAAGGCTCTACGGTGTGTGGGCCAATGCGGTCGAATGCCAGCAGGGTGAGCGCAAAGGTGCCGTCAAGCGCTTTGGTCAGCAGTGGCTTGGTCTTGCTGGTGAAGAGGATGCCGGTGGACTGCATCATGGCAACCACCGCACATAGGCGTAGCCCGCAAACCCGCACACGGCGATGACGGTCAGGGCGCGTGCCAGCAAAACGGCGGCGTAGTGGGCAATCGAGTCCCAGTTGCTGGGGTGCGGCTCCTGGGCCTGCACATTGCCAGCGTCGCAGGCGCAAATCTCGCAGCGGGGCTCCATGCTCTGGCACACGCCCAGCTCCCCGCACTCGCGGCGCACCTTGGGCTTGTAGGGCGCTACCTGCGCAGGCTTGGCGCGGGCAGGGCAGTCGCGTTCCTGGTTGCATCCGTGGTTACAGCAATAGTCGTTGCAGCTCATTGGGCGCCCCCTTGCGCGGCCTGCGCGGCGTCGGCCAAGTCGGCCGCGATGGTGGCTTCGGTGGCGATATCGTCCGGGCCAAAGCCATCCAGATAGAGGCCCACCGAGCCCAGTAGAAAGGTGATCACCAGCGCGGCCAGCCACGAGCGGGAGTCGAAGAACAGGGCGCTCACGCTGCAACCTCCGTTGCGGGCTTGGCGGTTGGCAGCTTGGACACCTCAATGCTGATCGTCAACCGTCCTTGTTTAAGTGCCGCATGGTCGGTGCGTGCGCCGGTATAAAGCTCCTTGCGCTCCACCTCGCGGAAGCCGAGCGCCAGCAGCGCTTGGTGCAACTTGTCATCTGGGTAAACGTAGTTGGTGATTTTGATGGTCTTGCCACTGTCCAGGCTGTACATTTCCCGCCCGGCAATGTGGATGCCCTGCGCATCCAGGGCGGGCAGCAGCGCGTCGATCAGCTCCAGCTTCTTGGCTATCGCCTTCAAATCGGCCAGGCGCTGACGGTGTTGGTGGTCCGCCACGGCCACGCCCAACTCGTACAGGGTGCGTGGCTCGCGCCCGTTAAACCGCAGATGGGTTTGCCAGGTTTTGACAAGGCTCTGGCGGTCCGCTGGCTGCTGTTGGGTTGTCTGCACTTTTCACTCCTTGCCGCTGGATTTGCGGCTTGAGTGGAATTAAACCATTTGGTTTTTGTGCGGTCAACACCAAATGGTTTAAATCTGCATAAATATTTTCACTAGGCATCAAAAGTCGCCGCGTTGCATACTGCGCAATCCAGGCAGGGAAACAAGGGGCGTAAAAAAACCGCCTCGGGGGCGGTTGGGCGGTGGAGTGGCTGCGCTCATGCGGGTAAAGCGTTGCGTCCGTTCGGCGGATCGATGCGCTTTGCTTTCCGGCGCGCAACCTCAAGACCAAGAGCTTCTTTTCGTTGCTCGTAAGTCATTCTCATGCCAATGAAGTATGAAGTTGGCCATTTGCTTGCATTTCCATTCGCACTACTGGTGACGCCACTCCCAGGGTGGCACTGGTGCTGGATCACTCCACAGCCCTACCTGGGCCGACCGCGCGGCTTCCTGTAGCGGGTACAAGGCCTCGTAGCCCTTGGCATAGCGCTCATACACCCAGGCCATGCCTGTCCTAATTTGTTCAGCCCCGGCATCCAGACCCCGGCACTCCACATCGCCCACCGTGCGTCCGTAACGGTCTTTGGTCTTTGGCGTGATGGTGGCCTGCACTTGGTAGCAAAGATCGCTCAAGGTCTGCTTGGAGCGGTTGCCAAACGGCATCTTCTTCTCGGGTGCGTCGATAGCGCCTAGGCGGATGGTAATTTGCTCAAAGGCGCCGGGCTCACCGCAGCGCACCTTGAGCGTGTCGCCATCTGTGATCGCTACGACCATGCATAGTTGGCGATTTCCGGCAACAGCTACCGTGGACAGTGCGCATGCCGCTATGAAAATGAGAGCATTTAGAGCGAGATCATGCTTCCGCAGTGCTTGCACTTTAAGGCCTCACGTTTAATGTCCTCGGCGCAAAATGGGCATTTCTTGCTTTCCAAATGGGTGGCACTTGTTACAACCGGATCAGGGGCTGCCGCTGCCTCAGTTGGAGAGCCTTGCTTTTTGCATGCCCACGAAATGGCAATAACCCAGCCCACCAGCGTCCAACCCAGCAGGACGTTGACAAGCGCAATGGGAGTCAAGTTTGGTTGTTCTCTTTTCCAGGCCTCGTAGGTGGGGAGCAAATACAAAGCCGGTGCGGAAATGAAAAAAGAGAAGGCGGCGAATTTCCCAAAAGTATTGAGGCCTCCGGTTTCCGTTCCCATGGCAAACGCAAATATATTCCAAAAAACCAACATTGCAATTTTTACGAAAACCACTCACTTCTCCCGCTGTTATTTGGGTCTCAATCTGTTGGCCTATGTGGCGCAGCTTTAAAAATCTTCGCCTTGCCAGGCCTTGACAACCCGGCCAAAGACCTCAAAGTCCATTCCGGGCTTAACGGTCCAAGAGTCATATTTTTTGTTTTCTGACAGCACGCGCAAGCCCTCGCCGGGGATGCGCTGCAGGCGTTTAATGAAGCCTTCATTTTCAACCCGAAAGAAGTAGACCGCATCGAATTCAACGGATGTAACCCCTTTGTCGAGGACCAGGGGGTCGCCAGAATTGAACATGCCTTTCATCGAATCACCAAAGCCGGTAACGATGCACAGGTTTGCGGCCCCGGTGTGGCTTTTGATGTTCTTCTGAACCCACTCGGCATTGACAACCCAACTCTGGATGACTCCAGGCTGATCCCTTAGTAACAAACCGCTCCCCATTGCTCCCCCCGTGTCGAATTGAGGAATGACAAGCTCGTCCGGCTTGTTTTGCTTATTCCTGATGCTGACTATTTTGATTGATTTTCGAGCTTCAGAATCAACATTCTGAACACCGCATCCGTGCGCCAAGTCTAGGCATCCACGAGGCAAGCTAAGTTTCTCCTCTATGTTTCGTGCAGCCTTTTCTCCAAACGATTTATTTCCTGCCAGCAGATCTCGCCAGTACTGATAGCTATTGCCGACTTTATTGGCGAGGTCTGTCGGGCCCCACCCCAGGGATTTCAGATTTGCAAGTCGAATAAGGGCGTCATCACTCATTTCCATAGTGAATCATCCAAAAGAAACTAAACGGTGTTGACATTGTTTGCAACCAAATGGTTTAATGCCGCAATGAAATTCAAATCCTATTTCTTCGGCCTCGCGCCGGTAGACCGCAAAGCCTTTGCTGACAAGGTCGGTACATCGGTCGGGCATCTGAATAATTTTTCGTATGGCACCACCAAGTTGGCACCTGCCATTTGCGTGGCCATTGAAAAGGAGTCGAGGAAGGCGGTAACTCGGCAAGAGCTGCGCCCTGATGATTGGCCTCATATTTGGCCAGAACTGGCCCAGGCCCCCGCGAATACTGCGCAGGCCGCTACTGAAACTGTAGCGGTTCAGGCTGGGGAAAATCATGATGCCAATCATGATTCGGCCGCGCCCGGCGGTGTTGCGGATTGTCAAGCTGCCGGAGGCTCTGAGCATGCGGCCGCGTAAGCCCATCGCGTGGAGGCGCAGACGCAACCAGCTTGCACTGATCGCGCGATTTCGCCAATGGTGCGAGACGCGGCTGTTTAACGTTACCGAATAGCCCGGTGCATGTCCATTAGCAGCGTCTCCAGCACGGGGTCTCCATTCTTTTCTGCATTGATGGCCAACTTGGCCAGGTCTGTCGCCATTCCTTCTCGCTGCTCGGGTGTAAGTTGCCGGGCGAACACCATTGCCAGTGCGCCAACTGACGAAACCATTGCGTTCAAGGTTTGTGCATTGACTGGAAAGTGTTCGTTTTTCATGGGGATCCCTTATGCTGATTTTGGTTGCGTGAGAACGCCATTGTCCTGCGACTGCGGATCCCCACCCATTTCGCCCGCCACCACTCCAACCCGCTTGGTTGCATTCACCGACTCCCTGACTTTGGCGCGTGGGAAGACGCGCCGCATTGGCCAGGCTGGGGTGGTGGGCTCTTTTATTCAGTGAGGTTTCCATGAGGTCAACTATCTCAATTCCGGGCGCTCCTGGCTACGGCGAAGATGAGGACATTCCTACAGCGGTGAAGGCGCTCGATGTGTTGGACGCGGCCTACCACACCGCCCACAACTACCCCGGTGGTGTGCCCGCCTTGGCAGTGCGCATGGGGGTTTCGCAAAACACGCTGATGCACAAGGTCAGCGTCAACATCAATACGCACCACCTGACCTTGCGCGAAGCGGTGACCATGCAAGAGGTAACCGGCAATGCCGCCATCTTGCAGGCCATGGCATCGGCCCTGGGCTATGACCTGGTGAAGGCCATTCCCGCCAGTGTGGATGACCCGCTCACCCTGAACTGGCAGATGGTCGCGGCGCAGGCCGAGGTGCAGCATGCCATTGCGGATGCGTTTGCCCAGGGGGTTACGCGTAACTCCCTGCGCCGCTGTGACGTGCGCGCCGCCGAGGCGTCATCGGCCATGAACAACCTCTTGGGTGCATTGCGCGCCGCCCTTCCTATGCCGCCCGGGGAGGCCCGGAAGTGACGGCGCGCCCCATCCCCCCGTGGTCGATGAAACGGCTGGAAACGCGTGCACCTTCGCAGTGCATCGACGACTTGGGGACCCCCCGGGTGACGGGTCCTTCCCCCCTCTGTGTGCATGCGGGTAATTCAAACCCCTTTCGGTGTGTAGTCAGTGGGGGCGCAAGTTACTGATGGCCTCGAACTACGATGATGTGCTGGCCCAGCTCCAGGCCTTTGGTCTGTTGGTTGACGGCCTGGAGACTGGGAAGCTGCGGCGCTGCAGGTTTGAGAGCGACAAGGAAAAACGAGGGTGGTACCACCTTCATGAAATGCGCCTGGACAATGGCAACGACCTGATCGTCGGTAGCTTTGGCGTTTGGCGCGGGTCCGAAAAAAACACCCAAAAGGTTGAGCTGCGCAAGCAGGAACTGAGCACCGAGCAGCGTGACAGCTTGCGCCGCCGGCTGGCAGAAGACAGGCGCCGCGCCGATCTCCAGCAGAAGGCGGACCAGGAGCGCGCCGCCGAGCGTGCCCGCAAAGCCTGGAAGCACTACACCGAGCAGGGAAACTGTGACTACCTGACCCGCAAAGGCGTGCTGGGTCACGGTGTGCGTTTCACGTCTGCTGGCTCCATGGTCATACCGATGCTGGATGTAGCGGGGCAGATCCACGGGCTGCAGGTCATTCGCGGCAAGCAAGAAGGCCAGCGCAAGCGCCTGGAAAAGGAATTTTGGCCCGCTGGGCTGGCCAAGAAAGGCCACTTCCACCTGATCGGCATGCCAGGCCCCATCATCCTGGTGGCCGAGGGATACGCTACGGGGGCCAGCCTGTTTGAAGCCACCGGTCTGCCTGTGGCCATCACCTTTGATGCCGGTAACGTGGGCCCGGTGTGCACGGCCCTGCGTGCCCGGTACAAGAAATCCCGGCTGCTCATTTGCGCCGACGACGACGAAACGCAGAAGTGCCAGCAGCCCACCTGCCGCAAGCCCGTGTGGATCAGCGACGGGCCCACCTGCCCACATTGTGGCCAGCCGCACAAGGCCGGCAACGCAGGCATATCCGCAGCCAGCGCGGCCGCCATGGAGGTCGGCGGCGCGTGGCTTGTCCCGCGCTTCGGTGATGCGGCCGCCCGGCGCACCGCGTGGCTGGACAAAGGTGTAAAACTCAACGACTTCAACGACCTGCACTTGGCAGAAGGCCTCCATGCAGTCCGCTCCCAGGTGGAGGCCCGCCTCTCGGAATTGAATTGGCGTGCTGAGACAAAGCACGCCGCAGCCACGTTCGGGGGGGAGGGGAGTGTGCCCGACAAAGACCCGCTGCGCCCCATCGAGTCCATGGACGAACTGCTGGAGCGGTATGCGCTGGTGTACGGTCAGGGGGGATCGGTGTTTGACCACCAGGAGCACATGCTGGTGGCCCTGAGTGACATGCGTGATGCCTGCCTCACCCGCGAGATTCACCGGGCGTGGGCCGAGCATCCCGAGAAAAAGCTGGTGCGCGTGACCGAAGTGGGCTTCGATCCAGCGGGCACAGACCCCAATATCCACTGCAATCTGTGGTCCGGCTGGCCCACGACGCCCAAGGCGGGTTGCTGCGATTACCTGCTGGACCTGCTGCGCTACATGTGCGCCGGTGATAGCCGCGCGGAAGACTTGTACCAATGGGTGCTGCGCTGGCTGGCTTACCCCATACAGCACCCAGGCGCCAAGATGAAATCCACGCTGGTCATTCACGGCCCGCAGGGGACGGGTAAGAACATGTTCTTTGAGGCCATCATGGCCATCTACGGGCACTACGGCCGCGTGATCGACCAGAGCGCGATTGAAGACAAGTTCAACGACTGGGCCAGCCGCCGCTTGTTCCTGATCGCCGATGAAGTGGTGGCCCGCTCGGACCTGTACCACATCAAAAACAAACTCAAGGCCTTCATCACCGGGGAGTGGATTCGCATCAACCCCAAGAACATGGCGGCCTATGAGGAACGCAACCACGTCAACATGGTCTTTCTCAGCAATGAGGCCATGCCGGTGGTGCTGGAAGAGGATGACCGCCGGCACGCCGTGATATGGACCCCGGAAAAACTCAGCCACGACTTTTACAAGGGCGTGCAGGCCGAGATTGAAGCCGGGGGCGTGGCGGCCCTGCATGACTACCTGCTGAATTTGGACCTGGGTGAATTTGGCAACGCCACCTTGCCCCCCATGACGGATGCCAAGCGCGAGCTGATCGACCTCAGCCTGGACAGCCCTAGCCGCTTTGTCATGGCGTTCGAGGCGGGCGACATCAACGGCTTCCCGGGCAAGAAAAGCCCCGCACTGTTGACCCCGGCCCTCAGCATGGATCTGTTTGACCTGTACCAGACCTGGTGCGGAAATGTCGGCCTCAAGGCCCTGAACCTTCCGCGCTTCTCCAACGCCCTAATGCGTAAGCACAAGGCCACCACCGTGCGCAAGCGCTACGACACCATTGCTGGCGTCAAGGGCCCCAGCGCCATAACCTTCCTGCCAGGCGGGGCGGAGATGCCCCCTGGCTCGACTGAAACCGACTGGCTTGGCGCTCGCGTCGATATTTTCCGCGTGGCGCTCAAAGACTACAAAGGTCAGAGGTACTCATCGTGATGGCGCGCTTGGCTACAGCTTCCCCTTATCTGTGCGGCATGTGCGGTATGCCGTGCGGCATCGTGTGCGGTGATAAGTCGTTGATTTATAAGGCTTGTGTGGTATGTGCGGCATCAGGCCTTACACGGGCAGGCGGGCGCACCTGCGCACACACAGGCAGGCGCGCACATGCATGCACCCGCATCCCTACCGCACATACCGCACATACCGCACACCCAAACACCCATGCGGGTTTGCGCGTTTTCGCATACCGCACAACACCCCCCACCTACCGCACTAAAAAAATGATGAATGGCAAAACAAGCACTCGGGTGATTTCTTGCACCGCTGACAACGTCAAGGAAATGGCTGCGGTGGTCAAGAGCTGGCCGGAACTTCACAACCTCGTCAAAAGCCTGCAAGAGCAAAACCTGTTCCCTGGCTTGCGCGGCCTGCGGATCACGCTCAGCGGCCCAAAATCGTTCACCGCCCAGGGGTTGGGTGCCGTCCATTCGCTCAACGCCTCAAAAACCGAATAAAGGCCTCGACATGCAAATCTCCCTCAAGCTCACCGGACTGGAAAAAGTGCAGAAGCAACTCGCCGCCCTCAGCGGCAACCAGGCCCGTGGCGCGTTCGCCAAGGCCATCAACGACACGGCCTACCAAGTACGCCGGTCGATGCAAAACGAGTTCACCGGTGTCTTTGACCGCGTCACGCCCTACGTCCTTCGCAGCGTGCAGGTCAAACAAGCCACCGCTGATACGCTGAACGCGACCATTGAACCGACCTACTACGGCTCCAAGGGCGCGGACCCGCAGCTTGTGCTGCGCGCCCAGGAGTTTGGCGGCACCCGGCGCGACAAGCGCTCCGAAGTGGCCTTGCGCCGCGTCGGAATCCTCCCCGCAGGCTACCAAACCGCCATTCCAAAAACACCATACCCAGGCAGCAACGACGGGTATGGGAACCTGCGCGGCGCCTTCATCGTGCAGCTCATCAGCTACTTCCAAGCCTTTGGCGAACAGGGCTACCGTGCAAATATGAAGGACAAACGCAAAGCTACCTTGCGCAATAAGCAGGGCATTGGCAGCATCGCCGCTAAAGCCGTTTTCCAGAACACGCTTGGCGTACGCTATTTCGTCAGCTATGGGCGCCTGCGCAGTGGCAAAGACCGCCACCTTGCACCCGGCATATGGGCGGCAAGAGGAATTCACGAAAGCAATGTCAAACCCGTTCTCATGTTCGTGCGCACCCCTGTGTACAAACCCCGCATCAACATGGAGCGCATTGGCAATGCAGCCGATGCAGACAACTACTTGAGCAGCCGCCTGCGCTACCGGATTCGTCAGGCGGCCGGGGTATGAACGCCACCCCAGCGCCAATGTCGGTACCCGACTTCTCCGCCCACATTGGCTGCAAGCGCAACTATGCCTATGAACTGAAGAAGGCGGGGCGGCTGGTCATGAGCGAAGACGGCAAGAAAGTCATGGTGGCCGAAAGCATTGCCCGCATTGCAGCCACCCGCGATCCGGCGCACCAGGGCGTGGCCGAGCGCCATGCCGAGCAGCGCGGGGAGACTGCCCAGACCGGGCATGCGGTGACCGCGCCAGCACCTGCGCCAGAAGTCGCCGCAGACGAACGCGACGAACCGCCCCGGGGGGGCTTGTACGACTTCCAAGGGTCCAAAGCCAAGCGTGAGCACTTTGCCGCCTTGGAGGCTGAGGCCAGCTACCGCCAAAAAATCCGCGAACTTTTGGAGGCATCTGAGGTGCGTGCCGTGCTGGCCGAAGTCATCACCGTGCTGCGCACCAGCATCGAAGGAATTCCCTACAACCTGGCCCCCGTGCTGGCCGCTACGAACGACGAAGCCCAGATCAAGTCCATCCTCGGCGCGGAGGTCGAGCACGCCCTCAAAACCGCCAGCGACTCTCTGGCCAAGCTCGGGCGGGGTGAGCTCTAGCCATGCAAGCCCGCGGCCTCTTCACCCACGCTGCCCGCGCCATCGCGCCGCGCAAGCCACTCACCGTCAGCCAGTGGGCGGATGCCAACCGCGTCCTCAGCAGCAAGGCCAGTTCTATCCCTGGACGGTGGGTCACCGATCGCACCCCCATGCTGCGCGAGCCCATGGACTGCATGAGCGCCCGCAGCCCGGTGCAAGAGGTGGTGTGCATATTCCCCATCCAGTTCGGCAAGTCCGAGCTGGAAACCAACGTCATCGGCTACACCATGTGCGAGAACCCGGGCCCCATCATGGTGGTCCTGCCCGGTGAGGTCTCGCAACTCAAGTTCATCAACCAAAAACTCAACCCCTTGTTGGAGGAGACCGAAGCCTGCACCAGCGCCCTCACCAGCACCAACAGCCGCAACAGCAGCAACACCCGCGAGTTCAAAGACTTCGCCGGCGGCCAGATCTACATCGAGCACGCCGGCAACGCCAAGCGGCTCAAGGGCACCAGCGCCAAACTGGTGATTGCAGACGAATTCAGCAGCTTCGCCAGCAGCCTCAAAACCGGCGACGACCCCGATGCCCTGCTGGACGGGCGCACCAGCGCTTTCCCCAGCACCTCCAAGCGCGCCAGCGTCGGCACTCCGGAAATTCTGGGGCAGTGCCGCCTGGAAGCCAAGTGGGAAAACTCCGATCAGCGTCACTACCATGTGCCATGCCCCCACTGCGGACACGAGCATCCGTTTACCTGGCTTGGCTTTCATTGGGCCCTTGGAATGGATGGCAAGGTCACCCGCGCCTGGTGCGTCTGTCCAGAGTGCGGCTCCGAGATTGAAGAACACCACAAAGATCGCATGGGTGACCGGGGCCGATGGGTGCCCACCCATCCCACCCGCAAGATTCGCGGCTACCGTGCCAGCTTTCTCAACTACCGCTTCGGCCTGGGCCCCCGCTGGTTGGAGATGGCCCAGGCCTGGGTAGACGCCCAAGGCGACCCCGCCCGCCTCAAGACCTTCATCAATGACCGCCGCGCCGAAGCCTGGGAAGACGCGGCCATGCGCAACGTCAAGCACAACGCCATTGCCGACCGCGCCGAGCCCTACCGCCTGCGCGTGGCCCCAAGGGGCGTGCTTTGTGTGACTGCCGGCGTCGACACACAGGACAACCGCCTGGCGGTCCAACTCGTGGGCTGGGGCCGCAACCTTGCTTTCTGGGTGCTGGACTACGTCGAACTGGCCGGCGACCCGGCAAACCCGGAGGTGTGGGCCGCGCTCACCGAGCTGCTCAACACCCCCATACAGTCAGAGCGCGGCGGCACCCTGCGCGTGGAAGCCATGGCCAATGACGCCGGCGGTCACCGCACCGAGGATGTGAAAAACTTTGTGCGCAGCCGCCGCGTGCGCCGCCCCCTGTGCATCTTCGGCGCCATCCCCAACAACGCGCCCGTGCTCAGCAAGGGCAAGATGCAGGAGGTGAACTGGAAAGGCCAGTACGACAAGCGTGGCGTCATCGTCCATCACGTCGGCACCGTCGCCATCAAGCACTGGCTCTACAGCCGTCTCAGCACCGATGCCGACAAAACCCCCGACCTGCGCACCACCCATTTCACCAGCGAACTACCGCCCGAATACTTCCCCGGCCTGGTGTCAGAGACCTATAACCCTGCCCAAAACCGCTTCGTCAATCGGCGCGGTGCCCGCAATGAGCCGCTAGACACCTGGGTCTATGCTTACGCCGCCGCCCACCATCCAGAGTTGCGTTTGCACCGCGCCACCAAGGCGGATTGGGATAATCGGGAACTGCTGCTTACCAACCAAACAGAGCAGTCGGCATCCCAAAATTCAGCACCGACAACTACAATCACCCCTGCGATAAAAGAAGGCGAAAAAGCCACTCGCAAAGCTAACCCGGCACCCGCTTCCCCGCGTGCATTTACACGAGCATGGTAAATGACGACATCCACCGAGAAAACTGGAAGCGCAACCCAGAAACCCTCTGACTTGCAGAGTAAATTGCAAGCCGATCCCGATTTGGTTGACCGCATCTTTGACTACATCCTGGCGGAATTTCCGGCCATTTCCGAGCAGGTCAGCAAGTACAAAAGTGAAGTGCGCAAGGAGTTTGCGGGGGAAGACTGCTACATTGCTGGCCGTCCCGCCACAGCGCGTCAAGAGCGTGTGGGCCAAGTATTGGCGCTGTTCAATGGCCGCAATGCATCTGAGGTAGCCCGGCGACTACAAATCGGTCGTGCCACGGTGTACCGGGTGCTGAAACAGTCAGGGCCTTCTAAACCGTCTCAATTTTCCGGGAAATGAGACAGTTTTAAATTTACCGTGAACGCTCAACCACGGCACAGAAAAAGAGCGCTCACACCATGGCATTCACCCAAACCGACCTCGACGCCGTTAACGCGGCTATTGCTTCTGGAGAGCTAAAAATAGAAGTGGCGGGGCGCATGGTCATGTACCGCAGCATTGATGAACTCATCAAATCGCGGGACCTCATCCAGGCCGAGATTGCCAGTGCCGCCACGGCATCCACCAGTTCCGTTCGGCGTGGTTCCTTCGCTGTGCGCTTTACGACGGGCCGGGGATTTTGACCATGGCAAACATCGCTGTATCCCTGATTGATCGCTTTGTTGGCTACGTCAACCCGAATGCGGGTTTGCGCCGTTTGCGCGCCCGGGAAATGTTGGTGCGCGCCTACGAAGGCGCAAGCCAGAAAGATGGCTGGCGGCCCCGACGCTCGGGCGCGAGTGCCAACTCTGACCACCTGGCCGACGGCGCCATTCTTCGTGGCCGCGCCCGCGCGCTGGTACAAAACGTCCCGTACATTGCACGCGGCCTGGAGTCATTGGTGTCCAACACCATTGGCACGGGCATTACCCCGCGCAGCCTGTCCAGCAACGCCAAGGCGGTGGACAGCTTGTGGAACGAATGGGCCAAGGTCTGTGATGCCGATGGCCGCTTGGACCTCTATGGCCTGCAGGCCAACGCCTACCGTGCCATGGAGCAAGACGGCGAAGTGCTCATCCGCTTGCGCGCGCGCCGCCCGGAGGATGGTCTACCTGTACCGCTGCAGCTCCAGGTGCTTGAAATCGATTGGCTAGACAGCTCCCGCATGGGAAGCAATGGCCCCAACACCATCCTCAACGGCATCGAATACGACCCGTTGGGCAAGATCGTCTATTACTGGCTGTGGGACCAGCACCCTGGCGAATTGTTGCCCGGGCGACGCGCCAAGGCCAGCAGCTATCCGGTACCCGCAGCGCGCATCATCCACCTCTATGCCCCCCAGCGCCCAGGGCAAGGGCGTGGCTTCACGCGCTTGGCGCCAGTCATTGCCCGCGTGCGCGATGTGCAGCTTTACGAAGATGCCGAGTTGCAGCGCAAAAACCTCGAAACCCGTTTGGGTGTCGTGGCCAGTGGCGACGTGGCCAGCTTGAGCATGAGCGAAAGCGAGTCCTTGGGCTCCGTGCGCGAAACGGGAGAGCTGGGCACCCTTGCCAGTGGGGGCATCACCCAGATCCCCAGCGGCGTCAATCTCACCGTGGTGGAGCCCAAGGCGGCCGGCGGCTATGTCGAATACGTCAAGTACCAGCTTCACCTGATCGCCGCAGGCATGGGGGTCACCTACGAAATGATGACAGGCGACGTGCGCGAGGTCAACTTCAGCAGCGCCCGCGTCAGCATGCTGGAGTTCCGGCGCAATGCCGAGCAAATGCAGTGGCTCACCCTGATTCCGCGCCTGTGTGAGCCCATTTGGCGCGCCTTTGTGGATGCCGCCAGCATGGACGGCAAGATGAAAGCAAAAGACTATGGCGTGGACTGGTCCACCCCCAAATGGTCCTACGTCAACCCAGTGCAAGACGTGGCCGCCGACCTCGACGAAATCAGCGGAGGCCTGAGCACGTTCAGCGAAAAACTGCGGCAGCGCGGCTATAAGCCTGACCTCGTTTTCACAGAGTTGAAAGCGGACATGGAACGCCTCAAAAAGGACGGCACCCTGGACATGATCATGATGCTCCAAAAAGGCAGAACGCTGGGCATGGCCCAGGCCGAGGCCAGCAACGCCAAGCCCACCTAACCTACGGCATGACGCATCAATAATCGTCTCAGTTTTCCGGGAAATGAGACAGCCAGCCGCCGACCATAGGCGGCATGCAAACACAAACCGCCCTCCAAACCCGCACCGCAGACATGCCTCTTGCGGGTTTGCAAATGGAAGTCCGCAACGTCACCCGTGCGGACACCAGCGCAGGCGATACCGCTCCAGCAGCCCGGTTTGAGTTGGTCTTTACCACGGGCGCACCAGTGCGCCGTTACGACTGGCAAAACGGCCGCTACTACATCGAGCAACTCGAAGTATCTGCAGAGGCCATCAACACCGAGCGCCTGGTGCGTGGTGCCCCACTGCTCAATTCCCACAGCGCCTACAGCCTGGAAGACCAAATCGGGGTTTGTGACCAGCCCACCATTTCCAAGGGCGAAGGTGTGGTGCAAAGCCAGCTCAGCCGGCGTGAATCCGTGCGCGGCATTGTGCAAGACCTTGAAGACCGCGTTATCCGCAACGTGAGTGTCGGCTACGTGCGCGACGCCATCGAAATGATTGCCCCGGCCGAACTCACCGGCATGTGGACCTACCGGGTTACCCGCTGGACCCCCATGGAGGTCAGCCTTACCCCGATTCCCGCAGACATGGACAGCCAAGTGCGCAGCGTCGCAGGGCGCCTGCAAGACGCATCCGGCCACGAGGTGCGCAGCTACCCCTGCGCCATTACCGAATTAGGCGCACCCAGCGCCCAGATACCGCCCACGGTGGGCATTTCCGCCGCAACTCCAACCGAAGAAGGAACCCGTTCCATGACTGGAAATACCAACGCCGCCGGCGGCACCACCGCCCCAGTTCAATCACTTACGCCGGTTGTCGCTGCCGCTGCACCTGCAGCAGCACCCACTGTGCAAGACACCCGCGCCGCCGACATTGCCGACCTGTGCGCTCGCCATGGCATGCCACTGCTTGCCAGCGGCATGATCCGCGCGGGCAATACGATTGAGCAAGCCAGCCGGTCCGTGTTGGACGAACTGGCCCGCCGCGACAGCGCCTCGGGCGGTCACCGCAACGTGGGGCAGATCGAAACTGTGCGCGATGAAATGCAAATGCGCATGGCAGGTATCGAGCAGGCCATTCTTCATCGCGTGTCCACCGGTGTCAAACTGGATGACAACGGGCGCAACTACCGCGGCATGAGCCTGCTGGAAATGGGCCGTGAGTTTCTGGAAGCACACGGGCATTCCACTCGTGGCCTGGACCGCATGACCCTGGCCGGGCGCATGCTCAACTTCCGTGCAGGCGGCCCCATGGGCACATCGGATTTCAGCTCCCTGTTTGCCAACGTTGCCAACAAGCGCTTGCGCTCAGCTTACGACGAAAACGCAGGCACCTACGCCCTGTGGGCACGTAAAGCACCCAACGCACCCGACTTCAAAAGCATGAGCGTGGTGCAAATTGCCGGCGCCCCAGATCTGCTGCAAGTCAACGAAGCCGGCGAATTCAAATACGGTTCCATGTCAGATGGTAAGGAGACCTACGGCCTGCTCACCTATGGCCGTATCGTTAGCTTGAGCCGTCAAGCCATTGTCAACGATGACCTGCGTGCCTTTGAGCGCATGGTGTCGGCTTTCGGTTTCGCTGCACGTCGCCTGGAAAACCGCACCGTGTATTCCCAGCTCACCGCCAATGCGGCCATGGGTGACACCGTGGCGCTGTTCCATGCAACGCACGCCAACCTGATCACGTCCAGCGCCCTGGCGATTGCCACGCTCACCGCAGCCCGCACCGCCATGCGCCTGCAAAAAGGCCTGCAGTCCGAAGAGCTGAATCTGGCCCCCGCGTATCTCATCGTGCCCGCTACCTTGGAGCAAACGGCCTACAACCTCACCAGCGCCAACTACGTGCCCGCCACCAAGGGCGAGATCAACGAATTCCGCGCCGGCGGCCGTACCGCTGTCATGCCAATTGTGGAGCCCGTTCTGGATGCCAACAGCACCACCAGTTGGTACGCAGCCGCGTCCAGCAGCCAGGTCGACACCGTGGAGTACTGCTACCTGGACGGTGCCGAAGGCCCTGTCATCGACTCCGAAGTCGGCTTCGAGACAGACGGCATCTCCTACAAATGCCGCCTCGACTTCGCCGCCAAGGCCGTTGACCACCGCGGCCTGTTGAAGGCAACAGCCTGATAGGCCGCCGCCAGGGCCTTGCGCCCTGGTAGCCCGCAACCTCTTTAACTCCTGGAGTAAACCCCATGAAGACCTTTATCCAACCCGGTCACACGCTCACACTGACCCCCGCCGCCGCCGTTGCAAGTGGCATCGGTTACCTGTTCGGTGCCGCCATTTTTGGTGTGGCCACCAATGACGTGGTCATCAGCACCCCGGGCGAATTCATCACCGAAGGCGTAGTCACCATTGGCAAGACCAGTGCCCTGGCAATCTCGGTCGGCGACCGCCTGTTCTGGGACGCCACCAACAAGGTCGTCAACAAGACCAGCACCGCACAGCAATGCGTAGGCGTGGCGGTGGAAGCCGCCGCCAACCCATCGGCCACGGTGGCAATGAAGATCGGCCAGTACCTGCCCGTGGCGACCTAAGCAGCCCCGTACATCTGAGGACATAGCCGTGGCTTCCGCTCCATTTGCAGCCCTTGAATCCCGCGTGAACAACGCGGTATTCGCTCGGCTGTCAAACGCGGTGGCCACAGTCAATGGTGTCACGGCCTCGGCCATCTTCGACAACGGCTACAGCGCAGGCAACCTGGGTGGCATGGCCATGGCCAGCACGCAGCCCACGCTCGCCCTGGAAACTGCAGATGTGCCCGCCAGCCCGGTGGGGCTGTCTGCGGTGGTGGGTGGCGTCAGCTACACCATTGCCGAGCACCAGCCCGACGGCACGGGTGTTAGCACGCTGTTTTTGGAGCGCGTGCTGTGACGAACTCGGTCCACATGACTGTGCGTGATGCGCTCATTGCCGCACTGCAAGCCGCGCCTGCATTGGCCGGTGGTCGCATTGTTGGCAACCGCCGCCGCCCCATGGCCGCAGAGCATGCCACGCAGATTTATGTCTATCTGGAAGAAAGCCTTGGCACCAGGGAAACCATCGGCACCACCGACTGGCGCACCCGCATCCGCGTGGAGTGCCTGGCCCGTGCCAGTGCGGGTGTCAGCGCCGAAGACGCCGCCGACGCACTGGGTGTGGGCGTGTTTGCGCGCGTCATGGCCGATACCACCTTGGGCGGAAAAGCCATCGACACCACGCCCCAGGCAATGGCCTGGACCGAAGACGAAGCCGACACCCCGCTGGCCGCCTGCCAGCAGATTTTTAGCGTTTGGCACACCACGGCGGATGAATCCATTTCTGCGTAACAGACCACCACTATGACCACCAAAAAAGCCCCCTTGCTGCCCATTGTCACCGCAGAAAACACCCCGGTGCCCGGCGGAGGCCGCTGGCGCTGGGATGCCGCTATGTGCGCCTGGGCCGAAGTGGCTGAGCCGCCCGCTCCAGACGCCCCAGCCGAATTGCCAACCGTCACCCTCGCAACCACCGAAATCACCCCGGAGTAAACCACCATGGCCACCCGCCTTATCCGCAAAACCGTCATCCTCGCCAAAATCGAGACCACCAGTGGAACCGATGCAGTGCCCACGGGCGCCGCCAATGCGCTGCAGGTCTCCGATTTGTCCAT
The DNA here is from genome assembly GCF_030697375.1 of Rhodoferax sp. Lineage (GTDB taxonomy): Bacteria > Pseudomonadota > Gammaproteobacteria > Burkholderiales > Burkholderiaceae_C > Allorhodoferax. Next base: position 143,659 of record NZ_JAUYQD010000018.1, on the reverse strand, counting down.
CACCCCATTGGAGTCCAATAACGTTGAAATGGCGTTCATTACCGCCCACTTCGGCAGTGCTATATCGCTGGTGGGTACGGCCTGTGTCAAATGCAGCTTTAGCGTACCCCTGTCGGGCGCGGGCACTGCCGCCACGGCGCCAGCCTGGGGCGCCTTGTTGTTGGGTTGTGCCAGCGCCGAGACCACTGGCCTCACCGTCCCGAACCGGGTCGAGTACTTGCCAATCACCGACCTGCTGAAAACGCTGAGCATCTACTGGTACGACGACGGCCTGTTGCACAAGCTGTTGGGTTGTTTTGGCAATGTCAAGTTGACTGCCAAATCCGGCGAAGCACCCAAACTCACCTTTGACTTTGTGGGCCTGGATGGTGGTGTCACCGAAGCCGCCAATGCCACACCCACGCTCACCGCCTGGAGAACACCCGTGGCCATCACCAAGGCCAATGTGACCGACGTGTTGATCGGTTGCACCTACTCTGCCGGCGCTTTGTCGGGCGGCACCGCGTACAACAGCACCGGCTTGACGCTGGACTGGGGCAATCAGGTTGCCTTCGCGCCCATGCTCACCACCGAAGAAGTTGTGCTGTCAGACCGCAAGATGACCGGCGCCGTGAGCCTGGACCTGACTGCTGCGCAAGAAGTCACCTTCATGGGCACGGTCAAAGCCAACACCACTACCGGTGTCGGCTTTGTCATTGGCACCACCACGGGCAACAAGATCATGCTGCACGCCCCAGCGGTCCAGCTCATGGGCCCCAAGAAAGAGGACTTCAACGGCAAGCGCCTGATCGGCTTCGACATGCGTTTGATGCCCGTGTCCGGAAACGACGAACTGCGCATTATCAGCTTGTAAGAAATGCACCGCGTAGCCATTGCGCAGTGCGCAGTGCGCGCAGTGTGCTATTAAATTTATAGCAATTAACCATTTGAAAGAATCACCATGTTCACCCTGGCAATCGACAATGTTGTAGAAGTCCCCGTCAAATTCACACTCAAGGCGGGCAAGGTCAACAAGCCTTTTGCTGTCACCCTGCTGGCCAATCGCAAAACCGCCGAAGAGTCGGAGGCCGAGGCTTCCGGCCTCACCATCTCGGAATTCATGCTGGACAACGTGACCGGCTGGCATGGGCAAACCCTGGTGCTGGGGGAGGACGGCAAGCCCGCCGAATTCAGCCGCGAAGCGCTGCAGGCCATGTTCCGCGTTGGTAACGTACTTGCCTTGTGCTGGGCGGCCTACCTGCGGGAATGTGGCGCCAAGGAAAAAAACTAGCGCAGGTCGCGCGCATCCAGGCGCGCGGCCAACTTTACATACCCGGGGCACGAGATGAGCCTGACGCCGAGTTTGACGAAGCACTTGCGGCCTTTGGCTTTCAGCAGGCCGAAGAAGATCCCGATGCACCACCGCCTGACAAATGTCACCTGTGGCCCTGCAATGTGGCCGCATTCAATGTGTGGCAACGACTGCAGACCCAATGGCGCGAAAGCGCAATGGGCGGGCGCACAGGGCTGGATTACGCCAGTGTCACCGGGTACCTGCGCGATGTGCTTGGCATTAAGCCAAAGGAGCGAATTGCGCTGTTTGGGTGCATTCAAGCGATGGAGATTGCCGCACTGGAGGAGTGGGCAAAACAAAAAACATAACAGGTAAAGCCATGGCCAATGAAGTCAAAATCTCGTTAGCGGTGGAGGGTGCATCTGCAGTCATTAGCGATATGGATCGCGTCGGCAGCAGCGTCGTCAACATGGGCACCAAGGTGAAGGACGCGATGCAAGCAAACACCGCTGTACTGGATCGGTTTGGCATGTCCGCCAAAGCCACGTCCGCAGCATTGCGCGGCGTGCCTGCGCAGTTCACCGACATCATCACGAGTTTGCAGGGCGGGCAAGCGCCACTCACCGTATTCTTGCAACAAGGCGGTCAGCTCAAAGACATGTTTGGCGGCGCGGGCAATGCGGCCCGTGCGCTGGGTGGCTATATCGCAGGGCTGGTAAACCCCTTCACCGTGGCTGTAGGCTCAGCTGTGGCGCTTGCCGCGGCCTACGAGCAAGGCGCGGGCGAGTCCCGTGCGCTGGAAAAATCCCTCATCCTGTCAGGCAACCAGGCCGGTGTCACCACGGGCCAGCTCATGGCCATGGCCGCCAGTATTGACCAAGTGGCTGGCACCCAAGGCAACGCCGCTCAGGCGCTGGCCACCATGGCCTCTGGCGCACGGGTGGGCGGCGACAACCTGGAGCAGTTCACCACCACGGCCATCAAGTTTGAGCGCGTCACCGGCACGGCAGTGGAAGAAACCGCCAAGAAATTTGCCGAACTGCGCAAATCCCCGCTGGAAGCTACCCTCAAGCTCAACGAGAGCATGGGCTACCTCACCCAAGCCACTTATGACCAGATCAAAGCGCTGACCGAGCAGGGCAAGGCGGTGGACGCAGCACTGCTGGCCCAGCAAGCATTTGACAAAGCCACTGCCAGCATGGCCGCTGACATACAGGCAAACCTAGGCCTTGTAGAGCGCAGCTGGAACAAAGTGACCGGCGCGGTGAAAGAAGCGTGGGACAGCATCAAAGACATTGGGCGAGACGCCGGGCTTGAAGGCCAAGTCGCAGCAGCCCAAAAAATGGTGGACGTACGCCGCCAAGCCGCATCCTCCATCTACGCCAGCGACTCTGACCTCACCAAGTTAAGCGAAGCCGAAAACCAGCTCAAAGGCTACCAGGACCTGCTCAAAAACCAACAGCTTTCCGCAAAATACGCCGCAGAACGCAATGAGCAGGTCAAGCAGGGGGCCGAGTGGGACAAACTAGGTGCCAAGTACCTGGGCGACACCGTGAAGATGCAGCGCGACATTGCAGCCGCCCGGGAGCTGGGCCTGCAGGCTGGCAAAAGTGCAGTGGAGATTGCGCAGCGTGAGTCTGAAATCAGAAAAAGCTACGACAAAAAGGGCGGCAAATCTCCTGGCGATCCGTTCTCCGCTGACCGCGCAGCCGCAAAGGAGTGGGCCAAATTCTATGAGGACTTCGTAGACCTGGGCGCCCAGGCGGAAAGCAAGGTCTTGGGCCTGTCCAAAGCGCAGGCAAAGCTGGTGGACTACCTGCAGTCACCAGCGTATGCCAACATGGGCGAGCCTGCGCGCCAGTTGGCCTTGGAGTCGGCCTATGCGGCCATCGCATCGGAGCAGCTGGCGGATTCCATCAAAACGTCTGAAAAAGCCGCAACCGCTGCCGCCGCCGCCCACCTCGCCCTGGTCAATGCACAGGACAAGCGCACCGAAGGCATCGCCGAGCAGGTGCGCAAGCAGCTGGAGAGCAACGCCGCCATTGGCCTGGCCGCCGATGCGCTGGGGGAACTGGAGTCCGCCAACATCCTCACCCGCGCGGCTGAGCTGGAGCGCAAGGCCGACCTCAAAGACGGCGTCATGTGGGATCTGGCCATCACCGACGGCTACCGCAAAGAGGCCCAAGCCCTCCGCGATCTGGCCGATGCCAAGCTTGCCGGCGGGCTCAAAAAAGCCAACTTTGAATCCGCGCGTGACGCGGCCAAAGAGTGGGAAAAAGCCGCCGCCAAAATCAACGACTCCATCACGGATGCCCTGATGCGCGGCTTTGAGTCCGGCAAAGGCTTTGCCGAGAACCTGCGCGACACCGTTGTCAACATGTTCAAAACCCTGGTGCTACGCCCAATCGTGAGCGCAGTGGTCAACCCCGTCGCCCAGGGCATCACCGGCATGATGGGCATGAGCGGCGCAGCCAATGCGGGCGGCATGGGCGGCATGGCCAGCCTGTTCAACGGCGCCAGCACAGCGGCCAGCAGCGGCATGGGATGGCTCACCAATTTTGGCGGCAGCGTGGCCTCCAGCGCGGGCAGCGTCGGGAGCTGGCTGTCCGGCACTGGCAGCGAGAGCATGCAGCAACTCGGCGGGATGATCGGGCGCAACACCGTCGCCATTGGACAGTATGCGCAAACGGCGGGCAGTGCCCTGGGTTACCTCAATGCCGCAGTGATGGCAAGCCAGGGCAAATGGGGTGCTGCCATTGGCTCGGGCTTGGGCACCTACTTTTTCGGCCCCATTGGCGGCGCGATTGGCAGCGCCATTGGCGGCTGGGTGGACAAGGCATTTGGGGGTGGGAGCGAGTACGCCGTCGGCAGCGGCATCAGCGGCAATGTCAGCAGCGCAGGTTTTGCGGGGCGAAACTACAAGGACTGGCAAAACGACGGCTCCAGCGGGCTTTTCGGCATTGGCGGTGCACGCGCAAGCAGCGGGCGCAACTTTTCTGCGCTTGACAGCGCCACCAGCGACCAATTTTCCGCAGCCTTTTTGGGCGTGCAAAGCGCAGCCGCAGGCATGGCCACGTCCCTGGGCCTGGATGCGCAAAAAATCACGCAGTACAGCCAAGACATCAGCGTGGCGCTTGGCAGCGATGCCGAGGCCAACAAAAAGGCAATTGAGGCGCTGTTTAAAACCATCGCCGACGGCATGGCCGCCAAGGTCGCCCCGAGTATTGCCACGATGGCAAAGGACGGCGAGACCGCCAGCGCGACCCTGGCCCGGCTGTCCACCAGCATCACCACGGCCAACGGCTGGCTGTCCATGCTGCGCCAGCGCCTGTTTCAGGTCTCGCTGGCCGGTGGTGACGCCGCAAGCAAGCTGGCGGACGCCTTCGGCGGGCTGGACCAACTCAGCGCCAACAGCAAGGCGTTTTACGACACGTATTACACCGAAGGCGAAAAAGTGGCCAACAGCCAACGCCTGATGACCGATGCATTGGCGGCAGTCAATTTGGCGTTGCCCACAAGCAAAGACGCGCTCAAGGCGCTAGCGGGAACGCTGGACCTAAACACGGAATATGGCCGGGCCGCCTACGCCACCTTGCTGGCCATTGCACCGGAATTCGCCACCACCGCAGACGCCATTGCAAAGTTCTCCAGCGAAACCGCCATCAAGCTCATGAGCACGTTCACCGGCAACGGTCAACTGGTGCCTGCGCTGGATGCCGTCAGCCTCAAGACGGACGCCGCAGCAACCGCCGCCAATAGCCTGAGCGGCTACCTGACGCTGGTCGATGCCGCCCCGGTCGGCGCGTCGATGGAGCTGGCCAACACCTATTTGCGCGGACTGGACGGCAAGCCTGTCGATGCGTCAATCACAGGGATCAACTCCATGCTCAAGGACGTTGATGGGCGTCCGCTGGCGCTGGTGGTGGGCAACATCAATGCGGCCCTTGGTAATACGCCCAGCGGATTGTCAACTGCCATTGTGGATGCCGGCGGCAAGGTGTCCACCCTGACGACATCCATCAGCGGCAGCGGCCAGCTCATCTACCACCTGACCGATGCAGCAGGCAAAACCACGGACTTTGCGGGCGGCATCAGCCAGATCAACAAGATCATGGGCGACCCGACCTCCGGCGTGATCACCACTATCAGCAAGGCGGCTGCACTGGGGCAACCATTGGTCGGCGCACAAATCGCGGCCAGCATGCTCCATGCCCAGCTTGCCGATCTTAAGGATCAGGCTGACAAGACCCGCATCAACTTCGCGGGGCTGACAACGGCGCTGTCCGACGTCAATACCGAGACTTTTGTTGCAACCATTGCCGCGGTGTTTGAGAATTTGGCCAGCCGCATCCAGGGCGTGATCGGCGACATCAACACCGAGCGCGTTGCCGTGGCCGAAGCGGCATTGCAGATCATCAACCCGGCGCAGCGCAGTGGGGCGCAAATCCGGGGCGACATCGATGCGACCATTGGGGGCTCTGGCAGCGCGCAGATGATCGCAGCCCAGGGTGCGCTGGATTCGGCGGACGCTGCGCTGGCCATGGCCAGCAAAAATCAGGCCGCAGTCAATGCAAGTGCACTCAACGCATCCGCTGCGTTGAGCGTGGCGCAGACCGCCAAAACGGACACGGTGAACTACTACGCCGCGCAAAACGCACAACTGCGGGCGTTGGGGGCGGCTTACAGCCCGGCAGGTACCTCCATTCGCTTCAATGCAACCGGAGAAAACAACGACGCGTACAACTACAACGCAGCCACCAATCAGCTCAATGGCTTTAACTCCATCGGGTACAGCAACTACACCAACACGCTGAGCAATGGAATTTTTGGCAGCGTGTCCACGGCCTACAACCCCGATGTTGCGGGTATGAAAAAAGACCCCCGCTATGCGCAGTTGAATGCCATTTTGACGGGCGGAAGTGCGGCCCTTGCCACTGCAGCGGCCAACATTGCCAAGGCGCAAGCGGTGTCAGTCGCAGCCCAGGCCGCCATCGGGCCCGTGACCGTCGCGCAAGCCGCCGCACAAACCGCCGCCAAAAGCGCCCTGCTGGCCTACACCGCAGCGACCGACGCCTACATTGTGCAAGCCAGCAAGGCAGTGCCCAGGCTGACCAAGTTGCGCGAAGAGACGGTCAAGTATTACGAGAGCCAAAAGGCGCTGGCCGAGTTGATGACCAAAAGCGCCAGCGGCATCCGCGACACCATCACGGCCTACAGCTACAGCCAAAAAACCGACGAGCAAAAGTTTCAGGACCTGGCTGCGCAGTTCAGCGCCGCCTCCCTGCTGGCCAAAAGCACCACTGGCGAAGCGCTGGCAGCGCAGGGCGACAAGATCAACGCGCTGATCAACCCGCTGATCGAGATCATGAAAGCCACGGGGCGCGACAGCAAAATATCCGACTACCTGACGCAAGCCGAAGGCGTTGCCAAGCTTGTGGATGCTGGAGTCAAGGGCTTGGGCGACTACCAGGCCGACAGCTTGAGCATGCTGGGCAGCATCGACAAGCAGCTTGCATTGCTTGATGACGGTACGCAAACCATTGCCCGCGCCATCAAGGCCGGTGGTGATGCCACCCTGAACGGTTTGGCCGCCGTGGTGGGGGCCATCACAAAAACCACTCCACCATCCACCTCCGCATGGGGTGGTGCAGCCTTTGCCACTGGCGGCGCCTTTACCAATGGCGTCGTATCGCGCCCGACGATGTTTGATATTGGCTTGATGGGCGAGGACACCAGCGAAGGTATTTTGCCGCTGGCTAATGTTGGCGGCCGTCTGGGCGTGCACGCCCGCATCGGCGGAGGCGGGCAGGGCGGCAACACCGCGCGCATGGAGGCGCTGCTGGAGACGTTGATCAAGGAGGTGGCCGAACTGAAAAAGGCCAACAGCCTGGAAAACATCGCCATCGCCAGTCATGCGGCCACGACTTCCGATGCCGTCAAGAGCATGGACCGCAATGGCGTAATGGTCTACAACGACCCCGCAGAGCCACTTCAAACAACGGTGGCCGCATGATCGCCGTACCGCCCATTGATTGCACGGCCCCTGGCGTACTGACGTCCACCACGGCGGTGGACGCCGATGCCTGGGACGTGGGCGTCGCCTACGCGCTGAACGACGTGGTGAGCGCAGGCGGGTACAACTGGACGTCTCTTGAGGGGCCCAACACCGGCCACACCCCCGCCACCGAGCCGCTGTGGTGGACGAAGGGTGGCGTCATCAACAGCCTGGCCATGTTCGATACGTCAGTGCAAACCGCGACCAGCAATACCGGCGGTCTGAGTTGGACGCTTTCGGTGGGCCGCTTTACCTGCATTGGCTTGATGGGCCTGGTGGGCCAAAGCGTGACGCTTGATATTGAGGACGGCGCCACGCTCATTTACACCGAGACCCGCACCCTGGCCAGCAGCGACGGCACCTACTACGGGTTTTGCTTTGAGGCGCCATACCAGACGGATGCCGCCGTTTTCAGTGGCCTGCTCAGTAGCCCCACTTGCACCGTGACGATTAGCATTGCCACCAGCCCAGCGGCCACCGCCGCCTGCGGTCTGTGCGTGATAGGTAAACAGTTTTTTTTGGGCGACGCGCTGTACGGCTTTGCCAACCCCATCGAAGACCGGGGCCGCCACTACCTCGATAGCCTGAAAAATCCGGTCAACGTGGAGCGCGGTTACAGCAAGGGCGTCAGCGGCGTCATCGTGACCGAGCGCGCCGCGTACAACCGCTTGATGGGGTTTCTCGCGGCCAATATCGGCGTGCCCATGCTGTGGGTGGCCGCCCCCGGCCAAAACGATTTTGTCTCCGCCAACGCGTTTGGCCGCTACGTAAGCGCCGTGCCAGTGATCGACTCCCACAACAGCATCACCCTGGCCCTTGAAATTGCAGGTTACCGATAAGGACACCCCATGACCATTCCCACACTTTCACCCGCGCCCGCAACTACGCCCAATGTGTACGGTGGCGACCCTGCCGCATTTGATGCGGCCATGCAGGCATGGCTCACCTGGGAGGCTGCCCGCAGCACCGAAGACCCCGCGTTTTTGGCCTGGATACAGGCCAACGCCACCACGATTGCCGCGCTGGCCAGTGCCGCACAGTCTGACCGTGTTACCTGCCAAACCGCCGCCGCTGCCGTGGCCGCGCAAAGCCCGGTAACCAATGCCGCTGCCGCCGCAGCCAGCGCAGCAGCGGCCGCCGTCAGCGCAAGCCAGGCCCAGGCCACCAACCCCGACAGCCCGATCCGCCTGAATCCGCGCAAGATCACCGCCGATTTCACGGTGGCCGCAGCCTACAACGCCGCCAGCGTGGGGCCCATTGCCATTGCCGACGGCGTGACCGTCACCGTGCAAGACAACGCCACCTGGTCCATCCACTAAACCCACTTGAGAGCAAAGCACCATGAGCACCCTAGTTACCCGCACCATCCAGACCCCTGACGGCTCGCCCGTCAGCTTCCCCAACGGCATCCGCATCGGCACCGCCACCGGCGCGGGCCTGGTCAACAACATCGGCACACCGGGCCAGCAGGGCTTCGGCGTTGGCATTGCGCCCAGCCTGCCCACCGGCTTTGCCAAGCTCTACGGCACCGAAGATCCGGCCAGTGACAACTACGGCAATTACCAGTACAGCGACGGCTCGGTCATGTGCTATCTACCCGCTTTTTTCTACAAATACGGCACCGGCGCCAACGGCTTTGCGCTCAACGTGGTTGACATCAAAGCCTTTGGCTATTTTGCCGACGTGGCCACCGCCAACGCCGCAGGCTATGCGCTGCACCGCGCGTTTTACAACGGCGGCACCATCCGCCCCGGCGTGTTTGTGGACAAGTACCTCGCCAGCAACAATGGCAGCGGCGTCGCCAGCTCCATCAAAAACGGCAACCCACTGTCCAGCGCCGCAGCGCACAACCCATTCAGCGGCCTGAGCGGCGCGCCAGCCGACGCCTACTATGGCGCCATTGCCGCCGCCAAGACGCGTGGCAGCATCTTTTTTTGCAATTCCCGCTTCATCCATGCTGCCCTGGCCCTGCTATCAGTAGCGCACGCCAGTGCCGCCACCAGTGCAGCCTATTGCGCTTGGTACAGCGCGGGCTCCACCAACTACCCCAAGGGCTGCAATAACAACGCCCTGGGCGATGCCAATGACGCCACCCTGGCCTTTGTGTGGGACGGCTACGCCGCCAATAACTCGGCCAAAACCGGTAGCGCCAACTTTTTCGCCAAAACCACCCACAACGGGCAAAACTGCGGTGTGGCCGATCTCAACGGCACGATGTGGGAGATCAATCTGGGTCTGACCAGTGACTCCACCAATTACTACCTTCTCAAGACCAGCGCCGATGTCGCCGCCATCACCAGCGGCAACACCCTGGCCACCGACGCTTGGGGCGCGACCGGCCTGGCCGCGTTGTACAACAACATCGGCGCCACCTATCAGTCCATTACCGCCAGCAGCACACAGAAAACATTTGGCTCCGCCGGCCAGGTGCTGAGTGAGGCCACCAGCGGAACCGCTTGGGAGGCGGCCAGCGCAGGCATCCCCCTGCTGACTGGTGTCGGCGGTTCTAACCAGTTTGGCCAGGATGGTCTGTGGGACTACCGCCCGAATGAGCTGTGTGTGATTTCTGGCGGCAGCTGGTACAGCGGCGGGGACGCCGGGGTCTGGGCGCTGGATCTGAGCAGCGTCCGGGGCAACTCGAGCAGCAGCGTGGGCTTTCGCTCCGCCTCGTATCTTTGATGGCCCTGAGCGGTAGCGATTAGGGCTGCATTCACCATGTCACAAAAAACACAATCCATCCATGCCGAAGCCGGTTTGCACCGCAAACTGGTGCTGTTTGCTGTGCAGTTGGAGGGCTATTTGGCGCACTTTCCCAATTGCCACAAATACACCCTGACGCAAGGCATTCGGCAGGCTTACCTGGATGTGTACAACTTGGTGACTGAGTGCCAAAAACGCTACCACAAGAAAACAACCCTGACCCAGCTCGATGTGCGCCATGAGCAGCTGCGCATGATGATTCATCTGGCCCATGAACTCGGCCTGTTTAACTACAGTGCCGGCACCAAGGATGCGCAGGCCCCGGGTGAGCGCCGCTACCTGGTGATCCTGCGCATGGTGGATGAACTGGGCCGCATGATTGGCGGCTGGGTCAATGCAGAAATTCACGGGCGCGAGCCCGCGAATGCGGTGGAGGCTTGACATGCTGTGTGTGATTTCTGGCGGCAACTGGAACAACGGCGGGAACGCCGGGGTCTGGGCGCTGAATCTGAACAACGTCCGGGGCAACTCGAACAACAACGTGGGCTTTCGCTCCGACTCTGTGCCAAATACGCCTGATGCAGCGTGTGCTGACTGGCAAAGAGGGAGCCTCCGTCGCGCCTTGCGGCGAAATGTTTTGCGGCAACGCCCTTTGGTAACAACCCGGGCCCATGTTGGCTCGTTTGTGAAAATTGGCGTTGCAGCCCAAACCATCAAGGTGCCTGCATGAAGCGCGCAGGCAGCCTTTACCCACGCATCTGCACCATGGAGACGCTCATGGCGGCTTACCAGGCGGCCAGCCGCCACAAGCGCAGCCACCGCGCCTGCTTTGAATTTGCCCGCAACCTCGGGTCCAATCTGGCAACACTGCAGCACGAACTGGAAACCGAAACCTATCGACCTCGGCCCTGCAGTCGCTTCATGGTCCACGACGGGCGCAAGCCGCGCCTGATTGAAGCCCCTGCCTTTCGCGATCTGGTGGTGCAGCATGCCGTATATGCGGTGACCTCGCTCGTGTTTGAGGCGCACTACATCGGCACCAACTTTGCCTGCCGCATCGGCAAGGGCACACACATGGCCGCCGACTGGCTTCAATCCGCCATGCGCCGCGCCCCGCGCACTGATTGGCTGCTGCATGTGGATGTGCGCAAGTTTTTTTACAGCATTGACCGTGATGTTTTGGCGGCGCTATTGGCCCGCACGATCAAGTGCGCGCCCACGCTGCGCACCATGGCCTTGTTTGCCCACCGGCCGGACCTGACGGGTGTACCCATTGGCAATCTGATGAGCCAGACCTTTGCCAATGTGTACCTCAACAGCCTGGACCAGTTTTGCAAGCGCAGTCTCAAGATCAAGGACTACGGCCGCTACATGGATGACAGCATCATGCTCGCGCCCGACCGCGCCACCGGCCTGCAGTGGCTGGCCAGCATTCGCCAGCACCTGGCGCTGCTGGGCCTGGAGATCAGCCACTACAGCCTGCACCCCATCAAGCGCGGCGCCAATTTTGTGGGCTTTCGCACCTGGGCTACCGGGCGCTTTGTGCGCCCGCGCATCGTGAGCGCCTTGCGCCACGACGCCCGCAAAGGCAACCTTGAATCCATCATTTCCCGGCTGGGCCATGCCCGGCGCACCTGTTCACTCAAACCACTCTTAACCCACCTGAAAGACCGGCACTATGACCTCTTTAATCGCTTACCGCAAAGTTATCGACTCCGTTACCACCCACACGCTGCGCCTGCCTGATGCGCCCCAAGGCACCCAGGCCGGGCAAGAAATTGCCACCCTGGTGGACGGCCGCACGGTCGTGGCGCTGCTCGATGGTTTTGAGCTCCCCGCCAATCAACCCGCAGCCATTGCCGCCAGCATCGAAGTGCTGCCCCAGCCGCTGCCCGCTGACTTGCGTGATGCCATCAAACAGGCTAGCCCGCATGTGCGACTGATCAATGCCCGCGTGACCGACGCCATTGCCCAGCGCTACAGCATTAGCGACGAGCTCAAGCTGATGCGCACCGCGCCCAGCCTGGAAATGGATGCCTACAACGCCTACGCAGAAGACTGCCGGGCCTGGGGGCGGGCAGAAAAAGCGCAGCTGGGGTTGTGATGCTTGATTCCATTGCACGGCTGTTAAGCATCACCGTCTACACCGACAAGCTGCCGCCGAATGTGGGCGGTGCTGCAAATGCGTTTGTCGTTCGCATCCGGCCCAAATACCGGGACGATGCGGGCATCCATGCGCACGAGCTGGTGCATGTGATGCAGTTTTGGGCGGTTTCGGCGCTTGCTGTGATCGCAATCTATGCGGCCATCTTCCTGGTGCAGCAGTCCCTTGGGTTGGTGATTCAGCAGCCATTGGGGATTGCGGTGCTTGGGTTTGGGTTGCACAGCGTGCTCTATGACCTGGTGCCTGCGTACCGGCTTCGGGCCGAGGTGCAGGCCTACCGCGAGCAACTGCGCCATTACCCTGACGACCGAACAGAGCTGTTTGCGCAGTACCTCGCCCAAAACTACCGCCTGGCCATTTCGCCAGCGCGTGCGGCTCAGCTACTACGGGGGGCAAGCAATGCCTGAGCCAACATCTTCATCCGGCGCCGCTGGATTTGCGCTCTTCAAAGCTATGGGGGGCGCTGCAGGCATGGCTGCTGGCGGTGCTGGGCTGGCGGCCATCGTCGTCATGCTGATGACACAACCGCGCAGCGCTCGGGAGTGGGCGGTGGGGCTGATCTCCACGGTGGTGGGCTCAGTGTGCGGGGGCGCGTGGCTGATTTCCTATTTTGGGCTGCAGGCGTGGATGGATACGCCGGTAGGCCTTGTGGCGGTGCTGGGCTTGGTGTTCGCCTCCGGGCTTCCGGCCTGGGCAGTTGTGCGGTCTGCATTCACCTGGCTTGAGCGTCGTCGGGGGAAAGACCTGGGCGAGTTGTTCAAGGATGCAAAACACGATTTTGGAGGGTAGCCCCATGTTTACAACATTATTTTCATTTCTGGGCGGCTCGGTGTTTCGGATGATCTGGGGCGAGCTGTCATCCTGGCTCAACAAGAAACAAGACCATCAGCACGAAGTGGAGCGCATGCGTGTGCAGGCCGAACTGGACGCAGCCCAGCACGGGCGCAACATGGAGGCCATCCGCGTGCAGGCCGAACTGGGGGTCAAGACAATCCAAGTGCAGGCTGAGGCTGCCATTGGTACGCTGGAGGCCGAAGGGTGGCTGGAGGCGGTGAAGGGCACGACAAAAACGGTCGGCATTGCCTGGGTGGACGCCTGGAACGCAACCATCCGCCCGGGCGTTGCGACGTGGGCTATTGCGATGATGACACTGGGAGAATTCGGCGCCATGGTGCTGAGTGACAACACCGTAGCTGTGGCCAGTGCGGCGCTGGGGATCTACCTGGCGGACCGCAATTTGATGAAGCGGGGCAAGTGATGGCAGCCATCTCCAGTGCTGTGGCTGTCGCCGCCGCCCTGGCGCGCAGGTTTGAGGGCTTGTACCTCTCACCCTACCTGTGTCCGGCGGGCGTGCCCACGATTGGCTATGGTGCTACTTTTTACGAGGACGGCACGCGGGTGACCTTGCGCGATGCGCCCATCACCCGAGAGCGGGCCGAGACCTTGCTTTTATGGATGGTGCGCACCCGATTTTTGCCGTCAGTCATGCGGCTTTGTCCCGGGGTGGACAACCCCAACAGATTGGCTGCGTTGATTGACTTCACGTTCAACCTCGGCGCCGGACAGCTCAAGGCGTCAACCCTGCGCCGCCGGGTGAATGATGGCCGCTGGGATGACGTGCCCGCCGAGCTGCGCAAGTGGGTGCGCGGCGGCGGTAGGGTGTTGCGCGGCTTGGTGGTTCGGCGGGAGGCTGAGGTGTTGCTGATCCCGTAGCTACAGCCTGCGGGAAATGTCCTCCGGGGTTTCCCGGTAGTACGTGCTGATCAGCAAGCGCAAATCCTTGTGGCGGCTGATCCGGGCCAACGTAAGCACATCCATGCGCCTGGCCATCAGCGTCAGCGCCGTGGCCCTGGCATCTCTGAACTGCAGATCACTGATAAGCAAGTTGTCACACAACAGGCAAAACAGCATGGATGCGCGGCTCTCCGACACCTCAAACCGGGGCGGCGTGGAGCACATCACCCGGTATCCCTGTTTTGTCAGGGGTACGGTTTCCCCCTTGGGTGCTGTCTTGGTGTGTGGCAGATCGACCACCCGGCGATTGCGGTCAAAGTATTCAGGCGCCATGATGGCCTCTTTGAGACGCATGCCCGTGCGCAGTGCGATATGGAACGCCTGGGTGACTTCCAGTGTCTTGCCTCCTACCCGCTGCCCACCGCGCAGCACACGCTTGATCTGCTGCCAGCGCCATACCTGCACCCGTGGTGCGTTGGCCTTGGGAAGCCTTACGCCGTCGTAGGGGTTGACCGTGAGCCACCGCCATTCCTTCTGTGCGACTTTGAATAGATTGCGGTACAGGCCGGACTCGCGCAGGATGGTGGATCCTGAAACATCATTCAGCCGCCCGGTGCGCCATTCCCCTATGGATTCACTGGTTATGCTGTCTAATGGCACCTCGCCAAAATGCTCTATCAGCGCATCAAACCGCCTTCGCTCCCAATCCACCGCATCCCGCTTATGCACGCTGACCGTTTCAAGGTACTTTGTGACCGCATCACGCAGGGTGTATGCCTTGGCAAGCGTTTCCTTGGCTTCCTGCTCCACCACCCAAGCCTGGGCCAGCCGCTTGGTTTTAAAGGTCTTGCTGGCGCGTACGCCGTCCCGTTGTATCTGCGCCCGCCATCCATCCCTGAATTTCCCGATATAGGCCATGTTCGCTCCCGTGTTCGCAATTTGTGCGGGCAGCGAACCACATTCGCTAATCCTCACAGGGAGAGAATAGTACGCGAAATACCAGAAAACACAGAGAAAACCACCGATATAGGCCTGTCGGTGGCATCATAGCGGCATGCAATTGTTACAACGTTTCCGACTTTGGCTGCAGGATGTGGCCCGTGTACCCTGGCTCCATGCAGCCCAGACACTGCGGGAACGCTTCCGCGAAGACCGCCTGGGCCTGACCGCCAGCAGCCTCACCTTCACCACCACCATTGCCTTGGTGCCCTTCATCACGGTGGCACTGGCCGTGTTCACGGCGTTTCCGATGTTTGCCAAGTTCCAGGTGGTGCTGCAGAAGTGGCTGATCGAGAGCCTGGTGCCCGACAACATTGCACGCCAAGTACTGGGTTACCTCAGCCAATTTGCCGGGCAGGCCAGCAAGCTGGGCGCGGTGGGGGTGGCAGTGCTGTTGGGCACGGCGCTGGCCCTGATTTTTACCATTGACCGCACGCTCAACAGCATCTGGCGGGTGCGCACCCACCGGCCTTTTGCGCAGCGGGTGTTGGTGTATTGGACCGCCATGACCCTGGGGCCTTTGCTGCTGGCGGTGAGTTTGAGCATTACCTCGTACGCCGTATCCACCTCCAAGGGGCTGGTGGGTGCCATGCCCGGTGGCATCGGGCTGCTGCTGGACGTTTTGCAGTTTGTGCTGGTGGCGGGTGGCATGGCGGCCATGTTTCGCTACGTGCCCAACACCTATGTGCGCTGGGGCCATGCCTGGATGGGGGGCTTGTTTGTGTCGGCGGGCATGGAGCTGGCCAAGAAGGTTTTGGCGCTGTACCTGAGCAAGGTGCCGACCTATTCGGTGGTGTATGGCGCTTTTGCCACGGTGCCGATTTTGCTGGTGTGGATTTATGTGGCCTGGACCATTGTGCTGCTGGGTGCCACGCTGACGGCGTATGTGCCCGCCCTGCTGGCGGGAGTGCCCCGGCGCCGCTCCGGGCCGGGTTGGCAGTTTCAGCTGGCGCTGGAGGTGCTGCAGCAGTTGGATGCAGTGCGCCAACACGCCGCCAAGGGGCTGACGCCATCACAACTGTGCATCGCATTGCAGGTGGATGCCCTGCGGCTGGAGCCAGTGCTGGAGGCCCTGGTAGCGCTGGACTGGATTGGCCAGCTCACGGAACCCAGTAGTGAGGGGCAGGAGGCCCGGTATGTTTT
Organism: Rhodoferax sp.; assembly: GCF_030697375.1. GTDB lineage: Bacteria > Pseudomonadota > Gammaproteobacteria > Burkholderiales > Burkholderiaceae_C > Allorhodoferax. The sequence goes on along the minus strand of NZ_JAUYQD010000018.1, from coordinate 127,591 downwards.
GTTGGCCGACCCCCAGCACACCGTGCTGGAGCCCCTGATCAGCAACCTCTTGTTGCCGCACACGCAGGCTACAGAAAATTTATGGAAAAAAGACCGCTGGCCCTTGATAACTCTGCGTGAGGTGCTATAAAAAGAGTAGCAATTGCTGCGGCCTCAGGGCGTATGGCGCTGGGTGGTGTCCACAAAGGCTGCCACGTAGTGGCTGACTTGCTTGTGCCTGTCTACCACCGCTGTCACCCGAAGCCATACGGGGTAACGGTCGCCGTTTTTGCGGCGATCCCACACTTCACCTTGCCAAAAGCGGTCGATGAGCAGGCGCTTGTGCAGGCTGGGGTAGGCCGCATCGCCGTGTTGTTCAGGCCGAAAAATGGCGGATTTTTTCCCTACTGCCTCGTGGGGGCCGTAACCGGTAATGTGTGAAAACGCGTCGTTGACCTTGAGGATGCGCTGTTGGGCATCGGTGACCACCAGGCCTTCCAGCGTTTGAAATGCGGTGGCGGCGATGCGCAAGGCGCTTTCGGTGCGATGGCGTTCAGACACATCGCGAATCCAGGCAAGGAATTCGGTGCCCTCGTGGGTGCGCACCATGGAGAGCGCCATTTCCATGGGAAAGCGATGCCCGGTGCGGTGCAACCCTTCGATTTCAACGCGGGCAGGGGCTGATTGGTCTTGTCCCGACTGGATGAATTGCGCCAGCCGGTGCAGGTGTCCTTGGTGTCGGTCCACGGGCAGTGCCAGTTCATGCAAGGTGCGCCCCAGGACCTCATGCCGAAACCATCCAAAACACCGCTCGGCCTGGGTGTTCCAGCCCACGATGCAGCCATTGGCGTCCATTTGCACCATGGCGTCGAACGCATGGTCAAAAACCGTTTGCCAACGCGCGGCGGCTTGGAGCTCCCCTTCCAAAGCGGGCGACGACATGGGTGGCCCGGATTTCAATGGACAGCAAAAGCGGAGTGCTGTGTCAGCAGGCGTTGGCCCAATTCGCGGTCTGTGGTGGTGATGTGCTCTGGTAACCATGCGCGGAGGTAGTGCACCAGTGCTTCGACGATAGCGGTGTCATTGTGCCGGGTGCGGCTATTTTGTAGCTTTGCAATGTGGGCGGTGAACTCCCGGTGCTGTGCAAGGTGCTGCTGTTCAAAGTCGTCTTCGGCGACCAGCATGTGCATCAGCGTTTCTTCTTCGCTGAAATGAAACTGGATAAAGGTATTGAGCTGCGGCAACACTTCGTTGAGGGCTTCGGTGTCGTAACCCGTGGCGTGCAGGGTGGCGAGTTCGTTGATCAGGGCAAACAGCTCCTGGTGTTGCAAATCGGTGGAGCGAACCCCGGTGTCAAGCTCCTTGTTCCATTGGATAGTCACGGTGAATTTTCTCGTGGTGCGTCGCAAAGCGGCATGTCTGCAACGGTAAAAGGAAAGGCCGCGCCAGGGAATACTCTGCGCCGGGTATTTCTCACTACCGTAAAACCGGTAGTGCCGCAGGAACGTGGCGGCGGACTAGGGGGTGTGGTGTTCCTGGCCGAGCACGTAGCGGGTGAGGTCTGCAACGTTGTGCAGGTCGAGTTTGCGCATGATGTTGCGCCGGTGCACCTCCACCGTAGACGGGGCAATGCACAGCCTGTCAGCAATTTGGTTCGAGGTGTGCCCCTGTGCCACCAGCCCCGCCACCTGTTGCTCACGCGTGCTCAAGCGGATGCCGGGGTCGGCTGCGGCGGTTTGCCCTGAGGCGGCACCCGCGACCACGCCCGCCACGTCAGGGCACAGGTAGGTGCGCCCCCGCGCCACGGCCCGGATGGCCCGGCGCAGTTCGTCACTGGCCTCGGCCTTGGTGACATAGCCATTGGCGCCTGCAGCCAGCATGTCCAGCACATAACGCTGGTCGGCAAAGGCCGACAGGGCCACGACCTTGGTCTGGGGGCAGGCCATGCGCAGCTTGCGTGTGGTTTCAATACCGTTCAGGCCCGGCATGTTGATATCCATGCAGACCAGGTCGGGTGCCAATGCTTGGGTCAGCGTGAGGACCTCCAGACCGTCCCCGGTCTGGCCGACCACCTCCATGTCTTCCTCCGTGCGCAGCAGATTGCACAGGGCCTCCCGAAACATCTGGTGGTCATCGGCGATAAGAATCCGAACTTTCATGGGCGGTGCATCCTGCAATAATTTCTAAACTTCTACGTAAATGCGCGTACCGCAACCCACTGCAGACTCCAGCCGGAAGCTGCCCCCAGCAAATTCCACCGTTTCACGCATATTGAGCAGCCCCAGGCCGACCCGGTGCGCGCTGTGGCCCATGGTATCCAGGTCAAAGCCGCAGCCGTCGTCGGCAATGGTCAGCATGAGGGGCTGCGAGTCCAGCTGCAAGCGTACCTCCGCGGTGCGCGCCTTGGCGTGTTTGGCGCAATTGGTCAGCGCCTCCTGCACAACCCGAAACAGCAGCAGCTCCAAGTCCGCTTGCAAACGGATTTCACCGTGGGGGCAGTTCACATGCACCTGGATGGCGGTGCGTTTGGCAAACTGCTGGGCGTAGCTTTGCACCACGCCCAACAAGCCCCCGCGCTCGATGGCGGGCGGGTGCAAGCCGGCGCAAATCTCGCGGATGCTCATGGTGGTGTCTTCAATCAGGGCCCGGGTGTCGTCGATGCGGTCGGCAAAATCCTGGGTATTGGGGGCTTGCAGCGGGGTGTGGGCGATGATGTCCAGGTTGATGCGTAGGGCCGCCAGATTGGGGCTGGTGCGGTCATGCAACTCCTGTGAAAAGCGCAGGCGGATGTCCTCTTGCGCGCGCACCAGCCGGCGCGACAGTTCTTCGATGCGAACCGACAGGCTCAAGCGGGTTTGCTCCCGCTTTTTGTCCTCGGTGACGTCTTCCTTGAGCGCGACAAAGTGGGTCACCTGCCCGGCCGGATTGAGCACCGGTGCAATCACTGCCCGCTCTACAAAGAGGTCGCCATTCTTGGTGCGGTTGTGCAACTCGCCACGCCAGACGCGCTGCGCTTCAAGGGCATGCCACAAACCGTGGTACACCTCGGGTGGGGTCAGTCCAGATTTGAGGAAGCGGGGATTTTGACCCAGCACTTCGTGTGCGCTGTATCCCGTTTTGTCCGTGAAATAGGGGTTGGTGTATTCAATGCTGCCTTGCAGGTCGGTAATCATGATCGACAACGGCGCCTGCTCTGCCACACGCGACAATTTGCGCAGCAGCTCCCCTGCCAACTTGCGTTCGGTGGTGTCGGAGCGGGAAATCACCACCCCTTGCCGGTCCGGCCCCAAGGGTGTCACACCCATGTAAAACCAGTGGAGTTGCTGGTGCGCCTGCACCGGGTATTCCACGGTGTAGGCGGGTTCGGTGCCGTCCAACACCGCCTGGATGCCTTTGTGCAGCCCCTGTGGGTTGATGTCCTCATGGGTCTCTTGGCAATCCTGAACCAGTGCCAGGTAGTCCGCCCCGACGGTGATGGCGTCTCCACCGGTGGCGCAGGCCTTGGCGGCAAATTGTTGCCACGGCTGGTTGACCGCCACCACCCGACCGTTCGGGTCCAGCACCGCAATCTGCGCCGCCACCGAGTCCAGGGTGTTTTGGTTCAGGGCGACGCTGGCGATCAGGGCATCGTTGCGCTCCTTCAGCGTTGTGAGCAGCCGGTTGAAGCCTGCGATCAAGGTGTCAATTTCGTACTGTTGCGTCAGCGGCAAGGGGCGCAGGGACTGCTCCGAATGGGTTTGGGTCGCCAGGGCTTTGACTGTGCCCACCAGGGGGGCCAACTGGCGTTTCAGAATCCACCACGTCAGCAGCCCCGCCAGGAGCGTTAAAAATACCGTGGCGACCCGTATGCGGTGCTGTTGCTCGCGCACGGGGGCAAAGGCCTCCTCGGTGGGCAGCATCACCGACATGCTCCAGTTGGCCAAGGGAATGTGTTTGTTGGAGATCAGAACCTCCACCCCATAGGGGTCCATGCTGATGTCCGACCCCTCTGGGTCGCGCATGACTTGCGCCACGGCAGGGTGGTTGCTGGAGGGCTGCAAGCTGCCGGCCGTGCTGGGCATGTCGGACGCAGTGACCACCCGACGTTGTTGCCGCGAAAACAGTAGGTAGCCCCCGGTTTGGCCATACCGGCTTTGGGCGATATTGGTCAAAAAATTGCTGCTGCCCAGCACAATCACCCCTACCAGGGCACCCATGGGCTGGCCTTGCGGGCTGTGTAGGGGCACCACCATGCGGATGCTGGGAGGCGTGCTGTCGGACAAGACGATGAGACGCGGCGCGGCCGTTGCCAAAAACGCCGACAGGTGGGCTGCATCGGTGGCCTGGCTGGCCAGAATTTGATGGGCGGGGGTGACCGACGCCACCGGGACACCGTCCAGACGTGTGGCGAAGGTGCCCCCGTTGAACAGATTTTGAAACACCGGGCGTTGCGCCATCCAGGTTTGCAGCGCCCGAGGCTCTTTCAGAAGGGGCGGTGTCACCGTGGCCGAGATCTGCTGCAAAGCGTCCAGCCGGATGCCCAACTCCCGGTCAATGTTCGCGGCAATGAAGGAGGCGGTGGAGAACTGCTGCTCACCCAACTGCTGCTGCATGTCCAGGCGCAGCATGCGCCCGGCATACAGGGACAGCGACCACATGCTGGCCATGAATATCGCCAGCGTCAGCAACGTCACCCGGGTGGTCAGTGAACGCCAGGGGAATCTCTGCGCCATGAGGGGAATGCGTCCTGTGTCAAGGTTGCTCCTGAAAGAATAGCTGCCTACGCACTATTGATGCGGGCTAGAAGGCTATTTCAAGAAATTTACCAAGGCCTGCAGCATGGGCTCGGGGGTCTCGTTCATCTGGTTGTGGCCACCCGGCAGGACCACCACTTTGGCGTTGCGGGCCCTGGCGACCAGCCCTTGGGCCGCTTTGGGGTGGGTCATCTGGTCCACCTCACCCAGCACAAACAGCACCGGGCAGCTGACCTGCGCCATGGCCTCTTCGCCGTGGGTGTAGCTGTCACAGGCCTTGAACCCGGCGTGAAACACATTGACCTTGGGGTTGCTGGCCAGCACGCGCCGCCCCAGGGCCATGGACGCACCGTAAACCCAGGTGCCCGGCCCCATCGCGGAAGGGGGCGGTGCCAAGGTGGAGCGCGAAAAAATGTTGATCATCTCCAACGCACGCAGGGGCTCCTGCTGCGAGGCTTCCAGCAGCGCAGGGGAGACCGGCATGGGAAAGGCCGTGCCCACCAGCACCAACTGGCTTACCCGCTCCGGCACGCGGCCCGCGGTTTCCAGCGCGATCAGGGAGCCAAAGCTGTGGCCCACCAGAACGACTTTTTCCAGACCAGCGGCCTGCATCAAGGCGATCACAAAATCGGCGGCCGCTTCCACCGTGGCGGGCGGGTCGCCGGCGCTGCGGCAATGGCCGGGCAGGTCCAGCGCCAGCACGTTCCAGCCGTGGTGGGCCAGGTAGCGGGTCTGCAAAATCCACACGCTGTGGTCGTTCAACACGCCATGGATAAAGAGGATGGTGGGCTTGGCGGCGTCAAACGCCTTGCCGCCGGTGTAGCAATAGGTGCTGTGTCCGTTGACGGTGAAGTTCATGCTGCCACTCCTGTCACTTTTTCCGCTGCTTTGAGGGCGCGTTTGAGGTCGTCAATCAAATCATCCGGGTCTTCCAGACCGATGCTCAGGCGAATCGTGCCCTGGGTAATGCCACCGGCTGCCAACGCCTCGTCGTTCATGCGGAAGTGGGTGGTGCTGGCCGGGTGAATCACCAGGCTGCGGCAGTCGCCCACGTTGGCCAGATGGCTGAAGATTTTGAGCGTTTCCACAAATTTTTTGCCTTGCGTGCGGCTGCCCTTGAGGTCAAAGCTGAACACCGAGCCGGCCCCACGTGGCAGCAGCTTTTGCGCCAGTGCATGGCTGGGGTGGCTTTCCAGCAGCGGATGGCCCACGCGCGACACGAATTCGTGGCCGGCCAGAAACTCCACCACCTTGCGGGTGTTGCCCATGTGCCGCTCCATGCGCAGCGACAGGGTCTCAATGCCCTGCAGAATCAGCCAGGCCGAGTGCGGGCTCAGGCACGCACCAAAGTCCCGCAGACCCTCGCGTCGGGCGCGCAGCAAAAACGCACCCACGGTGGATTCCTCGCTGAACACCATGTTGTGAAAACCTGCATAGGGCTCGGTCAGTTCGGGAAATTTGCCGGACCGGTCCCAGTCGAAGCGGCCGCCGTCCACCACAATGCCGCCAATCACCGTGCCGTGGCCGCTCAGGAACTTGGTGGCCGAGTGGTAGACCAGATCCGCGCCGTGGTCGAACGGTTTGATCAGCCAGGGTGAGGTGAGGGTGGAGTCCACCAGCAGCGGCACCCCCGCCTCGTGGGCTATTGCCGATACCGTGGCGATGTCCAGCACATCCAGCCCGGGGTTGCCCACGGTTTCACCGAAAAACAGTTTGGTGTTGGGGCGCACCGCCGCGCGCCATCCGTCGATGTCGCCAGGCTTTACAAACGTGGTCTCAATGCCAAAGCGGCGCATGGTGTAGTGCAGCAGGTTTTGCGAGCCGCCATACAGGGCTGTGCTGGCCACGATGTGGGCGCCCGAGCCCATGAGGGTGGCAATGCTCAGATGCAGCGCCGCCTGGCCGCTGGCCGTGCTGATAGCGCCAATGCCGCCTTCCAGGGCCGACACCCGCTGCTCCAGTACCGCATTGGTCGGGTTGCTGATGCGCGAATACACATGTCCCGCACGTTCCAGGTTAAACAGCGACGCCGCATGGTCGCTGGACTCGAAAACAAACGAGGTGGTGAGGTGGATGGGCACCGCACGGGCGCCCGTGGCGTCGGGGGCCGCACCTGCGTGCAAAGCGAGCGTGTCGAAACTGGGGTCGGCGTAGCCGGGCATAGGATTCTCCGGAAGGTGAAAAGTGCTGAAGTCAGCAAAGTTCGTGGGATTGTGGGCTATATTTCACTGACATTTCCAAACTAGGCGTCACGAGGAATCACCATGAAAGTTAGCGATATCTTGCGCGTAAAGGGCGGCACGCTTTTTACCATCACACCGGAAGACTCTTTGGCAGACGCAGCGAAGTCCATGGCAGAGAAGGACATCGGCTCCCTGGTGGTGATGTCCCACGGCCGGGTGGTGGGGATGCTGACCTTTCGGGAGGTCATCCAGGCGGTGGTCAAAAACGGCGGGACTTTTGGCAGCACCACGGTGTACCGTGCCATGGATTCGGGGCCGCTGATCTGCACCATGGAAACCGAAATGGACGAAGTGCGCCGCATGATGCTGGAACGCCACGCTCGCTACATGCCCGTCATCAACAACAGCCTGTTGATGGGCGTGATCAGTTTTTATGACGTGGCCAAGACCGTGGTGGACAGCCAGAACTTTGAGAACAAGATGCTCAAAGCCTATATTCGTGACTGGCCTGAAGGGGAAGAGCCCCAGCCAGCCGCCTGAAGCGGCTTGCGCTCTGGGATAATCCCTGCCCATGAGCGGCAATACCTTCGGACACCTTTTCGCAGTCACCAACTTTGGTGAATCCCACGGCCCAGCCATCGGCTGCGTGATTGACGGCTGCCCTCCGGGCATGGAGTTAAGCGAGGCCGACATCCAGGGAGATCTGGACCGGCGTCGGCCCGGCACCTCCAAGTTTGTCACCCAGCGCAACGAGCCCGATGCGGTGAAGATTTTGAGCGGGGTGTACCAGGGCAAAACCACCGGCACCCCCATCGCCCTGCTGATCGAAAACACCGACCAGCGCTCCAAGGATTACGGCAACATCCTGGAAACCTTCCGCCCCGGCCATGCCGACTACAGCTACTACCAAAAATACGGCATCCGCGACCCCCGTGGCGGTGGCCGCTCCAGTGCCCGGCTGACCGCGCCCATGGTGGCTGCCGGGGCAGTCGCCAAAAAATGGCTCAAAGAAAAATACGGCACCGAGTTTCGCGGCTGCATGACGCAGATCGGCGAGCTGCCGATTGCCTTCGAGTCCTGGGACCATGTACCCCACAACCCCTTTTTCGCCCCGGTGGCCGATGTCACGGCGCTGGAGGACTACATGGAAGCGCTGCGCAAGGCGCACGACTCCTGCGGCGCCCGCATCCGGGTGAGCGCCTCCAACGTGCCCGTAGGCCTGGGCGAACCCCTGTTTGACAAGATGGACGCCGATATTGCCTACGCCATGATGGGCATCAACGCCGTCAAGGGCGTGGAGATTGGCGCCGGATTTGCCAGCGTGGCGCAGCGTGGCACCGTGCACGGCGACTCGCTCACGCCCCAGGGTTTTGCCAGCAACAACGCGGGCGGCGTGCTGGGCGGCATTTCCACGGGCCAAGATTTGGAGGTGAGCATTGCCATCAAGCCCACCAGTTCCATCCTCTCGCCACGCGACTCCATTGACATGGCGGGTAATCCCAGCCAGGTGGTGACCAAGGGCCGCCACGACCCCTGCGTGGGCATCCGCGCCACCCCCATTGCCGAGGCCATGCTGGCCCTGGTGGTGATGGACCACGCCCTGCGCCACCGCGCCCAGTGCGGCGACGTGCGCACCACGCTCCCTCCCATTGCAGGCCACATTTGAGCGCCACGCTGGCTGATCCGGCCGATACTGAGGCGGCGCAGCGGCGGCACATCCTGCCGTTTGCCGCGCTCACGGCCAGCTATTGCGCCCACGCCGGGTTTTTTAACCCTTTTTTGCCCCTGTGGCTCAAGGGGCTAGGCCTGAGCCTGGTGACCATCAGCCTGCTGACCTCGGTGCAAGCCGCCACCCGCATGTTTGCGCCCTACGCCTGGGGCGCTTTGAGCGACCGCACGGGCAAAAGGGTGACGCTGCTGCGCTGGGGCAGCCTGCTGGCATTGCTGGCGTCCCTGGGCCTGTGGGTCAACCTGGGGACCGGGTGGCTGACCCTCGTGCTCCTGGTGCTGTGTGTCCAGACCAGCGGCATGATGCCCCTGACCGAAGCGGCCGTGGCCCACGCCGTCAGCCAGGGCGGCGTCTTCGATGCCAAGCGCTATGGGCGGGTGCGCCTGTGGGGCTCGGCGGCGTTTATGCTGGCTGTGTTGGCGGCGGGCGCCTGGTTTGAACGGGTGGGCATGGCCAGCTTCCCCGCCATGGTGAGCCTGAGTTTGGTGGCCCTGCTGCTGTGTGCCTACCGGATGCCCAATGTGCCAGAGGCGCGGCATGCGCACGAAGCCGGGGCCGCGTCCCTCTGGCCGGTGCTGCGCCAGCGCACGGTGCAATGGCTGTTTGCGTCCATGTTTTTCCATGTGTTGTCCCACATGGGCATCTACACTTTTTTCTCGCTGTACCTGGACTCCCTGGGCTACAGCAAGACCATGATCGGCCTGCTGTGGGCGGTGTCTGTCACCGTGGAGATCGCCTGGTTTTTTACCCAAAGCCGCTGGTTGCCCCTGCTGAGCCTGTCCGGCTGGCTGGTGCTGTGTGCGGCGGTGATGGTGTTTCGCATGGCGGTGACCGCGTCGGCTGCCTCGGTGCTGTGGCTGCTGGTGCTGGTGCAGGCGCTGCATGCGCTCACCTTCGCCGCCCACCACAGTGCCTGCATCGCACTCTTGTCGCACCATTTTCCGGGCAGCCTGCGGGGCAGGGGGCAGGCGCTGTACACGGTGATTGGCTACGGCATTCCCGGCGTGATTGGCGGATTTTTAGGTGGCCTGCTGAGTGAGCGCCTGGGTTTGGCCAGCGTCTTCTGGGCCACCGCCGGTACCAGCGTGGCGGCCACCGTCTGCGCCTACCAGGTCTGGCGCCTGCGCCATCCCAAAGCCGCCGTGGCCGCCTGAACTGCTAGAGTCAATAACGCAACATTTCCAGAGCACCACATGAAAACTGCACTGATCCTGAACGGCCCCAACCTCAACCTGCTCGGCACGCGAGAGCCTCATGTGTACGGCGCGCAAACGCTGGACGATGTGCAGTCCCTGTGCGAACGCGCCTGCGCCGCCAACGGTTTTGCCATGGATTTCCGCCAGACCAACCACGAAGGCACTTTGGTGGACTGGCTGCACGAGGCAGGCCGCCTGCACACGGCTGGCACGCTGGCCGGTGTGATCCTGAACGCCGGCGCCTACACCCACACCAGCGTGGCCTTGCATGACGCCATCAAGGGCACGGGCATTCTGTTGATTGAGCTGCACATCAGCAATGTGCACGCCCGCGAAGCCTTCCGCCACCACTCCTACATTTCACCGGCCGCCAAGGCGGTGATGGCGGGGTTTGGGGTGAATGGCTATGCGCTGGCGGTGGCGGGCTTGGCCGGCATGTTGGATGCCAAATAGGCCTCTGGACCGCGTGAAATAAGCGAAGACAGCTACTATTTTAATAGCGTTGGTAGATCGATCCAGCGGCGCGTATCTTTCAGCAGCATTAGCAGTTGGTCTGGTCGTAGCGGCGAAGCCTCGAAGCCGAACCGTTTGTAAAAACGGGCCGCATCTTCGTCAATCGGGTGAGTCAGCATGGCTCGGATACCGGCCTGCTCGGCAATAAGCAAGGTGCGTCGAATAGCATCCTGCAGCAAGCCAATTCCGATACCGCGACCCTGGGCTTGCCGCGACACCGCCAAGCGAGCCAGAATCACCACCGGAACCGGATATTGAGCCATTCCTTTGCGGGTGCGCTCGGGGGCGTCCATCGTATCGATTTGCCCAACCGTCAGACTGAAATACCCGGCCACGTGGTCATGGTCGGCCGCGACAAATGTCTTGGCAGAGCCGCTACCTTGAGCCTGACGCGCGTGTCGCGTGAGCCACTCATTGAGTGCCGGTTTGCCGCAATCAAACGTGTCAAGACGGTGAACGGCTTGAAGCGGCACCGGCGCGCACAAGGTCATCGAATGTCCCAGGGCGCCTTGTGTGAAAACAGATCCTTCAGTCCTGGATTATCTTGATCTGGGCGATCCAACAAGTCCATCAGGGATTGGTACTGCTGCCCCGACACCATAAAAAGCCGCTGATCAAGCAAGGTCTGCTCGGCCGCCTGGCAGGCACTGTCAAGGATGAAGTCGGTCAATGACTTGTGAGCAACCTCGGCCGCACGTCGCAAAATAGTTTCTTGCGCTCCGGTCGCACGCAGTCCCAAACGGGCCGAACGTGCGGAAGTTGAGACGCGCGATGATGGAGTCGGAGATGCAGGCGTTGAAGCCATGATGTCACCTTGATCAGTTGGTCGATTGCACTTTATGTTAGTACAAATGACACACAAATGCAATGATTAGGCTTGAGGATCCTGAACGGCCCCAGCCTCAACCTGCTCGGCTCCAGGTGTACGGCGCGCCAACGCTGGACGACGTGCAGGCCCTGTGTGAACGTGCCTACATGGCCAAGGTTTTGGATGACAAATAAGGTTGTAGCCCGCGTGGAATAAGCGCAGGAAGCTATTGTTTCAGTAGCAATAGCGCCCCAAATTCCGCACGGGATTGGGTGTTTTGCGAACAGTCCTTCCCAAGAAGGCACGCGAGACGCAGGGCGGCGTGGCACTCAGCTCCGTTCGTGTCCCCCGCCCTGCGGGCTCCTCCTTTACCTCACTGCGCTGAGCGCCACGCCGCCCTGCGTCGGCCAACATGGCTGGCTGCCGTTGCCATTGGGGTGGATGGTGCAGCGAAGTCAAGGAGGAGAAACGGGCGCAGCCCGGTTCGGGGGACATGAGCGGAACCATGCACCCCGGTGGCAATGGCCCCTACAAACCTGTGCCAGCAAGGTCTGCTCCCGCCACACAGGAGCCGTTCACACAGCGCTCTGGCCCCGTGCGTTTACGACTTGAATGGCCCGAACTATCAGCACTCCACGATATTCACCGCCAGCCCGCCGCGCGCCGTTTCCTTGTATTTTGTCTTCATATCCGCCCCGGTTTCGCGCATGGTCTTGATGACCTTGTCCAGGCTCACAAAGTGCGAGCCGTCGCCGCGCAGTGCCATGCGGGCAGCGTTGATGGCCTTGACTGAGGCAATCGCGTTGCGTTCGATACAAGGGATCTGCACCAGTCCGCCGACCGGGTCGCAGGTCAGGCCCAGGTGGTGTTCCATGCCGATTTCGGCGGCGTTTTCCACCTGTTCGGGGGTGCCGCCCATCACGGCACACAGCGCACCAGCGGCCATGGAGCAGGCCACGCCTACTTCGCCCTGGCAGCCGACCTCGGCGCCGCTGATCGATGCGTTTTCCTTGTAGAGGATGCCGATGGCGGCGGCGGTGAGCAAGAAGTCCATCACGCCTGTGTCGTTGGAGCCCGGCACGAAACGCGAGTAGTAGTGCAGCACGGCGGGCACGATACCGGCCGCGCCGTTGGTGGGGGCGGTGACCACGCGGCCACCGGCGGCGTTTTCTTCGTTCACGGCCAGCGCGTAGAGGTTGACCCAGTCCAGCACCTGCAGCGGGTCGCGCAAGGCGGCCTCGGGGTTGGCGCTAAGGGCCTGAAACAAAGGCGCGGCGCGGCGCTTGACCTTGAAGCCACCGGGCAACACGCCTTCGGTGCGGCAGCCCCGGCGCACGCAGGCCTGCATCACGTCCCAGATGCGCAGCAGGCCGGCATTGATCTCGGCGTCGCTGCGCCAGTGCTGTTCGTTGCGGCGCATCACCTGGGCGATGCTCAGGCCCTCGCGTTGGGCCACCTCCAGCAATTGGTCGCCGCTGGTAAAGGGCAGGGGCAAGACCGTGGCGTCGGGGGCCACCACTTTGTGGCGTGATCCGTCCGCCGCCACCTCGTCGCTGATGACAAAACCGCCGCCCACCGAGTAGTAGGTGCGATTGCTGATTTCGGCCCCTGCGGCGTCAAAGGCCACAAAGCGCATGCCGTTGGCGTGAAAGGGCAGGGTCTCGCGGCGCATGAAGTTGAGGTCTTCCCGCTCCACAAAAGGCACGCTGTGCACGCCCAGCAGCGTGATGGTTTTGTCGGCCCGTATGGCCGCCAGCAGGGCCGGAATGGCCTCGATCTCCACCGTGTCGGGCTCGTGCCCGCCCAGGCCCAAGAGCACGGCGGTGTCGCTGCCGTGGCCTTTGCCCGTGGCGCCCAGTGAGCCGTAGAGCCAGCAGCGCACACCCGCCGTCTGCTCCAGCAGGCCTGCCTGCTGGAGCCGCGCCACAAACTGGCGCGCGGCCCGCATGGGCCCCACGGTGTGGGAGCTGCTCGGACCGATGCCGATTTTGAAAAGGTCAAAGACGGATACTGCCATGGTGGGCTTTCTTGGGTAGTGGTTTAGGCGTAGTCCGCCACGGGAACGCAGCTGCAATTCAGGTTGCGGTCGCCATAGACGTTGTCCACCCGGCCAATGGTGGGCCAGTACTTCACGGCCTTGAGCGAGGCTACCGGGAAGGCCGCCGTCTCGCGTGAGTACGGGCGATCCCACTCGGCGCCCAGCAGGCTGGCGGAGGTGTGGGGTGCGTGTTTGAGCGGATTGTTGTCCTGCGGCCAAACACCGCTTTCCACCTTGGCGATCTCGCCCCGGATGGCGATCATGGCGTGGATGAAACGGTCCAACTCGGCCAGGGTTTCGCTCTCGGTGGGCTCCACCATCAAGGTGTTGGGCACGGGGAAGCTCAGCGTAGGCGCGTGGAAGCCGTAGTCCATCAAGCGCTTGGCCACATCCTCGGCCATCACGCCGCAGGTTTCCTTCAGGGGGCGCAGGTCCAGGATGCACTCGTGGGCCACATGGCCGTTGGCGCTGGCGTACAGCGTGGGGTAGTGGTCTTTGAGCCGCGAGCTGATGTAGTTGGCGCTCAGAATCGCGATTTCGGTGGCCTGCTGCAGGCCGTCCGCACCCATCATGCGGCAGTACATCCAGCTGATTGGCAGCACCGCTGCATTGCCCAAAGGCGCCGCGCTGACCGCACCCGTGCCCGCCACGCCACCGGTGGCGTGTCCCGGCAGGAAGGGGACGAGGTCTTCCACCACGCAGACGGGGCCGACACCGGGGCCGCCACCGCCGTGGGGGATGCAAAAGGTCTTGTGCAGGTTCAAATGGCTCACGTCGCCGCCAAACTCGCCGGGGGCGGCGGTGCCGACCAGCGCGTTCATGTTGGCGCCGTCCACATAGACGCGCCCGCCGTGCTGGTGCACCAGGGCGCACAGGTCTTTGACCTGCACTTCAAACACCCCGTGGGTGCTGGGGTAGGTCATCATCACGCAGGCCAGGTTGGCGCTGTGTTGCTCGCACTTGGCTTTCATGTCGGCCATGTCCACATTGCCATTGGCGTCGCAGGCGGTCACCACCACCGTGAGGCCCACCATATTGGCGCTGGCAGGGTTGGTGCCGTGCGCGCTGGAGGGAATCAGGCAGATGTTGCGGTGGCCCTGGCCCTTGGACGCGTGGTAGGCCTTGATGACCAACAGACCCGCGTATTCACCCTGGCTGCCCGCGTTGGGCTGCAGGCTGATGCCGGCGTAGCCGGTGGCGGCGCACAACCAGGCGCGCAGCTGGGCGTCCAGCTCGGCGTAACCGGTGCGTTGGTCGGCCGGGCAGAAGGGGTGGATGTTGGCAAACTCGGGCCAGGTGATGGGGATCATCTCGCTGGTGGCGTTGAGTTTCATGGTGCAGCTTCCCAAAGGAATCATGCTGCGGTCCAGCGCCAAATCCTTGTCGGACAGCATGCGGATGTAGCGCAGCATGCCGGTCTCGGAGTGGTGGGTGTTGAACACCGGGTGGGTCAGGAAGGCGCTGGTGCGGCGCAGGGCGGCGGGGATCAGCGGCGCGGTGCTTGCCTCCAGTGCTTCTACTGTGGGCAGTGCCTGGCCGGCCTGGGCGAAGAAGGACCAGACCAGGGCGAGGTCTTCGCGTGTGGTGGTTTCATCCAAGGCCACGCTGGTCAGTTCTTTAGAGGCTATTCGCAGGTTGGCCCCCGCAGATACTGCGCGGGCAGCTATCGAATTGGTAGCATCTCCGGTGTGGACGGTGACGGTGTCAAACGCCGTGCTGTTGCCCAGGGTGTAGCCCAATTGCTGCAAGCCCTTGGCCAGGATGGCGGTGAAGGTGGCCACGCGTTGTGCAATGCGGGTCAGCCCCTGTGGACCGTGGTACACGGCGTACATGCTGGCCACCACGGCGGGCAAAACCTGCGCGGTGCAGATGTTGGACGTGGCTTTTTCGCGGCGGATGTGCTGCTCGCGGGTTTGCAGCGCCAGGCGGTAGGCCGGGTTGCCGTGGGTGTCGATGCTGACGCCCACCAGGCGACCAGGCATGGAGCGTTTGAACTCGTCGCGGCAGGCCATGTAGGCGGCGTGCGGGCCACCGTTGCACAGGGGCATGCCCAAGCGCTGGGTGGTGCCGATGGCAATGTCCGCGCCCATCTCGCCCGGGGGCACCAAGAGGGTCAGCGCCAGCAGGTCGGCCGCCATGATGACGGCGCCGCCTTTGGCCTTGTAGGACTGAATCCACTCCCGGTCGTCGCGGACCACGCCGCTGGCGCCGGGGTATTGCAGCAAAACGGCAAAGCTGTCGCTCTCCAGCGCCTCAGGCCCGGAGCAGGTGCGCACTTCAATGCCCAGCGGACGGGCGCGGGTCTGGATCACTTCCAGCGTTTGCGGCAGCACTTGCTCGTCCACAAAGAACACATTGCTCTTGCTCTTGACCGAGCGCTTGGCCAGTGTCATGGCTTCGGCGGCGGCGGTGGCTTCGTCCAGCATGGAGGCATTGGCCATGGGCATGCCGGTCAGGTCGCAGACCATGGTCTGGAAATTGACCAGGGCTTCCATGCGGCCTTGGGAAATCTCGGCCTGGTAGGGCGTGTAAGCGGTGTACCAGGCGGGGTTTTCCAGAATGTTGCGCAATATCACGCCGGGCGTGTGGGTGCCGTAGTAGCCTTGGCCGATGAAGCTTTTGAGTACTTTGTTTTGGGTCGCCAGGGCTTTGAGCTCAGCCAGCGCAGCCGCTTCGGTGATGGCCGCCGGAATGGCCATCTTGCTCTTGCGGGCGATGCTGCTCGGGACGATGCCGGCAATCAGTTCGGCGCGCGAGGTGGAGCCCACGGCTTTGAGCATGCGTTGCTCGTCGGCGGCATCGATGCCGATGTGGCGGGCGATGAACTCGGAGGCGTTTTCGAGGTCTTGGAGGGTTGTCATGGGTTGGATCGACATGGGGAACTTTCTTTGTGCTCCGGCCGCAACGCGCTGAAATGGGGTCAGAGCCCCATTTCGTTGGACGCGGGTTTGCGCCGGAAAAATGACTGTCCTGAATGGGGATCTGACCCCATTTCAACGCTCCGCAGTGCGTGAGCGCTACACGGCAGGGGGCTTACGCGTTGGCAGAAAACGCGGAGTAGCTGGTTTCGTCCATCAGCGCGTCCAGTTCGGCGGTGTTGGACAGCTTGACCTTGAAAAACCAGCCCGCGCCCAGGGGGTCGGTATTGGCCAAAGCGGGGTCGGCGCGCAGGGCTTCGTTCACTTCGGTGATTTCGCCGGTCACGGGCATGTACACATCGGCAGCGGCCTTGACCGACTCCACCACGCCCGCCACGTCTTTGGCGGCGTAGGTTTTGCCGACTTCGGGCAGGTCTACAAACACCACATCGCCCAGCGCGTCTTGCGCATGGTGGGTGATGCCCACGGTGGCGGTATCGCCTTCAACGTTAAGCCATTCGTGGTCAGGGGTGTACTTGATAGCCATGGGGAACTCCTAAAAAACGGGAAGAAAAAATTGAAATAAAACCAAAAGACGAACCAACCGCCCGCCACTGTAGCGGCAGGCGGCGCAAATTTAGCCGCGGTAGTAACGGGTTGGCACAAAGGGCATGGCACTCACCTCCATGGGGACCGGCTTGCCGCGCACGATGGCAACCACTTGGGTACCCAAGGCGCTGAACGCAGCGTCCACGTAGCCCATGGCCACGGGCTTGTCGATGGTGGGGCCGAGCAGGCCGCTGGTGACTTCGCCAATTCGGTTGCCCTGGCCGTCTTGCAACTCGGTGTGGTCCCGCACAGGGATGCGCTCCAGGGCCATCAGACCGACCCGTTTTCTTGAGCCTTTTGGTGCTGCAGCCCCCGTGGAATCTGCGAGAGCAGCTAGTATTTTTGTAGCGCCTGGGAAGCCGCCTTCGCGGGCGCCACCGGTGCGGCGCACCTTTTGCATGGCCCACAGCAGGTTGGCTTCGACAGGGTTTGTCGTGGTGTCGATGTCGTTGCCGTACAGGCACAAACCGGCTTCCAGGCGCAGCGAATTGCGTGCACCCAGACCGATCGGCTTGACCTCCGGCTGCGCCAGCAGGGCGCGGGCCAGGGCTTCCGCTTGCGACGCATGTACCGAAATTTCAAACCCGTCTTCACCGGTGTAGCCGCTGCGGGTCAGGAACACGTCGATTTTTTGCGTGCCGGTGTCCACGGTGAAGTTGCCGCCGGTCATGAACACCAGCTTTTCCACGCCGGGCGCCAGGCGCGACAGGGCGGTGACGGCCTGGGGGCCTTGCAGCGCCAGCAGCGCCATTTCGGGCATGGGGATGACCTGGCAGCGGCCGCCGATTTGGGCCTGGATGTGGGCGATGTCACCCACCTTGCAAGCGCCGTTAACGATGACGAAAATTTCGTTATTGCCCTTGTTGAAGAACATCAGGTCGTCAATGATGCCGCCTTCGTCGTTGAGCAACAGGCCGTAGCGCTGCTTGCCCACGGGCAGGTCGATCACGTCCACGGGAATCAGGCTTTCAAACGCGGCTGCGGCGTCGGGCCCGACCAGACGCAACTGGCCCATGTGCGACACATCAAACAGGCCAGCGGCCTTGCGGGTGTGGTGGTGCTCGGCCATCAGGCCTGCGGGGTATTGCACGGGCATGGAGTAGCCGGCAAAAGGGACCATGCGGGCACCCAGCTCAAGGTGCAGCGCGTTCAGAGGGGTCAGCAAAAGGGTTTGGTCGGGAGCGGATGCGGACATGGCAATTTCCTGGAGGGGCAAGTCAATATCCACGGCCTGAACACTGCTGCTCATGCCATGGGCTGCCCCCGCTGTCCGCTTTACCTGAGAGATTCGCCGGGCCTGCTGTCACCCGGTAGGGGTGCAGGCTGCGGTTTGCTCCTTCGGTGGGCTGCATCGTGTGCAGCCTCTCTCCAGTGGGGATCGTTGTATGGCTTGGGCAAGCCGCACAACGTTCGTCAGTCCTTTTGCCTGAGCGTTCAAACCGCTGCAATCAGCCGTTCTGCGCCTTCGGCGGTTTTCCTGAAGAAAACTCTCTCCTGACGGGGTGGGATTCTAAACCAGTGCACGGCCACCCTGGTGGAAAGAAAAAGGGGCCCAGCGGGGCCCCTTTGTGAATAACTGCGTGCTTACATGCCCGCGTAGTTGGGTCCGCCACCGCCCTCAGGGGTCACCCACACGATGTTTTGCGTCGGGTCCTTGATGTCGCAGGTCTTGCAGTGCACACAGTTCTGGGCGTTGATCTGCAAACGGTCGGTGTTGTCTTCGTTTTTCACGAATTCGTACACACCGGCCGGGCAGTAACGGGCCTCAGGCCCTGCGTATTTGGCCAGGTTGATCCGCACCGGCACCGATGCGTCCTTGAGCGTCAGGTGGGCCGGTTGCTGTTCTTCATGGTTGGTGTTGCTGATGAAGACGCTGCTCAGCCGGTCAAAGGTCAATTTGCCATCGGGCTTGGGGTAGACGATAGGTTGGCACTCGGCCGCAGGCTTCAGATAGGCATGGTCGGGCTTCTCGCGGCGCAGGGTCCACGGAATGTGGCCGCGCAGCGCAAACTGCTCAAAGCCATTCATCAAGGTGCCCACCGTCAGGCCGTGCTTGAACCAGTTCTTGAAGTTGCGGTCCTTGTTCAGCTCGGTGTGCAGCCAGCTCGCCTCAAAGGCTTCCGGGTAGGCTGTCAGCTCGTCGTGCTGGCGTCCAGCCGTCACGGCGTCATAAGCAGCCTCTCCTGCCAGCATGCCGGTCTTGATGGCCGCATGGCTGCCCTTGATGCGGCTCACATTCAGGTAGCCCGCGTTGCAGCCCACCAAGGCGCCACCGGGGAACACCGTCTTGGGCAGGGAGTTGATGCCGCTGGCGTTGATGGCGCGTGCGCCATAGGACAGGCGCTTGGCCGTGACTTCGCCCTTGGCGTTTTCGAAGTAGTAGCGCACGTTTGGATGGGTCTTCCAGCGCTGGAACTCCTCAAACGGGCTCAGATAGGGGTTCTCGTAGCCCAGACCGGTCACAAAGCCTACGGCCACCTTGTTGCCCTCCATGTGGTACAGGAAGGCGCCGCCATAGGTCTTGGCATCCATGGGCCAGCCGGCGCTGTGCATCACAAAACCGGCCTGATGGCGCTCGGGATCAATCTCCCACAGCTCCTTGATACCGAGGCCCCAGCTTTGCGGGTCTTTGCCCTCGTCGAGCTTGAACTTGGCAATAAGCTGCTTGCCCAGGTGACCGCGTGCACCTTCGGCAAACACGGTGTATTTGCCCAGCAGTTCCATGCCGAGCTGGAAGTTCTCGGTGGGCTCGCCATCCTTGCCCACGCCCATGTTGCCGGTAGCGACACCCTTGACCGAACCGTCGTCGTTGTAGAGCACTTCGGCGCCGGTGAAGCCGGGGAAAATTTCCACGCCCAGGCTTTCGGCCTGCTCGGCCATCCATTTGGTCACCGCCCCCAAGCTGATGATGTAGTTGCCGTGGTTGTGGGCAAATGGGGGCAGGAACATATTGGGCACGCGAAAGCCCGATGTTTCGCTCAGGAAGGTGTAGGCATCGTCGGTGACGGGCTGGTTCAGCGGCGCGCCTTTTTCTTTCCAGTCGGGGATGAGTTCGGTCAGGGCCTTGGGGTCCATGATGGCGCCCGACAGGATGTGCGCACCAGGCTCAGAGCCCTTTTCCAGCACCACCACGGACACGTCCTTGCCTTTTTCCGCCGCCAGCTGCTTGATGCGGATGGCAGTTGCCAGGCCGCCAGGGCCCCCTCCGACGACCACTACGTCGTATTCCATTGCTTCACGGGGACCGAATTGGGCCAGTATTTCTTGGTTTGTCATGGAGTGTCTCGCTTAATAATGGGAGCTTGGCGGATGTGCGCAGCATTATCGAATGGTGAGCATATTCAGGACTGATTTTATTCGCGGATTTCGCGAAATAGCACGGTCGTTCTTTTTAATTCGTGGAGGCTCTCTAAATGGCTTACAGCATTGATCTTTCGGGCCGAGTGGCTTTCATTACGGGTGCTTCCGGCGGTTTAGGCGCACAGTTTGCGCGCACCTTGGCGACAGCCGGGGCGGCGGTGGTTCTCACCGGGCGGCGCGTCGACAAGCTCAAAGAACTGCGCGCCATCATTGACGGTGAGGGCGGGGATGCCCATGTCTTTGAAATGGATGTGACGGACCATGACTCCATCAAATCAGCCGTTGCCCATGCGGAGACGGAAGTGGGGTCGATTGACATCCTGGTCAACAACTCGGGCGTCAGCACCACGCAGCGCATTCAGGACGTGTCACCCGAAGACTACGACTTCGTGTTCGATACCAATGTGAAGGGTGCGTTTTTTGTCGCCCAAGAGGTGGGTAAGCGCATGCTGGCGCGCGCCAAAGGCGCCGCACCTGGCAACTACACCGGCGGACGCATCATCAACGTGGCCTCCATGGCCGGTTTGCGGGTGCTGCCCCAAATTGGCGTGTACTGTATGAGCAAGGCGGCTGTCATCCAAATGACCAAGGCCATGGCCATGGAATGGGGCAAGTTCGATATCAATGTGAACGCCATCTGCCCCGGCTACATCGATACCGAAATCAACCACCACCACTGGCAGACCGAGGCCGGGCAAAAACTGGTGCAGATGCTGCCCCGCAAACGGGTCGGTCAACCCAAGGACTTGGATGCCTTGCTGGTGATGCTCTGCTCCGACCAAAGCCACTTTATCAATGGGGCCGTCATCTCAGCGGACGATGGTTTTGGCGCTTAGATTATTGGAGCGCCTTTGTTGACGGGTATTTTTGCGGGCCTCGCCGCCGGAGCCCTTTGGGGGCTGGTGTTTGTTGCGCCCAGTATGGCACCAGGCCTGTCGGCGGTGGATCTGGTGTCGGGGCGTTTTGTCAGTTACGGGCTGGGGGCACTTTTGGTGATGGCCTTGTCGCGGGGCGCTCGATCTGTGCCAACTCTGAAGCAGGCCGGTGTGGCAGTGGGTATGAGTGTGCTGGGTTTTTCCGGCTACTACCTTTTGTTGGTGCTGGCCATTCGCGATGCAGGTGTGGAGGTGCCCACCTTGATCATTGGCACCATTCCGATTTGGGTCATGTTGCTGGGCAAGCCCGAGGGTTTGTTATGGCGGGCCTTGCTGCCTGGCCTGTTTCTCACCACTTCAGGGGTGGTGTTGATGATGATGGAAGGTCTTTCTCGAACTGGTTCTGCAGGCGGGCAAGAGTTTGCAGGCTGGACCTATTGGCGCGGTGTCGGGTATGCCGTACTGTCCATGGTGAGTTGGACGGTGTTTGCTTTGCTCAATTCCGTGTGGTTGAAAAAGCACCGCGAAGTCCATGCAACCGATTGGGCCAACTGGTTGGGTGTGGCCTCAGGTCTGGCGGCACTGGTGCTGTGGAATGTGTTGGGATCAGACGCTAATGTGCTTCTAGCCCAGGCGGATATTGCGCAGGCAGCTATTGTTTGTGTAGCAACGGGTTTGGGGTCCGCTTGGCTGGCCACGGTACTGTGGAATATTGCGAGCCGCCGCTTGAGTGCCAGCTTGTGCGGCCAACTCATTGTGAGCGAAACCCTGTTTTCCCTCCTGTATGCCTTTGTGTGGGCGGGGGAATGGCCCGTGGGAATCCAATGGGCCGCCAGTGTGGTGTTTGTGCTGGGTATTCTGGTATCCATTCGGGCCCACCGATAGGGCGGGCCCTTGCGCCGTCAGCGTGGTGCCAGACGAATCGCGCCATCCAGGCGAATCACTTCGCCATTGAGCATGTCATTTTCAAAGATGTGCTGTGCCAATTTGGCGTAGTCCTGTGGCGTGCCCAGGCGGGAAGGGAAGGGTACGCTGGCCGCCAGCGAGTCTTGCACTTCCTTGGGCATGCCAAACATCATGGGTGTGCCAAAAATGCCGGGGGCAATCGTCATATTGCGAATGCCGTTGCGTGCCAAATCGCGTGCAATCGGCAGTGTCATGCCAACAATACCCCCTTTGGAGGCGCTGTAGGCGGCCTGGCCCATTTGTCCGTCATAGGCGGCAACGGAAGCGGTGGAGATCATCACCCCGCGTTCGCCGGTGGCTTCGGGCTCATTTTTGCTCATGGCGTCTGCAGCCAGGCGGATCATGTTGAAGCTGCCCACCAGATTCACGGCGATGCACTTGGTAAATACGCCCAGACCATGGGCACCATTTTTTCCGACGGTTTTTTCCGCCGGCGCAATACCGGCGCAGTTCACGAGGCCCATCAATTTACCCATGGACACGGCTTTGGCGACAACGGCTTGGCCGTCCGCTTCGTTGCTGACATCACATTTCACAAAGGCGCCACCAATTTCCTTGGCAATGGCTTCGCCTTTTTCAGCTTGCATGTCGGCAATGACGACGGTGCCACCTTGGGCTGCCAGCATGCGGGCCGTGCCTTCGCCCAGTCCCGATGCGCCGCCGGTGACGATAAATACTTTTCCTGTGATTTCCATGGTGCGTTCCTCTTGATGGTGTCAATCAATTGACGTTTACGTAAACGTCAATTATCACCTATGCCTATGTGTCCTTGGCAATCGTGCCGGCGACGTTTTACGGAGCGGGTGGAAGGCGTGGTCGCACGGATTTCATTTTTTGGAGTGATAAAGCAGATATTTGCGAGGGCGATTTTTGGTTGATAAATTTGCTGCTATACTCTGCCCTCTCGGAGATCCTTAGGCGCGTAGCTCAGCTGGTTAGAGCACCACCTTGACATGGTGGGGGTCGTTGGTTCGAGTCCAATCGCGCCTACCAATAGAATCAAAGTTTTCGGCACTTTCAAGTGGCGTTTTGATTTGCGGTATGAAACAAGTAAGAAAAATTGACCTGCTTTGAGCGGGTCTTTTTTTGTCTGTCGTTTGCTCGGAGGAGGTATGTCCAGCGGCACAATGGACCTCCATTGCTGAATCGAGGCGCCGAGCAGTCCAATGGAGTAGCCGTTGACCCTGCCCCTGCTTTTCGTCAACTCCGCTAGGGTAAACCTAGGTTGGTTGCGAGGAGGTAGTCTTTAGAATGTATTGCGGTGCAGCATATATCGTTTCCCATGGGATGTTGAAGTCCAAGCCACAATGCAAAAACAGCCTTTCAAAGAAAGCAGGACTCCCCAGAGAGTCATCAAAAAGTACCCTAATCGCCGCTTGTACGACACGGATACGTCAAGCTACATCACGCTGGCTGAAGTCAAGCGCCTGGTGATGGAAAGCGAACCTTTTGTGGTGCGCGACGTAAAAACCGGGGAAGACCTGACGCGCAGCATCTTGTTGCAAATCATTTTGGAAGAAGAGGCCAACGGGTCCCCTATGTTCACCACCCCCGTACTTGCCAATATCATTCGTTTTTATGGCCATGCCATGCAAGGGATGATGGGTGGGTACCTTGAAAACAATATCCAGGCACTCATGGATATGCAGGCGCCCATGCTGAAAGGCGTGGTGAATGGCAATCCGTTCCAGCAGATGCAGGAGCAGATGCAGAAACAAACAGAACAATTCCTTGGCACTTTCGGCCTGAAGCGCTAGTCGCGAGTCAGGTTATCGATAACGGTGCAGCGAAAATTCCCACATGACCGAAGTACTTTCCCCTAAAACCACCATCAATCCTGCGCCTAAAGTGGGATTTATCAGTCTGGGTTGCCCCAAAGCACTCACGGACTCCGAATTGATTTTGACCCAACTCAGCGCAGAGGGCTATCAGACCTCCAAAACCTTTCAGGGTGCTGATTTGGTGATTGTGAATACCTGTGGCTTCATTGACGATGCAGTGAAGGAGAGTTTGGACACCATTGGCGAGGCGTTGGCCGAAAATGGGCGTGTGATTGTGACCGGTTGCCTGGGTGCCAAATCGTCGGAAGATGGTGGAAATTTGGTCCGCCAGATGCACCCCAGTGTGTTGGCGGTGACTGGTCCACAAGCCACGCAGCAGGTCATGGATGCGGTGCATCTCAACTTGCCCAAACCACATGACCCGTTTACCGACTTGGTTCCCAATTCGTTCGGCGTTGCGGGTATCAAGCTCACGCCCAGGCATTTTGCGTACCTGAAGATCAGCGAAGGCTGCAACCACCGTTGTACGTTTTGCATCATTCCCTCCATGCGCGGGGATTTGGTGTCGCGTCCTATTGGTGATGTGTTGAATGAAGCTCGCGCCTTGTTTGAGGGGGGGGTGAAAGAGTTGTTGGTGATCAGCCAGGATACCTCGGCCTACGGTGTCGATGTGAAATACCGCACCGGGTTTTGGGACGGCAAGCCCGTCAAGACGCGCATGCTGGAATTGGTGCAGACACTGGGCGATATTGCTGAGTCCTACGGAGCTTGGGTGCGTTTGCATTACGTTTACCCCTATCCCACAGTGGATGGCATCTTGCCGCTGATGGCTACGGGAAAAATACTGCCTTATTTGGATGTTCCACTGCAGCATAGCCACCCGGAAGTATTGCGTCGCATGAAGCGTCCGGCCAGTGGCGAAAAAAATCTGGAGCGCATTTTGCAATGGCGTGAGGCTTGTCCTGAATTGGTGGTGCGCAGCACTTTCATCGCAGGTTTTCCTGGGGAAACCGAAGAAGAGTTTGAGCACCTGTTGGATTTTGTGCGCGAGGCGCAAATTGACCGGGCAGGCTGTTTTGCGTACAGCCCTGTCAAGGGTGCGCAGGCCAATGAGCTGCCGGGTATGTTGCCGTTGGAGGTGCGCGAGGAGCGCCGTGCCCGTTTCATGGCGGTCGCAGAAGAAGTATCGGTGGCCAAGTTGCGGCGGCGTGTGGGGTCAACCATGCAGATTTTGGTGGATTCGGCGCCCGGCATGGGGAAAAAGGGTGGAATTGGCCGTAGCTATGCCGATGCCCCTGAAATTGACGGTGTGGTGCGTTTGTTGCCGCCTGAAAAAATCAGTAAAACCTTGAAAGTGGGTGAATTTACCAAGGCCCGTATCGTGAGTGCGCAAGGACACGATTTGGTGGCGCTGCCGTTTTAAACCTAAGTGCTTGCTAAAACCTTTATGGAGAAAAATAGCAAGCAAAAAAAAACCGCTTCAATTGAAGCGGTTTTCATTAACTACATTAACATAGTTGGTGCCCAGGAAGGGACTCGAACCCCCACGAAGTTACTCGCTAGTACCTGAAACTAGTGCGTCTACCAATTCCGCCACCTGGGCATTTCAGGAAAGAGAGAAGTATATCAAACATTTAAGCCAAACCAGCGGCTTGCTGGACGAAGTTGAAGGTATTGTTCAAGGACACCGCGATGGACACGGATTTGTGTCGCGTGATGACGGTGCTCCAGACATTTATTTACCCCCCAACGAGATGCGTGCTGTGCTGCACAAAGACCGGGTCAAGGCCCGCATTGTGCGCAGTGACCGCAGGGGTAGGCCCGAAGGACGTGTTGTTGAGATCATTGAGCGCTCGCAGCAACCCATCATTGGCCGCTTGTTGCAGGAAAGCGGTGTTTGGTTGGTGGCGCCGGAAGACAAACGGTACGGGCAAGACGTGTTGATTCCCAAAGGAGCCACCAGCGTCGCCAAAGCAGGTCAAGTCGTTGTGGTGGAGTTGGTAGAGCCTCCGGTCTTGTTTGGGCAACCGGTGGGGCGTATCAAAGAAGTGCTGGGGGAGGTGGACGATCCGGGGATGGAGATTGAAATCGCCGTTCGTAAATACAGCGTGCCCCACGAATTCTCCCAAGGCTGCGTGGCGCTGGCGCGAACCCTGCCCGATGCCGTGCGCTCGCAGGACAGACAGGCTCGCATTGACCTGACGGACATTCCTCTGGTGACGATTGACGGCGAGGATGCGCGTGACTTTGATGACGCGGTGTATTGCGAGCCTGCGAGCAAGGGCCGGGGGAAATCAGCGGTTAAGGGGTGGCGTTTGCTGGTGGCGATTGCCGATGTGAGCCACTATGTGGAAACCGGCTCTGCGATTGACATTGACGCTTATGACCGCGCCACCAGCGTGTACTTTCCCCGCCGTGTGATTCCCATGTTGCCGGAAAAATTGTCCAACGGATTGTGTTCCCTCAATCCCGAGGTGGAGCGCCTGTGCATGGTGTGTGACATGTTCGTCACCGAGGATGGCGAGGTGGACGCCTACCAGTTCTACCCCGCACTGATGTGGAG
The DNA here is from genome assembly GCF_030697375.1 of Rhodoferax sp. Lineage (GTDB taxonomy): Bacteria > Pseudomonadota > Gammaproteobacteria > Burkholderiales > Burkholderiaceae_C > Allorhodoferax. Next base: position 101,400 of record NZ_JAUYQD010000018.1, on the reverse strand, counting down.
CCACGCGCGCTTTACCTACACCGAAGTCGCTGCCATTTTGAGCAATACACGCGGCCCAGAAGCCCTGAAGCGCAAGGAGCGGGTGGAAGATTTGTTGAATTTGCATGGTGTCTACCAGGCGCTCTCCAAATCCAGGCTCAAACGGGGTGCGGTGGACTTTGAAACCACCGAGACACAAATCGTATGTGATGAAAATGGGCGCATTGAAAAAATCGTACCGCGCACTCGCAACGTGGCCCACCGGGTGATCGAAGAGGCGATGCTGGCCGCCAATGTGTGCAGTGCCGACTACATCGCCCAAAGCAAACATGCGGGCCTGTTCCGCGTGCATGAAGGCCCCACGCCGGAAAAGAAAGAAATTCTGCGGGGCTACCTCAAGGCCATGGGCGTGGGCTTGACGATCAGCGATGACCCGTCTCCGGGCGAGTTTCAGACCATCGCCAATGCCACCAAAGACCGGCCGGATGCGCAGCAGATTCATTCCATGTTGCTGCGCTCCATGCAGCAGGCGATTTACACGCCTGAAAACAGTGGGCATTTTGGTTTGGCATACGGTGCCTATACCCACTTCACCAGCCCGATACGTCGTTACCCTGATTTATTGGTGCACCGGGTGATCAAGGCCATTTTGTCCAAGACAAAGTACCAGTTGCCGGCATTGCCAACACCTGGCGAGGCCCATGCCAAGCTGGCTCGCCGGCTTGAAAAAGGACTGGCGGCCAAGGTGGGGCAACCGGGTGTCAAGCCGAAAAAGACCAACGCCGAAGGTATGGCGTGGCTGGCTGCAGGTTTGCATTGCAGTGCGAATGAACGCCGTGCCGATGAAGCCAGCCGGGATGTCGAAGCGTGGCTGAAGTGCAAGTACATGCGCGAGCATTTGGGTGAGGAATATGGCGGAGTGGTGAGCTCCGCGACCAGCTTTGGTCTGTTTGTCACGCTGGACGCGATGTATGTGGAAGGTTTGGTACACATCACCGAATTGGGCGGTGAGTATTTCCGGTTCGATGAGGCGCGGCAAGAGTTGCGGGGTGAGCGAACCGGCATCCGTTATGCCATTGGTACACGTGTGCGGGTTCAAGTCAGCCGGGTGGACCTGGATGGCCGGCGAATCGATTTCCGCCTGGTGCAAGAGGGTGAAGGATTGGTGGGCCGGGCCCTGGGTGACAAGGGTCTGCCACGGGATGAGAAGACGCGTGGGATGCTGGGCGACCGCATAGACCTGGAAGGCAGCAGAAAGTCAAAGTTTGCTGCAACGGAAAAACGCAAGGGTGTGGACGGCCGAGCGACCAAACGTGCGGCCAAGCCCGCCGCTACGCAGAAAAAAGTCGCTAGAAAGCGCCGGTAGCCGTCAGGTGCAACTTTGAGTGCATGCCCAACCGTGGCTGGCGCTCAAAGTTTTGCAAAAACCTTGGCTTCTTCATACAGTGGATTTAAATCGCCCATGGAGGCGATGACCTCGTCCATTGTTCCTCCAAGGCGTTTTTGAATCGCTGCTGGAAATTCGTCAATACAACAATTTCCACCGAAGCCAAATTGCAGTTTTTTGCTGATTTGATTGGCCCCAAACACGCAAGCAATCATGTCCGTGTCTTTCAAATCTGCCAGGTGTTGGTGGCGGATCGTCTCCACCAAGTGGGGTGCAAATCGCCATTTTTCGACCAACATGGCGCCGACAAAAGCATGGTCTGCACCAATTTCTTTTTGTAGAGCGGCGTGCAGGGAGCTGCTGTTGTCACGGCTGGCCTGCAATGCTTTTTTGAACTCTTGGGGCATGAATTGCACAAATACCACCTTGCCAAAGTCGTGCAATAGTCCTGCAATAAAGCAGTCCATGGGGTCGGCATCCTCCACACGGTTGGCCAATTGTTTGGCGATGGCTGCGGTTGCCAGGGAGTGCAGCAAATACTGCTGAACGTCAAATCCTGCTGCATTGTCCTTGGGCAGCATCCCTATGGCGGCAATGCTAAGCGCCAGGTTTTTGATGGTGTTGAATCCCAGGTACACCACGGAATGCCCAATGGACGTGATTTGCTTGGGTAGGCTGTAGTACGCCGAATTGACCACTTTCAGAATCTTGACGGTGACCACAGGGTCCTTGTCAATCACTTCGACCAAGTCCTTGGGTGTCACGTTGACATCCCGGGTCAGTTCCAGAATTCTTTGCACGCTCTTGGGGAAAGCGGGCATGCCGTCCACGGCATTGGCGAGTCGTTGAGAGAGTTCTGGGGTCATGGGATTTATATCGAGGGTGGCCAGATTGTGTCAGCACATCATGTGCGGGAACGGGAATATTTAGATCGTCCCACGGTTCGCCACACGCCGCAGGAGAACGATGAGTCCCAGGGCCGCCACCGTCAGGCCGACCACCAGTGCAATCCAGAAACCTTGTGCTGCCATGGGCTGGCTCGGTCGCCATGGCAACCAAACTGGTGCTAAACCCAGGACATAACCCAAGGGCAATGAGAACACCCAAAACGCGGTGAGATGCACAAGCATGGGCGAGCGGGTGACTTTGTAGCCTCGAATCGCGCAACTGGTGACCACCTGGGTGGCGTCGGACAGTTGAAAAATGGCTGCCAAAAACAGCAGTTGTGCTGCGGCCGTTGCGACCGCCAAATCGCTGGTGTAGGTCGATGCGATTTGCTGGTTGAACACGGCAATACCTGTGGCCGACACCACCGCAAATGCCAGCGCAGTGCCCACGCCCACCCAGGCACGAAAGCGCGCAGCAACCGGGTCACCCGCGCCCAGGCTCTGGCCCACGCGGGTCAGCAGGGCCACCCCCAGGCTTAAGGGCACCATGAAGACCAGGGAGGTGAAGTTCAAGGCAATCTGGTGTGCTGCCACCTCGGTACTGCCGAACCGTGCGACCAGGAGGGCAATCAAACCAAAGGCGCTGGTTTCCGCAAAGTAGGTAACCCCAATGGGCAGCCCAAGTTTGAGCAGGTGGTTCAGCTTGGGCCAATGGGGCGCTTCGTATTGGGCAAAAGGCCAAGTACTGCGAAAGGCCGGGCTGCGGTGCATCCACCACAGCAGACCACCCAGGTTGAACCACACACACAGCAAGGTAGACCAGGCGCAACCCAGTCCGCCCAGTTTGGGCGCGCCCCAATGACCAAAAACCAGCAGCCAATTGATCGCCACGTTGAGCAGCAGGGCGCCGATGGCAATGCCCATCAGGGGCTTGGTCTGGTTCAGGCTGGCACTGTAGTTGTACAACACCCGGTAGCAGGCAAAAGCTGGCAAGGCGAAGCTGGTGATGTGCACAAAGTTTTGGGCCAGATTGCGCACCTGTGGAGCAAGATCCAGGTGGTTAAAAATTTCCGTGGCCAGATTGGCAATGCCAAAGGCAAGCAGGCCGACCCCCAGTGCTTTCCAAAGGGCCTGGCGCACTACGTGGGGCACACGGTTGAATTCTTTGGCACCCACATAATGGGCGACCAGCGGACTGACCGACATCATGATGCCCATCAGTGTGATGATGACCATGTTCCAGATGGACACGCCAAGCGATACGCCTGCCAGGTCGTCGGCTGATGCGTGACCGGCCATGGCCACGTCCACTACCGCCATCCCTACATTGGCCAACTGCCCTATCAAGATGGGCCAGGCCAGTTGCCATAAGGCACGAATTTCGATGCGCACCGAGGTGCGCAGGGCTGCAAAGGAGGTGACGGTCATTGTCGAATGATTTTACGGTTGCGCTGGCGGCGCTATAGTGCCAATCTCTATCTCAAGGAAAACGAATGGCCCCACAGGCGCATCAAACCGGGTTTGTCGATTGCAGTCGGATGCGGGCTGAGATGTCCACTAGCCCCCGCTTTTGAGATGCACCATGGGTGACTTTGTCAAGCAAACCGTTGCACCTTCGTCCGTATCAACAGACGAAGGTGCAAGGCTGTTTCGGGTTGTCGTGCTGACGACAAGTGCGGTCGTCACCTTGTTTTCTCTGGCTGACTTTTGGGCAGGTGCTGATCCACGTAACTCCATCATGAATGCCATCATTTTGGTGGCGGCTTTGGTTGCGCTTACGGTGCTGCGCTCAGGCCGCTTGGGCTTGGCCTTTGTTGTTTTTGGATGGGGCGCGTGGGGTTCCGTGGGTGTAGACGCCGTGTTGACCGGAACGGTGAATAACACCGCGCTGTATACCTACCCGGTGGTGATTTTGCTCAGCGGCTGGCTGCTGGGGCTGCGGCACAGCTATGCCATGTGCCTGGCGTCCATCGTTGTCATCTTGGGTTTGGCGTGGATGGAGACCGCAGGCATTCGTTTCACGCCCATGGTTCGCGGGCCATGGGGGCGGGCGGCAGATCTCTCGGCGATTCTCTCCGTCAGTATGGTGGTGCTGCACCGTATTTTGGCCCACCAGGCACGTCAGGCGGCCCGAATGACGGACCTCAATGCGCAATTGCGCGAATCGGTGGCCAACCTCACGTCACGCGAACACCAGTTAAACCAGGCGGAGTCGCGCTTTTCCAAGGTCGGAGATATTGTTCCTGCCCCCCTGTCACTGACGGATGCCGTGAACGGTCAAATCATTTATGTCAACAAAGCCTGGGAAAGCGTATTGGGTTGGACACAACAGGATGTGATCGGGAAGTCGCCGCTGGAACTTGGAGTATGGTGCGAGATGGCTGCGCGTGAAGCGTTCGGGGCCGAGTTCAGCCGCAACGGTTGCGTGCGCAACCTGGAGATGAATGTCAGAGCCCACGACGGCTCTATCTTGCCCGTATCGGTATCCGCCGATTCCGTGGAGCAGGATGGGCGCCATGTGACCATGAGTCTGCTGTTCGATCTGAGAGACCGAAAGTCGATTGAAGCGAACGTCATCAAAATGAACGCCGAGTTGGAGGCGCGTGTGGAGCAGCGCACGCAGGAACTTCAGACCGCAAATGGCGAACTGTCCCATGCCTTGTCCACGCTGCAGTGTGCCCAAAAGGAATTGGTGCAGTCGGAAAAAATGGCGGCCCTGGGCGGTTTGGTGGCCGGTGTATCGCACGAATTGAATACGCCGATCGGCAACGCCATGACGGTGGCCAGTTCCATGGTGGACCGTGCGTTGGAGTTTCAGGGCTTGGTGACTCGCAACGAACTCAAACGCTCCGCTTTGGAGCGGTTCATGGCGGACAGTTTGGAGGGCTCCGAGCTGGTGCAGCGCTCCTTGCAGCGTGCCTCCGATCTGGTGCACAGCTTTAAGCAGGTGGCGGTCGATCAAGCGTCCGAGCGCCAGCGCGTATTTCAGTTGGCGGAAGTGGTCCGAGAGATTGTGATTACGCTTTCGCCCAATCTGAAAAAAATGCCCTGGCAATTGGAGATTGACATCCCCGATGACCTGGTGCTGGACAGCTTTCCAGGCGCCTTGGGGCAGGTGACGATCAACCTGGTGATGAATGCTGCGATCCATGCATTTGGTGACCGTACGGAAGGCCGCATAGAGGTCCGTGGGCGCCAGATCGACCAGGACACGGTGGAACTGGTGTTTGCCGACAATGGTATTGGTATGGCCCCCGAGACGGCCAGCCGGATATTCGATCCCTTCTTTACTACCAAGTTGGGGCAGGGTGGATCGGGGCTGGGCTTGGCGATCGTGCACCAGATGGTGACCCAGGTGCTGCAAGGCAAAGTCAGCGTGGAGTCCCGCTTGGGGGAAGGCAGCCGGTTTGTGCTGCACCTGCGCCGAGCCATTGCACACCCTGCGGACCCCATGGACGCATAAAGCATTCGGGTTCTTGCCGTTCAGGCAAAAAAAAGGGTGCTCTTGCGAGCACCCTAAAAGTTCGACCTTGGATGAAAAAAATTACACGAAAACCGGTTTAGAAAGCGTAGTTCAGACGCACGCGGAAGGCGGTTTCTTGGAGGCTGGTGCCTGCTACGCTGTCTTTGGCTGTGGAGCTGGACAAGGCTGGCGTGACAGATGCACCTGTAATGCCAAACAAAGGCATTTTGTAGGACACGTAGGTGGTGTTAACACGGATGTCACCACCGGTCAGGTCGTTCACGCCAGATGCATATCCCACACCCAATCCACCCATGGCGGCGCTTAGAGCGTAGGATTTGGTGGTTTCATTGGCGGCTGCGTCTTGTTTGCCCTGCGCGACGTTGCCGGTGAGCTTGAAGCTGCCGAAGTCATAGCTGGCGGTCAGACCAAAGCCGCTGATTTTGTTGCCGGAGTTGTATTCGCCAGATTCCATGCCCAGCTTCACTGCCAGGGGGCCGGAAGCGTAGGAAACCACCGGGCGCCATCCGCGTGCACCGGACGTGATCAGGGTGGTGGTGGTGGTCTGGATGGCGCCCAACTCGAAAGCGAAGCCGCTACCTAAGTTGAGGGTGCCAGCGGCATGGAACACGTCGCCACCCTGGCGGCCACGCAACTTGTTGGCAGCGTAAATAGTGGGGGTGCTCGTGGCAGCGTTAGCGTCAGCGTCAGCATGGTTGACCAAGGTGTCACCGGCCAAGGGGAACAGGTCAGCCGCTTCAAAACGGCCCAGTTTCACGTCGCCAGTGGCAGAGCCCAGTTGGACCCACATGTCGTCGGTGGCCACAGTGCCGTCCTTTTTGGATAAGAAGCTGGCTTTGCCCGCGACAAACATGTCTTCGCCGACCTTGTTGGAAACGTTCAGCTCCACGCGGCCCGATTGGGTCAGTCCCCGGTCCGCAGCGGCAACCGCTGTGCCTTCGCGGCTGGTGTTGTCCAGTTCGATGTTGGCATCCACCACGGGAGCCGCGAATGCGGTGCCGGCGATCGAGAGGGCCGCGGCTACGGCGGTAGCACGTGCGACGAATTTGATGGTTTGATTCATACAATCTTTACGGTTAGTGAAGCGTGGAATGCGGGGGCCGAATGCTCCACCGCAGCTGTTGTGTGCTCTTGCAAGAACGCCTCTATTGTTAAGACGGTGCCGTTAATTTGGTCGGAACGTAGGGAAAGCACTAAGCTGGGTTACGTCCCGTAGACAACACTGCACGTAGACCTCGCTTCCCTTTGGAGAGGCCCCGAATTTCAATGCAAAATTGACAAAAGCGATTTTGTAAATTCCACGTAAATTTCATGTAAATGGCTCAAAATTGAGTTGGAGTTACACCACAAAACATGCGTGTCACCGCGTTGAAAGTCTGGTGTAAGACGCAATTTTGGAAAAAATCCGTCGCTCAAGCGCCTTTATGGCCGTTGAGATTTCTCAATCTGCCTGAAATATTCACCAGTAGATTGGTGTCTGGCATGCGCAAGAACCCCTCGGAATCGAGTTCAACGCCTGTTCGGTTTTTTTGACGGATCTACGGTGCTGGTTCAAGTGCGCAGCCCCACTGATTGAAAGGTTCCCATGGCAACACTCATTGGAATGGCGGGGAGTCTGCGCGTCGGTTCGTTCAATGCCGCACTGTTGCGCGCAGCCGTTACGTTGATGCCGCAGGGCAGCCGCCTGGATACGGCTGACATCAAAGGCATCCCTTTGTATGACGGTGATATAGAAGCCAAACAAGGTATTCCGCCTGTCGTGGCTGCGCTGAAAGACAGGATCGCCGCTGCAGATGGGCTGCTGCTGGCTACGCCAGAGTACAACAATGCAATGCCCGGGGTGTTCAAGAATGCGATTGACTGGCTGTCTCGGCCACCGAGCGATATTCCACGGGTATTCGGCAACCGCCCTGTGGCGGTTATTGGTGCTTCGCCCAGCAACTTCGGCACCATCTTGGCGCAAGACAGCTGGCTTCCTGTGTTACGTGTGCTGGGCACGCAACCCTGGTTTACGGGGCGCCTCTTGGTGTCCCGTGCTGGCAACATGTTCGACGAACACGGTGAATTGCTTGACGAGAAAATCAAAACCCAATTGCAGCAGTTCATGCATGGTTTTGTTGATTTTGTGCACTCGCAATGCAAAGCCGACGCCACGAAACACCACTGATGCGCAGCGGCTCACCGCATTGCGAACCTACGTGCTTGCCACGCTTCACGTACCCCCCCCTTGCACACGCGCCCTATTTTTTGACCTGACTTCCTATCACGCCACCAACGACCGCTCCACCCACCGTGCCGCCGGTGCTGCCGCCACTGAGGACCGACCCCGCGACCGCACCCGCGCCAGCGCCGATAGCGGCGTTGCGCTCTTGGGTGGTCATGCCTGCGCACCCGCCCAAGACCGCCAAACCTAGCAGGACCATTGCCGATTTTGTCCAAACGTTCATGATCTACCTCCTTCACCTTGCACATTAAGCGTACCGTTGGAAGAATTGTTGCTGTTGAAAGTTCCCGCCTAAGCGACATTTGTCAATGCAACTGTCGAAATGGGATGGCGTGTGCTGGATTCGGTTGAAGTCCATTTCTGGCTATCCGCAGTACGATACCGGGCTTTCCCGCATTTTTTGAAACTTGATTGACATTGAAGGCCCCGGCGTCATGCCTGCAAATTGGGGCGGAGCACGACCTTGAAAACACCTGAACTTCTCGCCCCGGCGGGCTCCCTGACCATGCTGGAAACGGCCTTTGCCTTTGGCGCAACCGCCGTGTATGCAGGCCAGCCGCGTTATTCGCTGCGGGTGCGCAACAACGACTTTGGCAACCTGGACATCCTCAAGCAAGGCATTGACCAGGCCCATGCCCTGGGCCACAGGTTCTTTCTGGTGTCCAACATCTTTCCGCACGACAACAAGATCAAGAGCTACGTGCAAAACATGACGCCGGTGATCGACTTGAAGCCCGATGCCATGATCATGTCCGACCCCGGCCTGATCATGATGGTGCGCGAAACCTGGCCTGAGATGGAAATCCATCTCTCGGTGCAGGCCAACACGGTGAATTCCGCCGCCGTAAAATTTTGGAAAAGTGTGGGCGTGCGCCGTGTCATTTTGTCGCGCGAACTGTCGCTGGACCAGGTGGCACAGATTCGCCAAGAGTGCCCCGACACCGAGCTGGAAGTGTTTGTGCATGGCGCGCTGTGTATTGCCTATTCGGGCCGCTGTCTGCTGTCGGGTTATTTCAACCACCGCGACGCCAACCAAGGCAGTTGCACCAACTCCTGCCGCTGGGATTACAAGACCCAACCCGGTGTGGTGGACGCCTCGGGCGACATCCTGGCACCGCAGGCGGCGGCCGAGCGGGAGCGCGACAATGCGCGCGGAACCGAGCGCTCTGAGGTCTACGTGATCGAAGAAAGCCAGCGCCCCGGCAGCTACATGCCTATCGAAGAAGACGAGCATGGCACCTACGTGATGAACTCCAAGGACCTGCGCGCCATCGAGCATGTGCAGCGCCTGGTGGAAATCGGTGTGGACTCGCTCAAGATCGAGGGCCGCACCAAAAGCCCCTACTACGTGGCGCGCACAGCGCAGGTCTACCGCCAGGCCATCGACGATGCCGTGGCCGGGCGCGCGCTGGACCCGGCCCTGCTGGGGCAGTTGGAGGGCCTGGCCAACCGGGGTTACACCTCGGGCTTTTTCCAACGCCATACGCCAGAGGCCACGCAAAACTACCTGCGCGGATATTCGGAGTCCGGCCGCAGCCTGTATGTTGGCGATGTGCGTGCGTTTGACGCCGCGCGCGGCCTGGCCGAGGTGAATGTCCGCAACAAATTTGCCGTGGGCGACTGGCTGGAAATCATCCATCCCAAAGGCAACCACGATGTGCAGCTCACCCGCATGGAAAACGCCGAAGCGCAGGCCATGGACGTGGCACCGGGCAGCGGCCACACCGTGTGGTTGCCATTGCCGCAGAGTGCCGTAGGCGCATTTGTCGCGCGCTATGTGGCCGACCATGTGACGGAACCCGATGCTGCAAATTAAGGAAGACGAGGTCGAGACTACGGCCATCCGCGCACAGGGCGCGGGTGGGCAAAACGTCAACAAGGTCTCCAGCGCGATTCACCTGCGCTTTGACATTCCGGCATCCTCCCTGCCCGAGGACGTGAAGGAGCGCTTGCTGGCGCTGCACGACAGCCGCATCACCAAGGCCGGTGTGCTGGTGCTCAAGGCGCAGCAGCACCGCACGCAAGAGATGAACCGGGTGGACGCCTTGTTGCGTCTGCATGAAATCGTCAACAGCGTAGCGGTGTTGCCCAAGGCGCGCAGGGCCACCAAACCGAGCTATGGCTCCAAACAAAGGCAGCGTGTGGCCAAGACACAGCGCTCCGAAACCAAGGCCTTGCGCGCGCGCATCGACGCGTAGATTTCCGGGTTTCGCCCTCTGTTCGTATCGGTGCCGAAGGCGTAAGATTTGCGCCAATGTCACACTCCCACAGCATCACCGTCGCGCCGGATGACAACGCCAGGTTCCGGCGTTTGTTGCATGGAGTGCTTCTGACGGTGTTGCTGCTCAGCGTGCTGTCGTTCATGGGATTGGTGGCCAGCGACACCTATTCCCTGTCACGCGCAGCCTTCTTCCCGGTCTTCCTGGGGGTGATTGGGCTGAGTTATTTCCAGTTGAAGCATTCCGTGCAGCGCGGGGTCAGCGTGCTAATCGTTGGTTTGTGGGGCGCCACCTCGGCGATCACCATTCTGTTTGCGGGTGTGCACAGTGCCAATATGCTGATTTATCCATTCTTGATCGTGTTGACCGGATGGCTGCTGGGAACCCGGTGGCTGATGGGAATCGCGGGCTCCACCATTGCCATGGTGATGGTCTTGGGGGTATTGGAGTTTCAGAGCTTTTACCATCCCTCCCCGCGGGCGGGGGTGGTGTTTGTCACGCTCACCTTGGTCAGTACGCTGGCGGCGATCAGCTTTCTCACGGCGGTGGCCTACCGCAGTCTGTCCCAAAAGCGGGACCAGGCCTACACTTTGGCGCAACAAATGGCGCAGCAAAACATGACGCTGGCACAGCGTGAACGTGATTTGCAAATGATCATGAGCCATGTTTCCGCCGGACTGGCTTCGTTTGATTCCAACTCACGCCTGCGTTTTGGCAACCAGCGTTATGCCGCGCTGTTTGGTGCGCAAGCCGAACAACTGGTGGGGCAGCACATTGCGGAGTACATGCCCCAGCCTGCCCTGGACCTCATGATGCCGCATTGGAACCAATGCCTGGCGGGTGCGCGGGCCGAGTACCGCCGTATCAACTGCAACCCCGTGACGGGGGAGGCGCGTATCTTCGACGTTGCACTGGAGCCGGAGTACCACGAGGCGCGGGTGACCGGGCTGTTTGCGCTCTTGATTGACGTGACCGAAGAGGTTGCCGCCGAAGAGCACATCAAAGAACTCAACGCCACATTGGAGAAGCGGGTCGAGCTGCGCACGCAGGAGCTTCATGCCGCCTTGGACACCTTGCAACGCTCCCAAGAGGAATTGGCCCGCAGTGAGACGCGGGCCGCGCTCAACACCTTGATCGCCAGTGTCACCCACGAACTCAGCACGCCTTTGGGCAACAGCCTGATGGTTGCCAGCACCCTGGTGTGTGAAAGCGATGAGTTCCAGAAGGCGGTAGACAGCAACCAACTCAAACGCTCGGACCTCAACACCTTTGCAGACGCTGTGCGCTCCGGCAATGATTTGCTGCTGCGCAACCTGCAACGGGCCGCAGACCTGCTGAGTAAATTCAAACAGGTGGCCAATGACCAAGCGAGTGAACAGCGCCGCTCCTTTGACCTGGCGATTGTGGTCAAAGAAATCCTCGATACCCTGGCGCCCAGCCTGAAGCGGCATCCGCACCGCATTGTTCTGGACATTCCAGAGGGCATCACCATGGACAGCCTGCCCGGGCCACTGGGTCAGGTCATCATCAACCTGACCAACAACGCCTATTTGCATGCCTTTGAGGGGCGCAGCGATGGGGTGCTGACCTTCAGTGCAAGCACCGATGGCGACTCCGTGCTGCTGTGCTGTGAGGACAATGGTGTGGGTATCTCAGACGACAACCTCCAACACCTGTTTGAACCCTTTTTCAGCACCAAGAAGGGGCAGGGTGGTACGGGGCTGGGCATGGGGATCATGGAAAACCTGGTCCGAAAAACCCTGGGTGGTTCGCTCCAAATACACTCCGAGTTGGGGGTGGGAACCCGGGTTGACGTGCACTTGCCCCGGGTTGCGCCCCTGGTGCAGCGCACATGATTTCGGGTCGAATTGGCGGCGTTAGCGTCCCCGTAAAAACAAGGCATCCAGCTCGCTGAGCTTGAGCTGGCGCCAGGTGGGGCGGCCATGGTTGCACTGGTCGGAGCGTTCGGTGGTCTCCATCTGGCGCAGCAGGGCGTTCATTTCCTCGATGGTCAAACGCCGGTTGGCGCGCACCGCGCCGTGGCAGGCCATGGTGCCCAGCAGCTCGTTCTGGGCGCGCTGGATCACGGTGCTGGCCTCGTGCTGGCCCAGCTCGGCCAACACGCTGCGGGCCAGCTCCACCGGATCGCCCTGGGCCAGGGTGGTGGGCACGGCGCGCACCGCCAGCGTCTTGGGAGAAAACGGGGAAATCTCCAGGCCCAGCGTGTGCAGTGTCTCGGCGTGCGCTTCGGCCGTGGCGACTTCGGCGGGCGTGGCCGCAAAGGTGGCCGGTATCAGCAGCGGCTGGCTGGCCAATCCAGGCAGAACGGCGCCCGGGCCGACGCTGCCATCGGCGTTGGTCTGCGCAGCCATTTGTTTCTTGAGCCGCTCGTAGACGATGCGTTCGTGCGCGGCATGCATGTCCACAATCACCAGGCCCTGGGTGTTTTCCGCCAGGATGTAGATGCCTTGCAACTGCGCCAGGGCCCGCCCCAGTGGCCAGTCGCCCGGGGGCAGCGGCGGGGCCGGGTCCGCCAGCGGGGGCTGGGTGCTAGGCAGAGACAGCCCGGGCCCTGCGCTGGGGGCGAGGGGGGCTGGCACCGCAGGCGCCTTTTGCCACAACGCACCCAGGTCGCTCACCCGGTGGCCATGGCCCTCGTCATCTGCTCTGAAATTGATAGCTGGTTGCGCACTGTACATGGGGGCTACAGGCCTATTTGATGCATAAATGGGGGCTGAGGCACCCTGCGCGGCGTCCTGTGGCGCGCCTTCCGCCACGCCCGGCAGCAAGGGCGCGGCGGCGGCGGTGGCGGCAGCCCGGGGCGCTGCCAAGGCGTCTTCCACGCCGTGGCGCACCGCCTGGTGCACTTCGCGGCTGTCGCGAAAGCGCACCTCGATCTTGGTGGGGTGCACGTTGACATCTACCCGCGCCGGGTCGATCTCGATGTACAGCGCGTACACCGGCTGGCGGTGGCCGTGCAGCACGTCTTCGTAAGCGCTGCGCCCGGCGTGGGTGAGCACCTTGTCGCGCACAAAACGGCCGTTCACATAACAAAACTGCTGGTCGGCACGCGAACGCGCGGCGTCGGGAATGCCGGCGCGGCCCCAGACGCGCACGGTGGGGGCGTTTTCCAGGTGGCTTTGGCTTTTGGTGCGGTAGTCCACCCACACCGAGCGCTCGACAAAGTCGCTGCCCAGCACATCGCGCAAACGCTGGTCCAGGGCGGCCTTGGGGTCGCCTGGGTGATCGCAGCGGCGCCACTGCTCCACCAGCTTGCCGTCGGACCAGATGGCAAAACCCACGTCCGCCCGGGCCAGTGCGTGGCGGCGCACGGCTTCCACGCAGTGGGCCAGTTCGGTGGCGTCGGTTTTGAGGAATTTGCGCCGGGCCGGGGTGCTGAAAAACAGCTCCTTCACTTCCACCGTGGTCCCGGCGCTGCGCCCCACGGGCCGCAGTTCACCGGTGCGTCCATCCAATAAAAAAGCATCGGAATGGCCGCTAGCCCTTGACAGTATTGCGCAATCAGCTATGGAGTTGATAGCGGCCAGCGCTTCACCCCGAAAACCCATGGTGGCGACCGACTCCAGGTCAGCGAGGTTGCCGATCTTGCTGGTGGCGTGGCGCTTGAAGGCAATGGGCAGCTCTTCACGCAAGATGCCCATGCCGTCGTCCTCCACGGAAATCAGCCGCACCCCACCGGCCAGCAAGCGCACCGTGACCTGGGTGGCCCCGGCGTCCAGGGCGTTGTCCACCAGTTCCCGCACCACGGAGGCGGGGCGTTCCACCACCTCGCCAGCCGCAATCTGGCTGATCAGCTCGTCGGGAAGTTCTCGGATGGGGCGGCGGGGGGAGGGGGAAAGAAGGGCGTTCACCGGGGTATTTTAGGATTTTGCACAGGCCCCCGTGCGGCGCTGGGCAACATGGGCACTGTCTACAATGCACGGCACGCCACGGCGATGCCGGGTAGGACGGTTCACCCTGGCCGTATCCGTTGCAGACCTACAGGAGACCCCGGTGAAGCTTTACGCACTCTTTCTACTCGTAGCCACGGCCACGGTCCTCAGCCCCGGCCCGGGGGTGGTCATGACGCTGACCAACGCGCTGCGGTATGGCATGCGCGGCACCTTGGGCGGTATTTTGGGCGTTGCGGTGGGTGCGCTGGCGGTGGCGGCCATTTCCGCCACCAGCGTGGGCGTCTTGTTGGCGGCGTCGGCGCTGGCCTTCACGGTGTTGAAATTCCTGGGCGCGGCCTACCTTATTTACTTGGGGCTGCGCCTGTGGCGCGCACCTGCATTCCAGTTTGCCGAGCCATCGGCCCACGAGGCCAGCTTTGGCCGTCGCTTTTTCGAAGGCCTGTCCTTGCAGCTCACCAACCCCAAGGCGATTTTCTTTTTCCTGTCCGTGTTCCCGCAGTTCATCGACCCCGACGCCCACTATGCGCTGCAGTTTGCCGCACTGGTGCTGACCTACAGCACCCTGGTGGTGGTGATCCATTGCCTGTATGCGCTTTTTGCCCAGAAGGCGAAGACCTGGCTGACCTCAGAACGCGGTGGCCGCACGGTGAACCGGGCCGCAGGCGCCACCTTTGTGTTCTTTGGTGCCGCCCTGGCCACGGCCAAGCGGTGATGGCGGTACAGGTGTTTCCATGCCACTAGGACTTTACGACGCGTCCGTTCCCGTGTTCTTGCGTTACCTGGACCGCCTGTTGGGGCTGGTCGACGCGGCGCAGGCGCATGCGGATTCCCACCACCAGGAACCTGCCGTGCTGCTGCTGGCCCGCTTGGCGCCGGACATGGCGCCGTTTGAAACCCAGGTGCTGATTGCAGCCAACTTCGCGTTGCGGGCCTGTTTCCCCTTGGCGGGCCAGGACGTCCCGCCCTACGGGGAGTTCCCCGCCACGTTCGACGGACTTCGGGCGCGCATCGCGTATGTGCACTCCTTGCTCCAGGCGCTGCAGCCTTCGCAATACGTGGGCGGGGAATCGCGGGTCCTGGAAAGCCAAGCTGGAAACGCGCGGGTGTCGCTCCCGGCGCCCGAGTTTTTGCTGCAGTACGCACTGCCCAATTTTTTCTTTCACCTGAGCGCGGCCTATGCCATCCTGCGCAACCAGGGTGTGCCTATTGGCAAGGCGCAATTTGACGGATTTCACGACTACCCGTCCCCGCCCTAGCGCTTCGCCACACTGTGTGTGGGTCTGATTCGGTATAACGCAATAAGCCGCCCGTAGGCCACAGGGATAATCCACCCCATGGAAATCATCAGCACCCTCATCGACTTTATTCTCCATGTGGACAAACACCTGGAAACCTTTGTCCAAAACTACGGCCTGTGGGTCTATGCCCTCTTGTTTGTGGTCATCTTTGTAGAGACCGGGGTGGTGGTCATGCCCTTCTTGCCCGGCGATTCGCTCTTGTTTGTGGTGGGTGCCATGTGCGGCGTAGGGCTGATGAGTTACCCCCTGGCCGTGGGCTTGCTGTTGGCGGCAGCGGTGCTGGGCAACCAGAGCAATTACGCGATCGGGCGCTTTTTTGGGCCCAAGGTGTTCCAGTGGGAAGACTCGCGGTTTTTCAATAAAAAGGCCTTCGACCAGGCCCATGCGTTTTACGAGAAGTACGGGGGCATCACCATTGTGGCCGCGCGCTTCATGCCGTTTTTGCGCACCTTCGCCCCCTTTGTGGCCGGTGTGGCAAGTATGACCCGTGCCAAGTTCACCTTTTTTGATGTGGCCGGCGGCACGCTGTGGGTGGTGGGCATCGTCACCATTGGCTATTTCTTTGGCAATTTTCCGTTCGTGAAAGCGCACCTGGACAAAATCATCTGGGCCATGATTTTTATTCCGGGTCTGGTGATTCTGTTCGGCGCCTGGAAGGCACGGCGCAAGGCATCCCTGTGAGTGCAGCGTTTTTTTATTCTTTTTTTCAGGAGTGAATGATGGCAATGGACGTGGTGGATTACGAGATTTTTGGCGCTGAAATGCAGTACATCGAGGTCGAGCTGGACCCGGGCGAGGCCGCCGTGGGGGAAGCCGGCGTGATGATGTACATGCAAGACGGCATCCAGATGGACACCATTTTTGGTGACGGCTCCGCCCAGCAAGGCGGCTTTTTCGGCAAGCTCATGGGGGCGGGCAAACGCCTGATCACCGGTGAAGGCCTGTTCACCACCGTTTTTCACAACGAAGCCGATGGCAAGCGGCGGGTGGCGTTTGCCGCACCATACCCCGGCAAGATTGTTCCCATGGACCTGGCGCAGCTCGGCGGCACCCTGATCTGCCAGAAGGACTCGTTCCTGTGCGCGGCCAAAGGCGTGGCTCTGGGCATTGCGTTCCAGAAAAAGCTGGGTGTGGGCCTGTTTGGCGGCGAGGGCTTCATCATGCAAAAGCTCGATGGTGACGGCATGGCCTTTGTGCACGCCGGTGGCACGCTGATGGAGCGCACGCTGGCCCCGGGTGAATCCCTGCGGGTGGATACCGGCTGCGTGGTGGCCTTCCAGCCCTCGGTGGACTTTGACATCCAGTTCGTGGGCAAGATCAAGTCGGCCATTTTTGGCGGCGAAGGCCTGTTTTTTGCCACCCTGCGCGGCCCCGGAAAAATATGGCTGCAGTCCCTGCCGCTGTCACGCTTGGCCAACCGCATCATCCTGTCCGCTCCGGCGGCCGGTGGCCGCTCGGCCGACCAGGGCTCCTTGCTGGGTGCAGGGGTACTGGGTGGTTTGCTGGGTGGCGACAGCGACGACTGATGGCGCTTTTCACCGGGCGTTTGTTTGGCCCCGGCTTGGCCGGGACGGGCGAGGCGGCCCAGGCGCAATGGCAACACGGCCAGTTGTTGCTGCAAACCCCCAACCTGCACCTGGAAATAGGGGCAGACCCCCACATCACCGGCGGTGGCTTCAATGCCGAACAACTGCGGCTGAGTTGGCAGGCGCTGGAGGGTGAGTTTGTCTTTTTTGTGGATGCGGGAGCGGCTCAGGCCGCGTTTTTAGAAGGCCTACCGCCGCAGTGGCGGGCACAGGTTTCTGGTGCGCAACGCACGCAAAGCCGTGTCCGGGCGCGTTGGCGCTGGGGTATCGCAGCGCTGGTGCTGTGCCTGTCCGTGCCCCTGGCCGCCTTGGTGGCCTTGGTGGTTCGCAGTGACGCGGTGGCGGCCTGGGTGGTGCAGTGGGTGCCACCGGCCATGGATGCCAAGCTGGGTGACTTGGTGCTGGCCCAAACCCAGGCGCAGATGCGCTGGGTGGACCGAGGTCCGGCGGTCGATGCCCTTCGGCAGATGGGTGAAAAACTGGTCCCCGGTTCGCCCTACCAATACCGCTGGTTGCTGGTGGACCACCCCGACATCAACGCCTTTGCCGCGCCGGGCGGTGTGGTCGTGGTGTTCTCCGGCTTGTTGCAAGCGGCCGATACCCCCGAAGAAGTGGCCGCTGTGCTGGCCCACGAAGTGGCCCACGCTGAATTGCGCCATGGCCTGCAAGGCGTGGTCAAAAGCCTGGGCCTGCAAGCCGGTGCCGTGCTCCTGGGCGATGCCACCGGTGTGGCGGTGCCAGGCCTGCTGTCCCACCTGCTGGAGCGGCAGTTTTCGCGGGAAGCCGAGCGGGCGGCCGATGCCGAGGGGCTGCGTCGGCTGGTGGCTGCGGGTATTGATCCGGGCGCCATGGTGGTTTTCATGCAAAAGCTGGCTGCCAAGGAAAAGGGCGTGGGCGTTCCCCAGTGGTTGTCCACCCACCCGGCGCCCGAAGACCGGGCTGCATGGCTGCAGGCGCAGGTGGCGACGCAGCGGGGGCCTTGGCAGCCGCTGGCCATCGACTGGGCGAACGTCAAAAAGAGCCTGCCCCAGCGGCCTTGAGCGCAGGGAACGAAGTTCGCGCCAACTCCAGTCGCCTCGGAGAGGCACACCTTGTGCAGGGCCCGTAAGGGTTAACCATAATTAAATAAATGTGATTTAGTTAATAAAATCACAGCCTGTTCCACTCCCCAATCCCTCAGGCCAGGGCATCTTTCACAGTCGCACATCTCTGGCTGGTTCTTCTCCAGCGCGTGCCGAGGTGGTGTTTGGCATTTCTTGCAATTCAAGCGGTAATTACAAATGAAGCACATGTTGGTTTCTGCCGGTTTGGCCTTGCTGTCTGGCGGTGTATGCGCCCAAGGGTCCGTGTTGATTGGCCTCATCACCAAGACCGAGGGCAACCCGTTTTTTGTGAAAATGAGAGAAGGCGCCAAAGCCGAGGCCAGGAAGCTGGGTGCGAGCTTGCTCACCGCCGCAGGTGCCCAGGACGGTGACACGGCCACGCAAATTGCCGCGATGGAGAGCATGACCCTGGCCGGGGTGAAAACCATTTTGATCGCCTCCAACGGCGACGCCATCGTTCCGACGGTCAAAAAAATCAAGGCCAAGGGCGTGCAGGTGATTGCACTGGACAGCCCCTTTGAAGGTGCCGATGCCTTGTTTGCCACCAACAACTACCAGGCGGGCGTCCTGATTGGGCAATACGCCAAAGCCGCCTTGGCGGGCAAGCCCGCCAAGATCGCCACGCTGGACCTGTTCCCCGGCCACCCGGTGGGCGCGCAGCGCCACAACGGTTTCATGCACGGTTTTGGACTGGCCGCCGCGGATGCCAGTTCCAACGACTTGTCCGCGGCGCCTGCGGTGGTGTGTATGGCGGACAGTTTTGGTGATGCCGCCAAAGGTGAGGTGGCCATGGCAAGCTGTCTGCAGAAGAACCCCGGCATCAATCTGGTCTACACCATCAATGAACCAGCCGCCACCGGCGCCTACGCGGCATTGCAAAAAGTGGGCAAAGCCGGCGCGGTTGTCATCGTGTCGGTGGACGGCGGGTGCAATGGGGTGGCCGATGTGGGGGCGGGAAAAATTGCGGCGACCTCCCAACAGTACCCCTTGCGCATGGCGGCCAGGGGCTTGGCGGCGGGGGTGCACTACGCAAGGTCTGGCAAAAAAGCTGAGGGCTATGTAGACACCGGCGTGAACCTGATCACGGGCACCCCGCTGGCGGGAGTGGACAGCAAGGATGTCCATACCGGAACGCAACTGTGCTGGGGGAAAAAAGGATGAGCCACATGATGACCTTGGTGGCGGGCCGCAAGGCGACGTTGTGCCTCTTGGCTTGGGGCCTGTGCGCGGGTTTTGCAAGCGCCAAGTGTGAGCGGGCGGCCATCCACCCCGATGCGAGTTATTTCGCCGCACCCCAGAGCCATGGCAGTGAAGTGGTTGACAGCGCAACTTCTTTTGTGTGGCAGCGCTGCTTGGCGGGCAAAGTGTGGAATCGGGTTTCGCAGAAATGCACGGGCACGGCGCTGAGCATGGGCTGGCAGGCGTCGGTGGACTACGTCAAGGCCTTGCCCAGCACCAAGGGCAACCCCTGGCGTATCCCCAGCCACTTTGAACTCATGACCTTGGTGGACCTGGCCTGCAGCGAACCGGCCCTCAATACCAAGTGGTTTGGCGACCCCGACAGCACGTTTTTGTGGGCGGGTTCCAGCTATGCGCCTTTGCCCGATTACGCCTGGGGCCTCAAATACGGTAAAGGCGAGTTGACCTATGAAATCAAAAGCAACGAATTTCAGTTGCGACTGGTGAGATCGGGCAACTGAATGTCCCCGCGCAAGCCGCAATCGATTGGAGCAATTTGATGAAACTGACGGACCTTCGGATTTCCACCCGGATGACACTGGGTGCTGCCGGGCTCATGGCCATGGTGGCGCTGGTGGCCTTGTTTGGGATTTACATCGCCAAAGACACCAACCAGTCCATTCGCACCATTTACCACGACCGCCTGATCCCCCTGGCGCAGCTCAAAGGCATCGCGGATGTGTACAAGTCCGGTGTGCTGGGCGGTGCGAACCAAGTGGCACTGGGCACACTGGATGCCAAAGCCGCATGGACTGAAATGCGCAAGGGCCTCGCGGTCGCGGACAGTGACTGGGCCGCCTTCACCACATCGGAGCACTCGGAGGAAGAAAAGCGCAGCATTGCCAGCGTGAACGCGAGTTTTGCCAAAGCCAAGCCCGCCCTGTCGGAACTTCTTGCATCGCTTGAAAAAGGGGACAGGCTGAAGACCACCTTGGTCGTGCTCGACTTGGAAGGTCCCATCCATGCCGCAGACAAGGAGTTGAACCAATTGATGGTCCAGCAACTCGGTGCGGTCAAGGTGGAGTATGGGCTTGCCGACAGCAAGTACAGCGACAGCATTCGGGTTTTCATGGCCATTGTGGTGGTGGTCCTGGTGCTGGGCAGTGCGGCCGCATGGTTGTTGATCAAAGCCATTACGGTGCCGATCAATGCCGCCGTCAACATCGCCAACCACATCGCCAGCGGTGACCTGACCCAAGACATAGCCGGTGCGGGCCAGAGCGAAACCGCCCTGATGCTGGCGGCGTTGCAGCAAATGCAGTCCAGTCTGGCCGGTGTGGTGTCCACGGTGCGTTCAGGTTCACAGGGCGTCGCCACGGCGAGTTCAGAAATTGCGCAAGGCAACCATGACCTCTCGGCACGCACGGAGCAGCAGGCCAGCGCTTTGGAGCAAACCGCGGCGTCCATGGAGGAACTCAATGACAATGTCAAACACAATGCCGACAATGCACGCCAAGCCAACCAACTGGCCCTGCGCGCCTCTACCGTGGCCGGACAGGGAGGCGATGTCGTCGGGCAGGTGGTTCAAACCATGAAATTGATCAATGAGTCGTCACGCAAAATCGCGGACATCATTAGTGTCATCGATGGTATTGCTTTTCAGACCAATATATTGGCCTTGAATGCGGCAGTGGAAGCCGCCCGGGCGGGTGAGCAAGGGCGAGGTTTTGCGGTGGTGGCGTCAGAAGTACGTTCTCTGGCCGGGCGTAGCGCGCAAGCGGCCAGGGAAATCAAGAGTTTGATCGGCTCCAGTGTGGAACGGGTTGAACTGGGCTCTGCACTGGTGGACCGGGCGGGGACCACCATGACCGAAGTGGTCAGTGCCATCCGGCGGGTGACCGACATCATGGGTGAAATCAGCGCGGCCAGCCTGGAGCAGGCCTCGGGTGTGGCCCAAGTGGGAGAAGCCATCTCCCAAATCGACCAGGCAACGCAGCAAAATGCGGCCTTGGTGGAGCAGATGGCTGCGGCGGCGTCCAGTCTGATGACGCTGGCCAACGCGCAAGTGCAGGCCGTTGCTGTGTTCAAGTTGGGGGACGGTACGCAGGGAGCCAATAGACCTACGGCGACAAAGAGCAGCAATTTGATGCTCAGTTTTTGACGGTGAAGTGGGCGTAACCGAAGGAAAAGTCCAATGCAATCGACGCCGACAGTGGATGACCTGCTGTTGCTGAATGCGAAGCTTGTTGAAGAGCGCAATATGCTGCAACAGGTGATTGACACCATTCCGAATCACATTTATGTGAAGGATGTGGATGGCCGTTACTTGATTGCCAACAAAAATTTGCTGCAGGCCTTTGGTCTTGAGTTTCCTGAGCAACTGATAGGCAAGTCAGATTTCGACCTCTTTCCCGCTGAAAACTGCCACCACATCCGTGCCAGTGAGCTGGAAGTGATCCAGACCGGCCAGCCCTTGAACGACCATGAAGAGAGCAATAGCAACCTGGACGGCACGCAGCGGTGGTTTTCAACCTCCAAGGTTCCCTTGCTTGATGTGCATCGGAGCGTCACCGGCATTGTGGGTTTGTCCCGCGATATCACCTTGCACAAATTGCACGAACAAGAGTTGGAACGGCGCAATGAAGAATTGGCCCTGCTCAACGCCCAATTGATCGCGGCGCGCGAGCAATTGGTGCAATCCGAGAAACTGGCGGCATTGGGCCGCTTGGTGGCGGGCGTCGCGCACAAGTTGAATACGCCCCTGGGTGTCGGTGTCACGGTGGCCAGCACTTTGCGTTTTCGAACGCAGGAGTTGTTGCAAACCATCGCCCAGGGCGTGTTGACCCGCACGTTATTGGAGCAGTACCTGAACGAAGTGAACGATGGCGAAGAGATGTTGCTGCGTGCGCTGGGTACCGCCAGCGACCTGGTGACCCGGTTCAAGCAAATTTCCGTGGACCAAGCGAGCAACCAGCGCCGCTGCTTCAGCCTTCAGCAAGTGTTGGAAGATGTGGTGGGCATGCTGGGGCCCCTGTACAAGAACACGCCCTATACCCTCAACCTGGACCTGGCGCCTGACATTGAACTCGACAGCTACCCGGGCCCGCTCAGCCAGGTGCTCACCAACCTGGTGAGCAATGCCTTGACGCATGCCTTTGAAGGCCGCTCCACGGGGGGGATGCAGTTGCACACCCGCCGCCTGGGCGAATCGCTGGTGGAACTGAGCTTCAGCGATGACGGGGTGGGCATACCGGAGGCGGATTTGCCCCATGTGTTTGACCCATTTTTCACCACGCGGCTGGGGCGCGGTGGGGTGGGCCTGGGCATGAGCATGGTGTACAACGTGGTGACCGGTATTCTGGGTGGAGAGGTCCATTTGGCCAGCCAAGTGGACCAGGGGGTGCAAGTCAGTATCCGGCTCCCATTGTCCGCCCCGGTTTGAACGTGCACGCCCCTGAAACAAGCTCAGATTTTTAGGAACAAATTTTGGTCGGGTGCGAAGTTGGCATGCAGGGGGAGCAATGCCCCGCCCAGGGCTCGGGCATCGGAGCCTGCGCTGCCGGCCACGACGGTGGCGGGCCACAGCCCCTCCCAGTTGTAGTGTTTCAGCGAATCGTTGGTGCGTTCAATCACCGCGCCGAGCAAGGCACGGGAAAATGAGCCGTCAATCACCACCGAACCGATGTCCAGGAATGCGGTGCCACTCACCACGCAGTGCGCCAGCGCGTTGGCGGCCAGGCTGATCCAAGCCTGGGTTTCCACTTCAAACGGTGCTTGCAGCGCGCGCTCATCGTAGGCCGCGCTGGGGTCCAGCCCACAGGCTTTGAAGCGTTGCTCCAGCTCCCACAATGACGCTTGGGTAACCAGTTGATCGGGGGGCAGGGCACCTGTCACCACCCCAGAGGGCAGCGATGCCACGGCACCAGCGTTGCCATGCAGGCCTACATGCAAGTGTGAATTGAAGACCAACCCCCCCCCTACAAAGGTGTCAACAAACAGGTACAAAAAGCTTTTCAGGTCCCGTCCGCGTCCGGTCACCAACTCTGCCACACAGGCGGCTGCGGTGTCTTTGGCAAAGGTGACAGGCACGTCGGTCATGGTTTGCACCTGTGCGCCCAGATCAAGTTGGTTCCAACTGTCCGACTGGGTGTCCGACAAGCCCAGCATCTTGTGCCAGCCCCCCAGCTGGAACGGTGCGGCCACACCAACCCCGACCAGGCGGGTGCTCAGGGGCCCGAGCCGCTGGCGCATGCTGGCCATGTGCTCCCCGATGGCGGGCAGGAGTGTGTTGGCGTCCGGGAATGCGTATTCCATGGTTTGGCGTTGGCGCACCTGGCCGGTGAAGTCCACCAAAAGCAAGTCGGCGCTGCGCCGACCAATTTTGATGCCCATGGAAAAAGCGCCGTCCGGGTTGAGCGCCAGCGGCACCGAAGGCTGGCCGATGCGCCCACGCACCCGGTCGTGCCGGATGAGGAGCTCGTCTTCTTCCAGCCGCGTGGTGATCAGACCGATGGTTTGGGCTGTCAACCCGGTGAGGCGGGCCACGTCAGCCTTGGGCAAGCTGTCATTGAGCCGAATGGTTTGCAACACCACCCGTTCATTGAAGGCGCGCATACCCACGTGGTTGGAGCCACGCGGGCGCAGGAGTTTGGGAGAGTCGCTTGTTTGAATTGTTCTGTGGGGTGTCATGGACGGAGATTTTCGCCGATGACACCTTTGCGCAAAATAAAATTGGCAAACGGCTGGCGTTCCCCGGTCAGCACGATGGCGTAGGCGGCGCGTGCACGCGCGTAAAACGCAAAACGCTCCACCGCCTCGGCGCTCTGACCCGGTAACAGGTCGGGGGCCACCATCTCCAGCACCTCGCGCTGGACTTCCGAGCGGTACGCGTCGGCGCTGCCGCTGACCTGCATGAAGGCCACCGGATGGTCCACATCGGCCGCCAGCGGCAGCACCGACGTCACCGCCCGCACCGCATGGACCATGGAAACGCCGGGCAGGCGCAGCACCGGCTTGCCGGCCGCAATGCTCATGGCGGTGAAGTTGGCATCGGCCAAGACCAGTGCGTCGTCGTGCCCCATCTCCATAAGGATCTTGAGCAGGTCCGGTGTCAGTAGGGGATTGATACCTTTGAGCATATTTTTTTTATCCGGCTGGGTTCTCAGGCATGGGCGTCGTCAGGCAGCTCGTCCACGGTCTTGGCGCCAGTCATGACCGCCACCGTATCGCTCATGCTGATGGTTTTGGGATTGACCACGGCCGCACGGCGCCCCAGGCGCTGGATATGGATGCGGTCGGCAATCTCGAAGACATGTGGCATGTTGTGGCTGATCAAAATGACGGGCAGGCCTTTGTCCCGCACCCGGCGTATCAATTCCAGCACCATATTGCCCTCTTTCACGCCCAGCGCGGCCGTGGGCTCGTCCAAAATCACCACGTGCTGGGCAAAGGCAGCCGCGCGCGCCACGGCCACGCACTGGCGCTGGCCGCCCGACAGGGTTTCCACCGCCTGTGTCATGGAGCGGATGCCCACCTTCAGCTCCGCCATGCGGGTCACGGCCTGCTCCAGCATTCTCTTTTTGTCCAAGAGGCGAAACAGTTGGCCCAGGGGGCCGGGTTTCAGGAGCTCGCGCCCCAGGAAGAGGTTTTCGGCAATGGTCATGGCCGGTGCCACCGCTAGGTCCTGGTACACCGTCTCTATGCCTTTGCGCCGTGCGTCAATGGGGGATTTGAAGCGCACCGGTTGGCCGTCCAGCAACAACTCGCCTTCGTCGGGAATCGTCGCGCCCGACAGGGCTTTGATCAGGGACGATTTGCCGGCACCGTTGTCGCCAATCACGGCCAGGATTTCCCCGGCGCGCAGTTCAAAGTCGGTGCCATCCAGGGCGGTCACCTGCCCGTACCGTTTCACGATGCCCTTGGCCTGCATGACCAGAGGCGCGGACGGGGTGTTCATTTCTTGTGCAGTCATCAACGCGCTCCTTTGCGGGACATCTGGTCGGCAGCCACCGCCAAAATAACCAAAATACCGGTGATCAAGGTTTGGTACACCGAGGCCACGCCCATCAAGGTCAGGCCATTGCGAAACACGCCAACAATCACCGCGCCCACCAGGGAGCCCAAAATAATGCCGCGTCCGCCAAACAGGCTGGTGCCGCCCAGAACCACGGCCGTGATGGCGTCCAGGTTTTCCGTCTGGCCCGCATTCGGGTCGCCCACGCCGGTGCGCGCCACGGACAAGAGGGCGGCGATGCCGTAGAACAGGCCGGCCAAGGCGTAGACCATGATCAGCACACGGTCAACGCGGATGCCCGTGAGGCGTGCCGCCTCGGGTGCATTGCCCACGGCGTACAGGTGGCGCCCGGGCGCGGTGTCGCGCAGGACGCGCCACGCCAGCACGTACAAGACCAGCATGGTGATGGTGCCCAAACTCACTTCGGTGGCGTTGAAGCCCATGCTGTTGCCGATCACGAAGGTGTTGCCCAGAAAGGTCAGCTCCGGTGGCAGGTTGGGAATGATTTGTGCCTTGGAATAAATCTGGGTAATGGCAAACGCAATGTTCAGGGTGCCCAAGGTCACGATGAAGGGGGGTAACTTGACGCGGGTCACCAGCAGTCCGTTGATCAGCCCAAACCCGGTGGTGACCGCCAGGCCGCACAGAATGGCCAGGTAAGGGTCCATGCCGTAGTTCACGGCGAATTTGGTCATCACCACACCGCCCAGTGCCATGACCATGCCGCAGGACAAATCAATGCCGGCAGTCAGAATGATCAGGGTCTGGCCGATGGCCAAGACACCCACAACCATGACTTGCTGCAGTACCAGCGAAAGGTTTTGGGCGGTTAAAAAGCGCTCGGTCTGGGTGGCAAAAAAGAGGCAAGTCGCCAACAAGGCCAACCACGGGCCGAGTGCCCCCCAGGGGATGTTGCGTGTAGATGATTTCACAGTAGAAACCTCAAAATGGGTGAAAAAAGAGGCGCACACCGGTGCGCCCCATCTCAAGCCCTCAGGGCTTGATGACGTGCTTGATGACTTACTTGGTGCCCCAGCACAGGTCCAGACCGGCTTTGGTGTCTTTGCTGTCCACGCCCTTGATGGCCTTGGCCGAGATCAAGGTCACGCCGGTGTCGGTGTAGCCCGACGATTTTTTGCCGCCTTTGGCGTAGCTGACACCAGCCGCCACACCCAAAGCAGCCATCTTCAGTGGGTACTGTTGTGATGTGGCGTTGATGATGCCCGCGGCCGTGTCCTTGATACCTTGGCAACCGCCGTCCACCGACAAAATGGTCACGCCTTTTTCTTTGCCCGCCTTTTTCAAGGCATTGAACGCACCGGCGGCGGCGGGTTCATTGATGGTGTAGACCACATTGATATCGGGATTTTTTTGCAGGCAGTTTTCCATGGCGGTCTGGCCTTTGGCCGGGTCGCCGTAGCTGTCAGCCATACACACGACGGCTGCATCGGAAGACAACTCGTTCGATTTGGCATCGGCGGCTGGCAGGCCAAAACCCTTCATGAAACCGTTGTGGCGTTGCGCGCCCACGGGGTGGCCGGGGAACAAGTCCAGCGTGGCGATCTTGGCGGGCTTGCCACCCATGGCCGCTTTGGCGTACTGGCCAATCAACACACCGGCCTTGTAGTTGTCGGTGGCGAACAGGGCGTCCGCGCCGTCAAACGGGCTGTCCAGCGCAATCACTTGCACACCCTTGGCTTGCAATTTTTTCACGGTGGGGATGATCGCATCACCGCTGGCGGTGATCAAAATGGTCTTGGCGCCGGCGGCGGCCATGTTTTCCAGCGCGGTGATCTGGCCACCCGTGTCGCCGTCAATTTTTCCGGCGGCGGTCAGCAGTTTGGCGCCCAGTTTTTTAGCTTCGGCTTCCGCACCTTCTTTCATCTTCACGAAGAAAGGATTGGTCTCGGTTTTGGTGATCAGACCAATCACGATCTCGTCGGCCGCGAAAGCGCTGGAGGTCGCAAGCGCCAAAGCGGACAACATCAGTGTAGTGGTGACTTTTTTCATGGGAGCATTCCTCAAAGTGTGGAAAACAGTTTTTGCTAAAAGGGCGCTGTGCCCTTGGAAATTTACGCTTTACGTTGCAGCGCAGGTGGACTATAGTCGCCATGCACTTACTAAATCAAGTGAATTTAGTTATGGAAAACCCTAATATGGAGCAAAATAAATGATGAACTTACAAGTCGCCACTGCTGGCGAGGCCCTGATCGACCTGATCCGCAATGACGATGGCCGACTCCAGCCCTGCCTGGGCGGCGCGGTGTACAACCTGACCCGCGCCTTGGCCCGCCAGGGGGTACAGACCCTGTACCTCAACCCCCTGTCGCGTGACCGCTTTGGCCGCCAATTGGCCGCAGGCTTGGCCGCAGACGGTGTACACCTGGCCCTGCCAGACGCGGTGCAACAGGTCACCTCTTTGGCGGTGGTGGGGGTGGATGCCGCAGGCCACCCAGACTATTCCTTTTACCGCGAGGGGGTGGCCGACCGCGCCACCACGGCCCAGGCCATGACCGAGGCCTGTGCCGGCTCCGCTACCTTGTCGGTGGTCTGCACCGGTGCCTTGGCGCTCTCGCCCGACGATGCCGACACCTACCTGCCCTGGTTGGTCAGCCAGCGCCAAGCCGGGCGCACTGTGGTGGTGGATGCCAACCTGCGCCCCTCGGTCATGCCCGACCTGGAGCAATACCGCGCCCATGTACTGAAGGCCTTGCAGCTGGCCGATGTCATCAAAGCCAGCGACGAAGACCTGGAGTGCCTGTACCTGCCCGGGGCCGATGCCACCGAGCGCGCCCGGCATCTCTTGCAGCACAGCCGCGCGCATTTTCTGGCCCTGACCCGCGGCGGCGAAGGCGCGACTTTGCTCACCCGCAGTGGCCAAACCTTCCACGCCCGGGAAACGGCGGCCATCCCCGTAGCGGACACGGTGGGGGCGGGGGACTGCTTTTTGGCGGGCTTGGTGGTGGCCATGCTGGAAATGGGCATGGCCCCCGACTGCGGCACTGCGCAAGTACTGCCAGCCCAGGCCCACGCCCTCTTGGGCAATGCCATCGCCAGCGCCAGCATTTGCGTCATGCGCCAAGGCTGCGTGCCGCCGTTGCGCAGCGAGGTCAAAGACCGCTTGGCGTTATCCACCGTGGCCTTCGCATGATGACCGTGCCAGCCCATTGCCGGGAGCGTGCAGCCCGGTGGATTGCGTCGGGCCAGCGCAAGCTGCTGGGCATTGTTGCGCCCCCAGGCGCGGGCAAGTCCAGCTTTGCCCAGGCACTGGCCACCGCCTTGGCACCTGCCGCGCAGGTGGTGCCCATGGATGGGTTTCACTTGGCCAACACCGAACTGGCGCGCCTGGGCCGGGCCGAACGTAAAGGTGCGCCCGATACCTTTGATGCCTTTGGCTATGCACATCTGCTGCGACGCATCCGGGCCCAGGCCGATGGACCCACCATCTATGCCCCCGACTACCGGCGTGCCTTGGAAGAGGGGGTTGCCGGTGCCATCGCCATTGAGGCCCACACGCCGCTCATCCTCACCGAAGGCAACTACCTGCTGCTGGAGGACGGCGGCTGGGCCGAGGTGCGCGGTGTGCTCGATGAAGTCTGGTACCTGGATGTGGACGACACCGTGCGCCGCGAACGCCTGCTGGCGCGCCACATGCGCTTTGGCCGCAGCCGCGAGCAGGCCCTGACCTGGATGGCACACACTGACGAGCCCAATACGCTACGCATCGCAGCAAACCGGCACCTGGCGGATTTGTGGGTGCCTTGGGACGAAACCACCCCCATCACGGGGTCGCTGGCAACCAGTTGATCTCCCGGGCGGTTTTTTCTCCGATCACCACCCGGTTCAGGCTGGCTGGTAGCTCGGCCTCGGTGTCTGTCAGGGGCGTGCGGCCCGCCATGACCTCGGCGAATACCTGGGGCAAAAGCGGTGCACGTAGGGGCTCTGCGTAGCCGTCTGGAAAAACGGGTTGGTTGTTCGCAAAATCGTACTTGTCGGTGGCGCCCAGGGTGTGCAGAAACTCATGGGCAATGACGATGTTGTTTTGTCTGGCCATGGCCGCCGAGGCGAACACCTTGACCCGCCCCACCAGGCCTTTTTGCAAGGCGGTGGAGTGGTCCAGCCGCTGGGTTTGGGCCGGGTCGAAATACAGCAAATACAGTTTGACCTGCGGGCCCGGTCCGACCGTCTCTCCGTGGCGGTAGGCCCACCAGCGCATTTTCAGGCTCCAGACCACCACCTCCAATACACCGCCATGCACCGGGGGCGCAGGGGGCAAGGCAGGGATGGGCTGGCCCAGCCGAACTTCGATGGAGGCCTTGGCGTCGCGGCCATAGCGGCTGGCCTGCGCCAGCATAAAGGCCTCTATCGGCTTGAAGTCGTCCAGCGACACAGTACGCAAATAAGCCTCTGCGGCGGCGCTGCCATCACCGTTGATGGGGTACACATTCACGGGCAGGGTGTATTTCCACTGAACCGAGTTCGTCTGCGTGCGCCAGCTGCCTGCGGCCACGATGGCCAGAATGGACAGCAGAACGAAAATGCGAAGGGTTTTGAACATGGTGGTGGTGCAGGCACAAGACCTGATGCTCCGCCTGGAGGGATGGCGCTGGGAGGCCCTTCAGCAAGGGTCTATTTGATGGCGTTGTTGAGCTTGGTGATGGTCTCGTCCGCCACATTCTTGCTGCAAATAATGTAGCGGTTCTCGCCGTTGGGGGCGTTGGAGAAGTTGGCTTTGCGGATATCCGCCGGGCTCACGTCGCTTGCCGCGATCAGACCGTCCACCTCCTCGGGGGCGATCAGCATGTAGTCCGCCCGTTCGGCCAGGATAATTTTCAGCATCAGCACATTTTCCACGGCGACCGCGTGCTGCACCGGCTGGAGCTTGGTGATCAGGGCATCCAGCGTTTTACCGTAGGAGTAGCCCTGTTTGACCAGCAAGGTGAGGTTCTTGTTTCCAAGAATGGATTCCACCGTTTCACCATCTTTTACCTTCGAATTTTTGGCCGTGGTCAGGGCGATTTGTGGCCGGTCCTGGTAGATCGGTTTGGTGAACTTGGCGAACCCTTCGCGCTCCTCGTTTTTGAACCAGCCGATGCCGCAATCCGTTCCCGCGTTGTCCTTGACCATCGCCAACTGCCGGGCCGTGGGCGTGAAGTGGAGGGTGAATGCAATGCCCGCCGCCTTGAAGGCCGCCACTGCGGGTGAACCGGTCAAGCCGCTCAGTTGACCGTCTTTTCCCACCAGATAGGGGGGCCGTTCGTTGTAGTGCAGCGCGATCTGGGCGGTGGCGAGCGCTGGGGAAAGCAAGCACGGAATCAGCAATGTCCGCAGCAGAACCGGATTTGGGGTTGACTTTGATTTCATTCTCTTTGGTCTCCAGGTTTTCAAGAAGAAATAAGGCGTTTCGGCATATCCATCTAGCGCATACAGCTATCAATTTAATAGCAAAAGTCACACGCTCCGGTTGCGCGCCAGCGGCGGGTTCTTGGAGAAATAGCTCTCGATCCCCCGCATCAGCGCATCGGCCAGGGTGTTCTGGTACTCCTCGCTGTTGAGTTTGATTTCTTCGGCCGGGTTGCTGATGAAGGCTGCCTCCACCAGCACGCTGGGAATGTCGGGGGCCTTGAGCACGGCAAAGGCCGCTTGTTCTACCTTGGCTTTGTGCAGCTTACCCACGCGGCCAATTTCGCCCAGCAGGTTGTTGCCTAATTTGAGGCTGTCGTTGATCTGGGCCGTGGTGCTCATGTCCAGTAGGGCGCGCTGCACGGTGGCGTCCTTGGCCCGGACGTTGAGGCCACCGATCAAGTCGGCCTTGTTCTCCTTGGCCGCCATCCAGCGCGCCGCACTGCTGGAGGCGCCGCCCTGGCTCAGGGCAAATACGCTGGCGCCCTGGGGCTGGGGGGTGAAGAAGGCATCGGCATGGATGCTGACAAACAGGTCGGCCTGCACCCGGCGGGCCTTTTGCACCCGGATGTGCAGGGGCACAAAGAAGTCGGCGTCGCGGGTGAGGTAGGCGCGCATGGCGTTGCCTTTGACGCTGGTGGCGTTGATGCGGTCGCGCAGACGGTGGGCCAGGCGCAGCACCACGTCTTTTTCGCGGGTGCCGCCGGGGCCCACCGCGCCAGGGTCCTCGCCGCCGTGGCCGGGGTCCAGCGCGATGATGATGAGCCGCTCGGTGGTGCTGGCCACGACGGGCGCGGTTTTTGCCTCATTTTTTAGATCAATTGTGCCTCCAGCCCGCGTAGGACCTGCGCTGCCAGCTATCGTTTGTGTAGCAAAAGTGCCGGGCGCCGGGCCCTGTGCCGCAGGCTTGGCGGGGTTTTGGGTTTGCTGGGCGATCAGTTCGCCCAGCGGGTCGGCCGGGTTGACCTGCGTGGGCGGTGGTGGATTGGCCACGATGGGGTCTTTCAGCCGCTCGGCGATCAGGGCTTCCAGCGGGTCCAACTCCTGCACCGGGTACAAATCGAACACCAGACGGTGCTGGTAGGCAGCCACCGGGGAGAGGCTGAACACCTGCGGTTTGATGGGGTGTTTCAGGTCCACCACCAGGCGCACCACGTCGGGGGCAAACTGGCCCACGCGGATGCCCGCAATATTGGGGTCGTCGGCTTTGACCTTGGCCACCAGCTCTTTTAAAGCGGGGTTGAGCGTGATGCCCGCAATGTCCACCGCCAGGCGCGGCGGGCTGGGCACAAACTGCTGTTTGGCCACCAGTGCGCCGTCCGACTCGATGGTGACCCGCGAGTATTCGGGGGCGGGCCACACCCGCACCGTCACGATGGTGGCACCGCGCGCCAGATGCGGCAGGCCCAAGCTCAGCACCAGGCTGCCGGTTTTCAGCAGCGTGCGGCGCTTCAAACCAGGGCTCCCTGGGGGGTGCTGCCCGTCAAAAGTGCGATGCCGGTCGCGGTGTGGGCGGTGAGGGTGACTTGGCGGGTGGCGTCCAGGGCGGTGGTGATGTGGAGGTCCAGGTCCGCCGTGGGCAGCACGCTGGCGACCTTCTCGGGCCATTCGGCAATTTTGAGGCCGGGGCTGGCGAAGATGTCCCGAAAGCCCGCGTCCTCCCACTCGCGCGGGTCGCTGAAGCGGTAAAAGTCGAAATGCCAGATATTGAGGCCAGGCAACTCATACGCTTCCACCACCGCATAGGTCGGACTTTTGATGCGGCCCTGCACCCCCAGCGCATGCAGCAGGTGGCGCACCAGCGTGGTCTTGCCCGCGCCCAGGTCGCCGTGCAGGGCGATGAAGGCGTGGCCGAGCTCGGGCTGCGCCGCCAGCTGGGTGGCAAACAGCTGCGTGGCCAGTTCATCGGGCCAGTGCAGGCTCTTTACCGCACTGCCCACGGTGCTTGGCGCGGCAGTTTTTACAATAGGCGCGTGACGATCAAAAGTACTCAATTCGATGGCAACCAGTTGGTTTCTCAAATACAGGCCTGGGCCCGGGAACTGGGATTCTCCCAAATTGGCGTGGCCGGTGTAAACCTCTCTTCCGCAGAACCTGGTTTATTGGCCTGGCTGGCACAGGGTTTCCATGGCGAGATGGCCTATATGGCCAGCCACGGGCTCAAACGGGCGCGCCCGGCCGAGCTGGTGCCGGGCACCCTCAGCGTGCTCACGGCGCGCATGGACTACCTGCCGCGCAGCACCCCGGACGACTGGCAGGCGCAGGAACTGGCGCGCCTGCAGCGCCCCGGCGAGGGCATTGTGTCGGTCTACGCCCGGGGGCGGGACTACCACAAGGTGCTGCGCAGCCGCCTGCAAAAACTCAGCGACCGCATCGCCGAACACCTCGGGCCCTTGGGGCACCGTGTGTTCACCGATTCGGCCCCGGTGCTGGAGGCCGAACTGGCGGCGCGCAGCGGCCAAGGCTGGCGCGGCAAACACACTTTGCTGCTGAACCGCGAAGCGGGGTCCACCTTCTTTCTGGGTGAAATCTACCTGGACGTGGCGCTGCCCGAGAGCCACCCGGTGCAAGACCATTGCGGCTCCTGCAGCGCCTGCATCACGGTGTGCCCCACCCAGGCCATTCTGGGCCCGGGGCGGCTGGACGCGCGGCGCTGCATTTCCTACCTGACCATCGAGCACGCGGGGCCGATCCCGCTGGAGCTGCGTCCGCTGATGGGCAACCGCATTTACGGCTGTGACGACTGCCAGCTCATTTGCCCCTGGAACAAATTCGCCAAGCGCAGCGCCTTGCCCGACTTTGACGCGCGCCCGGGTTTGAGCGGCCAGGCCCTGGCGGACCTGCTGGACTGGACCGAAGCGCAATTTTTGCAGCGCACCGAAGGCGGCCCCATCCGCCGCATCGGCCATGAACGCTGGCTGCGCAATATCGCGGTGGCCCTGGGCAATGCCTTGCATGGCAGTGGCGCCCAAGCGGAGTCGGAGGCGGCCATCCAGACCATGCGGGCCGCCTTGCTGCGCCGCGCCGAGCACCCCAGCGCTGTGGTGCGGGAGCATGTGGCTTGGGCGTTGGCGTCTTAACAACGCAGCGCCTTACAGTTGCCGCAAAACGCCCAGCGCAAAAGGCAGGCTGGCCAGGCCCAACAGGGTGGACAAGGTCACCAGCCCGGCCACATAGGCGCCGTCGTAGCCCATGCGGGCGGCCAGCACATAACAGCTGGACGCCGTCGGCAGAGCCGAGAAGGCCAGCAGCACGGTGGTCTGCACCTCCGACAGGCCAAACAGGTGCGACACCCCCAGCGCCACCAGGGGCAGGAAAAAGTGCCGGATGGACAGCACCGCCACTGCCAGGGTTTTGGCCTTGGCCAGGGCACCCAGTTGCATGCCGGCACCGGCCGCCATCAAGCCCATGGCCAGCGAGGCCGCGCCCAGGCGGGACACCGTGGGCTCCAGCCAGACCGGCAGCACAAAACCCATCAGGTTGGCCACCAGGCCCGAGGCGGTGCCGATAATCAGCGGGTTGCGCACCAGCTCGCGCACAAAGCCGCGCTGGGCGTGGCGTGCCATGGGCCACACGGCGCCTACGTTGAACAGCGGCACACATACGCCAATCAGCACCGCGATCAAGAGCAGGCCTTGGGGCCCCGCCAGCCGGTCGGCCAGTGCCAGCCCGATAAAAGAGTTGAAGCGAAACGCCACCTGCGCGCTGGCCGCATGGTCGCGGTGCTGGATGTGGCGGCGCAAGCCTGGCAGGTAGGGGAGGGCGTAGGCCAGCGCAATGCCAGTCAGCCCCATCGCCCAGCCCGCGCCGATCAGGCTGGACGCGGCGCGCAGGTCCAGCGGGCTTTTCACAATGGAATGGAACAGCAGCACGGGGAACAGCAGGTAGTACACCAGCGACTCCACAGGCTCCCACACGCTGCGGTTGAGGGCGGTGTAGCGGCACACCAGGTAGCCGCACAAAATCAGGGAAAAATCGGGGAAAAGGAGCTGGGCGTAGTTCACCGGACAAGGATACCAGCCAGGGGTGTTGGCGTTCGGCAGTGTGGCGGGTAGTATTGCCGCAGTTTGAAGCCAGCCCGCTTTTCCAGGAGCACCCCACCATGCATCGCCGCACCCTTATTGCCCTCGGTTTGTTGGCCGCGTCCAGCGCCGCCATGGCGCAGACCTATCCCAGCCGGGTGATTAAATTGCAAGTGCCTTTTGCCCCCGGCGGCACCACCGACATCATTGCCCGCACGATTGCCGATCCGCTGGGCAAGATCCTGGGCCAGAGTGTGGTGGTGGAAAACAGGGCGGGCGGTGGCGGCGTGATGGGCGCCAGCGAGACCGCCAAAGCTGCACCCGACGGCTATTCGCTGGGTATGGCCACGGTGTCCACGGTGGCGGCCAATCCGGCCATCAACCCCAAGATCCCGTACAACCCGCTGACCGACTTCACGCCCGTCATCAACATCGCAGCCACCCCCAATGTGATTGCGGTGCACCCCGGCTTTCCGGCCAAAGACTACAAGGGTTTTTTGGCCGAGGTGAAAAAACATCCGGGGCAGTATTCCTTTTCGTCGTCGGGGACCGGCGGCATCGGGCACCTGCAGATGGAGCTGTTCAAAAACCTGACTGGCGTGTTCATCACCCACATTCCCTACCGTGGCGCGGGCCCGGCCCTGAACGACACGGTGGCGGGCCAGGTGCCCATGACCTTTGACAATATGCCGTCGGCCCTGCCGTTTATCCAGGCCAAGCGTCTGGTGCCCATCGTGGTGGCCGCACCGCAACGCCTGAGCCAGTTGCCCGATGTGCCCACCTTCAAAGAGGTGGGGCTGGAGCCGGTCAACCGCATGGCCTTCTACGGCATCTATGGCCCCAAGGGCATGTCCAAGGACGTGGTGAACAAGCTCAATGCGGCGGTGCGCAAGGTGCTGGAAGACCCAGCGGTGAAAAAGCGGATCGAAGACACCGGCTCGTTCATCATCGGCAACACACCTGAGCAGTTTGCGGCGCAAATCCAGGCCGAGTACGCGGTGTACAAAAAAGTGGTGGACTCCGCCAAGCTGCGTCTGGAATGATGCTGCTGGGTGATGCAAGCCAAGCCAGCATCGATGCTTTTGTCGATGCCTTGTGGCTGGAAGATGGCTTGTCCAAGAACACGCTGGAGGCCTACCGGCGCGACCTGACCCAGTACGCGATGTGGCTGACAGCGCGTGGGCTACCAGCGCATGGACTGAATGACACGGCCGAGCTGGACTTGCAGGCTTATTTTTCGCAATGCCATGCGGCCACCAAGGCGACCACCGCCAACCGGCGCCTCACCGTATTCAAGCGTTACTTCCGCTGGGCCCTGCGCGAGGGCCACACGGTGGCAGACCCCACGCTGAAGCTGCGGTCGGCCAAGCAGGCCTTGCGGGTGCCCAAAGCCCTGAGCGAAGCCCAGGTGGAAGCCTTGCTGGCCGCGCCCGACACCAGCAACGCGCTGGGCGTGCGTGACCGCACCATGCTGGAGCTGATGTACGCCAGCGGCCTGCGGGTGAGCGAGCTGGTGACCCTCAAAACGCTGAACCTGGGTTTGAACGACAACGTGTTGCGCGTGCTGGGCAAGGGCGCCAAGGAACGTCTGGTGCCGTTTGGCGAGGTTGCCTGCCAATGGTTGCGCCGCTATTTGGGGCAAGCCCGTGCAGAGTTGTTGGCGGGAAAACAGACCGAGGATTTATTTGTCACCGTGCGTGGTGCCACGGCGGGCACCGCCATGTCGCGGGTGATGTTCTGGATGGTGGTGAAAAAATACGCGGCGGACGCCGGCATTCGCTCGCACCTGTCGCCCCATACGCTGCGCCACGCCTTTGCCACGCATTTGCTCAACCACGGGGCCGACCTGCGGGCGGTGCAGCTGTTGCTGGGGCATGCCGATATTTCCACCACCACCATTTACACCCATGTGGCGCGTGAGCGTTTGGCACAGTTGCACGCGCAGCACCATCCTCGGGGATAAAGGCGGGTCGCAGCGGGTCTAATCGCCCAGCGTTTCCGCCCAGGACAGGGCCTGCAAATGGGCCATGTTGATTTGGCCGCTGTTCAGGCCCAGGGTGTGGGCGGCTTGGGCAAAGGCGGCGTCATCGCCCGCTTCACACGCCAAGGTCAAGGCCAAAAACGGCGCCAGCGGGCCGCTGCCGTGCAACAGGGCATCGGTCACGCTGGCGGGCAAGGTCAGGGTGGCCAAGGCCGCGTCCATCGTCATGCCCAGCATGGTGTCCAGCAGGGAGAATACGCCCACCACAAAGGCGTTGTCGCATTCTTCGGCGGGAAGCACTTCGGCCGCCAGCAGTTCCATCAAGCGCCCGCGCACCACGGCGGTGGAGCCCACAGCGGGCGGCGTGTCGCCCGTATGCGAGGTGGTTAACAACAGGGCGGCCCATTTGAACAGGCGCTTGAGGCCCAGCAACATGACGGCATGTTTGAACGAGGTGACCTCGGTGCGCATGCCAAAACCTGCGGAGTTGATAAAGCGCAGCAAGTTGAAGGACAGGGTGGGGTCCCGTTTGAAAAGATTTTCAATGTCGTTGGTGCTGGCCTGTTTGCGCACCAGATTGATCAATTGCAGGATGGTGGCCTGCGCGGGCCGCACCGAGTGTCCTTGCACGATCACGGGCTTGGCAAACCAATAGCCTTGAAACAAGCCTATGCCCAGGCCAGACACCAACTGGTACTGGGACATCGTTTCGACTTTTTCTGCAATCAACAAGGCGTTGGTCTTGCTGCGCGCCAGTTTGACGAAGGAGTCCAGGGACGCCGGTTTCAGCACCGACAAGTCCAATTTAATGAAGGATGCCAACGGCAGCCAGGATTCGTAGGAGCGGGTCAAGATGGAATAGTCAAATGCCATGCGAAATCCCCGCTTCTGAACCTCCATCAACGCATACACGTGGTCCTCAATCTGGTCCACCTGGGAAATGGGCAAGGGCGGAATTTCAAGCACCACGCGTTCAGGCGCCACCAAGTCCAGGTGCCCGCCCGCAATGCTGTCCTGTGTGCAGTTGATAAAAAAAGTCTTGTGGCCTGCCAGCGTTTCACCGTCCGTGCCGGACAACACATTGAACAGCAGTTGCGCATCGCTGGCCGCGGTGTGTTCGTGCAAGCCCATGGAACGGTCAAACAGCTCGTAGCCAAACACATCCCTGTCGGCATCCAGGATAGCCTGGCGGGCAATGGCGACAGGCTGTGGCGCTTGGTCCCGTGGGGACGATGCGGGGGGCTTGGATACAGGCATAGTGCAGTCGTTGTGGGTTGGGCCCATTTTAGAGCCGCACCTGCGTCAGGTGTGCTCAAGGGCTGGGTTGACCGGTGGGAAGGGTGTTGATTTCTGCTTCGGTGAATCCCGCCTGTCTGCGCGCTGGCAGGTTGAACGGGGGTTTTAATGTGGGCGCGTTATGTCGGTCGGCGGCTTCGGCGTAGAACCGCACCGGGTCCCGGCCGTCGCGTTCACACAGCCAGCGGTACCAATGGTTGCCAATGGCCACATGTCCCACTTCTTCTTGCAGGATCACGTCCAGTATGGCAACTGCTGCCAAGGCTTGTGGCGTGGCCACTTTGCGCAGTTTGGCCTGGATGATGGGAGTGGCGTCCAGGCCTCTGGCCTCCAGTGTGCGTGGGACCAGCGCCATGCGTGCGGTGATGTCGTGTTGCGTGGCGATGCACATGGTCCACAGGCCATCGTGCGCCACAAAGTCGCCGTAGTCGTGGCCCACGTCTTGCAGGTGGGTGCGCAAGAGCATGAAATGTTTGGCCTCTTCCTGGGCCACCCGCAGCCAGTCGTGGTAGTAGCCTGCTGGCATCCCAGCAAAGCGCCATATGGCGTCCAGCGCGAGGTTGATGGCATTGAACTCGATGTGGGCAATCGAATGGATCAGCGCGGCATGGCCCCCTGGGGTGAACGGTGAACGGCGCGGTACGTCCTGGGGGTTGACGCAGGCGGGTCTGTCGGGTTTGCCAGGCTGCTGTAGCGCGGGAAAAACCGCCCCGGTGTCCAGCACCATGGGGGGCGATTCACAGCGGGATTCACGCCAAAGCGCTTGCACCGCGTCGGCTTTGAGGAGGGCATCGCTTATGCCAAACGCGTGGAACGCGCGCTGCCGGAGTTCCACGGCTTCAGGAGGGGTATTAACGGTTTTCACGAGAGTTTTCCAATGCCATCAGTCACTTAAATTAGCGAGCCATTTTCCGTTTTTTCATGCCCCTGTCGGCCACCTGGGCCAAGCGGGCTCCGCCTAATTTGCGGCCCCCCTGTTTCCCCGTATGATGAATTTGGCGCAGGCTGGGTCATCAACAAAAAGTACAGGTGTTTGGAATGGATTGCAGACGTTTATGGGTGCGCCTTATTTTTCTGATCTGGCTGGGTGTTTGGCAAACCTGGGTGTCCGCCGAGCCGCTTGCGGTGGCCTACCGGTGCGATGGCATTTCCATCTTCTCCGGCCCCTTTGTCCCGAACGACGGCTGGTTGCCGTCCGCCGATGGCGTCGTCCCGGTGGACCCCCAGGGCCGCCCCTGCTGGATTCGCATTGCCGGGTTGCCAAAGGGCACATCGCTGGACACGGCAGCAGGTTTGTCGTTTGGCGACCTGAATGTGCAACGGGTCGATATCACCTTGTATGACGCCCACGGTCGTACGCTGGGGCAGGCCTTGCGCCTGGGCCAGAGCAGTGCGGCCTTGGTGACGGGCTTGCGCGCCACCTTTACACCGGACAGCATGGCGGCAATGCCCTTGTATGTGCAATTCCAACCCGTGAAGGGCGCGCTGACTTTTCCTGGCGTTGTACGCAAATTGCAGGTGGAAACCGTTGCGCCCGCCATCAGCCTGCGCCATGAGCAAGGCCGGGACTTGCTGAACCAAAGCGCGGCCATGTTCTTGGTCACCACGGCACTGATGGCGCTGTTTTTTTTCTTCACCATGCGCGACCTGAATTACGGTATTTACGCGCTGTATGCCTCATTGCATGCATTCACTTTCTTTGTTAAACGCGGCTTGCCCTATGTGCTGGATGTCAGCTCCGTGTTGTGGTTGAACGCCGGGGTGTTCACCAATCTGGTTGCGGTGCTTTCGGTCTTGCTGAGTGTGCGCTTTGGCAACTTCAAGGTCCACAGCCCACGCACTGCGGTACTTGCGTATGGTGTGGCGGCGGCCTTTTTGCTCCTGATCCCCTTGCACTACCTGGCGCCTGCTTGGGGTAGTTTGGTAATTTTGGGGCTGCTGCCCTTGCATTTTTGGGTGCTGCTGAGCGGCAATTTCCGGGGCTGGCGCAGGGGTGAGCGAGGGTGTGGCATCTTGTTGTT
Source organism: Rhodoferax sp. (assembly GCF_030697375.1). GTDB lineage: Bacteria > Pseudomonadota > Gammaproteobacteria > Burkholderiales > Burkholderiaceae_C > Allorhodoferax. The sequence continues at coordinate 61,404 of NZ_JAUYQD010000018.1, read as the reverse complement.
TGGCATCGCTCCCATCGCTGTCTATTGGCTCGCGTTCCTGCTTTACACCCAGGTGCTGCGCCAACCCCTGCCCAGCGAGCTGGCGTTTGGCGGATCGGCCTTTGATTTTGTGCGCACCCTGTTGCTGCCCATTGCTTTTTGTTATGGCCTTGCAGACCGCACCGTGGGTCTGCAACGCAAAGTCGAACGATTGGCGCGGTTTGACTCCCTGACCGAATTGCGCAACCGCGAAGGCATGTGCCAGCGGGGGCAGTCCATGATTGATGGAGGGGCACAGCCTTGCCTGCTGATGCTCAATGTGGAGCGCTTTCACGCCATCAACGAAACACTGGGCCCCGAGTTGGGTGACCAGGTGTTGAAAGAAACCGGCAAGCGCCTTTTTCTGGTGTGCAAAGGCCACCCTGATGCCCGCGTGGGACGCATGCATGTCGACCAATTTTGTATCCTGCTTCCCAACCCCCACGCCTTGCGAGCGATACGTGGCGAGATAGAGATGGCGTTTGGCCTGCCCGCCGAGATTGAAGGGCAGGCCATCGATATTTCATTGGCGGTTGGTGTGGCCAAGCCCTGGGATACCGGCATGAGCATGGTGCAACTCCTGCGCAATGCCGAGATCGCTTTGGAAGCAGGCCGTGCGAAGCACAAAAACTGGCTGGAATACCGCGTGGACCTGGAGAGCAGCAAGCGGGCCGACCTGGATTTGCTGTCGGAGCTGAAACGGGCGGTTGAACACAACGAACTGCGCATGTACCTGCAACCCAAGGTGCGCCTGCTGGATGGCGCAGTCAGCAGTGCCGAGGCATTGGTGCGGTGGATGCACCCGAAACGGGGCCTCATTCCGCCAGGTGACTTTGTTCCGTTTGCTGAAAAAACGGGTGGCGTCACTTTGTTGACGCGTTGGGTGCTGAAAGAGGCCATGCATGTGGTCACCCGGAGTAGGGCGCAGGGGCGGCCCCTGCAAATTTCGGTCAACCTGTCCACGTTTGACCTGGCAGAAGCGGGGTTTGCGGACCGTGCAGCGGCCTTGGCTTTGGACACCGGGGCGGAGCCGGCCGATATTCGCCTGGAGATTACCGAAAGCGGGGCCATGCAAGACCCTGCTGCGGCCTTGGAGGTGATGAATGCGTTGCGCGAGGCCGGGTTTTCGCTCTCGATCGATGACTTTGGAACGGGGTATTCCTCGCTGGCCTATTTGCAGAAGATGCCGGTGGCCTAGTTGAAAATTGACCGCTCCTTTGTCCGCAACGTCAAGGCCGGCAGCGACGGCGCGTCTTTGCTGGACTCGACGATCGCTCTGGGCCACCGTTTGGGTTTGATCGTGGTGGCCGAAGGGGCTGAGGACGCGCAGGAATGGGAGTTGTTGCGCAGCTTGGGATGCGACTATGCGCAGGGTTGGTACGCCGCAAAGGCCATGCCGCTGGGCGACTTTGAGTTGTGGTGCCGCGAGAACGCCCCCTTTTTCGCGTAGCGGCAATCACTGATGCTGGCGGGCCCAGGCCTGATATCCATGGTGGATCTTGCGAAAGGGCTGCGTTTTACGGGCGTGGCGGCAATCCCTACAATTCCAGAACATTTGAACCTGAGGAAAAGCCGTGGCAATTTACGAACTGGACAACATTTCTCCCCGCATGCCGGAATCGGTATGGGTGGCAGATAGCGCGCAGGTGATGGGCAATGTGGAGTTGGGCGAGGACGCCAGTGTGTGGTTTGGCGTGGTCATCCGTGGCGACACGGAGTGCATTCGCATCGGCCGAGGCTCCAACATCCAGGATGCCAGCGTGTTGCATGCCGACATCGGCAAGCCCCTGACCGTGGGTGACCACGTTACGGTCGGCCACCAGGTCATGTTGCATGGCTGCACCATTGGCGATGGCTCGCTGATTGGCATCGGTGCCGTGGTACTCAACGGTGCCAAAATTGGCAAAGGCTGCATCGTGGGCGCGGGTGCGCTGGTGACCGAGGGCAAAGAGTTTCCCGATGGATCCATGATCATCGGCAGCCCCGCCAAGGTGGTGCGCGAATTAACACCCGAGCAACAGATGGGTTTGCAGATGAGTGCCCTGCATTACATCGAGAATGCACGCCGCTTCAAGACCGGCCTGCACAAAATTGGATAAATGCGTATGAGTGAATTGCACAAATTTTTGTTCGACGGTTTGCCGGTGCGTGGCATCGTGGTGCGCTTGACGGACACCTGGACTGAAATCTTGCGCCGTCGCGCCTCCAACAGCAATGACGGGGCTTACGCCGTGCCGGTGCGTGAGATGCTAGGCGAAATGGTGGCAGCGGCTACGCTGATGCAGTCCAACATCAAGTTCGATGGCTCCCTGACCCTGCAAATTGCCGGCGATGGGCCGGTCAAACTGGCAGTGGTGGAGGTGCAGCCCGATCTGGCGCTGCGTGCCACGGCCTCAGTGACTTCGGTGGTCGCACCTACGGCAACCCTGAGTGAAATGGTCAATGCCTCCAACCAGGGGCGCTGTGCCATCACCCTGGACCCGAAAACCAAATTTCCCGGCCAGCAGCCCTACCAGGGCGTGGTACCTTTGTTTGATGACCGAGGCCAGCCCATCGAACGCTTAAGCGCGGTGCTGGAGTACTACATGTTGCAAAGCGAGCAGCTGGACACCACGCTGGTGCTGGCGGCGGACGACCGTGTGGCCGCCGGAGTGCTGATTCAGCGCCTGCCCATGCAGGGGGAGAACAACCTGGCAGGCAGCATGGTGGCCCAGGAAAACGAAGACCAGATCGGTGTGAACGAGGACTACAACCGCATCGCCATTTTGGCCAGCAGCCTCAAGCGCGAAGAGTTGCTGACGCTGGATGTGGACACCATCTTGCATCGCCTGTTCTGGGAAGAACAGATCACCCGGTTCGAGCCATTGCAGGGCGACACGGCGCCCCGTTTTTCTTGCGCATGCAGCCGGGAGCGGGTGGGCAAGATGATTGTGGCACTGGGGCGAGACGAAGCCGCCGGTATTCTTGCCGAGCGCCCCGATATTGAAGTGGCGTGTGAGTTTTGCGGGGTGCAATACCGGTTTGATCCCGTGGACGCCGCACAGTTGTTCACCGCGCCGGTGCACATTGTGCCTGGGGGCACCGAGCCGCATTAGCTGTTGGAAGTTGGCTGGCCTTGCACCAGGCGGCTGAACAGGCGGTGTTCACAGACCGCGTCCGAGCACTTTTCACAGGACCATTGCCATGCCGGTTCGGTTGGGGAGCCCTGCCGTGGCATTTGCAGATGTTGGTGGATGGCCTGCAATGCACATTGGGTGCGCTCAGACCCCGTCCCATAAACCACGGCATAGGCAATGGCGTGGGCGTCGAGCACCTGGCGTAAGCGGGCATCCACGGGGGCCTGGGAATGCGGCCCGTCGCGTTGCACACCGTCGGGCTTCCACACTAGGTCCAATCCGGTGAGCAAGGTCAGGTCAAAGCACCGGTGCTGCTCCAACGCAAATGAATACAGTGAGGAATCGTGGAACAGCAAATCACTGTAGACCGCCGTCATCAGTGCAGAGGTGTCTGCAACCAAAAAAGCAACCGGTGCTGCGGTTTGAACCCGTAGCGCCTGTGCCTCGGCAATGGCCTGTTGTTCGTGGGATTGGGGGGTGCGGCCCTGCTGTGCGCACCATTCGCGCAGTACCTCGGGCACCATGGACGCGCTGCCCTGTTGATTCAAAGCCTGGACCAAGGTATGTGCCAGCTGGGTTTTACCCGTGCACTCGGCTCCCAGAATGGCGATTCTCATCGGTGACTTGGCGACAAGCCCTTAGCGCGCGATCTGAACGTAGATTTCGTTGGACTTGACCATGCCCAGTTCGGAGCGGGCTTTTTCTTCCACAATTTCAAGACCTTCTTGCAGGTCGTGAATTTCTGCACTCAGGCGGTCATTGGCCAGTCCCGCTTGGGCATTGTTGCGTTTTTGTGTGTCGAGCTGCCCCTGCAGCTTCGACACGTTGGGGACGCTGCCCCGGCCAAACCACAATTGCCCATGCAAGACCGCCACCAAGGCGATCAGTACGATGGGAACAAAACGGTGGGCCACGGTGCTGGTTTTACTTCAGGTTGTAGAACGCAGCGCGGCCAGGGTACACGGCGATATCACCCAAGTCCTCTTCGATGCGCAGCAACTGGTTGTACTTGGCCATGCGGTCAGAGCGGCTCAAGGAACCGGTCTTGATTTGACCGGCATTGGTGCCCACGGCAATGTCCGAAATGGTGGAGTCTTCCGTTTCGCCGGAACGGTGGCTGATCACGGCCGTGTAGCCTGCGCGCTTGGCCATCTCAATGGCGGCGAAGGTTTCGGTCAAGGTGCCGATCTGGTTGATTTTGACCAGAATGGAGTTGGCAATGCCCTTGTCGATGCCTTCCTTCAAAATCTTGGTGTTGGTGACGAACAGGTCGTCACCCACGATTTGCACCTTCTTGCCCAGGCGGTCGGTCAGCAGTTTCCAGCCGTCCCAGTCGCCTTCGGCCATGCCGTCTTCGATGCTGATGATGGGGTATTTGTCGACCCAGGTGGCCAGGATGTTGGTCCACTCTTCGGCGCTCAGCGTCAGGCCTTCGCCTTCCAGGTGGTATTTGCCGTCTTTGTAGAACTCGGAAGCGGCGCAGTCCAGGCCCAGCGCGATTTGTTCGCCTGCCACATAACCGGCCTTGTCGATCGCTTCCAGAATCATCTGGATAGCGGCTTCGTGGTTGGGCACGTTGGGGGCAAAACCACCTTCGTCACCGACGGCCGTGCTGATGCCTTTGTCGTGCAGGATTTTTTTCAGCGCGTGGAACACTTCGGCACCATAACGCAGGGCTTCGCGGAAGCTGGGGGCGCCCACGGGGATGATCATCAACTCTTGCAAGTCAAGGTTGTTGTTGGCGTGTTCGCCACCGTTGATGACGTTCATCATGGGCACAGGCATTTGCACAGCGGCCATGCCACCAAAGTAGCGGTACAAAGGCAAGCCAGATTCTTCCGCCGCAGCGCGGGCCACGGCCATGGACACCGCCAGCATGGCGTTGGCACCCAGGCGTGATTTGTTTTCAGTGCCGTCCAGGTCAATCAGCGTCTTGTCCAGGAACGCCTGCTCGGAAGCGTCCAGACCCAGCACCGCTTCGGAAATTTCGGTGTTGATGTATTCCACGGCCTTGAGCACGCCCTTGCCGAGGTAGCGCGTTTTGTCGCCGTCACGCAGTTCAATCGCTTCGCGGGAACCGGTGGACGCGCCACTGGGTACGGCAGCGCGGCCCATGGTGCCGGATTCCAGCAAAACGTCGCACTCGACGGTGGGGTTGCCGCGTGAATCCAGAATTTCGCGGCCAACAATATCAACAATTGCGCTCATTGCTCATCTTTCAAAAATTACAAAACTAAAACTGCAAGTTCCGCCCCATGGGCGGAAGCCTGCTCTTCCACAATGTATCCGCTCAAGAGAAATTATTCTCCAAGAACGGGGTTTTTTTGGTTACGTAATCCAGCGCAACCAGGGTTTCCAGCAGCGCCTTCATGTGCTTGAGTGGCACCGCATTGGGGCCATCGCTCATGGCTTTGGACGGATCGGGATGGGTTTCCATGAACAGGCCTGCAACACCGACCGCGACGGCAGCGCGCGCCAGCACCGGCACCATTTCCCGTTGGCCTCCGCTGCTGGTGCCTTGGCCACCCGGCAGTTGGACCGAATGGGTGGCGTCAAACACCACTGGTGCACCGGTTTCCCGCATGATGGCCAGGGAGCGCATATCGCTCACCAGGTTGTTGTAGCCAAAGCTGGCGCCACGCTCGCAGGCCATGAAGCTGTCTTCCGGCAAACCGGCGTCTCTGGCTGCGGCACGGGCCTTGTCGATGACGTTTTTCATATCGCCGGGTGCCAGAAACTGGCCCTTTTTGATATTGACGGGTTTGCCCGACTGCGCCACGGCACGGATGAAGTCCGTTTGGCGGCATAAAAAGGCAGGCGTCTGCAAGACATCCACCACCGAAGCCACCTGCGCGATTTGCTCTTCGGAGTGGATGTCGGTGAGCACGGGAACCCCCAGCTCTCTTTTCACCTTGGCCAGGATTTCCAGCCCTTTGTCGATGCCAGGGCCGCGAAAGGTGCTGCCGCTGGAGCGGTTGGCCTTGTCAAAGCTGCTTTTGAAGATGAAGGGAATACCCAGGCTGGAGGTGATTTCCTTGAGCGTGCCCGCCGTGTCCATCTGCAATTGCTCCGATTCGATCACACAGGGCCCTGCGATCAAAAAGATCCGATGCTCCAGACCGATGTCAAATCCGCACAGTTTCATTAGCTTGCTACTTTCAGGCTTTTACCTTCGGTCTGGTGGTCCAACGCAGCCTTGACGAAGGCGTTGAACAGCGGGTGCCCATTCCATGGGGTGGATTTGAATTCTGGGTGGAACTGCACGCCCACATACCAGGGGTGTACGTTTTGTGGCAGCTCTACCATCTCAGTCAGCTTTTCACGCTGGGTCAGCGCAGAAATCACCAGACCGGCTTCGCGCAACTGGTCCAGATAATTGACATTGGCTTCATAGCGGTGACGGTGGCGTTCGGTCACCACGTCACCATAAATGGCATGCGCCAATGTGCTCTTGCTGACATCGGAGCTTTGCGCACCCAGGCGCATGGTGCCACCCAGGTCGGAATTTTTGTTTCGGGTCTTGATGGTGCCGTCGGCATCTTTCCACTCGGTGATCAGCGCAATGACCGGGTTGGGGCAATCGGCATCAAACTCGGTGCTGTTGGCGTCTTTCAAACCCGCCACATGCCTGGCAAACTCAATGGTGGCAACCTGCATCCCCAGGCAAATGCCCAGGTAGGGCACTTTGTTCTCGCGGGCAAAGCGGGCGGCGCTGATCTTGCCTTCGACCCCGCGTTTGCCAAAGCCGCCGGGCACCAACACTGCATCGTATTGGGCGAGTTGGCTGACGTTGTCGGCCGTAATGGTTTCGGAGTCGATGTAGCCAATGCGGACCTTGGCATGGTTTTTCATGCCGGCGTGGCGCAGCGCTTCGTTGAGCGACTTGTAGCTGTCTGACAAATCCACGTATTTGCCCACCATGGCAATGCTGACCTCGCCCTGCGGATGCTCGGTTTCATAGACCAGGTCGTCCCAGCGTTTGAGGTTGGCCGGGGGGGTATTCAAGCGCAGCTTGTCGCAAATCAGACCGTCCAGGCCTTGTTCGTGCAGCATGCGTGGCACTTTGTAGATGGTGTCCACATCCCACATCGAGATCACGCCCCATTCGGGTACGTTCGAAAACAGCGAGATTTTTTGGCGCTCTTCATCGGGAATGCGCCGATCGGCCCGGCACAGCAGGGCATCGGCCTGGATGCCGATTTCTCGCAACTGCTTGGCGGTGTGCTGGGTGGGTTTGGTCTTGAGTTCGCCCGCCGCCGCGATCCAGGGCACGTAGCTCAAATGCACGAAGGCGCTGTTGTTGGGGCCGAGCTTGAGGCTCATCTGGCGCACAGCTTCCAGGAACGGCAGCGACTCAATGTCGCCTACCGTGCCGCCAATTTCAACGATGGCAACGTCCACCGCATCGGGCTCGCCAAAACGGGCGCCGCGTTTGACGAACTCCTGGATTTCGTTGGTGACGTGGGGGATCACCTGCACGGTCTTGCCCAGGTAGTCACCGCGGCGCTCTTTGTCGAGCACACTTTTGTAGATCTGGCCAGTGGTGAAGTTGTTGGCTTTGCGCATCCGTGTTTCCACGAAGCGCTCGTAGTGGCCCAAGTCGAGATCGGTTTCGGCCCCATCGTCGGTAACGAATACTTCGCCGTGCTGTAGCGGAGACATGGTCCCCGGATCCACGTTGAGGTAGGGGTCGAGCTTGATTAAAGTGACTGTGAGGCCTCGCGATTCCAAAATCGCAGCTAAGGAGGCAGAGGCGATTCCCTTGCCAAGGGAGGACACTACACCGCCAGTGACGAAGACAAATTTGGTCATGTCAGGGGCGAACCTGTGGGTTCGATGAGGTGGTAAAGCGAGATTATAGGCGTCTGCTACATTGCGGCCATTCGCAATCATGCGATTTCTGGCAATCATTTCAGTGGAGTGGGCGACGCATGGACTTAAGTGGTAAGCATATTGTTTTGGGGCTGACCGGCGGCATTGCCTGCTACAAGGCGGCCGAATTGTGCCGTGCGCTGGTGAAAGAGGGTGCCACGGTGCAGGTGGTCATGACCGAGGCCGCCAGCCAATTCATCACCCCGGTCACCATGCAGGCTTTGAGCAATCGGCCGGTCTATATCTCGCAGTGGGATGCCCGTGAAATGAACAACATGGCGCATATCAACCTCAGTCGCGAGGCCGATGCCATTCTGATTGCACCCTGCAGCGCCGACTTCGTGGCCAAGCTGGTGCAGGGGCGGGCCGATGAACTGCTCAGCCTCCTGTGCCTAGCGCGTCCCATGGGGGCCGTGCCTTTGCTGATTGCCCCCGCCATGAACCGTGAAATGTGGGCACACCCCGCCACCCAACGCAATCTGGCGCAGTTGCAGGCAGACGGCAGTGTGGTGCTGGGGGTGGGTTCAGGGGACCAGGCCTGCGGTGAAATCGGCGACGGGCGCATGCTGGAGCCCCAGGAGTTGCTGCAGGACGTGGTCGCTTTTTTCCAACCCAAAGTGTTGGCGGGCCAGCATGTCCTGGTGACGGCGGGTCCCACTTTTGAGGCGATTGACCCGGTGCGGGGCATTACCAACTTATCGAGTGGAAAGATGGGTTTTGCCATTGCCCGCGCGGCACAGGAGGCGGGGGCCCAGGTCACGCTGGTGGCGGGACCGGTCAGTCTTCCCACTCCCAGGGGGGTGCACCGTGTGGATGTGAAATCAGCATCAAATATGCTTCTAGCCAGCATGGAATATGCGCAAGCAGCTAGCATATTTATAGCAACTGCGGCCGTGGCCGATTGGCGACCTGCGCAGGCGTCCGACCAGAAAATCAAAAAAGACGGGTCGGGTGAAACACCGCAGCTGGCCTTTGTGGAAAACACCGATATTTTGGCCACCGTGGCGCAGCTGCCTCGGGCGCGCTCGGGCGAATTGTTTTGCGTAGGTTTTGCCGCCGAGAGCCACGATTTGCTGGCCCATGCCACGGCCAAACGCATCAAGAAGGGCGTTCCCTTGTTGGTCGGCAATATCGGCCCCGCCACGTTTGGGCAGGACGACAATGCGCTGTTGCTGGTGGACGCTTCAGGCGCCAAAGAAATGCCGCGCAACTCCAAACTGGCCCTGGCGCGCGATCTGGTGTCCGAAATTGCTTCCCGTCTCCCTGTAGTCTCACCTTGAAATAAAAAATGAAAATTGACGTCAAAATCATCGACAGCCGCCTGCAGGATCAGTTTCCCGCCTATGCCACACCGGGCAGTGCCGGGCTGGATTTACGTGCATGCCTGGACGCGCCGCTGACATTGGCACCCAATGCCTGGCAGCTGGTGCCCACCGGCATGGCTATCTACCTGGAAGACCCGGCCTATGCGGCCTTGATCCTGCCGCGTTCCGGGCTGGGGCACAAACACGGCATCGTGCTGGGCAACTTGGTGGGGCTGATTGACAGCGACTACCAGGGCCAACTCATGGTCAGCGCCTGGAACCGCAGCGATACGGAATTTACGATCCAGCCCATGGAGCGTATTGCGCAACTGGTGATCGTGCCGGTGGTGCAGGCCCAGTTCAATGTGGTGACCGAATTCCCGGCTTCGCAGCGCGGCGAAGGCGGCTATGGCTCCACCGGCAAGGCCTGATCGTCAGTTGCTTTAGTGCAGCGCTTCGCCGCCGGGCTGCGCTGCATGGACCGGCTGCAGCCGGAAAAATCCGTTGCCCGATGATCCACGCCCAATTTCGTCTTCGGTTGCTTCGCGCACGGATTCCACCTTCAGGCTGATACGGATGGCAATGCCCGCCAAAGGGTGGTTGCCGTCCAGTACCACATGTTCGGGATAGATGTCGGTGACGTGGAACAGGGCGTCTTTGGGGGCATCAGGGTTGCAACCCTCGGGCAATGCAGAGCCTTCCAGCAACTGTCCAGTTTCCAGTTCTTTGGGAAACAGGTGGCGTGGCTCTAAAAAAATAAGCTGGTCATTGAAGTCGCCAAAGGCCTGCTCGGGTTCAATTTGCAAGTTGAGTTGGGCCCCTGCGCTGTGGCCTTGCAGTGCCTCTTCGATGGGGGGTAACAGGTCATTGCCTCCCACCAAAAATTCAATTGGCTCGTCCAGCAGGTCCAACTCTTCGCCCAAAGTGTCTTTCAGCGTCCAAGTCAGGGCAACGACGCATTGTTGTGTGATTTCCATACGAGAATTGTCGCAGTTTGAATTGGCTTTTGCCCGGAAGTGATTGGAAAATACCCGCATGAACATCAACGATCCTTTGAAACTGTTGGGCGGGCTGTCCCCCAAAACCTTTATGCAACGCCATTGGCAAAAAAAGCCCTTGGTGATTCGCCAAGCCATTCCAGACTTTCTACCGCCTGTAGAGCGGGCTGAGTTGATGGACCTGGCGGCACAGGCGGAAGTGCAATCGCGCTTGGTCGTGCAAGCCGACCCCGAATCGGGAAGGGGTTGGAAGTTCAAACACGGGCCCTTTGCGCGGCGGGCTATCCCGCCCTTGAAGCAGCCAGGCTGGACGCTGCTGGTACAGGGCGTGGACTTGCATGATGAACGTGTGCACGCCTTGCGCAACCAGTTTCGTTTTGTACCTGATGCACGCCTGGACGATGTGATGATCAGTTACGCCACCGATGGCGGTGGTGTCGGCCCCCATTTTGACAGCTACGACGTGTTTTTACTGCAGGCGGTGGGCCAACGCCGTTGGCGCATTGGGCGCCAAAAAGACCTGAGTCTCCAGCCCGATATGCCGCTCAAAATTTTGGCAAATTTCGAACCGGAAGAGGAGTTTGTGCTGGAGCCTGGCGACATGCTTTACCTGCCGCCGCGTTATGCCCACGACGGCATTGCGCAGGGGGAGTGCATGACCTACTCCATCGGATTTCGCTCGCCCAGCGCAGGCGAGTTGGCGCGTGAGGTACTGCAAGGGTTGGCAGAGCAGGCGATGGACGAGGTGGGCGACAAGCTGTACCGGGACCCCAAGCAGCCAGCGGTCGAGCGTTGTGCGGAGATTCCCGATGGCATGTTTGAGTTTGCCCGCAATGCGCTAGAAGATGCACTGCGTGACCCCCTGTCTCTGCGAAGGGCCTTGGGTGAGTACCTCAGTGAGCCCAAAGCCGATGTCTGGTTTGATGGTGGAAACGCTTCGGTCCTGAAGGGGGCGGTGCAATTGGACCGGCGCACCCGCATGGTGTACGACCCGCACCATGTGTTTATCAATGGAGAAAGCTTTTTGGCTTCAGGGCGTGACGCTGAATTGATGCGCCTTTTGGCGGATCAGGGGCTCCTGGACGCAGCGGACGTCAAACGTTTGAGCACAGCCGCGCGCCATCTGTTATCGGACTGGTGTGAATCCGGGTGGGTCCATGCCCACGACTGATCCGTTGACTGTCCCTGCGAGCCCCTTGTTGGAAGGGGCCTTTTCCGGGTCCGCGGAATTTGCCCAGTTGGTACGCGAGGCTTTGGCCTGTGCTGCACGAGAGGGATGGTCGGAGATGGTGTGGAGTGATGCCACTTTTGAAGACTGGCCGTTGCGGGAAAAGGCGGTGGTGGAGTCCCTACAGGCATGGGCCCGCAGTGGGCGAAAACTGGTCCTATTGGCCAAAAACTATGATTCCATTTTGCGCTACCACGCGCGTTTTGTGAGCTGGCGGAATACTTGGAGTCACCTTATCGAATGCCGTGTGTGCAGGGGCGTCGATACCAGCGAATTTCCCAGTGCCTTGTGGAGCCCTCATTGGGTGATGCGGCGTCTTGACTTGGTGCGAAGTACGGGCATTGCAGGGCGGGAGGCACAGCGCCGCGTGTTTCTTCAGGAAGAACTTAACGAGTGCAAGCGGCAGAGTATCCCTGGCTTTCCAGCCACCACTTTAGGCCTATAAGCAACGGTTAGAGGGTTTACCCCAGTCGGGTCCGCTTGTCCTTGTATAATGGATGGCTCTGACAAAAAGAATTCGAATGTTTTTTGTCGGGGTCTGGGCGGCTTGCTGCTTCGACAATTTCCGGAAATTGTTTCGTTAACTCACTTTAGTCTTTAAAAATGAACAAATCTCTCGTTTTGGCAGCTGTTATCGCTGCTGCTGCTTTGGCTGCTTGCGGTAAGAAAGAAGAAGCACCAGCTCCCGTGGCTGCTCCAGCAGCAGAAGCACCAGCTCCTGCAGCTGCACCCGCTGCTCCTGCTGCTTCCGAGCCAGCTGCTCCTGCGGCTGCTGCTTCCGAGCCAGCTAAGCAATAATTTTTTGCTTGCAAAAAAAAGCCACCGCGAGGTGGTTTTTTTTCGTCTAAAAATCCAGAAATGCTCGGGGCAAAGCCCCGATGCGTTACTTGATATCGTCAGCCAGAACCTTCACGATGCGTTGTGCGCTGTCCGAAGTTTCAGGGGCACCCATGACATCCAATACAGATACGGTGCTTGCATTTGCGTTACTTTTCACAGTAATTTGAAATTTGGTCGCTTCGTTGGATTTAGAGGAACTGCTGAACAGCTTGCTGAAAAAACCGGGCTCAGAGTTCTCGGACGTTGGTGCGACATACCTGACAAAATAAATGCCTTGTTTGCGATCACGGTCTTCGACGGTAAAGCCGGTTCGGTCCAGCGCCAGTCCCACGCGGCGCCATGCACGATCAAACCCTTCGTCAAGCACCAGTACCGGCAGACCATTGGCGGTAGATACGGTGGCTGAAGGCTTGCTTGCTACGCTGCTGGCGACAAGGGATTTCGCTTGTTCTGTGCTCACACCCAACCTCACCATCAATCGGCGTAAGAACTCGGCTTCCAGTTCTGGATCGGCGGGGCGGGGTTGCCATACCGTCTGGTCTTTCTTTTCCGAGGTGTAGACCTCAATCATTCCGCGGTGGCTGATGAAAATTTCGGTGTTGCCATTGGCATCGCGCTCCAGTCGCGTGCGGAACTTGTCGCGCTCTGGCGTGGAGTACAGGGAATCGAACAGTTTGCCCAGCGAGCTTCGAATAATGTCTTGTGGAATCTTGGCGCGGTTTTCAGCCCAGTCGGTTTCCATGATGCCCAGGTTGTTTTGGTCCATGGCCAGCAAGAAGCCGTTTTCCTGCCAAAAATCCTTGACGGGATCCCACAGTTTTTCAGCGGGGCGGTTGACTACCAGCCAGCGTTGGTTGCCTGCGCGTTCAATACGCACATCACCCAAGGACACTGCTGCGACGGGAGTTTTTGCAGCCGCTATCTGGCCTGTTTTGTACCCTGATGCGGACACCGCGCCGTCGACCATGGTGTAGCGCGTATCTTTGGACAGCTGCGTCAGGTCGGGCGGGATGTCCAAAGCGGGCGCCTTGCCGGTGCTGCGGTAGTCCACTTTGTCGGTTTCCAAAGCCGTGCATGCGCTCAGCGCAACAGCCAGACCCAGTACCGCCATTTTTGATAGTTGATTCACAGAAGTCCTCGAAATTGAAAAGTGCTCAAATCAGTCCGGTGGACTGCATGACGCGCTCAAGCCCTTGCTGGCTGGTGTCGGTCAACTGTGTCAGAGGCAGGCGCAGATGGGGCTGGCACCGCCCCATGCGGGCAACAGCCCATTTGACAGGAATGGGGTTGGACTCGACGAACAAGGCCTTGTGCAGTGGCAGCAAGCGGAACTGAATTTCCATGGCTTGTTTGACATCACCGGCCATGGCCGCCATGCACAAGTCGTGCATCAGGCGCGGTGCCACATTGGCGGTTACGCTGACATTGCCGTGGCCTCCGCACAGCATCAGGGCAACGGCGGTGGGATCGTCGCCCGAATAAATCGCAAATCCTTTGGGGGCTTCTTTGATCAGCCACTGCGCACGTTCAATATTGCCGGTTGCTTCCTTGATGCCGACGATGCCGGGCACTTGTGCCAGGCGCAGCACGGTGTCATGTGCCATATCGGCCACGGAACGGCCGGGCACGTTGTACAAAACCAGAGGCAGGTCAACGGCCTCTGCAATCGCTTTGAAGTGCTGGTACTGGCCTTCTTGGGTAGGCTTGTTGTAGTAGGGGACCACCTGGAGTTGGCAATCTGCGCCGACCTTCTTGGCAAAACGGGCCAATTCAATCGCTTCTTTGGTGGAGTTGGCACCGCAGCCTGCCATGATGGGAGTGCGCCCGGCCGCTTGTTCCACCGACACGCGGATAATTTCGCAGTGTTCTTCCACGCTGACCGTGGGCGACTCACCGGTAGTGCCCACCACCCCAATGCAATCGGTTCCTTCTGCAATATGCCAATCAATCAGCTTTCGCAGTGCGGGGTAGTCCACAGAGCCATCGCCCTGCATTGGGGTGACGAGGGCAACGATGCTGCCCCTGATTTGACCGGGTAAGGAGTTCATGTCAAGCATTAGTTCGGAAAACGCGCATTTTACCTAGAGTGTGTAGCGCTCTGGCCAGTTCTTGCTATCGTCAAGTACGCCAGGGCGAATTGCGACTACGCGTTGTACATATCGTGCGGGTCCGTCGAGAAAACCATTCTCATAAGCGATGACTTGTAAGTCCTTGCATACGTTCAGAAGTTCCCCGGGCTGCAGAAGAAATTCAGGTCTTGCAGGGCGGCCCACGGTTTCATTGCCGGCGGCAAAGGTCTCGTACAGAAATACGCCGCCCGGGGCCACGCTTTGCACCATGGTCTGCCAGAGTGGCCGCCACAGGTAATTGGTGACAACCAAGGCTCCAAAAAGCTGGGGCTGGCCGCCTGCCATCAAAGGCCAGGGTTGGGTTTCTATATCTGCACAGACCAAAGTGCCTGGGGCAGAGGTCTTTTGTGCAGGCTCCAGATCACGGTCGATGCCGGTGACGGCATGTCCGCGTTGCGCAAACCACGCCAGATGGCGTCCGCCGCCGCAGGCGATATCCAATACCGTGGCGTCTGGGGGCACGAGGTGTGACCAGCGCACGATCCAAGGGGACGGGTTTGCCGTGCTTCGGTGGAGGGGGTGGGCATCCGTCAAAAGCAGCCCCACACCTGGTTGACCATCTGGACCATGAAGTCGGGGCGGATGTACAGGGAGAACACACCGGCCAGTACCACCGCCAGCAGCGCACCCATCAGCCATTGGTGGGATGATTTCATGGGTTCAGTGCGCACCGGCTGGCACAGCGCGTTGAATGGCCACTTCCTTGACGGGGAGGTTCACCAGGGCTGCCAACACACCCAAGGCAATGGCGATATACCAGACCACGTCGTAGCTTCCGGTGCGGTCATACAGAAAACCACCCAGCCACACGCCCAGGAAGGAACCAATCTGGTGGCTGAAAAACACAAATCCGCTCAGCATGGACAGGTGTGCGACGCCAAAAATCTGTGCCACCGTGGCGTTGGTGACGGGCACCGTGGACAACCACAGCAGCCCCATGACACTGGCAAACACATACACACTGGCCGCAGACAGAGGTGCCAGCAAGAATGCGCTGATGGCAACGGCGCGCGCCAGGTAAATGAAAGCGAGAATGTTCCGTTTGGGCAAGCGCTGCCCCAGGACGCCAGCCGCATATGTGCCAAACACATTGAACAAGCCGATCAAGGCCAGTGCGTAACTGGCGACTTGGGGTTCCAGGCCCTTGTCCTTGAGGTAGCTGGGCATGTGGACACCGATGAAAACGACCTGAAATCCACACACAAAATAGCCCGCCATCAGGAGCTGGAAGCTGGGGTATTTGAAGGCTTCACGCAATGCTTGCACTATGGTTTGCTCCCGCTTGAGCTGCATGCTGCCGCCAAAGCCGGGTTCACGCAGACCCCAGGCCAGTGGTGCCATCAGCAGCGCTGCCAATCCCAACAGCGTCAGAGCCTGTTGCCAGCCCAGGGTGCTGATCAGTTGGCCTTCAACTGGAACCATCAAAAACTGGCCAAACGACCCAGCTGCAGCGGTGATGCCCATGGCCCAGGACCGCTTTTCGGCGGACACATTGCGCCCGATCACGCCATACACCACGGCGTAGGTGCTGCAGGCTTGGGCCACACCGATCAGGACGCCGGTGGACAGGGTGAATAGCAGGGGTGTTGTGGCCTGGGCCATGCCCACCAAACCCAGCGCGTACAGTACGGCGCCGACAAAAATAACTTTGAAGGCACCCAGCCGGTCGGCCGCCATGCCGACAAATATGCCTGATACCCCCCACGCCAGGTTCTGTACAGCAATGGCGAAGGCGAAGGTCTCGCGACTCCAATCCTTGGCTTGCGTGATAGGTTGCAACCACAGGCCAAAACCGTGGCGTATGCCCATGGACAGGGTCACAATGGCGGCGCCACAGAGCAGCAGTTGGGGGAGGGACAGGGTGGGGGTGGAAGCACGCATGGGCTTAATGTAACGAGGTTACATAAACTTTGCCGAGTGAGGGCTGTTTATACGTACAGTTAATTGTCCGCAAGCGACTACAATCCCGCCTTATGTCTGCCAAACCTCTTTCCGAATATTCCGAAGGCTCGATCCGGGTCCTCAAGGGCCTGGAGCCCGTCAAACAACGTCCGGGCATGTACACCCGCACCGACAACCCCCTGCATGTGATCCAGGAAGTGTTGGACAACGCCGCTGACGAAGCGTTGGCGGGGCATGGCAAAAAGATCAAGGTGATTTTGCACGTGGACGGCTCCGTGTCCATTGAAGACGATGGGCGTGGCATTCCGTTTGGCATGCACCCGGAAGAAAAAGCGCCGGTGATTGAACTGGTGTTCACCCGTTTGCATGCGGGCGGCAAGTTCGACAAGGGCAAGGGTGGAGCCTACAGTTTTTCGGGCGGCCTGCACGGCGTGGGGGTCAGCGTGACCAATGCGCTGGCGACCAGGCTTGAAGCCACCTCCTACCGCGAAGGTTCCGTCGCCGCACTGGTGTTTGAACACGGCGACGTGACGCAGGCTCTGCAGATTCGCAAAGTGGGCGAGGGTGACCGCAAGTCCGGCACCACGGTACGGGTATGGCCCGATGCCAAATACTTCGAGTCCTCCACTTTGCCCATGGCCGAGTTGACCCACTTGCTGCGCAGCAAGGCGGTGCTGATGCCGGGCGTGAGTGTGTCGATGGTGGTGGAGAAAACCAGGGAAACCCAAACCTGGCTGTTCAAGGGGGGGTTGCGGGACTACCTGACGCAGTCGCTCCATGGCGAGCCCCTCATTCCCCTGTTTGAAGGCGACGGCTTTGCCGACAGCCAAAACGACAGCTTTGCCGAAGGCGAAGGCGCATCCTGGTGTGTGGCTTTCACCGAAGACGGCCAGGCCGTGCGCGAGAGTTATGTGAATTTGATCCCCACCAGCGCGGGCGGCACGCACGAGAGCGGGTTGCGCGATGGCCTGTTCACGGCGGTGCGAGGTTTTATTGAACTGCATTCGCTGTTGCCCAAGGGCGTGAAGCTCATGCCCGAGGATGTGTTTGCACGCGCCAGTTATGTGCTGTCCGCCAAGGTGCTGGACCCCCAGTTCCAGGGCCAGATCAAGGAGCGGCTGAACTCGCGTGATGCCGTGCGCCTAGTGTCCAGCTTTGTGCGCCCGGCGTTGGAGCTGTGGCTCAATCAGCATGTGGAATACGGCAAAAAACTGGCCGAACTGGCCATCAAGGCTGCGCAGACCCGCCAGCGTGCGGGCCAGAAGGTGGAAAAACGCAAGAGCTCGGGTGTGGCGGTCTTGCCTGGCAAGCTCACCGATTGCGAAAGCCGTGACCTAGCCTACAACGAGGTGTTTTTGGTGGAGGGCGACTCGGCCGGTGGCAGCGCCAAGATGGGCCGGGACAAAGAGAACCAGGCCATCCTGCCCCTGCGTGGCAAGGTGCTCAACACCTGGGAGGTGGACCGCGACCGCCTGTTCGCCAATACCGAAATCCACGATATTTCGGTGGCCATTGGCGTCGATCCGCATGGCCCCAACGACACGCCGGATATGAGCGGTTTGCGCTACGGTAAGGTCTGCATTCTGAGTGATGCGGATGTGGATGGCTCTCATATCCAGGTGCTGCTGTTGACCCTGTTTTTCAGGCATTTCCCCAAACTTATTGAGACCGGCCACGTTTACGTGGCCCGGCCCCCCCTGTTCCGGGTGGATGCCCCCGCGCGTGGCAAGAAACCCGCCAGCAAAGCCTATGCGCTGGACGACGGCGAACTCACCGCCATTTTGGACAAATTGCGCAAAGAGGGGGTGCGCGAAGCGGCATGGACCATCAGCCGTTTCAAAGGCTTGGGCGAGATGAATGCCGAGCAGCTCTGGGACACCACGCTCAACCCCGATACCCGCCGCCTGCTGCCGGTGGCCCTGGGGGCCATCGACTTCGGGCAAACCGAAGCCCTGATCACCAAGCTGATGGGCAAGGGCGAAGCCGCAGCCCGGCGTGAACTGATGGAACTCCACGGCGACTCCGTGGAGGTGGATGTGTGAGGTCTCTGCTGCGTTGGCTCATCGCGCTGTGCTGCCTGACCGGAGCCGTTGCGCATGCCGATGTGTGGGTCTATGTCGATGACCAGGGCCGAACCCACTTGGCTCCCACCCAAGTGGAGCCGGGCTACGTCCTGTTTTACAAAGGGGCAAGCCGCTGGGATGCCCTGCGCACTGAGCCTGTGCCGGTGGCATTGCCGGTAGCCGTAGAAATGCCCCCAGAAATAGCGAAAGCCATCGCCCATATGGAGGGGGCTCCTGGTTTCAAAAAGCAGCAGCACCATGTGCGTTCCGCTGCCGACATGCACCAGGTGGACTACGCCCTGTTGCAGGCCCTGATTGCCACTGAATCCCGGTTTGATGCCGGTGCCGTGTCCCCCAAGGGGGCCATTGGCCTGATGCAGTTGATGCCCGCCACCGCTGCGCGTTACGGCGTTGCAGGTGACCAAAAGGCATCGTTGGAGACGAAGCTCAAAGACCCCAAGACCAATATTGCTGCAGGCACCCGCTACCTGCGTGACCTGATACGGATGTTCCCCGGTCAACTGGAGTTGGCCCTGGCGGCCTACAACGCGGGCGAAGGTGCAGTACAAAAGGCGGGCAACAAGATTCCCAATTTCAAAGAGACGCAAAACTACGTGAAAACCGTGATGCAGCTCTACACCGGCCTCAAGCCCCCTGTGGCTGCCGCCGCAGTGGCCGCTCCGGTGCTCGTGCCAGCACGTGCCGGGCGCGTGCGTGCCGAGTTGTATGGCAGCACCGGACGGTCCAATATGGTGGCACCGCTGGCCCCTATCGCAGGCCAATCCGTGGCCGCACTTGATTAATTGATGTGACACATGACAGACCAATCCATTCTTGACCTGCCCCCCCTGCCTGCTGGCGGCGGTGGCGACGACGATCTGAACCTGGCCAATTACGCCCAACGCGCCTACCTGGAGTACGCCCTGAGCGTGGTCAAGGGCCGGGCGCTGCCCGATGTGTGCGATGGCCTCAAGCCCGTGCAGCGGCGTATTTTGTATTCCATGTCGCGCATGGGCTTGGGCTTTGGCGGTGCCAATGGCAACAGCGGCGCCAAGCCCGTTAAGAGCGCCCGCGTGGTGGGCGATGTGCTGGGCCGCTTCCATCCGCATGGCGACCAGTCGGCCTACGATGCGCTGGTGCGCATGGCGCAGGATTTCTCTCAGCGCTACCCGCTGGTGGACGGTCAGGGTAACTTTGGCTCGCGCGATGGCGATGGTGCTGCGGCCATGCGCTACACCGAGGCACGGCTGGCCAAAATCACCAGCCTGCTGCTGGACGAAATTGACCAGGGTACGGTGGATTTTCAGCCGAATTACGACGGCTCCACCGAAGAGCCACGCCAGTTGCCGGCCCGCCTGCCGTTTAGCCTGCTCAACGGCGCCAGCGGCATTGCCGTGGGTCTGGCCACCGAAATCCCCAGCCACAACCTGCGCGAAATTGCCGACGCCTGCGTGGCCCTGATCAAGAACCCGGAGCTGCCCGACACCGAGCTGTGGACGCTGGTGCCGGGCCCCGACTACCCCGGCGGCGGACAGATCATCAGCTCGGCCAACGACATCGCCGATGCCTACCGCACTGGGCGCGGCTCGCTGAAAGTGCGGGCACGCTGGAAGATTGAAGACCTGGCGCGCGGCCAGTGGCAACTGGTGGTGACCGAGCTGCCGCCAGGGGTGAGCAGCCAGCGGGTATTGGAAGAAATTGAAGAGCTGACCAACCCCAAGGTCAAGACCGGCAAAAAGGCCTTGTCGCAAGAACAGACCCAGCTCAAGGCCAGCGTCCTGAATGTGCTGGACGTGGTGCGTGATGAATCCAGCCGGGACGCCCCGGTACGCCTGGTGTTCGAGCCCAAAACCAGCCGCATCCAGCAGCAGGAGTTGATCACCGCGCTCCTGGCGCACACCAGTCTGGAAAGCTCTTCGCCCATCAACCTCACCATGATTGGTCTGGACGGTCGGCCGACCCAGAAGTCTTTGCGGCAAATGCTGGTGGAGTGGATTGCGTTTCGCCACAGCACCATCGAGCGGCGCACCCGCCACCGCCTGGGCAAGGTGCTGGACCGCATCCATATTCTGGAAGGCCGACAGCTGGTGCTGCTCAACATCGACGAGGTGATTGCCATCATCCGCCAGGCCGACGAGCCCAAAGCAGCGCTGATGGCGCGCTTCCATCTGTCGGACCGGCAGGCCGAAGATATTTTGGAAATCCGCCTGCGCCAGTTGGCCCGGCTGGAAGCCATCAAGATCGAGCAGGAACTCTCCGAACTGCGCGGCGAACAGGCCAAGCTGGAAGAGATTTTGGGCAGCCCCGCCGCCTTGCGCCGCCTGATGGTCAAGGAGATTGAAGCCGATGCCAAGGTGTTTGCCGACCCCCGGCGCACCCTGATCCAGGCCGAAAAGAAGGTTGTGGCTGAAGTCAAAGTGGTGGATGAGCCGGTGACCGTGGTGGTCAGCGAAAAAGGCTGGGTGCGGGCCCGCACCGGCCACGGCCATGAGGCCAGCAGCTTTGCCTTCAAGGCCGGGGATGCGCTGTATGGCACCTTCGAGTGCCGCAGTGTGGACACCTTGCTGGCCTTTGGCTCCAACGGACGCATTTACTCGGTCGCAGTGTCGTTGTTGCCCGGGGGGCGTGGTGATGGCCAGCCGGTGACCACGCTGATCGAACTGGAAAGCGGCACGCAGCTGCTGTATTACTTTGCCGGGCCGGCGACGGCCACCTTGATGCTGAGCGGCTCGGGGGGCTATGGTTTCCTGGCCACGGTGGAGAACATGACTTCGCGCCAGAAAGCGGGCAAAGCTTTTGTCACCTGCAACGAAGGGGAAACCCTGTGCCGTCCCTCGCTGGTATCCGGCGCCCAGGGCAAGGTCGTCACCACAGGCACACCCGCCACCCTGGTGCCAGCGGCCACCCATGTGGCCTGCGCGTCCACTGGCGGACGCATCCTCACCTTTGAGATCGCCGAACTCAAAACCATGGCCAATGGCGGCCGGGGCCTGATGTTGATCGACCTGGAGGCCAAAGACACCCTGGCCGGGGCCGCCGCTTACACCCGCAGTGTGCGCATTGAAGGCCTGGGCCGTGGCGGTAAGGAGCGCGAAGAGACGCTGGAAATTCGCAGCCTTAACAACGCCCGTGCGGCACGGGCGCGCAAGGGAAAAGCGGCCGATCTGGGCTTCAAACCGGCGCGTATCACCCGCGTGGAGTAAATACTTTTGCTATTGTTTTTATAGCTGTTTACGCACATTCTACGGGGGCTAGAGGCTGATTTGATGCAGAAACTGCGTCCCATCAGCCCTTGCTTCCATTCACGCCAGTGCCTGCATGGTGATGGGGATTCCGCCCAGTACCGCGTTGCCCGAGAGGGGATCGTTCAGTTAAACGGGTGTTGGTTGGGTGACGTTGATAAAGTCGGCTAATTGAGTTGGTTAAGATGCTTTTGGGGGCAGGGCTAACACTACTAAAAGCATGAAATTAGTCGACAACATCAACGATCTGTTGGGCGATGACCTTAAAAAGTCAATCAAACCCGGAGCACGACTCAAAATCGCAGCGTCCTGCTTTTCCATCTATGCGTTCGAAGCCTTGAAACGTGAGTTGGAGTCGGTGGAGTCGTTTGAATTCATATTCACCTCTCCGTCATTCATGCCCGACGAGGTAACCGATGCCGCCAAGAAAGAGCGGCGTGAGTTCCACATCCCCAAGTCTCCATGCGAGACGCTAAACGAGCGCAGCTTTTACGGCACCGAGTTTGAAGTCCAGCTCAAAAACAAGCTGACCCAGCGAGCCGTTGCGCGCGAGTGCGCCGACTGGATGCGCCGCAAGGCCCAGTTCCGCTCCAACAGCAGCGGGGCTCCCATGCAGCAGTTCGCAGCGCTGCAAACCCATTCACAAGCCGCAGCACCCAATGCCGTTTACATGCCGCTGCATGGCTTCACCGCCGTAGATTTGGGCTACCAGCGCGGCAATGCGGTGTCCAACATCGTTAATAAATTTGACGAACCCACCAATACCAGCGTATTCCTGAGCCTGTTTGACCAGATTTGGGCTGATCCCGACAAGCTGACGGATGTGACCAATTTGGTGTGCGAGCACATCGCGTCGGTGTACCAAGAGAATTCGCCCGAGCGCATCTATTTCCTGATGCTCTACAACATCTTCAACGAGTTTCTGGAAGACCTTAACGAAGACCTGCTGCCCAACGACCGCACGGGCTACCTTGACACACTGGTGTGGCAAAAGCTGTTCAACTTCCAGCGGGATGCCGCCACGGGCATCATCAACAAGCTGGAAACCTACAACGGCTGCATCCTGGCCGACAGCGTGGGCCTTGGGAAAACCTTCACGGCCCTGGCCGTCATCAAATACTATGAGTTGCGCAACCGGTCAGTGCTGGTGCTGTGCCCCAAGAAGCTGGCCGACAACTGGCTCACCTACAACCGCAACCTCACCACCAACATCTTCGCCAAAGACCGCTTCAACTACGAGGTGCTGTGCCATACCGATTTGCAGCGCACCAGCGGCGAATCCTTTGGCACACCGCTCAACCGCGTCAACTGGGGCAACTACGACCTGGTGGTGATTGACGAATCGCACAACTTCCGCAACAACGACGCTTTCAAAGACCGGGAGACGCGCTATCAAAAGCTGATGAACTCCGTCATCAAGCAAGGCGTGAAAACCAAAGTGCTGATGTTGTCCGCCACCCCGGTCAACAACCGCTTCAACGACCTGCGTAACCAACTGGCCCTGGCCTATGAAGGCAATGCCGGGGTGTTGGGTGACAAGCTACGCACCGAGAAAGACATCGACGAAATCTTCCGCCGAGCACAGGCTGCATTCAACAACTGGACCAAGTTGCCACCAGAAGACCGCACCGCCAGCGCCATATTGGCCGCTTTGGACTTTGACTTTTTTGAGCTTCTGGACAGCGTCACCATTGCCCGCTCCCGCAAGCACATCGAGACCTTTTACGACACCAAGGACATTGGCAACTTCCCCGAACGCCTCAAACCGCTGTCATTTCACTGCCCGCTGACCCAGCGCACCGATGTCATTGGCTTCAACGACATCTTCAACCAGCTATCCCTGTTGAAATTGGCCGTGTATGCGCCCGTGGGCTACATCTTGCCCAGCCGCATCAAGAAGTACGAAGACATGTACGACACCGAGGTGGCTAGCGGTGGCGGCAAACTCAAACAAGCCGACCGCGAAAAGAGCTTGCAGGCGCTGATGACAGTCAATTTGCTCAAACGTCTGGAAAGCTCGGTCGCGTCCTTCCGGCTCACCTTGCAGAGCCTGCAAAGCAAGCACCAGAAGGCGCTGGACAAAATCATCGCGTTCAAAAAATCGGGCAAGTCCGTGAGCTTCACCGACCAGGCATCCGATTTTGAAGACGTTGACTTTGATGAGGGTGATTTTGACGAGCAAGCGTTGCCGGACTTCGACGACACGGGCGACAGCAGCACCGGCGGCAAGGTGAAAATTGACCTGGGCGACATGGACCTGCCTTCGTGGGAACACGACCTGAGTGCCGACCTGGATGTCATTGAAACCCTGTTGACCGAGATGGCCAAAATCCCCCCGGCTGACGATGCCAAGCTCCAACACCTTAAAGGCGAGATTGAGAAAAAGCTGGCCAACCCCATCAATCCTGGCAACCGCAAGCTGCTGATATTCACGGCCTTTTCCGACACCGCCCATTACCTGTATGACAACCTGGCCTCCAGCCTGCTCCAGCAACACGGCATCCACACCGGCAAGGTAACCGGTTCGACGGACCCCAAAACCACGCTCAAACTCGCCGCCAACCCGCGCCAAGGCATCGATTTTCAAACCCTGCTGACGCTGTTTTCGCCGCAATCCAAGGACAAAGCAGCCTCATTGCCCCTTGAGCCCGGCGAGATTGACCTGCTGATCGGCACCGACTGCATCTCCGAAGGCCAGAACCTGCAGGACTGCGACACCGTCATCAACTACGACATCCACTGGAACCCCGTGCGCATCATCCAGCGCTTTGGCCGGGTGGATCGCATTGGCTCACCCAATGCGCGCATCCAGTTGGTCAACTACTGGCCCGACATCAGCCTGGACGAGTACATCCGCCTCAAAGAACGGGTAGAGAGCCGCATGATGATTGCGGACGTAACCGCCACAGGCGATGACAACGTCCTGTCCGCCCAAGCCAATGACGTGGCCTACCGTAAGGAACAATTGCGCCGCCTGCAAGAAGAAGTCATTGAAATGGAAGACCTCAAGACCGGGGTGTCCATCACCGATCTGGGCCTGAACGACTTTCGCATGGACCTGCTGAACTACGTCAAAGCCAATGGCGACCTCACCCGCCTGCCCAATGGCCTGCATGCCGTGGTGCCCGCCGATGCAGAAATGGGTTTGCTCCCCGGCGTGATCTTTACCCTGCGCAACCGCTTGCTGGGCGGCTCCGCTGGCGCTGTCGTCAAGCAGAAAAACCGGCTGCATCCGTATTACTTGGTCTACATCGGGCTGGACGGCACCACCATTGCCGACCACACCGAGGTCAAGCAACTGCTGGACCTGGCCCGCAACGCCTGCAAGGGCAAGGCCGAGCCCATTCCCGCCGCGTTCGAGCCATTCAACCAAGCCACTGGCGATGGCCGCAACATGCAGGCCTATTCCGCACTGCTGGACCAAGCCATTCACTCCATGATTGAGCGCCAGCAAGAACAAGACGTGGACAGCCTCTTTACGGCCGGAAAGACCACCGCTCTGGCGCATGCAGTGGCCGGGCTGGACGACTTTGAGCTGGTCAGCTTCCTGGTGATTCAGGCCCCATGAGTGATACCGCGCCGGTCGCCCTGTTTGCCTGGCCGCCCCAGGCGGCAGTCGCGCGCCCGGTGGCCAAGGCCAAAATCTACGCCCACGCCAAGCCTACCGCCGCAGTGCGCGCGCTCTTTGTGCAGCAGGTCGAGAGCATTACCTGGGCCTACAAACTGGCCCCGGAGACCATCAACCTGTCCGCCAAACCGGAGGTGCCCGAGATCGAGGTGTTCGAAATCGCCTTGAAGCTGCCGGACGTCGGTCATGCTGTGCTCAAGTGCATCGACAAGGCCATCCCTTTCCCCATTCTGTTTGTCCTGCGGTATGAGGGCCACAGCCAACCCATTGCGGCGTACAAACGCCCCAGTGATGCCGCCAGCGGCCAATGGATGGTGGGTGAATACCACGCCGCACCGTGGCAAAAGGACGATTCACCGTCGCCGCGCCCCGGCTTGCCCGTGGCGCTGGATTTGCAGGGCCTGTACGAACAGCTTTTGCGCCAACACCTGCCTGTGCCGGCGCGCCCCGGCGAGTCCTTGCGCGACCAACTGGATAGACTTTCGCTTCTATCCGCCAAGCAAACGGCAGCGGCCAGGCTGGAATCGCGCCTTGCCCAAGAAAAACAGTTCAACCGCAAGGTCGAAATCAACGCCCAGTTGCGTACCATTCGCACCGAGCTTCACGCGTTGACCTCATGAACGAACCCAAGACTACAAACGCTACATATTTGATAGCTTCTCACGCTTATTCTGCGGGGGCTACAAGCCGATTTGACCATGAATAAACTCAAACTACACAGCCCCGACCTGACCCAGGCCAATGTTGACAAGCTGGCCCAGCTCTTCCCGAACTGCGTGGCCGAGGCGCGCGATGGCCATGGCGCGGTGAAGCGCAGCATCGACTTTGACCAGTTGCGCCAGGAGCTGTCGGGCAGCATCGTCGAAGGCCCGCAAGAGCGCTACCAGCTCAATTGGCCTGGCAAACGGGAGGCGCTGCTGACCGCCAATGCGCCGATTGCCAAGACGCTGCGCCCCTGCCGCGCGGAGAGTGTGGACTTTGACACCACGCAGAACCTGTTCATTGAGGGCGACAACCTGGATGCGCTGAAGCTGCTGCAAGAGACTTACCTCAACAAGGTCAAACTCATTTACATCGACCCGCCCTACAACACCGGCAGTGATTTGGTTTATGACGACGAGTTCAAGACAGAGGCATCCGAATACTTCGCAATGTCTAATCAGCGTGACGATGTCGGTAATCGTCTGGTTGCGAATACTGAATCCAACGGTCGTTTTCATTCCGATTGGTTGTCAATGGTGTATCCGCGTTTGAAACTAGCGCGGAACCTGCTGAATGATGAGGGTGTCATTCTGATCTCGATTGACGATAACGAGTTGGAAAATCTGAAGAAGCTATGCACAGAGGTATTTGGGGAAGCCAATTTCATCGCATGCATGGTCTGGGAAAAGGGAAGAAAGAACGACGCAAAACTGCTCTCAGTTGGGCATGAGTACGTACTTATTTTTGCTAAATCCTTGGACGTACTTCGTGCACGAAAAACTGTATGGCGCGAGGAAAAACCAGGTGCGCGAGAAATTTGGGAAAAGTACCTTGATTTGCGGGCTCAAGATGGAGTAACCGACGATTTTGTTGAGTCTGGGTTGCAGACCTGGTTTTCTTCGCTGCCCAAGAGTCACCCCTCGAAAAAATGGAGCCGTTACAAGCGCGTCGATAAGCATGGTCCCTGGCGAGATGACAATATTTCGTGGCCAGGCGGTGGTGGTCCAACTTACAACGTAGTGCATCCTGTCACCGGCCTGCCTTGCAAGGTGCCGGAGCGGGGTTGGATTTACGCCAATCACGAGACGATGATGGCAAGAGTAAAGGCGGGTATTGTTGAATTTCGGGCTGACCATACAGAACCGCCATTTCGCAAGTCGCATCTCCGTCCAATCTCGTTCGATGAGACCCCGGACGTGGAGTTCGAAGACGGAGATGATTCCGATAGCGAAGACGATGATCTTGCAACGCAAGTGCGTGGGAGCTACTTCTATAAACAGTCGCAGGTCGCCGTAAAGTTTTTACGAAGTTTGCTAGGTGCAAAGGCTTTCAACAACCCGAAAGACCATATCGAACTGTCCCGCCTGATTACTTACGTTACTGCCAATGATCCTGGCGCAATCGTCATGGATTTTTTTGCAGGAAGTGCGAGTACCGCGCATGCAATGTTTGAGTCGAATCAAAACGATGGTGGTATGCGACGGTATATCTTGGTGCAAGTGCCTGAGGTGCTTGACGTTGATGTGAAAGAACAGAAGGTTGCAGCGAAATTTTGCGACTCACTTGGAAAACCTCGGAATATTGCGGAGATTAGCAAAGAGCGAATTCGTCGCGCAGGACTGAAAGTTAAGCAGGACAACGAAGGTAAGTCAGGCATTGACAAGCTCGACATTGGCTTCCGCGTCCTCAAAATCGACAGCTCCAACATGAAAGAGGTGTTCTACACCCCCGATGCCGTCTCCCAAGACCTGCTGTCCGACCAGGTCAACAACATCCGCGAAGACCGCACACCCGAAGACCTGCTGTTCCAGGTGCTGCTGGATTGGGGCGTTGACCTGGCGTTGCCCATCACACAGGAATCCATTGCGGGCAAGACCGTGTACTTTGTAGATGGCAACGCGCTGGCCGCGTGCTTTGAAGAGGGTGTCAGCGAGGAATTCGTCAAGCTGCTGGCCAAGCGGCAGCCGCTGCGCGTGGTGTTTCGCGATGCGGGCTTTGCCAGCGACAGTGTCAAGATCAACGTCGAACAAATCTTCAAGCTGATGTCTCCCGGCACCGAAGTCAAAACGATTTAAGGGATGAACTGATGCAACCCTACACCCCCGATGCCTTGCCACTGGCCAATTTGGACTACCGTTTGTTGCTGCCCTTGGTAGGGCAAGCCAATGCTGCCCTGGCTCGGTACGATGGATTGCTGCAAGGCATACCGAACCCAGCGGTGATGCTCTCGCCGCTCACCACACAAGAAGCCGTGCTGTCTTCCAAGATTGAGGGCACGCAAGCCACGGTGGATGAAGTGCTGCAACAAGAGGCGGGGTTGATCCAAGAGGGCGAGAAGTACAAAGACATTCAGGAAATCTCCAATTACCGGCAGGCGCTTTATTCGGCGCGTGAGTATTTGAAGGACTACCCCATTCGGCTTGGTTTTGTGCGGGAGCTGCATCGCGTTCTGATGAGCAGCGTGCGCGGGCAGGATAAAACGCCGGGGGAGTTTCGACTGGATCAGAACTGGATTGGCAAGCATGGCTGCACCATGGAGACGGCCAGTTTTGTGCCGCCCAATCCCTTGCAGTTGCCTGATTTTTTGCAGGCTTGGGAGCGTTACCTGGACAGTGACGACGTTGACTTCTTGCTACAAACCGCCGTGGTACATGCGCAGTTTGAATTGCTGCATCCGTTCAAGGACGGCAATGGCCGGATTGGCCGCATTCTGATCCCCTTGTTTTTGTACCAAAAACGCGCCTTGTCGCAGCCCATGTTTTATTTGTCGGAGTACCTGGAGAACAACCGCGAGGCGTACTACTTTCACCTGAAGGGCATTTCGGCAGAGGGCGACTGGAATGGGTGGATCGCTTTTTTCTTGAAGGCCATCGTGACGCAGGCCGCGCAGAACAGCACCCGCGTGACGGCCATCCAGGCACTGTATGAAGAAATGAAGCTGGCTATCCAGACGGCCACACACTCGCAGTACTCGGTACATGTGTTAGATGCCATTTTCAGTAAACCGATCTTCCGTTCGTCCGACCTAACCGCGCAACTCTTCCGTGATTTCGGTGTTCATGAGAAGACGACCCCTGGTTTGCTTCGGCAGATGAAAGAGGCTGGCATCTTGAGGGAGCTACAAGCCAGTAGCGGCAGGCGCCCCGCCACCTTGTGTTTTCCCCGGCTGATCAACTTGGCCGAAGGCCGCGAGGTGTTGTGAATAGTTTGTGTAGCGGCTGGACTCCATTAGCTGATTTGTGTAGCGCAAAAATATAAATAGGCTCCATAACGGTGTTTGTGACGCATGGACGCTCCACAAAAAAGTGAAATTTGTCCCGCAGGCTGTGGGACAAATTTCAGCATTTGCCAAAAAATTAAAGAATAAAAACTAATAAATGCAGGACAAAACAACCGATGTGATTCGTAACTTGTTGATTTGTAATTGTTTTTTTATAAATTACCCAGTGCAAAATTTTGCTGCAAAAGAATAGACCGTGAAACTCAAATTCAAAAAACAGGCCTACCAGACCAACGCCGTTGAAGCCGTGGCAGATTGCTTTGCCGGGCAACCCAAGCGTGAGGGCTTGAACTACCGCATGGACCCGGGCCGCGCGGTGGAGGCCGGTGGCCAGGCAGTGGCCGCGTTGGAGTCATCGGGTTTCAAAAATGCCGATCTGGCCCTGACCCCCGGCCAGATGCTGGAAAACATCCATGCCGTGCAGCGCAGGCAAAACCTGCCCCTGTCCGCCGCGTTGGTCAAAACCAAGGTGTGCGACATTAATCTGGATGTGGAAATGGAGACCGGCACGGGCAAGACGTATTGCTACGTCAAAAGCATGTTCGAGCTGAACGCCCGCTATGGGTGGAGCAAGTTCATTGTGGTGGTGCCCAGCATTGCCATCCGTGAAGGCGTGCACAAGTCGCTGGAAATCACGGCGGAGCACTTTCTGGACGACTACAAGAAGCGCGCCCGGTTCTTTATCTACAACTCCAAGCAGTTGCACAACCTGGAAAGTTTTTCCAGCGATGCGGGCATCAACGTCATGGTGATCAACGTGCAGGCCTTCAATGCCACGGGCAAGGATGCACGCCGTATTTATGAAGAACTGGACGACTTTCAATCGCGCAGGCCCATTGATGTGATCAGTGCCAACCGGCCCATCCTGTTCCTGGACGAGCCGCAGAAGATGGAAGGTGGCAAGACGCTGGATTCTCTGGCCAACTTCAAGCCACTGGCGGTGTTGCGGTATTCGGCCACGCACAAGACCACGCACAACAAGATTCACCGGCTGGACGCGCTGGATGCGTACAACCAGAAGCTGGTCAAGAAAATCGCGGTGCGGGGCATATCGGTCAAGGGGCTGACGGGCACCAATGCCTACCTGTACCTGGAATCGATTGAGGTTTCCACCAGCGCGCCGGTGGCGCGGGTGGAGCTGGAGATCAAGCAGAACAACGGCATCAAGCGCGTGCTGCGAAAGCTGCCCCTCAATGGCAACCTGTTCGACCTGTCTGGCGACTTGGAGCAATACCGTGGCTTTGTGGTGGCCGACATCAATGCGCTGACCAATACAGTGAGTTTTACCAACGGCCATGAGCTGGTGGCGGGTGAGGCCACGGGTGATGTCAGCGAATCCACCTTACGCCGCATCCAGATTCGCGAGGCAGTTAAAGCCCACTTTGAGAAAGAGCAGGCACTGTTCGCGCAGGGCATCAAGGTGCTGTCGCTGTTTTTCATTGACGCGGTCAGCAAATACCGCAGTTATGACGACGCGGGCGACGGAACTGGGGAGGTGGCCGGCGAGTACGCCCAGATGTTTGAGGATGAGTACAACCAGCAGCTGACCGAAGTGCTGACGCTGGAAGACACCCCCTACAACCGCTATCTCCAAGGCATTGCGACCGCCAAAACGCACAACGGCTACTTCTCCATCGACAAGAAAACCAAGCGCATGGTGGACCCGGAGACGGGGAAGAAGTCCACCGAAGCGGACGATGTGGATGCCTACGACCTGATTTTGAAGGACAAGGAGCGCTTGCTGTCCTTTGCCGAACCGGTGCGCTTTATCTTCTCGCATTCGGCTTTGCGCGAAGGATGGGATAACCCCAATGTGTTCGTGATATGCACGTTGAAGCACAGCGACAACACCGTGAGCCGCCGCCAAGAGGTGGGGCGCGGCCTGCGCTTGAGCGTGAACCAGTTGGGCGACCGCATGGACAACGCAGCCACGGTGCACCAAATCAATGTGCTGACCGTGGTGGCCAGCGAGAGTTACAAGGATTTTGTGGCAGGGCTGCAGCGCGATATCAGCGATGGTCTATCAGAGCGGCCACGGGTGGCGGACGAGTCCTATTTCACCGGCAAGGTGCTCAAAACGGCAGCGGGAGACATCACCGTGACCGCGCAAATGGCCAAGCAGATTTACCGCTACCTGGCTAAAAATGACTACACCGATGACACCGACAAGATTACCGCGGCGTACCACGCAGCCAAGAAGGACGGGCTTTTGGCGGTGTTGCCGCCGGAGTTGGTGGCCTATGCCGAGCAGGTGTTCGGTTTGATCGACAGCGTTTTCAGCGATGGGCACATGCCCGACATTAGCGATGACCGCAAGGCCAAGGTCAATTTGCTCAACGCCAACTTTGACAAGTTGGAATTCAAGGCGCTGTGGAGTCGTATTAACCGCAAAGCGGCATATACCGTGGATTTTGAGACCCCAGAGCTGGTAGACAAGTGTGTGGCCATATTGGAAAAAGACTTGAAGGTCAGCCCCATGCAGTACACCGTTGTCACCGGTGAGCAGGTGGACGAGGCAACCTATGATGCGGTGAAGCAGGGCGAGTCGTTCAAAGTGACTGAGTCAACCACGGATTTGCACCGTGCGTCAGTCCATTCCGCAGTGAAGTACGACCTCATTGGGCGGATGGCAAGCGAAACACAGCTCACCAGGCAAACCATAGCCAGCGTGCTCCAGGGCATTAACCGGGCGGTGTTTGGTCAATACAGGACCAATCCAGAAGACTTTATGCAAAAGGCGGCGCGGCTCATCAATGAGCAAAAAGCCACTGTGATCGTGGAGCACATTGCCTACGATCCAACCGGCGAGGAATATACGCTGGACATCTTCACGCAAGACAAGGCCAAAGAGGATTTCAGCAAGGCCGTCAAGACCAAGAACCATGTATACGACTATGTGTTCACCGATTCGGGCAATGAACGCAGCTTTGTGCGTGAACTGGACGCTAGCGCCGAAGTGGTGGTGTATGCCAAGCTGCCTCGGGGTTTCTTTATCCCTACCCCAGTGGGTAACTACAACCCCGACTGGGCGATCGCCTTCCAAGAAGGTAAGGTGCAACACGTTTACTTTGTGGCGGAAACCAAGGGCTCCATGTCCAGCATGGACCTGCGAGAAATCGAGAAAAGCAAGATCGAATGCGCTCGCAAGTTCTTCACCAAGATCACGTCAGAGCAGGTGAAATATGGCGTGGTAGATAGCTACAGCAAGCTGAGGGAGCTGATTGCCTAGAGGTTTTTGCTACCTTATTGATAGCTACTCACGCAATGCCTACAAGGGCTATAGGCTGATTTGATGCTTAAAAAAACACCAAACCAGCCCCGCCAGCCACGTCAGCCACGTCAGCCCCGCCAGCCATGTCACGCCACGGCGTGCATCGTGATGGGTATTCCGCCCAGTACCGCGTTACCCGAGAGCGGATCGCGCCACTGGTCGTCCAGCAGGGCGTTCAGGTTGGCGCCGGGGCGCTCGGCCGCCAAGCTCAGTTGGGTGCCGGGCAGGTTGTGGCCCCAGCCGTGGGGCAGGCTGACCACGCCGGGCATCATCTCTTCGCTGATGTGCACCTGGGCCTGCACACTGCGGGGGCCTTGTGAGGTGTTGCTTTCGATGTGGGCCAACGCACCGTCCTGCAGGTTCAGCCGCGTGGCATCCAGGGGGTGAACCAGCGCGGTGCAGCGGAACGGCCCTTTGGCCAGCACCGGCAGGTTGTGCATCCAGCTGTTGTTGGTGCGAACGTCGCGCCGGCCAATGATCACCAGCTCGGGGGCGGGGCGCGCCAGGTCGGCGGCGGGGCGTTGCATGTCTGCCAGCAGGCTGGGGTGCGCCAGTTCAATTTTTCCGCTGGGGGTGCGTAGCATCTCGGGAATGCGGGGCTGCAGTTCCCCCAGGTCGATGCCGCCCGAGCTGTTGGAGGCCATGACCTTGGCCAGCGTCAGGCCGTCGGGTGACAACCGCGGCGCAGGGCCGCCCCAAGCAAGGTTAGCCCCCTCGGGGGGCAGCGCAGTACGCGAAGCGACAAGCGTGGGGGCTAGCAATCCATCAAACTGGTCGCCGTAGGGGCCGGAGCGCAGGGCAACTTCCAGTGTGCGCTGCGGGCCTTTGAGGCCGCTGGTGGCGGCAATGACCGCATCGGCGTGGGCGCCAAACAGGCGTTGGGCGTCTTCGGCAAACTGGGCGTCGTCCAGCGCATTGGCGTCGGTACCCAGGCCCTTGCCCTGGGCAATGGCGGCCAGCTTCACCAGGGTTTGCCATTCCTCGGGTGCGCCTTCGGGGCGTGCCAGCACCGGGGGGCTGTAGCGGGAGTGGTTGCGCCAGGAGAGCTGCGGGAAGGCCACGTCGTAGTGGATGTCTTCCAAAGGCGACAGCCCCGGCAGGATCACATCCGCGTGGCGGGTGGTTTCGTTCAGGTAAATGTCCATGCTGACCATGAAATCCAGCGTGTCCAGCGCGGCAGCCAGGCGCGGGCCGTTGGGCGAGGAGAGCACGGGGTTGGTGGCCACGGTGAAGAGGGCGCGCACCTGGCCTTCTCCCGGGGTTTCAATTTCTTCGGCCAGGCAGGTGATGGGCAGTTCGCCATACACCTCGGGTGCGCCGCTGACCCGCGCGCTGTGGCGCCCGGTGGACACGCCTTTGCCGATGCCCGGCTTGCCTGCGGTGTTGCTGGCAAAGGCGGCGGATTTGGCAAACATGGCGCCGCCGGGGGCGTCCAGGTGGCCGGTCAGCACATTGAGCACGTCCACCAGCCAACTGGCCAGCGTGCCGTATTCCTGGGTGCAGGTGCCTATGCGGGCGTACACGGCCGCACGCGGCGTGCTGGCCAGCGCACGCGCCAATGCACGAATGGTGTCGGCGGCCATGCCGCAGCGCGCAGCCACGGCGTCTGGGGTGAAAGGCGCCACGGCAGCGCGCACTTCGTCCACACCATTCACCCACTCGGCCACAGCGCCCAGGTGCACCCGATTTTCTGCAAACAGGGTATGCACCATGGCCGCCAGCAAAAACACGTCGGAGCCGGGGCGGATGAAGTGGTGTTCGTCGGCCACGGCGGCGGTCTCGGTGCGCCGGGGGTCGATCACCACCAGCTTGCCGCCGCGCGCCTGCAGGGCCTTGGCCTTGCCCTTGAAGTCGGGCACGGTCCACATGCTGCCATTGCTGGCCAGCGGGTTGGCGCCTATGACCAGCAGCCAGTCGGTGCGGGCAATGTCGGGCAGGGCCACGGACAGCCAGTGGCCAAACATCAGGCCGCTGGAGAGCTGCTTGGGCATCTGGTCCAGCGTGGACGCGGAAAACACGTTTTTCGTGCCCAGGGCGCGGGCCAGCTTGCCAAAGTAGGTGAGTAGCCCGATTTTGTGGGCCGAGGGGTTGCCCACCACCACGGCGGTGGCGTTGCGGCCATGTTGGGCCATCAGGGGCGGCAGGCGGCGTTCGATTTCGGCAAAGGCTTCGTCCCAGGTGGCGCTCACGTGCACGCCATTGCGCTTGATCAGGGGGGTGCGTAGGCGGTCGGGGTCTTCGTGCAGGTCTTTCAAGGCCACGGCCTTGGGGCAGATGTAGCCCGCGCTGAATACGTCTTGGGCGTGGCCACGGATGCTGGTGACCTTGCCACTGTTTACTTTGATTTCCAGCCCGCAACAGGCTTCACACAGGGGGCAAATGCGGTGGTGGGTGGTCTCGGTCACGGGGGCCTCTTTGAAGGAAATAGGTAGGGAGTTGGTATTTACGCATGGCATGCAAAGCCGTGTCGAGAACGCATGTGACAGGTGTGCGGTGGACTTTTCGCAGAAAAAAATGACCTCATCCATGCGATTTCTCAACACAGATAGGTGCAAATCGAACGACGATGCAGTCGCGCAAGTGTCTTCAACACGCGTTATTCAGGACCCTATTAGGGTCAACACTATGGTTTTTCCAAGAATCTTCCGCGAATATGGCGGATCAAACAACTTATAAGGTGCAGATGATTAATCCGATTAAAGTCAATAAGGACGACTTGGCATTGGCTTGCTTCTACCGGTGGGAGCGTGAGCGACCAGACGCAGTTTTCATGACGCAACCGATGGGGGGCGGTGCAGTGCGTGACATCACCTGGGGGCAGGCGGGCAAAGAAGCGCGCAGCATGGCCAGTTGGATCCAGGCGCAGGGCTGGCCTGCAGGCAGCAAGATTGCCATTCTGGGGAAAAACAGCGCGCATTGGATGTTGACGGACCTGGCCATCTGGATGGCGGGCCATGTGTCGGTGCCTATTTACCCCACTTTCAATGGCGATGCCCTGCGTTACATCCTGGAGCACAGCGAGTCCAAGGCCTGTTTTGTTGGCAAGTTGGACGATGTTGCCGCCTTGAAGGACGGTGTTCCGGCCGGCGTGCCTTTGATTGCCTTGCCTTTGGCGCCTACCATCCAAGGTGCGGCGTCATGGGACACATTGGTTGCCAGCAACAAGCCCATGGCCGGTACCACGCAGCGCGCCGGTGAAGAGCTGGCCACCATCATCTACACCTCGGGCACCACGGGCAACCCCAAAGGGGTCATGCAGAATTTCACGGCCATGGCCTGGGCACTGTCCAGCGGCGCCAAACGGGTGGTGTTCAACAACGAAGAACGCATGCTGTCCTACCTGCCGCTGGCCCATGTGGCCGAGCGCATTTTGGTGGAGCAGGGCGCATTGCGCTACGGTGCACACGTCTTCTTTGCCGAGTCCCTGGACACTTTTGTGGCCGATATCAACCGCGCGCGTCCCACCATCTTTTTCTCGGTGCCGCGCCTGTGGGTGAAATTCCAGCAAGGGGTGTTCCACAAAATGCCGCCGGCCAAGCTCAAATTTTTGCTGAGCATTCCCCTGATCGGCGGCTTGGTGCGCCGCAAGCTGCTAAAAGGCCTGGGCCTGGACCAGTGCCGCCTGGCCGTTGGCGGCGCAGCCCCCATGCCGCCCGATTTGTTGCATTGGTACCGTGACCTGGGTCTGGACATGATTGAAGGCTATGGCATGACCGAAAACTGTGCGATTTCGCACGCCACGGTTCCTGGCACTTACCGTCCCAGCACGGTCGGTCAGCCCTACCCTGGGGTGGAAAGCCGTATCGACGCAGTGACCGGCGAGATCCAAATGCGCTGCCCGGCGGTGATGATGGGTTACTTCAAAGACCCCGAGCAAACCGCTGCCACCCTCACCCCCGATGGCTGGTTGCGCACGGGTGACAAGGGTGTGGTCGAGAAAGACGGCTGCCTGCGCATCACGGGGCGTGTCAAGGACATCTTCAAGACCAGCAAGGGCAAGTACGTGGCTCCCGCACCGATTGAAGATTTGCTGGTCACCCACCCCGATATCGAGGCCTGCGCCGTCACGGGTGCCAACTTTGCCCAACCCCTGGGCATCGTGATGCTCTCGCCCGATGCGGTCACCCGGGTTGCAGCCCCTGAGGCGCGCGCCGAGATGATGACATCCCTGGCGGAACACCTGAAATCCGTCAACGAGCGTTTGGAGGCCCACGAGCAACTGGATTGCCTGGCCGTGATCGCCACCAACTGGACGCCGGAAAATGGCCTGGTGACGCCCACCTTCAAGGTCAAGCGCCCCAAAATCGAAGACACCTATGCCAGCCAGTACGAAGGTTGGCTCAAGCAGCGCAAACCCGTGGTCTGGGCTGGCGCTTAAGCGCAGACACCACCCGCCGGTCCGTCCGGCAGACCCGTCTGATGGCCACCTCGGTGTGCCCCCAGGCGGGTTTTTTTATGGGCCACGGGTTCCACAATATCCCTATGATGCGAGGTTCGCAGCCCATGCTCCCGGAGACCCTGAAATGAAAATCAAGATGTGGTGTGTGGCGCTCGCCTTGGGCGCCTGTGCCTCTGCCATAGCCGCAGGGCCGGTGCGTCCGAACATCGTCTTGCTGGTGGCCGACGACTGGGGTTTTAGCGATGTGGGGGCCTTTGGCGGCGAGATTGCGACACCCCATATTGATACCCTGGCCCAGCAGGGGGCGCGCTTCTCCAGCTTCCATGCGGCCGCGTCCTGCTCACCGACCCGTTCCATGCTGCTGACCGGGGTGGACAACCACCTCAACGGTGTGGGCAACCTGCGCGAGGCCATGCCTCCAGAGCATTTGGGCCAACCGGGCTACCTGGGCTCCTTGAACACCCGGGTCGTCACCGTGGCCACCCTGCTCCGGGACAGCGGCTACCGCACCTACATTGCCGGCAAGTGGAATGTGGGCTCCGAGCCCTACAACTTGCCCAAGCAGCGGGGTTTCGATCGGTCCATCATTCAGGGCGACACCGGTTCGGACAACTGGGTCCCCAGCCAACGCTACCTGCCACACTCGGCCAAGGTGGAGTGGTTTGCCGACGACCAAGAGGCCGTCATGCCGGCCGAGTTCTACTCCAGCCGGTTCTTTGTGGACAAGACCTTGGAGTTCATCCGGTCCGGTGCCCACTCCGGCAAGCCCTTTTTTGCCTATGTCGGCTTCCAGGCCAACCATGTGCCCGTGCAAGCGCCCCAAGAATATGTGGATAAATACAAGGGTCGGTACCAAGCAGGCTGGGCAGCCCTGCGCCAGGCCCGGCGCGACAAGGCGGCTGCACTGGGGCTGATCCCCAAAGACACCGCCCTGCGTACCATGCCCACCGCCGGAGACTGGGACCATTTGAGCGACAAAGACAAGCAGTTCCAGGCCCGCGAAATGGAGGTCTACGCCGCCATGGCCGATGCCATGGACGACCAGGTGGGCCGACTCATTGCCCATCTGAAAAAGACCGGTGAATACGACAACACGGTGTTTGTCTTCCTGTCGGACAACGGCGCCGAAGGGTCGGACTATGCTGGTGCCCAGCTGTGGCTGGCAACCCAGTACACCCAAGACATCGACCAACTCGGTGCCAAGGGCGCCTACGGTATTCCCGGGCCCGGCTGGGCCAGTGCATCGGTGTCGCCATTGCACAGCTACAAGTTCTATGCGGGGGAGGGCGGCATCCGGGTACCGATGATTATTTCGGGTGTGGCAGGTATGCAGAAAAACCAGATTCACCCTGCCCTGACCCATGTGACCGATATCGTGCCCACGCTGCTCGACCTGGCCCAGGTGCCCGCACCCGGAAGCCGCTACCAGGGGCTTCCGATTGAGCCTTTGACCGGTAGCAGCCTGGTGCCCCTGCTGCGGGGGCAGGTCCAGCGGGTGCACCCGCTGGAGCGGGCCTTGGGGTATGAACTTTCGGGCAACCGGGCCTTGTTCAAAGGCGACCTGAAACTGGTGGCCAATGGTGCACCCATGGGCGACGGTAGCTGGCATCTGTACGACATCCGAAAGGACCCAGGCGAAACCCACGACCTGCAGCAACAGATGCCCGAGGTGTTCCAAACCATGCAGGCCGATTACGACACCTATGCCCGAACCCATGGCGTGCTGCCCATGCCTGCGGACTACAAGCCCGCCCAACAGGTTCTGATCAACAGTCTGGTGAACTACTGGATTCCGGCCTACCGGACACCGGTTGTGGCATTTCTGGCGGGCTTGGTGTTGCTGGTGGTGGGCGTGAAACGTTGGCGCAAAAGGCGCAAGCCTTGGGGAGTGCAGTGAACAAGAGGCAAGTTCCTATGCACGATGGGCATGGCGGCATATGCCCTGTGCCCGGTAAAATCCCGGATTGACGCGCAGCATCCCCTGTTGTGCCGTGTTTCTTGCCTTTTCACTGACCTCACTTTCACAGGACCCTTTTCATGTCTCTCTTTTCCGCCGTCGAAATGGCCCCCCGCGACCCGATTTTGGGCTTGAACGAGCAGTTCAACGCCGACACCAACCCGGCCAAAGTCAACCTGGGCGTGGGTGTGTACTACGACGACAACGGCAAGCTGCCCCTGCTGCAGTGCGTGCAAGCCGCAGAAAAAACCATGATGGACAAGCCCACCGCCCGCGGCTATTTGCCCATTGACGGTATCGCCGCCTATGACGCAGGCGTCAAGGCACTGGTCTTTGGTGCTGGCAGCGAGCCCATCACCTCCGGCCGCGTGGCCACGGTGCAAGCCATTGGCGGCACCGGCGGCCTGAAAATTGGTGCCGACTTTCTGAAGCGGCTCAACCCCGCCGTCAAGGTGCTGATCTCTGACCCCAGCTGGGAAAACCACCGCGCCCTGTTCACCAACGCCGGCTTCACCGTGGAAAGCTACCGCTACTACGACGCCGCCAAACGTGGTGTGGACTTCGACGGCATGTTGGCCGACCTGAACGCCGCAGCCCCCGGCACCGTGGCCGTGCTGCACGCCTGCTGCCACAACCCCACCGGCTACGACATCACCCCCGCGCAGTGGGACCAGGTGGTGGCAGTGGTCAAGGCCAAGGGCCTGGTCGCGTTTTTGGACATGGCCTACCAAGGCTTTGGCTACGGCTTGCAAGAAGACGGCGCGGTGATTGCCCAGTTTGTCGCCGCCGGACTGACTTTCTTCGTTTCCACCTCGTTCAGCAAGAGCTTCAGCCTGTACGGCGAACGTGTGGGGGCCTTGTCGGTCCTGTGCGAGAGCAAGGAAGAAGCCGACCGCGTGCTCTCCCAGCTCAAGATCGTGATCCGCACCAACTACAGCAACCCACCCACCCACGGCGGTGCCGTCGTGGCGGCGGTGCTGTCCAACCCCGAGCTGCGCGCGCTGTGGGAAAAAGAGCTGGGTGAGATGCGGGTGCGCATCAAGGCCATGCGCCAGAAACTGGTGGATGGCCTCAAGGCCGCTGGTGTGCAGCAAGACATGTCCTTTATCACCACCCAGATCGGCATGTTCAGCTACTCCGGCCTGAGCAAAGACCAGATGGTGCGTCTGCGCAATGAGTTTGGCGTGTACGGCACCGACACGGGGCGCATGTGCGTGGCCGCGCTGAACAGCAAGAACATTGACTACGTGTGTGCCTCCATTGCCAAAGTCGTTTGATTCTGCAAATTTAGGCGCATAAAAAAGCGGCTGGCAACCTGTGAAGGTTGCCAGCCGCTCTTATTTTGATAGCTGCCTGCGCATATTCCATGCGGGCTACAGGCCTATTTGGCTTAATTTTTGGGGCTGTTGGAGGCCAGCAGCTGGTCGATGGGAACGGGGCGGCCCACCGCGTAGCCTTGGGCGTAATGCACGCCAATTTCCCGCAGCAGACTGAGGATTTCCTCACTCTCCACAAACTCCGCCACGGTTTCTTTGCCCATCAGGCAGCCGATTTCATGGATCGATTTGACCATGGCCAGGCTGACGGGATCGGTGGCAATATCTTTCACAAACTGCCCGTCGATCTTGAGCACGTCCACGGGCAGGTTGCGCAAATAGGCAAAAGAGGACAGCCCGCTGCCAAAATCGTCCAACGACAATTTGCAGCCCAGTTGCCGCAAGGTGGCGATGAAGTGCTTGGCGGTTTGCAGGTTGCTGATGGCGGCGGTTTCGGTGATTTCAAAACACACTTTGTCATACGGCAAAGCGGCATCGGCCAGGCTTTGTAGAACAAAGGCCATAAAAACCGCATCCCCCAGCGACTGCCCCGACAGGTTGATGGAGCACTGTTCAATCTGGTCCTGGTGCTGGGTGATCCATTGCAGCGCGTGCATCACCACCCAGCGGTCCACGCGGGCGGCCAGGTGGTAACGCTCCACGGCGGGCATGAACAGGCCGGGAGACACCAAGGCGCCCTGTTCATCGTACATGCGCAGCAAAATTTCACAGTGCAGGCCGTGGGCCGCGCGCGCGCCGATGGGCACGATGGGCTGGGCGTACAACACAAACCGGTCGTGCTGCAGCGCATGCTCAATGCGGCTCACCCATTCCATCACCCCATAACGCTGCGCCAGGGCCGGGTCGTCGCTGGCATACACATGGATGCGCCCACGCCCCGAGTCCTTGGCCACGTAGCAGGCGCTGTCGGCCGCCTGCAGCAGGGCACCCACGCTCTCGCTATGGGCGTCCAGCATCACCATGCCAATACTCACACCCACGCCAAAACTCTGTTCGCGCCAGACAAAGCGGTAGGCCGCCAGGCTGAGTTGCAGGCGCTCGGCCACCGCCAGCGCCCGGGCCACGGTTTGGTGCGTCAGGATGATGCCGAACTCGTCGCCCCCAATGCGGCACAGGTGGTCTTCCTCGCGCAGCACGTCGGTGAACAGCCGGGCAATCTGGCGCAGCAATTCATCCCCGGCCGTGTGGCCGCAGGTGTCGTTCACCACCTTGAATTCATCCAGATCCAAATAACACACCACATGCTGTTGCGCCGTGTCGCGGGTGCGCTCGAAGCACGCCGCCAGCGCCAATTCAAAAGCCCGCCGGTTGCCCAGGCCCGTGAGCTCGTCGTGCGTGGCCTGGAATGCCATTTCCTGGCTCATGCGGTGTTGTTCGGTGACATCCCGAAACACCAACACGGCCCCACGCACTTCGCCATCTGCATCCTGAATGGGCGAAAATGCGGCATCGACCAGGTAGCTGCCACCCTGGCGGTGGCACAGGTCGAGGTGCGGGTAGTGAAAGGTTTGGGCTGCGGTCATCGCCTCGGCCACCAGGTCCAGGTGCGCCGTGTTTCGGGTCGCATCCGTCAAGCGAAACACCTGCTGGTAGGGCAGCCCTACTGCGTCGCACAGAGCCCAGCCGGTCAGCACTTCGGCCACCGGGTTGATATAGAGCAACTCGCCGCCCGCGTTGGTGGTGATGACCGCGTCGCTGATGGAGTGCAGCGTGACCTGCAAGCGTTCTTTCTCCTGGTAGAGCGCGTCTTCGGCCAGCTTTCGCTCTTGCATGAAACGCACACGGTCCAACGCTACCGCCACATGGCCCGCCACGGTTTGCATGAATTCAAGCTGCCAGGGCGAAGGAGGCCGCACCCCTTCCACGTCGCCATAGGTTCCCATGCCCAGCGAACCCAGGCGTTGCTCGGCCAATACCAGGGGCACATTGATGATAGTGCGGTTGTGCAGCTGTGCCACGATGTGTTTGTTGGTGCGCGGGTCGGTGCGCGCATCCTCCACCACGACGACATGGTCCGCCGTCATGATCTCTTGCAACATGGCGTCCCCGGCAATGGGGATGTCAATGGACTGCACCAGGCGCGACAACTCAGAGGCAGCGCCCGAAGTCATATGGGTAATGACGGACACGATGCCAGGCTTTTCACCGTACATGGCCAGCCACGCATGCGGATAACCCAGCGTATCCTCGGCCACAGGTGAGACGGCGTCCAGAATGTCGGGCAAATTCCAGGCGCGTTCCAGCCGTTTGCACAGTTGCAGCAGTGCCTTGGTGAATAGCTGTGAGTCAATACTTTTTTTCGTTCCAACGTCGCGCATAGGCGCAGTGTAGCTTCTTCAGAAGTCGGGCTGCGATACCCATTTCGGGGGGATGCGGTCAAGTGCAGGAGTGCAGGTCGATGGCATTTTTTTCGGTGTCTTGCAC
This sequence comes from Rhodoferax sp., assembly GCF_030697375.1. GTDB lineage: Bacteria > Pseudomonadota > Gammaproteobacteria > Burkholderiales > Burkholderiaceae_C > Allorhodoferax. Next base: position 18,694 of record NZ_JAUYQD010000018.1, on the reverse strand, counting down.
CCGGCAACGAAGGCCTCCCCCTGTGCGGACACCTTCGTTGACCAGCGCACCGTGCAGCGCCGTTTAGCGTGCCGCCAGCAATTTCGCCAGGCGGCCATCGGCCCGCATCTTCTTGACGGCGGCGTCAAATTTTGGAATGTAATCGGCCCATTTTTTGTTCATGATGTGCACCACCCGCGTTGTCAGCAAAGGCTGTGGCAAGGTCGTCAAGCTGCCCGCAAATTCGGGAAAGGCGGACACCGGTGCCGTGGACGTCGTCAGTGCAATATCAAAACGGTCCCCAGCCACCATTTGGAACAGGGATTGCATGGTGTTGGCCAGGGTGGCTTCCACTGCCAGTGACTTGACCACGCCTTCGGCCATTTTGGTCCCGCGCATATGGCCCAGCTTGTAATTTTTAAGTTGGGCCAGGGACAGCTTTTCTGGCTGGAATCCTTTTTTAACCACGGCAAGAAGTTGTATTTCCAGAATGGATTCGGTTGTTTCCATCGCATTGGGATAAGCCGCAGCAGCACCGACTACCCGACCGAGATCCGCATCAATATCACCGGTGTCCACGCTTCGCAGGGAGCGCTCCGAGGGCAGGATGACAAATTCGGGCTCCAAGCCGATTTCCTTGTAAATGGCAGCAACCAGGGGCTCAAACGCCTTGCTTTCGTTGCCCAGACCCACTTTCAATTTTTGCTGGGCAAAGACCGAAACACAACCCATTGTCAGCAGTACCGCACAGATCAGCCGTCTTTTCATGGTATCTCCTTGGAAATTGAATTGAAAGGTGGAGGAAAAAGCATGCTACTGCAAATTTATTTTTACCCGGATTTATCGCGCGATGTCGGGTGCAATGCGTGGAAATTTGAGCGTGAAGCAGCTTCCCTGTCCTGGGTGTGACTGAACGCTCAGGCTGCCGCCCAGCAAACCATTGGCGATATTCAGGGACACCGACAAACCCAGCCCCGAGCCGCCTTGCCCGAGTCGGGTGGTGAAAAAAGGTTCGAAAACGCGCGCCAGGGTGTCCGCATCCATGCCGACCCCATCGTCGGCAAAGTGCATCTCTACTTCCTGTTCACTGGCCTGGGCACTGATGCGCAGGGTGCCGCCCACCGCGCCCGGAAAAGCATGCAATGCGGCGTTTTGCACCATATTGGTACACACCTGTCCCAGGGGGCCCGGAAAACTGTCACACCCAATGCCGGGTGCAATATCGACCTGAATGGTCCAAGGCACATGCCTATAACCTGGGCGCAGCGCCGCGATGTTGTCTTCCACCAGCACCAACAAATCGAACTTGCGCCGCTGCTCGGACGTCTGGTCCACGGCCACCTGTTTGAAACTGGAGATCAACTGCGCGGCGCGCTGGACGGAGCGGCTGACGAGTTGGGCCATCTCGTCGCTTTCCTGAACAAAGGATTCCATGCTGGAACGGCGCAGTTCGCCGCGCGCCAAGGTGGTGCCCAATTGCGCTATACGCCCCTGCAAGGTCGTTGCCGTCAGCAAGGCGTTGCCAATCGGGGTATTGAGTTCATGGGCCACGCCCGCCACCAGCGAACCCAGTGAGGCCAGCTTTTCCGACTGCACCAGTTCGTGCTGCGTCTGGCGCAGGCGCAGCACGGTGGCCGACAACTCGGCCGTGCGGGTGTTGACACGGGCTTCCAGTTGTTTTTCAGAGCTTTGCAGGGTTTCCAGCATGCCGCGCTGGGCCGCCAGAGCTTGGGCCTGCGCGTCTTCTTTTTCCCGGCGCAGCACGTTGAAGCGGTCGGCCAGTGCGAAGGCTAGCAGTAACATTTCGATGGCCGAGCCCAGTTGAATCCCGTTGGTGGTGACCACCATGCTGGGGCCGATACCGAAGCTCCTGAGCGTGCCCATGATCAAGGCCAGGCACAGTACGGCAAAGGCGGCTACAAAAAAGTAGGCACTGCGTTGGCGCTGCCAGGCGCACAGCAATCCCGCCGCCAAAATCAGGATCGCAGCGACCGCAATGACCACAAAGGTGGGTTTGATGAAAAGTGGAAAAGCCGTCAGCAGCCCCAAGGGCAGCACGCAATTGACAATGACCAGAACCTGGAGCGCCACATCCAGCCGGGGAACGTAGCGGGGTGTTGCCAGCATGCGTCGGGTGAACAACAGCAGAGCGGCCAGCGTGACCGAGGGCCCGACCAGGGTGATCCATGTGGTCCACTGCGGGGATTCGCTCCAGACAAACTCCAAGCCCATGCCGTTGAGCGCCGCCATGGTGACGGCCATGGCGCTGACAAAACCCACATAGAGCAAATAATTGACATCGCGCAGGGCAATCCACAGCAGTAGGTTGAACAGCGCCATGGCGAGCACGATGCCAAAGTAACCCGCCTGGGTGACGTAGTCGGTGCGTTCGTAGGCGTGAAAGGCGTCGCGAGCCCACAGCAGCGCCGGGATATTCATGGTGTTGGCGGTCTGCACCCGCAGGTAGACCGTCTTGTCGGTCTGTGCCGCCAGGGACACCGGAAGCACAAAAAAGTGGTGCGGGTAGGGGCGCTGGGCAAAGGGGTGCAGGCTTCCGGTCGCCGTGCTTTGGTACGTCTGGCCTTCGGTCTGTTGGTGAAAGTCGATATGCGCCAGGCGGGCATAAGCCACTTCCAGCATCAACGCCTGTGCCTGATCACTGCCATTGTGCAAGCGGATTTTCAGCCAGTAGGCCGAGGACGTGGTCCCAAAGCCCAAAGGCCGCTCGGGGGCGGGCACGCTGGCAAAACGTTCGGCCAGCGCCGGGGCCTGCACGTCCGCCAGGGTGAGCGTGCCGCCCGGATCTTCCAGTACCTGGACAAAGGGGGTGAGCGTCAGGGGGGCTTGGCCCAAGTGGCCGACTTCCACCGCGGGTGGTGCGGCGGTGTTGGCCGCCAGGGCAGGCTTGGTGAATGCACCCCCCAATAGCAACACCAACAACAAAGCCAGCATGGCACAGCGTTGGTGCCACCACGCCAAGCCCAGGTGTTGGGGAGGTACCATGCCGCTCAAACCCAGTCAGGCGGCGGACCCATCAGTACTGGTAGACGCCACGGCCAGTCTTGCGCCCCAGGCGACCGGCGGCCACCATTTCCTTGAGCAGCGGGCAGGCGCGGTATTTGCTGTCGCCAAACTCGCTCAGGTAGACCTCCATCACCGCCAGGCACACGTCCAGTCCCACCATGTCGGCCAGCGCCAAGGGGCCGATGGGCTGGTTGCAGCCCAGCTTCATGCCGGCGTCAATGTCTTCGGGGGTGGCCAAGCCTTCGGACAGCACAAAGAAGGCCTCGTTGATCATGGGCACCAGAATGCGGTTGACCACAAAACCGGGCGCGTTCTTCACGGTAATGGGTGTTTTGCCCAGCGCCTGGGCCATGGACTGCACGGCGGCGTGGGTGGCGTCGCTGGTTTGCAGGCCGCGGATGATCTCCACCAGCGCCATCATGGGCACCGGGTTGAAGAAGTGCATGCCGATGAACTTCTCCGGGCGGCTGGTCACGGCGGCCAGCTTGGTGATGGAGATGCTGGAGGTGTTGGAGGCGATGATCACCTCGGGCGCCACGATGGCATCGATCTGCTTGAGGATCTTGACTTTGAGGTCGTAGTTTTCGGTGGCCGCTTCAATCACCAGCTGGGCCGATTGCAGGTCTTCGTAGCGGGTGCTGCCCTGGATGCGGGCCAGGGCGGCGTCACGGTCAGCGGCGCTTATTTTTTCCTTCTTGAGCAGGCGCTCCAGACTGCCTGCCACTGCGGCAATACCCTTGGCCACGGCGGCGTCAGAAATATCGACCATGACGACGTGGATGCCCGAAACCGCACAGGCCTGGGCAATGCCGTTACCCATGGTGCCCGCGCCAATGATGCCAACGGTGGTGATGCTCATGTTGAAAACTCCATTAGTGAAAATTCCAATGGTAACGGCTGGCAAGGCGTATTTTTAGGGTCCGTAGCGGCTGCTCAGACGGGCCAGCGGCTGCTCTACCCAGCGCTCAAACAGGGCTGCCGCTGCCATGGCGACAAGCCAACACGCCAATAAGGTTTGTGCGGCAGCCGATTCACCGTGCAAACCCCATCGCACAAACAAAGCGTTGCCCAGCATCAGCACAGAAAAATGCACCAAAAACAGCGCGTAAGAAGCAGTCCCTAAAAAGGCGATTCCACGCTCCCAGCCCTTGGGAGCATGGGCGGGCGCAGGCTGTGCCGCAGGTGCATGAACTTCCCGCCACCGCAGCAGCCCCAGCACCAAGGCCACCCCCAGGGCCAGCAAGATGCGCCCACGAAAATCCCAGGCCAAGGCGCCAAGTCCGGCGAACATCAGCACCCACAGCAGGCGCGCAGCCCGGCCCGCGTGCTGCACAGAGCCTGCCCAATAGGCGGCAGCCCCTAAAGCGTAAGCACCAAAAAAGTACACCGCCCAATTGTCAAGTTCGGCGTTTCGGTTGAAAACAAACAGCGATGCCAGCATGCCCCCCCACACCAAAGCCTGGCCCCTGGCGCCCCCGATCCATAAAAGGGTGGCAAATAGGGCAAAAAGCTGGAAGTCGATGGCCACATACCAGACACCGGCAGACAGGGAATCGACCCCCAACACCCCGTGGAGCAACAGCACATGGGCGAAAAACTGCCCCCAGCTAGGCGCCGCCGGGACGAAGTCCGTATCCAGCCAGGGCCGTACCCAGCGACTGCACAGCATGGTCAGTGCCAGGGCGGCCACCAGCGCGGGCGCCAGCCGTACATAACGCCGCAGCACCAGCTTCACCAGCGACGGGGCGGATAGGGGCTGCTGGTACTTCAGGCTTTTGGCGGCAAGAAAACCGCCCAGTACCAAAAAGGCCTGCACCGCCATGCGGGCGTAGTCGTACAGCCACGCGCCCAGGCGTGGTGTGGCATCGTACAAGGCATCGGACAAAGGCCCGTAGGCTGCAAAGTGGTGCAGCACAATCAGTTGTGATGCAAAGACCTTGAGTGCGTCGATGGGGAGTTGGCGGCGGGACATGCAGGCGGCTTAGGGTGCAGGAAGCACCAGATCGGCGGTCCCGGGGCACACCCAACGCGCGAACTCGCGTGTGGTGTCAATACAGCCACCCGCGTCGGTGTAGACGCCGCGGGGCTCCCGGTAGCGCTGCATGATGCGCAGCACGCGGGCCAACTCTTGCGGGTCTTGCAAGGTGGCTTGCACACGCACTGCCACGACGCCTTCGTCAATACGCGGCTCCCCCTCGCTGTCCAGGTACAAGCCGTGCCGCCAGTGGTAAATCTCCAGGCATTTGTCGGTCAGGGTGTAGGGCGCATCCGTTTTCCAGAAGTTGTTGAACAGGCCGCCCCCGAGGTACATGACCCAGGAGCCTTCGAAGCCCGAGGCATCGGCAGAGGCCTCGTCTGGATTGCGAAACCAGGTGCGGTCCCCGGGCACAAAGTAGTTGGGCGGAACAGGGGCTTCCATGGAGCCCTGTTCGCGCAGAAACACGTCATGAAACTCACCCGACTTGATGGGGCGGTGGGCCCAGAGGGTTTCCAATTGCAGCAAAAGCGCGGGATTGCAGTGGACCAGCTCCTGTGCAATGCCCAGCACAATGAGGTACTCCGAGGCGCGGTAACAGGAAAATGAATACAAGGCACCTGACACTTCGGGCTGCGTAGCCCGAACCAGAGCGCGTATCAGCGACACACCCGGGCGAAGAATGAAACCATGGTCTTCGTTGTAGGTCCAGCAGTCTTCGGGACGCTCCGCGGTGCTGGTATGGAAAGCCAAAGTGGTCTTGCGCGCTGCAACGACCGTATAGCAGCGGATGCGGACCGCTGACAACAACTCCTCCACGCTGGGGAACTCGAAAGTGATCGGTGCGAGCAGCATGGAAATGACAATCTCGCGGTTCAAGTCTTCCGTGTGTTTCACCGGGTCCAGCCCCAGGACAGCACTCAAGGACAGCGTGTCATAGCCCGGGGCCCAAAGTGCCGCTTGCTGCGCATGGAGCCGCATGTGAAAAAACGCTCCAGCACCGTCCGAGCCGTGCTGCGCGTCTACGCAAGAAGCCAGATCCGGCAAGCCCAGCAGTTCCAGCACGTTTTCACATGCCAAGGCGGGTGCTGCCGTTGCCAAGGCCACGTCCCGAATTATCCACCCACCCGCGGCACTTTGTCCCGCTCCATTCATGGTCTGCATATTGCGTGTCTCCTCGCGTTTTTTTCAGTGCTGCATGCCACTGCAATGTAGCGCACCCCAAGACTTCCGCCTCACCCTCTTCTGGTTGCTATTGTTTTTATAGCTGTCTGCGCTTGTGTGGCAGGGGCCAGAGGCCGAAAACGTGCTGAAAAATACGGGAGACCGGAGTGACTCAGCCTTGCGGGCCGGACTTGGCGTTCTGGGCCCTGACCGACTCCAGAATCTCGACTTCCATGCGTTCTTCCGGGTTGAACGACGCCCGCTCAATTTCTTTGATCGACCATGCCTTTGCCTCTGCGGTGAGGGCCGTTTGGCGCAAAACACTGTCCTTGGCCTCTCGAAACTTCTGCAGGCGCAGCATCCACGCCGCCTGCTCACTGTCCACAACGGCCAGGCGATTGGCCTCCTGTGCGCCGTACAACTCGGTGCGCAGGTTGTGGATGGTCTCTTCGTGGCCCCCTTGCGCCCGCAGTGCCTCAATGCGCTGGTTCAAGGCCGCAGTCTTGCGCTCTTGCTGGATTTGGGTGCGCGTCGCAGTGGGCAGCTGCTGTTCCGCCTGGGTGAGCAGCGCTTCTTTGTCAACGGAACTCAAGGATGCGTTGGCATCGATTTCGAGCCGCCGGATGGTGTACAGGTCGTAGGCCTCGTCGTCTTTGAAGAGGACATCGGCAACCTCGGTGCCCAAGTACGCGCGCCGGGCTTGGATGCGCTGAGTCAGGGCATTTTTCACATCCGCAATGGTGGTGATCAAGTCTGTTTTGGGGTCTCCCGTGAAAACCCGATCTTTGGGAGTGGCGTACCGGGTCAGTCCCTTTTTGTACTCCAAATAGGCCTGCAAAATATCCAGCGCCTCGGTGGCGGCGGTGTCCGGCAACAGGCCCCTGAGATACTCTTCAATTCTGCCCAGCGATGTTGCGAGCCCCTCTTCGGTATGGGTGGAGAGGAAAAACTCGAACAGTGCCGCCAGGTCGGCCGACAAGACCAGTTTCCCATCCGCGTTGGCCGCGATGTTCCAATTGACGTTGATGCCGGTGAGCGAGCCCGGTAGCCTGCCGTATTTCGATCGGACTTCGTACTCCTCCCATGTTGTGAACCGCAGGGGTTGAACGGTGGAGGAGGGCGCAAGTGGCTGTTGCGTCCAGATGGCGTTGGCGCTCGCTGGGGTGTTGGCCCCTTGCGGCGTTTTTTGGACAGGCGTCGCGTGGCTGTCCGCCGTTAAAAACCAGACCGCACCACCGACCACCAGGCAAGACAAGGCGCCTACCCATACCAGCTTCTTTCTCATACTCTGCGTCCTCCGAATTCATGTGCTGAAGCCACGGCAGCCTGTGGGCCGCCGTGGAGGGGGTCGTGTGCCGTACTTAGCGGCCGGCCAGCATCAAGCGGTTGGCATGTGCGCGGTACACGGTCACCGGGTCGGCGACGCCCCAGCCCAAGAGTCCCAACGTCTGGTTCTGCTCGTCCACATGGTTCCACCAGTAGCTTGACGAGATGGTCTTGCCAAAGCGGGCACTGGAGACTGGAATAAACGAGTCGGCGTCTCCGGTGTAACCATACCAATTGCCGAATTTTCGGATCACCAACAAGACCCAGTCTGCAGGGTCCGTGATGAACGGAAAGCCTGGTGCGGTGAAGGTGTTGTTATTGATGTTGCCGGTGAAGGAGTAAAAGAGAATGGCATTGGGGTCGCTCACCGGTTTTTCTGCGCCCTGTCCGTCTCCAGCCCACTTGCCCAGGGCCGTGGCATCCGCCCCGTATTTTTTGTTGCCATAGCTGCCACCCACCGGTACACCGGCGCTGGGATATTTGGCGTTGAATTGTTGAATGCCCGCTTGGGTGAAGTCATTGAGCACCCCATTGGCATTTTGTTGAAACAGCCAGTCCAAACGCCCGCTGAAGATCGAAACCACACTGCCTGCCACGTTGATGCCAGCAATGGCGGCCATCAGCACCGGTTTGGGCAGCGTGATGGCATAGTCAGGCATCGGCGTTCCGTAGTGGGGACCGGCCACCGTGGTGATCGACGCGATGTTGTCTTGCATCAGCTTGGCCGCGACCCGCGATGTTGTCGAACCATGGCTGTGCGCGATGATGTTGACCTTATGGGCCGCGGTCAGCGCGGTCACCCCATAGTGGGTTTTCAGAATACGGGTGATTTCGTTTTTCAGGGCAACACCGCGTTCTTCCGTGGACATCCATGCGGAGAGTGAGACGTTGTAGGTCTTTTGCCCGCCGGAGTACTTGCGTATCCCATCCGCCACTTTGTAGAAATACTCCACCGAACCAAAAAGCGTATCGAACCCCATGACACCAGGCACCAATACGATGGGGTATTTCGTTTTGGTATCGCCGTTGACCCACGCCTGGGCAGGCCCCGCAAAAGACATCATCACGAACAGGGATAGGACGGCCGTGAACAGACTGGACTTGATCGACTTACGCATTTTTCCTCCTTCTAGAACGAATAGACAAATGATGTGTGTTTGACAGCTTGTTGCGTTGGGTGGAGGCGCATATTCGAGCCCACACGCCTTCGCTACACCAGCCGTTGGACCGACGGGTGATGGGGGTGTTCAACCAAGCTTGTGCAAAACAGTGAAGCAGTACAGTGAACGCGATGTTTTGGATGTGATCCATCGCGCGACGGCCGAAAGTTGGCCGCGGATGGCGGAAAACTGGCGGCTATCAAAATAGCACGGTCGTGCTATTACATGTGGTATTATTGAAGCAAAATTTCGTCACGCTGTAAACCCTCAGCCCCGCAGGCTGGGCGTGAAATTTGTAACCACTTGTCACCCACCGGGGTAATTCACCGGTTTTACCGTGATCTGTGTGTTCTGCGTGACCTGCCACTGCCACTCCGGGGCCTATCCATGCACATGGACGGAGGCGCGGTACTGGCCGGGCCCGGTGCCTTCCCAGCTTTTGAATGCATGGTGAAACGCCGGCGTGTCCTGAAAGCCCAGCAGAAAACCCACTTCGGCCACTGGCATTGCCGAGCTGGCCAGGTAGTGGCGGGCCAGTTCATGGCGGGTGGCGTCCAACAGGGCTTGGTAGGCCACCCCGGCTTCCAGCAGGCGGCGCTGCAGGGTGCGTGTGGACAGGCACAGGTCGCAGGCTACATCGGCCAGCTTGACCGCACCTTGCCCCAGGCGGGCCGAGATGCATTGGCGCACCTGTGCCACGATGCCCGACTCGCGCGGATGGCGCGCTTGCAGCAGGCTGTCGGCATGTTGCTGCAGCAACGGCAGCAGGGTTTTGTTGGCTTGTGGAATCGGCCAGGCCAGAACCGAGGCCGGAAATATGGCGCGGTTCTGGGGGGCGCCCCATTGCACCCTGGCGCCGCTCCGCTCAGTGATGCGCGCGGCGGTGTGGGCATCGGTGTGGTGCATGAACGCGATTTCGAAGTCTCCCATGGGTTTGCCCACCAGCCACTGTGCACAGGTGTGGATGCCGGAGAAAACCGACTCCGCCAGCGTGCCGGCCATCGGGTGGGTGGCGCAGTCGTTGCGCCAAGCGTAGACCACCTGGTCGCCTTGCGCGGTGAAGCTGGAGCGGCCCAGGTCATGCACCAGTGACTCGAAGCGCAGCACCTGCTGCAGCGCTTCGCCCAGGGTGGGGCAAGCCAGCAGCAAAATGCCGTTGACACCATAGGTGGTGGGTTTGACCTGCTGGCCCAGGTGCCAGCCAAACAGCGGTCCCGCATGCGCCCGTGCCGCCTGTAGCAAGGCCAGATAGGCATTGATCGGAATATCGCACTCCCCAATGGCCGGGCGTCCCAATGCAGCGGCCATCTGGGCCTGCGAGAGTCCTTCATCCCGCGCAGCCTCCCACAGCGTGTGGGCATAGGGCGCCACCACACGGGCGCTGGCGGAGGCGGTGTTTGAATCCTGGGAGGCCGTAGGGAGAATTGAGCCATCGATGGGAGGCATACGAAATGTCAAATGAGCAGTCAGATTTGTATTCAAGTATGTCACGCATGCCTGTTCATTCCGGTCGCTTATCTTGACAGCCCCTGCTTTCACACCTATAAAGTTTCAACTTTTTACTTTGCAAGGATGGGTGCATGAAGCCGTTTTTCCGTGCTTGCGTTACCAACGTTTGGGCTACCGGTACAGCGTTTTTGACGTCAAACCTTGCTTGCGCCGAGCCTGTCATTTTTTTGAGTGGTTTGGGCGCCAAATGCATGAGAGTCATTCCATCTCTGCTGCTCGGCATGGGCTTGTCCGCTGCTTTTTACGCGCACAGTGCCGAATTTACGAACACAAGTGAATGCGTTCCCGGTAAGCAGGTCACGCACCGCAATGGCAAATCCGGCACGATTGTGGCCCTTCGAAACGGTAGCTGCGTGGTGCGCCATGAGGACGGAAGCGAACGCAGCTATTTGCATTGGATGCTCTCGCCCCAGGGGAGTGCAAGCGCTTCACCTGCCGCAGACTTGGTGCCAGGAAATTACGTCTGTTCGGCCACCGGGGCAGGGAGCTTTCCGATCACCATTCGTAGCCGGAATCGTTATGCCGACCGGGCGGACAAGTCGGGCGAGTTCAGTATCTCGGCTGGCAAAGAGATTATTTTTAAATCGGGGTCACTGGCCGGCCAGTATTCGGAACTCTTGGGAGTTGGAAAATTTGGCTTGACCTCCACCAAGGGAAAGATGTTTTACACGGTCTGCAACTTGAAGTGAAACCTGAATGGAGCAGGTTCATCTTTTGAAGAAATCAGCATCTTTGTTTTCAACGGGAATTTGATGGCACTTGCTTGGGTGCTTTCGGCGACACTTCTCTGCATCCGCAGTTTTCAATCAAACACTTCAAAAAAACGATGCCACCCATTGCCCGCACCCCCGCACCACCCTATTACGCAGTGATCTTCACCTCGCTGCGCACCGATGGGGACGACGGTTACAACGCCATGTCTGAACAAATGGTGGCGCTGGCGCTCCAGCAGCCTGGTTTCCTGGGCTTTGAATCGGCCCGCGAAGGTGTGGGGATTACGGTGTCTTACTGGACGGATCTGGAGTCCATTCGCCAGTGGAAAGCCAATGCAGAACACCAGGAAGCGCAACGCCAGGGCCACCAGAAGTGGTATGCGGCGTTCAAGACCCGCATTGCCAAAGTGGAACGCGATTACGAAATGTAAGCGTAAGCGCGCCCGTGGCTGTCAGGTCACGCAGTGCGTGCGCGGCCGCCCTTTTCAGCCCAGGTGCGGGTCCAGCGCAGTTGCATCACGCGCAACATCACCAGCATGACCAGGGCCAGCACCGCAAAAATCACAAAGCCCCAGGCGTAGCTGCCCAGGTACTGCTTGGACAGGCCCATGGCGTTGGGAACCAGACCGCCACCCAAAGCGCCGAACTCGCCAATCATGGAGCCCGCCACGGCGGTGGCCAGTGGCCAGCGCAGGGGCACCAATTGGAACAGTGCGCCGTTGCCTGCGCCCAAAGCGGCAAAACACAGCATCACCAACAGTGTGGTGGCCACCAGCGAACCGGTGGCAAGGGCGCACAGCAGCAAGGTGCTGGCCACGCAGCCCAGCACCAGCGTCAGCGTGTTGATGCCGCCCCAGCGGTCGGAAATCCAGCCGCCAAACACGCGCAGCGCCGCACCCATAAAGGCCGCCAGCATGGTCAACTGGCCCGCTTGCACCTTGCTCACGCCAAACTGGTCGTAGTAGTAGGTGGGCAAGAAGGTGGCCAAGCCGATGAAGCCGCCAAAGGTGATGGCGTAAATCAGGCTGAAAGCCCAGCCGTCTTTCTCAAACAGGCAGGCAATATGCTCTTTGAAGGTGGCATGGGCGTCCAGGTCGTCCGGCTCCTTGGCAAACACAATCATCACCACCATGGGAATGCAGATGGCGATGGCCGCCAAACCATAGACCGTGACCCAGCCAAAGGCCTGCGCCAGCGGGGGCGCAATCAGCACCGACACCGCCGTGCCCACGTTGCCGGCGCCCACCAAGCCCATGGCCAGGCCTTTGTGCTTGGCCGGAAAGGAGCCTGCTCCCAGCGACAGTGCCACACCAAAACTGGCACCGGCGATGCCCAGCAGCACGCCCATGGCCAGCAGGTCGTTGAAGCTGTGCACAAAGAAAAAGCCAAACAGCATGGCCACGGCGATCAGGCCCATCTCGACCAAGGTGGCTTTCTTGCGGCCGATGTACTGCGACAAGATGCCCAGTGGAAAGCGCATCAGCGCGCCGGCCAGGATGGGCACCGACAGCATCAAGCCCTTTTGCGCGGGGCTCAGGCCAAAGGTTTCCGAGATAAACGGGGCCATGGCGCCGTTGAGCACCCAGATGCAGCATGAAAACGCAAAATACAAAAATGCTGCAAAGAGGGTGGGCGAATGGCCGCTCTTCAAAAAACTGCGAAATCCCGACATGGTGCATATTCCTTTATTGCTAATAGAGTGCACCAAAGCGAAACTCGTGCCAGTTATTGGGCCCTGCAGCGGCGAAGGGGTGCCCCGCCATGTGGCAGATGCAACAAAATTGGTGCAGCACCTGCAGGCGTACGCACCACACTGGGGCTGACATCAATCGATGGATGCACTCCAGCGGTCATTCCAGTTCTTTTGCAGGTCCCGGCGGTCCCGTTTGGTGGGGCGGCCATGTTCGATGGCCAGGGCAGGCTCAGGGCCCAAACGGTTGCGCTCCGCCAGCAGTGCACGTTTTTGCACGCTCTCGGGGGTTTCTTCGTACAGCAGTTGCGCTACCGGTGCGGGGCCACGTTGCTCGCTGATGCCTTTCACCACCACGGTGCGCGGTACCTTGCCTTGCACCACGGTGATCACATCGCCCACGCGCACCTCCCGGGCGGGTTTGATGTCGTGGCCCTCCATCTGCACATGGCCTTTGTTGACTTCGTCGGTGGCCAGGGAGCGGGTTTTGAAAAAACGCGCGGCCCACAGCCATTTGTCGATACGGGTTTTGTCCATGCTTCGGTGTCCAGGGGGTCAAGTGTCAGGGGTTAAAGGAAGGCGCACGCAAGCGTCCAGCCCGGTGATGGCCTGGCCTTGCAGGCGGTTGTGCAGCGTGATGGTGCCGCCCAGTGCCACCACAATTTCACGCGCAATGGTCAGGCCCAGGCCCGAGCCCGACCCCGCATGGCCGCTGGCAAAGGGCTGGAACAGGCGCAAACGCAGGTCTTCGGTGATGCCGGGGCCGCTGTCGCGGATCAGCAGTTGCGCCATGCCCTGTTCCGGGCGGATGTGGATGGTGAGCTGGCCTTGGGGGGGCGTATGGCGAATGGCGTTGTGCAGCACATTGCGCACCAGCTCGCGCAGCATCCAGTCGTGCGCCAGCACCGGGCAGGGTTGGGCGATCAGCTCAAAATCCAGGTCTTTGTCAGCCATCAGTGGCGACACGTCCAGCGCCACGGCACGCACGGCGTCGGCAAAGTCCATGGACGAGAGGTCTTGCTGCTGGCGCAACTGCTCCACCTTGGCCAGCGACAGCATCTGGTTGGCCAGCACGGTGGCCCGGTCCACGGTGACCTGGATTTCGGCCAGTGCGTCCTGGGCGGAAATGTCGCCCCGCAAGGCGGATTGCACCTGCACTTTCAGCACAGCCAGCGGCGTGCGCAACTGGTGGGCAGCGTCGCGGACAAAGCGCTTTTGGTGGTCTAGCAGGTGCTGCAGGCGCAGCATGACCTGGTTGGTGGCGTCGCTCAAAGGGCGGATTTCCAGCGGCAGGTCGGGCGCGGCGATGGGGGTCAGGTCGTCCTCGTTGCGTTGGCTCAGGCGCAGGCTCAGGCGCCGCACGGGTTGGGTGACCCGGTGCACCACGATCAGCACTGCCAGGGTGATGACGCTGATGAGCAGGGCCTGGCGTTGCAGGGTGTCCAGCAAAATCTGGCGGGCCAGTGTGTGCCGCAGTTCCAGTGTTTCGGCCACCTGCACCGTGGCCATGGCGCGCCCGCGCCCGCTGGCCACCGGCTGCAGCAGCACTGCCACCCGCACCGGGTCGCCCCGGAATTGGTCGTCATAAAAGTCCACCAGGGCGGCGTACGGGCCCTGGTTGGGCAGGGTGCCGGTCCAGGTGGGCAGGTCCTGCGCACCGTCGATCCACTGCCCTTTGGCATCCGACACCCGGTAGGCCATGCGGCTGCGGTTGTCGGCTTCAAAGGGTTCTAGTGCGGAGTAGGGGATTTTCGCGTGGATCTGTGCCTGGGGGCCCTCACCGTCCACCTCCAGCAACTCACCTATGGCCTTGGCCGACGCCAGCAGGGTGCGGTCGTAAGCAATGTTGACCGCGCCCAAGGCCTGGCGGTACAGGCTGAAGGTGTCCATCACCACAAACAGGCCGATGGGCACCAAAATGCCGACCAACAACTGCCTGCGCAAAGACCGTGCGGGAGCTGCGGGAGAGGGGGCCATATCAGCTGTCGCGTTTGAGCAGGTAGCCCAGGCCGCGCAGGGTGGTCAGGGTCACCCCGGTAGGGCTCAGCTTTTTGCGCAAGCGGTACACCACCACTTCAATCGCTTCGTACTGCACATGGGCCTCGCCCGGAAACACCAATTCAAACAAGCGCTCTTTGGCGATGGCCTGGCCCTGTTTGGCCATGAGCACGCTGAGCAAGGTGAGTTCGCGCGGGGTGAGGTCCATCAGTTGGTGCTGGTGGTAGATCGCACCGTTGTCCCGGTCATAACGCAGCTGCCCCCACTGCACGCTGTGGCTGCTGGTATCGGGTGCGGCGGCGCTGCGGCGGCGGTGCAGGGCGCGCACCCGGGCTTCGAGTTCGTCCAGGTCAAAGGGCTTGGGCAGGTAGTCGTCGGCGCCGGCATTGAGCCCCAGCACCTTGTCACCCACCGTGCCCCGGGCGGTGAGGATCAGCACCGGAGTGTCCAGCCCCGCATGGCGGGCCTGGCGCAGTACATCCAGGCCGTCCATGCCCGGCAGGCTCAGGTCCAGCACCACCACATCGGGTGTTTGTGCCTTCCACAACGCCAGTGCGCGTTGCCCGTCGCTGCACACTTCCACGCGCATGCCACTGCGCACCAGACTGCGTTGCAGTGCGGTGTGAAGTGCTGCGTCGTCTTCAATCAGGAGCAGGTGCATGGCAGGTGTATTGGTGTTTTCCCTAGGGCTTTGGACAGCCGTTTGACAGGCTCGCGCCACATCATAGGGTTGTTTTCAACACAAGGAGATACACCCATGCGTCGCGATACTTTCCTGAAATCTTTGGCCGCCTTGGCTGCCGCGGGCAGCTTGCCCCTGACGGCCCACGCCGCCGCCAACCTCAAGATGATGATTCCGGCCAACCCGGGCGGCGGCTGGGACGGCACCGGCCGCGCGCTGGGCAAAGCGATGATCGAAGCCCAGGTGGCCGACACCGTGCAGTACGACAACAAGGGCGGCGCGGCAGGCACTATTGGGCTGGCCCAGTTTGTCAACTCCAACAAGGGTGACGCCAATGCCCTGCTGATGACGGGTGCCGTCATGGTGGGTGGCATCATCACCGGCAAGCCCCAGGTGTCGCTGGACAAGGCCACGCCCATTGCCCGCATCACCAGTGAATACAACGTGTTTGTGGTGCCTGCCAATTCGCCGCTCAAAACCATGAAAGACGTGGTGGAGCAGATGAAAAAAGACCCTGGCAGCGTGAAGTGGGGCGGCGGCTCGCGGGGTTCCACCGAGCACATTTGCGCCTCCATGCTGGCAGGCAAGGTGGGCGTGGACCCCAAGAAGGTGAACTACGTGGCGTTCCGTGGCGGCGGCGAGGCCACGGCGGCCATTTTGGGTGGCAACGTCACCGTGGGTGGCAGCGGCTTGAGTGAGTTTGCCGAATACATTGCGGCAGGCAAAATGCGCGCCATTGGGGTGACCGCAGAGAAGCGCCTGCCTGGCAGCAGCATTCCCACCATGAAAGAGCAAGGCTACGACGTGGTGCTGGGCAACTGGCGCGGCGTGTACGGTGCCCCCGACATCACCCCCGCACAGCGCGCGGCGCTGACCGAGATGGTGGTCAAGGCGACCAAGTCCAAATCCTGGCAAGAGTCGCTGGCAAAGAATGCCTGGACCCCTGCGCTGCTCACAGGCAAGGCTTTTGACGACTACGTGGACGCTGAGTTTTCCAGCCTGCGCGGCATCATGCACCTGTCGGGAATGTTGTGATGGCACAGGCTCAAAGTCAGCATGGCCAAACCCTGGTGGGGGCGGGTGTGGTGCTGCTGGCCTTGGGCCTGGCAGCAGGTGCGGTCAGCATCCCTTCGGATGCGGGTTACGCGGGTGTAGGCCCCAATTTCTTGCCGTGGCTGGTGGCGTCGGCGCTCTTGGTGTGCGGCGCCTTTTTGGTCTTTGAGGCGCGCACCGGTGGCTTTCGTGAGATGGACGACGAGACCTTTGACGGGCCGCCCTACTGGAGCGGTTTTGTCTGGATGTCTACGGGCATGCTGGTCAATGCAGCCTTGATCACCACCCTGGGCTTTATTCTGAGTTGCACCCTGTGTTTTGTGCTGGCGGCGCGTGGTCTGCGCAATTCCCAGGGCAAAACCACTCCCGGCTTGAGGCCCTGGCTGACGGACCTGGGGGTAGGCGTGCTGATTGCCGCACCGGTGTATTGGATGTTTACAAAATTTTTGGCCATCAACTTGCCTGGCCTCACACATAGCGGGTGGCTGTAATGATGGATATATGGAGTCAATTGCTGCAGGGCTTTGCCACTGCGGGCACGCCGGTCAACCTGTTGTGGGCCTTTGTGGGTTGTGCCCTGGGCACCGCTGTGGGCGTGTTGCCCGGCATTGGCCCGGCGACTGCCGTGGCCATGTTGCTGCCCATCACCGCGCAGGTGGAGGCCACGGCATCGATGATTTTCTTTGCCGGTATCTATTACGGGGCCATGTACGGTGGCTCGACCACCTCCATCTTGCTCAACACCCCCGGCGAAACGGCCAGCATGGTCACGGCCATGGAGGGCAACAAGATGGCCAAGAGCGGGCGCGCCGGTGCGGCGCTGGCCACGGCCGCCATTGGTTCGTTTGTGGCAGGCACGTTTGCCACCATTTTTGTCACCTTGTTTGCGCCCATCGTGGCGGAATACGCGGTCAAGCTGGGGCCACCCGAATATTTTTGCCTCATGTTATTGGCTTTCACCACCGTCAGCGCGGTGCTGGGGCAAAGCACGGTGCGGGGGCTTACCGCCTTGTTTGTCGGGCTGGCACTGGGGCTGATCGGCATGGACCAGATCACCGGCCAGGCCCGCTACACCGGCAATGTGCCCGAGCTGATCGACGGCGTGGAAATTGTGCTGGTGGCGGTGGGGCTGTTCGCGGTGGCAGAGGCTTTGCACGCGGTGCTGTTCGAAGGGCGCTTGGTGGAGTCCGAAAACAAGATGAGCCGCGTCTCCATGACGCTTGGCGACTGGCGGCGCTCGGTTCCCGCATGGTTGCGGGGAACCGCCATCGGTGCGCCCTTTGGCTGCATTCCTGCCGGTGGGACCGAGATACCGACCTTTTTGAGCTACGCCACAGAAAAGAAGCTGGCCAAGGGCGCCAACCAAGCAGAATTTGGCAACAAGGGAGCGATTGAAGGCGTGGCCGGACCCGAAGCGGCCAACAACGCCACGGTGACGACGGCCCTCATTCCGCTGCTGACCTTGGGCATTCCGGTGTCCAATACCACGGCGATTTTGATGGGGGCGTTTCAGAACTACGGCATCCAGCCCGGGCCCCAGCTATTTACCAGTTCTTCTGCACTGGTGTGGGCCTTGATCGCCTCGCTGTACATCGGCAATGTGATGCTGCTGGTACTGAACCTGCCCTTGGTGGGCTTTTGGGTGAAGTTGCTGCGGGTGCCCAAGCCCCAGTTGTACGCCGGCATTCTGATTTTTGCCACGGTGGGGGCTTATGGTATGCGCCAAAGCGCATTCGATTTGTTCTTGCTGTATGCCATTGGGATTTTGGGGCTGGTGATGCGGCGGTTTAATTTCCCCACCGCACCGGTGGTGGTTGGCATGATCCTGGGGCCCCTGGCCGAGGCCCAGTTGCGCAATGCCATTTCCATCGGGGAGGGCAGTGCCTGGGTGTTTTTGCAACGCCCCATGTCGCTCACGCTATTGCTCATCGTGGCCAGTGTGCTGGTGGTGCCGCATTTCCTCAAACGTCGGCAGGTCACGCAGGTGTAGCGTTTACGCAGCGCTTTTTTGGGTGGCGGTTTTGCTATCAAATTAATAGCTGTTTACGCACGTTCTATAAGGGCTAGAGGCCTTTTATGCTGGATAAACAGATTGATTTTTTCCAGTAGGGTGTGGGTGTGTGCACGTAGCTCGCCAAGGCGCCCCAGCGCAAGTGGGGCATCTCCCAGGTTCTTCAGCTCGCACAGCTCGGCCGCCAGCCCATGGGCTTGGCGGTGCAAGGTGTCCAGCGCCGCAAAACCTGCGTTCCTCCCGTGGCGGGCACTGCCGTGCCCTTGCATCCAGCCGCCGAAATGGCACTGCGCCGGGTCCAGCTCGGGCGGCGTATCGCGCTCGCCCCGCAGGTGGCTCTCGATGGCCTTGACCCAGGCCTGGTGCTCCACGCAGGCAAACAGCAAAGGCAAATCGTCCCGGCGCATCAG
>NZ_JAUYQD010000008.1 GCF_030697375.1 Rhodoferax sp. | reverse complement strand
CCCAGAACGTGTGGTAGCCGCCCCAGCCGGTAAAGCCCACACTGTGCCGTAGCTCGCCTGTACCTGACGCAAACTTTGTCGAACCGTAGATAGTCGATGGGTCAGCAGTGAGGCGGTACTCAACACCTGCTGTGGGTGTTGAGCCTGTGGGGCCGTATACGCTTACGCCCGTAAACGCCCCCGCCGCTGGTGTGTTGCCGCCCACCGGCGTGCCGTCAATGCTGCCCCCGGCCTGCCTGATGTGGCTGATGGCATCCGTCACATTAGTGGCATCGCATTCGAGCAGCATCCGGCCGCCCTGCAGGGCCACTACACCAGACCCGCTGGCAGTCTTTACAGTCAGCGTGTAGGCGCCGCTTGTGGCGTTGCGCACCAAAAACAACCGCGCTGCTGCAGGCACGATGACATTGATATTGCCGGTGAGCGTTCCTGTGAATTCCAGGAACTGGTTTGCGGCCTGTGCCGCTGTTAGCGTGACATTGGTGTTGCCTGCGACTGACAGGCTCAATCGACCCGCACCAACGTCTGCAGCGCCCAGTGCCGCAATGTTGGCCCGTGCGTTGCCCTGCTGCGTGGCAGATAGGACCTGGGCAGCGGTGGACAGCACGGCCGATGCCAGCGCGGCGTTTGCAGTGGTCAGTGCGGCCTTGACTTGCTGTGCCAGTGCGGACGGCAGCAGACCAATGGGGATGATGGCGTAGGCCTGCCCGCTGGCGGTGGAGCCTAGGTAGTTATCTGTGAGCGTCAGCCCGGTGTTGCTCTGGATGCTCAAGATCTCGTAAAACTTGCCATCCGGTGCGGCGTAAATATCCCCAGGATTGAGGACTCCTACATCGACCCATGCTGTGCCGGAGCCGGTGACGTTGGGGAACCCGTTAGTTTGGCTGGTGGTGCCTGTTTTTTGCCAAGTCATGGTTTATTGCCTTTCTGTGTGACGAAAAAAAGCCCCGACTTGCGGGGCCTGAGGAGGGGTGACTTAGAGGTCAGGGAAAAATAAAGGAACTTCTGTTGACCGGGGTAGCGGCATTTGATTGCGCGCTGCTTGCGTAGCTGAATCCGGTGGCGGCGTCGTACACAGCCACCCTTGAAACTGGGGGGCCCATAGCAAGCTTCACAGTCGCCGGGTATGCAAAAACGAAGTTATCGAGGTATTTTGAATAAATGGGAACGACTACGTAAGCAAGGTTTGACACAAAATCGCCAATTACAACTTCTGATGCAGACACAAACCCGCCGACTACATCGCCTGCTCTTGGATTGCTCAGGTACGTTGCGCGCGAATACAAGGTCAATGACCCCGGCGCTACCGTGGCCACCCTGTCGCTGCTCCAAACCTGGAACTCGGACTTCATCAGCGTATCTTCGGAATTCCAAACCTGCACCCCGGCGGCATCAAAAAGCGCCATTCCAAAAGCCGGAATTGGCGCGCCCGCGAACGAGGTCGTGTAGTAAATGGATGGCGTGTACCCGACGGCGATCACGTATACCGTGTACGTGGACCCGCTTTTCGTCACCCCTAGAATTCCACCGCCGTTGCCGTTGCTTGTGTGAGGCGGAAGTTTGATGTAGACCAGCGGGGTGATATCAGACGTGAACGTGCATTTGTGCGTGGCGCAGGCATCGAGCACAGTCCCAGGTGTTGAATTCGCACTGCACACAATTGGGCCTATGAGGCGCTGATTTTGAACATCCTGAGAAATCAGTGTGCTCCCGTCGCTGCCCTGAATGCGGATACCAAAGCTCACAGCGTCAACCCCTTGCGCATGACGACAACAATCACGTCTACGGGGACACCAGAGTTTGAATTTGTCACCGTCACGCTGGTACCGCTTGTGGTCCAGGAGATCATGCCAGCAATGGACAGACCTTGCGGCAACACCTGCACCCGCATTTCATCTCCGGCAAGCTCTGGGTATGACAACGTGACCGATGTCGTGACTGTGATCACATCCCCAGCGTGCGGGAACCAGGTCCCCGAGGACAGATCAACGGTATTGCCCTGGGCATCCACAAATGACACGCTGTAGCTCATAAGGACAGGTCTCCAATTTTTACGCGCACCACGTTCGCTGAATCGAACACTTTGATGACGTTGTCGTGTATCTCCAGGCGCGCCCCGGTAGTCGCGGTGCGCAAGGTGCCGATGGTCGCGGTGATTGACGACAGTGATTGCACTGACAGAGACCTCGCAACAACTGATCCGTCGACAACCAGGGAGCCGTCAAGGCCCAATGCTGATGTGCCATTGACTGTGCCAAGGATCATGATGGGCACAGGCGCCCCCGTGCCGTCCGGCTTGTACACCACCAGTTTGTCGGCCAGTATGCCGACCTCTGACTCGCCGTCCGTGCCGGCAATCAACTGAAGGCCCGCCAGGGCGCGGCGACCGTTGGCCATGGTCTGCACTTGCACGGCCCACTTAGCCACCATGCCAGCCAGGGCACTTGCATTTGCACTCGATTGGATTTGTACGTCAGCAAAGTCGCCTGTATCGAGCCGTGCAGACAAAGCACTGACACTGCTGGCGTTGGCGCTGGAGGCCGTTACCGCCGTGTTGGCCTGTGCGAGGGCTGCGGCCGCATTGGTCACGCCGGTGTTGGCCGTGCCCTGGGCTGCAGCGGCATTGGCGACTCCCGTGTCGGCGGTGGCCTGGGCGGTTTGCACGCTGGAGGTCAGCGTGTTGATGCTGCTGGCGTTGGCGCTGGAGGCCGTTACCGCCGTGTTGGCGGTGCTCTGCGCCGTGGCGGCGTTGGTGGTCGCCGTGTTGGCTTGGGCGAGGGCTGCGGCCGCGTTGCTCACGCCGGTGTTGGCCGTGCCCTGGGCTGCGGCGGCATTGGCGACTCCCGTGTCGGCGGTGGCCTGGGCGGTTTGCACGCTGGAGGTGAGCGTGTTGATGCTGTTGGCGTTGGCGCTGGAGGCCGTTACTGCTGTGTTGGCGGTGCTTTGCGCCGTCGCGGCGTTGGTGGTCGCCGTGTTGGCCTGGGCAAGGGCTGCGGCGGCATTGCTCACGCCGGTGTTTGCCGTGCCCTGGGCTGCGGCGGCATTGGCGACTCCCGTGTCGGCGGTGGCCTGGGCGGTCTGCACGCTGGAGGTGAGCGTGTTGATGCTGCTGGCGTTGGCGCTGGAGGCCGTGACCGCCGTGTTGGCGGTGCTTTGCGCAGTGGCGGCGTTGGTGGTCGCCGTGTTGGCCTGGGCAAGGGCTGCAGCCGCGTTGGTCACGCCGGTGTTGGCCGTGCCCTGGGCGGCGGCGGCGTTGGCGACTCCCGTGTCGGCCGTGGTCTGGGCGGTTTGCACGCTGGAGGTGAGCGTAGCGATGCTGGACGCGCTGGCGCTGATGGCGTCTGCCTTGGCGGCATCCACGTAAGCCACCGACGCCTTGGTGGCCAGGCCGCTGGTCCCGCTGTTGACCAAGGCTTCAAGTACCGTGGCGCGTGTTGCCAAGGCCGCAACCGCAGTAGTCCGCACAGTCTCTTCATTCAAAATCGCCGCGCCCTGCCCCGCCACCGTGGCAATAAGCGCGGCCTTTGATACAACCACCGCTTCCAGCGCATTGGCCGTCGTCTGGATCTGCTCTTGGGCTGTGGCCACATTCGCAGTCATGGCGGTCAGCGAGGTGCCCTGCGTAAACGCATCAAGCGCTGACTGTATTTCGGCCTGGGCCAGTGCCGAGGCTGCGTTTGCGGCCGTCACCGTGAGCGCGCCTGTGGCGTTGGCCACTGACTCGTCGACATAGACCTGGCTGGCGCTAGATGCCAATTGCCCCGCCATGGTGGTGATCTGGCCCTGGGCGGTGGTCAGATTGCCCTCTACAGCCGCGACAGTGGCCACCGTGCTGGTCAGCGTGCCGTGGTCGGCGTTGGCCGTGACTTCCACCGCCGTCAATCGGCTTTCCACATCAGTGGTGACGATGGCGGTGGCAAGTAGTTGGATTTGCCCGGTCAATGGATCGACCGTGACCGTGGCGTTGGTAACGGCTTCCTGAAACTGCATGCGATTGGTGATGTCCCAATCGCTGAGGGCGGATTGCAGGGCTGCGATGGCGTTGGCACTCTCGGCCTGCGGCATGAGCGTGATCGGCGCCACCAGTTCAGCGGCGAGCTGGCCCATGCCGATGCTGCTTTTGAGCTGGGTCAGCAAAGCGGATGGGTCGGAACTGGGGGCAGCAAAAATACCACCGGTTGCGCTTGTCGGGTAATGGTTGCCTTTGTTGCCTGACGTATCAACCGCGCGTGCCCAGTAGTACCACGTTTGCGCTGGTTGCAGGCCTGGGTGAATCCAGGTGGTGGCCGGTGTTTTGACGCTCGACAGCAGGTTGGCACTGGCGCGGTTATTGGTGGTTGCGCCCCAGATCTCCGTGTAGTCCAGGTCGATTTGCGTTGCGTTGAATGCCCAGGCCAGGGTCACCTGGAACATGCCACCTGTGGCCGTGAGAGCCGTCAAGGCCAGTGGCTTGTTGCCTGCAAAAGTGTGCTGGTAGGCATCCACATCGGCCAGGGACTCCAGCGAAAAGCCGAAGGTGTTGAAGGCCGGGAACTTGAGCCAGATGGGGGTGCCGATGCGGTCGGTGGCAATGGTGTAACGGAATAGGGCGTCGTCAATGTGCACGAACTGGCTGGCACCGGCGTGCGTGGCGTTGGCCGTGCCTTTAATGCCCCGGCGCAAGTAGCTCAGGCTGTAGGCGTTGCTGCCCGTCAGCGTGGCGCCGGCGTAGGCGATCAGTTCGCCGTCCACCCACAGCAGGGTGTTGCCCATGTCGGCGTCTGCCGTGGTGCCTGGCAGCAGTTGCCCGCGACAGGCGCCCAACTCTACGTTGAGGGCATGGGCGGTGTCCGGGTCACTCCCGGAGGACAGCAGACTGGTCAGGGTGCCGTGGCGCGCTGGGTTGGTGATGACGCCCACACGGCGGTAGGACGTGCCGTCATCAGATGCCCACACCTCGCACCCGCCCCAGTTCACGCCGCCGCTGGCGGCTATCCACAACTGGAAATCGGGCGAGGTCAGGCTGTTGGGTGGCTCAAAAATGACAGGCGTGTTGGTAGGCCCGGGCAGGATGGCCTGATTGACCGCGTAGCCGCCCAGTGTGGGCGTGGGCGCGGCAACGTGGTGGCCAATGCCAAACGGCACATCTTCCGCGCTGAATTTCAGACCACCGGTTTCGCCGTCTTCTTCAATCGTCAAGATCCGCACGGGGTAGCCGTCCATGCCCAGGGCGGGCTCGGTGATGCTGACAATATCGGTAGGCTCCAGCCGGCACCACTGCCAGCCGGCTGACCACTCGTACGTGGCGCGGATGTTGAGCACGCGCTGCAGGATCAAGTTGGCGACCGCCTGGCCCACCGCTGCATCGGCAATCTCATGCGCGGTGATGGTGGACATGGGGCGCAGACCAATGGTGTCGATGGACACCATGTCTTGGGCGACCACGGGCACGGGGCGGTAGTCCTGGCTGCGGTCCAAAATCTCCAGCGTCACCTGGTTGTAGGCGTCTGCACTGCCCGAGACAGTCTCGGGGATGGCATTGCGTTTGACGCGCACCGGATCTTCGCTGCCGCTGACCAAAAAGTCATCTTCGGTGAAGTTTGCCAGAGGCGTCAGGTTGGCCGTGTAGCTTGCGCCATGGCCGCTGATGTTGGAATCGCCATAGGGCGTGACCTTGAGGACACCTTCGCTGAAGTACACACCGCTGTTGGTGAGCCGCATCAGACTGGTGATGATCTGGCTTGCGGCCTGCGGCTTGTCGTAGAGCGGCGACAACAGCAGTCCAGCGGCGCGGCAGTACGCAGAATAGCTACTCAAGTCGCTCAGCCGGCTGGCGGGGAAGTTGGGCACGCCGTAGGCAACATTGGTCAGCAGATCGGGCAGGATTTGGCCGGGGTCGGCGTCGTGCACGCTGCCGCCCAGGGGCAGCTTCAAAGTCACGTCAAACGAGTGGTTTGACAGGTTGGTATGGGTCCCCAGATCGCGCCCTGCCACCGCAACGTACGAGATGCCAGAGTACCCCAAGGCCTCGCCCGGATGGGCACCGCTCAGGTAGCTCCAAGGCGTTTGCGGGTCGGCCCCGGTGAACACGGTGAAAATCGTGTTGACATCGACAGCGGCGAGTTTGTTTATCCAGACCCGGTTGACCGATGTCACCGCCTCACCCAAGGCGAGCGCATAGGAGGCGGTGTAGGTATAGGTGGTAGAGGATGATCCACCGCCACCACCACCCTTGCCACCCGTGGACTGGGATGACGTGTGAGGCACCGCTGTGAAATCGCCGTACCACAGCAGGTTGGGCGACACGCGTGTGCGCCCATAACCGAATGCCAATGTGACGCCATAAGCGCTGCTCTGGATTGACATGCCGGTCAGTGGCATTTCTGCATTTGCGGTGTTGGGCGCACCGCCCCCGAAGAGTCCGCTCATGCAACACCCCTGACGCGCCACAGGCCAGCGAAGCGGCCCGCCAAGGGGCCGCTGTCCGCCTCGGTGAGCACCACGCGGCCCTGGTCTTTCCAGGCGTGGATGACTTGTGGCCAGTTGGTCACAATGGCGCCGTGGGCAGCGTGGCGGCCGTACTGGAACATGGCGATGTCACCCGGCAAGGCCTGGGCACCTGTAGGCAAGGGGTCTGCATACAGTGACAGCTCGCGTAAAAAGCGTGGTTCTGCGTTGTGGATGTGCCAGTCTTGCGGGTAAGCGTCCAGTGCAATCGCCGGGACCAAGCCGACGGCTGCAAATACACCTGCCAGCAGGTTGGCGCAGTCCACGCCACAGCCTTTGAGGCGGGCCTGGTGGTGGAAGGGTGTTTCGAGCCAGGTCAGGGCTTCGGCCACGATGGCGGTACGGAGGGTGCTCATAGTCCGGTTTCTGCAATAGGAATGAAGGGGCAGCCGCGAAACTTCGCTCGGTTGTTGAATTTGGCTTCGCAGGTTTCTAGCGTTTTGTCGCAGCCTGGGTAAACCTCAAAGGTGTCGCCTACTGCCGGCGATGCCGCCAGCGGAGAGAACAAAGCCAGCACCCCGCTTGCGTAGTTTTTGACGGTGCGCCGGGTGCCCAGCAAGGCGCCGCTGGTGAACTGCATGCCCCCCTGGTCCCACCAGGTTGCGGCCCCACTCAGGGCGCAAATAATCTTGCTGCTGGTGCTGCCGGCGCCCACCGTGGCGGTGACGGTATTGGCGGCGCGGGACACATCGCAACCAGCGGCATACAAAGTGCGGCCGCAGGTGGGGCTGTAGGTGTTGCGGGGCAGCTGAACGGACAAGTCTTCTGCGGCCGAGTTGACGCGTACAGCCATGGCAGACCGTCCAAAATCCACGTCCGCGAAGCGCCCGACAAAACGTATCACGGCGCCAATGGCGCTTCGGTCCGCATTCAAAAAGGCACGGTACAGGGTGAGCCTGGCACCATCAAACGCCCCCGACCGCGCAGCCGCCAGCAAAGGCAAGCCCGCCACCATGTCTGAGGCCCGAGGGGCAATGGTGAGGTCCAGTGTGTCCACTTCGACACCGATCACGACACGGGTGGTGCCACGGGTCAACACCGGGCAATTGGCGCTCCAGGTGTAGCCCGCCCATGACACATCGACGTCGAAGCTTGTCCAGCGCAGAAGGACCCCATTGGGCATGGCGATCAGGTACAGATCGGCCAAGAGGAAGGGGCCATCGCCGTCAAGATGGGTGGCAAGAGTATTAAGGACGATGATCATAAAAGCTTGTTCCCAGGGCTGCCTTTGAGCTTCAGGGTTTTGAGGCTGTAAAAGTGGTGCATGAATTCCTCAAAATCCGCCGCGTCTTGGTCCAACCGGCAGCGGTAGTAATAGGAGCCACTCCAGGTGAGCACAGCGCCGTTGGCCGGCGCAACGGTAAAGCTGACAATGCCGGTGGCGCCCACCGTGTAGCCGCTGGGTGCCACCACGCTGCCTGCAGCCTTGATGGCGCTGAGGACACCCACGTTTTGCACCACCTCGGCAAAGGTGCCCATCAAGCGCCCGAGTTGGAAATTTTTGGTGGTGCCATCACCCACAGCGAATGCGGTGTCTGTAGCAATGGAGTCGCTACCGGCGTCCAGCAGGAAGGTGTCCCACATGCCGCGCATATTCATGAAGAAGCCGGACATTGCCAGGTAGTCTGCGCGGCTCAGATACTCAAACGTCAGGGTGATGGACCACAGCGGCATGGCCTGGAAGGCAGCACGCGTCTCGCGGCCCGAGGCGGTGGGCAGCACTTTGGTGTTCCAGGCGGGCGACAACTTGAGCGGCCAGGCCACCCCTGCAAAGGCGGGGAACAGGACGTTGCTCATTAGACGAACACCGCGTTGCGGCCCATTCGCTTCATCATCACGGCGAGGTCTTTCATTTTGATGGTGTCATTGGGTGAGCCGTGGATATGAATAGGTGGCGCAGATGCACCGCTACTGCCACCGCCCTGCCCCGGCCCTTGGTCAGCCAGGCTGCGGATGACGTTGGCGTGTTTGGCGGGGAGCACCATCTCTTGTTCGTGCAACTGGGTCAACGGGTCTATGCCTGCAGGGATGTCGTAGCCGCCCGAGGCGCTGGCGATATTGGCGGCGAAGCCCATCACCACACCCGTGGCTGCAATGGCGGCCACAGGGGCAATGAAGGGACCGACGTAGGGAATGCTTGCCAGGGCCGAATACACGCTGGCAGCGACCTCCCAGGCCTTGATGGCGATGTTTTTAATTGCCGACCACACATTGGCGGCAACGGACTGCGCTGCAGCGAACCAATCGGACTCGGTGCGCACGGCATTGCCTGCCACGGTGGCGGTGGTTTGGGCGGTTTCACCCAGTGCCCAGGCGACCACCTTCTTGGCGATGAACTGCGAGAAGCTTTGCAGGACTGAATTCCAGACTGCTTGCAGCCCCTTGTTCAAGGTCAAGGTGCCCTGAATCATTCCGGCCATGCTGCTTTCAAAGCCCGAGCGGATGCTGCTGAACATGTTGCGTTGTTGCGCGGTGGACTCCAGGGCCTGCTGGCGCCCCAGGTCTGCCTCAAGTGCTTTGTATTTGCGCTTGATCTCCAGCTTTTGGATTTCCAGTTGCTCCAACGCCACGATGTTGGATTCGGGGTCGAGGTTGGCGACTTCAATTTTCTGCTGCACAAATTCCATTTCAGCCTGCAGGCGCATTTGGTTGAAGCTGGCTTGGCGCGCCAGGTAGTCGGCTTGGGTGGTGGTGCCCATGTCCCGCTCGAAGGCAGCGCGGGCTTCGAGTTCGGCCACAAAGCCCAGGGTTTCGGCCTTGTGGTCTTCGGCGTGCAGTTGCTGTATTTCGCGCTTTTCTTTGGCGCTTTGGCGCAGGATGTCCAGCTCCAGCTTGCCCGTTTTGAGGGCGATGGCGGTGCGGTCTTTGCTGCCGACTTCATGGGTGGACAGGATCTCGCGCCAGTAGTCTATTTCCTGTTGTTTGCTGAATTCGCGCAGGGCGTTTTCGCGTTCAAAGGCCAGCTTGCGTTCGTTCAGGGCGGCCTCGTAAGTGGGCATGGCCGTGGGTTCTTTGGGCGCTTGTTCGACCTTGACGCTCAGCGGCTTGTCTTTGTCTTTGTCCTTTCCCTTGTAATTGCGATCACCGGCGCCTGGACCACCGCCGCTACCAGCCTGGTCGTCACGGGCGAACAGGGCATAGACTTGCTCGGCGGTCTTGCGCGAGTCTTCGGCCATGCGGTCCAGGGAGCCGCTCCAGGCATTGGCCATGTTGGTGCCCATGCCCTTGAATGCACTGACCGCACCGGAGAAGTCGCCCACCATGGCGCGGCCCAAGGCCTCGGTGAGACCACGCAGGGGCTCCAGCACGCTGTAGAGCATGAGCTGGATGGACTCCCAAAGTACCAGGACGCCGTTTTTGACATACAGGAAGCCGGCAGTCAGGCCACTGAGAGCGCCACGCACCACCACGATGGCAGCGGGCATGACACTGTTAAACATGTTGACCAGGGTGGTCATCACTGGCATGAGGGAGTCGCCAATGGCTTTTTTCATGCCCTGCATACCAAAGCCCGCTTTGTCCATGGCGGCGTCGTAGTCTTGCCAGGCTGCAACAGCATTCCCGCCCACGGTGAGGCCCATTTCCTCCATGGTTTGGCGGGCGTCATCTTGCACCTGCTGGTTGTAGAGCATGAGCTTGCTGGAGGCGTCAATGCCACGACTAAAGAGTACCTGCGAGGCCATCACGCGATCAGTACCCTCTTTGTAGGTGCCCAGCACTTTGATGCCGTCGGCCATCAACTCATTCATGGGCCGCAGATTGCCGGCCGCGTCGCGGGTGGCCAGACCCATCTGGTTCATCTCGGCTTCGTTTTCCTTGAGCTGTAGCGCCATTTTTTTGGATGCAGCCTCGTACTCCCCTGTGGTGGCGCCAATGTCTTCCATGGCGATCTGGATGGTTTTGGCCTCATTGGTGGAGACGCCCAGGGCGCGGCCCAGGTCCATGGCGCTCTCGGTCATTTGTGCAGTCTCGGAAATAGCCGCCTGCATGAACCCGCCTGCCAGCAGGCCGGAGATGGCGGCAAATGCGACCTTCAACCCAGCCAGCGGGCCGGTGGTGATTTTCCCAAGTTCATCGGCCACACCGGTTTGGCCGCCCTTTGCGGCCTGGACTATGCGGCGCATGGCGGCTTCAAAGGGATTGATGTCGGCGCCGACCTGAAAACCTGTTGCGTTGGGAGTGCTCATAGTGTTGCGTTTTTAAATTTCAAGGAGTCGGAGCTGGCGGTATCAGATCCAGCATGGGGTCATTGGGCCGACCATCAAAAGCGGGGATGCCGGCCATGGCGGCGGCCATAGCCACGTCTTGTTCACCGGAGGGCTTTGAGATCTCCGGTGCCGCCATGCGGGCTGTGCCTGGCTGCGCGTCTTGTTTGATGCCCAGGTATTGGGCGATGCGCCTGAGCTGGATGGCTGCAGGTGGGACTTCCTGCCACCACTCGCACAGGGCGACGTACGTGGGCAGGTCGCAATGGTGCTGGGCGTGCTGCCACGTCCAGCCCGTGCCGCTCACAATGTGGGCGGTGATGCGGTCCCAGTTGATTCCCCCAGCGTGCCGCCCTCCTGGGCGGCTTCTTTTGAGGTGGCTGCAGCTTTGCTCTTGCGCATCAAGCCGGACACATCCATGGCGGCCTGGAAGGTCTCCATAACCATGTCAAGGCCCAGATGCTCGGCGACAAACTCGGGCGTGATGTCGGGGTAGTTGCGGCGCAAGGCCTCGAACACCAGGTTGAGGATGGTGTCCACCGAGGCCTCCGAAAAATCGAAACTGCTGCGCTGCATGGCATCAATGCCTTTGGTATGGCGTTTGAGCGTGGCCAGGCTGCAGGGCGGCAGGATGTAGATAACGCCGCCGAGGAGTACATCGACACCGTCGATGGGCACCGATGCAACAGGCGCGGGGTGATGGATGGTGATGCTGCTCATGATCAGTATTGGCAGATGTAGCCGACGTTGCCAGATCCGTCAGCGTGGGCTTCGGCATCCATGTCGTTCATGGTGAAGTCATCGCTTTTGAACGGCAGGGCCAGCTTGCCCATGACATTGGCGTTGAGCTTCATGGCCAGCGTTTTGCCGGCAAACTGGTTGTAGAAGATGGCGCTGAAGCTGGGGGTGAAGCCCATGAGCTGGTTGGTGATGCTGAAGAGCTGGCTGGTACTGCTGCTGGTCACGCTGTACTCGTAGCTGATAAGCACGGGGACGCTGGCATCGGCGGCGGCAAAGGTGTAGACATCGCCCGTCAGGCTGTATTGACCGGTAGCAGGCGTGCTGGTGCTGGCAACACGGGTGAGTGGCACGCCGGTAAGGGCGCTGATGACACCCAGGTTGGCAACGAAGACGCCGGTATCGGGCGGCGCGATGTCGATGGTGTACGGGCCCGCAGCGGCCGGGACGGTGTAAGCCCCGTCAATGACCATGGCTTTGCGGCTGGCGGTGGGCTGGCTGCCCAGCAACAGCGAGCCGAGGGCGGCACCATTGAAGTCGCCGCTTTTGGCCTTCCAGCTGATTTTGGCTTTGCCACGCGCAATGGCGATGGCAAATTGCTTTTCACCGTGCAGGGTTTTTTTCTCAAAATCGAAATCAACCGAGACGTCTTGCAATACGGCAATGGCCACCGGGGTGGGGACGGCGATGGTGTTGCCCAGCGCATCGGTGGTGGGAATGGCAATGAGTTTGCCGGCTCCAAATGAAAGCATGGGAATAGCTCCAAGAAAGGGGTTACAAGGGTGTGAGCAGGTTGCGCTCACGCATGGCGAGGGTGATCTCGTAGGTGTGGCTGGCCCAGCCTGCATTGCCGTCAGCGTTTTCGCGCCGCCAGCTGGCACGCTTCCAGCTGACCCGTGCAGCCAGGCCGCCCAGGGTGGGGTCGGCCATCAGGCGGGCATGGGCACTGGCCCAGATCGGGTTGGACAACTTGCGGGCGGACTGCTCTACACCGGCGCTGTTGATGGCCGACCGGGTGTAGATGGCCAACTCAATCTGCACCACGGTGGCCAGCACGCTTCGCAGGGGGTGGTTATCGCCCAAGGTGCGGCCATCGGCTTCACGCAGGGTGATGTCGATGGCCTTGTCCTGGTCTACCGTGAAGGCCTGCGCCCGGTCTTCATACACGCCGCCCGTGGCTTCTGGCGTGGTGGTCACGATGGCCACAAAAGCGTCTATAGCCTGGTCGATCAGGGTGGTGGTCATGCTCTGGCCTCTTCAAGTTCGGCGCGGCTGAAGGTACCGTCGCCCTGTTTGCGCGGCACGTTGTGCACGCGGTACAGGGTGCCGCTGATGGTGAGGCCTTCCCCCGGGGCGAGGGTGGGCGCATCGGCGGTGGCGTATTCGATCTCGATCTGCGCCGTGTGCACCGAGTCGCCCAGGATGAGCTGCTCGGGTTGCACAAAGCCCACCACGAAGCCGGGACCGGCCGGGGCGCTGGCCCGGATGGCGCGGGTGGCCATGCCGTGGGCTTCGAATACGGCCATGAAGCTGGATGCGTCGAACATGTCAACCGGGCGGGCTTAGCGAATGGCGCCGTCGAGCAGCACGGTGCCGGTGGCACTGGGGTTGGCGGCCACGGCGTAGGCCACGCCGACCAGGGTGTTGCTGGTGTCGGTCGTGGTGAACACTTTGGCGGTGTCGTCCCAGTACACCTTGGCGCCTACGGTCCAGGCTTGGGCCGAGGTTTTGGCATGGGTGAACACGCCGGTGCGTTTGGCCTCTACCTCGGCGCCCGATGCGGCGGCGTTGGTGGTGATGCCGAACAGGCTGCCAACCAGGACGCCGGCACCAGAGGCTACGGCGTAGGGGGCGACGAGGGTGACGGTGTCGCCATTTTGAACAAAGTTTTTCATGGGGAAGTTCCTGACTGATGGATTGAATAACAGGGGGAAGAGAAAGAAGGCGCGCCTGCTGAGCGCGCCGGGAACGGTTATCAGGCGCCTGGGTTTTTGTAGAGTCCGCGATAGTCGATAGCTTTGGCAGCAAAATCGTGGCGCGCCTTCATCTTCATGCCGTCGGTGTCAAAGCTGTACTCGGTCTCCAGGTACACGCCTTCCGAGCCGTCGAGGTACATGTACTCCACGGTGTCGGTCTGATCGCCGGATGCGGCCAAATACCAGGCGGTGGTGGAGGTGGCATCCAAGATGGCTTCAACAATCGGCTCAAGCGCTGTGCGACCACCTGCGCGGAACTCGTTGGTATCGCCAGCCTTGGCCGGCACGTAGTTGGCGCTAGTCCACTTGTAGGCCACTTGCTCCTGGGTGGCTGGAACGATGAGGAAAGCCGGAACGATTCCCAACTCCTCGCCTTCCAGTCCTTTTTGCAGGCGCATGGCGGTGCGGGCAGTATTGAGCGTTGTGTCGGAGATGGCTGCTCCACTGGCGGCCAGATTGGAGTGGGTAGCATGGAACAGCGCAACGCTGTCGTTGCCCAGGGCGGCATTTGCGGTCAGCTCGGCATACACCAAACGGTTTTCCAAGCGCCGACCGCTGGCTCCAAAACCGGTCACGACACGGTCCAGAGAGCGTAGATCGTCATTGATGATCATCTGGCGGGTGAAATTGATGATGCGACCCCGGGTGACAACCGAGTAGCTTTCTTTACCGTCGCTGATCTTGCCGTACTGGAACTCACCATGCTCATTGACCTTGAGCAAATCTGGCGATGCAGACATCTGTACCACATCAACGCTCTTGAAGTTCGAAGCATTGGGTGCCCGGCGCGCCCAACTGGCATAGGTGGCCAGAGCGCCTTCATAGCCCTTGCGCAGACGTTTGTTGGCCACGTTGCTCATGATGGCCGGCAGATCGCCGGTAGTCATGGCTCGGCCAGCAATTTCCATCGGCGACATGCTGTGTGTGTTTTCGCCCCGCGCCTGCAGTATGGCCTCGGACATGCGCGAGAGCGACATGTAGCGGTACTGTCGACCGTTGTCGGTGAGCTGCGCCTGGCTTGGGGCCATGCGGTGGGAGATGGCTTCGGCCATGCCGTCACGCCGCATGACGGTTTCGTCACGGACGGTCTCGATGTTGCCGGCGGCGCCGCGCGATGCGGTGGCGTCACTGCGCTTGGCGAGGGCGTCGAGGATCTCGCGGCGGGCTTCGTCGATGCCGGTGCCTGCGTCGATCAGGCGGATGGACAGTGCATCTGCATCAGCACCCAGGGTGGAGCGTGCGGCTTGCACAGCGGCGCGGATGTCGGTCTGGCGGGTGCGCTCGGCTTGCATTCCGGCAGCACGGGCGGCGTCGGCTTGCTCGGGGGCAGCGGGGGCGCTGCGGGCGGCGAGGGTTGCTGCAGCTGCTGCGGCGATTTCTTCTGGTGTCATGGTGGCGCTTTCAAAGTTACGGGTTTGGGTTGCGGCTTGGTTCCCCGCCGTGGGGATGGGTGGCATTGCTGCAGGGGCGGCAGTGCGTTGTTCTGGGGTGTTTGCGTCGGTGACGACGCAGGGGTAGGTGCGCAGTTCGCGGCCTTCTCGGTCAAGCAAGCGGCCGCCTTCGCTACGAATCTCGCTGTCCATGTCGGCGGGGATCGGCACGGGGGATACCTCCACCGGAGTCCACCGGGTAACGCGGTAGATCCACATGCCGGTAGCTTCGCTTGGGGCGACCATCTCAATGGCGTCGCGGGCATAACCCACCGAGACGTGGCGGATGACCCTGTCCTCCATGTCCTGGACAATTCCGCGCACGCTTTCCCGACGGCTTAACTGCGCCTGCGCGGTGCCGATGCCGTTGGCAATTTCCGGCTGGTCAACGACGCCGATGATGTCTTCAAGGCTCCAGGATGAGTGGGAGTTCAAGAAGGAGACACCACGCTTCATGCGGTCGAGATTGACCGCTTCCGGCGTGACTTCGAGCTGCTCCATGTAGTAGCGGCCGTTCTGCCAGTCGTAACGGCGAACTGGTGCGCCAGTGGTGAATACGATCTCAAAGCGTGCAGCCGGGGCAGCGGCCGGTTCGGAGGCGGCAGGATCTGCGCGGGTGAAATTGCGCACGGCCATTTGCAGGCTGGCCAGCGGCATGTCGGCGCGGCGCGCCTGGCGGGCCTCAGGGGCGGTTGTGGTTGGCATGTTGCGTCCTTGGGTTAGTGGGTTACTGGTCGGCGGTGTGCTGGAGGGCGTCGGCGCCGGTGAGGCCTAGCTCGGTGACCAGCGCGTCTGTGTCCACGACGATGCCGGCGGCTTTAAGTTTTTGGAGTTCGTCTTTGCGCTCGGCGATATAGGCATCGAGCGTGGTGCCCTGCTCCCGCAGCCATTCGCTGAGGGTGTAGCCACCACCCCGGATGGCTTCCTTGGCGGTCAGCGTGTCTTTGAGCGGATCGACTTGCGCCTTGCGCGGCATGCTCATCTTGTCTTTGGCTTGCTTCCCAATGGGCACTCCGGCCAGCGCGGCGGCTTCTTGCCACCATTTGCGGATGGGCTGCAGCACTTGCGGCACCAGGGTGAGCCATTGCTCT
The DNA here is from genome assembly GCF_030697375.1 of Rhodoferax sp. Classification (GTDB taxonomy): domain Bacteria; phylum Pseudomonadota; class Gammaproteobacteria; order Burkholderiales; family Burkholderiaceae_C; genus Allorhodoferax. Next base: position 6,116 of record NZ_JAUYQD010000008.1, on the reverse strand, counting down.
TGTTCGATCATTTGGCGGAACTCGATCAGGCCCATGCGGTTGCTGGCAAAGTTGGCCTGGCTCATGTCTCCGGTGAGCTGGGCGTAGGTGATGCCGGCGCCGACAGCCAGGGCGTGCAATTGGTGGCGGGTGAACTCGCCGCCACCGCTACTGGGGATGGGGTTGTTGAAGGTGACGCTTTCACTGGACCCAATCCGGCTGATCATGCCGGGGCGCATTTTCTCGACACCGGGCGTGTTGCCTGCCATGCCGAGGGCTTTGTCGGGCTTGTCGCTGCTGATGATGGCGACCACGCAGGCCTCCATTTTTTTGCGGACCATCTCGGCGTCTTGGTAGTCGGCCAGATCGCGGTAGCGCATGAGGCTGACGGCCAGCTCACTGACGCCACGCACGGCGCTGGGCCGGTCGCGGCGGCGGTAGTGGATGATCTCACTGGCGGGCACACGGCGGCTCTCGAAGCTGCGGGCGCTCCAGCCGGCCAGCTCGCCTGGGTGCTCGGGGAATATCCAGTAGGCGACACAGGTGCCCAGGGCGTCGTATTCCTTGCCAAGGATGCAGTAGTTGCCGCTGTTGCCGATGGGGCCGATCTTGGATTCGTCCAGGAAGTCGGGCTCCAGCAGTTGGAGCTGCAGGGGGATGGTGTAGCCATCTGACATGCGGCGCCAGCGGCGGCGGATCAGGACTTCGCCGGCGCTGAAACGCTCGCTGACGGCCAGGCGCAAAAGGCCGCCCAAATTGTCGGTGTCATCGGCATCGCAGTCCAGGCTGTCGCTCCAGGCTTGCCATTCCTCGGCCTCGCGGGCGTTGTCGGGGGTGATGGTGATGCCGTAGCCGACTACATTGCTGGCATATACGGCCGTGGCGCGTTTGGCATATTCGTTGTTGCGCACCACGTCGCGGGCGCGGTTGCGAATGCGGGCCAGGCCCTGGCTGAGTTCGGCGTTGGCGCTGCCTCCGGTGGCTTGCCAACCCGCAGTGCGGCGGCCGCTTTTGGCGGCGTCGTAGCTGCGGGCGTATTCCAGGCCCATGCGGGCAATGGAGCGGCGCAGGCCCCAGCCGGGGAAAGCGATCTCGATGGCGCGATCAAACTTGCTGGCGCCTGCGATCTTGGCTTGTTCTTCCATCATGGCGATCAGTCCCGGCTGAATTCGGTGACGGTGGACATGCCGCGCGTGGGTGCATCGGTCAGAAGGCCCATGGCCACCAGTTCTTCACGAATGGCACGGCGGGCATTCATGAGTGATGACAAGTCCTGGTACTGGATCTCTTTGCCGTCGTAGCGGACCTTGAGGGTGCCGCTGGCGATGGCTTTCTCGATGGCTTCGAGTTGCACTACGGTAAATCCGGCCATGGTGGGGTGTCCTTTTCAATACCAGTTTTCGGGCACATCGGGCACCCAGTTGTCGTGTTCATGTGCTGCAGCCGTTTCCCGTGGGGATTCGGCTGCAGCGGCGGTTTCAGCGGCCACCACCGGTGTGGCCTGTTCAGACGTCTGCACAGGCTCCGGGCTTGTGACGGCGGCGGGTGCGGGCAGCGCGGTAAACATGTCATGAACGCGTGGCTCCAGCAGGCGCTCCAGTTCGTCCCAGTCCGCAGCCCGGGCCGTGTGAATGGCCACACGGGGGTGATGGGCTGCGGCGTAGGCATAGCCCCAGGTGTCCAGCGGTTCGTTTCGGGCCCGGAGCTTTTCCCACTTACCTGTTTCCGCGTCGTAGTACTCGCTGGTGATGCCTTCGAAGAAGCTGTCCGGCAGCTTGGAGCTGTAACGCACCATGCGGTCGGTCATCTGCTCGTGCAGCGTGTCGCCATCGATACGGGCAAACAGGGCGCTCTTGGCGGTGTCGGTGCCGACCATCCAGAGGTCCACACCGTTTTTGTCCAATGCGCCGCGTTCGTTCTTGACGTCCTGTTTGCTGGGTTTGCCCAGCACCGGCTTGTTGGGTTGGCTGTAGCCTTTGATGACAATCACGTCGTCATGCCGGTATTTGCGGGCGTACTTGTAGGCCTCATGCACCGTGACACCGTCACCCGAGTCAATCGCGGTCATGCTGATGCGTATGTCAATACCAAAGGCATTGCGCACGACACGGCGGCGGTAGGTGGTGATGACCTCCCAGTCTTCGCTGCGGGCTGGGTCGCCGGGGATCTCGGTGTAGTCCACGGTGTGGCAGCGCTCTCCCCTGCCCCAGGCCACCAGGTGCAGGGCAAAGTACCCTGCCCGCTGCACGTCCACGCCCAGCGTGAGCACCAGATAGCCCGGCAGCACGGTGCGCAGTGGGTAGTCTTCGCCCCGCTGTTTCAAGACGCTGGCTTGCACTGCGTCCAAATTGATCTCATACGGGAGGCCTTCGTGCAGATTCACGAAGGTCTGCATCTTGACCGGATCGTCTTTGGCCTCGATAAACTTCTGCGCCCGCTCGGCCCAGGTGTAGCCCAGGCCCACCGGGCTGTACAGGCCGTTGATGTGGTAGCCGCGCTTTTTGCGTTTGGGGTGGCGGTGGCGCCATTCAGCCAGGCCGCCGGTCCGTTTGCTGGCCAGCATCCAGGGCTTGTGGTGCTCTTCGATCTCACATCCGCAGTGTTCGCACACATAGACCGCTGTGTCGGGCCAGTGGTGCGTCTTGCCGTCTTCGTCCTTCGTTTTCTTCCAGCGCAGGTTCTTGAACTCCAACACCTGCATTTCATGGCAGTGAGGGCATGGCACCCAGTACTGGGCCATGCTGCTGCTCTCGTACTCATCGGTGATGACCGAGGCGCCGCGTACCTTGGGGGTGCTGGTCTTCAGGATCTTGCGCCGGGGAAAGTTGGCGGTTCGCTGCTCTGCCAGCTTGACTGGGCTGCCTTCGTCTTTCAGACTGACCGGGTAGCGGTCGACCTCATCGAGCGCCAGTTTCTTGATGGGCTTGCTGGCCAGCTCGCTGGGGGAGTTTGACCAGCCCAGGTAGAGCACGCCGCCGGGGAAGTTTTTCTCGGTGATCTTGTTGCCGCTGTCGCGCTTGCGAGCGCTAGGGATCTTGGCCCGGATGCGCGGCATCATGTCGATGGCAGGCTCCAGGCGCTGGCTCACAAAGTCCTTCACCGCCTTCTCTGTGGGCTGCACGATCAGCATGGGGCCGGGGTCCTGGTCGATGGACTCGAACATCCAGTTCAGCAGCACCTCGGTTTTGAGCACCTGGGAGGCGGCCATGATCACGACTTCTTGCGTGCGCGACATCGAACTGAGTTCGTTCATCACCTCTTCGGCATACGGCGTGCGGCTGGTGCGCCACTGACCACCCTCGGGGGATGACTTGCTGGGCACCATGCGATACTTGTCCGCCCAGTCAGAGATCGACAGACGCTCGGGTTGCAGCCAGGCACGCGCTGCGGCGTCCATCACCGCGTGGTAACCGTCGCTGAGGTTCACGGTGCGCCCGGCGTGTTTTGCAAAATCAACAGTTGCAGCTTGTCGCGCAGGGTGTCGCACATCCGCATCACCTCGGATTCGATCATCATGTGGATCTTTCCCGCATCGGACTCGGGCGTCACCAGGGGCGTGAGCCGGTCGGGCAATGCCAGTAGCTCAGAGCGCGTTGACACCATGGCATCAAACACGGCACGGGTCATCGGCTCAATGGCGGCCACAGTGCCCTTGAGCATGGCTAAGCCGATCTGGTTTTTCTCTGCTTTGGTTTGCTCGCTGAGCGTGCGGGCGTCGAGCAGCGGCTTATGGGCGCTTGGCTTTTCTGACGGCGCCGAGCTGGCTGGTGCCTTCGATACTGTCTGGGGTGCCATATCGTCCGAGGCCTCAAGCACCGCACCGATCTGCACCTCACCGAATACACCCGCCTGGCGCTGGCCACCACGGAACGGATTGGCCGTAGCACTCATACCAGACCGCACAGCGTCTACATCAACTGTGCCATCGTCCAACTTCGCGCACCGACCGATCTTTATTGCCTTTCTGATGGCAGCATCGCTGATGCCAAGCTGACGTGCGCATTCCCTGATAGATACACCTTTCGGAGAACTATCTGATAAACCCATTTTTTAAATATCCTTTTACTGCGAACTGTGCGAACCGTGCGAACTAATGCGAACCATGCGAACCAACTTTTAAAGACCTGAAATGGCGCGAATGTCGGGGTCCGAATTACCCTCGCGGGGGTGGGGGCCGGGGAGGACCCGCCGAAATTTTGATGGGCATCAAAGCCGTTGCATCTGTTGCTTGGGGATGGCGGTGCGCATGGCTTCACCTACTGCACGCCTCAACTCTTCAACAAACCGTTCGTCAATCACCCGCTTGGCAATGCCTGGTACATCCAGACGCTGGCGGTATGAAACTTTGGACACGAAGATGATCACGGGTTTGATTGCCGTTCCCATTGCACCGAGGCTTGTACGTTGCCAAATGCCTAATGGCAAACGCCCATTGCCAGGCCTGCCTACAAAATACACAACGCCACGCTGTCCGGTGCGTTTGTCTCTGCCTTCTTTCATCGCCAGCTTTCGTTTGTCTGTGATGTTGGCCGAGTAGCCCTGCTCACCGAACGCTTTGAAGTAGGACAGGATCTGCACGATCTGCCCTCGCGACATGTTTCCCCAGGCATCCAGCTTTGCAGCGCTGCCTGGCACCGCCGCATAGCCTGAAGGCAACAGCCCGGTGCGCTGCAGTGAGCGCTCAAATGCCTTGAGCTTGCGTTCGCCACCGTAGACCAAGGGTGACAGGTAGTCTCTGGCTGCTGTGCCTCGTCCGAATGCCTCTTGAAAGGTCACTTCAGCATACAGTTTGCGCTTTGTAGCACGGTAGAGTCGAAAGCCCTTCATCGTGTAGGGCGTGGGCCGGTCAATCAGACTGGGCAATTGCCGGTCAATTTCGTCCTTTGCAGCCTTTGCAGTTCGAGTCAACGCAACGGCCGTCGCATAGGGCATTTGATCACCAGCAATCCGAGCCCACTGGGACACAGTGGCTTCGAGGTCACTCCTCACACTGAAATTGATCATGCGACACCTCAAAAGAAAAACCCCTGCGAGACTTGCATCTGGCAGGGGTTTGGCGGGGTTGATGAACAGAGATGGGCAATGGGCCTAGGCTCTCTTACCTTCAATAAGTGCACGCTGCGCTAGGTTCTCCGCGAGGCGCTTGGCATCGCGCACCTGCGTAACCTGCTTGCGCCGCTCTTTCTCAGCCGGACTGGCCAACTGATGGCTAGACCCCTTGGCCTTGATCAACGCCTTTGCAAGACGCATCTTCGGAGAGAAGCTCTGGAATGCCATTTGCTGAATCCACTTTTACTAACTTGCCTGAAATGTAGCAAATAAGTCTATGTTGTCAAACTACTTTCTGAGGCCTCAGCAAACGATCTTTGGCTTTAGCCATCTCCGTCCGCTCGCTGAACCACACCGACAGCGCATGGTCAGCCGCATCCAGGTTGGCCTTGATCGTGGACTCAGCGCGGCCCATGCGTTGCGCTGTAGCCTTGATTCCGATACCGTCGATGTAGATCAGCTGCAAGGTCGAATACAGATGCTGCCTGGCCGGCCGCAGCGACTCCACCGCCTGATTGGTCAGCACCGCGTCCGTCTCTTCGATCGTGCCCATCAGCTCCTTATGCCCATCGACCGGCTCGCTCAGGAACACCGATTGAGTGGCATACCCCAGCCCGCCACTACTCTCCCGCACCTTCCACAACGCCCAGTTATCTAACCTGTACTTGATGTAGTCAATGCGCGCCACTAGAACACCCCTTCGCTTGCAAAGAAAACAATGTTTACATCCCCGTACAGACGTCTGTACCGCTCCAGCTCAGACATGATCCCTGGGCGCTTGAATGGCGTCCCCATCACCCGACCATCCTCTGAGGCATAGAAGAAATCAGGATGACCGCGCAGGCCCTGGCGCACCCACACAAACGCCTCATTCCCTATCGCCTTGGCCTTGGCTTGAATCGCCGCATAAGTCTCAGGCATGAACTGTTTGATCTCCACGATCAAGACAGAAACATCATCACTTGCTGTCCTAGTGTCCATCCTGTCCATCCTTTTCTATAGAGTAAATAAGTGAAGTGCGAATGCCCGCGAGCGCGAGCGTGGGTGTGTGCCTGCTTGTGCCCGCCCGCCTTGCAATCAGGCCGGGG
>NZ_JAUYQD010000007.1 GCF_030697375.1 Rhodoferax sp. | reverse complement strand
AGCGGCCGGTTTTTTGGGCGAGCCGATAGGCCAGCCAGGCGTAATAGAAGGTCGAGAGGCACATCATTAGGCCGAGTGCCGGCAGGATGCGGCCGAACACCAGCGAATCCGGCATCTTCAGCACGAAGCGCAACAACCCGGTCAGCACCAGCATGTTGACGAGGATGTTGGTGCCGAAACCGAACAACGCGTTCCAGTCGCCCGGCGTCCACAATGCAGGTTTGAATTCGCCTTTGCTCGCCGTCATTGTCGTGCTCATTGCGATGCCCCCACGGTCCGTTGGTTGGAAGTCTCCGTTGCCAATGCCGCGAGAACCGCGGCGGACGAACTGACCCAGCCGAAGATGCCGTCCTGGGCCTTGATCATCCTCAGGCCGATCTCGTGGAATTCGGGAAAGTAGGAGGCGCAGCAATCCGCCAGCACGACGCAGCGGTAGCCGCGGTCGTTGGCTTCGCGCACCGTGGTGTTGACGCACACCTCGGTGGTGACACCGCACACCAGCAGATTGGCGATGCCGGGGTTCTGCAAGATATCGCCCAACGCGGTGGCGTAGAACGCGCCCTTGCCGGGCTTGTCGATCACGATCTCGTCGTCGAGCGGATACAACTCGGCAATGATGTCATGGCCGGCCTCGCCGCGGATCAGGATCCGTCCCATCGGTCCGGGATCGCCGATCCGCTTGCTCGGCGCGCCGCGTTCGATCTTGGCCGGCGGCGCGTCTGTGAGATCGGGCAGATGTCCCTCGCGGGTATGCACCACCAGAACGCCCGCTGCCCGCGCAGCGCGCAGCATGTCGGCGCAGGGCGCTATGGCGCGTGCCAGCTGCGAGACGTCGTTGCCCAGGGTTTCGCCGAAGCCGCCGGGTTCGAGGAAATCGCGCTGCATGTCGATGATGACCAGCGCCGTCGCGGTCCAGTCGAGTTCGATCGGCTGCGGCTCCGCGACAAGCAGGCTGGTGGTTGTTGACGTCGCCATGGCTGACTGCGCTCCGGGAGCCGAGAACGGCTTCCCGATCGAAGCAAGCGGTGTGCCATTGTGTACAGCGCGGGCGGAGCAGCGGGCTTCGCAAATTGTTCTGCTCCGCCAGATGCTTGGGATTGCCATGCAGGCGAGGGCGGTGGCGTGGCGCCGCTTGCTAAACATGCCTTTGCTTAATTTGTGGGCAGCGCCATTTGCGATGTGCGGCTACGATCGGCTAGCCTGATATCCGAGCCTCACCCCGCGACCGCCTTGCGCGCCCGACCAGGAGCACCCGATGTCGAATTCGTTCGAACGCCGCCACGATATCCTGATCGATGCGCCACCGGAGGCGGTTTACGACTACGTCTGCAACCCGAATTCCTGGCCGGAATGGCTGGCCGCCTCGCACCACATCGACAGCGCCGACCGCGCGCTCGACGCCGGCGAGGGTTTTCGCGAGCAATGGCACATCCGCCGCGGCGAGGTCGTGCTGGACTGGAAGGTCACCGAGAGCGATCGCCCGAACGCCTGGACCGTGCGAGCCGAGACCGATTTCATCGGACCCATCATCGTTCGCTACACCTTCGAGCGGGTCGGCGACGCCACCCGATACACACGGCATCTCAACAACCCGAGCCGTCCCTCCGCC
>NZ_JAUYQD010000102.1 GCF_030697375.1 Rhodoferax sp. | reverse complement strand
CTCCAGGGTGTCGCCGTCCAGCGAGCCGAAGCCTTCGTCGAGGAAGAGCGAGTCGATGGAGGTTTTGTTGCTCACCAGGTCCGAGAGCGCCAAGGCCAGGGCCAGGCTGACCAGAAAGCCTTCGCCGCCCGAGAGGGTGCGTGTGTCGCGCACGGCATCGCCCTGCCAGGCGTCGACGATGTCCAGCTCCAGCTCGCCCGTGGCCTTGCGGCGCAGCAGGTAGCGGCCGTGCAGGCGGGCCAGGTGGCGGTTGGCCAGTTGCAGCAGATGGTCCAGCGTGAGGCCCTGGGCAAACTTGCGGAACTTGTCGCCTTTGGCGGAGCCGATCAGGCCGTCCAGGCGCTGCCAGATGTCGGTGTCCAAGGTTTGGGTGACGATTTGTGCAAACAGCGCTTGCTGGTTGGTTCGGTGCTGCGCGTCGCTGGCCAGCAGGGCACGCTGGGCGCCGATGTGCTCGCTCAAGGTGTTGCGCTGTTCCTCTAGCGCCGCCAGTTGCGCGGCGATGTCTTCGGGCGCCAGGGGCGTGAGCGCTTGGGCCTGCAGTTGCGTGTGTTTTTCGTGGGCGGCCTGCAGCAAGGCAATTGCCCGTTCTTGCGCGGAGTGCAGGGACTCTTTCAGCAAGGTCAGGCGCTGGCGTTCGGGCGCGGGCAAGAGGGCGGCGGCAAATGCAAAGGCGTCGGCAAAAGGGCTGGTTTGCAGCGCGCTCTGCCAGGCGTTTTCTGCAGCGGCCAACGCAAGGCCTTGCTGCGCAAACGCTGCCTGCGCTTGTGCGTGGCGGCCCTGTAACGCCGCGATGGCCTGGGTCAGGCGGTCTATTTCGTCGGCGCAGGTGCTCAGGGCTGCGGGCATTTCGTGGGGGGCAAGTTCTTTCGGCTCTGGCCGTGGCACGGCTGGTGTCGCAGCTTGTGCCTCGGTATGGGCATCAGCATCCGTTTTTGCTTCTGCGCGTCCGTTGATTAGTGCGTCGGCGCTGGTTTGCAGGTAGGTCCAGCGCTGCGCCCACAGCTGGGCTGCTGCCTGCGCGGCGTCGCGCTGGGTTTGCTGGCGGGTGATGGCCTGGGCCAGGTCGTGCAACTGAGTTTGGATGTGTTGCCAGTGCTGCCATTCTCCGTCCCGCGCCTGCAGCCAGGGCGTGGGCTCGGCGGGCACCGCATAGCCGGCTTCGGTCAAGCTGGCTTGCAGGCTGGCGTCCAGGGCGCTGAGGTCTGCCTGGTGGGTTTGGCCGGATTGCACCAGGGCCGCGTGGCGTGCCTGTGCGTCGTGGGCCGCTTGCTGCAATAACGCCAGCTGGTTGTGTGCGGCCTGCAGCGCCTGGGCGCTTTGGTGGGCGGCGGCTTGGGCGCGCTGAATCGTTTGCTCCCCCTCATCCGCGGCTTGCAGGTCGTGGGCCCGTTGGGCGAGTGCCTGCGCGCAAGCCTGGTGCCCGGCGGCCAGTATCTCGGCGCTGTGCCAAGCGTCGTCGGTGAGTGCTGGGGTGGCGTGGACTTGGCCGATATTGATTTGACCGATGGACACGGCCCATTCGGCTTGCCACTGGCTGATCTGCTGGGCGAGTTTTGTCTGTTGGTTCAGCCGCTCGGTTTGGCTGGCTTTGCTGGCCGCCCAAGCGGCGGCGGCGCTCTGGCCTTGGTTCACCAATTGCTCCAGCGCGTCTTGTTTTTGTTGCAAGGCGCTGGCGGTGGCGGACACGTCGAGGGCCTGGTAGGCCGCAATGGCCGGGTGCTCCAGCGCCCCGCACAGGGGGCAGGCTTCGCCCGGCTGCAGGGCCAGGCGGTGGGCGTCCAGGCTTTGGATGCGGCGTTCTTGGTCCAGCAGTTTTTGCTTGTCTGCCACCTGCTCTTTGAGCGCCTTGTGCTGCTCGCGCAGCGCCAGCACCGTGGCCTGTTGCTGCGCGAGGGTGGCCTCGCCCTGTTGCACCTCGGCCGCCAGCGCGGTCTGCTGACGCTGGAGTTCGCGGCGCTGTTGGGCACGGGCCTCCAGTTGTTGCCAGCGGTTGGCATGGCCCTGCTCGGCCTGCCACTGCCCACGCAGGGCCGAGAGCGTTTGCCCGGCTAGGCGCTGGTCTTGGGCTGCCTGCGCCGCCTGCTGCGTGGCCTCTGCGGCGGCCTGGGTCCGCGCTGCGGTGTCCACCAGCGCGCTCTGGGCGGTGAGCTGGCGGCTGCGCTCGGCAATGTCCTCTTGCAGCGCCTGCAAATCGCGTTGCTGGGTGGCCAGACTGTGTTGCAGCTTGTGGCGTTGGTCGAACTGCTGGCGCCAGCTGCCCAGGCGTTCGCCCAAAGTGGCGCGCTGGGGGTGCGCTGCGCAAAAGTCGGCGTGGTGCAGGTGTTTGGCCTCCAGCAGCGTGAGCTGGTCTTGCGCGTGCTGCGCCATCTGGCCGGCCAGGGTGTGGGCCAGGTGGTGCTGCTGGTAGTGCGCGCTTGTTTCGCGCTGGCGCTCCCGCTGCAGCGTGGCCAGCACGGTTTCGCTCTCCGTGCAGGCGGTTTGCGCTTGCTGCCAGGCCTGGTGCAACGGCTGCAGCGCTTGTGCGGGCTCGCTCTCAAGCAGGCGTTGCAGATCGGGCGCGGCGGCTTGCAGCGCAGCGGCCGCGTCCGTGCGCTGGGTCTGCGAGGCCTGCAGCTCTTGCGCGCTGTGTGCCAGGTTCAGCTGCCACTGGCGTTGCGCCAGGGTGCTTTGGTGGGCACTTTGCACCTCCGCCAGCTCTTGGCCCCAGCGGTCCACGTCCCCTTGCATGGCCTCACGCGCTTCCGAGGTCAACAGTTCCACACCTTCGGCGCGGGCCTGGAGGTGGTCCAGCTGCTGTTTGGCCTCACGCGCCTGCTCGAACACGCGGCGGGAGATGTCGCCATAAATCTCGGTGCCGGTCAGTTCTTCCAGCAGCTCGGCGCGCTCGTTGGCGCTGGCGTTCAGAAACGCGGCAAAGCCGCCCTGGGCCAGCAGCATGGACTTGGTGAAGCGGGGGAAGTCCAGGCCGGTGATCTCGGCAATGCGTTTGAGCTTGTCGATGCTTTGGCTGCTGAGAATCGTGCCGTCCCCGGTGGCCAGTTCCACCTTGGGGGCCTGCAACGCGCCGTCCACCTTGTCGCGGGCGCGGCGCTGGCTCCAAAAGGCGCGGTACACGGCGCCCTTCACTTCAAACTCCACCTCGGCCAGGCAGTCCACGGTGTGGCGCGTCATGATGTCGTTGCTGGAGGCCGAGATGCTTTTGAGGCGCGGGGTTTCGTGGTACAGCGCCAGGCAGATGGCGTCCAGCAGGGTCGATTTACCCGCGCCGGTGGGGCCGGTGATGGCGAACAGGCTGTTGTCGGCAAAGGGGGCTTGGGTGAAGTCGATGGCCCACTCGCCTTGGAGCGAGTTGAGGTTTTTCAGGCGCAGGCGCAGGATCTTCATGCCTGGCCCTCGGTGAGGCTGGTGACCACGGCGCGGTAGCGCTGGCCCAGGGCCAGGTGCAGCTCGGGCGCCAGTTCTTCCTGCGCCAAGCGGCGTGCAAACACGTCGTCGGGGCTGAGTTCATCCAGGGTTTCGCCGGCCGCACCGGACATGCTGGCCGCCGCATTGCCGCGCTGGCGGCGCACCCGCAGCACCTCCACGGGCAGGCCTTGGGTCAGGGCGTCGATGCGCGTGGGCAGGTCGGCCAGGTAGTCGTCCTCGGCCACGGTGACCTCCAGCCACACGGGCTGTTCGGCAGAGCCTTCCTGGGCGGCGGCGCGGATGGCGTCGGCCAGCGCTGCCAGGTTGCCGCTGACGGAGACCAGGGGCTGAAAACGCGGCACCAGCAGGGGCGTGACGGCCGTGAGCCCGTGGGCGCCCAGGTCCACCAGCAACATTTCCTTTTGCTGCCGCGCTTCGTCAAACCCCAGCGGGATGGGCGATCCGCAGTAGCGAATGTGCTCCAGCCCCCCCACTTTTTGCGGCTTGTGGATGTGCCCCAGCGCGATGTAGTCCATCGCCGGAAAGGCGGCGGTGGGAAAGGCGTCGAGCGAGCCCACGTAGATCTCGCGCACCGACTCATTGCTGCTGGCGCCCACGGTGGTGAGGTGGCCGGTGGCAATCAGCGGCACGGTGCGGCCCAGCGTGTTTTGCAGTTCGGCCTGGCGTGCGCGGCCTGCCGTATGCACCGCCTGGTAGTAGGCCTGAATGGCGGCTTGCATGGACTGCTGCTTTTCCTCGGCGCTCTGCCCGGCCTGGCTTTGCAGCACGTCGCGCGGGCGGATGAAAGGCACGGCGCAGACCACGCAACCGGCCTCCCCCTGGCCACCGCGCAAAGGCAGCACGACGAGCTGATCGGCTGCAGCGTCCACCGCCGCCACCACGGTGGCGCTCAGGCAGGCCAGCAGGGCGCGGCTCTCGCCCAAGGTAGAGACCGAATCGTGGTTGCCCCCGAGCAGCAGCAGGGCCACCCCCGCGCCATGCAGCCGCACCACCAGCTGGCTGTACAACTCGCGCGCATAGCTGGGGGGCGCGCCGGTGTCGAACACATCGCCCGCGATCAGCACCGCGTCCACCGCATGCGCCTCCACCTGGGCCAGCAGCCAGTCGATCAAGGCCTGGTGCTCCGCCTGGCGGCTCTTGCCCATGAAATGCTGGCCCAGATGCCAGTCGGAGGTGTGGAGGATGCGCATGGTGGAGGGGGCGGGTAAAGGACGTGGTGAGGGGGCTATTTTGCGGCTGAAGTGGTCCGGCGGAGCGGCCCGGTGTTTTGCTCCGTTTTTAATAGCTGCTTGCGCTTATTCCACGGGGGCTTGAGGCCCATTTGGCACTAATCCTGCGCCAATATCGATGCCAGTTCCTGCAAGCCAATCGCCTGCGCGCCATGGCGCAGGGGAATGCGCTCCTGCCCCGGGTAGACCACGTAGCGCTGCGTGATCTGCAGGTCGTCGCAGGCAATGGCAAAACCTTTTTCCGGGCTGGGCGCCATGGAGCGTTTGACCTCGATGGCGATCTCGGGTTTGCCGCCCTTCTCCAGCACCAGGTCAATTTCCGCGCCGACCTGGGTACGGTAGAAGTAGGGCACGCGGCGACTACCGGCGGCCTGAATCAGGTTTTCGATGCAATGGCCCTCAAAGCTCAGGCCACACACCGGGTGGCCCAGCAAATCATTCAGGGTTTCCAGCTCCAGCAGGCCGTGCAGCAGGCCGCTGTCGCGCACATACACCTTGGGCGATTTGACCAGGCGTTTGCCCAGATTGCCGCCCCAGGGGCGCAGGCGGCGCACCAGCTGCAGGTCCACCAGCAGGTCGATGTAGCGGTCGATGGTGGGATTGGCCACACCCAGCGCGCTGGCGATGCGCGCCTGGTTGAGCACGCTGCCCTGGTTGTGCGCCAGCATGGTCCACAGGCGGCCGATGGTCTCTGCGGGCAGGCGGGGCGCAAACATGGGCACGTCGCGCTCCAGGTAGCTGCGGATAAAGTCGCGCCGCCAGTCCAGGCTTTGGATGTCGTCGGGTGCCAGCAGGCTGTCGGGGAAGCCGCCGCGCAGCCACAGGGTGCTGTCGGCAATGCTGGCGGCGGCGGCCTCCACCACGTTGAGCGGGGCCATGTCGAGGTAGGCCACGCGCCCGGCCAGGGTTTCGCTGGATTGGCGCATCAAATCCAGCGCCGCCGAGCCCAACAGCAAAAACTGGCCGCTGCGAATGCCCGCTTGCCGGTGGTCGTCGATGATGCCGCGCAAGATTTCAAACACGCCAGGCACGCGGTGGATCTCGTCCAGGATGACCAGCTTGCCCTGCTGGGCGCGCAGGTAGGTGTCGGCGTCTTCCAGCCGCAGGCGGTCGGCGGGGCGCTCCAGGTCCAGGTACACCGCGCCGCCGGGCCAGTCTTTGGCCAAGGTGCGGGCCAGCGTGGTTTTGCCCACCTGGCGCGGCCCCAGCAGCACCACGGCAGGTATTTGGAGCAGTTTTTGGCGGACGGTGGATTCGAATGGACGGCTTATCATTATTGAAATTTTAACGATAAGCGTTTATTTTTCAATACAAATAGAGGTTGCACGGCCACTGAAGTGGCTTGGGCCTGCCTACGGAACAAGAAAAACATAAGTACCATGCACACCAAACCTATTTCGCCCGCCGCCGGGCTCCCACGGAGAAAGCTATGTTCAGTCATGTGATGCTGGGTGTGAATGACCTTGAGGTCTCGAAGAAGTTTTACGACGCGCTCTTGGGCACGCTGGGCATTGGCCCGGGCGTGGCCAACAAGGCCCGCTATTTTTACCGCAGCCCCACGGGCACATTCGGCATCACCACACCCATCAATGGCGAGACGGCCACACACGGCAATGGCAGCACCATCGGCTTTGCCATGCAGTCCCCCGAGCAAGCGGACGCTTTCCATGCGGCGGGTATTGCCAACGGCGGCACCACCTGTGAAGAACCCCCAGGTTTTCGGGATAACGGAGTCGGCAAACTCTACCTGGCCTATTTGCGCGACCCGGACGGCAACAAGATCTGCGCGCTGCACCGCCCGGCCAAATAGGGCAGGCTGGTTTAACGCACGTTGGCAGTCGCCACGTGGGCGGCGTCCGGTGCCACCAGGTCCAGAGGCGCTTTTGTGCGGGGCCGTTCTTTCAGCGCAAAACGGTTCAAGCCTGCCAGGTGAATGCGCCCCATGTAGTCCGCCCAGTCGATCTGCCGGGCATCGACCGAAAACACGCGGCGGTCGTGCTCGCACATCTGGGCTTCCAGCGCCTGGAGTTGGGTGTTTTGAAAGGTGTAGTGGGGCGAGGTGTAAAACGAGAACACCACCGCCAGTTCGTGGGTGGTGTTGAAGGCCTCTAGCGTCGCAAAACTCGGCTTCAGGCCCACGATTGTTCTGGCCCACGCAATGGCACCCAGGGCCAGCTTCATGACGCGCATCGTGGCCAGGAAAACGGGCCGGGTGACGCAGCGAAAATCGTGGTCCGGCGGGCTGTAGAACAATTTTTCGTACGCCTGCCAGTTCCGCTGGCTGGCGGTCTGGAGGATATCGATCAACGCACCAATTTTGACCGGGTTGGAGGCGCCGCTGCAGCACTGGTAAATGCGCGTTTGCCCGGGGCTGGCCAGCGATTCGGCCATGGACAGGATGATGCTGTTGGCCACCAAATCGGCGGGGATCACATCGACGATTTCATCGGGCTTGGCCGGGAAGAATTTGGTTTTCCCACGCGCATACGCCAGGATCAGCGCGTCGGCCACTTTGACGCCTTCAATCCAGCCGGGCTTGGGTTCACACAAGGTGCTCTCGATGATGGCGGGGCGCACGATGGTCAGGCTTTTGCCATGCAACTCGCGGCAGGCGATTTGTTCACCGATCCACTTGGTGAAGGTGTAGGTGTCGTTCCACCCGTGGTGGTTGGCTTCACGGATGCCCAGCTCGGTGAGGGCCTGGGGCCACTCGGCGGCCGTGGCGCAATCGCGTTTTACCAGCGCAATTTTGCGCTGCAGCTCGGCGATCAGGGCCCTCACCTCGTAATAACCGTCCGCATGGCGTGGAACCCGCTTGGCCGTCGGCTCCACCAGCTGCTCTGGCATGGCGCCTTGGTTGTAGCCATTGACGTAGCAGGTGGACACATGCACCAAGGGGATATGGCCGGCCAGTTTGGTGAGTTCCGTCAAGGTCAGCAGGGACAAGGCATTGATCTCCAGCGCCTGGTCGAGGGCCTCCCGGAAATTGACGCTGGCGGCTGAGTTGACCACGATATCGACGCTGTCGGCGAGCTGGGCAAACGCCTGCGGGCTCAGGCCGAACTGGGGTTCTGTCACCTCGCCGGTGACAAAGATGAATTTGTCACGCACCACATGCGTCAGGTACTCGGGCTGCTCTTCGCGCAGCCGGTCAAAAACCGAGGACGACAGGATCTCGCGCTCAAACCGCTCCGCCGCCGTGGTGCAGGCTTTGCTGGCGCGTATGACCAGCACAAAGCGTTTGATGTCGGGCACATCCCTGACCAATTTTTCCAGCAGCACTTTGGCCAAAAACCCGGTCGTGCCGGTGATGAGCACCCGTTTTCCGGCGAGCTGGCGGCTGACGCTTAAAAAATCGGTGGGGGTATTCATATCAGTGCATTTCCTTGAAAGTTCGCGCGGGTAGCGCACCGTGCAGCCCATCCGTGGCTTCGGGATGGAGCGCACAACCGTCCACCGACCGCATCCGGGTGTCCAGATCCAGCCGCGCAAAGGCGGCATACGTCAACGCCATCAAACGCTCGGGAAACTGCACCAGGTCGGTATCCACCGACAGCGCCAACTGAATCTGACCGGCATAGGAGATGAAGGCGAATCCAACCCCCATCAGCCCGGCTTGCGGCACCCAGCAGATCAGGTCGGTCATCTTGGAGCCGGCCAAATAGCGCGGGCGCGCCGGCCCCTCGATGTTGGTCAGCACCACGGAGCCCTTGGAGGTGAACAGATCAAGCGCGAAATGCTGCAGTCGGCGCGGCAGGCATCCGGCAATCGACAGGAATGCCATGGTGGCCCGTGGCTGGTGCGAGCGCTTGATGGCGTTCATGCGTTGGCTGGCCTCGACCAAGCGCTGGCGTGTTCCTTGCACATTGGTGGGCAAATCCAGGGCCACCAGGCCAAACTCGTTGCCCAGCTGGAAGGCGTTGGTCTTTTCGCGCAGGTTAAAGGTCACTGCGGCCCGTATCGGGCGACCGTCAAGCTGCTCGCCCGACTCACTCAGGTACTGGCGCAACGCGCCCGATACGGCGGCGACCCAGATGTCATTGAGCGTGACCCCCATGCGTTTGGAGATCATGCGCACGCGCTCCATTTCCAGCGGCGGCAGCCAGACCAGCTGCTTGGCGCCGGTCAACCGTCGCTTGAGCCGTGTTCGCGCATCCGGCCACAGCAGCGACAGGCGCGTCACATGCGCGGCAATTTTGACCCAGGAGATGAACTGCGCCAGGTGCGAGCACACCGTCTGCGGTGTCACGCGCGCACGGTGCGGGTGCTCCGCCATGGCGGGCACCTTGCCGTGGCTGTCGTTGTCGTCGGTCAGGTGGTTGAGCACATGGATCAGGCCCAGTCCATCGGTGATGCAATGGTGCACGCGAAACACGATGGCATAACCCGTGCCCACCTGGTCGATGACGCTCATGTGCCACAACGGCCGGTCGGGTTCGAGCGGCAGGTGCGCCATCTCGGTCAGCCGCTGGCGCAGTTCCTTTTCGTTGACGTGGGCGCCCATCGTCTCCATCTGGATGTGGGAGAGGATGTCGAAATGGTTGTCTTCCACCCAACGCGGTTGCCCCCAGCGGGTCACCACTTTTTGGGTAAAGCGTGGGTAGTTGGGCAGGCGGTGCGCAATGGTTGCGACCAGCCTTTGCACGTCGAGCGGGCCCTCGAACATCAAAATACTGTTGATGACCATCAGATTTTTGCCGGTGTCCATCCGGTGCCACGCAAAATCCCGGTGCGTCATTTTCGACTCTGCGGGTGGCGGCAGGGTCGTTTCCTGTGGCACAAATTCGAATGTTGTCATGTGTTGCTTCCTGGCGCTGCCCCATGCCCCGTCTCATGCAACCAATGCCTTGTTGTCGGTACATGGCCAGTGTCTTCTGTCTCAGGTTTTGCGTCACTGACCGTGCAGGCCAAAGTATTGGTTTAGCGTGCCAAAACCGAGCGAACCAGGCTCCAATGCGCGATGCGCCCCATCGAGCCCATGGCCGGACTAGGCGAACTGCGCCTGACCGTTGCCAAAACTCCAGTTCTCCCGCGCCGACTCAACGAGGTTGATGATCACGTCGCTGCCCTTGAAGTGAGTTTCACGCGCAATGCCTGACGCAATTTCCAGGAACAATGCTTTTTTCTGCTCCACTGAACGCGGTGCCATGGTGATCTGGACAAAAACCACTTGGTCCGAATGCGCGATGCCGAGGAACTCTTCGCTGCATATGATTGCGTCGGCACTGCGGCGCGCGACAGTTTGAAACCGGTCTGCCACAGGTATGCCGAACACCGAGACCAGTGCGTGGTGCACGGCGTCTGCAATGGCGCGCACGGTTGTGGGTGTCGTCTGGACGGGGAGGTCTATGCGTACGAGGGGCATGTGGAGGTTTCCTTGGGTGCTTGCAGTGTGGCGGGGGGTGATTGCTGTACCAGCTCAATGCGGTAGCCGTCGGGGTCTTGGATGAATGCAATGTGTTCTGGCGCGCTGCGGTCGGGTGAACTGACCGCCATGGGGCCTGCGGGGCGCAGCACCGCAACCCCTGCTGCCTGCAAGCTCGCACAACTCTCCGCCACATTGACAACAGCCAGCGCAATGTGGCCGTATGCGGTGCCGTGCTGGTAGTCGGGTTGCTCCCAGTTGTGGGTCAGTTCGATACAGGCGCCGGCGCACTCGTCTTCATAGCCCAAAAACGCCAGGGTGAAGCGACCCGCCGGGTAGCGCTCTTGCCGATGCAAGCGCATTCCCAGCTGTTCGGTGTAAAACTGCACAGACCGCCCTAGGTCACTCACCCGCAGCATGGTGTGGAGCAACCGCGTTGGCCGGGCGCTTTGCGTGGTGGGGTCAATGGGTTTCAATTTGAATTCTTCCTGTGGTGTGCTGACGGTGAGCGGTGTGTTGGCATGGCTGGAAACACACCGCATCCTGCAAGAAAACTAGCCCTTCGCGGCCGCCTCGCCCAACTCCGCGTTGGTGTAAGCCTTGCCGGCGATACCCCACATGCCATCCACTGCGTATTTGAGATTGACCCAGATGTTTTCGCGTGCTTGCTTGCCCTCGCATGCCTCGAAAATGATGTCGGTGGCCTCGGCCACATAGGCGTTCTGTATTTCGCGTGTGGCAAACGCGAAGGACGGCGTCAGCCATTCCACGATGGCTACTTGCGCGGGGTTCATTCCTGCGTATGTGCTTCCTGCTGGGAGTTCCGAGATGTGCCCAATCACATTGGGCGTGAAGAACTTGTTCCCGGCGAGGCCATGCAGTTTCAGGAATGCGTCGGACAGCCGCGCAATGGTGGCGGCTTGGCGGCTTTTTGGCAGTACGCCTTCGGTGATGATGAGGGTTAAGGGCATATTTACTCCAGAGATTCGGGTTATTCGTGCGGATTGGCCGCACACCCAGACTGTGCCGATGCGTGCGCTTTTCGGAAACCGCTTGTCGAACACAGTGCTTGTGCAGAAAATGCACAACCATGAAAGAACTCAACCTGGACGACTTCGCCTTGTTTGTGCAAATTGCCGCTGCACACTCGTTTTCAACGGTGGCGCGTGAACGCAATGTGGCCGCGAGCCGCATCTCGCGCGGTATGGCGCGAATCGAAGCCGCATGTGGCCTGCGCTTGGCCCACCGGACTACGCACAGCCTGTCTCTGACCGAAGAAGGGGAGATTTTTTTGGACCATGCGCGGCGCATTCTGGATGAATATGCGCAGTTGCGCGACGGCTTTGGCGGACGCACACAGCACATTGTCGGGACGGTGCGTATCAGCGTCAGTCAGCTACTGGCAGAGTATGTTTTGATCCCCAAGCTTCACATTCTTGGCGCACAGCACCCGGGGCTCACGATAGAACTTCAGGTGGAAGACCGGGTGGTTGACATGGCCGACGAGTCCATTGATATTGCGATCCGTGCCGGCGTAGACCCGGCGCAGGCCTCGGTGGCCCAAACGCTGGGTTGCCATGGCCGTGCGCTCTATGCCTCACCGGCTTATTTGCGGAAACACGGAACGCCAAAATGCGCGGATGACTTGTCTGCGCACAGGTTGATTTCCAACGCGTCCACCCGGACGCACAACCAGTGGAATTTCCAGGCGAACGGCGCATCCACCGTGGTAAATATCAAGGGCAATGTACAGGTCAACAGCAGCGCGTCTGTGGTTGCCCTGGCCCTGGCGGGCGCCGGCATCGCGCGCATCAACGATGTGGTGGGGCAGTTTTTGGTTGAGCAGGGCAAGCTCAAGCCCGTCTTGTCAAAGGTGGTTGTACCTGGCAGCAATTCCATTTACGCGGTGATATTGAGTACCCGGCACCGGGCTCCCAAAGTGCTGGCCACCATGGGGTTTTTGAAATCTTGCTTTGGGTTGTTCGCCAAACAGCCGATGGCGCAGTGCCCGGCTTACACTGGAAACAACGCATCCCAAACGCAGGAAAACCAACATGCCCATTGACGTGCAACACAAGCCCGGCGCCCTGCTGGCCCAAACCATCCGCATCCGCGACCACCAACTCAACGCCGATGTGTCCGCCGCCGAAGGTGGCGCGGACGAAGGCCCCAGCCCGCACGATTTGTACGACGCAGCCCTGGGCGCCTGCAAGGCCCTGACCGTGCTGTGGTTCGCCCGCAAAAAAGGCATTGCGGTGGACGATATCCGAACCGAAGTGCACAGCGACAACAGCCAGGAGCGCAGCGGGGTGTACCGCATCACCACCAAGCTGGTGATCAGCGGAACCATCAGCGACGCCGAGTTTGCTCAGCTGGTGGCGGTGGCGGGGAAGTGCCCGGTGCACAAGCTGATGACCAGCGTGAGCACGGAAATCACCACCCAGGTGGAGCGCGCGGCATGAGCACGCCGCAGTTGAATTCCCCGCAGTTGCTGGCGGCCCACGCCCATGACCTGGGAGGCGGCTTTGTGGTGCGCCGCCTGTTGCCCGCAGCGCAACGCCAGGCGGTGGGCAGGGCAATCGCATCTAAATTGATAGCAAACAAGTGAGCGTCCAAGCGGGAATTGAGGGAACAATACCTGCATCGTTATTGAATCATGGACATTGAATGACCCAAAGCAAGGGAAGCAGCCTCTTGGAACACCTCAAGCG
>NZ_JAUYQD010000094.1 GCF_030697375.1 Rhodoferax sp. | reverse complement strand
CCTACGCGCGTTCCGCCGACGAGATGCGCGAAGCCGTCGCGCGCATCGCGAAATGGCTCCGATAGCGGCGCGAACGCTTCGGTTCACCGCCATTCGCGCCCAACACTCGTACACCTCAGGGAGATATTCTTGTCAGTCAGATCAACACCCGGGCTCGCCGCCGTCAGGCATTCGCCGCTCGCCGCTGTGGCGTGGCCGCAGCCCGCCGCCGGGTTTTCGCTGGTGTTGCGCAGCTTGATTCTCATCGCGCTCGGAACGGCGCTGCTGACGCTATCGGCCAAGATCAACCTGCCGCTTCCTTTCGTGCCCATGACGCTGCAGACGCTGGTCGTGCTGGTGATCGGCGCCGTCTACGGCTGGCGCCTCGGCTGCACCACCATCATCGCCTATCTGGCGGAAGGGGCGATCGGATTGCCGGTATTCGCCGGTCCCGTTGGCGGCCTTGCGCCGCTGATGGGTCCGACAGCCGGCTACCTCTACGGCTTCGTGGCCGCCGCCTTCGTCACGGGATGGCTGAGCGAGCGCGGCTGGGATCGTTCGGTGCCGCTGCTGTTCGTCGCGATGGCGCTCGGGCACATCATCATTCTCGCGGCAGGGTTCGGCTGGCTCGCATTCGGCATCAAGCTCGGCGCCGAGAAGGCATGGCTGGTCGGGATCGTGCCGTTCCTCGCGGGCTCCCTGGTCAAGAACGCCCTCGGCGCAGCGCTGGTGCCGGCGACCAGGCGCTTGTTCGATCGTCGCGGATAACGCCTGTCATCGCGACCGCGCAAGCGATCGCTTTACGGAAATAAAAAACCGCCCGGTTTTGCCGGGCGGTTTTTCTGTCTCGCAAATCGCTTTGCTTACAAATTCTTGGCTTACAAGTTCCTGGCTTACAAGTTCCTGGCTTACTCGCCGTTGCCGAAGCGCCGCGACCACCAACCGGCCTTGCGCGGCTGGGTATCGGTCGTCGTTTCGGCGGCGGACTGGGCCGGGGCTGACGCCGGCGGCTCAGGCTGGCTGGGCGTGGCGGGGGCGGGTGCTTCAGGCTGGGCGGTCGCCAGGAAGCTCACCTTCTCGCGCACGGTCGAACGGCGGCGCGCAGCGGCTCTTTCGGCCTCCTGGGTGGTCTCCGCTTCGCTGGATGCCCGTGCCGGCTCCGGCTGAGCAGGAACGTTAGGCTCCGGTTGAGCAGGAGCGAGAGCTTGCGGCTCCGGCTGTGGCGCCACCGGTTCGGGCTGAACATCGAGCGGAGCGCGTTCGGCTGAATATCCGTCGAAATCGGCCACTGCGCTGCTGACTTCCGGCGGCGATGTCGGCCCGAGTTCGTCCGAGATTGATCCGACCAGACCATCCTCCGGTCCGCCACGCCGGCGGCGTCCGCCGCGACGTCCGCGACGGCGGGGCCGCCTTCGCGCGGCTCGCCGGGACGGCCACGCCGCCGCCGCCGCTTGCGTTTGTGACCCTCGGCATCGGTTTCACCGCCGCCTTCCTCGCTGGCCGCGGCTTCCTCGGTCAGCCCTTCGGTCTCTTCGGTTTCCACTTCCGATTCGGTTTCGATGTCGAACGGCTCTTCCTCGTCGTAGGCTTCCTCGATCTGCGGCGGGAACGCAGCAACCTGCGCCGCCAGCAGCGCCTTGGCCGCCTCCAGCGTGTGCACCTGTTCGCCGCGGTCGATGATGAACGACTGCTGACCGCTCACGGTCGCGTCGGCAACCACTGATAGCAT
>NZ_JAUYQD010000088.1 GCF_030697375.1 Rhodoferax sp. | reverse complement strand
AGGGTCGGCCACAGCAGCAGATAGATGCCGATCGGCTTGTCCATGCGCGTCAGCTGAATGAAGTCCCAGGCCCGAGGGTTCAAGCGGTTCAGGGACTTGAGCAGGCTCTGGTACATCAGCAGTTCTCCGGGTGGGCGCGGGCGGCGAGCCACAAGGTCGGCAGGAAAATTTCAGCCACCAGCACGCTCAAGGCGCCACGGTCGAACCGCGAACGACGGCCCCACAGTTCGGGGGCCCGGGACGCCAGCGGCAGCCATTCCTGAGGATAGTGACAAACCTCGATGGCGCGACGCTGGAACGCCTGATCGCAAAACAGCAACTCACCCAACGAGCGGCTACCCAGTTCATCCATGTGCAAGCCGTCGCCCTGCAAGGCGCTGCGCGCCGCCACGCTACGGGCAAACACCCAGGCTTCGCCGTGCCCCCGCAAATACACCTCGCGCACCCAGCCTTCACTGCCTTCCTCCAACTCCAGCGCAGCACATTCGTCGGCGCGCAGCGTTTGCCAGCCTTCAAACAACGGCGTGACGCTGAAGCCGTCATTCGACAAGCGGATCAGGCGTCGGGTCAGGGAGCCTTCGTCGAACAGCCAGTCGAGGGTAGACGTGTCGGGGAGGGGCGTCAGTTGGCTTTGAGGGAGCCACAGCGGGATAGCGGAGGGGAGTTTTGAGTGCGGCACAGTGAGTCATTATTGGCAGCAAATGAGGCGGCGAGCTTACCATGTCAGCGAGCGATTTTGATTGATCGGGGCCGCCGTTGCGCGGAACGCGCTTGCATCTGCCGGGCCCGATCAGTACAAAACGCCCCTGAGCCGGACGGCAGCGCTCCAACCATCGACCGTTCGCGCCGGCAATAAGCCTGAATCCTGAGGAAGTACCTGAATGAAAAAGTGGCAATGTGTGGTCTGCGGCCTGATCTATAACGAGGCCGAGGGCTGGCCGGACGACGGCATTGCGGCGGGCACGCTGTGGCAGGACGTGCCGGAAGACTGGCTGTGCCCGGACTGCG
>NZ_JAUYQD010000073.1 GCF_030697375.1 Rhodoferax sp. | reverse complement strand
ACCACCACCGACTGCTCGAGCCCATCGGATACATTCCCCCTGCCGAAGCTGAAGAAAATTACTATCGGCAATTAGCCAGTCAGACCGTCATATCGGTCTGACTTAACCCAACGGGCCTCCACGAAAACCGGGGCGATTCATAGGGGTCGCGGCGGCGCTGTCTGGGCACTGGCAAGCGTAAGCGCGGCCGGCAGCAACAGTGATGCGCAGGCAAGCCGTGGCAACCGGAAAGAGGAAAGATGAAGCAAGAGCGTTCTCCGAAGCAAATCAAGACTTCGGCGAACCTTTGCACTCCGGCCGCTGCAAAAAGAAAGACTTTTAAAGCACCCGTGAGGTCAAAGGTTCACCACCGTTGAGGTGGCGGTGCTCCATTTAGGGCGTTCGATGCTGTTGGGATGTTCGTGGCCGACCCAGAAGGTCGGCGCTGGCAGCGCGGCGCCAACGACTGCGTCATTGAAACGCAGGCCAAGCGTAGCCAGCATGTCAGTGGCATGGCCGCAGTGGCTACAGGTTTCCGAGTGACTGCGGTCACGTTCCGTGTCGAAGCTTGCCCCGGTGTCATCCACAACGACAAGTTGAGCCGCTATATGACCCCGGTCCTGCGCAGCATCGGCTGCCGAGTGTGCATAGGCGCCACCTGACAGTAGCGCCAACCAGACAATCAGGAAGTGACAGACAAAGCGTTTCACGGACCGTATGCTAACAGCCGCGAAAGCCCCCGCGCAGTGCAAGGATGAGCTCGGGACTGCGTGGGGACAGACTTTGAGACTGTACGGTCGGGTGTAAGAGAATCACCAAAAACCTTAAAGTCACTTATGCGATCGTGGGGCCGGGTAAGAAAATCATTGCCGACCAGAAAAAAGAAATCGCCCAATTCGACAAATATTTGGCAAAGCATCCGCACGAAAGCGCCAAAAAGTAGATCTCCAGTAAGCCTGAGTTCAGGAGGTCACCGGATGACAGTTATGCCGGAAAAGTAGCTCAAGTGGCCCGGTATGGCGTGCATGGGCCGCTCATCAGCTCATCGCCCACAAAGACACGCCGCTGCGTCAATGCCCTCTGATCGAAAGGATTGGGAGGCTTCGCCGATAACACACGCCTAAGTGCCGTATCGTACAAGTGTGGGGCAAAAAAATGTTACCGCGAGCGCTTGGATGGACCTCGTTTGCGCGTCGCACTTTCTTTCTTCTGTTTATGTTTTTTTCTGTCACGCCAGCGCAAATAGCCAAGAAATGCGTAAAGCGATAAAACAGTTGCGCCTCCCAACAAAAAGTATGTGGTCAGTTCCCCCTGAGGTACACCAGATAAATCGTGAAATCTACTAAACATTTCGAGGCCCTAAAGCAAAAAAGTTGGTCAATCCGCGTTCATTTGATGCAAAGCTGACGGCCCGGATCGTTCCCTAGCGGCTACGGTCAGCGGGCATTACTCGCGGCTCCATTGGTCTCGTGCAATCAGTGACGTTGATATACACAGGGCTCCCGGTGGTCCACCTCGTTGCAGAGGGAACAGGTACAACGGCTTTCCTCGGACGATTGAGAAAGGGGTAAGAAACAACTGCAAACGTAGATGCCTTAAGTTCCGAAACGCGTGGGTCTTTACGGCAATCGCGAAAAGGTTCCTTCATCACCTGATCCACTGAACCAACTTCGAGTACCGTGCCTGGGCGCCAGCCTGCATCCCAGTCATACTTGCCTTCATAGATGGTCTGACAACCGCTTATGACAAATAAAAAAGGGGCTAGCAAGAGATGTGTGAGTAGCAGCTTCATTCGGCATACACCCGTTTGACTTCTTCCTCCACCAGGGCCTTGAGTTGCTCATGGCCGAAGTCCTTCAACGGTCGCCCATTGACAAAGAAACCAGGCGTCTTTGTGACTTGCAGAGTGCTGGCGTCCGCCATATCCTGGTCAAGCACAGCTTGGGCTTCCGGTGAGCCGGCGTCCTGTTTAGCCTTCGCGGCATCCAGGCTGGTTCCCTTCAAAAAGGTCCATATCCGCTCCGGATTCGGATTGTCATGCGCGGCCCAGGCGTCCTGGGAATTCAGCACCACTTCCGTCACCAGAAAAAACAGCATCTGCTTATGCGCGGCGATGAGGATTTTTGCGGCGACATCAGAGCCTTTGTGGAAAGGAACGAGGCGTACCACGAGCTGCACTTTTCCTTGGTGGCTATCGACGATGCGCTTAACGAAGGGATAAAAGGCTCTGCAGGTTTCGCAGGCCGGATCAAAGAACTCGACGATGCGGACCTTGGCCTCTGGGGGGCCGTAGGTAGGCGCGTGCGAGCGATTGAAAACGGAACTATTCTCTTGCGCAAGGCGGGCCACGGCCTCGGACTTTTTGTTGAAGTGGCCGTATATGCCAAACGAGAATCCGAGCAGGACTACGATCCCGCAGAGAATGATGGTGAGTTGTTTGTTGGTCATTGTTTGGAGTCTTTCTTCGCTGCCAGCAGGAGCAGCACGATGATGGAAAAGGCGATAAGCGACAAAAGCGGGATGGTGATGAAGCCGACCAGCTCCAGTTTTTGCGCCGAGCACGACACGCCTTTGCCGCAGGGCTGCATAGCTGCCGGAATAAAACCGCCGTAGAGAAGACAGTGATAGAAGGCGGCAAACCCGCCGGCGAATGCCAGCGGCAAGGCGTACTTCACGCTGCTGGCATCCTGCGTGTAGGCGCCTGCACCAAGAATCAGAACCAGCGGAAACATGGCGATGCGCTGGTACCAACAGAGAACGCAGGGCTCCAAGTCCATGACTTCGCTGAAAAACAGCGCGCCTAGCGTGGAGACAAGGGTCACCAGCCAACTCACGGTCAGCAACGTCCATTGCCGCTCTGAGGCAAGGGATGAAGCCTTCATGCAGGTTTCTCCGCCGGCTTGTATCTCCATGATGCGAGGAGCAGGAGCGCCGCGCCGCAGACGATACCTATGTCCGCGAAGTTGAATGCCGGCCAGTGCCAACCCCATGCATGGAAATCGAGAAAGTCCACAACATAGCCACGCAAGGCGCGGTCCAGACCGTTGCTCAGCGCGCCTCCGAGAATCAACGCAAACCCCAACAGTTCAAGCCTGGGGAGCGGATTTCGCAACATGAAGATCAACCAGGCCGACACGACCAGTGCGATACCGCCAAAAAAGAAGCGCTGCCAGCCGCCCGCGTCCGCCAGGAAGCTGAAAGCGGCGCCGTAGTTCCAGACGTGCACCAGGTTGAGGTAGCCGGTGACGGCCTGACTCCACGCGTACGGCGTGTATTCATGGAACCAGTACTTGGCAGCTTGGTCCGCCAATAACATTATCAAGGCGACCCAGTAGCCCACGAAGCGTAGACCGGTAGAACGGCTGACCACCAAAGGCGAGTTGAGGTTGGGCATTGTTAGAGCTCGAAACTCACAAATTCCGCTGAAAGTCCGCGGGCAGAAAAGTAGCTCAACGAGTGGTGGTTTTCACTGTGGAGGTCCCAGACAGCAAGTGTCTCATCGATTCGGCAGTGAGTGCACGTCCGCAGTTTCATGCTTTGGGCGCGGCATGAGCCGGTCCTGAGCCAGCCCTAGCCGCCGTTGGCAACTTTTTTTTGTCAATCGCAGCTCGCGGCTGAAATGCCGCGCGCCATGCACTGGGTATACCAAACGCGAAGATGATCGCGGCCAAGGCCAGATATAACCAGCCGAGCATTGTCAGCGACTCGATCGCGCGGGCCGGATCGTTGCGAAAGACGAAGTAGATCACGAGTTGCACCGAAAATAGCGCCGATAGAACGAGCGCAGACAGCAAGCTGAAGCGAAGCTGCAGCAGCAAGGCCACGCCGAACAGCGACTGCGCAGCAGTAAGGAAGAACTCCTCGTGCTGGCGGGCGTCCAGTGGCAGAGATGTCCAGGCACCGGCGCCCACGCTCATGGCAAGCGGAAGCATCCCGACCAGCAGGGTCCACTGGTTAATCTTGTCGCTGATCATCGTGGTCAGCCTAGTTTCAGCAGGCCGGGTCAGTGACATTTGATCATTCGGCTCGCTCCGAACTACTTGTCCGACGCTCAATGAAGTTGCAGCCATCAGCGCTGTGCTCACACGCAACCGGTTCACATTGAATAGTGGTGTGGAAGACCTCAAAACGCTTTGCTACAAGTACCTTGATTTTCTCAATGATGTCCGGTGGCGCTACGTCGGCGGCATGGACCACATGCGCGGTCAGGCTATTTTTGCCGCTGGTCAGCACCCACACATGAAGATCGTGCACGTCAGTGACCCCGGGGATTGAGCGCATCGCAGTGGTCACCTCCTCAAGCGACAGACCCTGTGGCGTTCCTTCCAGAAGAATATTCAGGCTTTCCTTCAGGAGAATCCAAGTGCGCGGCAGCACCCACAGGCCAATGCCAGCAGCCACCAAGGTGTCAACCCAGACCCACCCGGTGAATCGAATAACGACCGCAGCAGCAATCACGCCAAGCGAGCCGAGCATGTCGCTCCACACCTCCAGATAGGCCCCTTTCATATTCAAGCTACTGTCTTTGCCGCTGCTGAGCAGACGCATGCTGATGATATTGATGATGAGCCCTAGGGTGGCAACCACCAGCATGCCTGTGGTCTGCACGTCTCCCGGAGTGCGAAAGCGCTGGTAGGCCTCATACAAAATGTAAATCGCAACGCCAAAGAGGAGAAGCGCATTGAAGGCTGCGGCCAGAATCTCGAAGCGGTGATACCCATAGGTGCGTCGCGCATCGGCCGGACGCCTGGCAATACGCACGGCTGCCAGGGCAATGGCCAGCGCGGCGGCATCGGTAAACATGTGCGCGGCGTCAGCCAGCAGAGCCAAACTGTTGAGTACTATGCCGGCCACCGTCTCTGCCACCAAAAAAGTTGAAGTCAAAATCAACGCTATCCACAGCGAGGTTTCATTTTTGTTCTCTGGTATGGCGTGGGAATGCCCAGTACTCATTTTTGCGCTCCTTTTATTGGCACCATCTCTTTTTCATCCTGATCGAACTGGTCAATCACGTCTGCGGCTTGCCGCAATTCGGGCAAAATTTTGCTCCCGCTACCAAAGGGGTGTTGCAGTTGCTGCAAATGCCCGGTATCACAGAATTGCCGCATTGATCGCAAAAGCGCGCGCCCGGAATATTGGCAGCAGAACACGAGGGACAGGTTGGCCCGCCGCCAGAAGGCGCGGTGTACGGCGGCGCTGGTGGGGGTGGGTAGCCATATCCATCGCCGCGGCCGCCACCGTGCCCACTTCCATGACCGCCGCGGCTACCGCCGTGATGGCCGCCGCCCATGTTTTGCAGCAATTTATCCAAAAATCCCATGATGGTCTCCAGTTGTTGGTTAGAAAAAGCCTAGGTGCATTTCAGTCTTGAAGTTATTTGTCGACTACCCAGAGGCTCCTCGCCGGGGTCTTAGATGTCCTACTCTGTATGGTTTTTTTCCTCGTGTTTCTCGCTCAGTTGCCTCCAGCCGGGCAGATGGTGAAGTACCAGGGTTGCAAAAAGCAGTCCGCCTGTGACGATGGCCAATACATACATCCCGAAGGCACTGGCCATACCGACAGCGGCCGTCGCCCAAAGTGTTGCGGCTGTCGTTAGTCCCGCTACGCCGCCTTTGTCCTGAAAAATAACGCCCGCCCCAATAAAACCAATGCCCGTCACGACTTGCGCCGCGATGCGGGTCGGATCGCCGCCAGAGTGAGCAGATATCAGACTGAACGCACATGAACCGACAGAAATTGCCATGAATGTACGAATACCCGCGTCACTGGCGTGCCGTTCTCTTTCCAAACCAATCAATCCGCCAATCATGGCAGCGAGAATCATTCGGAAGGCGTAAAGAAGCTCTGTATTGACATCCATTTTTTTATTTCTGAGACGCAGACCTGACCACAGTTGATTCGGTAATAAAAGAAGTGATGGACTGCACTTAAAGTTCTACGTCTGCGCCGCGCCCTTGAGCGGCAGGGCGCGGCATCCAGGGCAGATCAAAAAATCGGTACGGCAGTAGCAATGTCCACCACATAAACCCAGCCAGAATTGGCCTGTCCTGTCCGCGCCGCTGCAACAATAATTTTTACCAGCTCTTCGACATGATCATCGCCACAGTGAAGCTCAAGTTTGTACTCATTTATCACCTCATCCCCCAATTCAACCGAATAGCGGCGCTCGCCATCGTCCAGCGGAACGAGCGACCCCTTCACCATATAAACAGTCAAGTTGTGTTCGCCGCTGCCGACAGCCGTCCAGGCCACAGAGCTTTTGAGGGCGCTGATGACCTCTGCAATCCGATTTTGATGGACGTAAGCCTTGATTTCTTTCATGACGAAGCTCCTTCATTGGCAATTGCGGCGCGTGCACGTCGCTCTGCACGTAGCTCGGACCACTCATAAAACAGTGGAAGTAACAGCAGAGTCAAGGCGGTTGATGTAAACAAGCCGCCCACCACCACAGTGGCCAGCGGACGTTGGGTTTCAGCGCCAACTCCGGTGGACAGAAGCATGGGGACGAGACCCAAGATCGCCACGGAGGCGGTCATCAATACGGGCCTCAAGCGCAGTTCAGCACCCCTGCGTACGGCATCGCGGATCGATAGCCCCTGCCTTCGCTGATCGTTCAGGAACGTGACCATCACAATGCCATTCAGCATGGCGACCCCAAATACTGCTATAAACCCGATAGCAGATGGCACCGACAGGTATTGACCCGTAATGAAGAGACCCACAATCCCGCCAATGATGGCAAATGGCACGTTGGCGATGATCAGCGTTGCGTGACGTACGGAATTAAATGCCGTGTACAGCAACATGAAGATCAGGCCAATGGTCAATGGAACGATCACAGCCAGGCGAGCCATGGCGCGTTGCTGGTTTTCAAAGGCGCCACCCCACTGGAAGTAATAGCCTGTCGGTAATTTGACCTGCTCGGCGATCTTGGCACTGGCCTCCTTCACAAAGCTGTCCACGTCACGGCCCTTCACGTCCATCTGCAGCACCGAATAACGCTGCAAGGCCTCGCGGCGCACAAACGAATAGCCTTCATCCAGCTCAATGGTGGCTACCTGGGAGAACGGCACAAGCGCGCCTTCTCCGGTGCGTATGGGAATGGCGCCGATGCTTGCCGGGCTGGCCCTGAAAGCATCAGGCAAACGTACCGTAATGTCGAACCGTTTGGTGCCGTCGATCAAGGTAGAAACAGCTTCCCCACCTATACCTGCCTTGACGACTTCGAGGACATCGTTCACGTTGATGCCGTAACGAGCTGCGGCCTCACGATTGACCTTGATCACAAGCTGCGGCTTGCCCTTGTTCGCCTCGGCAGACAAGTCAGCCACGCCAGGGACTTTCGCCAAAATGCCCTGCAGCTCTCCAGTTAGCCGGTCAAGCGTGTTCAGGTCTTCACCGTAAAGTTTCAGCGCCAAAGTGGCTCGCACGCCGGAAATCAACTCTTCCACACGGGACTGGATAGGCTGACTGGCTCCGATAACTGCAGTGGGGACAACCTTCTCCATGGCCTCCTGCATTTCTGATGCAAGCGCAGGATACGGCACCTTTTCGGGCCAGTCGGACTGAGGTTTGGTCGCTATCAGTATCTCCATGTAGTTGACGTCGGTGGTTTCACCCCCCTCGGCCCTGCCTATGGTCGCCAGGACTGACTCGACCTGCTTGGGAAACTGCTTCTTGAGTTCTGTACTGATGACGTTGGACACGCGAATGGACTCGTCCAGGGATGTAGATGGAATACCAGTCACTCGGAACAGTATGGTTCCCTCCTGAAGCTGCGGCATGAACTCTTTGCCCAGGAAAGGGAACAAAGCCAGCGACACAAGGAGCAGTCCTAGCGCCGTGATGACGACCACCTTTTTTCGCTCCAGCGCCCAATCAAGCAGCGGAAGGTAAACCTTTTTGGCCCAACGCACGATAAAGGTGTCCTTTTCTTCCTTGGGTTTCAGGATGAGTGCGGCCAATACCGGCACCAGCGTCATTGACAGCAGGAGCGAGCCTGCCATCGCAAACGAGATCGTGAAGGCCATGGGTTTAAAAAGCTTGCCTTCCAGCCCGGTCAGGGAGAACAGCGGCATGAACACCACGATGATGATCAGGATGGCGAAGGCGATGGGATTCATCACCTCCCGCGCAGCTTCCAGAATCAGATGTGTCTTCTTGATCGGCTTGCCAGACTCCTTGGCGTGCGCCAGCAAGCGGAAGGCGTTCTCGACCATCACGATGGCGCCGTCGACCATCATTCCCGTCCCAATCGCCAGTCCAGCCAGTGACATCAGGTTGGCCGTTACCCCGAACTGCTGCATCAGGATGAACGCAATCAGCATGGCCATCGGCAAAGTCACGATCACGACGATGGCGGAGCGGAAATCCCCCAGGAATAAAAACAGGATGATCGCGACCAGAACCGCACCCTCTATCAGCGAGTTTTGAGCGGTGCGAAGCGCCTTGTCGACAAGATCGGTTCGGTCGTAGACCGGTATCAGCGACACGCCCTTTGGCAGGGCTGCCTGCGCGAGCGCCAGCTTGGCCTTCACAGCTTCGACAACATTCTTCGCGTTTTCATTCACGCGCGATAGTGCCATCCCAAGAACAGCCTCCTGCCCATCCCGCGTGACTGCGCCGAATCGAGGGGCTGCGGCTTCCTTGACGTCAGCGACATCGCGTACAAAGATCGGCGCGCCATTGCGCTCGGCCACCACAATGCTTGCGATGTCCGTGGTGCCTGTCACCAAGCCCAGCCCGCGCACCAGGTATTGCTCGGAGCCAAGATTGATGGATTGCCCACCGACCTGCTTGTTGTTTGCAGCCAGACGGTCCATCACCTGCCTGAACGTCAAGCCATACTTGATCAGTTTGTTGGGATCAATCTGCACCTGGTACTGCTTCTGATCGCCGCCCCATGAAATCACGTCATCCACGCCTGGAGCCGTTCGCAGAATCAGCCGCACGGTCCAGTCATGCAGCGTGCGCAAATCCATGGCGCTCAGCTTCTTGTCTACAGACTCGATGGTGTACCAGAACACCTGGCCAAGACCGGAGCTGTTGGGGCCAAGAACAGGTTCTCCATACCCTTCTGGCAACCGGCCTTTGACATCCTGCAGCTTTTCACCGACAAGGCGACGCGCAAAGTAGATGTCTACGTTGTCCTTGAAATAGATGCCAACATAGGAAAGGCCGAACAAGGAGACGGAGCGGACCTCTTCCACATTGGGAAGGCCTGCCATCGCCCCTTCGATGGGAGTCGTGAGCAGTCTTTCGACGTCCTCGGCGGCTAGACCAGGGGACTCCGTATAAATATTGACCTGGACAGGCGTAACGTCCGGGAAGGCATCCACAGGTACGTTGCGGTAAGCCTGGACGCCCAGGCCGACCAGAACCGCAAAGGCGACGAGAACAAGTACTTTGTAACGCAGTGAGGCGTCAACGATTGCATTGAGCATGGTGTTTTATCCTTGACTCAATGGGCATCGCCGATTTGCGACTTCAGCATTCGTGCCTTCAACGCATAAGCACCTGCAGCAACGACCTGTTCTTTCGGTTGTAATCCGGACTTGATAACCGTGCGTCCGGATATTTTTTCACCTGTCTCAATGGCACGTGGCTGGAAACCACCTCCTTCACTTACAAAAACCGTCGGTTGCCCCTGCAGCAACAAGATGGCACCGTCAGGCACTGAGATCGCTTCCAGTTGGCCCCCGGTTGCGATGTTTGCCGTGGCGAACATCTCCGGTTTGAGACGCCCGTCTTTGTTGGGCACTTCGATACGCGCTGCAATAGTGCGGCTGTCCTTGTCCAGCACATTAGCGATATAGGCAACTCGGCCGCTGAAACGTTCGCCGGGATAAGCACCCACAGTCACAGTCGCTGCAGCACCAGTTTTCACTTTCGAGAGAAGCTGATCGGTAAGGTTGGCTTCAATCCACACCTTTGACAGGTCCGCAATGGTGAACACGGCATCGGCCGGCGATCCGAGCTCACCTATCGTGGCTTTTTTCTGAATAACCGTGCCTGCAAATGGTGCCGTCAGTGCAAACGTGGACTGTGCCCTCCCGCTGGCACTTGCAGAGCCTCCGAGCAGCCGCAAACGGTCACTTGCCGCGCGTGATTCCGCACTGGCGCGCTCAAGCTCACCGCGCGACCTGAGCAACTCCTTTTGCGGGATAATTTCTTCGGCACTGAGCGACTCTGCACGCTTGAAGTCGGCTTGAGCAACACGTTCCGACGATTGCGCACGCAAAAGAGCAGATTGCGCCTCGCCAATCGCCAGACTGTCCATGATCGCCAGTGACTGCCCGGCGCTGACGTTATCCCCTAAATTAGCCGACACACTCACTATCCGGCCTTCGACGCGTGGCGCAATTTTGGCAATGCGATCCTGGTTAGGTCGAATGGTCGCCGTCACGCTTACGAAATCCTCGAAAGTGCGAGAGTTCACTTCTTCGAGTTTGATCCCTGCGCGAGCCTGTTCTTCTGCGGTGAGCTTCAGGCCTTTTTCTTCCTTGCCGGCTTCTTCCTTGGCTTCCTGTTTGACAGGCTCTTCTCCTTTGGCCGCTTTGTCACCACAGCCGCCCAATGCCAGCAATACAGCAAAAACCGAGGAGATGCCGAGGACGCGGCGTGACGAAGAAGTTTTGAGTATGGTGGTGTTCATGATGACTCTCATTCTTTGGACCAGCCCGCTTCCAGCTCAAGCGCGGCGCGGGTACTGTGATACTCGGTAAGGGCTTCGATCAGGTCACGACGAGCATCGAGTGCCTGACGGTTGACCACGATCAGTTCAAGTAAGCCGATCTGACCCGCCTGGCGGGATTTGACCGAAAGGCTTAGGTTGTCGGTCAGCGCTGGCAGCACGACATCCTGAAGCCGGCGCACGCGTTGCTCCTGACTGGCAAGTCTTGTCCAAAGGGATACGACATTGGCTTTGGTGTCGCGTTGCGCGGCCTCCCTGTCAATTTGCGCCTGGGTCGCAGCGGTAGATGCTTGGCCAATGCCCGTCGCGTTGCGCTTGAAAATCGGGAGTGGGACTGAAACAGAAATGGTGGTGAGTCGTTCGCGCGCCGCCCCTGGGCCTTCACGCCCTACATTGATTCCAACCGTCAGATCCGGATTGACGCTCGCCCGCTCCAGGCGGTATCTTGCGTTCGCGCTTTTTTCACGGGCTGAAAGAGCAAGAAGACGCGGCTGGGAATCGAGGCTGCCAAGCAGATCGTTCAAAACAAATCCCACGGGCGCAGGTGTGAGCTCGCCCTGAGCCAGCGGGATAGCTGGGCCCACGAGCTGCAAGCGCGCCGCCAAATCGTTACGCTCTTCGTTAAGCTGCTCCCGGGCAAGCGCAAGCTGGTTCCGTGCACGCTCGGCCTCTACCAGCGCGACATTGGCATCAAGCTTAGTATCCTCTCCGGCCACTCGGCGTTTTTGGACAGCCGCTGCTGCATCATCGAACAACTTGAGCGCCTGGCTTTCCAGCTCAACGCGTTGCTGCAGAGCCAGCACCCGGTAAAACCGTGTTGCTATCTCGCTTCGAATCTGCCGCTGTGCGTCAACAATCTCGTAACGCAACGCTTCCAGGGCAGACGAGGCTGTTTCTCGCCTAAAGCCTGCCTGACCGCCGGTTTCAAAGGTCTGGGAGATTCCTCCCGTCCACTCGTTGCGACGTTCAGTCATCATGCCCGCCTGGGGCACCAGCCGCCGCGTCTTGTCAAAAGCGAGTTGAGGGTTGTTGAAGAGGAGCGACCTGGCGTCGGTATTGAACCCCTCTGCTGCGGCGAGCTCTGCCTGTTTGGCGCGCAAAGCAGGATTGACTTGAGCAGCCCGCACCAAGGCTTCCTGCAGCGTCAGTGGTGCAAGCTCCGGCGTGGTGGCCGCTGCAGGACTGGGTGCCTGCGCAAAGGCTGGTACAGATAAAAGAAACAGTGTGCAGGCCAGCGCCAGCGTTTTCAGTCGCATTCGAATTCTCCAAGTTGCGAAAACCAAGGGGGAGAATCCGGCGAGAAGCCAGCTACCGAGGGGTAGCTAAAAAGAAAAGGAGCGTCCTCGCCGGATTAAGCGGCGAGGGTCCAATTGGGTCGTTCGATCGTGTCCGGAAGCCAATACTGGGTGGGCAAGGGATCCGGTGGTTCGAAAGTTGCGGGAAAGACCGCGGAAAAATCCAAGACATTGCTCGGCAGCGGCTGAGCGCAACTTAGATGGCAATAGTTGCAATCTGGATCATCTGTTCCGCCCAAATCACCGGTCAAAGCACTTTCAGGCACTGAAACCGTATGCACATGTGCGTGGTGCCCAAAATGACTGACCTTGTCCACCTTTTCGTGCACGCAATACCTTGCCGCAGCGCCCCAAGCGAACTGGAGCGGCAGGAATACGATAAAGAAAATGATGAGGTAACGGCGCACGGCGAAAGTGTACAACGGTATGTATTTCAGGAACTCGTGGGGTTGACAGTTGCGACATAATTCTCAGGGAAAAACCGCCGCTCGATAAGCTCCAGCAGGATGTGAATGACCTTTATGTGCAATTCCTGCACCCGGTCGGCAAAGGCTCCCGCCGGCGTGGCGATGCAAACATCTGCCAGAACACCCAATTGCGACGTCTCCTGACCGGTCAATGCAATCACGGTCATACCAATTTCTTTGGCCGCGACAGCGGCATTAACGACGTTCGTACTTTTGCCGCTGGTACTGATGGCCAGCAAGCAGTCACCAGCCCGACCATGTGCATCAAGGTATCTTGAGAAAACTTGTTCATAGCCGAAGTCATTGGCGACACACGTCAGGTGACCGACGTCGCTGATGGCCTGGGCTGGCAACCCCTTGCGTTTGTGGCGAAAGCGTCCCGTGAGCTCTTCTGCAAAGTGCATGGCGTCACTCATTGAACCGCCATTCCCACAGGCATAAACTCTTCCTCCGCCGTCGAATGTTTGGATCAGTAACGCTGCAGCGTTTTGAATAGACGACAGCGCAGATTCGTTGCGGATGAGAGCTGCCAGTGCACTCTGCGCTTCATCGAGGGCGCTCAGAATAGTTTCACGCATGGCTGGACGGTGGGATGGGTTCATGCTGCCAGGTTTAAGCTTTGGTACCGGCGCTGGTGTTTTTCGCACGGGGAAGCAAGCGGAGGCCATTACCCACAACCAGCAGGCTCGCACCCATATCTGCAAAAACTGCCATCCACATCGTGGCGGTTCCAAAAACGGCCATGACCAGAAAAATGGACTTGATACCCAACGCCAGGGTAATGTTCTGCCACAGGATGGCATGCGTCCGTTTGGACAACTGCACGGTTTCGGCCACGCGCTCGAGGTTGTCATTCATGATCACAACATCGGCCGCCTCCATGGCTGTGTCCGTGCCCGCGCCACCCATGGCAAAGCCCACATCCGCTTGAGCCAGCGCCGGTGCGTCATTGATTCCATCCCCCGTCATGCCTGTTGCGCCATAGCGCTTCTGCATTTCCTTGATGGCGTCAAGCTTGGCTTCAGGCAGCAAGTCTCCGCGCGCGTCGTCAATGCCCGCCTGACTGGCGATGGCTTTGGCTGTTGCAGTGTTGTCTCCCGTCAGCATGACAGTTGTGACCCCTAAAGCTTTCAGGTCGGCGACGGCTTTGCGGGATGTTTCCTTGATGGTGTCCGCTACCGCAAAAAGTGCAAGAACCACTTGGTTGTTGGCCAGCAAGGTCACGGTTCGGCCTTGTTTTTCGTGAATCGCCAGCTCAGCCTTGAGTTCTGGGGATGACAGCTTGTTTTCCTCCATCAGGCGATGATTGCCCATCAGCAAGCTTTGACCATCCACAACGCCCTGAACGCCGCGGCCTGGAATTGCCTTGAAGTCCTCGACTTCGGCAACTTCCTGCTCCAAGCTGGCCGCGATAGCTTTTGAAACCGGGTGATCCGACCGGACTGCCAGACTGCCAGCGGCACGCTTTGAGGACGCCTCCGCGGCATCGCCCCATACGCGCCAATCCACAAGCTTTGGCTTGCCCTCAGTGATTGTTCCGGTTTTGTCCAGTGCAATAGC
>NZ_JAUYQD010000071.1 GCF_030697375.1 Rhodoferax sp. | reverse complement strand
GTAGTACAAGACAAACTCGCGCTGCGCCAGGGCATGGCGGATGCGGTCCAGGCTTTCGTGGTGGCCGCGCACACTGCGGTCTTGCTCGGCATCAAAGACGTGGTAGCGGTTCTTGCCGGCCAGCTTGGCCTGGTACATGGCTTGATCGGCCTGGCGCAGGAGCTGGTCGGCGTCCACAATCTCGGCCTGCGGGTAGAAGGTGACACCCAGGCTGGCCGAGACTTGCAAGGAGAGTGCGTCGGTCTGCACCGCCTGGGCTGCGGCTGCGAGCAGCCGGGTCAGCAAGGGCACACAGGAGGCCAGGTCGGTCAGGTCCACCAGCACCGCCACAAACTCATCGCCCCCGATGCGGGCCAGCGTATCGCCTTCGCGCAGGGCCAGCTTCATGCGGGTGGCCAGGGCAATCAGCAACTGGTCGCCCGCGTTGTGGCCATGCGTATCGTTGATGGCCTTGAAGCCATCCAGGTCGAGGTAGACGACGGCCAGCGATTGGCCGCGTCGCAGGGCCTGGGTCATGCCCTGGTGCAAGCGGTCGGCCAGCAGCACGCGGTTGGGCAGGTTGGTCAGGGCGTCGAAATGGGCGATGTGTTCCAACTGTTGCTGGTGCACCTTGGTGGCGGTGATGTCGGAGAACAGCGAGACAAAGTGCTGGGGTTTGCCCTGTGCATCGCGCACCGTGCTGATGGTCTGCATCTCGGCGTAGACCTCGCCGTTTTTGCGCCGGTTCCAGACTTCGCCATACCAGTGGCCTTGTTCCGCCAGGTCGCGCCACAGGTCGGTGTAAAAGGTTTTTGGCTGGCGCCCGGAGCTCAAAATGCGCGGGTTTTTGCCCAGCACATCGCTGCGCTGGTAGCCCGTGATGCGGGTGAAGGCCTGGTTGACATCGACGATGGTGCCATCCATGGCGGTGATCATGATGGCTTCGCGGGCATGGGTGAAGACGCTGGCGGACAAGCGAAGTTTCTCTTCGGCTTTCTTGCGTTTGGTGATGTCGCGGCAGGCTCCAAAGATGCTGCCGTCGGACAGCACGGTGCCGTTGAAGTCCACCGAGGTCACGCCACCGTCTTCCCGCTTGAGCCGGAGTTCACAGCGCAGGGACCCGGCGGCTTTGAGTTTTTCGAACAACAGCAGTACGGCGGGCAGATCTTCGCTGGGCGCAATGTCGCGCAGATGCATGCGCAGCAAATGCTCGCGACTGTAGCCCAGCAGGCGTGAGGCCTCCTGGTTGGCATACTGGTAAAAGCCCTGTCCGTTGATCACAAAGATGGCGTCGGCCGCACCCTCAAAAATGATGCGGATCTTGGCCTCGCTCTGGCGCAAATTCAGCTCGCTTTGGCGCAGGGCATCTTCCGCCAGTTTGCGGTCGCTGATGTCGGAATAGGTGCCAATGACCCGCAGGGGGTGGCCCTCCAAGCTGCGGCTGACAACCTGCCCCCGGTTGAGAATCCACTTGTAGCTGCCGTCTTTGCACAGGATGCGGGCTTCGCTGGCGTAAAACGGCGTCAAGCCGCTCAGGTGCTCTTGGAATTTTTTCAGGCTGGCGGGTTTGTCTTCTGAATGGATGCGGTTCAACCATGCCTGCTCCACACCCCCTACCACCGATGGGGGAAGGCCCAGGATGTCCTGGCCGCGCTGGCTGAAAAACACGGTGTCTCCCGCGACATTCCAGTCCCAAACACCATCGTCGGAGCCCTCTAGCGCAAAGCGCCAGAGTTCTTCGCTTTTTTCCAGTTGCTGCATGGCGGTACGCTGCCCTTGGATACGCCGCATGATGCTGTTGCCCGCCACCGGCCCCACCAGGGTGCCCGTGAGCAGCGCCAGCAGCAGCGTCGCTCCCCCCGCGGCCATGAACAGGTGCTGCGTGGGTGCAAGGAGCGGGGCGACCGGTGTCAGGCGGTAATACTGCCAGCCCAGCGGCGCAATACGCAGGCCAATGGCCTGGTAGCGCGTGCCCTGCACCGTGATGTCGTCGCCCAGGTGGTGGGGCGTATCGTCGAGCGGTGATGCCAACAACGCGGCCAGTTGGGGTTCGTGGTTCAGGTCGGGGCGAAAACCATCGGCATTGGACTCCAGCTGTGGCTGCCAAGGGCCAGCCAGCACGAAGTTGCCTAAGTGGTCTAGCAGAAAGTGCTGCGCCCCGGGATACGGTTTGTTTTTGGCCAGCAGGCTGTTGAACACGCTGGACAGCGACAAATCTTCTCCCAAAGAGCCCACCCACTGGCCGTTGATGTACAGCGGAAGCAAGGCGCTGACGGTCCAGACTTTTGCCAGGGGCTCATACCAAGGGGAGGTGAAGCGAAATTCCCGCTTGGGGTTTTGTTGGGGGGCGGTCAGTGTCACCCACGGGGTTTGGGTGTAGTCGTTGTCGGCTTTTTGGTCAAAAGCAAAATCCGGGTAGCTGCGGTCAAAAATGATTTCGCTGCGCTGGGGAGATCGGTACCAGAGGTTTTCTGGCCCCCCATGGGGCGCTGCACTGGCGTGCTCCATCAGCCGCTTGGTGCGCAGGTGGCGGACCTTGTCGAGGTCGCTCAGGCCTGCGTTCTCGGGGATAAAAATACCCGCTTCGTTTTTGCCATCAAAACCCGGTTGGCGATTGCGCCAAACGCCGTCGGGGTTGCGGTCGGCCATCTGGTAAAAACTGGCCACTTCGCCGACTTGCAGGGGGGCGCCCAGTTCTTTTTCAAGCAGGTGGGCAAAGGCCCTGAGCTTGGGCTCGGCGCTGCCAAACCGCTGGGTGACCGATGCCGCAAACCCGCGCGTGTCTTCTTCCAGTTGGGTGGAGGCTTCGGCCAGCCGGTTGGCTTGTGCGTAGCCGTAGAGCAGTGCGCCTGCCGGTATGGCGATGGCCAGAATGCTGGATGTGACGACCAGAAACAGCTTTTTTTTAATGTCCACGCTGGTTTCCCCTGAAAAACCCTGGGGAACCAGTCTACGGCGCCAGCCACTGAATGCGCCGTCTTACATGCAGCTTTCTTGTGAAATCTCAAACCTTGCCAAGAATGTTTCGAATTGGTCGATCGGCATGGGGTGACCAAACAGGTGCCCTTGGTAGGCCAAACAGCCACTGGCCGCCAAAAACGCGCGTTGTTCTTCGGTTTCCACCCCTTCGGCCATCACCGCCAGGCCCAGGCTTTGGCCCAGGGCGACGATGGTGCGTGCGATGGCGGCGTCATTGGGGTCGGTGAGAACGTCGCGCACAAAGGAGCGGTCAATCTTGAGCAAGTCCAGCGGCAATTGCTTGAGGTAGCTCAAGGACGAATAACCGGTGCCAAAGTCATCCAGCGAAAAACCGACGCCATGGCTTCGCAATTCATTCATTTTCACAATGATGTCGTCCACGCGGTGCGCCAGCACGCTTTCAGTCAACTCCAGCCGCAAGCGCCCTGGCGTGGCGCCGGTCTGGTCCAGGCAGCGAATGACATGTGCCACAAACTCCGGTTCGCGCAGCTCCCGTGCGCTGACATTGACGGCCAGGGTCAGGTGCGCTGTTTGGGGCCGTTGGGCCCACAAGACCAATTGCTCACACGCCCGTTGCATCACCCAACGCCCCAGGGGCAGAATCAAACCGGTGGCCTCGGCCAGCGGAACGAACTCCTCGGGCATGACCAGCCCGCGCATGGGCTGCAGCCAGCGCACCAAGGCCTCGGCGCCGGTGGCTTGGCCGTCCACCCCCACGATGGGCTGGAAGTGCAATACCAGCTCTTCGCCCCCTTGCAAGCCGTCGCGCAAATCGGATTCCAAGGCCACCCGGCTGTCCACTTCGCACTGCATGGCGACATCAAAAAACCGCAAGGTATTGCGTCCGGCGGCCTTGGCCTGGTACATGGCCAGATCGGCCTGCTTGAGCAAGTCGTCCACGCCCGACACACTGGAGCTGAGCAGGGTGATCCCGATGCTGGGTGAGCTGCGGTGCTCCCGCCCGGCCAGCCGGTACGGCACGTTGAGCGCGGCAAGGATTTTTTGTCCCACGGCATCGGCTTGTGTAGCGGCGTCGATTTTGTCCCAGTCCAGGTCTTCCAGCACCACCACAAATTCGTCACCGCCCAGGCGTGCCACGGTATCGACCTCCCGCACACAAGCCACCAAGCGGGCGGCGACTTGTTGCAGCAGCACGTCGCCCACGTCATGGCCCAGGGTGTCGTTCAGGGTCTTGAAGTTGTCCAGGTCAATGAACAGCAGGGCGCCGCGCAGGTGGTGGCGGGCGTTGATTTGCACCGCTTTTTTGAGACGCTCCAGCAGAAAGCGCCGGTTCGGCAGGCCCGTGAGCGCGTCGTAAAAGGCCAGCCGGTGGATTTGGTCCGCGGCCTGTTTTTGGATGGTGACGTCGCGCCCGATGCCCCGGTACCCTTTGAATACGCCATGGCTGTCAAACATGGGGGTGCCGCTCACCGAGGACCAGTGCATGCGCAGGGCGCTGTCGGGGCGGCGGATTTCAAAGTCACGGAATTCCTGGTGGGCATCCAGCGCGCTGCGGTGGCGCACCCAATCCGCATCGCTCAGGTTGAGCGCCGGCAGATCCCAGTGGGTCTTGCCAATGTGGTCTTGGCTGCTCAGGCCGGTGCCTGTGGCCACATCGCCGCTGAGCAACACAAAGCGGTAGTTTTCGTCCTGTTCCCAGTACCAGTCGGAGGAGAGTTGGGTCAGCGTGCGAAACCGGTCTTCGCTTTCGCGCAAGGTGTTTTCAATCTGTTTGCGCGCGGTGATGTCCTGGAAACTGATTTGAATCGCTGGCTGTCCGCGGTACTGAATGGGCAGGCCCTGGGTCTCGACATCGATGGTTCGGCCGTCGAGCTTGAGAAACTTCGCCTCCCGCATGGGGGCATGCTGCCCCTTGTCGCTCATGGCCCGCAGGCGCTCCAGCGTGGAGGCCCGGTACTGCGGGTGAAAGCGGGCTTCGATGGGGGTGCCCACCAGCTCTTCAAGGCGTGCCGCACCCCACAAGCGCATGGCGGCGGGGTTGACGTAGGCAATGCGCCCGTTTTGGTGCACCGACAAAGCCACGGATGACCACTCCACCAGGTATTGGTACTGGGCCTGGCTTTCTTTGACGCTGTTCTCGGCGTTTTTGCGTTCGGTGATGTCGCGTCCCATGCCCCAGTAGCCCTGGAATATCCCCTGGCTGTCAAAGATGGGCACGCCGCTGACGGACACCCAGACCCAGCCGCCATCGCGCCCGGGGCGCTGCATTTCAAATTCGTGAAAGGTCTGGCGCGCTTGCAACAGGCGGCGGTGCTGGGCCCATTGCTCATCACTGACTCCTGTGTGGGGCAATTCCCAGCGTTTCAAACCAATGCAGTTGGCGGTGGCCAGCTTACCGTTGGCGGGGTAGTTGTCACTGACGTGGATGAAGCGGCATTGGTCGTCTTGTTCCCAGTACCAGTCGGAGGTCAATTCGGTGAGGGCCCGAAACCGGGATTCACTCTCCCGCAGGCTGGCCACCGATTGCATGCGCGCGGTCGTGTCGATGAACGTGACCTGGATGGCCGGCTCGCCCAAGTGGGAAATCGGCGTTCCCTGGATCTCCACCTGCACCACGCTGCCGTCCATGCGCAACAGCTTTTCAGCCTGCCAGGCCATGGGCGTATTGCTCGACAAACTGGTGGACACACGTTCCAGTGCCATTTGCCGGAAATCCGGGTGCACCCGGTCCATGATGGGGGTGCCGATCAGTTCACTGGCGTCGCGTGCGCCTAAGATGGACAGAGCGGCCGGGTTGGCATACACGACCAAACCCCGCTGGTGCACCCCCACCCCGAAAGGTGACCACTCCACCAGCGCCCGGTAGCGGCCCTCGGTTTCATGCAGCTGTGCCTCAAACCATTTGTGTGCGGTCAGGTCGCGGTTGAAGCCCGACAGGCGTGTGGCCTTGCCCTGGGCGTTGCGCCGGATGTGGGCCCGGGCGAACACTGGGAGGTATTGCCCCTGTTTGCGCCGCAGGCGGTATTCCAGCTGGAAAAATTCATCGCTGCCCGCCAGGGCTTGCGTGAGCGTTTGGTCAAAAATTTGGGCATCGTCGGGATGGCAAAAACTGGCCCACAGGGTGGATGTGGCGGGCAATTCGTCCACCGCATAACCCAGCATGCTCCACCAGCGTGGTGCGAAATACACCTCACCGGTGACCAGATCCCAGTCCCAGTGCGCTTCATCGGCGTCGCGCGGCGTCAGTTGCAAGCGCTCTTGCAACCGCTGCGGTTCTTGACACTGTTTTTCGTGCTCCATAAGTTGCTGATTATGCAACCTTGTTTCACCAGGTCCTACTTTTGTGCGACAGGGAGCCTGTCCGCGACGACAGGCGGTGGCCGCGTTTAACGGCGCCGCTCCATGTCCACAAAAACCAGGGCCGGCTGGTGGTTCCAGCGCAGGGTAATGACGTACGGACGTTGGCGCACACGGGCCTGGATGCCGGCCGCACCCTGCAAGGTGACCGGCACCGAAATCTCCAGACCCGCGCCCAGGGTCTTGCGGGCATTGCCCGCCAGGGTGTTGGCGATTTCGCCCACCGCGTCCAGCAGATGGGGGTCGCTCAGATCGGTTTCGTGCTGCATGAGCAAGAGCTCGCGCAGCATGGGCGCGGGCATGGACACCATGACATGGCCGTTGTAGCTGCCGGAGAAGGATACCAGGCCGTTGAATTCATGGCCCTG
Organism: Rhodoferax sp.; assembly: GCF_030697375.1. Lineage (GTDB taxonomy): Bacteria > Pseudomonadota > Gammaproteobacteria > Burkholderiales > Burkholderiaceae_C > Allorhodoferax. The sequence continues at coordinate 113,312 of NZ_JAUYQD010000071.1, read as the reverse complement.
TACGTCGCGGGTGCCCAAAAAGGCGGAGGTGATTTGTGGATCCTGTTTGGTAATGACGCTGAAGTAGCGGCGCACGGAATCTACAAATTGCTTGAGTTCGACTTCGGTCAGGGCGTCCATGGTCAATGTGCCTCCATGAGATTGAGCAGTGCCAGTTTGAGTTCGTCATCGGTAAAGGGCTTGGACACAAAACCGCGTGCCCCCAGCTTGAGCGCCGCGATGGCGGTGGACTTGTCGCTCAGTGCGCTGACCACCAGAATATGGACCTCGGGCAGCATGCGGATCAGCTCGGCCACGCACTGCACGCCGTCCATCTCGGGCATGGTCAGGTCCATGGTGACCACCTCGGGGCGGGTGGCGCGTGCGATGCGCACCGCCTCGGCCCCGTTGCGTGCCAGGCCCACCAGCGAGATGCCCGCCACGCCACCGTTTTGCACCACGCGCGAGATGCGGGTGCGGATCATGTTGGAGTCGTCTACAACCATCAGTCTCATAGCGGTGCCTCCTGGGTTTAGGGTGTAAAGCGCACCGTGAATTCGGTGAATTGCCCTGAGGTGGATGTAAGCAATAACTGCGCCCCGAGCTGCTGCACATTGGCGTGCACGATGTCCAGGCCCACGCCACGCCCGGCGTGCAGGGAGGCATCGTCGGCGGTGGAGAAGCCGGGCTTGAAGATATGGCCCACGATTTGCGGGTCGCTGTAGTTCTCCAGCTGCACCGCGGTGTACCAGCCCTTGTCGAGCAGCTTTTGGCGAATACGCTCGGCGCTCAGGCCGGCGCCGTCGTCGCGCACCCGCAGACTCCATTGCCCACCGTCGCAGGCCAGGTTCACTTCCAGTTTGCCGGTATCGGGCTTGCCCCAGGCGGTGCGCGAGCTGGGCGCCTCGATGCCGTGCACCACGGCGTTGCGGATCAGCTGTTCGGCAATTTCACGCACCAGGTCCTGGGCGTTGCCCGGCAACTGGTCGTGCAACCCCATCTGGATGTGGGGCAGCACCCGTTTGCCAGAATCCGCCGCCACGGTGTGGGCCAGTTGCTCCAGCGCCTGGTTCAGGGCGGCCGGGCCGGGGCGGCGTGTATGGGTCAGCTTTTTGAGGGTGACCACCTTGCTCAGCAGGTCTTCCAGGTGCATGGGCAGTGCCAACAGCGCGTCACCCAGGTGGTCGGTGCCACTGCCGCTGTCGCGGATGCGGGCCAACTGGCTTTCAAACTGGTGCGCCTGGTCCGCCAGGGTTTGCAGCCCCAGCGTGGCGGCGTCGCCTTTGAGGGCGTGAATGCGCCTGAAGGCCTGGTCCAGCGCCTGCAGAATGGCGCTTTCGCCGTGGGTGGACGAAATGGCACGCATGTGTTCGTTGATCTCCAGCAGGCTGCTTTCCGAGCGGGCCACAAACTGGCGCAGCATGGCGGGGTCGGCGTCAAAGGCCTTGATCAGCGTATTGAATTCTTTTTGCGAGCGCTGGCGTTCGTCCTTGAGCTTTTGCTCCAGCGCCTTGCGCTCGGAAATGTCCTGCACGGTGACCAGCAAATGGTGCACCTTGCCTGCGTCCACCACCCGGTTGAAATGCAGGGACAGGTGGCGCAGGCCCAGCTGCCCGATGCGGTTGGGCACCTGCACCTGGACGTCATTGAGGGGGTTGATGTCCTGCACCAGGGCCTCTTTGATGTGCGGCGAAAACAGCAGGTCCACATAGTCCCGGGCATCGGCCAGCACCTTGGGTGCCAGCAAGGGCGTCAATAAGGCCATAAAACTGTCACCCGGCGCCAGGGTTTGCCCAAACAGGGCGTGGGCGGATTGGGATATCTGGGAGCCCAGCTGGAAGTCCGGCGTCATCAGGAACAGCCCCTCGCGCACGCTGGACAGAATTTCCCGGTTTTCTTCCGTGGCGGCTTCGATGGCGGCATCCGAGCGGCGCAGCTGGCGCAAAAATTTGAACAAAATGAAAGCAAAGTTCAACAAGGCCAGCGCAATGCCCACGGTCTGCACCAGGCGCAAGGTGTTGGCGCGGTTGGCCGCCACGGCTTCCAGGGAGGTGGTGAGCTCATTCATGAGGCCCAACAGCTTCAGGTTGTTGGCGCGCGCATAGTCCGCGGCGGCTTGTAAATCGGAGGCCACCATGCTGCCCGCCAGCACCGGGGCGAGCCGCTCCTGGTAGGGCGCCCACAGGGCGTAGGCCTGGGTCAAAATGGCCCTGGCGGAGGAGCTTTGCACGGCGGGCAGCAAGAGGGGCTTGCCATCGCCACCGGGCACGGTGCCCCCAATCGAAAACCCCTGCAGCGTGTGGTCAAAAAGCTCGGCCGCATTGCGCAACTCCAGCAGCTCCGCATCGCCCGGCATTCCCCGGGCACGCGCCGCTTCCACCGACAGCAGGGCCTTGGCCGTGCGCTGCGACAGCATGCGCTGGCGCCCCGAGAGGTTGATGCCCACCGCGTCTTCCGCAATCTGGTACGAGGTGTAAAAGTTCAGCACCAGCACGCCCAGGTCAAATAGCAGGAAAAACCCCACCGCGATGATGATTTCGCGGTATTTTCCAAAGGAAAAAGTGCCACCAGCCCCCGTGGATACTGCGTGGGAAGCTCTCATTCCAGGAGCAATCGTGCGGGGGAAGGTGGCAGAGGCAGACATGGGTTTCCCTTGTTAAGCGGCGGTTTTTTCCACGTGCGCCTGGCGCGTGTAGAGGAAGTCAATCACGGCCTTGCGGTACTGCAGGTACTGCGCGCTGTCGGCCAGGGCCACCCGGTTGCGTGGGCGCGGCAGCTCCACCGGCAGGATCTCGCCGATGGTGGCGGCCGGGCCGTTGGTCAGCATCACGATCTTGTCGGACAGCAGCACGGCCTCGTCCACATCGTGGGTCACCATCACCACCGTGCTTTGGGTGCGCGCCACAATCTCCAGCAGCTCGTCTTGCAGCTTGGCGCGGGTCAGGGCGTCCAGCGCGCCAAAGGGCTCGTCCATCAGCAAGACCTTGGGCTCCATGGCCAGGGCCCGGGCAATGCCCACGCGCTGCTTCATGCCGCCCGAGATTTCGCCGGGGCGCTTTTGGGCGGCGGCGGTCAGCCCCACCAGGGCCAGGGCCGCGTCGGTGCGGGCGCTGAGCTGGGCTTTGTTTTCAGACGGTGCGCCATTGTTCTTGGAGCCTGCGCCAAACACCCGCTCCACGCCCAGGTAGACATTCTCAAAACAGGTCAACCAGGGCAGCAGCGAATGGTTCTGGAACACCACCGCGCGCTCCGGGCCGGGCCCGGCAATCTCGCGGTTGGCGCACAGAAGGGTGCCCGCCGTGGGGGTGGTCAGCCCGGCAATCAGGTTGAGCAGGGTGGACTTGCCGCAGCCCGAGTGGCCGATCAGGGTGACAAACTCGCCCTTGGCCACGGTGAGGTTGATGTCGCGCAGGGCAGGGAACAGGCCCTTCTTGGTCTTGAAGGTTTGTTCGACGTGCTGGATGTTGATGAAATTTTTCATGATTTGACTTCCTCGAAAGTGAATGCGGTCGCGACTTTGATCAGGGCGTATTCCAGAATCAGGCCCACGATGCCAATCACGAAAATGGCGATGATGATGTTCTTGACGTTCAGGTTGTTCCACTCGTCCCACACCCAAAAGCCAATGCCCACGCCCCCGGTCAGCATCTCGGCCGCCACAATCACCAGCCAGGCGGTACCCACGGCCAGGCGCACCCCGGTCAACATGTAGGGCAGCACCGAGGGGAACAGGATCTTGGTGAAGATCTTCCATTCGGAGAGGTTCAGCACCCGGGCCACGTTCATGTAGTCCTGCGGCACGCGCTGCACACCCACCGCGGTGTTGATGACCATGGGCCAGATGGAGCAGATAAAGATGGTCCAGATGGCGGCCGGGTTGGCGCCCTTGAACACCAAGAGGCCAATCGGCAGCCAGGCCAGCGGCGACACCGGGCGCAGCAGGCTGATCAGCGGGTTGAACATGCGGCTCAGAAACTCAAAGCGTCCGATCATGAAACCCGCCGGAATACCCACCGCCGCCGCCAGGCCAAAGCCCAGCGCCACACGCTCCAGCGACATCAGCACGTTCCAGCCCACACCCTGGTCGTTGGGGCCCTTGCGGTAGAACGGGTCGCTGAATAACACCACCGCCTGCTTCCAGGTCTCCCAGGGGCTGGGGATGCTGCTGGCGGTGCCGACGCTCACCAGTGCCCAGATGCCAATCAGCAAGCCCAAACCCAGCAGCGGCGGCAGCACGGTCAGCGCCAGGCCGCGCCAGTCGTACGGTGGCTTGCGTGCAACCGGGCGGCTGCGCGGCAGGGGCATGGGCACCCTCAGCAGTTCTGCACCATTTTGGGCTGCAGCCCCCGTAGATGGTGCGTGAGCAGCTTCTGTTTTGATAGCAATAGTCTCTGCCGCTGCAGACAGAGGGGCGTGTAAGACGGCGGTGTTCATGGTGGTTTCTTTCAAAGAGGAAGTCACTTTGCGCAGTGCCTTTTTCAGGAATACCGCAGATCCGGCTCTGCCGGGCTGCTGGTGTTGCCCCCTTGAGGGGGGAGGCGGCTACGCGAAGCGAGCAAGCAACAGGGGGGAGCCTTTTTCTAGGCCTTAACTTTGAAGCTGTCGGCGTATTTTTTCGGGTCTTTGCCGTCCCAGACCACACCGTCCATCAGCTTGCTGGTGCGCATCACGTCCTTGGGCACGGGCGTCTTGCTGGCGGTGGCGGCCTGTTTGTAGATGTCGATCTGGTTGATCTGCTTGGCAACAGCCAGGTAGTCGGGGTGGTCTTTGAGCAAGCCCCAACGCTTGTGCTGGGTCAGGAACCACATGCCGTCCGACAGGTAGGGGAAGTTGACTTGCCCCTCGTTGAAGAACTTCATGTAGTTGGGGTCATCCCATGTCTTGCCCATGCCGTTTTGGTAGCGGCCCAAGATGCGCTGGTTGATGGCGTCCACGCTGGTGTTCACATAGCTCTTGTCGGCAATCGTCTCGGCCATTTTGATTTTGTTTTGCAGGCCTGCGTCAATCCATTGGCTGGCTTCCAAAATGGCGGCGGTGACCGCGCGGGCGGTGTTGGGGTACTTTTTGACAAATTCGCCGGTGGTGCCCAGCACCTTTTCGGGGTGGTCCTTCCATACCTCTTGCGAGGTGGCGGCGGTGACACCAATACCATCGATGATGGCGCGGTGGTTCCAGGGCTCGCCCACGCTGAATCCGTCCATATTGCCGACGCGCATATTGGCCACCATCTGCGGTGGCGGCACGGTGATGACCTTGGCATCCTTCATGGGGTTGATGCCGTTGGCCGCCATCCAGTAGTACAGCCACATGGCATGGGTGCCGGTGGGGAAGGTCTGGGCAAAGGTGTATTCGCGCTTTTCGGCAGCCATCAGCTTGGCCAGGCCGGCACCGTCCACGGCGCCCTTGTCGGCCAGTTTCTTGCTCAGGGTGATGGCTTGGCCGTTGTTGTTCAGGTTCATCAGCACCGCCATGTCTTTTTTGGCACCGCCCACGCCCAGGTGCACGCCGTAAATCAGGCCGTACAACACATGGGCAAAGTCCAGTTCGCCGTTGACCAGCTTGTCGCGCACACCCGCCCACGAAGCTTCCTTGGTGGGGATGATTTTGACGCCGTATTTCTTGTCAAAACCCATGACGGAAGCCATCACCACGCTGGCGCAATCGGTCAAGGGGATGAAGCCAATCTTGACCTCGGTTTTCTCGGGAGCATCCGAGCCCGCGGCGTACACCGCAGCCCGCAGCGCCGGGGTGATGCCGATGGCCCCCACGGTGGCGGTTTGCAGCACGGCGCGGCGGCTGAGTTTGGCGTTCAGAAGATCAGTCATAGCAACACTCCTCATGTAAAAAAAGAAAACAAAAAAGGCGTCCACACTGGGCTCACGATGCGCTGTGCGCAGGTGAATCCGTGGGGACGCCTTTGTCCGGTAATGCAGCTCCCAGCCCGCCGTTGGACTGCTTGCTGCACATGACCCTGGTGGGTCTCGGAGTTATCTAAGCAATGACTGTGCCAGCTTGTTGTGGATTGCTTTTGCTATGAAAATAGTAGCTGCCTACGCTTATTCCATAAGGGCTACAGGCCTATTTTGTGTGTAATGTAGGTGCAACGCACTGGAATTGTGCAGCGCACCAAGTTGGACACCCCGGCTCAAAGCCACCGGCGAACCCGGTTTTGGTAGGCCGTGTACTCGGAGCCAAAGAGGGACAACAACACCCGTTCTTCGGGGGTAATTTGGAACCGGTGGATGTACAGCACGAAAAGGGGCATACCGATCAGGGCCAGGATGTTGGACAGGTACACGGCCCATGCCAAAAGGGTCAGCAACAGACCCAGGTACATGGGGTTGCGTGTGAAGCGGTACACACCACCGCTGACCAAGGACGTGGCTGCGCCGGGCTTGGTCGGATTGACGGTGGTCTTGGCACGCCGGAACGAGACAATGCCAGCAACGCTGATGCTCTGACCGACAAAAGCGAGCGCCAACGCAGTTCCTACACGTATGCCAAACGGAAAGTCGAATGGCGGGACCAGGCGGGATGTGAACCACATCAGCAGCGCCAGCAACAGCGCCACAACCGGTGGCGGGACTTTGAGTTCAAGAGTGTGCATGGTGCGGGTGGGGGAGGTGGGGGCGTACAGGGAGGCTTATTGCCCCTGCGCTGCTGGGCAGTACTTTTGTGACCATGCCCTGATCTGGTCCACCGTGCAGGTGGCGCCGCCACAGACCACCACCAGCACGGTGCCGAACGGCTCCAGTTCAGCCGCCTTCTCGTAGGCCAGCGCCAAGCTGGCTCCACAGGCGGGCTCCACCAGCACACGGTGGTCGTCCAGAAAACGTTCGCAGGCGGACAGCGCGCTGGCGTCTGACACCACCACGCTGTGGACGGGGTGTACTTGGGCCCATTGCAGGGCTTGCTCGCACACCCGCTTGGCGCCCAGGGAGGTGGCAATGCTGGTGATTTGCTCCAGCTCCACCGTGTGCCCCGCTTTTTGGGCGGCGTGGAAGGACGCGGCGCCCGCCGTCTCTACGGCCATGACCGGGATATCGCCCCAGCCGTTGCGCTGCAGCCCTTGCACCACGCCCGACAGCAGGCCGCCACCGCCAACGGACAGAACCACCGCATCGGGCTTCAGCCCCGCGCGAAAGACTTCGTCCACCAGCGTGGCGTGGCCCTCCCACAGAAGCGGGTCATCAAAGGGGTGCAAAAACGCATCGCTGGCACCAACCAGGGAGCGGGCCAAGTCGTTGGCCTCTTGCCAGGAAGCGCCGTGCACGATGAGCTCGGCGTTTTCCAGGCGCAAAAGTTCCTTGGCCCTTTCGGTGGTGGTCTGCGGAACGACGACCGTGACCGGAACCTTCAACCGGCGACCGGCATAGGCCACCGCCAAGCCCGCATTGCCGCCGGACGACGATACAAAACGCCGGGCGCCCTGTGCTAGATAGGTTTCACAGGCATGGCCAATGCCGCGTGTCTTGAAAGAGCCGGACGGCTGCAACGCGTCCATCTTGAGCCAGACCGAGCTGCCCGCAGTCACGCTCAGGGGGAGGGATTCAAGCAGGGGTGTTTCAATGTGGAGTGTCATGGTGGGTTGAATAGGGAGCGCATGGTCATGCGGCCATGGCGCTCTTCGCCAGGAGCCGGTCCCCCTCGTATTTGTCGAAAGCGTTTTCCACTGCCGCGCACAGTTCGGCCTCGTCCCAAGGCTTGGTCTGGTATTTGTAGATGGCCCCGAGTCGGATGGCGTCCGTGACGGTTTCCAAGTCGGCATGGCCGCTGAGCACCATACGCACCGTCAGCGGGTAGCTGGCCTTGACTTTGCTCAGCAGCTCGACACCGGTCATGCCCGGCATGCGGTGGTCGGCCAGAATGACCCCCACCGCGTGATTCGCCAACAGCTCCAGGGCACTGTCGCCATCCGGCGCGGTGAGGATGTGGTAGCCCTGCGGCCGCAGTCCGCGTGCGATGGCGGAAAGCACATGGGGTTCGTCGTCGACCAGGAGCAGGGTGCGCGCTGGTTTTGGGGGTGCATCTGATGGCTGGGAAGGCGCTTCCTGGTCGGAATACTTTTGCACCAAAGACTGGAGGTCCGGCTCGGCGTCGAGCATGGCGATGATGGGCGCAAAGGCCTGTGCCTCGGCCGGATCAAACGCCGCAGAATGGAGCGCAAGGTGCCGGGCCACATCGCGCAAGCGCCATTGGATTTCCTTGGTCGCGGCGATGGATTCAAACAGGATTTCGCGATTTTTTGCCGTGTCGTCACGCTCGCACGCATCCAGGCCGGTGCTGAAAAATGCGCGCTGTATTGTGTCGATCCGTTGCAGGGCTTGGGCGCGCAATTCCTTGGCTTTGTTTGACCGAATCGTCGGCAACGCATCCATCTTGTTCCCGGTTTCCACCACCACGGCGATGTGGTCGAACAGAATTTTGGCGCGCTCATTCGCGTCGTCCGATGTCATGCTGCTCTGCACGGACGGCTGGTGGTGGGAGCTGCGCAGGGTGCTTGAAACGGCGGATACGAGTGCAGAGCCGTGTTCGCGGGGGATGATTCTCAGCGCCAGTTCCGCCCGTTCGAGGGGGTTGTCCGCCTGCAGCAGCACGCCGGAGACCATTTCCGCCACCGACAAAATCTGCCCGGCCACGCTGATGCTTTTGCCGGCCAGCAGGCGCGGATACCCGGTGCCGTCAAAACGCTCGTGGTGTTCGGACACCGCCAAGGCAATGGCTGCCGGGTAATTCTCCAGTTCTTCGATCAGCATCTGGCTGATGCGGGGGTGCACCACCACATGCCGCCATTCCTGGGGCAACAGGCGCTTGGGTGAATGCAAATAGGCCGGTTCGATATAGAGCTCACCAATATCGTGCAGCAGTCCGCCCAGCGCGACGTTCGATTGGTCTTTTTCGCTCAGGCCCAGTTTGTTGGCGAGGCAGGTGGACAACAGGCTCACCATCACGCTGTGGGTCAGATCCGCCGCGCCGCCGCGATTGATAATCGTGAGCATCATGCCCATGGCATTGCCAAACTGGATCTTGGCCAGCGTGTCCAAGGGGGAAAAACCGCCGCCCTGGGTGGCCTTCAGGATGTAGCCCATGGCCTCGCTGGTTTCCGATAGCCGCCGGGCTTCCGCGACAATGGCATTGATCTCGATGCCCCCTTCCAGCGCGATGCACGATTCAAGGGGCTTTTGCAGCTTGTGCAAAATCAACCGTTCTTGCAGGCCGCGCGAAATTCGGGTGCCTTTGGCAATCAGTTTCACTCCCCGGGAATCAAAAATATCCTCGGTGGTGTTGACATCCTGTTCCTCGGCCAGATCCATGACTTTTTCGAGGTAATGCTTGTTCACCGACAGCATTTGAGTCTCTTCAGGCATAAGGAAATTACCCCCCACTGTTTTAAAAAGAGATGCAGGACGGATGTGCAGTTCAACCGTGTGGCATGCCGCATCGTACTGGATGGAGGCATCCCTATAGGGCACATTTTTCTAGGTTTTTGCAGTCAGCGGGCAGTCCAGCGCCAAGCGTTGCTCCAGTTGTTCGCGCAGGCCCTGTAGCGCGGCAATACGTGCGTCGATCTCGATCAGCTTTTCTCTGAGCACCTGTGCAATGGCGGGGCCGGGGTCCGGTGCTTCCCAGATGGTGGGGACGCTGTGGCCGATCTCGGCCAGCGTAAATCCCAATTGCTGCGCCGTGCGGATGTAGTGGACCAGCATGACCACTTCGGACGGGTAGACGCGGTAGCCGTTGTCCAGGCGGCGCGAGCGTATCAGACCTTGTTGTTCATAAAAGCGCAGGGCTTCTCGGCTCAGGCCTGAAGCAGCGGCGAGTTCACCTATCAACATGGGCGTGTCCTCAAAATAGTGCTTGACCCTAAAGCATACTTCAGGCTTGAGACTCGAAGCCTTATTCACTTTAGGCCCCGAATTTTATGATGCATCCGACCCGTTACCTCAGCATTGTGCGCGCCAGCGCCTGGTACGACCTGCTCGTCACCTGGCCCTTTGCCACCCCATGGACCTTTGTCTGGCTGTATGGCCAGTTGGCCTTGCTGGCACAGACCTTGGGGTTGCCCGGCACCCTGCACCCGCTGGACGCCACCCACATTCTGTTGGCCAATTTGCTGGGCTCGGTGGTGGTGGTGTGGTCGCTGGCCCGCATTTTGTCGCCGACCATTCAATTGGGGCGGCTCGATGGTGTGGCGCGCGCGCTGTTTGCCCTATGGCAAATCTACGCGTTTTGGTCGGGCGCCAGCGCCGTCGTGCTGGGTTTTACCCTGTTTGAAGTGGCCTTTGCCGTGCTGCAGTTTTGGCCGGTCGCCCACACTGCAAAAACGGCAGAGCGCGCTTAAGCGTCCAGCGCAGCGCCATTTTCCGCCAGCAGTGCCCGCAGGATGGAGCGGTGGCAGTGTGCTTCGTCCTCGCAATAACAGCCCACCGAAAAGTTGGATTGCTTCGACAGAGCCGCCAGCAACTCCAGCGTGTGGCTGGCGTCCGGGGTGGACATCTCGGAGCGGTACTTTTTGGTGAAAACGGTCCACTGCGCGGGCGTGCTGGCTTCCTGGCCGAGCTTCATGGTCTCGGCGCTGGGCGCCAGATTGGGAAACCACACGTCGTAGTAGTTGCGGGAGGCAAATTCTGCTTTGGGCACGCCACGCGGTGGGCGGCGCACGGTGCCGATGCGGGTGCCTTCGTTTTCTAACCGGTCACTGCCGAGTTGGACGATACGTACAGTCATGGATAGCTCCTTTCTAAAATTTCAGTGGGCGCCAACGGGTTCAAGGCTGGCGTGCGTGTGCGACAAAGCGTCGGCAGGTGAATCCGATCGATGCGCCGAAGACTGCATGGACCAGGAGGCTGGGATAGACAAAGCTCAGGCCCAGTTGCCAGGGCGTGGGGTCGCCAAAAAGCAGCGGCAAGAGGAGCGAGTTGACGACAGCGTAATACCCGACGCCATACACCGCACCCACGGCGGTTGGTGCGCTTGCGCTGGAGCGGTAAACCAAAATAAGCAACAGCGGCAAGGCTGAAATCCACCCCAGGACCAGATGCTGGGCAAACAGCACAAAACGCGTAGGCTCACCAAACAAAACTGCGGCAAGCTTGGGGCCGTAGTAGCCCACCCGCAGGTCCAGCAATTTGAAGAGAAACCCCAGCGGCATCATCACCAAAGACGCGATGCTGCCCGAACGGACGGATTCTGTGAGCCAACGGAAGGGGCGCATTTTTTGGAGGGTGTTGGAATGGGCCTGTGCTTCATACAGCTCTAGCGGCAGGCCATCGGGGTCGCTGAAGAACACAAAACGCTTGTGGGTGTACTCGTCCAGCCGGATGGCTTCCACCACCACGCCTGGGTGTAGGAGTTGCGCGCCGCCCGGAAGTTTTCCGCCAGCACGCGCAGCCCCAGCGTCTCCGTGTAAAAGCGCCTGGAGACGGCGTAGTCGGAACAGATGATGGCGGCGTGGTGGATAGAGAGCAGCATGCTATGTAAAGGATGGACCTGGTCAGAGAGCCAAGAGGGCCGGTTTTACCATGCCAGCAAAAGGATGGGCGCCTTGAGTTATGGCCCAAACTGGTTACCATTGCAGCGAGGACACGCCTTGTGTCATTCTCCAAGTACCCCACACCCATGATTTCCTCCATTCTCGTTGTTGACGACTCCAAAAGCTCCCGCAAGGTGAACCTCGCCCTGCTGCACGAATTGATGGGAGATTCCGTGACCTATCTTGAAGCCTCGGGTGGCGAAGAGGCCTTGGCCACGCTCACCAGCCAGACGGTCGACTTGGTCCTGCTGGACCTCACGATGCCGGGCATGAACGGCTTTGATGTATTGGCCGAAATGCGTCGGCTGGGCCTGAGCTCCCGTGTGATTGTGGTGAGCGCAGATATCCAGCGCGTGGCCAAGGAGCGCGTGGCAGCGCTGGGTGCCGTTGGGTTTATTGAGAAACCGATACGCTTGGAGCCCCTGCGCGCGGTCCTTGCCCCCTTTGGAGCGAACCATGGCTGAAGAACTCTTTACGGAAGACGAACGGGACGTTTTGGGCGAGACCGTCAACATTGCCATGGGCAAGGCCGGGGCTGCACTGGCGGAAGCCTTTGAAGGCTTTGTCAATTTGCGCGTGCCCGAGATTCGTGCCGTCAGCGCGGCGGACCTGCGCGCAACGCGCACGCGGCTCGAAAAGACCTATGAGCGCATCAGCGTGCTGGAGCAGGAATTCTTCGGCGAGTTGGCCGGACGGATAGCGGTGGTCTATGGCCCGGCCAGTTATGCCGCTTTGCGGCAAGTGCTCGGATTTGATGACCGCGACGGCGACGGGCAGCGCCAGCGAGAGGAGTTGCTGCTGGAACTCGGCAACGCCCTGGCCAGCACCTGTGTGAATGAAATCGGTACGCTTCTGGAGATGCGCACCGGCCTGCGCGCACCGCGCGTGATGGCATTTGACATCCCCACCACCGCACAGGACTGGCATCTCTTCGCGGACATCGAAATGGCTTCCGGCCAAATGCTGTTGATTGACATCATTTTTCACCTGGAAGCGCACGACGTCCCCTTCGAACTCATGATCACGGTTCAACCCAACTGTGTGCCCGCGCTCAAGCAGGCATTGAACAAACGTCTCTAAGCGCACTTCTATGGATACAGGTCAGGTTCGTCCACTGGACTTCACGGACATTGTTACCAACCTGCTCACGGTGGGTATTGTGGTGGTTGATCGCCGCTTCAGCGTGGTGATGTGGAACCGCTTCATGGAACTCAATAGCAACGTCCGCTCAGAGGAGGTCTTGGGCAAGAACCTGTTCGAAGTCTTCCCGGAGTTGAACAAGAACTGGCTGGAAAAAAAGATCCGCAGCTGCATTGTTTTAAAGACGGCTTCGCACAGCTCCTGGCAGCAAAGGCCTTACCTTTTCCGTTTCAAAGCGTCCACCATGATGGCGCAAGACAACGAATTCATGTACCAGAATGCCACCATCTTTCCGGTGCGGGAGAGCAGTGGGCAGGTAGAGGGCGCCTGCATCGCGATCCAGGACGTGACGGAGCTGGCCGAAGCCAAACGCCTGCTGGATCTGTCCCTGGACCAGGCATTGGATCTGGAAGAGTCCAGCCAACGCGACTCGCTCACCGGGGTTTACAACCGCCGGTATTTTGATGAGCAAATTACGCAGGAAATTTTGACCTCGCGTCGCCACAACCGACCTCTTGCGCTGGCGATGATCGACATCGACCATTTCAAAAGCATCAACGATAAATATGGCCACGCAGGGGGTGATGCTGTTTTGCGTACTTTTGCCGCCAAATTGCGCGATATGCTGCGCGGCTCTGATTCGGTTTGCCGTTACGGGGGAGAGGAGTTTGCCCTGATCCTGCCGCATATTTCGCTTGAAAATGCCGGCGCCTTGATGGAGCGTTTGCGCAAGTCGGTGGAAAACAGCCCCGTAGAGATTGAAAACGGCGAGATTGTGCAGGTCAGGATGAGCGTGGGCGTTGCCTCATTGCGCGATGGAATGACGCCGGGCAGCTTCGTCAAGATTGTGGATGACCTGCTTTATGAGTCAAAACGCGCGGGACGCAACCGTGTCACCTGTTTCACCGGCGCCCGGTAACGGACCGGCACTTGGCCCAGGCCCATGTGGGCCACATGCAGTCCTGTTCCAGCCGTTCATATTCCGAGATCACCTGCGCCCCCAGCAACAGGAGTGTGGCGATGATTTCCATGGAAAACAAGGCCACCACGGTGGTCGTAAAAGAGCCGTAGACCACACTGGTTTTGCACGGCCATCGCCTTCCCAAGAATCCCAAAGGCCAGGGAGCTGAAAAACAGCATGGTCATCAGCAAGACGGCGCCGATGGCGATTCGGCTTTCCAGAAACCCGGCGATGTCACTCAAAACCGCCTGGGACTGGCTGGGCACCAGCCATTCCAAATAGCGCCCCAGCGCCACCAGCAACTCCGCACTGTCCACCCAATGCGAGATCACAATGACGGACAAAATGAGCAGCGGCACCATGGACAGCAGCGCATAGTAGGCAATCGCACCGGCCAGCATCATCCCCTGGTTCTTGTTGAATCCCCGCAAAACTTGCAGCACAAATCCCAGGGGGTGCATCAGTACATGCCGGGCTGGTTTGCTGAGTCGTAGTCCCGCTAAGGTGAGGCGCATCGATGGTCATCTTTCAACAATGAGGCCGGTCCATTCTAGGGGGTGACGGCAGGGGAGCCGGGTTGCTCAGCCAGGAGCAGCCCGACCTTGGGGCACTGGAGAAGCGGGGTCAACCGATGGGCGTGAACGATTTGAAAAAGGCTGCTTTGGCATTTCAGGCCGTGGCTGTGAACGTCGGGTCCTCAAGGGGAGGATAGTCGGGTTTGGGCACGATGCAGCCGACCAGAATCAACCCACCAAATAAAGCTCCACGCGGTCGGAGGTCCATGTCGCAATCAATGAGTTCACGTACCCGCTTGCCCAACACCGCTCGAATCAGGATATTGGCATCCAAAACGATGGCTTTGTTGCTCATGCCGCCCCGGGTTTGGGTTTCTTGGGCGTGCTCGACCGCTTGCGCGCCATTTTGAAATCGGCGACCACGGCGTCCACATCCAGGCTCTTTGCTGCAAGCAAGCGATCCAGGGTCTTGCTGGCCTTTTGAAGTGTCGCAATATCTGCCTCGGCCTGGCCATGGGTCGGTATGAAATAACCAATGGTCTGGCCATGACGCGTCACAGCTACTGGCGTACTGGACGCAATGAACTCGGCCATACCGGCACGAAATTCCCGAATACCGACCTTGGTAGCTTCCATGGCATGTTCCTTTGACTTTAAATGCAATTTTTGTGAATCATAGTGTACACAAAATGACAAAAAGAGCATAGTGGCAGGCCCTTCGTAATCCGGTAATCCGAGCCCGGCCCCTGTTTCCGCTTTCCCCGATGTACCCGTTTTAGTCCTGTTCCAGCCGTTCATATTCCGAGATCACCTGCGCCCCCAACAACAGGAGTGTGGCGATGATTTCCATGGAAAACAAGGCCACCACGGTGGTCGTAAAAGAGCCGTACACAACACTGGTTTTGGACAGTGTCGTGAAGTACCACACCAAGACATGGCGGACGATTTCCCACACCGTGGAGACCACCATGCCACCGATGGCGGCGTGGTGCAAGGGCATCCGTCCAACGGGAAAAGCCAGGTACAGGGCCGCAACAATCAAGACCTCGGCCCCAAAGCCAAGCAGATACAAAAACAGCCCTGAAATCCCGAAAAGAGACCAGTTGCGTCCCAGGAAATACACATTTTCTTGCGCCATGCTCTGCAGAACGCTGGAGGCCAGGGTCAGGAACAGCAGTGCGACGCCCAGTAACACGACGAAGCAATAGGGCAGCACGACGGAAACCACCGGGTGGCGCTTGCTCTTGGTCCCCCGGTGAGGAAAGATCACAGCCATCGCCTTCCCTAGAATTCCAAAGGCCAGGGAGCTGAAAAACAGCATGGTCATCAGCAAGACGGCACCGATGGCGATTCGGCTTTCCAGAAACCCGGCGATGTCACTCAAAACCGCCTGGGACTGGCTGGGCACCAGCCATTCCAAATAGCGACCCAGCGCCACCAGCAACTCCGCACTGTCCACCCAATGCGAGATCACAATGACGGACAAAATGAGCAGCGGCACCATGGACAACAGCGCATAGTAGGCAATCGCACCGGCCAGCATCATCCCCTGGTTCTTGTTGAATCCCCGCAAAACTTGCAGCACAAATCCCAAGGGGTGCATCAGTACATGCCGGGCTGGTTTGCTGAGTCGTAGTCCCGCTAAGGTGAGGCGCATCGATGGTCATCTTTCAACTATGAGGCCGGTCCATTCTAGGGGGTGACGGCAGGGGAGCCGGGCTGCTCATAGGGGAGCAACCCGACCGTGGGACACTGGAGAAACGGGGCTAAACGATGGGCGCGAGCGATTTGCACGTTACAGCCCATTTAAAAATTCACCAAGGTATTGCGCAATTCGCGTAATTCGAGCTCGGCCCCTTTCCCAACGTCGGCCGTGAATGGGCCGCAACGGCGCACTCTGCATTAAGAAATGGCGACCAGGATGGCCGCCGTTGTGAGTTCATTCGACGAACCAGATAGGCCGCTGCTTCGTGTGACAAGACAATGACTTAAGAAATACGGACACGAAACTCATTTGTAATACTCAGGGAGTTGCCTGTTCGCTTCACGCTTCCAATCGCACTTCAGACAGCTTACCGCATGCCAGGTCTTCAATGCAGTGCCACAGTTGGGGCACGGTGGCTCATTCTTCATACAACCAAAGCTCATCTTGTGATCAACGAACTCCTGCGCCAAATCACTGGCAATGCCCTCGGCTTCAACGATCTTGTCTACGTACTCGCTGGGAGGGGTATTGCTGAGCTGCATTACCGTTCGCAGGGAAACTGGATGGTTCGCATTTATCAAGGTGCCGCACTTGATGCACGGTTCTTTGGCAAGCTGGTTCATAGGGCAGTGATGAGGGTCCTAATAATCGGGATAGGGTTAGGCGGCACGTTCGTCATTGCTACAACCGCACCGGCCTTCCCAAGCATGGCGTGAAATTTCCGTGCGGCCGATAAACGCTGATCGTTAGGACTCGCTCTTTGCAGCATGGATCTTTTGCTTGACCAATGCCGTGAACTCAGCGCCTTGAGCGGTTGAGGAAAAGGCACGTATTGGTATCACATGGGCAAGGTGCGGCGCTACATAGACTGCAATGAATCCAGGCCGCTTGATTACTTTGATAACGCCATTCCAGTAGAACAAGGACTTGTTGAATTTTGTCTCTTCAAGGAGCGCTCTGTCTTGGATTTCAATCGTGTGGTGCGTGAGCATGCTGTCATTTTTTCTCGAATAGAGCCACGCGACATTGAAAAGGAACTGTAGAGCCCACATCGCAACGTAGGAGGTGAGCGCAGCAATGGAACGAACTACCAGGCCACACTCCTTCGGCTCTGACATGAAGGTAAAAATGGCGAATAGTATTAGGACTCCTTGGAGGAGCGGCGATAGGAACTGGTGCATCGCATTAAATAAGACGATGTCGCGGAATTTGGTTTCGTATTCGATATGCATGATGCTCTTGGTGAGACCTAATGTTGGACTATCGCCTCGATGGGAGTGGGAGGCGTCTCTGCGCCTACTCGCCTTCGGGACGAACAATACCGGCGTCGTTCTCTCGAACAACCGATACGTGAAGGACAAAAAAATCCGACGGTGCACTGATGCCGCCCTCTAGCCGCTGCCTTTCCTTTGCCGCAAAGACAAGAAAACCCTGATCCTTCAGTTCCTGTAGCTCGTCAGTAAGTGACTTCACGGCTCGCACCTTGTCTATTGGCTCAAGGTCACTCGCAATGTCGACCCAATCTTTGAGGTTCTGTAGGAATCCGCCAACAACTTCGACCTCGTCGTCGGACAGGTCGTCACTGTGGTGCTGGTAAGAACCATGACACTCGGACGCAAGGTTGAAGAGATCTTGCCCGGATCTGGCGGCCTGGAGCAGCGCCGGAATCTCGTTCTTGAATCGTCTGACCCTGAGTGACGGAGGATCTTCTGATTCCTTGAGCTTGGAGTCCACCCAGCGTTCGTGATTCGCCTTGATGGCGCTCAGCAATGTTGCAGTGTACGTTTCGAATTGATCGTCCACCATCTTGTGATGTACGCGACAGAGCAGCAGGAGGTTAGCCAAGTCATCGATTCGCTGTGGATCGATGGCCGCGTCGTGCCGCGGCCCGTTGGATGCCCCCGAGTTGATGTGACACTCATCCCCCACGACGGACCCGGCGTCGACTGTAGTTTCATCAACAACCAGCCGTTGACGGCAGATCGAACAGCGATTGCCTGACCGGCCCCACAGAATCTTTCGTGTCTTGTCTGAGATCGCCATGGATGTGAGGTAGATGCCTACCGAATAGCGCTTATCAGCCGCGCTGGAATGTTTGTAGAAACCAAGAACACCTCCCGCAGCTGACAAACATGTTGGACGGAGCCTGCTGAGGCGGTCGCGATAGGGAGCGGAAAGCTTCATCCCATTTATTTGATCGAATTATGACCGGGCTCGCGGTGGCTTCAGCCGACAATGTACAGCAGGGATTATTCCACCACGGCGTCGTCCGAACCTTTCTGGCTGCCAGTACAGGCAAGCGTGCCTGCCCCAGCGGCACGATGCTGATTTGTGTAGTCACCTCACCTTGAAGTAGGTGCACTCAGGGGCAGCAGATGGTTTTCACTTTTG
Organism: Rhodoferax sp.; assembly: GCF_030697375.1. Classification (GTDB taxonomy): domain Bacteria; phylum Pseudomonadota; class Gammaproteobacteria; order Burkholderiales; family Burkholderiaceae_C; genus Allorhodoferax. The sequence goes on along the minus strand of NZ_JAUYQD010000071.1, from coordinate 95,088 downwards.
CTACATTTTTAGTAGCTTCTTACGCAACCTCCATAAGGGCCGTAGCCACTTTTCCGCTTGAACTACGCCGGTAAACGCAAAGTCCACCTCCGGCGCCAACCCATTCACAATCCGCGTGATGGACTCGTAATCCGGGGTAATCCGAGCCTGGCCACTTTTACCTTCGGCCCCTTTTCCCAGGCCCATTTCCCCATGGTACGGAGGGCCATAGTTCTAACGAAGGTAACCCGCGCCGCGCCGGGCGGCACGAGGCGGAGGAGCACCGCTTATTCGGCGTCGGGTTGACCGTTGGGCGTCAACTGCATAGGTGGGTTACTGCGACTCTTTCAGGTTCTTGAGTTCAAGTTTGGCATCACCCTGAGAAACGACATCAAGGGAAACCGTATTTCCCCGTTGCGGGGCAGCTCGTACGAAAATTCTTTCCTTGGCTGTCCCGTTCAGACTCAGAGAAGGATTTTTAAAGAGCGCCTGCAGGAAATTGGAGGCACGAATCTCGACGACGACTGTTCCGGGCTGAGCATCAAGGACGGAAAATCCTCCGTTTCGAAGCACGGCGGCCTCCTTGCCATTGATATTCACCTGATACGGAATTCCGCCTTGAAAAAACGTATCAGGGCGGAAAACTACAATTTGAACTGTGTCTGGAACGACCTCCCGTGTTTCCCGATAGGGGGCACCGGTTGAAGCACAAGCAGTTAAAAACAGAGCCAATAAAACCGGCATAAATTTAAACGTGAAGATTTCACCAAATCGTGTCATACGCATTGCGTTGTGTCCAAAAAGAGTGTTGATAGTGATGCCCAACGAACGTGATGTCGATCGGCGGATATTCTGGCTTCTCAAGATATCTGACGAGATATTCCCGAATTTCACCCGCTGATGCCAATGAGCCGTCAAGCGGCAAGGCCCATGCAGCCGGGGTTCGTAGCCAATTTCACAAAAAAACGAAGTCAAATTCATCCCCTTAAACCTTGCCGCCTATCCTGGCGAAATTAGGTCCATGTCGAGTTCACGGCCTCGTCATTTCATCTGGTCTGAACTATAGCCCAGCCACCACCGCGTGAAGGTGCAAAGCCCACCACCCACCGTCCGCGTTCGGGCGGCGGATGATTGCTCCTGATGCTACATTTTTAGTAGCTGCTTACGCACATTCCATAAGGGCTCCAGCCACTTTTAGCCCCTGAACATCCCCAGTAAACGCAAAGTCCACTTCCGGTGCCAGCCCGCTCACAATCCGCGCGATGGACTTGCCCGAGCCGCAGGCGTGGGTCCAGCCCAGGGTGCCGTGGCCGGTGTTCATGAAGAGGTTGGGCAGCTTGCTTTGGCCGATGATGGGCAGGTTGCTGGGGGTGGCGGGGCGCAGGCCGCTCCAGAAGCTGGCCTGTGCCGTGTCGCCCGCGCCGGGGAAGAGTTCTTCCGTCCGGCGCACGATGGCTTCGCAGCGCACGCGGTTCAGGTCGCGGTCGTAGCCGTTGAGTTCGGCGGTGCCGGCGATGCGCAGGCGGTCGGTGCCCGAGCCGTCGGTGGCGGTCAGGCGGGAGAACACCAGTTTGAATTCGTCATCGGTCAGGCTCACCTGGTGGGCCTTGGCGGCGTCCTTCACTGGCATGGTGACCGAGTAGCCCTTGGCCGGGTAGATGGGCAGGCGTATCCCCAGGGGTGCTGCCAGCAGGGGGCTGAAGGAGCCCATGGCCAGCACATAGGCGTCGGCCTGCAGGCGCTGGTAGCGGCCTTGCGTGTCGGTGGCTTCCACATGGTCGATTTTCCCCCCGGCTTCGCGCAGGGCGGTGATGGTGTGGCCCATCAAGAACTTCACGCCGCGCGCTTCGCACAGCTTGGCTAGCTCGCGGGCAAACTGGTTGGCATCGCCCGATTCGTCTTCGGCCGTGTAGGTGGCTCCAGCCAAGCGGGCGCGGACATGGCGCAGCGCGGGCTCCAATGCCACCGCTTCATCCGCACTGACGACGCGGCGTTCACAGCCCAGGGCGCGCATCTGCTCGGCGGGTTTCAGGGCCGCGTCAAACTCTTTTGGCGAGGTGTAGAAGTGCAATATGCCCTGGGTGCGCTGGTCGTAGTTGATGCCGGTGTCGCGGCGTAGCTGTTGCAGGGTGTCGCGGCTGTAGGTGCCCAGGCGCACGATGTGCTGGATGTTGTGCCGGGTGCGCGCAGGGGTGCATTCACGCAAAAACTGCAGGCCCCACAGCCATTGGCGCATGTCGGCGCGCAGCCGGAACAGCAGCGGGGCATCCTCTTTGCCCAGCCATTGCAAGAGTTTGAGCGGCGCGCCGGGGTTGGCCCAGGGTTCGGCGTGGCTGACCGAGACTTGCCCGCCGTTGGCAAAGCTGGTTTCTGCCGCCGGTGTGGCCTGGCGGTCCACCACGGTGACCTCGTGGCCGAGTAAAGAGAGGTAATAGGCCGAGCTAACGCCAAGCAGCCCGCTGCCGAGAACGATGGTACGCATAGAGAACTTTCAAAAGAAAGAAGCCCGCGCGCAACCCGATGCTATTGCGTAGAAATGCTTTGAAAAAATAGCAGCACCGTGTCACACACAGATGCCGCTCCCCCTGTCCTTGGTACCTGAGAGATTCACACCGCAGTCCCCTGCGGTGTTTGCTCCTTCGGTGCGCTGCGCGCCCTTTGCAGGGGGCAGCGGCTCTCCAGACGGCGTTTAAAAGAATTGCAGTACATCACCTGGGGTGGGATACCTGAGCGTTCATGGGAGTTTGCGCCTTCGGTGGAGCGCCTTTTTGGGGGGCGCTCACTCTCCTGCAGCGCCGATTCTAGTGCGTGTCGGCACCTCCGCCCAGGGTTTTGTACAAAGCCACCTGGTTTTGCAGGTAGGCCAGGCGCACCTGCACCAGGGCTTGCTGGCTGGCAAACAGGGAGCGCTGGGCATCGAACCAGTCGAGCTGGCTGGCCGCGCCATTTTGGTAGCGCAGATCGGTCAGGCGCAGGCGGCCTGTTTCGGCCTCGTTTTGCGCTTGCTGGGCTTGCAGTTGCTGCGCCAGGGTGTCGCGCCCGGCCAGGGCGTCGGCCACTTCGCGGAAGGCGCTCTGGATGGATTTTTCATACTGGGCCACGGCAATGTCAAAAGCCACCTTGGCCGACGCCAGTTGGGCCTGGTTGCGGCCCGCATCAAACAGGGGCAACAGCAGTTGTGGCGCCAGCGTGAAGCCCCAAGAGCCGTCCTTGAACAGGGCGGAGAGTTCGCTGCTGGCAGTGCCCGCTCCGGCGGTGAGCGAGATGCGTGGGAAGAATGCGGCGCGCGCTGCACCAATGTTGGCGTTGGCCGCCACCAGTTGTTGCTCGGCCTGGCGGATGTCGGGGCGGCGGGTGAGCAGGTCCGACGGCAGCCCGGCGGGCAGCTCGGGCAGGCGCACTTGCGTGAGCCGCTCGGAGGGCAGGCGGGTGCGCACGTCGGCGGGCAGGGGCTGGCCCAGCAGCAGGACCAAGGCGTTTTCGTCGAGCGCACGCTGGCGTTGTTGCTGCGCCAAGGTGGCGCGGGCCGATTCCAACAGCGACTGGGCCTGGCGCAAATCCAGCTCGGACGATGCGCCATAGTCAAAACGCAGTTTCACCAGTTTGAGAGAACCCTCGCGGGTGCTGAGTGTTTCGCGGGAAAGGGCCAGCAGTTCTTCGTCGGCCAGCAGCCCCAGCCAGGTTTGGGCCACGGCAGAAATCAGGCTGATCTGGGCGGTGTGGCTGCCCTCGGTGGTGGCCAGCAACTGGGCCAGGGCCTGTTCCTTGAGGCTGGCCACGCGGCCAAAAAAGTCCAGCTCGTAAGCGGTGACCAACAGCCCTGCGCTGTAGGCATTGGTAATGCCGCCGCTGCCGTTGGGTGTGCGCGATCCGGTGACGGCTGCGTTGACCGTGGGCCACTGGTCGGCGCGTTTGAGCCCCAGTTGGGCGCTGGTCTGCTCGATGTTGAGTACGGCCACGCGCAGATCGCGGTTGTTGGCGAGTGCGGTTTGGATCAACTGATGCAGCGAGGCATCGGCAAAAAAGTCCTGCCACGCCACATCGGCGACAGCGGCTGCGGCTGGTGCCTTGCTGGCTGTTTCGGTGGAGGTGGCAGGCCATTGCGCGGCCACAGGCGCCGCAGGCCGCATGAAAGTGGGAATCATGGAGCAGCCACCCAGCAGGGCGGTCGCCGCCAGCGCCAGAACGGAGCGGGAAAATTTAGTCATCTGCATGCACTCCCATGTGTGCAGCCTGGGCTGCATGCACCTGCTGTTGGCGCGCACTGTCCTTGAACAAAGTGCGCACCACCACGAAAAAGATGGGTACAAACACCACGGCCAGCGCCGTGCCGGTGACGATGCCACCAATCACGCCGGTACCGATGGCGCGCTGGCTGGCAGACCCGGCCCCGGAGGACAGGGCCAGGGGCAAGACCCCCAGGGTGAAGGCCATGGAGGTCATCACAATCGGGCGAAAACGCAGGTGCGCTGCCGCCAGCGCCGATTCGACAATGCCCTTGCCCTGCGCCTGCAGGTCCTTGGCAAATTCGATGATCAAAATCGCATTCTTGGCGGACAGGCCAATGATGGTGATCAGGCCCACCTGGAAATACACGTCGTTGGCGTAACCCCGCATCAGGGTGGCCAGCAGCACGCCCAGCACCCCCAGCGGCACCACCAGAATCACGGCCAGCGGAATGGTCCAGCTTTCGTACAGCGCGGCCAGGCAGAGAAAGACCGACAAAATGGCAAAGGTGTAGAGGATGGCCGACTGTGCGCCCGCCAGTTTTTCTTCCCGCGAGATACCCGTCCACTCAAAACCGAAGCCCTGTGGCAGCTGGGCGGCCAGACGCTCCATCTCGGCCATGGCGTCACCCGTGCTGAAGCCGGGTGCGGCGCTGCCGCCCAGACGCATGGCGGAGTAGCCGTTGTAGCGAACGGTCTGCATGGCGCCGCTCACCCAGCGGGTGCTGGCAAAGGCCGACAGCGGCACGGTCTGGCCACGGGTGTTGAGCACGCCGAGTTTGAGAATGTCGTCCGGCTGCATCCGTGCCGGTGCATCGGCCTGCACCACCACGCGCTGCAAGCGCCCGGCGTTGGGGAAGTCGTTGGCATAGGCAGAACCCAGGGCGGTGGAGACCGCACTGTTGATGGCCTCAAACCCGACGCCCAGCGCCTGGGCCTTGTCGCGGTCGATGTCGAGCTGCAGTTGCGGCGCGTCTTCCAGGCCATCGGGGCGCACCTGGGCAAGTACCTTGCTCTTGGAGGCCATGCCCAGCAACTGGTTGCGGGCCGCCAGCAGGGCGTCGTGCCCCAGGCCCGCGCGGTCCTGCAGGCGGAAGTTGAAGCCCGAAGCCGAGCCCAGCTCAGGAATGGGGGGCGGGCTCAAGGGGTAGATAAAGGCGTCGCGCACGCCCGCCAGGGCGCCAAAGGCACGGCCTGCCACGCCCTGTGCGGAGCTGGCCGGGCCCACGCGTTCGGCCCAGTCCTTTAGCGAGACAAACGCCAGCGCCGCGTTTTGGCCCTGGCCCGAGAAGCTGAAGCCCAAAATGCCCACCACGTTTTTCACTTCGGGTTGTTTGAGCAGGAAGCTTTCCACCTGGGACATGACAGCGCTGGTGCGCTCCTGCGTTGCACCGGGGGGCAGCTGCACGTTCACCAGGATGGTGCCCTGGTCTTCGTTGGGCAGGAAGGAGGTGGGCAAACGCATGTAGACCACGGCGGCTGCACCCACGATGGCCAGGTAGATCAGCAGGTAGCGCGCCGCTTTGGGCAGCAGGCGGGCCACACCGCTTTCATAACCCTTGGCGGTGCGGGCAAAGCCCCGGTTAAACCAGCCAAAGAAACCGGTCTTGGCATGGTGGTGCCCGGCTTCCACCGGCTTGAGCAGGGTGGCGCACAGGGCTGGGGTCAGCGACAGCGCCAGGAAGGCCGAGAACGCAATGGACACGCCCATGACGGCCGCAAACTGGCGGTAGATGTTGCCCACCGCACCGCTGAAAAAGGCCAGCGGCACAAACACCGAGATCAGCACCACGGTGACACCGACGATGGCGCCTGAAATTTGACCCATGGCCTTGCGCGTGGCGTCCAGTGGCGACAAGCCTTCTTCGCTCATGATGCGCTCGACGTTTTCCACCACCACAATGGCGTCGTCCACCACGATACCGATCACCAGCACCATGCCGAACATGGTCAGCACGTTGATCGAAAAACCCATGGCCAGCAGCGTGGCGAAGGTGCCCAGCAGGGCTACCGGAACCACAATGGTCGGAATGACGGTGTAGCGCCAGTTCTGCAGGAACAGGAACATCACCAGGAACACCAGCACCACAGCTTCGATGAGTGTTTCTGTCACCTGGCGGATGGAAATATCCACAAAGCGCGAGCTGTCGTAGGGAATGGTCCAGCTCATGCCTTTGGGGAAAAAGGCCTGCAGCTCGGTCATCTTGTCGCGTACCGCCTTGGCCGTGGCCATGGCATTGCCCGTAGGCGAGAGCTGTACGCCAATGCCGGTGGATGGCTTGCCGTTCAGGCGGGCCGAGGTGGCGTAGGCCTGGGCACCCAGTTCGATGCGCGCCACGTCTTTCAGGCGCACGGTGGAGCCGTCGGCGTTGGCACGCAGCACCAGTTTGCCGAATTGTTCGGCGCTGGAAACTTGGCCGTCCACAATGACGGTGGCGGCTATGCCCTGGCCGGCCACATTGGGCAGGCTGCCAATTTCGCCGGCCGACACTTGGGCGTTTTGTCCGCGGATGGCGTTGGTGACATCGTTGGCAGACAGGTTGAAGCTCTGCAACTTGGCCGGATCAATCCAGATGCGCATGGCGCGTTCGGTGCCAAACAGCTGGGCTTGGCCCACACCGGGGACGCGCTGGATCTCGGGCAGCACACTGCGCGAGGCGTAGTCACCCAGCGCCACCGGGTCCCAGGCCGGGTCGTCCGAGGTCAGGATGGTGAATAGCAGGAAGTTGGAGCGCGATTTGTCCACCCGCACGCCTTGTTGCGTCACGGCCGCAGGCAGGCGCGGTGTGGCGCGTGCCAGGCGGTTTTGCACATCCACCTGGGCCAACTCGGCGTTGGTGCCGGGCTGGAAACTCAGGGTAATGTTGCCGGTGCCATTGGCCTGTGCCACGGATTCCATGTAAATCAGGCCTGGTGCGCCATTCATCTCGCGCTCAATCACCGCCAGCACACTGTTTTCCAGCGTTTGTGCCGAGGCGCCGGGGTAGGCCGCCGAGACCACAATCGCGGGCGGAGCCACCGGCGGGTACTGGTTAACGGGCAGCTGGGTGATGGACACCGCGCCCATCACCATGATGAACAGTGCAATCACCCACGCAAAGATGGGCCGGTCAATAAAAAATTTTGCCATGGTGGAGCGTCTTCTTAGCGGCTGGCGCCAGAGGCCGCAGCGGCGGGGGCCGGTGCCGCGGCACCCTTGTTGCTGCTGGTGTCCGCTGGCTTTTTGCCTTCAGCCTGCCATGGCACGGGTTTGACCGGTGCGTCACCGCGCAGCTTCTGGAAGCCGTCCACCATGACCTGTTCACCTGGCTGCAAGCCGTCCAGAATGACCCACTGGTTGCCTTGTTGACCGCCAATTTTTACCGGGCGTGGTTTGACCTTGCCGTCGGTTCCCACCACCATCACCGAGTCACCTTGTGGCGATCGGGTGACGGCTTGCTGCGGCAAGGTGATGGCATTGCCGGCCTGGGCCTGTTCCAGGCGCACACGCACGTACAGACCGGGCAGCAGGGTGCCGTCGGGGTTGGGCACTTCGGCGCGCAGGGTGATCTGTCCGGTGGTGGCGTCCACCGTCAGGTCAGAAAACAGCAGCTTGCCGGGGCGGGCATATTCGGTTCCGTCTTCCAGCACCACACGCACGCTGGCGGCCTGCCCGCCACCGGCCCGCTTGAGCTTGCCGCTGTCCATGGCGTGGCGCAGTTTCATGACATCCGCAGCGGACTGGGTGAAGTTGACAAACATCGGGCTGATTTGCTGGACCACCGCCAGCTGGGTGGCTTCACCCTGGCCGACCAAGGCCCCTTCGGTCACCAGCGCGCGGCCGATGCGTCCGGAAATGGGCGCGGTCACAAAGGCATAACCCACATTGATACGGGCCGTTTGCACCGCGGCTTTGCCAACCGCGACATCGGCTTCGGCTTGTTTCTGGGCCGCTTGTGCGGCCACGAATTCCTGTTGGCTGATGGCCTTGGCCTCGGCCAGGGGTTTGTACCGCTCGGCTTGTGCACTGGCTTGCATCAGGTTGGCTTCGGCTTTGGCCAGGCTGGCCTGGGCACTGGCCAAGGTGGCCTGGTAGGGGCTGGCGTCAATCTCGAACAAGGGCTGTCCAGCCCGGACTTCACTGCCTTCGGTGAACAGGCGTTTTTGCAAAATACCCGCTGCGCGCGCACGCACCTGGGCCACGCGGGAGGCTTCCAGCCGACCCGGCAACTCGGTCACCAGGCCCACATCGCCCGGGGTGACGGTGACTACGCCCACCTCGGCGGGGGGCGGCATGCCGCCTGCCGGTGGGGCGAGTGCGGTGCTGCTTTGCCCGCAGGCTGCCAGCAGGGTGGTCAGACCCAGGGCGCTCCAAATCAGGCCCCGGTGTGGGGAGGATGGCTGGACGGGTGTGGTGGCCATGGGAAGCCGAGCGCTGGGTACGGGCATGGTGGGGTTCCAGAATGAAAGACACGCCAACACGTGCCTGCAGTGCAGATTCAAAATTTGATTTTTGAGTATACATACATTGATGAATGTATAAGAATACCCTTCACCGCCCATTGTTTTTTGAAAGATGCCAGCCATGGCCCGCCGAACCAAAGAAGACGCTCTTGCCACCCGCCACCGATTGCTGGATGCGGCGGAGCGGGTGTTTGCCGAAAAAGGGGTGTCACGCACTTCGCTCAATGACATTGCCCAGGCGGCGGGGGCTAGCAGGGGGGCCATTTACTGGCACTTCAAGAACAAGGCGGATCTGTTCAATGCCATGCTGGAGCGCATCACGCTGCCCATGGAAGAGGCCTTGCACCAAAGCGGACGCCAAAGTGGCGGAGACAGCGGGCGGGATGTTTTGAGTGGACTGCTGGACGCAATTTTGGACGCGATGCGCAAAATTGCCTCCGATGAACGCACCCGCCGGGTGTTCGACGTGGCCACCCACAAAGTGGAGTATGTGGACGAGCTGTTGGCCGTCAAGGCGCGCCAGGTGCAAAGCCATGCCGATGTGGTGTGCCAGATGCAATTTGCCTTGCAGGACGCTTGTGCCCGCCGGGGGCTACCACCCATGGCATCCCCTACGGAGGTCTCACACGGATTGCATGCGCTGGTGTCCGGCCTGATTCAGAGTTGGCTGCTGGCGCCCGAGGTGTTTGATTTGGTGAAAACGGCCGAAGTGGCCATGGCCGCCTACCTCACCGGATTGGGGCTGGGCCCGCCGCTGCCGCCGAGCCCGTAGACCAGATCAGCCCAGCAGGTCCACCACATCCAGCATGCGCTGGGCCACATCCACCAGCTTGAGGTTTTTGTCCATGGCGGTTTTGCGCAGTTTGGCGTAGGCGGCTTCTTCGCTGAGCTGCTGGCGCTGCATGAGCAGGCCTTTGGCGCGGTCAATGACTTTGCGGTCCTTGAGTTCGGTGCTGAGCTCGTGCAGTTCGCTGCGGGTGGCGGCCAGTTCCTGGCGCAGTTGCTGTTCATGCTGGAAGCGGGCCATGGCCACGTCCAAAATGGGGCGTATGCGTTCGCTGGACAGCCCTGCCACGATGTAGGCCGACACCCCGGCCGCCACGGCAGCACGGGCGTTGGAGGCGTCGCTGTCGTTGGTGAACATGACAATCGGGCGGCGCTCGTCGCGGGTGGCCATCACCACATGCTCCAGTGCGTCACGTGCCTCGCTTTCGGCGTCCACAATGATCAGGTCGGGCTGCAACTGGCGCAGGCGTTCTTGCAAGAAAACGTCGGCGGGCAGCACGGCAATCAGGTTGAAGCCATTCTCCAGCAGGCAGATGCGCAGGCTGCGCGAACGCTCGGCTTGGTTGAAGGCGTGGGTGTCCTCAGGATCGCAGACATCCAGATCGGGGGAAATGACAACAATGCGAAGGGCGTCAGACATGGTGTGGTCTATGCAAGAAGCGCGCCATAGTTAGTCCGTGGGGCGACGCCAGTAGTGGTAGCGCCAGGCGGTGGCAAAACCCACCCGCTGGTACAGCGCCAAAGCGGCGGTGTTGCCTTCTTCGACTTGCAAAAAAACGCGCTCCAGCCCACGGGCCAGTGCCGCGTCGGCCAGCCCGGCCAATACGCGACCGGCCAGACCCCGCCCGCGCCCGCTCTGCACCGTGCGCATGCCGTGCACGCTGGCCCAGCCCTGGCTGAAGGCAGCGGTGCCGGCGGCCACGGGCAGGCCTGCTTCCACCACGCTGGCGTAGACCACATGCGGGCTGCGGCTCAGCGCCTGCACCCGGTGGGCGCCATCCACCGGGTCGAAGCCTTCGGCCAGGTAGACGCCAGACCAGGCCGCATGGGGGCTGTTGCTGACAGGGGCTGGGGTGTCGTGGCAGGCCTGGCGCAGGCGCAAAGTGGTGCCGGTTTGCACCAAAGTGGGTTGTTGCGCCTGGTAGCCCCGGCGTGCCAGCGCGGCATGCACCAAGGCCAGGCCTGGCACATCGGCCACGCGAAAGGCGGGCGACAAGCCGTGCGCCGCGTAACGCGCCTCCATGGTTTCAATCATGGCCGCTTCTGCCCCGTGGTGCCGGTGGTCGTGCCGCAGTGGAACCGCACTTTTGGCACGGCCTATGGTGGAGTCGTCAAAAGGCAGCAACCAGCCGTCGATCTCTTCCACGGCCGGGGGCGCCACGGCATCCAGGGTGGCGCGTTCCAGGGTTTCGATGTCGCCGTCGGCGAGTGGGGTAGGGGTGTTTGGCATGGGGCAGGGTGGTTACGACGGATTGTGCCTACACACAGCACCTGCTGCTTCCTCTAAACTCGCGGTCAACTGCGGGGACAGCGCGGGTTTGCTTTGCCGGCTGCGGTCCGTTCCGCCATTTTCAGGAAAAAAACATGTTGGTTTTGGGGTTTGAATCGTCCTGTGACGAAACAGGTGTGGCCATGGTGCAAACGCGCAGCCAGGGGGTGCCCGAGCTTTTGGCGCATGCGCTGTACAGCCAGATCGAGATGCACCAGGCCTATGGCGGGGTGGTGCCCGAGTTGGCCAGCCGCGACCATATTCGCCGGGTGCTGCCGCTCACCCAAGAGGTGCTGATTGGCGCCGGGCGCAGCCTGGCCGAGGTCGATGTGGTGGCCTTTACCCGGGGCCCGGGCTTGGCCGGTGCCTTGTTGGTGGGGGCGGGCGTGGCCTGCGCGCTGGCGGCGGCTTTGGGCAAACCGGTGCTGGGGGTGCACCACTTGGAAGGGCATTTGCTCTCGCCGTTTTTGAGTGAAGACCCGCCGGAATTTCCGTTTGTGGCGCTGCTGGTGTCGGGTGGGCACACCCAGTTGATGCGGGTGGACGGGGTAGGGCGCTACGAACTGCTGGGTGAATCGATTGACGATGCGGCGGGCGAGGCCTTTGACAAGTCGGCCAAGCTCATGGGCCTGGCCTATCCCGGCGGCCCGGCACTGGCCCGGCTGGGCGACACCGGCAACCCCAAGGCCTACGCTTTGCCACGCCCGCTGTTACACAGCGGCAATTTGGATTTTTCCTTTGCGGGCCTGAAAACGGCGGTGCTGGTGCAATCGCAAAAAATGGTGGCGGCGGCCGGAGCGGCCCGGTTTGAGGATTTGCCCGAGCAGGCCCACCGCGACCTGGCGGCCTCCACCCAGGCGGCCATTGTGGAGGTGCTGGTGAAGAAGTCGCTGACCGCCTTGAAGCAGACGGGTTTGAGCCGTCTGGTGGTCGCGGGCGGCGTGGGAGCCAACCGCAATTTGCGCGAACAACTCAACGCCGAGTGCGCCAAGCGCCGGGTGCGGGTGCATTACCCCGAGCTGCATTTGTGCACCGACAACGGCGCCATGATCGCCATGGCTGCGGCCATGCGCCTGCAAAGCGGCTTGCAAGAGGCCAGCACCAGCTACGCCTTTGACGTCAAGCCGCGCTGGCCATTGCATTCCATATAAAAACCACCGCTAACCCTTGTGGAATAAGCGCGGGCAGCTCCTAAAATGAGAGCGCCTGCTGCTGGCTTCTTTACTGAATCGGCAACTCGGTGCTGTTTTTCACCGGGACTTTTTTGGCCAATTTCAGCGTCAATACGCCGTTTTCCAGCTTGGCTTCGCTCTGGGTCGTGTCCACATCCTGGGGCAGCTCGTAGGCGGCACGGTAGCGGCGCGGCGCACCTTCTTTGCTGCTGATGCGCACCACGGCGCCTTCAATCGCGATGCTCAACTGGTCTTTGGCGATGCCGGGCATGTCCAGCGTCAGGGTGAAGGCTGTGTCGTCCTGCGTGTAGGCCGCCCCTTGTTGGCGGGCGGAGCAGAGGGCATCGTCCAGAAAACGGTCCACCGTGCGGCCCGCATGTGCATAGGCCTGGCGACGCAAACCAGAGGACAGGGGGGAGGGGGCGGTAGCGAAAAACATGGTGTGACTCCTAGTACACTGCGCGGCTCTCACATTGAGCGCCGCATGGACAGAAGCTGCGTCTCTTCCCTCTCATTTCAAGAGAAATTTCAGCATGTTTATTCTTCATTCCCAGGTCTTGAAATCGGGCGCTGCGGCGCTATTTGCCGCAGCTTTGGCGGTCTCTACAGCCTTCGCACAGACGGCGCCCACCGGGATCAAACTGGCCATGATTGAGGGCTTGAGCGGCCCGACCGGCAATGCCGGGGAGGCGGTGTACCGCAACCTGGCGTGGGCGGTGGAACGCGTCAACGCGCGGGGCGGTGTCAAGCCCTTCGGTGCGGCGGGTGGCGCCCAGCCGCTGGTGTTGGAGCGGTTTGACAGCAAAGGCCTCAACGAAGAGGCGCTGTCTGCTTTGCGTTCGGCCATCGACAACGGCGCGCGTTTCATTTTGCAGGGCAATTCGTCGGCCACGGCCGGCGTTCTGATCGATGCCATCAACAAACACAACGAGCGTGAGCCGGGCAAACGGGTGATTTTTCTGAACTATTCGGCGGTAGACCCGGCGCTGACCAACGAGAAATGCAGCTTTTGGCATTTTCGTTTTGACGCCCATGCCGACATGCGCATGGCCGCATTGATGGACGTGGTCAAGGACGACAAGGCGCTCAAAAGTGTGTACCTGATCGGGCAGGACTACAGCTTTGGCAAAGCCGTGTTGGGCGAGGCCAAGCGCCAGCTGGGGTTGCAGCGCCCCGATGTGCAGATTGCCGCCGAAGAGCTGCACCCCATGGCCAAGGTGAAAGACTTTTTGCCCTATGCCGCCAAAATCAAGGCCAGTGGCGCGCAGGCCGTCATCACCGGCAACTGGGGCAATGATTTGACCTTGCTGATCAAAGCGGCGAAAGACGCGGGCTATGACGGCAAGTTCTACACCTTCTACGGCAATGCGCTGGGCGCACCCGCCGCCATCGGCGACGCGGGCGTGGGCAAGGTGGTGGCCGTGGCCGACTGGTTGCCCAATGTGCAGACCCCCGCCAGCGAGGCGTTTTACAAATCGTTTCGGGTGCGTTACCCCCAGAGCGCCGACGACTACGTGCACATGCGCATGCAGTTGATGGTGGAGTCGCTGGCGCAGGCCATTGACGGTGCGGGCAAGCAAGGCGCCAGTTCAGTCCCAGCCGATGCTATGGATTTGGTAGCTGTTGGCGCACAGCTGGAGCGGGCTAACGTCACTTTTGGTGGTCAATCCGGTGCCATGCGCGCGGCCGACCACCAGTTTCAGCAGCCTTTGGTGGTGGGAGTGATGGACAGGGCGGGGACGCCCGGTGTGAAGTTCGACGTGGAAGGCTCGGGTTACGGCTTTCGCGTGGTCAAGAGCATTGCTGCCGCCGCCGCGGAGCAGGCAACCACCTGCAAGATGCAGCGCCCCTGATGGGGCCGTGGGTGCGCGGAGTGGATCGGGCTATAATCGAGCGGCTTTGCATCCCGCAAGGCGCACGCTTAAGGCAGTTCCAGCAATAAGCGCAAGTTTTAAATCACAGGAAAAAATCATGATCGCATCCAGCATCAAAGCCGCTGTCGTTAAAGACAACGCACGCCAAGCCGGTGACACCGGTAGCCCAGAAGTGCAAGTTGCACTGCTGACCGCCCGTATCAACGAACTCACCCCCCACTTCAAGACCCACGCCAAAGACCACCACGGTCGCCGCGGTCTGTTGCGCATGGTGAGCCGCCGTCGCAAGCTGTTGGACTACTTGAATTCCAAAGACCACGACCGTTACGTTGCACTGATCGCCAAGTTGGGTCTGCGCAAGTAAACGCTGCATTGAATGACAGACGCCTGAGTTAGGTTACTAGCTCAGGCGTTTTTTACTTCGGAGACGGCAAAAACGGAGCGAAGCTGTGTCATTCCAGAGAAGCATTGGGATGTTTCTCTGGAATGGCATCGTGTTCTGTGTTGTTGACTCCGGGCTTGGGTGAGGTGGCCTTTACCTTCCAAACCGGCCCCGGTACCGGGGCCGCCATAACAGGAGATTCACGATGACAATTTTCAATAAAGTTAGCAAGACCTTCCAATGGGGCCAAAACACGGTCACCATGGAAACCGGCGAAATCGCCCGTCAGTCCACCGGCGCCGTGCTGTTGGACATGGATGGCACCGTGGTGCTGGCCACCGTGGTTGCCAAGACCGAAGGCAAAGCGGGCCAAGACTTCTTCCCCTTGACCGTGGATTACCTTGAAAAGACCTACGCCGCAGGCAAGATCCCCGGCAGCTTCTTCAAGCGCGAAGGCCGCCCCAGCGAATTCGAAACCCTGACCAGCCGCCTGATCGACCGCCCCATCCGTCCGCTGTTCCCCGAAGGTTTCTTCAATGAAGTGCACGTCGTGGTGCACACCTTGTCCTTGAATCCTGAAGTGGATGCCGATATCGCCGCCTTGATCGCGGTCAGTGCTGCGTTGTCCGTCAGCGGTGTGCCATTCAACGGCCCCATTGGTGCAGCCCGCGTGGGTTACGTCAATGGCGAGTACGTGCTCAACCCCGGTCAGACCGCACGCAAGGGTTCCATCATGGATCTGGTCGTGGCAGGTACCGAAGCGGCTGTGCTGATGGTGGAAAGTGAAGCCCAGCAGCTGTCGGAAGAAATCATGTTGGGCGCCGTGGTGTTCGGCCATGAGCAAGGCAACATCGCCATCAACGCGATCCATGAATTGGTGCGTGATGCGGGCAAACCCGTGTGGGACTGGAAAGCCCCTGCCAAGGACGAACCACTGATCGCCAAGGTTGGCGCATTGGCTGGCGAAAAGCTGGCTGCGGCTTACCAAATCCGCAACAAGCAAGCCCGCACCCAGGCTTGCCGCGCTGCGTACTCGGAAGTCATGTCTGCCTTGAAGGCAGAAGGCGCCGCATTCGACAGCGTTGCCGTTGAAGGCATGTTGTTCGACATCGAAGCCAAGATCGTGCGCAGCCAGATTCTGGCCGGTGAGCCCCGCATCGACGGCCGCGACACCCGCACCGTGCGCGCCATCGAAATCCGCAACAGCGTGTTGCCACGCACCCACGGTTCTGCTTTGTTCACCCGGGGTGAAACCCAGGCTTTGGTTGTTACCACCTTGGGCACCGAGCGTGATGCACAGCGTATCGACGCTTTGAGCGGCGAGTACGAAGACCGCTTCATGCTGCACTACAACATGCCTCCCTTCGCCACCGGCGAAACCGGCCGCGTTGGGACCCCGAAACGCCGTGAAATTGGCCATGGCCGTTTGGCCAAGCGCGCACTGGTTGCCGTGTTGCCGAACAAGGAAGACTTCCCTTACACCATGCGTGTGGTGTCGGAAATCACCGAGTCCAATGGCTCTTCGTCCATGGCTTCCGTCTGTGGCGGCTGCCTGTCCTTGATGGACGCTGGTGTGCCCATGAAGGCGCACGTGGCGGGTATTGCCATGGGTCTGATCAAGGAAGACAACCGCTTTGCGGTGTTGACCGACATCCTGGGTGACGAAGACCATTTGGGTGACATGGACTTCAAGGTGGCCGGTACCACCAACGGTATTACTGCGCTGCAGATGGACATCAAAATCCAGGGCATCACCAAGGAAATTATGCAAGTCGCTTTGGCCCAGGCCAAGGAGGCGCGCATGCACATCCTGGGCAAGATGCAAGAGGCGATGAGTGAGGCCAAGACCGAAGTGTCCAACTTTGCACCGCGCCTGTTCACCATGAAGATCAACCCCGAGAAGATCCGTGACGTGATCGGCAAGGGCGGCGCCGTGATCCGTGCGTTGACCGAAGAAACCGGCACCCAGATCAACATCGAGGAAGATGGCACCATCACCATCGCGTCTGCCGATCCTGCCAAGGCCGAGGAAGCCAAGCGCCGCATCGAGCAGATCACCGCGGAAGTGGAAATCGGCAAGGTCTACGAAGGCCCTGTGACCAAGATTCTGGACTTCGGTGCCTTGATTAATCTGTTGCCAGGCAAAGACGGTTTGTTGCACATCAGCCAGATTGCCCATGAGCGCGTCGAGAAGGTTACCGACTACCTGTCCGAAGGCCAGATCGTCAAGGTCAAGGTCATGGAAACGGACGAAAAAGGCCGCATCAAGCTGTCCATGAAAGCCTTGCTGGACCGTCCTGCACAGTCCAACGACCATTCTTGATGGATGCATGGCGCTAGTAAATCGATAGCTGCCTGCGCAAGCGCAGTGCGGGCTGTCGGTTGAAACTACGATGAAAGTTATCGAAATCACCTCTTTTGGCGGCCCAGACGTTTTGCGTCTGGGAGAACGGCATGTGCCCGTGGCGGGCGCAGGGGAGGTATGTATTCGGGTGGGTGCCAGCGGCATCAACCGTCCTGACGTATTACAGCGTGCCGGGCATTACCCTGCACCTGCCGGTGCGTCGGACATTCCTGGCCTTGAAGTGGCCGGCACCGTGGTGGCTGGCGATGTGGATGCACTCCAACGGGCAGGGCTCAAAGTGGGCGACCGTGTATGTGCCTTGGTGGCGGGTGGCGGCTACGCAGAGTACTGCGTTGCTCCGGTCGCGCAATGCCTGCCGGTGCCAGAGGGGTTGAGCGACGTCGAGGCGGCCAGTTTGCCCGAGACGGTTTTCACCGTCTGGAGCAATGTGTTTGACCGAGGTGCGCTGCAAAGCGGTGAAACCTTGCTGGTGCAAGGCGGCAGCAGTGGCATCGGCGTGACGGCTATCCAGTTGGCAAAAGCGCGGGGTTCCATCGTGATTGCCACGGCAGGCAGCGATGAAAAATGCACGGCTTGCCTGGCATTGGGCGCAGATCACGCCATCAATTACAAGACGCACGACTTTCAAACGGAAGTTCTGCGTTTAACGGATGGCCGTGGGGTTGACGTTGTGTTGGACATGGTCGCCGGCAGCTATATCGCCAAAGAGTTGGCATGTATGGCGGAGGATGGGCGTTTGGTCATTATTGGGGTGCAGGGTGGTGTAAACAGTGAGATCAATGCCGGTTTGGTATTGCGTCGCCGTTTGACTATTACCGGTTCCACACTCCGAGCGCGGCCGGTTGCTTTCAAGGAAGCAATTGCGCAGGCGTGTCTGAAACAGGTGTGGCCCCTGATTGCAGCAGGACGCATCAAACCGGTGGTGCACAGCGTGTTCGCGGCCGGGGACGCATCGCGCGCCCATGCTCTGATGGAATCCAATCAGCACGTAGGAAAAATAGTTTTGACATGGGAGACAGCATGAAAAAGTTGATCGCTGGAAACTGGAAAATGAACGGATCGGCTGCGTCCAATGCAGCGCTGGTGCAGGCCTTGCTCAGTGGCTCGTCCGACTGGCAATGTTTGGTTGCGGTGTGTGTGCCTGCGCCTTACTTGGCCCAGGTTCGGGGCCTGGTTGCCGGCACTGGTATTGATCTGGGTGCGCAAGATGTGTCGCAGCATGAATCGGGTGCGTTCACTGGGGAGGTGTCTGCCAGCATGCTGCAAGATTGCGGTGCTCGGTACGCCATTGTTGGTCACTCCGAGCGTCGTCAATACCACGGCGAAACCGACGCGGTGGTGGCTGCCAAGGCCCAGCGGGCGTTGGCTTCTGGCATTACGCCCATTGTGTGTGTGGGAGAAACCCTGGCGGAACGCGAAGCAGGTCGTACCGAAGAGGTTGTCAAGCGCCAATTGGCGGCAGTCATTCATGCCAATGGACATTGCATCAGTGAAATTGTGGTGGCGTATGAGCCGGTGTGGGCAATTGGTACCGGCAAGACTGCCAGTCCCGTGCAGGCGCAGCAGGTCCATGCTGTGCTGCGTGCGCAGCTGCGTGCCGCCAGCGCGCAGGCAGATCGGGTGCATATTTTGTATGGCGGCAGCATGAACGCGGCGAATGCTGTGCAGTTGTTGTCGCAAGCCGACATCGACGGCGGTTTGGTGGGCGGTGCGTCCCTCAAGGCGGCAGATTTTTTATCCATCATCGCTGCAGCCCAATAAATCGGCTGGCATTTGTTTTGAATTTAGGAGAAGAGTATGAATATCTTGGTAACGATTATTTTGACGGTGCAGATGCTGTCGGCCTTGGGCATGATTGGTTTGATTTTGGTACAGCATGGCAAAGGTGCTGATATGGGGGCGGCATTTGGAAGTGGTGGATCTGGCAGTCTGTTTGGTGCCAGTGGAAGTGCCAACTTTTTGTCGCGTACTACGGCAGTTTTGGCAACTGTATTTTTTGTGTGTACCCTGGCGTTGGCCTATTTTGGCAACTTGCGCCCGGCAAGTTCAGGTAGTGTTTTGGAGGGTGCTGCTGCGGTGGTGCCTGCTGCTGTAGCCCCTGCAGTTGCGGCATCTGGAGCCGCTCAGATTCCATCTAAATAATTGCTACTTTAATTGCTTTCTCCCTGCAGGAGAGAGGGCAAATCAGGGTAAACTCTATGCTTGTCTGGAAAGCAAAAAAACCGCAAGGTACCTCACGCAATCTGGATATCTGAGAGCCGCCGTCGTGGTGAAATTGGTAGACACGCTATCTTGAGGGGGTAGTGGCGAAAGCTGTGCGAGTTCGAGTCTCGCCGACGGCACCAAACAAATTTTGTCAGTCCAAGTCTATGCTGGACGGCATCTAACGGTGATCAGAATCCTTCGATGAACCTCGATCAATATCTCCCCGTCCTGTTGTTCATCTTGGTCGGCATTGCAATCGGTATCGTTCCCCAAGTACTTGGTTATATTTTGGGGCCGAATCGGCCGGATGCGGCAAAAAACTCCCCCTATGAATGTGGTTTTGAAGCGTTTGAAGACGCACGAATGAAATTTGACGTTCGTTATTACCTTGTCGCCATTTTGTTTATTTTGTTTGACTTGGAAACGGCATTTTTATTTCCTTGGGCGGTCTCTCTTAAGGAAATTGGATTTTTTGGATTTTTGATCGGTGCAGAGTTTGTGGGTGTTCTTGCTATTGGCTTCGTGTACATGTGGCAAAAAGGCGCTCTGGACTGGGAGTAACAGAATGATTGAAGGTGTTTTGAAAGAGGGTTTTGTCACCACGAGTTACGACTCGGTGATGAATTGGGCCAAAACGGGGTCTATTTGGCCTATGACCTTTGGTTTGGCTTGCTGTGCTGTTGAGATGATGCACGCGGCAGCGGCCCGTTACGACATCAGTCGTTTTGGTTCCGAGGTGTTTCGTGCCAGTCCTCGTCAGTCTGATTTGATGATTGTTGCGGGCACGCTTTGCAACAAAATGGCTCCTGCATTGCGCAAGGTGTATGACCAGATGTCGGAGCCACGCTGGGTTATTAGCATGGGTTCTTGTGCCAATGGTGGAGGCTACTACCACTACAGCTACTCTGTGGTTCGGGGTTGTGATCGCGTTGTGCCGGTAGATGTTTATGTGCCAGGCTGTCCTCCTACTGCAGAAGCGCTGATTTACGGAATTTTGCAACTTCAGCAAAAAATTCGACGCACTGAGACGATTGCTCGGGTTTAAAAGGGAAATCATGACTACATTTTCCGTTCGCCCCGAGGCTCTTCAAGAAGCTGTTCTTGCCGTTTTGGGTGATAAGGTTAAGCGTTCTTCCATTAATTTGGGGGAGCTTACCGTGGTGGTTTCTGCAGGTGACTACCATGCTGCTGCGCAGTCCTTGCGCGATGCGCCAGCTTGCAAGTTTGAGCAACTCATTGACCTGTGCGGAGTGGATTATTCCGAATACCAGGCCGGTGCCGATGGCGGTTTGCGCTACTGTGTGGTTGTTCATCTTTTGTCGGTCAGCTTGAATCAAAGGGTGCGTCTGAAAGTGTTTGCGCCGGATGATGCGATGCCGATGGTGGATTCGGTTAATGACATCTGGAATTCCGCAAACTGGTTTGAGCGAGAAGCTTTTGACTTGTTTGGCATTGTGTTTGATGGACACACTGACTTGCGTCGGATTCTGACGGATTACGGTTTTATTGGTCATCCGTTTCGGAAAGACTTTCCTACGACGGGCCATGTGGAGATGCGGTATGACGCGGAGCAAGCGCGTGTTGTGTACCTGCCAGTCACGATCGAGACGCGTGAAATCACCCCGCGCATCATTCGCGAAAACAATTATGGGGGCCTGCAATAAGCAGTTGGATGCATGGCTGAAATAAAAAACTACACACTCAATTTTGGACCTCAGCACCCGGCGGCGCACGGTGTGTTGCGGCTGGTGTTGGAGCTGGATGGCGAAGTTATCCAGCGCGCAGATCCCCATATAGGTCTTTTGCATCGCGCCACGGAAAAATTGGCTGAAACCAAGACCTATCTGCAGGCTTTGCCCTACATGGATCGTCTTGATTACGTTTCTATGATGTGCAATGAGCATGCATATTGCCTTGCTATTGAGAAGTTGCTTGGCATTGAGGTTCCGGTTCGGGCGCAGTACATCCGCGTTATGTTTGCGGAGATTACTCGCTTGTTGAACCATTTGATGTGGTTGGGCTCCCATGGCAACGACTGCGGTAGCTCGACCATTCTGATCTACACCTTCCGCGAGCGTGAAGACCTTTTCGATATGTACGAGGCCGCCAGTGGTGCCCGTATGCATGCCGCTTACTTTCGTCCGGGTGGTGTGTACCGGGATTTGCCCGATACCATGCCGCAATTCAAGGCGAGTCGTGTGCGCAATGCCAAAGGTGTTGCGGAACTCAATAGCAATCGTCAGGGCTCCTTGTTGGACTTCATTGACGATTTCACGCAACGCTTCCCTTTGTGTATGGATGAATACCATACCTTGCTGACCGAAAACCGGATATGGAAGCAACGCACGGTTGATATTGGCGTGGTGACGCCAGAGCGTGCTTTGAATATGGGATTTACAGGACCCATGTTGCGGGGCTCTGGTATTGCCTGGGACTTGCGCAAGAAGCAGCCCTATGACGTGTACGACAAGCTGGACTTTGATATTCCGGTGGGTAAAACCGGTGATGTGTATGACCGTTATTTGGTGCGCATGGAAGAAATGAAGCAATCCAACCGCATCATCAAACAATGCGTTGAATGGCTCAAGGCGAATCCAGGTCCCGTGATTACAGATAACCACAAGGTGGCGCCACCTTCGCGGGAGTCCATGAAGACCAGCATGGAAGAACTGATTCACCACTTCAAGTTGTTCTCGGAGGGTTTTCATGTGCCCGAGGGCGAGGCCTACGCCGCTGTGGAGCATCCCAAGGGTGAGTTTGGTATTTACATTGTGAGTGACGGGGCCAACAAGCCCTATCGCTTGAAGATTCGGCCACCTGGGTTTGCCCATTTGGCTGGGTTGAATGAAATGGCCAGTGGCCACATGATTGCCGACGCGGTATCGATCATCGGTACTATGGACATCGTTTTTGGAGAGATTGACCGATGATCTCTGAATCTATCAAAACGCGCTTCGCCAAAGAAGTTGCAAAGTACCCCGTTGAGCAAAAGCAATCGGCTGTGATGGCCTGTTTGGCCATTGTTCAACAAGAGTTGGGGTATGTCAGTGCAGACAGTGAAGAGGTGATCGCAGATTACCTGGGTATGGCTCCCATGGCTGTGCACGAAGTGACCACGTTTTACAACATGTACAACCAACACCCTGTTGGAAAATACAAACTCAACGTGTGCACCAACCTGCCATGCCAGCTGCGCGATGGTGTCAAGGCGCTTCAGTATTTGGAAAAAAAGTTGGGAATCCGCATGGGTGAGACCACAACCGATGGACTGTTCACTTTGCAACAAAGCGAATGTTTGGGGGCTTGTGCTGATTCTCCGGTGATGCTGGTGAATGACCGCTCCATGTGTAGCTTTATGAGTGAAGAAAAGCTCGATCAATTGGTGGATGGATTGCGTGCGGCGGAGGGCAAGTCATGAATGCGGAAAACATTCTTTCCCAATTCCGCGCTACAGGCGTACAAACTTGCTTTCACGACCGACACATCAACCCGCAAATTTATGCGGGACTGAATGGCTCCAATTGGCGTCTCAAAGATTACGAGGCGAGGGGTGGGTACCAGGCTTTACGCAAAATTCTAGGCAAGGACGGTGCGACCCCTACTGCTGAAAATGGTGTGCTTGGCATGACCCAGGACCAGGTGATTGCAACGGTCAAAGAGTCTGCTCTGCGGGGACGCGGTGGCGCTGGTTTTCCAACGGGTTTGAAGTGGAGCTTCATGCCCCGTCAGTTTCCTGGTCAAAAATACCTGGTCTGTAACTCGGACGAAGGGGAGCCTGGGACTTGTAAAGACCGCGATATTCTGGAGTTCAACCCACATATCGTGATTGAGGGCATGGCAATAGCGGCCTATGCCATGGGCATCACGGTGGGGTACAACTACATCCACGGCGAGATCTTTTCTACCTACGATCGATTTGAAGAGGCTCTGGAAGAGGCGCGTGCCGCCGGTTTGCTGGGCAACAACATTCTCGGAAGCAGCTTCAATTTCCAATTGCACGCCGCGCATGGGTTTGGTGCCTACATTTGTGGTGAGGAAACTGCACTGCTGGAGTCTTTGGAAGGGAAGAAGGGGCAGCCACGGTTCAAGCCTCCTTTTCCTGCAAGTTTTGGCCTCTATGGCAAACCCACCACGATCAACAATACAGAAACCTTTGCGGCTGTTCCGTGGATCATTCGCAATGGTGGGCAGGCCTACCTGGAATGTGGCAAGCCCAACAATGGTGGAACCAAGATCTATTCGATCAGTGGTGACGTAGAACGCCCCGGAAATTACGAAATTCCCATGGGCACGCCTTTTTCCAAATTGCTGGAATTAGCGGGCGGGGTGCGCGCGGGTCGTCAGTTGAAGGCGGTGATCCCTGGTGGCTCTTCGTCTCCTGTTTTGCCCGCATCCATCATGATGGAATGCACCATGGACTACGACTCGATCGCCAAAGCGGGCTCTATGTTGGGGTCGGGCGCTGTGATCGTGTTTGACGATAGCCGCTGCATGGTGAAGAGCCTGCAACGTCTGAGTTATTTCTATATGCATGAGTCTTGTGGTCAGTGCACGCCCTGCCGTGAGGGTACCGGTTGGCTATCGCGCGTAGTGGATCGCGTTGAAAACGGTCAAGGTCGTCCCTCGGACATGGATTTGTTGAATTCGGTCGCTGAAGATATTCAGGGGCGAACCATCTGTGCTCTGGGCGATGCGGCTGCCATGCCGGTACGAGCCATGCTGAAGCATTTCCGCCATGAGTTTGAATATCACGTAGAGCACAAGACCTGCATGGTCCCAGCCTACGTCTGAGCGAGTCCCAAGATGATTGAAATTGAACTTGACGGCAAGAAGGTTGACATTGTTGAGGGCAGCATGATCATGCATGCTGCTGAAAAGGCAGGTACCTACATTCCTCATTTTTGCTACCACAAGAAGCTCAGCATTGCGGCAAGTTGCCGTATGTGTCTAGTGGATGTGGAAAAAATGCCTAAGCCGATGCCAGCGTGTGCCACACCGGTGACGCAGGGGATGATTGTTCGCACCAAGAGCGACAAGGCCATCAAGGCGCAGAAGTCCGTCATGGAGTTCCTGCTGATCAATCACCCCTTGGATTGTCCTATCTGTGATCAAGGTGGTGAATGCCAGTTGCAGGATCTGGCTGTTGGTTACGGCGCATCCTCGTCGCGTTACGAAGAAGAGAAGCGTGTGGTTCAAGTCAAGGACGTGGGTCCGTTGATTTCGATGCAGGAAATGAGCCGCTGTATCCATTGCACGCGCTGCGTGCGTTTTGGTCAGGAAGTGGCAGGTTCCATGGAGTTGGGTATGTCGCACCGTGGTGAGCATGCCGAAATCGAAACCTTCGTTGGCAGCACAGTGGATTCCGAGTTGTCGGGCAACATGATTGACATTTGCCCCGTTGGTGCTCTGACCAGCAAGCCATTCCGCTACAGCGCCCGTACGTGGGAGTTGTCACGTCGCAAGTCCGTGAGTCCCCACGATTCGACGGGTGCCAATTTGATCGTGCAAGTCAAGAACCACAAGGTCATGCGGGTTGTTCCATTTGAGAATGAGTCCGTGAACGAGTGCTGGCTTGCAGACCGTGATCGTTTTTCATACGAGGCACTTAACAGCGATGAGCGTTTGACGTCGCCTATGCTCAAGCAGGGCGGCAAGTGGGTAAGTGTCGACTGGCAAACGGCATTGGAATATGTTGCCAATGGATTGCAGGAAATTAAGGCCAATTTCGGGGCAAACGCCATTGGTGGCTTGGTAAGCCCGCACAGCACCCTGGAAGAACTGCACTTGGCCAGTACCTTGGTGCGTGGCCTCGGCAGTGAAAATATTGACTATCGTTTGCGCAATGCGCAGTTTGAGGTCAACTCTGGAGCGCGCTATTTGGGTATGCCCATTGCTGCTTTATCGGAACTGCAGCGCGTGTTGGTTGTTGGTTCCAATTTGCGCAAAGACCATCCACTGTTTGCCGCACGCATTCGCCACGCCGTGAAATTGGGTTGCGCGGTGAGTGCAGTCAGTGCGGCAGAAGTGGATTGGGCCATGCCGGTTGCCAATACGCTGCAGTCTCCTGCCTCCCATTGGGTGGAAGCGTTGGCAGATATTGCCAGTGCAATTGCATCCGAAAAAGGTGTCGCCGCGCCAGTGGCCGGGAATGCAACGCCGACAGCCCAGGCCATCGCCAAGTCTTTGATGGGCGGCGAGCGCAAGGCGGTGTTGTTAGGCAATGCTGCTACCCACCATCCACGTTCTTCGAGTTTGTTGTCTTTGGCCAATTGGATTGCAGAGCAGACCGGTGCGACCGTAGGTTTCCTGACGGAAGCTGCAAACACAGTCGGCGCACAGATCGTTGGTGCGATGCCTGGCTTAGGTGGTTTGAATGCAGGGCAAATGTTGTCCGGCGACCTCAAGGCGGTGATTCTGCTCAACACGGAGCCACAGTTTGATTCGGCAGCCGGAGTGGCCGCCGTTGCCAATCTGGACCGCGCGGAAATGGTTGTGACTTTGAGTCCTTTCAAGGCAAACATGGACTGCAGTGACGTGTTGCTACCGATCGCTCCATTTACGGAGACCTCCGGTACGTTTGTCAATGCAGAAGGGCGCGTGCAGAGTTTTCATGCGGTGGTCAAGCCTTTGGGCGAGACACGTCCAGGCTGGAAAGTTTTGCGCGTGTTAGCCAATTTGCTCAAGTTGCCTGATTTTGAATTTGAATCATCGCAAGATGTGCTGGCGCACATGCATGGGAATGCAGCGGTGCCCGAGCAAGTCCCTGCCATTCGACTGAGTAACGCGTGCCAGGGGTCGATTGATTTGTCGATTCCTACAGTTGATCCAACAGTAGCTGGAATTTACCAACTGGATGGCATCGTGCGCCGCGCGAGTGCTCTCCAGTTGACTGCAGATGCACGTAGCGCATTGAAAGAGACTGCTCAGGAGGCGCTGGCATGATTGATACGCTGTATACCTCGGGATTGGGGTTGTCTGCCGATGCATGGTGGGCGGCCGTTGTCTGGCCTGTGCTCTGGGCTTTGATCAAGATTGTGGTCGTGGTTTTGCCTCTGATGGGGGCTGTTGCTTACTTGACTCTGTGGGAGCGCAAGTTCCTGGGATGGATGCAAGTGCGCGTGGGCCCCAACCGGGTAGGACCCTGGGGGCTGCTGCAACCGATTGCAGACGCTTTGAAGTTGTTGACCAAAGAAGTTTTGCTGCCGTCCGCAGCAAACAAAGGCCTCTTTTTTGTGGGCCCCATCCTGACCATCATGCCCGCCATGGCGGCTTGGGCAGTCATACCCTTTGGTCCTGATGTCGCGCTGGCTAACATCAATGCCGGTTTGTTATTTGTGATGGCGATTACCTCTATGGAGGTGTATGGCGTCGTGATCTCCGGTTGGGCCTCGAATTCCAAATATGCGTTTCTAGGTGCTTTGCGGGCGTCTGCGCAAATGGTGAGTTATGAAATTGCAATGGGTTTTTGTCTTGTCATTGTGCTCATGGTGTCAGCCAGCATGAACCTGACTGACATTGTCACGGGGCAAGGCAGGGGTTATTTCGCAGAAATGGGCTTGGGCTTCTTGTCCTGGAATTGGTTGCCGTTGTTACCAATTTTCGTTGTATATGTCATTTCAGGTATGGCTGAGACCAATCGCCATCCCTTTGATGTCGTTGAGGGTGAGGCAGAAATTGTGGCTGGTCACATGGTTGAATATTCCGGCATGTCCTATGCCATGTTCTACTTGGCCGAATACGCGAACATGTGGCTGGTATCCATCCTTGCTGCTGTTATGTTCTTGGGCGGTTGGTTGTCTCCTGTGGAGTTTCTGAACTGGATACCGGGGTGGATATGGTTGGGAATAAAAACCTGCGCCGTAGTTAGCTTGTTTATTTGGGTGCGTGCAACATTTCCGCGTTTCCGGTACGACCAGATCATGCGTTTGGGTTGGAAAGTGTTCATCCCAGTCACTCTGGTTTGGCTGTTGGTGGTGGGCGCCTGGATGCAAACTTCCTTCAATATTTGGAAGTGAGAAATTCAACCATGTCTTCAAACACTGTGGTCCGTATGCCCTCCGCTTTTTCGCTCAAGGACTTTCTCTACAGCTTTCTGTTGGTCGAATTGTTCAAAGGACTTGCACTCACGGGGCGTTATGCGTTTCGTCGCAAGGTAACCGTGCAGTTCCCTGAAGAAAAAACGCCTTTGTCACCCCGTTTTCGGGGTCTTCACGCCTTACGGCGTTATGAGGGCGGCGAGGAACGTTGCATTGCGTGCAAATTGTGTGAGGCGGTGTGTCCTGCAATGGCGATCACGATCGAATCGGACGTAAGGGCTGATGGATCGCGCCGCACGACACGCTACGACATCGATCTCACAAAATGCATTTTCTGCGGATTTTGTGAGGAAAGTTGTCCCGTGGATTCCATTGTGGAAACCCATATTTTGGAATACCACGGCGAGAAACGGGGAGATTTGTATTTCACCAAAGACATGTTATTGGCCGTGGGTGACCGATATGAATCCGAGATCGCCGCGAACAAGTTGGCCGATGCCAAATACCGTTGATCTGTCGTTAGAAAGAATTTGAATCATGAGTGTCACGACCGGTCTGTTTTACGTGTTTTCAGCAGTCATGCTGTTCGCGGCTTTTCGCGTCATCACTGCGCGCAATCCTGTGCACGCGGCCTTGTTTCTTGTGTTGACCTTCTTCCAG
Organism: Rhodoferax sp.; assembly: GCF_030697375.1. GTDB lineage: Bacteria > Pseudomonadota > Gammaproteobacteria > Burkholderiales > Burkholderiaceae_C > Allorhodoferax. Next base: position 67,471 of record NZ_JAUYQD010000071.1, on the reverse strand, counting down.
GCATCCATGCTGTGGATGTTGCTCAAAGCTGAGTTTTTGTCGATCACGCTGGTGCTGGTCTATGTCGGTGCGGTGATGGTACTTTTTCTGTTTGTCGTGATGATGATGGATATCAACGTCGAAGATATGCGGGTAGGCTTCTGGAAGCATTTTCCTCTCGCTGCAGTCATGGGCGTAGTCATTGCGCTGGAAATGGCGGCTGTTCTGATGGGCGGGTTCCGTGCGATGGAAAATCCCCAAATCCCCGTGCTGGCGCCTGCTGATGCTGTTCAGTTGTCCAATACCAAAGAGTTGGGCAAGCTGCTTTTCACCCATTACCTGTATCCACTTGAAGTTGCAGCGGCGATTTTGCTGGTTGCCATGATCGCGGCCATCGCGCTGACTTTGCGGGCCCGTAAAGACAGCAAATACGTAAATCCTGGACAACAAGTGCGTGTAAGGGCGCGTGACCGGATGACAGTGGTCAAAATGGCGGCTACGCAGATGGCGGTAGAGCCTGCACCAGCCGCATCCCAGGCGGAGACAAAAGCATGACATTGACACTTGGACATTTTCTCTCGCTGGGCGCAATGTTGTTTGCGCTGTCAGTGGTCGGTATTTTTTTGAATCGTCGCAACTTGATTGTGTTGCTGATGGCGATTGAACTCATGCTCTTGGCGGTCAACACCAATTTTGTGGCGTTTTCCTACTATTTGCACGACATGCACGGGCAAATTTTCGTGTTCTTCATATTGACAGTCGCTGCCGCTGAATCCGCGATCGGGTTGGCCATCTTGGTGCTGTTGTTCCGTAACAAGTCCAGCATCCGTGTGGACGAACTCAATTCGCTCAAGGGTTAATAAGATGAGTCAAACCCTGTCTGCTGCTACGTTGTTGGCGGTCCCTATGGCACCCCTGGTCGGTGCGGTGCTGGCTGGTGTATTTGGAACCAAGTTCGGCGGTAACTGGATAGGGCGTGGCCTTAGCCATTCCCTCACCATTCTTGGCGTACTGATTGCTTTTGTTATTTCGGCCATGACCCTGAATGCGGTTGCCTTTGAAGGGGCCCGCTTCAATGAAACCCTCTACACCTGGATGGTCGTGGGCGGGTTGAAGATGGAGATTGGTTTTCTGGTGGATGGTTTGACCGCCATGATGATGTGTGTGGTGACTTTTGTGTCGCTGATGGTCCACATCTACACCATTGGCTACATGGAAGAGGATGAAGGCTACAACCGCTTTTTTGCCTATATCTCCTTGTTCACTTTCTCGATGTTGATGCTGGTGATGAGCAACAACATGCTGCAACTGTTCTTTGGATGGGAGGCTGTTGGTTTGGTGTCCTACCTGTTGATTGGTTTCTGGTTCAACAAGCCGACCGCCATTTTCGCCAACATGAAAGCGTTCCTGGTCAATCGGGTGGGAGATTTCGGGTTCATCTTGGGCATTGGATTGATCGTTGCTTTTGCAGGCACCTTGAATTACACCGAGGCTTTTGCAAAGGCGGACGAACTTGCCAAGCTGAGCTTCCCAGGAACCGACTGGATGCTGGTCACCGTGATTTGTATTTGCCTGTTTATTGGTGCCATGGGTAAGTCGGCACAATTCCCCCTGCATGTTTGGTTGCCCGATTCCATGGAAGGTCCGACCCCCATTTCCGCCCTGATTCACGCGGCAACGATGGTGACCGCGGGCATTTTCATGGTGGCACGTATGTCTCCCTTGTTTGAACTCAGCGACACAGCGCTGAATTTCATCCTGGTGATTGGTTCCATCACAGCGCTGTTTATGGGCTTTTTGGGCATTATCCAAAATGACATCAAACGTGTAGTTGCGTACTCCACGCTGTCGCAGTTGGGTTATATGACAGTTGCTTTGGGTGCTTCCGCTTATTCAGTGGCGGTATTTCACCTGATGACCCATGCCTTCTTCAAGGCCTTGTTGTTCCTTGCCGCAGGGTCCGTGATCATGGGCGTGCACCACAATCAGGACATTCGCTGGATGGGTGGGCTGCGTAAGTACATGCCGATCACCTGGATTACCTCGTTGCTCGGGTCTTTGGCATTGATCGGGACGCCTTTGTTTGCTGGCTTTTACTCTAAAGACAGCATCATTGAAGCAGTGCATGAAAGCCACCTCGCGGGTGCCGGATTCGCTTCTTTTGCTGTCCTGGCAGGTGTCTTCGTAACGGCGTTCTATTCTTTCCGCATGTATTTCCTGGTGTTCCACGGAAAAGAACGCTTTGACCAGAACCCGGATGCGCATCATGGCAGTCACCAAGACCCCCATGATCATCACGGCGGTGACCACGCACCGCATGAGTCGCCTTGGGTTGTTACGGTTCCGCTGGTTCTGTTGGCGATTCCTTCGGTATTGATCGGTTATTTCACTATTGATCCCCTGTTGTTTGGTGAGTTTTTCAAGGGTGCAATTTTTGTAGATTCTGAAAAACACGCGGTAATGGAAGAGTTGGCCCATGCGTTCCATGGTCCTCTGCAGATGGCCATTCATGCCTTGAGTACGGCTCCGTTTTGGCTGGCCGTCGCGGGAGTCGCAAGCTCTTATTACATGTACATGGTCAATCCTGCATTGCCCGCTGCGATCAAGCGCAATGTCATGCCAATCTTCAATCTTCTGGAGAATAAGTATTACCTGGACTGGATCAACGAAAACATCCTCGCCGCTGGTGCGCGGGCATTGGGGACCGGTCTGTGGAAGGGCGGTGATCAGGCGGTGATCGATGGCGCTTTGGTCAATGGCTCATGGAAGTTGGTCGGTTGGATTGCAGGATCTGTGCGAAAAGTGCAGTCAGGTTATCTGTACCACTACGCACTGGCCATGATTTTGGGTATCTTTGTGCTGATGACGTATTTTGTCTGGCTCAAGTAGGAGAAAAAGAATATGGGATTGTTGAGCCTTGCAATCTGGACACCGATTGTGTTCGGGATTGTTTTGTTGGCCCTGGGTCGTGACGAACAGGCGAGGGCAGTGCGCTGGGTTGCCTTGATCGGGGCGTTGGTTAGCTTTTTGGTGACCTTGCCTTTGTATGCCCAGTTTGACCAGACGACGGCTGCGATGCAGTTTGTTGAAAAAGCGCCCTGGATTGAACGTTTCAATGTGAATTACCACTTAGGTGTCGACGGTATTTCATTCTGGTTCGTGTTGCTGACGGCTTTCATCAATGTGATTGTGGTGATTGCGGGCTGGGAAGTCATTACACGCCGGGTTAACCAATACATGGGGGCGTTTTTGATTCTGAGCGGCCTGATGATTGGTGTGTTTTGTGCACTTGATGGCTTGCTGTTCTATGTGTTTTTCGAAGCAACCCTTATTCCGATGTATCTGATCATTGGTATTTGGGGCGGGCCCAACAAGATTTACGCAGCCTTCAAATTTTTCTTGTATACCTTGATGGGCTCATTGCTCATGTTGGTTGCGCTGATTTTTCTGTATATCCAATCGGGTGGTAGTTTTGACTTGGCCGTTTGGCATGCCATGCCCTTGGGTCGCACAGCACAGACACTGTTGTTCTTTGCGTTTTTTGCGGCGTTTGCAGTCAAAGTGCCCATGTGGCCTGTGCATACATGGTTGCCTGATGTGCACGTCGAGGCACCTACGGGGGGCTCCGCAGTGCTGGCAGCCATCATGCTGAAGCTGGGTGCGTACGGATTTTTGCGCTTTTCATTGCCCATCGCACCCGATGCGGCCCATGAGTGGGCTTGGTTGATGATTGCTTTGTCGTTGATCGCCGTGGTCTATGTGGGCTTGGTTGCGATGGTTCAGCAGGACATGAAAAAGCTGGTGGCTTATTCGTCGGTCGCACACATGGGCTTTGTGACCTTGGGCTTCTTCATATTCAATGATCTGGGTGTGTCGGGTGGTTTGGTGCAGATGATCGCGCACGGGTTCGTATCCGCTGCCATGTTCCTGTCCATCGGGGTGCTTTACGACCGGGTGCACTCGCGTGAGATTGCGAGTTATGGTGGGGTTGTCAACACCATGCCCAAATTTGCGGCATTTGCCCTGTTGTTTTCCATGGCCAATTGCGGATTGCCGGGCACGGCCGGATTCGTGGGTGAATGGATGGTGATTCTGGGCGCTGTGAAGTTCAATTTCTGGATTGGTTTTGCCGCTGCCAGTGCCCTGATTTTTGGCGCTGCGTACACCCTGTGGATGTTCAAACGGGTGTATTTGGGCCCGGTAACCAACACGCATGTGAAGTCCTTATTGGATATCAATTCCCGAGAGTTCATCATGCTGGCTCTGTTGGCTGCGGCCACCCTGTACATGGGTGTCTATCCCAAACCATTTACCGATGTGATGGATGTTTCTGTGGCGCAGTTGCTGAAACATGTAGCGCTTTCCAAGTTGAACTGATCACACTGAATTGAGAGACGAAAGATGATTGACAAACTCAGTTGGATCATGGTGTACCCTGAAATCATTTTGATGGTGATGGCCTGTGTCATCGCAATCTTTGATTTGGGAGTGAAAACCCCCCAGCGTGGTGCTACCTATGCATTGACCATGGTCACACTTGCTGTGGTCGCTGTTATACAAGGCATGTATGCGTCCAGTGGCGCCACCTACTATGGCTTTGGCAACATGGTGGTTAGTGATTCTATGGGGAATTGGCTCAAGTGCTTTGCTACGGTCGCGGTGATGGTTACCTTGGTTTATGGGCGTCCTTATGCGGCACCTCGCGACATGTTGCGCGGCGGTGAGTTATTCACCTTGAGCCTGTTCGCTTTGCTGGGCATGTTTGTCATGATTTCCGGGAATAATTTTCTCGTGATCTATATGGGCTTGGAATTGTTAACCCTGTCGAGTTATGCACTGGTTGCGCTACGCCGCGACAATGCCACTGCGACTGAGGCATCCATGAAGTACTTTGTACTCGGTGCCATGGCATCGGGCTTCCTTTTGTACGGTATGTCGATGCTGTATGGTGCCACGGGCTCCCTGGACGTCAATGCGGTATTCCAGGCGATATCGACCGGTCAGATTCGGCACCAGGTTTTGGTTTTTGGTTTGGTGTTCATTGTGTCCGGGCTGGCATTCAAACTCGGCGTCGTTCCCTTTCACATGTGGATTCCCGATGTCTACCAGGGCGCTCCAACGGTGGTCACTCTGATGATCGGTGGGGCACCCAAGCTGGCGGCCTTTGCCATTGTCATGCGTTTATTGGTAGAAGGCATGTTGCCGTTGGCGTTGGATTGGCAGCAGATGTTGATGGTTTTGGCCATTGCCTCCCTGTTTATTGGCAACCTGGCGGCCATCGCACAAACCAATGTCAAGCGGATGTTGGCATTTTCAACGATCTCTCAAATGGGCTTTGTACTTCTCGGATTGATGTCCGGTGCAGTCAATGGAAATGTCTTGTCGGCTGCCAACGCCTACAGTTCGTCCATGTTTTATGTCATCACTTATGTGTTGACGACCTTGGCAAGTTTTGGCGTCATTCTGCTGCTGTCGCGCGAAGGCTTTGAGAGCGAAGACATTGCAGACTTTGCAGGACTTAACCAACGTAGCCCGCTGTATGCCGGCGTGATGGCCGCATGTATGTTTTCTCTGGCTGGCATTCCTCCTATGGTCGGGTTTTACGCGAAGTTGTCGGTGTTGCAGGCGTTGATTGCTTCAGGGCAAGTGTTGCATCTGGGCGTGGCGGTGTTTGCGGTTCTGATGTCCTTGATTGGGGCGTTCTACTACCTGCGGCTTGTCAAGGTTATGTATTTCGATGAACCAACGACTTCTGTGGCTATACAAGCACCTACGGATGTGCGAGTCACCCTGTGCCTCAACGGTGCATTGGTGTTGGGGTTGGGCCTATTCCCAAGTGGTTTGATGGCGCTGTGTGCTCGGTCTGTTTTGCAGATGCTGGGTACCTGATTCTGTATTGCCGCTGTTTTGAATGGTGCGCTGACTGGCATGGATGACAGCCATCTGATCGAAGTAAAACGGGCTGGCCAGGAAATTCTCAAAGGGCAGTTTCTCCACGCCTTTCGCGACACGGTTACCTTACCTGATGGTTCGGATGCTTCACGGGAGTATCTGTTGCACCCCGGTGCGGTTATGGTCATCCCATTGTTGGAAGATGGCGATGGTCAGTTGCGTGTCGTGTTAGAGCGCCAGTATCGTTATCCCGTGGGACAAGTGATGTTGGAATTTCCCGCGGGTAAGCTGGACCCGAATGAGTGTGTGCATGCCTGCGCGCGGCGTGAACTGAAGGAAGAAACGGGTTATAGCGCTTTGGAGTGGGCGCGCGCGGGGGTTATGCACCCAGTTATTTCGTACTCCACTGAATTCATTGATATCTGGTTTGCGCGCCAGCTTCAAGCTGGGGAGCGGCATCTGGACAGCGGTGAGTTTCTTGACGTATTCACGGCTACGCCGGCCGAATTACTTCAGTGGTGCATGGAGGGCAAGGTCACGGATGCGAAAACCCTGGCTGGCGCCCTGTGGCTACAGAATGTGGTTTCAGGTGCTTGGGTCTTGGATTGGCAGGTTGACGCAGATGTGGAGCAGGTTCTCAAAGGCACACCATGAAGGTGCTCGACCTCCAGTGTGCACACGGGCATGCCTTTGAGGGTTGGTTTGCCTCGGAAGACGATTTTCTTCGGCAGTGCGAACGGTCTCTTGTGCAATGCCCCCTGTGCGGTGATGCATCGGTCACCAAAAAACCCAGTGCCCCCCGCCTGAACCTTGGTGCTAAACGCGCAGGTCCGGTTCCCATCCAGGATATGGGCGTGGCACCCAAAGGAGATGATGCGTTGTCCGCTGCATGGCTAACTGTTACACGGCATTTGCTGGCGAATACGAGCGATGTGGGGAGCCGGTTTGCAGACGAGGCTCGCAAAATGCATTACGGTGAAATTGAGGAGCGCAGCATACGGGGCAAGGCCACGCCCCAAGAAGCCCAGTCCCTGGTGGACGAAGGTATCGATGTGCTGCCATTCCTTGTTCCAGAAGCCCTTAAAGGCACTTTGCAGTAGTTTCCCACCAGGTCTTTATAGGCAACCTCACGCACTCTTCAGCAGTTTGTGGGAAGAGGCTGAAAACTCAGCTGCTGAGATTGACGATGCGCCCCGTGGTTTGACCTTGGGTATTGCGGACCGGCGCAGCATTGGGATTGGTTTTAAGTGGATTCCCGCTGGCGGTAAATTTCTGGGCGGAGGCGTTGTACAGTCTTACCAAAAACTCTTGGGTTTTTTGGGGCACCTCTGACTTGCTGGCATTCAACTGTGGCGTATAGGTGGGGTCTGACTGGCGATTGCGCAGTGCGACCTCTCGTGCATGTTCCTGGCTATTTTGTGCTTCCAGTTCTGCCGCATCTGCCTGTGAACGCAGGGATTGCGCGTTGGCTTCGGCTTGGTCTGCTTCTCGCCGGGCTTGTTCCACACGGGCTTTACCGAGCGCCGCTTGCGGGGAGGGCGTTGCGCTGTTGGTGGCGGTAATCGCAACCATGGTAGAAACTTGTGAATGTTACGGGACGATCAGGCGGTGACGTTCAGTCGCTGCCCAGTGACCTGCCCCTGGGTGTTGATCACCGGGCGGGCTTGGGCTTCCTCTGTTTTTCTGACCTCGGGTGTCTTTGGTCGGGATTCCTGGGTTGGCGGGTGCTGTGCCGGCTCAGTACGTTTGGACTGTGCTACCGCTTGAACCGTTGGCTTATTGACTGTCGAGACTTCCATGGCAGGCTCCCCAAGGTTAAACCTGGCTAATTTTACGTGCACGGGGTGGAAGTTTCAATGCTAAGCATTGAATTGGAGCGCCGCCAGACCTGCATAGACGCCTCCCCGCGCCACCAATTCAGCATGGGTACCTTGCTCCACCAACTTGCCATGGTCCAGCACCACAATGCAATCGGCTTTTTGTACCGTGGCCAGCCGGTGGGCAATGACCAAGGTGGTGCGGTTACGCATGGCCGATTCCAGGGCTGCCTGCACCATGCGCTCGCTTTCGGCGTCCAGTGCACTGGTGGCTTCATCGAGCAGAAGCAGCGGTGGGTTCTTCAGCATGGCCCGGGCAATAGCAATGCGTTGGCGCTGTCCGCCAGACAGGCGTAAACCGCGCTCCCCCAAAAAGGTGTTGTAGCCTTCGGGCAGGGCGGTGATGAATTCATGGGCAAAAGCAGCTTGGGCCGCCACCATGACCTCCTTATCCGTAGCCTCGGGTTTTCCGTAGCGAATGTTTTCCAGGGCACTGCTGGAAAAAATCACGGCGTCCTGCGGAACGATGCCAATGCGGTGGCGCAACTCACCAAGGGACATGTCTCGGGTACCTACGCCGTCGAGCACAATGCGCCCGAATTGGGGATCGTAAAACCGCAACAGCAACTGAAAAACCGTGCTTTTACCCGCTCCGCTGGGCCCCACGATGGCCACCGTTTGTCCAGGCTGAATGTCCAGCGAAAACTCGGACAGAGCCGGGAGCAGCGGCCGTGAGGGGTAGTTGAATTGAATTGCTTCGAATTTGATAGCGCTTCCCGCAACAGGCACGGGGGCTAGCGCCGGATTTGACGGTGAAGTAATGGGGGAGCGGGTGCCCAGCAGTTCCATTAGCCGTTCGGTGGCCCCGGCCGCGCGCAACAGATCGCCATACACCTCGCCCAGAATAGCAAAGGCGCTGGCCAAAATAATGACGTAGACCACCGTTTGTCCCAGGTGCCCTGCGGTGATGCGCCCGGCCATCACCGCCTGCGTGCCCTGGTACAGGCCCCACAGCAGGGCTGCCGAGGTGGCAATGATGATGAATGCCACCAATACCGCGCGGGCGCGGGTCCGCCGTACTGCCGTATCGAACGCGTTGTCGGTTGAGGTGGTAAAGCGCTGTGCCTCGCGCCCTTCGGCGGTGTAACTTTGCACCACGGGAATCGCGTTGAGCACCTCGGCGGCGATGGCGCTGGAGTCGGCCACCCGGTCCTGGCTGGCGCGGGAGAGTTTGCGCACCCGCCGTCCAAACCACAGGCTAGGCACCACCACCAGCACCAGCACCAAGAGCACCTGGAACATCACCAGCGGATTGGTCCACACCAGCATGGCCAGCGCCCCCAGTCCCATGACGCTGTTGCGCAAGCCCATGCTCAGGGAGGATCCGACTACGGTTTGCACCAAGGTGGTGTCGGCGGTTAGACGCGAAAGGACTTCACCCGTCTGTGTGGTTTCAAAAAACTCCGGGCTTTGTTCCAGCACGTGGCTGTAGACGGCATTGCGCAGGTCGGCCGTGACGCGCTCACCCAACCAGCTCACCATGTAAAAGCGCCCCGCAGAAAACAGGCCCAGCGCGACCGCCACTGCAAACAAGATGGCAAAGTGGTCCCGCAAAGCCATCACTTGCGCACCTTTGTCAGACTGCACCAGTCCGCTGTCGATGAGACTGCGCAGGGCGATTGGAAAAGCCAAAGTGGCTACCGCGGCCAGAACCAAAAGCACCAGAGTGAGACCAATATGCGCGCGATAGGGCCGCAAGAACGGCAACAGGCCGGAGAGAGACTTGGGATTCTGGGATTTGGCGCGTTCAGTGGTCATGGGGGTCTACATGGGGCGAATTTTGGGCGATGCAAGTTGATTCGGAGAATAGGAGTCAAATTGACCACCAGCCCTCTAAAATAAAGCGTAGGAAGCTATCAATTAAGTAGCAAAAGTGCGTTGTTTCCCCGTGTATCAATTCGCACGGGCAAGGGGGGGGCCGGGCGCGTGGCTGTCGTTCAAGCCCCTCCAATAGCGGTACACACCCGTTCCTGTGAGGCCTGGCAGTCGCCCAGCGTGTCGGTAACCCATTGCGGATGGTGGTAGGTTGGCAAGTAGCGTTCTCCCGCGTCGCACAACAGCGAGAGGATGGAGCCTTGCTCGCCACGCTGCTGCATTTCGAGCGCCAAGGTCAGCATGCCGATGAAGTTGGTTCCCGTGGACGGGCCTACCTTGCGTCCCAACAGGGTGGACAACTCGCGCATGGCGGCGACGGAATCGACATTGGAAACCTCCAGCATGCGATCAACCAAGGTTCGGATAAAGCTGGCCTCCACGCGGGGGCGGCCAATGCCTTCGATGCGTGAGCCCGGCCCGGTAAGGCTGGCATCGCCATTGCGGTGGTAGGCCCCAAAGACGGAGCCTACCGGGTCTGGCACACACACCTGGGTCGCGTAGCGCTGGTAGCGTATATAGCGGCCGATGGTGGCGCTGGTGCCCCCGGTACCGGCACCCACCACCACCCAGCGTGGAATCGGGTGGCGTTCCCGCGCCATCTGGCTGAACATGCTTTGGGCAATGTTGTTGTTGCCACGCCAATCGGTCGCACGCTCGGCGTAGGTAAATTGGTCCATGTAATGGCCACCAGACTGCTGGGCCAACTCCTTGGCGCAGGCGTACACCTCGGGGGCGGTGTCTACCAAATGGCACTTGCCGCCATAAAACGCGATCTGGGCAATTTTTTCGGGTGATGTCCCTCGGGTCATTACTGCCACAAAAGGCAGACCCAACAGCCGGGCAAAGTAGGCCTCGCTCACGGCCGTGGAGCCGCTGGACGCCTCCACAATGGTGGAGCCCTCGTGGACCCAGCCGTTGCACAGGGCGTACAAAAACAGAGACCGCGCCAGCCGGTGTTTCAAGCTGCCGGTGGGGTGGGTGGATTCGTCTTTCAGGTACAGGTCAATCCCCTGGCGGGCAAACGCAGGCAGCGGCAAGGGGATCAGGTGGGTATCCGCACTGCGCAGGTAGTCGGCCTCAATGAGGGCAATGGCTTGGCTGAGCCAGTTGGCGTGCGCCGTATGGCAGGGTGTTGCGTGGGTCATGATTTTTCAGCGGTTTCCCGCTCTTGCCATCCGCTGCCAATCGTGATGGAGGGTTGGCCAGCCAATCCGTCCAAATTGCGCAAGCCCCGCAGGGTGCCGGTTGACCGGCATTTGCGCGGCCAGTGTGGCCAGACTGGTTGATCTCTCGGAGGAGGCCTTGCGCAATTCCGTAGGCCGCTTCACCACCACGGGCTCTGTCTGCGCATGCACCTGTGCGGCAACCAGGGCGGCCAAAAAGAACGCCAAAATGGAAAAGCGGGCCATAACTTCCTCAGGCCCTGTCACCACCGTAAGCGGCAGGGACGAAGGCGATTAACTGCAAAGCGGGCTTATTTCCCACCCAGCAATTCACGTTTCACACTTTCCTGGGCTGGCATATCTCCCAGCCAGATGCGCAGCACCGCGTTGTAGAACGCGATGTCGGGCATGGTTTCGCCAATTTTCTTGCCATTGAGTCCGGCGACAGTGCCGGTCCCGGGAATCCAATCCAGTGTGATCACATCGCCTTTTTTCACCGGCTCCATGGACGCAAACATTTCTCCAAATTTGATGGTTTGCGCAATGACTTTGGACTTTTCTTCTTTGGTGGAGTTGTTGTTCATGCCCTTGATGAAAAGTTGGCCGAACTCATCGCTATTAATTTCGCGCTGAATATGCAAGGAAATGCGCCTGGGACCCGCCACCGCTTGTGCATCCGCTGGTGTGGTTTTCTTCTCGCTCAGGTACAGCCCAATGGCATAAAACTTGACGAACAGAATGGCCCGCATGCCCGCACCGTTGAGCTTGAGTTCTTTGCCCGCGACGCTCACCGCGTCTTCAACCTTGACGCCACTGACTTCGATCGCCTGCGCAGGCATTGCGCAGGCCAGTGCCAGCAAACCCAGTGGCAGCAATTTCCTGATTCCAAATCCGAATGCCATTCAATTTCTCCAAAAAAAAGTTAATGAGATGAGACTAAAAAAAGTGCAAGCGCCAATCAGCGTTGGTGGCCAATGGCGAGGGTCTTAGAGCTAAGGTGTGGTTCATCCAGGGCGTCCAGCTTGAACACACTGATGGCGCGTGACATGAGGTCCGCTTCGTTGTGCAAAGCCTGCGCGGCGCTGGCGGCTTCTTCGACCATGGCCGCGTTTTGTTGGGTGACTTCGTCCATACGCTCGATGGAGTGGTTGACCCGCTGAATCCCCACGCTTTGCTCACGGTTGGCGGCGGTGATTTCGGCCATGATGGTGGTGACGCGCTTGACGCTGTCCACCACCTCGGTCATGGTCGTTCCCGCCTGGCCCACCAGGCGGCTGCCATTTTCGACGTTGGCCACGGAGTCATCAATCAGTGCCTTGATTTCCTTGGCCGCTGTGGCCGAGCGCTGGGCGAGGCTGCGCACCTCGGAGGCAACCACCGCAAAACCACGCCCTTGTTCGCCGGCACGAGCGGCCTCTACTGCTGCGTTGAGCGCCAGAATATTGGTCTGGAAGGCAATGCCGTCAATGACGCCAATGATGTCGGCTATCTTCTTGGAAGACGCATGAATCGATCCCATGGTTTGAACCACTTGTGTTACCACTTTGCCGCCTTTGATGGCCACTTCCGAGGCCGATGCGGCCAGCTCATTGGCTTCTTGGGTGCTGTCGGCATTTTGTTTCACGATGGTCGTCAGGTCGTGCATGGACGAGGTGGTTTCTTGCAGGGTTTGCGCTTGCTCCACGGTGCGGTCGTTGAGCTGGAGGTTGCCAGCGGCGATCTCTTGTGAGGTCGAGGCAATGATGTTGGTGCTGGCACGCACTTCGCCAACCAACTGCTTCAGGCTGTCGTTCATGTGTTTCAGCCCCGTCATCATTTGGCCCACTTCGTCCAGACTTTGGGTGTCGATGTTGCTCGTCAAATCACCGGCCGCCACGCGTTGGGTCACTCCCATGGCCGTTTTGAGGGGGCTGACAATGCTGCGGGTCACCAAAAATCCGACCACCGTGCTGGCCACCGCCGCCGCCACGGCCAATATCAGGATAAGCCACTGGGTCTGGTTGGCCATGTGGGTCGAGCTGTCGCCAGCCGTTTCCATTTGTCCGTTCTGGTATTTGACAAACAGGTCCAATGCATCGAAGTATTTCTTTTGCAAAGGACGCATGGAGAACAGGTATTTGAGCTGCGCTTCGTCCTTTTTGTCTTCATTGACCAGCGTAATAAAGGTTTGTTGGAGAGGGCGGAACTTGTCACGGATTTCGACAATGGATTTCAGCAGCTCACGGCCTTTTTCGTCCGTGATAATTTTGTCCAGTGCGGCGATAGCGTCATTGTTGGCCTGGCTGACCTTTTCAATCTTGTCCACTTCCACCTTGATTTGGCCTGGGTCGGCCATGATCAGGATGCCCAGCATGCTGCGGGAGATTTCATTGATCTGCGCTTTGATGTCGTTGGCAACTGCGGTTTTGGGATAGCGGTCTTTGATGATGCGGTCAATTTCGCCGTTGAGGTTGGCTATGCGAACGTAAGCCAGTGCAGCCAGCAATGTCATGAGCGAAATAACCAGGGTAAAGCTCAATGTCAAACGTTTTCCAAGGCTCATTCCGGAGGTGATCATCTTGTGTTCCTCTATGTCATTCAATTCAAAACCGTATCCGACACGCATGCAGCTGCCAGAGCCTCATAGTCGGAGTGAATATTACTGTAATAAACATCATGAAAAACCAGTGTAATCCCTAAACAAAATGTATGAAAAGGGGTGTGTGCACGGGGTCCCAAAATGTGTAACGAATGGTAATCAGGCGGGTCCTTGTTGGATAGATCGGCTAGTTGACTTCACCAATGGCCAAACGGGTGAGTTGTGCTTGGGCCAGTAACCAACTGGAAAAAGCCTGGATTTCGGGCCGGTGGCCGCTGCGCGGTCCCACCATGAGCCAGTACGCCATGGGGGTGTCCAGTCGCATATTCGGCAGTATTTCCACCAGATCGCCACTGGCAAGGCTGTCCGCGATGAGTGGCATGCGGGAGAGCGCGACGCCTTGGCCTGTCAAAGCGGCTTGGGCAATCTGGTGGGCGTAGTTGAAGTGCAACCAGCGCTTGGGCTCCAGGGTTTTGAAGCCATGTTCGTCCAGCCAGCGACGCCAGGTCAGCCATTCAAGATTTTGCGTGCGGTGGGCATCCCCCGCTTCGATCAAAGCAAAGTGGGCCAAGTCTTCGCCACGGCGCAGTGGCTTGCCGCTTTTGAGCAGCCAAGGGCTGGCCACAGGTGTCAGTTGTTCGCCAAACAGGCGTACGGCGTCTGGCGGTGCCGTGCCGGCGCGGGTGTAGCGCAATGCAATGTCCACGTCACTGGTGTCCAGGTCCACCGGGTTGTCGGTGGCATCAATGCGGATGTCAATGTCGGGGAATTCTGACTGAAAGGCTTCCAGCCGGGGAATCAGCCACATGGACGCAAACGAGGCCCAGGTGGTGATGGCCACACTCTTGCGCCCCGCGCTACGGCGGATCAAACGCACGGCGCTGTCAACGCGCTCCAGTGAGGGAATGACGGCACGCAGCAACTGCGCTCCGGCACTGGTGAGTTCCACGGCACGGGTGTGCCGTAGAAAAAGGGGCACTCCGACCTCGTCTTCCAGCGCCTGCACCTGCCGGCTGACGGCACTTTGCGTCAGTGAAAGCTCGTCTGCCGCCGCACGAAAGTTCAAATGGCGGGCCACAGCCTCCAAGGCCCGCAAATGGCCTGCAGAGATCGCCCGACTGCGCAGACGGTTCTCGGAGGGCGGCATTTTGGGAGTCACCATGGTGGGCGCAGTGGGTAAAGTGATTGATGCGTAAATCGAATGAATAGCATATCCCGATTTCATTGGACCGCAAGGCATTCCTGGGTAATCATGCTCTTGCCGATTAACGAACTGGGGTATGCAATGAGTTTTGTCAAACAAGCGCAGGTAAATTCGCAACAAGCGTCGCGTGGGCAGGCCCTCACCAAGGCCGTCGCCATGGGGGGCAACACGCCTTGGCAGTTGACCAGAGGTTGCGCCCTGTCCTTGCAGTTTCGGGGGGCAGGGGTTTTGCGGGTGACGTCGGGTCGCGCTTGGGTGACTTTGGATGTGTCGCACGGCAGCCCGGTTGCCGACGCCGGGGACCATTTTGTCGCGCCTGGCCATGACTTGCCGTTGCGCGCGGGGCAGCGCCTGGTATTGGAATCCTGGCCGACCGTGGGGGCTGACAGCATCAGCTTGGTATGGGAGCCTCGGGTTCCCGCCGCGGGGCGCGCGCTGGTGCGTCTTTGGGTAGGGTGGGGCCGATTGAAAGGGCTCCTGCCTGCGGGGCGTGCCAGGGAATCGGATGGCTTGAAGTCCAACTCGCCGTGTATGGAATCAAGAGGATGAAAGCTGGGGCAGATTGCGCCCCGCAGCTGTCTACCCGTTCGACCCCTACAATCCTGCTTTCACCGGGGGTGCCCGCCAAGCGGCGGACTGAGAGATACCCCATGAACCTGATCTGGGTCATGCCAGCGTAGGAAGTGTGATGAATCCAGTCCCTGTGTTTATGCGGTTCTGATTTTCATGCGTCCTGCCCTTGGCGCATTGAAAGAGAGCATTGCATGAAACACGGGATTTTTTCTTTTCTGGGCACTGCGTGCGCCAGTCTTGTGGTGGCTTCCACCCTCTCCACGGCCCACGCCGCCACGGAACTCCGAGTGCTGACCCACAGCTCCTTCGCGGTACCCAAACCCCTGCTGAAACAATTCGAGGCGGACACTGGCATCACTTTGCGCATCACCAAGGCGGGCGATGCCGGTGAAATGCTCAACAAGCTCATCCTGACCCGCGCCAACCCCATTGGCGATGTGGTGTATGGGATCGACAATGCGCTGGCGCCCAAAGCGCTGGCCGCCGATGTGCTGGAGGCGTACACCGGCCCCGCCGCAAGCCGCGCCGCCGTTGTGCCATTGCCTACCGGTCTGATTCCGGTGGACTACGGCTACGTCACCCTCAACTATGACAAGGCCTGGTTTGCCAAAAGCGGCTTGGCCCTGCCCAAGACACTGGAAGACCTGGTCCAGCCCGCTTACGCCAAGCTTTTGGTAGTGCAAAACCCAGCGACGTCCAGCCCAGGTTATGCCTTCATGCTGGCCACGGTGGGCGGCATGGGCGAGGAGAAGGCATTTGACTGGTGGGCCCGCATGCGCGCCAACGGCGTGAAAGTGGCCAAAGGCTGGAGCGAGGCCTATTACACCGAGTTCAGCCGCAATGGAGGCAAACATCCGTTGGTGGTCAGCTACGCCACCAGCCCCGCTGCTGAACTGTTTTACAGCAAGGAAAAACTCACCGAGCCGCCCACCGCCAGCCTGTCTTTGCCCGGCGGCGTGTTCCGCCAGGTAGAGGGTGTGGCCTTGGTCAAGGGTGGCAAGGAACGCGCTGCAGCCGAAAAATTCATCGAATTCATGCGTTCGTCCCCGGTGCAGCAGCAAATGCAAACGGAAATGTGGATGTTCCCGGCGGAGCAGGGCGTGGCCCGCGCCGAGGCGATGAAGTTCGCTCCCGAGCCCGCTGCATTTGACAACCCCAGCGACAAAGACCTGGCGGACAAAGGCGCGGCATGGCTGGCCCGCTGGACCAAGGTGGTGTTGAAATAAGACCCCATTTGCCGGGTGTGATGCTGGCGCGCATACGCTGCGCCGTAGCGCCCCATGCCCTGGCGCTCCTGCCACTGGTCTTTTTGCTGGTGGTGCTGGTGGCGCCTGCGGTGCGGCTGGTAGCGCAGGGCTGGGAGGGCGTGCCAGGCGGGCAGGGCGTTTGGAGTGCGGTCTGGGCGCCGTGGCAAGACCCCTATTTGCGCTGGCGCATGGCCTGGTCGTTTTTGCAGGCGGGCGCGACG
The DNA here is from genome assembly GCF_030697375.1 of Rhodoferax sp. Classification (GTDB taxonomy): domain Bacteria; phylum Pseudomonadota; class Gammaproteobacteria; order Burkholderiales; family Burkholderiaceae_C; genus Allorhodoferax. Next base: position 50,862 of record NZ_JAUYQD010000071.1, on the reverse strand, counting down.
TGCGTTGCGTCCCTGCTGTTGGGCTTGCCGGTGGCCTGGGTGTTGGCGCGCTTTGACTTTGCGGGCCGCACCCTGATCTTGCGCGGCCTGATGCTGCCCTTTGTGGTGCCCACGCTGGTCGCGGCCATGGGGGTGTTGGCCTTGATGGGGCCGCATGGGCTGCTGGTGCAATGGGGTGGGCCCGACTTGCAAGGCACGCCGTGGCTGCTGTTGTATGGCAATTTGTTCTTCAATCTGTGTGTGCTGGTGCGCGCCGCCACCGACGCGCTGGGCCAGGTGAGTGCGGCGCGTGTGGCCGCAGCGCGCACCCTGGGCGCCACCCCGTGGCGCGCGTTTTGGCGGGTGGAATGGCCCGCTATCGCCCCGTGGTTGATGTCGGCGCTGTGCCTGGTGTTTTTGTACTGCTTTTCCGGCTTTGGCCTGGCGCTGGTGCTGGGCGGCCAGGAATACGCGACCGCCGAAGTCGAAATCTACACGCTGGTGGCGCATGAACTGCAGTTGGCACAAGCGGGGGTGCTGGCGTTGTGGATGCTGGTCCTGACCGCCCTGGTGGCCTTGGCCTACGCCGCCATCGAGCAACGGCTGGCCACGCCGGTGCGTGCGGACCGGGTGGCGCGCCGCTCTCCCCAAGGTGCCGCCCAATGGGCGGCGGTGCTGGGAAGTGTTGCAATTTTGGCATTGTTTTGTGCTGCACCCCTTATGGCGATTGCGTGGCGTGCTATGTTTTCAGGAGCGGGTGCGTGGCATGTTCTGCTGCAGGAAGACACCTTGCACGCCCTGTGGAACACCGCACGCTTTTCCGCCCTGGCGCTGATGGTGGCCACCGCCCTGGGTCTGGCCCATGCCTTGGCGGCACGCCGTTCCTTGCTGCTGCGCACGCTGGTGTTTTTGCCCTTTGTGGTGTCACCGGTGATGGTCGCGTTTGGCCTGTTGCTCCTGTACCCCGCCTGGACGGGCAGTTTCTGGCTGCTGGTGGCGGCCTATACGCTCCTGGCCTATCCTTTTGTCGCCAAATCGCTGGCATCCAGTCTGGACAGTATGCCGGTCAGCTACCAAGCGGCGGCCCGCTCGCTGGGCGCCACGCCGTGGCGTGCCTTTTGGCGCGTCACTTTGCCCTTGATGGCGCCTGCCTTGCGCCGGGGCATGGCCTTTGCCGCCGCCACGGCCGTGGGCGAGTTTGCCGTCACCCTGTTTTTGTCTCGCCCCGAGTGGGCCACGCTCACCACACTGATCTACGAACACCTGGGGCGCCCCGGCGCCGCCAACATGGACGCCGCGCTGGTGCTGGCCTGTGTGCTCATGGCCTTGGCCCTGGCGGCCTTTGTCCTGATCGAGTGGAGCGCACCCGAGGAGCACTCCCATGCTTGAACTGCAATCGATTTTCAAAAAATGGCAACCGCGCCAGGGCGAAACACGGGTTTTGCTGCGCGACCTGAGTCTGAACGTACATCCCGGCGATACCGTGGCGATTTTGGGGTCCTCTGGCAGCGGCAAAAGCACTTTGCTCAAGATCGTGGCGGGCCTGGAGCCGCTGGACGCTGGACAGGTGCGGTTCAACGGCCAGGACATCACGACCCTGGCGCCAGAGTGGCGGGGCTTTGCCCTGATGTTCCAGGACTTTGCCCTGTTCCCGCACCTCAACGTGCAGGACAACGTGGCTTTTGGTTTGGTGGAGCAGGGGATGCGCAAGGCTGTTGCGCGGGAGCGGGCCCAGGCCATGCTGCAGCGCTTTGGCATAGCGGCATTCGCCCAAGCCAAAGTCTGGCAGTTGTCCGGGGGCGAGCAGCAACGCGTGGCGCTGGCGCGGGCCCTGATCACACAGCCGCGTGTGTTGCTGCTGGACGAGCCTTTTTCTGCGCTGGATGCTGAGCTTCGCTTTCAGTTGCGTGATGAATTCCGCCAACGCATTGCCTCGGCCGGGATGGCTGCGCTGCTGGTGACCCATGACGAGGCGGAGGCGCGCGTCATGGCCTCGCGTGGGGTGTGCCTGTGGGATGGTGCCTTGCAAACCCTGTGGTAACTACTGGCGGTGTTGTGGGGCGGCGTTGAGGGTTTCGCGCACATGCCGCAAAACCTGGGCCAGTGCGTCCGGGTGATCGCAGGCCACCACATGGCGGTGCGGCATGGAGCGCAGCCAGGTAATCTGGCGTTTGGCCAGTTGGCGGGTGGCAAAAATGCCGCGGTCGCGCAATTCGGCCATGGAAAATACACCATCCATCGCCTCCCACGCCTGGCGGTAGCCCACACAGCGCATGGCGGGCAGGTCGGGATTCAGGTCGCCTCGGGCACGCAGGGCGCGCATTTCGTCCAAAAAACCCTGGGTCAGCATGGCGTCAAAGCGTTGGGCAATCCGCTCGTGTAACCAACTGCGTTGCGTTGGTTCTAATGAAATTAGGGCTCCAGCCCCCGTGGAATCTGCGTGAGCAGCTTCTGTTTTGATAGCATTTTTGGCGGCGTGAAAGTGTGACAAAGGCAGGCCTGACAGTCGGTAGACCTCCAGCGCACGCTGGATGCGTTGGCTATCCGCCGGTGCCAAACGGGCTGCGGTGACCGGGTCCACCACCGCCAGCGCGGCGTGCATGGCGGGCCAACCGTGGGCTTGTGCTTCCAGTTCCAGTGCTGCCCGCACTTCGGCGTTGGCGGCGGGCATGGGGTCGAGTCCATCGGCCAGCGCCTTGAAATACAGCATGGTGCCGCCCACCAGCAGGGGCAATTTGCCGCGCGCCGCAATGTCCTTGATGAGCAATTGGGCGTCTTTCACGAACTCCGCCGCGCTGTAGGGTTGCAGCGGGTCTCGGATATTGATGAGATGGTGGGGGACTTCCGCCATTTCCTGTGTGCTGGGCTTGGCGGTGCCAATGTCCATGCCGCAGTACACCAGCGCCGAGTCCACGCTGATGATCTCCACCGGGTGCGCCCGTGCGATGGCCAGGGCCGCAGCCGTTTTGCCTGCGGCGGTGGGGCCAGCAAGGGCCAAGTATTTCACGGGGGGGGCAAAAGCCATGTTATCGATCCAGTAGGCGCGGAATGGGAAGTGTAGAACCGGTTTGATGAAGACCATTTCCAGTGGTGGTCCACCGGGATACGGACCTCTGCTTCTGCTTTGGTCCGTGTTATACTCCTTGGGTTTTGCTGGTGGCACGAATGTCCTGCCTGCAATTCAATCGCAAACCAGTCCCGTCAAGGTGTTGTCCGGTAGAGAAATTTCTTTGTTCTCAGCCGACAAAAAGCGGACTGAATTTTAGACTCAACCTTTGGAGTAATTTATGGCAGTAACAATGCGCGAAATGCTGGAAGCCGGCGTTCACTTCGGACACCAAACCCGCTTCTGGAACCCTAAGATGGCCCCGTTTATTTTCGGCCATCGCAACAAGATTCACATCATCAATTTGGAAAAGTCGCTGCCGATGTTTCAGGAGGCGGCCAAGTTTGTTCGCCAACTGTCGGCTAAGCGCGGCAACATTTTGATGGTAGGTACCAAGCGCCAAGCCCGCGAAACCGTGGCTGAAGAAGCGCAGCGCGCTGGTGTGTCCTATGTGGATCAGCGCTGGTTGGGCGGTATGTTGACCAATTTCAAGACGGTCAAGACCTCCATCAAGCGTCTGAAAGACATGAAGATTCAGCAAGAAGCTGGCTTGGACTCCATGAGCAAGAAAGAGCAACTGATGTTTGCTCGTGAGTTGGCAAAACTGGAAAAAGACATCGGCGGCATCCAGGATATGACGACTTTGCCAGATGCGATTTTCGTGATCGACGTCGGTTACCACAAAATTGCTATCGCTGAAGCGCGCAAGCTGGGCATTCCTTTGATCGGTGTGGTGGATTCCAACCATTCTCCCGAAGGTATTGATTACGTCATTCCTGGCAATGATGACTCCTCCAAGGCGGTGACTTTGTACGCCCGTGGCATTGCAGACGCTATCCTGGAAGGCCGTGCCAACGCAGTTGACGATGTGGTCAAGGCAGTTGTGGCTGAGAGTGAAGATGAGTTTGTTGAGGTGAGTGAAGCTTCTGCCTGAAGCTTTGTTTGCCCGGAAAAGGGGGCTTGGTAGCCCCTTTTTTTTAACTTTTATTAAACTGTTGAACTGATTACGGAGAATCGAGATGGCTGCAATTACCGCGAGCATGGTTGCTGAACTGCGTGGAAAAACCGACGCACCGATGATGGAATGCAAGAGAGCGCTGACAGAAGCTGAAGGCGATATGGCCAAAGCAGAAGAGTTGCTGCGTGTCAAACTGGGAAGCAAGGCTGGCAAGGCAGCTGCGCGTATCACTGCTGAAGGTGTCGTGGCAAGCTGCATCGAAGGTACCGTTGGTTCCTTGATTGAAGTCAATTGCGAAACCGATTTCGTCACCAAGAATGACAGCTTTTTGGCCTTGGCCAATGCGGCTGCGTCTTTGATTGCCAAGAATGACCCGGCCGATGTGGCTGCATTGGGCGCGCTTGCGTATTCTCAAGATGGTTTTGGTCCTACATTGGAAGATGTTCGCAAAGGTCTGATTGGAAAAATCGGCGAGAACATGACTTTCCGCCGTTTCAAACGTTTTGCAACGGGCGCCCAGTTGGCGTCTTATCTGCATGGCACGCGCATTGGCGTGGTGGTGGAGTTTGAGGGTGACGAAGTCGCCGCCAAGGATGTGGCCATGCATGTGGCTGCCATGAAACCCGTTGCACTGTCCAGTGGTGACGTGCCTGCGGAGTTGGTGGAGCGTGAACGTTCTGTGGCTGCTGCCAAGGCTGCAGAAGATGCAGCTGTAGCAACCGCTGCTGGCAAGCCGGTTCAGTCGCCAGAAATTGTTGCCAAACGCATTGATGGCGGTGTACAAAAATACCTGAAAGAAGTGTCTTTGTTCAATCAGACTTTTGTCAAAAATGACAAGCAGACTGTGGAGCAAATGCTCAAGTCCGTAGGAACGACCGTCAAAGGCTTTACCTTGTACGTGGTTGGTGAAGGCATCGAGAAGAAGGTTGATGATTTTGCAGGTGAAGTGGCTGCCCAAATCGCTGCGGCAAAGCAGGCTGCTTGATTTGCAATTTGTTTGAAGTATTGAGCCAATTCCTATGCAACTGAAAGAGTCATCCATGAACCAAGAACGTCCGGCATACAAGCGAATACTGCTGAAGCTTTCGGGCGAGGCCTTGATGGGTGACGACCACTTCGGCATCAATCGGGACACCATCGTGCGTATGGTGGACGAAGTTGCCGAAGTGACGCGCTTGGGTGTGGAGGTTGCGGTTGTCATTGGCGGCGGCAATATCTTCAGGGGCGTGGCAGGCGGTTCCGTTGGAATGGACCGAGCTACGGCAGATTACATGGGCATGTTGGCGACCGTTATGAATGCCCTGGCATTGGGTGACACCATGAATAAGGCCGGGTTGATTGCCCGTGTGATGTCTGCTATCGGGATAGAGCAGGTGGTTGAGCCGTACGTGCGGCCCAAGGCCTTGCAGTATTTGGAAGAGGGCAAAGTCGTCATTTTTGCAGCCGGAACGGGCAATCCTTTCTTTACGACTGATACAGCGGCGGCCTTGCGCGGTGCGGAAATTGGTGCGGAAATTGTGCTCAAGGCGACCAAAGTGGATGGTGTTTACACGGCGGATCCCAAAAAAGATCCTCTGGCTACCCGTTACACCAGCCTTACTTTTGACGATGCAATGCGGCAAAATTTAGGCATCATGGATGCTGCGGCTTTCGCGCTCTGTCGTGATCAAAAGCTGCCCATCAAAGTGTTTTCCATTTTTAAACACGGCGCTTTGAAACGCGTGGTCATGGGTGAGGATGAAGGGACGCTTGTGCACGTGTAAAGAGCATTTGGGCTCTATTGCATTGGCTTTGGTGATGTGAGGATGAAAAATGGCAATTGATGAAATAAAAAGAAATTTGGAAAGCAAAATGGACCAGTCCATCAGTGCTTTCAAGAACAATCTCTCAAAAATCCGTACGGGCCGTGCCAACCCGGCACTGCTGGACTCCGTTCAGGTGGATTACTACGGGTCCATGGTTCCTTTGAGTCAGGTTGCCAATCTTTCACTGTTGGACTCCAGAACGGTGAGCGTGCAGCCGTGGGAAAAAGGAATGGGCGCCAAAATTGAAAAAGCCATTCGCGACAGTGACTTGGGTTTGAATCCGTCCAGCATGGGGGATTTGATCCGAGTTCCTATGCCTGTCATGACCGAAGAGCGTCGGCGCGAGCTGACCAAGTTGGTGCGCAGCGAAGGAGAGAGTGCCAAAATTGCAGTTCGCAATTTGCGGCGTGATTCCAATGAGGCTGTGAAGAAGCTGGTGAAAGAGAAGCTGGCTTCGGAGGACGAGCAAAAGCGTTCAGAAGCTGAAATTCAAAAAGTGACCGATAGGCATATTGTGGAAGTGGACCGTCTTGTTGCCGCCAAGGAACAAGACATCATGGCGGTTTGACACTTTCCTAAAGTCTGTGCGTATTGGGTGAGCTAGGCTCATTCATGCCCATCCATGGCCACCCATGTGGATGGGCACTGATCGCCACGAGAATTCACCACGCGAGCTCTCGCGTCAGCATGACTGGGCTATGCTCCCTATCCGTTGCCATTTGCTGGAACTTTGTGCCAAGTGGAGCCGGTGCCTGTATCCATACCTAACCGAGGGTGTTCAATGCTGAAGCAGAGAATTATTACTGCCATCGTGATGCTGGCGATTTTGCTTCCAACCGTTTTCTACCCAGATCCTAAGGCGTTTAGCGCACTGGCTGTGGTATTGATCGCCGCCGGTGCATGGGAGTGGGCCAAACTCAACCAATGCGGTCAGGCAGCGTCTCTGGCCCTTGCTGGTTTGTGTGCGGGAATCTGTCTGGTGTCTTGGTCAGCAGGCATGCTGCAAGCCCCATCCCATATGCTTTGGACACTTGCGGGTGCTGCCTGGGTGGTGCTTGGCGCTTGGCTTTTGCGTGCAGGGGTGAATGCATGGGGCACTGTGCCGCAGGGGCTGCGTTTGGGTGGTGGGGTCCTGGCCTTATGGGTGGCATGGATGGCGGTTGCCAAAGCCCGCATGATGGGCATCAACTTTCTTTTCTCAGTCCTGGTCTTGGTGTGGATCGCCGACATATTTGCCTATTTTGCTGGCCGGGCATTTGGGGGGCGTTTCTTCACGCGTAAGCTGGCGCCCTCCATCAGTCCTGGGAAGACGTGGGAGGGGGTGTGCGGTGGTATGTTGGGCGTGCTGCTGTGCGCATTCGTTTGGCGGTCTTTGGACGGTTCTGGCCCAGCTGATCAAGCCAGTTTGTACAGTCGAATGGGGGGCATCAGTCCGGCTTTCATGGTGCTGGGCGTTGTGTTTCTTGCGACCATGAGCGTGGTTGGGGACCTTGTCGAGTCCCTGTTCAAACGCAGTGCGGGTGTCAAAGACAGCAGCGGGCTGCTTCCTGGGCACGGCGGTGTATTGGACCGTGTGGATGCCTTGTTACCGATTCTTCCATTGGCAATGATGCTGAGTACCTTATGAAGTTAGAAAAAAGCCGCGTCGTCGTGCTGGGATCCACCGGCTCCATTGGTGTTAGTACACTGGATGTCATTGAGCGGCACCCTGATCGCTTTGAGGTGTTTGCCCTTACCGCTTCCACCAGCATTGAATTGATGCTTGCCCAATGCATCAAGTTCAAGCCAGTTTTTGCTGTGATGGCCAGTGAAACCCACGGATTGGCGCTGGAGGCTGCTTGCCAATCCTTGGACTTGCGGACCCGAGTGCTCTGGGGCGGCGAGGCTATTGAAATGGTGGCAGGGCATGAGTTGGCCCAGATCGTGATGGCTGCTATCGTGGGGGCTGCGGGATTGGCGCCATGCCTTGCGGCAGCGCGGACCGGAAAGAGGCTCTTGCTCGCCAACAAGGAAGCCTTGGTGGTGGGGGGGCAGTTGTTTCTGGACACCGTGGTCGCGGGTGGCGCGACACTGCTGCCGATTGACAGTGAGCATTCGGCCATTTTTCAGTCATTGCCGGAAAATCCGGCCGATTGGGCCTCCCGGGTGGACAAAATCATACTTACGGCATCCGGGGGGCCCTTCCGAACCCGAGCTCCGCAGACCTTGCGAGACGTCACTCCAGAAGAAGCCTGTGCCCACCCCAATTGGGTGATGGGTCGAAAGATTTCGGTGGACTCCGCCACCATGATGAACAAGGCCCTAGAGGTCATTGAAGCGAAATTTCTTTTTGGTCTAGTGCCACAGAAAATCGAGGTGGTTATCCACCCGCAAAGCGTGATCCATTCGATGGTTCAGTATGTGGACAACTCAGTTGTCGCACAACTGGGTACACCCGATATGCGCGGCCCTATTGCTTATGGATTGTCTTGGCCTCACCGCGTGAGTTCGGGCGCCTCGGCACTGGATTTTTCGGCCATGTCCAATCTGAGCTTTGAGGCCATGGATACGCAAGACCATCAACTACGGTTTCCTGGTTTGGCGTTGGCTTGGGCTGTCCTGAATGCCTTGCCAGGCACCACAGCAGTCCTCAATGCAGCCAATGAAGTTGCAGTTGCTGCCTTTTTGGCACGCAGAATCCGGTTTGACCAGATTCACCATGTCAATGCTGAAACGTTGGAGGCCATAACGCCTTGCCCTCCTGGTTCATTGACTGATCTGCTGGCTTTGGATCACCTTTCCAGGCATGCCGCCGAGGGCGCAATCCAGCGCTTTTCAGCCTGATCTGTACGGAGCGTTGTAGTGCAGACGGTTGCCGCATTTATTTTCGCCATTGGCATTTTGGTTGCCGTCCACGAGTTGGGGCACTATGGCGTAGCGGTAGCCTGCGGTGTCAAGGTTTTACGGTTTTCCGTTGGATTTGGTCCGCGCTTGTTGGGATGGACATCGGCCAGATCTGGCACTGAATTCGTGGTGGGGCTGCTTCCTTTGGGGGGCTATGTGAAGATGCTGGACGAACGCGAAGGCGCTGTATTGCCCCATGAGCGTGCACGGGCTTTTAATGTTCAGCCAGTGCGCATTAGGGCCGCTATTGTTGCTGCGGGCCCACTTGCCAATTTGATATTTGCAGTTGTTTTGTATTCCTGGGTCAATTGGAGCGGTGTGGAGCAAGCACAAGCGGTGTTGTCGCGCCCAGCCGTGGCTTCTATCGCCGCACGGGCCGGGCTGGTAGGGGGCGAACAGGTTCGGCGCGTGGCATTTGACGGCGACTCTCTGAAAGAAGTGGTTTCGTTTGAAGATTTTCGTTGGTGGTTGACGCGGGCAGCATTGGCCCACCGTAATCTTCAGGTGGAGTATGTTGCACCTGGTAGAGACGCCCATGGTGAGGTTAGGCAGGTAGTTTTGGACATTGCTGGCATGGACACGCACCACGCCGATGTGCAAATGTTCCGAAGTATCGGGATATTGGGCCCTTTTTCACAAGCCAGGTTGGGTGATTTGGCAGAAGCTGGCGCTGCAAAGCAAGCGGGTTTGCAGTCCGGGGATTGGGTGCTGCGCGTAGATCAGCTTGAAATAGTGGACGCTGGTCAATTGCGGGACTTGATTCGGGCGTCCGGGAGTTCGGGCACCGCAGGTTCCCAGGCATGGCTGGTGGAACGTGCCGGTACCCGGCTCACCATCGCTGTGTCGCCCAAGGTGGAACGAGAAGGAGATGTTGCCGTGGGGCGCGTCGGGGCATACATTGGCGCGCAACCTGCGATGAAGACAGTTCGTTACGGGCCGTCGGATGGCGTGGAGCGAGCCATCACGCGGACTTGGGAGGTGTCGGTCTTGACGCTGAACATGATGGGACAAATCCTGACCGGTGACGCTTCTCTGAAGAACCTGAGCGGGCCACTGACTATTGCCGACTATGCGGGCAAGTCGGCGGCGGTTGGGTTTACGCCATTTGTGATTTTTCTGGCGCTGATCAGCATCAGCCTTGGGGTGCTGAATCTGCTTCCCTTGCCGGTTTTGGATGGTGGGCACCTGATGTATTATCTTTGGGAGTTGCTGACCGGGAAGCCCGTCTCGGAATCGTGGATGGAGCGGTTTCAAAAACTGGGGTTGGCGGTTTTGCTGCTGATGATGACCGTTGCGATATTCAATGATGTCATGCGTTTGGTGGGTTGATGGTCCGCAGTCATGCCGGATTTCCCCGAGTACTTAGATCGGTAAACATGCAATTTAGTCGTACTTTTCTGCACAGAACTTTTTGTGCTTCTGCGGTTGTTTTGGCGGTGCATTCTGCGTGGGCATTGGAGCCCTTTGCGGTGCGCGATATCCGTGTGGAAGGGCTGCAGCGGGTTGAGGCGGGAACGATTTTTGCCTCCATGCCCGTCAAGGTGGGCGACACATACAGCGATGAAAAAGCTGCAGCCTCCATCAGGGCACTGTTTGGCCTGGGTTTGTTCAAGGACGTTCGTATTGAGGCGAATTCCGGCGTGTTGGTGGTGATCGTAGAAGAGCGCCCCACCATTGCCGATGTGGATTTTTCGGGCACGAAAGAGTTTGACAAAGAGGTGTTGAAAAAGGCCTTGCGGGATATTGGATTGGCAGATGGTCGGCCGTTTGACAAAGCGCTGGTGGACCGGGCTGAGCAAGAGCTCAAGCGCCAGTACATCAATCGCAGCATGTACGCTGCTGAGGTCATCACCACGGTGACCCCTATCGATCGCAACCGGGTGAATTTGAGTTTTGCGGTGGTGGAGGGCGATACTGCAAAAATCAGCGACATCCGCATCGTGGGAAACAAGGCTTTTTCAGAGTCCACATTGCGTGGTCTTTTTGACCAGGACACGGGCGGTTGGCTCACCTGGTACACCAAATCCAACCGGTATTCCCGCACCAAAATGAATGCGGATATTGAGACCTTGCGCTCTTACTACTTGGCCAGAGGTTATTTGGAGTTCAAGGTGGATTCCTCACAAGTCGCTATTTCCCCGAATAAGCAAGACATCAGCATCACCATCAATGTGACTGAGGGGGAGCGGTTTGTAGTTTCAAAGATCAAGCTTGCGGGCAATTACCTTGGCAAGGACGAAGAGTTCCAGTCATTGATCTCCATTCAGGCCGGTGAAGCCTACAACGCAGACCAGGTGGCCCAAACTACCAAGGCGTTTACCGACTACTTTGGCAACTTTGGTTTTGCATTTGCACGGGTGGAGGCGGTTCCTCAAATGGATCGGACGAGCAACCGTGTGGAAATCACTTTACGCGCAGACCCCTCGCGCCGTGTGTATGTTCGCCGAATCAATGTGGCAGGAAACGACCGTACCCGTGACGAAGTGATTCGCCGTGAGTTCCGCCAATTGGAAGCAGCCTGGTATGACGGCGAAAAAATTCGCCAATCCCGCAATCGGGTCGATCGCCTGGGTTATTTCAAAGAAGTATCTTTGGAAACGCACGAGGTCGCAGGATCACCCGATCAGGTGGACTTGACAGTTACTGTCGCGGAAAAGCCCACGGGAAGCTTGAGCTTGGGCGCTGGTCTTTCCAGTGGCGAAGGATTGGGCTTTACGTTTGGATTCAAGCAAGACAATGCGTTTGGCTCAGGCAATTCGTTGGGTATGGAAGTGAATACGAGCAAGGTCAATAGAACCATCGTTTTCAATACCACCAATCCTTACTTTACCGATGATGGTGTTTCCCGAACGATTGACCTCTACCAAAGAAATTCCAAACCCTATGTAGACCTGGACAGCTATTCCATCGAGACCACCGGCGCGAGTATGCGTTTTGGCATTCCCTTCACCGATACCGACACGGTGTATGTGGGGGGCGGTGTAGACCGCACGACTGTGGTGCCCGGCACATTGTTGCCGACGGTGTACCAGGATTTCACCAATGAGTTTGGTTTCACCACCAATGCGGTTCCATTAACCATTGGCTGGGCGCGTGACACACGGGACAGCGCCTTGGTTCCCAGCGTGGGCAAGGTGATGCGCACCTCGGGTGAGTGGAGTGTGGGCGGTGAATTGCGCTACGCGCGTGGCACTGCACAGTACCAGCAATTTTTCCCCATTTCGAAAAAGGTGACTGCTGCGTTCAACGCAGAGTTGTCTTTGGGGGCGAGTACCGCCAGCACCTCTTACCCGGTGTTCAAGAATTTCTACTCCGGTGGATTGGGTTCGGTTCGCGGGTTTGAACAGGGGAGTTTGACCACCGGTGCGCAGCGGCTTCAGGCCGTTCCTACGGCAACCGGTGGGTCGAGAAAAATAAACTTCAATGCAGAGTTGCTTTCCCCCCTGCCGGGTGGTGGCAATGACCGAACCCTACGCATGTATGGCTTTGTGGATGCTGGCGGTATTTATGGTGCCGACGAAGCCATTCAATTGGGGGATATGCGCAGTTCGTTCGGCGTGGGGATCAGCTGGATTTCACCAGTGGGCCCTTTGCGATTGGCCTTTGCCAGACCCATCAAACAGTTCGATAGCGATAAAATTCAGAGCATGCAATTTCAAATTGGGACAACTTTCTAATGAAAACATTTAAGTCGAACTTGTGGCTTGGTCTTGTTCTTGCCGTTGCTGCGGTTGGTGCCATGGCGCAGGACTCCAAAACGGGTTACATCAATACCCAACGTATCACCACCGAATCCGGACCGGCCAAGGCCGCCCAGGCCAAATTGGAGCAAGAGTTTTCCAAACGACAAAAGGACCTGGCAGATCTGCAAGGTTCCTTGAAATCGTTCAGCGAGAAATTTGAACGGGATGCGCCTACGCTGACAGAAACGCAAAGGGTGAACCGTCAGAAAGAGTTTGCAGAGCTCAATCGGGATCTGCAGCGCAAGCAACGTGAGTTCCAGGAGGACCTGAACGGACGCAGGAACGAAGAGTTGCAACAGGTTCTGGAGAAGGCCAATAAAGCTGTAAAACAGGTGGCTGAGGCCGAGAAATACGATCTGGTGATTCAGGAAGTGGTGTACAGCAACGCTAAGCATGACATCACCGACAAGGTACTCAAGATCCTGAACACAGGTTCCAAGTAAAGCTTGGACCCCAAGGTGGAGTTGGATTTGGCCGCGGTGGTGGCTGCCCTGGGCGGTGAGTTGCATGGAGATGAGGCACTCCGGGTGTCCGGTTTGGCTCCTTTGGAAACGGCAAATTCGCGCCAGTTGAGTTTCCTGAGTAACCCCAAATACCAGCAACAGCTGCAAGCCTCGCAAGCGGGGTGTGTCATTGTTGGACCTCAGATGCGGGAGGCAGCGATTGCGCGAGGCGCCTGTATCGTGACGGACCAGCCTTATTTGTATTTCGCCAAACTCACACAACTGTGGAAGCGCAGGCGCACCATACAAGTGGGTCCGGCGCTCCATCCCAGCGCGGTGATAGACGAAACCGCTGTGGTTCATCCAACGGCATCCGTCGGGCCGCTGTGCGTGGTGGAGCGCGGTGCGCGCATAGGCGCGGGGACGGTGCTGAAATCCCGGGTGACTGTAGGTGAAGACTGTGTGGTGGGCGAGCGGTGTTTGCTGCATCCCGGTGTGGTCATTGGCGCCGACGGTTTTGGGTTTGCGCCCAACGACGGGGCTTGGGAAAAAATTGAACAACTGGGCGCCGTGCGCATTGGGAACGATGTGGAGATTGGGGCCAACACCTGCATTGACCGCGGTGCCTTGCAAGACACGGTGATCGAAGATGGGGTGAAGCTGGACAATCTGGTGCAGATTGGCCACAACGTTCACATTGGCAAGCACTCGGCCTTGGCGGGTTGCGTCGGGGTGGCTGGTAGCGCCACCATTGGATCCCAATGCACCATCGGCGGCGGTGCCATCGTGTTGGGCCACCTTGCCTTGGCGGATGGCGTCAATATTTCAGCTGCCACTGTGGTGACACGCTCCATTCGCAAGCCAGGACATTACACCGGCATGTTTCCATTGGACGAAAATGCCAATTGGGAAAAAAATGCTGCTTCGTTGAAGCAATTGCACAGCCTGCGCGAACGCATTCGTGTGCTGGAAGACAAGCTCAAGACATAAAACCTGCTGGACAGTTCGGCGCATCGCGGCGCGCTGTCCCCAACCCATAAGGATAACTAAAACTATGATGGATATTCACGCAATTCTCAAACAGCTTCCCCACCGTTACCCGTTTTTGCTGGTGGACCGGGTGTTGGAGTTGGACAAGAGCAAGACCATCAAGGCGCTGAAGAACGTCACCATCAACGAGCCATTTTTCGAAGGGCATTTTCCACACCGCCCGGTGATGCCGGGCGTGTTGATGCTGGAAGCCCTGGCACAAGCCGCCGCTCTGCTGGCCTTTGACGCACTGGACACCTCTCCCAATGACCAGATGGTCTACTATTTTGCCGGCATTGATGGCGCGCGCTTCAAACGTCCGGTAGAGCCTGGTGATCAGTTGATTTTGGAAGTCGAGTTGCTGCGCATGAAAGCCGGCATCTTCAAGTTCAAAGGCCGCGCTTCCGTGGCTGGCGAACTGGCGGTGGAAGCAGAGTTGACCTGCGCCATGCGCGCCATTAAGTAGGACCCGAATCGTGACCACGATTCACTCCACCGCGATTGTGGACGCTGGAGCCGAGTTGGACAGCTCGGTGACGGTAGGGCCCTATACGCTGATTGGGCCGCACGTCAAGGTGGGCCCCGGCACCACCATTGGTCCGCACTGCGTGATTGAAGGCCACACCACCATTGGTGCAGACAACCGGATTTTCCAATTCAGTTCGTTGGGGGCAATTCCGCAAGACAAAAAATACGCGGGTGAACCCTGCGAGCTGATCATTGGAGACCGCAATACGGTCCGCGAGTTTTGCACCTTCAACATCGGTTCTCCCGGTGACACAGGTATTACACGCGTGGGGAACGACAATTGGCTGATGGCCTATGTACATCTGGCCCACGACTGTGTGGTGGGCAACAACACTATTTTTGCCAATAACTCCCAGCTGGCAGGCCATGTGCATGTGGGGGATTGGGCGATTTTGGGGGGCTTCACCGTGGTGCACCAGTTTGTGAAAATCGGTGCCCACAGCATGACGGCCATGTGCACTTTGCTGTTTGCCGATCTTCCTCCCTTCGTGATGTGCCAGGGCCAGCCCGCGCAAGCACGTTCCATGAACTTTGAAGGCTTGCGTCGCCGTGGCTTTTCGCCGGAACGCATTGCTGCCGTCAAAGCCATGCACAAGGCACTGTACCGCGACGACCTGACACTGGAAGCTGCACGCGTGCGTATCGCAGAGTTGACGCTCAGTATTCCTGAGGCCGCGCCCGATGTGGAGATGATGCAGTCGTTTTTATCCCAAGTTTCGCCCCAGCGTGGCATCGTGCGTTGATTTGACGTGTCGAACGACGTAGTCAAACTGGCGATGGTGGCAGGTGAAGCGTCGGGCGACTTGCTGGCCGGACTGCTGCTGGACGGCTTGCGTGCACGCTGGCCGTCTGCGACAGCCGTGGGAATCGGTGGCCCGCAGATGAATCGGCGCGGCTTTGCATCCTGGTGGCCGCATGACACTTTGTCTGTGCACGGTTATGGCTGGGAGGTGTTGCGCCGTTACCGTGAAATCGTAGGCATACGCGAGCAACTCAAGGCCCGGCTGTTGCTGCAACGTCCTGATGTGTTTATCGGGGTCGACGCCCCGGATTTCAATCTGGATCTGGAGGCCGCACTGAAGATGCAGGGCATCAAGACTGTCCATTTTGTCTCGCCCTCGGTCTGGGCCTGGCGCCCTGAGCGCGTCGAAAAAATCCGCCGCAGTGTGGACCATGTGCTGTGCATCTTTCCGTTTGAGCCGGCCTTGCTGGCGCAGCACGGCATTGCGTCCACCTACGTTGGCCATCCGCTGGCCCAGGTCATTCCCATGGTGCCTGACCGGTCCGCAGCCCGGGCCCAGCTGGGGCTTGCCGACGAGGACCGCGTGGTCGCGATACTGCCTGGCAGCCGGAAGTCCGAGATCCAGCACCTTGCTTTTCGGTTCTTTCAGGTTGCAGCCCTTATAAAACGGGCGCAAGCAGCTATCAAATTCATAGTGCCTGCGGTGCCGTCCCTGTACGCGCAGATTGAGATGGCCGCCCATGCCAGCGGCATGTGGGAGCATGTGCAGATCGTTCGGGGACAGTCGCACACCGTTCTGGCGGCTTGCGATGTCACGCTGATTGCCAGCGGAACGGCGACGCTGGAGGCGGCGCTGTTCAAGCGGCCCATGGTGATTGCCTACCACATGGGCTGGCTGTCGTGGCAGATCATGCGGCGCAAAAAATTGCAGCCCTGGGTGGGATTGCCCAATATCCTATGCCAGGACTTTGTCGTGCCGGAACTGCTGCAAGACGCCGCCACACCGAAGGCACTCGCCGCAGCGGTGCTGGAATGGCTGGATGCGCAGGCGTCCAATCCCGAAAAAATTACCCTTGTGCAAAACAAGTTTGCGGAGTTGCATGTGCAACTTCAACGCGATACCCCCCAATTAGCCGCCCATGCGATCCAGCAAGTACTCCAAGGCTGACCCAGCCACCACGCAACAAGCCGCACTGATGTGGGACATCCCCGGTCTTCTCGTCGCGGGTGTCGACGAGGCCGGGCGCGGTCCGCTGGCTGGGCCTGTGGTAGCCGCTGCCGTGATTCTGGACGATCTCCAGCCCATCAAAGGATTGGCAGACTCCAAGAAACTCACCGCCTTGCGGCGCGAAAAGTTGTTTGACGAAATCTGCGCCAAGGCGCTGTGCTGCTCCATTGCACAGGCCAGTGTTGAAGAAATTGAACAGCTGAATATTTTGCAAGCCACTCTGTTGGCCATGCGCCGGGCGGTGGAAGGGCTGCGACTCAAACCCAAACTGGTGCAGGTTGATGGCAACCGCCTGCCGGTGCTGGACGTGCGGGCCGAGGCCATTGTCCAAGGCGATGCGCTGGTGCCTGCCATTTCCGCCGCGTCTATTCTGGCCAAGGTCACCCGCGACCGCTGGTGCGCTGAGTACGACCTGCAATTTCCCCAATATGGTTTTGCCAAACACAAGGGTTATGGGACGGCCGAACACCTGGCGGCGCTGCAGTTGCACGGCGCCTGCCCCCAGCATCGAAAAACTTTTCGCCCCGTGGCGGAGGTCTTGCGATGAGTGCCGCTCCAGCCCAGCACATCACCTCGCGGGACAATGCCTTTTTGAAGGACCTGCGCCGGCTGGCACAGGACAACACCGCATACCGCAAGCAGGGCCGTTTTTGGGCCGAGGGTGACCACCTGTGCCGTGCGGCGATGGTGCGGGGTGTGCAGCCCGAAGTCGGCGTTTTTTCCGAGTCATTTTGGCAAAACCCCAAGTCCAGGCCTTTAGCCCCCGTAGATTGGGCGCAAGCAGCTATTAAAAACATAGTGATTCCGGACGCACTGTTCCGTGATATCAGTGGTCTGGAGTCACCCGCCAGCATGGGTTTTGTGGTGAATTTGCCCAATGCAGCCGCGCTACAGCCTGCCATGGCCTCCGTCATTTTGGACCGCGTGCAGGATGCGGGCAATGTCGGCTCCATTTTGCGCAGTGCCTCGGCCTTTGGTTTTAAGCAGATCATCGCCCTCAAGGGAACGGCCGCCCTGTGGAGCCCCAAGGTGCTGCGCGCCGGCATGGGGGCCCATTGGGGCTTGCAGCTCACCGAAGGTGTGGAGCTGCCGGATTTGGCAGCACTGGCGTTGCCGATTCTTGTAACCAGCTCGCATCGGGGCTCATTTTTGCACCAGGCGCTGCAAACTAAGGAGCTGCCTACGCTGTGCGCATGGGCGCTGGGGCACGAAGGGCAGGGTGTTTGTTCCGAGTTGGAGGCGATGGCCCAGCTGCATGTGCGCATTGCGCAGCCCGGCGGAGAGGAGTCGCTCAACGTGGCCGCCGCCGCCGCGATTTGCCTGCACGCCAGTGCTACAGCGCAGCTCCAGAGGTAAGCTGGGCTGACTTGCCCCAAGGTAGCAAGTCTTTTCAGGGATAACACGCCCCCCCTCGGCTATAATGGGAGGCTTCACCGCATCCTGTACGTCCAGAGCCCCCTCAAGCCAATCCCCTTTAAGCAGCAAGCCGAGAGTTGTCTCTTGAGCGCGTTTGGGCGTACCCGAAAACCCCATCCGGAGAATCCAGTGCTTTTGTCTTTAAAGGGAACCATCCCCCCCGCCATTTTGGCGCTTGCAGACGGCACGGTCTATATTGGAAATTCCATTGGAGCCGCTGGCTCTACCGTCGGAGAGGTCGTGTTCAACACGTCCATGACCGGCTACCAGGAAATCCTTACAGACCCGAGCTACTGCCAGCAGATTGTCACGCTCACCTATCCCCACATCGGCAACTACGGGGTTAATCCCGAAGACGTCGAGTCCCACAAAGTGCATGCCGCAGGTTTGATCATCAAGGATCTGCCGCTCATTGCCTCCAACTTCCGCAAAAACCAGGGCTTAAGTGAATACCTGGTGGCGGAGGGGACTGTGGCGATTGCCAATATCGATACCCGCCAGTTGACGCGCAAGTTGCGCACCCAGGGGGCACAAAATGGCTGCATCTTGGCCCTGGCCCCTGGCGAATCGGTCACCAGCGCCGTGGTCGAAAAAGCCGTGGCGGCGGCCAAGGCCGCACCCAATATGGCAGGTTTGGACCTGGCCAAAGTGGTATCCAGCGCCAGCAGCTACGACTGGACCGAGTCCGAGTGGACTTTGGGCGCCGGATACGGCCAGCAAACGGCGCCCACGTTCCATGTGGTCGCTTACGACTTTGGTGTCAAAAAGAACATCTTGCGGATGTTGGCCGAGCGCGGTTGTAAAGTCACGGTGGTGCCTGCACAAACGTCTGCCGCCGAGGTGCTGAAATACCAACCCGACGGCGTTTTCCTGTCCAACGGCCCCGGTGATCCGGAGCCCTGTGACTACGCCATTGCGGCGGTGGCGGAGTTGATTGAAACGGGCATTCCCACCTTTGGTATTTGCCTGGGACACCAGATCATGGCGCTGGCCTCGGGTGCCAAGACATTCAAAATGAAGTTTGGTCACCACGGTGCCAACCATCCGGTCAAAGACCTGGACAGTGGCCGTGTCAGTATCACCAGCCAGAACCATGGGTTTGCGGTGGACGAAAAGTCCTTGCCGGCGAACCTGCGACCCACCCACATCAGCCTGTTTGACAACACGCTGCAAGGGTTGGAGCGCACGGACAAGCCCGCGTTCTGCTTCCAGGGTCATCCTGAGGCTTCGCCGGGTCCGTCGGATATTGGCTATTTGTTTGACCGTTTCATCCGGGAGATGGCAACGCAAGTGGACAAGCGCGCATGAGCTTCTACGGTGTGACCGACTTGTGGACTTACGTGTTTGGCGCTTTGGGCATCATTTTGTTGCCCGGACCCAATTCCTTGTTTGTACTGTCGGTGGCCACCGCGCGCGGCATCAAAGCCGGGTACCAAGGGGCCGTGGGTGTATTTGTGGGGGACACCATTTTGTTGATGGCGACCGCTTTGGGTGCGGCGGGATTGCTGCGCAGCAATCCGGCCTTGTTCATGGTGGTCAAGTATTCCGGCGCAGCGTATCTGGCCTGGATGGGTGTCAATCTGATAGTGGCCGCTGTCCAGAAATGGCGCAAGACGGAGGCTTCGGTTGCCGTGGCGCAGGAGCTCCCCATCCATCTGGCGCACCCCTTCAAGCGGGCCTTGGTGATCAGCCTGTTGAACCCCAAGGCGATATTGTTTTTGCTGTCGTTCTTTGTGCAGTTCATCGATCCGACCTACGAAACACCCGCCGTGCCATTTCTGATTTTGAGTGCCATCGTCATGGCCTTTAGCGCCCTGTATTTGTCCGCATTGATTTTTGCGGGAGCCCGCCTTGCGCAAGCCTTCAGCCGACGCAAGCGTGTGTCAGCCAGCCTGTCCAGCGCAGTTGGGGGCTTGTTTGTGTGGTTCGGGGCCAAATTGGCCACCGCCAGCCTGAATTGATTAAGAGTAGAGAAGTTAAGCATGCCAAAACGTACCGACATTAAAAGCATCCTCATCATTGGCGCCGGCCCCATCATCATCGGCCAGGCCTGCGAGTTTGACTACTCCGGCGTGCAAGCCTGCAAGGCCCTGCGCGAAGAGGGATACAAGGTCATTTTGATCAACAGCAACCCTGCCACGATCATGACCGACCCCGCCACGGCCGATGTCACCTACATCGAGCCGATCACCTGGCAAACGGTGGAAAAGATCATTGCCAAGGAGCGTCCCGACGCTATTTTGCCCACCATGGGTGGCCAGACCGCGCTGAACTGCGCCTTGGACCTCTGGCACCACGGCGTGCTGGAAAAGTACCAAGTGGAATTGATTGGTGCCAGCCCTGAAGCCATCGACAAGGCCGAGGACCGCCTGAAGTTCAAGGATGCCATGACCAAGATCGGTCTGGGCTCGGCCCGCTCCGGTATTGCACACAGCATGGACGAAGCCTGGGCTGTGCAAAAGACGCTGGGTTTCCCCACCGTCATTCGCCCCAGCTTCACCTTGGGCGGCACCGGCGGCGGCATTGCCTACAACTCGGAAGAGTTTGAAGTCATTTGCAAGCGCGGCCTGGAAGCCTCGCCCACCAACGAGCTGCTGATCGAAGAGTCGCTCTTGGGCTGGAAAGAGTACGAGATGGAAGTGGTGCGCGACAAGGCGGACAACTGCATCATCGTCTGTTCTATCGAAAACCTGGACCCCATGGGTGTGCACACCGGCGACTCCATCACGGTGGCCCCGGCGCAAACCCTGACCGACAAGGAATACCAGATTCTGCGCAACGCATCGCTGGCCGTGCTGCGCGAAATCGGTGTGGACACTGGCGGCTCCAACGTGCAGTTCTCCATCAACCCGGTCGATGGCCGCATGGTGGTGATCGAGATGAATCCGCGTGTGTCGCGCTCCTCGGCGCTGGCGTCCAAAGCCACGGGATTCCCCATTGCCAAGATCGCTGCCAAGCTGGCGGTGGGCTTCACTCTGGACGAGTTGCGCAACGACATCACCGGTGGTGCAACCCCGGCCAGTTTTGAGCCCAGCATCGACTATGTGGTCACCAAGATCCCCCGTTTTGCATTTGAAAAATTCCCCACAGCCGACAGCCGTTTGACCACCCAGATGAAGTCGGTGGGCGAGGTCATGGCCATGGGCCGCACCTTCCAGGAATCCTTCCAGAAAGCCCTGCGCGGCCTGGAGGTGGGCGTGGACGGTATGAACGAAAAAACCCAGGACCGCGAAGTGCTGGAAAAAGAGCTGGGTGCGCCCGGTCCCGAGCGCATTTGGTACGTGGGCGATGCTTTTGCCCAGGGCATGAGCGTGGACGAAGTGTTTGCTTTAACCAAAATCGACCCTTGGTTCCTGGTCCAAATCGAGCAAATCGTCAAGATTGAGCTGGAAATTGAGCGACTGCCCGTGCCCGACAGCGGCACGGCGTTGGACCGCATTGACGCCGCTACGCTGCGCTCTTTGAAACAAAAAGGTTTCTCGGACCGCCGTTTGGCCCGCCAGTTCAAGACCAGCGACACAGCGGTTCGCAATAAGCGCCACGCCCTGGGTGTGCGCCCGGTGTACAAGCGGGTCGATACCTGTGCGGCTGAGTTTGCGACCAACACCGCCTACATGTATTCCACCTACGAAGCCGAAGGCTCGGAGTGCGAAGCCGCGCCCACCAACAACAAGAAAATCATGGTGCTGGGCGGTGGCCCCAACCGCATTGGCCAGGGCATTGAGTTCGACTACTGCTGCGTGCATGCCGCTTTGGCCATGCGCGAAGACGGCTACGAGACCATCATGGTCAACTGCAACCCCGAGACCGTGTCCACCGACTACGACACCTCCGACCGCCTCTATTTCGAGCCGCTGACCCTGGAAGACGTGCTGGAAATCGTGGACAAGGAAAAACCGGTGGGCGTCATCGTGCAATACGGCGGCCAAACGCCTTTGAAGTTGGCACTCGATCTGGAGGCCAACGGCGTGCCCATCATCGGCACCAGCCCGGACATGATCGACGCAGCCGAAGACCGTGAGCGGTTCCAAAAGCTGTTGCATGAGTTGAAGCTGCGCCAACCACCGAATGCCACCACCCGCACCGAACCCGAAGCGCTGGAAAAAGCCGCTGCGCTCGGCTATCCCTTGGTGGTACGCCCCAGCTACGTGCTGGGTGGTCGTGCCATGGAAATCGTGCACGAGCAGCGCGACCTGGAGCGCTACATGCGCGAAGCGGTCAAGGTCAGCCACGACTCTCCCGTGTTACTGGACCGATTCCTGAATGACGCCATTGAATGTGATGTGGATTGCATCCGCGATGCGGGCTCGGAAGGTGTTGAAGGTGCTACCTTTATTGGTGGCGTGATGGAGCACATTGAGCAAGCGGGTGTGCACAGTGGCGACTCGGCCTGCTCGCTGCCCCCGTACAGCCTGAGCGCCGAGACGGTGGCTGAAATTAAGCGGCAGACCGCAGCCATGGCCAAGGCCCTGAATGTGGTGGGCCTGATGAATGTGCAGTTTGCCATCCAGAACATCGATGGCAAGGATGTAATTTATGTGCTGGAAGTGAATCCGCGCGCTTCCCGCACCGTGCCTTTCGTGTCCAAGGCCACCGGCATCCAGTTGGCCAAGGTGGCGGCGCGCTGCATGGTTGGCCAATCGCTCGCGTCCCAGGGCATTACCAAAGAAGTCACACCACCATACTTCAGCGTCAAGGAGGCCGTGTTCCCCTTTGTCAAATTCCCTGGTGTGGACACCATCCTGGGACCCGAGATGAAATCCACGGGTGAAGTGATGGGTGTGGGTAAAACGTTTGGTGAGGCTTTTGTGAAGTCCCAAATGGGTGCCGGCACCAAGTTGCCGCGCGAGGGTAAGGTGTTTCTCTCGGTGAAAAACAACGACAAACCTCGGGCCATTGAAGTCGCCCGCGCCTTGGTGGACATGGGCTTCACGGTGCTGGCGACCAAGGGAACTACTGCAGCGATCCATGCCGCCGGTGTGCCGTGCGTGGCGGTCAACAAGGTCACCGAAGGGCGACCCCACATTGTGGACATGATCAAAAACAACGAAGTGGTGTTGGTCATTAACACCGTGGAAGAGCGTCGCAATGCCATTGCAGACTCGCGCCAGATTCGCACTTCTGCTTTGCTGGCCCGGGTAACGACCTTTACCACCATCGCCGGAGCCGAGGCGGCCGTGCAGGGCATGCGCCACATGGACCACCTGGACGTGATTTCGATTCAGGAAATGCATGCACAACTGGCAATCGCCTGATGCACGGCTGACAATCACGGCATAATCCGTTTAATCAGTTGGTGACAGAGCGTGCGGTCTTGCCGCTTCGGTCTGTCCCACAGTACTTTTGAATACCGCCGATCGGCAACGCTCGGCGGTTTCCTTTTGTGTAACCCCAAACATCTATTACTTCAACGGAGCAGTACGTGGCTACCATTCCAATTACCAAGCGCGGCGCCGAATTGCTCAGAGCCGAGTTGCACAAACTCAAGACCGTGGACCGTCCTTGGGTCATCAATGCCATTGCGGAAGCGCGGGCACAGGGCGACCTGAGCGAAAACGCCGAATACGAGGTCGCCAAAGATCGCCAGGGATTTATCGAAGGACGCATCCAGGAAGTAGAAAGCAAGCTGTCCGCATGCCAAATCATTGATCCAGCGGAACTCGATGCCGAAGGCCGGGTGGTGTTTGGTGCCACTGTCAAGCTCGAAGACGAGGACTCTGGCGGTCAGGTGACCTACCAGATCGTCGGTGAAGACGAAGCCGACATCAAGCTCGGCCTAGTCAATATCAGCAGCCCCATTGCCCGGGCCCTGATCGGAAAGTCAGAAGGTGACACGGTTGAGGTGAAAGCGCCGGGTGGCGTCAAGTCCTATGAAATTGTGACGGTTTCCTACGTCTAAGGCCATGCGTCAGCTGCCGCTGTGGCTTGCTGCGGTCTGGTGGGGTAGCCTTAGCACATTGGGGTTCTTTGTAGTTCCCATGCTGTTTGTGTACTTGCCTAGCCCGGCTCTGGCGGGCGGCATGGCTGCCAAACTCTTTTCTGCACAAACCGTGATTTCTACTCTGTGCGCAGTGGCCTTGCTGTTGCTCTCCAGATCCAATAGGTCGCCAGCCATTGCAGATATTGCGCAAGCTGCTACTATTTTTATAGTGGCTGGTGTACTTTTGGCTTTGCTCGTGGAATTGGCGGTAGCACCCAGAATCGTCGCGCGTGACAATCTTGCGTTGTGGCACCGGGTAGGCAGTGCGATGTATTTGGGGCAGTGGCTCTGCGCGACCGTGGTGTTTGGCAAACTTGCCCGCACAGCGGGCATTGCCTGCTCCGCAGAGACTTGAAATCAGCCGAGACTAAACTTTGGGCCGAGCAGAGCAGAGCAGTGGCTTGGCCCCAAACGGCCGGATGATCAGGTCTGGCTGCGTTTTTTGACGCTGGTTTTGGGTTTTGGTTTGGCGCGGCGAACATTGCCACCGGCCGTTAGCCGCTGGTTGCCGAGCACCCGCAGGGTCTTAACTTCGGGGCGCTGTCCAGCACGTTTGCTGTATTTCAATACTTTGAAGTCGCGCGGGCCTGCCATGCGGTCTTCGTCAACGGTTTTCTCTTTTTCCAGTTTGGGGCGCCACAGCACCAGCAGCTTACCGATGTGTTGAATCGGCGCAGCGTTCAACTCGTCCGCCAGGGCTTGGTACATGGCCTCGCGGGCGACGCGGTCGTCGGAAAATACCCGCACTTTGATCAATCCATGGGCATTTAAGGCCGCATCGATTTCTTTTTTGACGTTGGCGGTGAGGCCGTCGCCCCCCACCATAACGACGGGGTCCAGGTGATGGGCTTCTGCCCGATGGTCTTTGCGCTGGGCAGGTGTAAGTTGAATTATGGGCATACCGGTATTATCGGTGCAATGAAAACTCCAAGCAAAGGCAAAAAGGTCAACAAGGCCTGGCTGCACGACCATATCAACGACCCATATGTGAAATTGGCACACCGAGAGGGGTACCGGGCGCGCGCCGCTTACAAACTCAAGGAGATCGACGAGACTTTTGGCCTAATCAAGCCCGGCCATCTGGTGGTGGATTTGGGCTGCACACCCGGTGCATGGAGCCAATATGCGCGCCGTCGCATGTCCCCCCAAGGGGCTGCGGTAGGGGACCTGAATGGCACCATCATTGGGCTGGACTTGTTGCCCATGGAGCCCATCGAAGGGGTGACCTTTATTCAAGGAGACTTTCGTGAGGCAGAAGTTCTCAGCCAATTGGAATTGGCCTTGGCAGGAAGGCAGGCCGATATTGTGGTATCCGATATGGCTCCCAACCTGTCAGGCATAGCGTCTGCCGACGCAGCGCGCATTGAGTATCTGATTGAGTTGGCCATTGAATTCGCCCAAAACCACATGAAACCGCATGGCACCCTGGTGGCCAAGGTGTTCCATGGGGGGAGTTACAACGATGTGGTGCAACGCTTCAAGGCGGCGTTTGAGCTGGTGAAACCGTTCAAGCCCAAAGCCTCGCGAGACCGTTCATCCGAGACTTTTATGGTTGGCATCGGGCTCAAGTTACCAGGTGGCAAGGGTTGATCAAGGTTTATCCGCGGGGATTGACAATTCCCTGGATACCCTTCTATCTTTATGGCTGAAAACCTGAATATTGCGTGCTTTGTGTCTTGAAACGCCTAAAATGGGACTCAAGTACGCAAAGTATTTCTTATTGCGCCCGTATTGGAGCTTCGCTTGAATAATCAGTGGTTTTCGAAAATAGCAGTTTGGTTGGTGATTGCACTTGTGCTCTTCACCGTGTTCAAACAATTTGACTCGCATGGTGCGGCAGGGGCGGGTACGCTGGGTTACTCCGATTTCCTGGAGGAGGTGCGTGGCAAACGTATCAAGAGTGCCCTCATTCAAGAGGGCCAGGGCGGAACAGAGATTTTGGCGGTCACCACCGACGACCGCAAAGTCAAGACGACGGCCACCTACCTGGACCGCGGCTTGGTGGGCGATTTGATCAACAACGGTGTCAAGTTCGACGTGAAGCCCCGTGAAGAAGGTTCCCTTTTGATGACCCTGCTGGTCAGCTGGGGCCCCATGCTGCTGCTAATTGGTGTGTGGGTGTACTTCATGCGCCAAATGCAGGGTGGCGGAAAAGGCGGAGCCTTCAGTTTTGGTAAAAGCAAGGCACGTTTGTTGGACGAAAGCACCAACACGGTGACGTTTGCCGATGTAGCTGGTTGTGATGAAGCCAAGGAAGAAGTGAAGGAAGTGGTCGACTTCCTCAAAGATCCAAGCAAATTTCAAAAGTTGGGTGGCCGTATTCCCCGTGGTCTGCTGCTGGTGGGGCCACCCGGAACCGGTAAAACCTTGCTGGCCAAATCTATTGCCGGGGAAGCCAAGGTGCCGTTTTTCAGCATTTCTGGTTCGGACTTCGTGGAAATGTTTGTGGGCGTGGGCGCATCCCGTGTGCGCGACATGTTCGAGAATGCCAAAAAGAACGCGCCTTGCATCATTTTTATCGACGAAATTGACGCCGTGGGCCGTCAGCGTGGTGCTGGTTTGGGCGGTGGCAATGACGAACGTGAACAGACTCTGAACCAGATGCTTGTGGAGATGGACGGGTTCGAAACCAATGTCGGCGTGATCGTGGTGGCAGCCACCAACCGCCCTGATATTTTGGACGCAGCGCTTTTACGCCCGGGGCGTTTTGACCGTCAGGTCTATGTGACCTTGCCCGACATTCGGGGCCGTGAACAGATCCTGAATGTGCACATGCGCAAGGTTCCCTTGGGTCAGGACATCAGCGCCAATGTGATTGCGCGCGGCACCCCCGGTATGTCTGGCGCTGATTTGGCCAATTTGTGCAATGAAGCGGCTTTGATGGCTGCCCGTCGTAACGCCCGTGTGGTGGAAATGCAGGATTTTGAGAAAGCCAAAGACAAAATCCAAATGGGTCCTGAGCGCAAGAGCATGGTGATGCCGGAGTCGGAGCGCAAGAACACGGCTTACCACGAGTCGGGCCATGCGCTGATCGGAAAGATGCTGCCTAAATGTGACCCGGTGCACAAAGTGACCATCATTCCGCGAGGCCGTGCGTTGGGTGTGACTATGAGTCTGCCTGAGCAGGACCGCTACTCGTACGACAGCGAGTTCATGCTGAACCAGATCAGCATGCTGTTTGGTGGCCGGATTGCCGAAGAGGTGTTCATGAACCAGATGACCACCGGTGCCAGCAATGATTTTGAACGCGCCACCCACATTGCGCGTGACATGGTGACCCGCTATGGCATGACCGATGCACTGGGGCCTATGGTGTACGCCGAGAATGAGGGCGAGGTTTTCCTGGGCCGTTCGGTAACCAAGACCACCAACATGAGTGAGCAGACCATGCAGAAGGTCGATTTGGAGGTGCGCCGCATCATTGACCAGCAGTATTCCCTGGCCCGCAAGCTCATTGAAGAAAACAAAGACAAGATGCATGCCATGGCCAAGGCCTTGCTGGAATGGGAAACCATCGACAGCGACCAGCTCGACGACATCATGGCGGGTAAAGAGCCACGCCCCCCTAAGGATTGGACGCCCCGTACGCCGAGTTCTGGCGGTAGCAGCAGTGGCGGCGCCGCTGCGGTGGCTGCCGATGCGGCACCCACGGCGGCCTGATCCATTCGATCCAAATAAAAACGGGGCTTTGCGCCCCGTTTTGCATACCAACTGCTCCATCACAACCAAGGTCAATCTATGCAGTGGCAAGTGAGCCGTTATGTGATCGATTTGGCAACACCCCAAGTCATGGGCATTGTGAACGTGACACCTGATTCGTTTTCGGATGGTGGTCTGCATGCTTCCCATGATGCGGCGCGGGCGCACTGTGAGCGACTGCTTCGAGACGGCGCAGACATCTTGGACATAGGCGGTGAATCGACCCGACCGGGGGCGTTGGCGCTGTCTTTGGAGGAGGAGTTGTCCCGCCTTCTGCCCGTTGTGCGCCATGCCGTGACTTTGGGGGTGCCCGTGTCGGTGGACACCTACAAGCCGCAGGTGATGCAAGCCGTGCTGGATTTGGGTGCCGACATCATCAATGACGTTTGGGCGCTTCGCTGGAAAGACGCGGCTGATGGCCTGGAGGCCCCGGCGGTGGTGGCCGCCCACACAAGCTGTGGTGTGTGTCTTATGCACATGCACCGCGAGCCCCGGACCATGCAGGTGGCGCCCATGGAAGGCGATGTGCTTGCGCAGGTGCTCTCATTTTTAGAGCGGTCTACGCATGATTTACGGGGGCTAGGAGTCGATAAGGCTCGAATTTGTATTGACCCGGGGATTGGGTTCGGAAAAACCGTAGCGCAAAATTTTGCCCTGCTGGCCCGCCAACAAGAACTTTTGTCTCTGGGCTACCCGGTGTTGGCGGGCTGGTCTCGCAAGTCCTCGCTGGCCGCCGTGACCCAGACCTCATTGGCGTCGGTCGCGACACTGGATGTCTACGACCGCATGGTACCCAGCGTGGCGGCGGCCTTGCTTGCGGTTCAGCACGGTGCCAGTGTGGTGCGGGTGCATGATGTGAAAGAGACAGTACAGGCACTGAAAGTATGGGCTGCTGTGCGAGCGGCAGGCAATGCTCAACAACAATCTGCAAGGTAGGTGAGGGTATGAAACGACAGTATTTTGGAACCGATGGAATTCGCGGCACGGTGGGGCAGGCGCCTATCACACCGGACTTTGTTTTGCGCCTTGCGCATGCGGTGGGCCGGGTGCTCAAGCAAACCGAAGTGCGCCCCACGGTGTTGATCGGCAAGGACACCCGCATATCCGGCTATATGTTGGAGAGTGCCTTGGAGAGTGGTTTCAACTCTGCAGGCGTGGACGTGGTGCTGTTGGGGCCCCTGCCCACGCCCGGCGTAGCCTATTTGACCCGCACCCTGCGTGCTTCACTGGGGGTGGTGATCAGCGCCAGCCACAACCCTTTTGCAGACAACGGCATCAAATTTTTCAGTGCCCAGGGCAGCAAACTGCCGGATGCGTGGGAACTGGCCGTGGAGGCAGCATTGGAGCAGCCCCCGGTCTGGGCTGCGTCATCGGATCTGGGCAAGTCCCGCCGTTTGGACGATGCGGCGGGCCGTTATATCGAGTTCTGCAAAAGCACTTTTGCCAGCGACCTCACGCTCAAGGGCGTCAAAATCGTGGTGGATGGTGCGCATGGCGCGGCCTACCAAGTGGCTCCCAAGGTGTTTCATGAATTGGGTGCTGAAGTGATCACCATCGGCTGTGCTCCCGATGGTTTGAATATCAACCACGAAGTGGGTGCGACGCACCCCCAGGCTCTGGTGGATGCGGTCAGGGAACATGGCGCCCACTATGGTATTGCGCTGGATGGTGACGCCGACCGCCTGCAATTGGTGGATGGCGAGGGTCGCTTGTTCAATGGAGATGAAATCCTCTATCTGATGGTCAAAGAGCGGCTTTCCCGTGGTGGCAAGACGGCCAGCAAGCGGGCCGGTGAAGCCGTTACCGGTGTGGTGGGCACGCTGATGACCAATATGGCGGTAGAACTTGCCTTGAAAGCCCGGGCGGTGGAGTTGGTGCGCGCCAACGTCGGAGACCGCTACGTTCTAGAAGAACTGGAAAAACGGAGCTGGCTGCTGGGTGGGGAAGGTTCTGGCCATTTGCTGGCCCTGGACAAGCACAGCACCGGTGATGGCATTGTGTCGGCCTTGCAGGTCTTGCAGGCGTGTATTCGGAGCGGCGAAACGCTGGCGGAGTTGCTGGCCGACGTGACCCTGTTCCCTCAAATACTCATCAATGTGCGCCTGACGCCTGGCCAGGACTGGAAGTCCAATCTCCATTTGACGGCAGCCACCGCAGCGGTGGAGGCGGAACTGGGGGATACCGGCCGGGTGTTGATCCGTGCCAGCGGTACCGAGCCTTTGGTGCGTGTGATGGTGGAAGCCCGCGACGCGGACCAAGCCCAAGCCTGTGCGCAGCGTATTGCGGACACCTTGCGGGTCTAAAAATGGAGTCCAACTCTATTCAGGTGTGCCGTGCCGACTATGCCAACCCCCGCCATGCCCATGCATTGGTGGAGCTGCTGGATGCCTATGCCTGCGATCCCATGGGGGAGGGCTGAGTCGCTGAGTTGGCCGCCTGTCCGCAGGCCTTCAGTGTGTTGGCGTTTGCAGGGGGCGATGAAACAACACCGGTTGGCCTGGTGAACTGCTTCGAAGGGTTTTCTACCTTTGCCTGCCGCCCGCTGGTCAACGTGCATGGTGTGGCGGTATTGGGCAGCTACCGTGGACACCGCATTGCGCAGTTTTTACAGAAAAAGCTGTGAGCGCAGGAAGGCCACAAATTGGTCTGGCGGCACCGGTCGGCTGAAGTAGTAGCCCTGCACCTCGGTGCAGCCTTTTTCCTGTAAAAAGGCCAGTTGCCCCTGGGTCTCCACACCTTCGGCGATGGTTTGCATGCCCAGGCTGGCGGCCATGGAAATGATGGCGCTCACGATGGCCCTGTCGTCGGGGTCCTCTGTGATGTCACGCACAAAGGACTGGTCGATTTTGACCTTGTAGACCTGGAATTTTTTCAGGTAACTCAGCGAGGAATAGCCGGTGCCAAAATCGTCGATGGACATGCGCACGCCGCGCTGGTGCAAGTTGTTCATGACGGCAATGGCGCCCTGTGGGTCGGTCATCGCGACACCTTCGGTGAGTTCAAGCTCCAGCCAATGCGCTGGCAATTTCGCTTCTTCCAAAATGGTGGTCACCAAATGGGGCAAATCGGCATGGCGAAACTGCACGGATGACAGGTTGATGGCCATGGTGAAGGGCGGTACACCGGCATCGATCCAGGCCTTGAGTTGCCGGGTGGCGGTGCGCAGCACCCATTCCCCGATCGGCAAAATCATCCCGCTGGTCTCCGCCACGGGGATGAACTCGGCCGGTGAGACCATGCCCAGTTCCGGGTGATTCCATCGTAGCAAGGCCTCCGCACCAATGATGCGGCCGTCTGCCACCGACATTTGTGGCTGGTAATGCAGGCTCAACTGGTTGCGCTCCAAAGCGCGCCGCAGTGCATTTTCCAGGGTGAGGGTGCGTTCGGACCGGGCCTGCATTTCGGCGGTAAAAAAACGGTAGTTGTTGCGCCCACTCTGTTTGGCGTGGTACATCGCGGCATCGGCACAGCGCGACAGGGTGTCAAAGTCATGGCCATCGCTGGGGTAGACGGCAATCCCGATGCTGGGCGTGATGGTCAACTCATGTTGTTCAATTTCAAAGGGTCGCAAGGCGGACTGCAACAGTTTTTCGGCAACGTGCGCCGCTCCCATGGCGTTGGTGTCGGGCAGTACCAGAATGAATTCATCACCCCCCAGGCGGGACACAGTGTCCTGGTCCCGCACGGCATGTTTGAGCCGTGCAGCCAAGGCAACCAACAATTCGTCGCCCACCCGATGACCCAGGGAGTCATTGACGTTCTTGAAATGGTCCAGGTCCAGAAACACGAGGGCCACCGAACCGGTATTGCGTTGCGCGGTGTGCAGTGCCGATTGGCAGCGGTCGGCCAGCAAGGCGCGGTTGGGCAGGCCGGTCAGGGCATCAAAGTGTGCCAGCAGACCTATTTTTTCCTCCGCCTCCTTGTTCTGGGTGATATCGCGGGACAGCACCACAAAACGTGGCGTCTCTCCGGGCACGGCGGCCTTGCGCGCGACCGAGAGTTCGAACCAATGGAGTCCAATATCCAGCGGCAGTTGAAATTGCTTGCCCGTGGACCATGTCTTTTCATTGGCCTCCTGCAGGGCCGACATGACGACCTGAGCGGCCTGCGGGGGCAGAACGTCATGGACTTTTTTGCCCAGCAGTTCTTCGGATGGACGGGCCAGCAGTTCTGCGTGGGGGGAGTGTGAACTGTAATAACGCCCGTCCAGCCCCATCTCAAACAGCAAATCCGGTATCGCCTGGATCGTGGCTTCCAGGTGTTGCTGCGTGGCCAGGATTTCTGCGGTTCGTTGTTGGACCTCGGCTTCCAGTTGATCATCGCGTATACGCATGGCCTGGAGCAGCCAGGCCAGGTAGGCCATGAGCACACTGATCAACAAGCCGAAAGCCGATTTGAGTGCGACCCGACCTGGGTCACCCCAGCCCTTGGTGGGGGCAACACTCAAGGTCCATTGTCCATTGGGCAATTCCAGTGTGCGCTCCACGGGGGAGTCCAGGGCGGCAGGGCTGGAGGCTTCAATGGTTTGTCGAACTCCCGTATCCGGCACGGTGCGCCACAGCGTATACGCATAGCCTCGCTCGCGCAGAAGCGGTAAGTGCGCGGAATCCAGGGCTTGCGGAAAACGCAGCGTCACATAGGTAAACCCCCAAAATACTTTGCGTTCTCGCGGACCATTCAAAAAGATGGGCAATCGACCGACGACACCCAGTCCCCCCTGGGCCAGCTTGAGCGGGCCAGCCAGAGTGAGCTTGCCGGTGTCTCGGGCGAGGATGGCCTCCTTGTTTTGGGCAATGTCCTTCAACTGGTTGAAGCCAATGCTTTTTTCATTGCCGGCCAAAGGTGCCACGTTGCGAATCACGCCACCCGGAGACAGACCGAGCGCTGCGATGCCCGGATAAAACGGCAGCATTTCTGTCGCAACTTCTTCGAAATTCGGCAAAACCCCTTGGCCTTGGCGAACCAAGGCGGCAATGGCGTAGGTGGCGGACAAGGCGCGTTCAATGCCGCGCTGCAGTGACTGTGCATGGTCTGCCGCCAGATCGGCAGCCCGCGCTTGGGCTTCTGAGCGCTCCTGTTGCTCTGAGCGACTGATCCACGCCAAGGCCAGCACGGCGGTGGTCAGAAAGACGAACAGCGCCAGCATCCATCGGCGTGCAGGGCATCGCTGTAAGAGCCGAGCTATCTGGTTCATTGTCTGGGGAGTCTAGCAACTTTTAGCTACACCTGGCACTGATATCGCGCGGGCAAAGCCGGGCGGAGGGAACTCTAAAACCGCCTTGTCGGCATGGGTACCCGCAAAAGTTATCGCCGCAAATTTTGGGGCCTACTTGTAAAATGGCTCGGGTGGCTTGGCTCAACAAACTTCCCGGGTACCAGCGCACTCCCTACGGATATGAGTGGGTGCTGTTGCGGCGGATGCCAAAGGTGGTGGTGGCAGGAACCCTGCTACCTGCGCTGCTCTCGGGCGCCGCCCGTTTTTTCATGACCGCGAGCAATTCTGCTGAACTGGCGCGTCGTCTTCAATTGTTTGATTTTGTGATGATTGGCTTGGTTGTATTTGTATGGATGTTGGCGCTGACAGTAGTGATGGGGTGTGTGGTGGTTTGGCTGATGAAAGGCCCCGCCTTTGTGGCCGATGCGTACGAGGTTTCGCACAGCGATGAACCCAAACGCTGATACCTTTCCCCAGAGCTACGCTCCCAGACTGCCCGGTGACTTGGCGGTGTGGCTCATCATCCTGGCGGAGTTGCTCACCTTTGGGATTTTGTTTCTGTCCTACGCTTTTGCGCGTGCGCATGATGTGGAGCTCTTCAACGCCTGCCAAAGCACCCTGGACTTGAACTCCGGCGCCGTCAACACGGTCTTGCTGATCACGGGGAGTTGGTGTGTGGTCCACGCCGTCAAGGCGGTCCGGCGCGATGCGTCAAGCTTGGGAGTGCGCTGGCTGGTGGCCGCCATGGTTTGTGGCGCCGGGTTTATCAGCCTCAAGTCCATGGAGTTTTCGGCCAAGATGGATGCGGGCATTGACCTGTCCACCAACACCTTCTACATGTTTTACCTCCTGTTGACGGTGTTTCACTTCCTGCATGTGATTGTGGCCATGGTGTTTCTGGCCATCTTGCTGGTCAAAACCCAGCAGGGCGCCTATGGCAGCCACGACACCCATGCGCTGGAGACCGGCGCGGCCTTCTGGCACATGGTGGACCTGTTGTGGATCGTGCTTTTCCCCCTGGTCTACGTCATGCGTTAAGGCTTTGCCGAATGTTCAACAATTCCATCAACCGCATTTGGATCGCCTTGCTCATCGCCACCGGCATGACCTTTTGGCTGGGTGAAAGTGGCCTGTCGGGCAATGCGGGCATGACGCCCGTTTTGCTCATGTTTACCCTGGCCGCCGCCAAAGGTTTGTGGGTCATCTATGACTTCATGGAGCTGCGGCACGCCCCTGCGCTGTGGAAACGCCTGCTGGTGGGGTGGCTGGGTTTTGTCACCGGCATGATTGTGCTGGCCTACTGGATCGGGCAGCGCTAGGCCAAGGTCGCGACGCGGCCCGGCGCTGCGTTTTATTGGGCGACAGCGCTCATGCTGTCCCAGGCGGCCAGCACTTCGGCCGTGTACATCAGCGCGGGGCCTCCGCCCATGTAGACGCAGATGGCCAGCATTTCTTCCAATTCGGCGCGGGTGCATTGCAGTTTGACCAGCGCCTTGACGTGAAAACCAATACACCCCGAGCAGTGTTGGGTGACGCCGATGGCCAGTGCAATCAATTCCTTGTTCTTGGCGTTGATGGCCCCTTCGGCCATCGCGGCTTTGGACAGCGCGCCAAAGGCCTGCATCGCATCGGGTTGCGATTTGCGAAAGGGCGCCAGGTTTTGGTTGATGTTGTGGATCAGGGTGGTGTGGTCAAAGGTGCTCATGGCGTTGGTCTGATTTGGAAAAAACGGTGGAGTTTCACTGAGTTCTGTATACAGGGGGTAGTATAAAGAAGAAAGCATTCTGCAGCCTGACCCACATCAATAGGTCAGCAAATCCAGCGAGGGAAGCTGCGTTTATTGCACGCGCCAGGGCATGCGGGTCCAGGCCAGTGCGCTTGCCTGGGTGACGTTGGCGTCGAATGGATGGTGCGTGGCGCCAACGGATTTCAAAATTCGCTGCACATAGGCACGCGTTTCTATATAGGGCGGGATGCCGCGGTACCGTTCGACCTTGCCTTCGCCCGCGTTGTAGGCGGCCGCCACCAGTGCCACATCCCCCCCAAAGTAGGCCAGCAACCAGCGCAAATAGCTCAAGCCCCCCCGGATGTTCTGGACCGGGTCAAAGGCATTTTTCACATGGAAGCGTTCGCTGGTTTCGGGCATGAGCTGCATCAGGCCCTGGGCGTTTTTGGGCGAAATCGCACGGCTGTTGAAGTTGGATTCAGCGGCAATGATGGCCAAGGCCAGTTGCGGCTCCACCTTGTAGAGAGGGGCCATTTTCATGACCAGGTCAAAAACATGGCGTGGCGCAATGCCCCGGTAGTCCACTGCCGATTGGGCCACGGCCATCTCCACGGGTGGCGCCGCCGGGGCGGGGACCGGTGCAGGTGGTGCGGGTTCCCGCAGGCATTCGGGCACTTCACTCCTTTGGGGCACCCCCACCACTTTCAACATGCGTTGGGCGCCCTCCAGGCCCTGGTCTGCAGCCGCCTGGAAAAAGTAGGCGGCGGCCAGGTCGTCGCGTTCAACGCCACGGCCATTGGCGTACATCCACCCCAGGTTGTACTGGGCTTGCGGGTCACCCAGGCGTGCGCTTTTGCAATAAAGCGTGGCGGCCAGGATGGGGTCGCGGGGTACACCTTCTCCGTTCTCGTAGGTGATCGCCTCCCGGCGCAACAGGGCAGCGAGGGAATCCTCCGGTGGAATGCCCTGTGCGGGCGCAGGCCATGTGACCGTGCTTGCGCTTGTCCAGAACAGCGCGGTCAGCAAGGGCGACAGGGTGGTGAAACTCAGGCGCATGCCGCCCAGTCTGCGCGCTCTATTTGGGCCGCTGCTTGCGCAAAATCAGTTCGGCGGCCAGTTCAACGGCAGTGCTTTAGCAGGCGCAGCCGGATGGCGCCAGCCATTTTTTGATATCACTCTGCCCCGGCACCCGCAGCACCGGCGCAAAACCGCCGCCCTGGGTGCGGAAATTGGTGGTTTGCCCGCTGTAGGTGCGGGCCGCCAGCAACTGCAGCTGGCCGGCATAGGTGTAGGCCCGGATGTCGAATTTCAGCTCGGTCTGGGTGTCGCCAATCTCCATGGCGCGCAGGCTGGGCGGCACCAGGGCCTGGGCGATGTAGTCGCCCGCCACGATCTGCTCCCACACCTTGCGGGTGAGTTTGTCGCCCCGGTACACAGCGCGGGCACCAAAACCGCTGCGGGGTTTGAAGAACAACTGGCGGCGGCGCTCCCACAAAGCGTCGGCCTGGTCCGGGGTCACCACCTCACACGCCGGAACACTGGTTTGCAACATGCGCTGGTCCGCCTCCGACACACCCAGGGCCTGCAGCGTAGGCAAGTGGCCCAGGCTGACCAGGTGGCGCTTGTCGGCGCGCAGGGCGTGGGCGCGCGGGTGGGGCGTCAGCACCACGGCGCCGCTGGCATAGGCGCTGGCCAGGGCGGCGTGGGGGCCCTCGGACAAATCAAAGTCGGTGACGCGGTTGTAGACCAGGTCGATGGCCGTGCTGCCGTGCCACAGCGCGCCATCCCGCCACTCCAGTTGCGCGGCATCGGCAATGAGTGCCTGCACTCCGCGCTGGCTGAACATCTGGCGGGCCATTTCGAACTCGGGCGCCAGGTATTGGTTGGCCGGGTCATCGTCCACGATGGCGATGGTGTGCAAGACTTGCTCCCCGCGCTGCAGCCGCCATTCGGACTGGAACATGGCAAAAAAGTCATCCTCCAGCGTCTCCAGCTTGGGGTAGGCGTTCAGGGGCACGTCCATGGCTTTGCAGCAGGCCGTTTGCGCCCGCGCCAAGGCCGCGTTGAGCAAGGCGCCGCCCGCATTGGTGTTGATCTCGATCAGCCGGGGGCCATCGGCGCCAATGTGGAAGTCGTAACCCATGAAGACACCCGCCGGGCCGTGGTCCGTCTGGGCAATGGGCGCGGCACCGGCCAAGGCCTGGGTGTGCCAAGCGGGCAGGGCCATCACCCGTTCGATGGCGGCCACCGTGTCCGTGATGGCCTGCACCGTGGGGTTGGACAGAAACACCACCGTCGATGAGAACAGGTGGGGCCGGGTCTGGGCGATGGTCTCGGCCATGCCGCCCAGGCTGGGGTCGTGCTCCAGCTGGGCGCGCAGGCGCTGCGCGTCCAGCGTCTGGCAAAAGCAGCCCTGGTTGAGCGCATCGGCCAGGTCAAAGGGCGGGGTTTCAAGAAGGGCTGGCATGGCGGATTCCGGGTGGATGGCCTGGTTGGTGTGGTTTATGCGGCGCGTGGGGGCGTGTCGCAGCGCTGGGCCAGTTGTACACCCGCCCAGGCGCCCGCCATTTGTGCCAGCACAAAACCCAGCGCACTGGCCGGGGCAATACCCGCAAAGGTGTCGCTGAACATGCGGCCCAGCACTGCGGCCGGGTTGGCAAAGGACGTGCTGGCGGTAAACCAGTAGGCCGCGCCGATGAAGCAGGCCACCAGCGCGCTGGCCTTGCCCGGCGGCGCACGCAAAATCACAAACACCAGCCCGCCCGTGGCCACCGCTTCGGCCAGCCACTGGCCCCAGCCGGTGAAATGGCCCAGCGCGTCCCAGCCGCCCCGCAAATGGGTGCTGGTCTGCAGCACCGGCAGCTCAAACATGGCGTTGGCCAGGGCGGCCCCCAGCACCGCACCGAGCAATTGACTTGCTATGAAAAGAGTAGCTGCTTGCGCACTATTTACGGGGGCTAGAAGCCCTTTTGACCACATAACCAGGGTCACCAGCGGGTTGAAGTGCGCACCACTGAGCGGCCCCAGGGTTTCTATCAGCACATACAGCGCAAACACCGTGGCCAGGGTGTTGGCCAGCAGGGCCACGCCGTCGTTGCCGCCTGACATGCGCTGGGCCATGATGCCCGAGCCAATCACCGCGCACAGCAGCGCCGCCGTGCCGACCAGCTCCGCCAGCAACTGGGTGCGCAGCGGCACGGGGGTGGCCGCCGGGGCGGGGGCCGGAGCAGTGCGGGGGCGGGAGGGTACTGCTTTCATGACTGGGCCAGCTCCAAAGCGCTGTTTTGCAGCACGACCTTGCCCAGCTTGTCGTGCGGCAGGTTGACCAGCAGGTCCAGGCGGCGGCGGATGGCGTGCAGGGTCTGGCGAAAGGCCTCGGTTTTTTCGGCGTCGCTCCCCGTGCCGGCCGAGGGGTCGGGGTAGCTCCAGTGGGCGGTGGCGGGGTGGCCCGGCCAAAACGGGCAGACCTCGCCCGCGGCGTTGTCGCACACGGTGATGATCAGGTCCATGTGCGGGGCGTCGGGCAGGGCGAACTCGTCCCAGTTCTTGCTGCGCAGGCCCTCGGTGGAGATGCCGGCCTGCTGGAGCACCTGCAGTCCGATGGGGTTGGGCTGCTGGTTCTCACGTGGGCTGCTGCCCGCCGAAAAGCCCTGAAAGCGGCCCTGGCCGATATGGTTCAAGGTGGCTTCGGCCAGGATGCTGCGCGCCGAGTTGTGGGTGCACAAAAACAAGACGCGGATGGGTGGGGTGTCCGTCATGGGGTGGGTCTCGGAAGGTTGGAGAAAAAGAAAAGCAATTAACAACTGCTGCAGGCGGGGCCGCTGGCGGCGGTGTCGCCGTCCACCAGGGCGCAGGGCTCACCCTGGCAGCAGTGCTGCGTGAGGTAGGCCAGCAGGGCGTTCATGTGGGGGAAGTTGGCGCGGTAGATCAGGTTGCGCCCACGCTGTTCGCAGGCGATCAGGCCCGAATGCGTCAGCTCTTTCAGGTGGAAGGACAGCGCGCTGGGGGACGACTCCAGTTGCAGCGCCAAGGTGCTGGGCGTCAGCCCCTCGGGGCCTGCCACCACCAGGGCCTTGAAGGCGCGCAGGCGCTGGGCCTGGGCCAGGGCGGTCAGGGCCTTGAGGGCCTGGGCTTCGCCCATGGGCAAGTTATCGTCATTGGAATTCATATTTCAATGATACTTGAAATATTGAATTAAATAAAACGCATAACTTACGCAGCTTTTTGGTGGCAATTTGCTATTGAATTGGTAGCTTCTTACGCTTTGATTTAGAGGGCTATAAGCGAATATTCCTTGTTATTACTCGAAAACATTGAGTGAGTAATCATCATGTTTGAATGCTGCACCCACACTTGGCACCCTGCGCACACGGGGCCGCGCCGCTTTTGTGACGAAAATCCCTGCATGATCGATCAACTCAAACGCGCCCTGGACAAAGGGGTGGAACTCAACGAGCGCCTGGCCGCTGCGGCCAACAACGGTTTTGACTGGCTGTTTCGACGCGAACAATTGGTGCTGTCGGGGCAAACCGACTACGCACTCGTCCATGAAGGCGAGCTGATGTCGGTGCGCCACTACACGCTCCAGGGGGATACGCACATTCCCCTGGCCGACGGCAGCATCCTGCCCATCGCACGGCGGCGCTTCACCATTCCCCTGGTGCTGGTGCCGCCGCTGGGCGTCACCACCGACACCTTCGACCTGCTGCCCAATCGCAGCCTGGTGCGCTACATGGCGGCGCGGGGCTTCAAGGTCTACCTCATCTGCTGGGGCAAACCCGAGCGGCGCCATGCGCACTTGGGCCTGAAGGCCTATGCCGACGAGATGATGGGCCAAGCCCTGGCGGCGGTGCGTGCGCACAGCAAAGTCCACGAAGTCTCCCTCATGGGCTGGTGCATGGGTGGTTTGCTCGCGCTCTTGCATGCCGGTTTGCAGCGCGATGCCGGCATCCGCGCTATCGTCACCGTGGCCAGCCCGGTCGATCTGCAAGGCGGCGGCATGGTGGCCGGGGTGGCGCAGGCCATCAATACCCCGGCCCAACTGGTGCAAAAGTACACCAATTTCCGCATGCTGGCCGTCAACCCCCAGTCCCTGCACATGCCCGGCTGGATGACGACGGTGGCCTTCAAGATGACCGACCCCGTGGGCAGCCTGACCACCTACTGGGACCTGGTCACCCGCTTGTGGGACCGGGAGTTTGTCGAGTCGCACAGCACCACCTCCGACTACCTGAACAACATGCTGGTGTACCCGGCGGGCATGGTGCAAGACATGCTGGTGCGCGTGATGATCGGCAACCGCTTGGGCCGGGGTGAAGTGCCCCTGGGCGGCAAAAAAACCTCCCGTCTGGGCAACATCCATGCGCCCTTGCTGGTGTTCGCGGGCGAAACCGACAATCTGGTGTCCGCCAGCGCCGCCCGGGGCAGCCTGGATGTGGTGAGCTCCACCGACAAAACCTTTGAAGTGGCGCCGGGAGGCCACATGGGCGTCATTCTGGGCGCGTCGGCGCAAACCCATGTGTGGGCCAGGTCGGCCGATTGGCTGGCCAAGCGCTCCGCTGCACAGCCCGCAAAAACCAGCCGCACACCCCGGGCGGCCTCCGGTAAACGCAAGAACCTGGCGGTGGTGGAAGGTCGCTAAACCGTCACACAGCGCGCGTAGAGTCGCCGGTTTCCCCACCTTGGATAGGTCCCATGATTCTTCGTTTTACGGCGCTCTTGCTGGCCGCACTCAGCCTGATTTCCTGTGCCGCACCGGGCACCACCACTGCTACCACCCCGCAGGGTTTCGCCTTCGGCCTGTGGGGCGACATGCCCTACAAAAAGGCGGGGGACGACACCAAGCTGCCGGCAGTTTTGCAAAGCATCAACCGCTCGGACATCGCGTTTTCCATCTACGACGGCGACATCAAGGATGGCAGCTCCAAATGCACCGACGCCATCTTTGCCGACGCGCTCACCATGTTCAACAGCATGGCCAAGCCCCTGGTCTATGTGGCGGGCGACAACGAATGGACCGATTGCCACCGCCTGAACAACGGCGGTTATGACCCCCTGGAACGCCTGACGCACCTGCGCCGGGTGATGTACCCCACGGTGAACAGTTTGGGCCAAAGCCCGATGGCCATGGAACACCAGGGCAAGCTGGGCGACAAGTATGTGGAAAACACCCGCTTCAGCCACGGTGGCGTGGTGTTTGTGGGCATCAACATGCCCGGCAGCAACAACAATGTCGTGCTGAACGACCGGGAGTGCAAGGCCAAAAGCGCCCGCACGACCGCACAGTGCGACACGGCCAACGCCGAATACCTGGAGCGTGACGCCGCCAATGTGGTCTGGCTGGCAGCCGCATTTGCACATGCCAAGGCACAAAACGCCCTGGGTCTGGTAGTGACCGTGCAGGCCGACCCCGGCTTTGATTTGCCAGAAACCGAAGACGTGGACGAAAGCACCGCGCCCAGGTACAGCGGTTACCGCAACTTCATGAACGCCCTGGTGCAGCAAACCGAGCAATTCAAGGGCCAGGTCTTGTTCGTGCACGGCGATACGCATTTTTTCAAGATGGACAAACCCCTGTACAGCCCCGGCAAAGCGCTGCCCAATCTGACCCGGCTGCAAACCTTCGGCAGCCCCGTGCTGCACTGGGTGCGCGTGAAGGTAGACCCGGGCACCGCGCACGTGTTTGAAGTGCAGCCGGTGATCGTGCGGCAGCCGTAGTTTTTGCTTTTTCTCTTTGGTCCAGGTCCTGGTACTTGGTGCCCGGACCCACTCTGTATCGGGTGGGTTGGCTCAGCGGCGGGTTGCTACCGCGAATT
Organism: Rhodoferax sp.; assembly: GCF_030697375.1. GTDB lineage: Bacteria > Pseudomonadota > Gammaproteobacteria > Burkholderiales > Burkholderiaceae_C > Allorhodoferax. Next base: position 9,567 of record NZ_JAUYQD010000071.1, on the reverse strand, counting down.
TGCTGAACAGGGTGGGGCAGTGGGCTTCGGGCTAGCGCTGGGTGGATGGCGTGCAGTCGCTATGGATTTAGTAGCTTCTTGCGCATATTCTGCGGGGGCTGACGCATGTTTACACGCAGATTCAACTACAAAGCGCCTGCTTCGGCCTTGGCTTTGACATCATCTGCACCCAGTTCGTTGCGTGCCTTGGTCTCGCACATCAGCAGATGGTGCGCGGTTTCCACCACGAAGTCGGGCTGCTCCACACCCAGTTTGTAAAACAACTGGAACTGTCCCTTGGCAGGCCTGAACCACTTGTCCGCATCGCGCTCCAGAATCACGGCAAAACGCTGCTCGGTGTCCGAGTCAAACTTTTGTTGCGGGTACAAGCAGCGTGAGAAATGCCCGAAAACCATTTGTTTGATGCGGCTGGGCTCGTTCACCGTGTCGCGGTAGTCACGCAGCGACTGGCACGGCCTCGGCAATGCGGGCCTGCAACTCGGGGCAAGAAAGGCCAGTCGCGTGGGTGCGTCTGTGGTGCGTACTTCGTACTCGGCTAACACCTCCATCACCACATGCGCGGTTTGCCGGTCTTGCGGAGTGGTGAATACGGGCGTTAGCGCTCGCACACCACTGGCCGCAGCCGGTGGCTAGCGGGAAACTCGCGCTCGAAATCTTGCAGCTCGGGGAACTCGGCCTTGAGGGTGGCCAAAATGGCGGCCACATCGGCCACATCGTGGTTGGGCCACAGCATGGCGGGGCTGGCCTCAATAGCACTGGACAGTTTGGCCAGTGACTCCGACTGCTGCGGGCGCAGGCTCAGGCGGCTCGCGATATTGTGGACTTCGCGTTGACTCACGATATTCCCTTGGTTTTTTTGCTTGTTGTCTTACTGTCTTTGGCCGGGCGTTTAGTCGCAGGTTTTGGAGCCGACTTCTTGGGTGCAAGTGAATCGATGGGCACCAGATAGCGCAACTCCCGGCGCAGCTCCTGCTGTAATTCTTCTTCCGTTGGCAAATGAAGCTGGTAACGGCTGGCAAAAATGTTGCGCGCCTGCTGCTCACCCAACGTGTATCTCACCACTGCATCGTTCTTGTCGGGGCACAAAATCAAACCCAATGTCGGGTTGTCACCTTCGGTGCGGCGCTCGCTGTCAAAGTAGTTCACGTAAAACTGCAACTGTCCCAAGTCGCCGTGCGTGAGCTTCCCAACTTTGAGGTCAATCAGCACATAGCACTTGAGCACTGTGTGATAGAAAACCAGGTCAATGTAGAAGTGATCGCCATCGACCGTGATGCGCTCTTGCCGCGACATGAAGGCAAAGCCCTTGCCCAGCTCCAGCAAAAAGGTCTGCAAGTTGCTAACGAGTGCTTGCTCCAGCTCGGACTCCACCAGTTTTGGGGAGACTGGCAACCCCAAAAATTCCATCACGACTGGGTCTTTGAGTACATCGATGGGCTGCACCACTTCGTGCCCCTTGACCGCCAGGCGCATCAATCCCTTTTGATCTTTGCTCTTGGCCAAGCGGTCATACAACAGGCTGGCCGTCTGTCGCGATAGCTCGCGCACTGACCAGGCATTGCGAATAGTCTCAATTTCATAGAACGCTCTGGCCTGCTCCCGGCCAACGCGAAGCAAATGGCGGTAATGGCTCCACGACAGATTGGCGTGCAAAACACCCGGCGTCCAATCTACCGCCTTGGAATTCCGAGACAGCGTGTCGGAATTGTTGCTGTCTACAAACGGGGCCACCAATTTCCGAGACGCTGTCTCGGAAATCAACAGTGGGTAGTCAATGTAAAACTGCCTGAACGCCTCCAGGCTGTCCACCGAATAACCGCGCCCCAGCGCAGCCGTCAGCCGCAATGAAAGTTCGGCCAACACCCGCGCGCCATAGCCTGCTCGGCGCTTGCCCTGCTGCTCATCCTCCACAATCTCACGCCCGATGAGCCAGTTGGCCACCACCTGTGCCGTGTTGACACTGCGCGCCGCCTGGGTACGTGCGGCCTGCACAATGTCCAGCACGCGGCCCAGCAGTGCAGCCTGTGCGGCATTTTCGGCGGTAGATTTTTTCGCTGGCACCGTGTTCACGCCACATCCCCAGCAAACAAACCATTCTGCTGTGGCAGCACCTCTGCCATCTTTTTCGCCATCGGCAGGCTGGCCATGTTCATGCTGTAGTCGTCATGACTCCACTCGTAGCGGTCTTTCACCATCTTGGGGAATTTATTGAGGGTGATATTGGGCCAGTGCTGGGCGACCTGCGCTGTTGTTACCCCCCGGTAGGCACCGCAGCACACCTGGCCCGCTATCTCCGCTTCTAGCACCTTCAACGCCAGCAGGTTGCCACCCATCAGCCAGTTGTCAAATAGGTCTTTGTCCGTCACCCGTTGCTTGGCGTGGCAACTGCGTTTGGGGTCTTCCAGCAAGATGCGTGGCTCCAGCCTCGGCCGCTGGTCCTTGCCGATCCAGGTGAGTTCTAGTTTTTTGTGGGTTGTCATTGTCAAGTTGCGCCCGCTGGCGCTTGATTCAATTTTTTACGATCTTTTATAGTTGAAATCAGTTGCTCAGCATCAGTGATGTCTTGCAAAAGTTCTGCAGGATCAGGTATGGCCGCCATCGAAGGCGCATGCGCGTCGGTTATGTCGTGACACTTTTGAAGAAGGCGCGTTACTTCATCGCATTCTGCTTGTGTAACGCCTATTAGGTTTTTCACGCGTCCTGCGATTACTTGGGACTCAAAGCGGCGAACAATCCCTGCGAGAAGTTCAAGCTCAACGAGCCTCTCAATAGTTGAACGCAACCGGGAATAGGCGTGTCGCATTGCTTCAATATTTATTGCATTAGGTTGGGGATTCCATTTTGCGCTGATAGTCTTTTGGTCTTTCTTGAGTTCAGCTAAACATTCAGATGGTTTTCGGCTATCCCAAGGAAGGCCATGGACGTATTTTCCCGGCGCACCATCACTCCACTCAAGCGTAAGAACACTCGGTGTCATCAAGGTTTGTTCTGAAAAAGCCAGAAGTTCGTTCAGGAATATGACGTCATGGGTAAAAACAATGACCTGCCTTTTCTCAGCTTCGGCGACAAGACGTTTGGCAATCTTCTCGCGATGCCAATGATCCAAAGACGAAACAGGGTCATCGAAAACCAATGCTGATTGGTGCGAAGCTTGGGACAACTCCGATAGGAATGCCGCGAGTGCAATACATCGTTGCTCTCCTTCACTGGCAATGTCCATGACTTTGCTGGTACTCGCGGAAACCAACCTAAGTCCGAATTTAGTCTCGCCCTTTTTTCCTTTCACGGGCTCCAACACAACGTCCAAGGTTTTTAGTCCGAGCAACCTCAATTCGTCTTTGAAACACTTTTGAAAAGCGTCAGTAACGAATTGTTTGGTTAGATCGGAGTTTTTTGTGGTGATCTGTGCAGTAGTTACATCTTTGCGACATCGATCTAATTTTGAGACTTCTCTATACGTTCCGATTTGTTCCAGTACAACTTCCTTGACTTCGAATAACCACTTCCGAGCCGCCAACTCGCTACCTTCAGCAATGAGTATCTTTCGTACCTCGGGGTCGTGTGCAGACTCTTCCAACTTGGCACGAGCTTCGAGCGACTCTTGCAACTCTTTGATGAAAGATTCCGGTGATGCTGTAATGCTGGGCGAAGAAACCCATATCCGGGTTGAAAAACTCTGTTTTACCGACCTAAGTCGTTCATCCGCCGTTGTTACGAACGAGGAAATCACTGCACGCTGTGCTCCTGTCAGAACGGCTAGGTCTGTCTCTACCTTATCCAACTCACTTGCAAGTGCTGTAATCAAAACCAGTTTATTTCCCGCCGCCACGACCAGTTTCTCAGCGTTCGTTGCGAACTGTTGACTAGTGTCCTGCGCAAATTTTTCAAATCCTGTAAGGCGTTTTTCGCCCTCGTCATCAATTTCCTGCTGGCAAAGGACACAACGAGCGCCGTCGGAAGTTGCGGGAAACTGCTGACCTGCATAGGCAGCCATACTGGAATACTGGCGTGCAGCGTTCCACAAAATACGCCATAGATCAGACCCAGTGCCAATAAGGAACCCATCATTAAACTGACCAAGCGCAAAAGCCTTGGCTGCATTTTTTGCAGTCTCTTCATCACTCAGCAACTGTTTCAGCGCTGCCGTTTTATCATCAGCCAAATCGATGGCAGCAGTCGCTATTTTTTTTGAAAACGAGTCGAGTCTTGCGGCCGCTGCGCGTGTTGCTTTCGCTTTTTGTATTGGGTCAGCCCTATACGCTTCTCGGAGATCTTGTAGTCTTTGGCTTTGCGTTGGGTCTAGACCTGCGTGCGTATTTATGTCGGATTCTTTAGTTGTTGCAGAAAGATCATTGATTAGTTTTCCAACTAGCGTATTGGGGTGAATCTTCCAATTGGCTTTTGCATTTTCGATCGACGTTTTTTTTAGAGCAATGTCGTTCTTTAACCGGTCGTCAATCGCGTCGCACGCCTTGGATAAGGTCGGAAGTACATCGAGTCCATATGGCGTGAATGCAGCCGCACTATCCTCTCCAACGTAGTGTCCTGCAGACGAAGCGTCAAATACAAACACATTTGCCAATCGCGGGTCTGCACTTACGCCATCCAACCACGAAACAGGAACTTGAGTTCCTCCAACTTTAAATACTATTTTGGCTGAAGCCTTGCCCACACCAGTGGATTCAAACGCGTTAGGCCGAATGATTGGTTGAGCGCCTCGTGCACGGCAAGCCTTTTTGATTACCCTTGCATAGCCAGATTTTCCTGCCCCATTTTCACCATAGATCACTGTGAGACCAATTTCCGACTCGAAGGGTATCGTCTGCCCCATTGGAAGTCGATTTACGTACTTAAGATCGCCAACAGATACAAGTGAAACCGACTCGGCGGCACCGGGCACAGGGGGTAAATGCGCTTGAACAAGATAGGCGCACTGAACTGCGGGTGAATTGCTGACATCGGCTTGATGTTTGGCTCGACAAATACGATCCAACTCCAGAATATCTACCTCAGTAAGGTTACGTTTCTCCAAAATTCTTCGTAAAGCATCGCGCTGCCAATCTGGCCGCTCAGCAGACCAATGCAAAATTTCATGCAGAGAGGATGTCTGCTTTAGGGTTTTTGTGTTTACATCCATGATTGTTCCCACGCTGAATCATTCACGCTAGGCGCTGGAAGCTCAAGCCCCTCAATCTCATGCAAAATTCCATATATGGGATTAACCACGGCTTCCTCTATCTGGCTAACAAACCATTGGCATCGCACTGGTTGTCGGTCAGTTTGAGGGGGCGTTTTCTTCATGCGTTCGCATGGCTTGTACCTGACTGACGATACCGCACGCCAGCGTGTTGGGCGCTCGCGGGGGGGGCCGTTTTGCGGGATGAGGTAACAGGCAAAGCGGGAGAGGTGGTAGTCGTCAACCACTTGAACGGCACCTTTACCTCCCATGATCGGTTTGCCGGCACCGGCAAAGTGATGCGAGGCTTGGTTGCCAGACGCATCACATGAGGTCATGGCACGCTCCACCGCCTGCTCAAACCGGCACCACTGGGCGTAATAACCCAGCAAAGGTTGCAAGTCACGAGCGCACCAGTATTCGGTGTTGTGCTCGTTGGTTTGCTTGAGCGACTCGAATCCGGCTGTAATCGATGTTATTCGTTTTGTACTCACTTGGAACTCCCTTGTGGATCGGCTAACTGTTGGGCTTGATCGCCTCTTGTATTTTTCAGTCAAGACACCATTGGATCGTAAACACTTTTGTGGTCTGAATTTGTCTGGACATCCTTGATTTAAGTTCTTCAATCAGCCGGTTGCGCTGTCCGTCTATCTCACCCTGCCGGTCAAATATCTTGCGGCGCAACTGGTTGCGCTTGTCTTCCAGTGTGGCGGCCAGTATTCGGCACACGGACAAAGCTTCCCATGGCTTGTAAGAATCCCCTTGTGCTCACGACCCATGGTCAGCATTTCGCCACCAACGGCGAAACGTCAAAACCCATGCAAACCAAGTCCACCGCCAAATCCCACGCTTTCGTTCCCGCATCCCTGTCCACCACCTTCCTCGCGCTGGGCTTGAGCGTGGCCATGCCCTTGGCAGCGTGGGGGCAGGGTTGCCAGGCCAAGTCGGGTGACGTGCCGCCTGCGGTGGTGGAGCTGTACACCTCTGAGGGCTGCAGTTCCTGCCCGCCGGCCGACCAGTGGTTGAGCACGCTCAAGGGCAAGGAGGGGGTGTTGGCGTTGTCGTTTCACGTCAACTACTGGAACCACCTGGGCTGGAAGGACCCCTTTGCCACCGAGGCCACCACGCAGCGGCAGCACCAGATCAAGCAGGCGCTGGGTGCCGCGTATGTGTACACGCCGCAAGTGCTGTTCAACGGCAAAGACCACCGCCTGTGGCGGCTGGGCGGCACGTTGGGCCTGGCGCCTTTGCCAGCGGGCGCGGCGCCCGGCGTGCAGTTGCAGCGTGTGGGCAGCCAGGTGACGGCCCGCGTGGCGCCGGCACCCGCGCACGCGTCCTTGGCCGCTTACTGGGCAGTTTTGCAGGATGGGCTGGCCAGCAGGGTGACGCGTGGTGAAAACGCGGGTGAAACCCTGCGCCACGACCATGTGGTGAGCCACTACCAGCCTGTTTCCAGTTGGCCGGGCAAGGCGGGGCAGGTGCTGCAGCTCACGGTGCCCACCTTGCCCGCCGCGCAAACGGGCACCGCCCAACGCATTGTTTTGGTGGTGACCGACAGCAGGCTGACCCAGCCGGTGCAGGCTGTGGCGCTGTCGTGCAGCTAAAGATTTGCTCCTAAAAGAGTAGCTTCTTGCGCAATATCTGCGCTAGCTAGAGGCCTGTTTGGTCGAAATTTTGTGAATTTCGATTCTGATCCAAGTGGAGATACTGGGGCAGGGAGACCGGCGACGCCGCTGGTTGAATCGGGTGCTTGTCGTCTATAGTCGCCGCAGCCCCGCCTTTGCATCGTGCGTACTTCGGGTAAACGCCCATTGGTCCGCAGCGTCCTGGCCGCAGCCACTGTTGTGATCAGCGCAGGCAGCCAGGTTGCATGGCAAAGACGACTGCACCGCAACGCAAGGCCCATCATCTTGAGCACTATTTTGGAATTCCCACATGGAAATTAAAGTCAACTTTCTCGACAAGCTTCGCCTTGAAGCCAAATTTGATGATTTCACGGTGGTGGCCGACCAGCCTATCCGCTACAAGGGCGATGGTTCGGCGCCAGGGCCGTTCGATTACTTTCTGGCCTCATCGGCCTTGTGCGCGGCTTACTTTGTGAAGTTGTACTGCGACACTCGCAATATTCCTACCGAGAATATCCGGCTGTCGCAGAACAACATGGTTGACCCGGAAAACCGGTATCAGCAGATTTTCAAGATTCAGGTGGAGTTGCCGGCGGATATCTCTGCCAAAGACCGCCAGGGCATTTTGCGTTCCATCGACCGTTGCACGGTGAAAAAAGTGGTGCAAGCCGGGCCCGAGTTTGTGATTGAAGAGGTCGAAAATCTGGACGCCGATGCCCAGGCCTTGCTGACCTTGGCGCCGGCGTCTGACGCCAGCACCTATATCGCGGGCAAGGATCTGCCCTTGGAGCAAACCATCGCCAATATGTCGGGGCTGTTGGCGGGCTTGGGCATCAAGATTGAAATCGCTTCGTGGCGCAATCTGGTCCCCAACGTCTGGTCGCTGCATATCCGCGACGCGCACTCGCCGATGTGTTTTACCAATGGCAAGGGGTCGACCAAGGAAAGCGCATTGGCCTCGGCCTTGGGCGAATATATCGAGCGGCTCAATAACAACCATTTCTACGCCGGGTCGTTTTGGGGCGAAGACATCGCCAACGCGGCGTTTGTCCATTACCCCAACGAGCGCTGGTTCAAGCCGGGCCGTAAAGATGCGCTGCCGGCTGGAATTCTGGATGCGTACTGCCGGAAAATTTATAACCCCGATGGCGAGCTGCGTGGCGCGCATCTGGTCGATACCAACTCCGGCAATGTGCAGCGCGGTATCTGTTCGCTCCCCTTTGTGCGGCAGTCGGACGGCGAGGTGGTGTATTTCCCGTCCAACCTGGTCGAAAACCTGTTTGTGAGCAACGGCATGAGTGCCGGCAATACGCTGGCCGAGGCACAGGTGCAGTGTCTGTCCGAAATTTTCGAACGGGCGGTAAAGCGCGAAATCCTGGAAGGTGAAATCGCCTTGCCCGATGTGCCGCAGGAAGTGCTGGCGAAATACCCCGGCATTCTGGCCGGCATCAAAGGCTTGGAAGAGCAGGGCTTTCCGGTGCTGGTGAAGGATGCGTCGCTGGGTGGGGTGTACCCGGTGATGTGCGTCACCTTGATGAACCCGCGCACGGGCGGTGTGTTTGCCTCGTTCGGCGCGCACCCCAGCCTGGAGGTGGCGCTGGAACGCAGCCTGACGGAATTGCTGCAGGGTCGCAGTTTTGAAGGCCTGAACGATTTGCCGCGGCCCACCTTTACAAGTGAAGCCGTGACGGAGCCCAACAACTTTGTTGAACACTTCATTGATTCCAGCGGTGTGGTGTCGTGGCGCTTTTTCAGTGCCAAAGCGGATTTCGAGTTTGTGGAGTGGGATTTTTCTGGACAGGGCCAGAACGACAAAATGAGTTCCAACGCGCAGGAAGCCGCCACCTTGTTTGGCATTCTCGAAGGCATGGGCAAAGAGGTCTACACAGCGGTGTATGACCAGCTAGGCGCCACGGCCTGCCGCATCCTGGTGCCGGGTTATTCGGAGGTGTATCCGGTCGATGATTTGATCTGGGACAACACCAACAAAGCGCTGTTGTTCCGCGCCGATGTTTTGAACTTGCATAGCCTGGACGATGCCAGCCTGGAAGCACTGCTGGAGCGTTTAGAGAACAATGAGCTGGACGATTACTCCGACATCGCCACCTTGATCGGCATCGAATTTGACGAAAACACGGCCTGGGGCCAGCTGACCGTTCTGGAGTTGAAGCTGCTGATTCATCTGGCCTTGCAGCAATTCGAGGTGGCCCAAGAGCTGGTGGGCGCCTTCCTGCAGTACAACGACAACACGGTCGAGCGCGGCTTGTTTTATCAGGCCTTGAATGTGGTGCTGGAGGTGCAGCTGGACGATGATTTGGAGCTGGACGACTACGTGGTCAATTTCCGCCGGATGTTTGGCAACCCCCGGATGGACGCGGTGCTGGGGTCCGTGGGGGGGAGCGTGCGCTTCTTCGGCTTGACGCCAACGAGTATGCAACTCGAAGGCCTCGACAGGCACGCACGCCTGATCGACAGCTACAGAAAATTGCACACGGCACGGGCCCATGCGGCGGCCACGCCCAGCTAGACCTTTGCCGTCCTGGCGCGATGGATAAGAGTTGCTATCAAAAGAGTAGCTGCTTGCGCTTATTCTGCGGGGGCTGGAGGCTGTTTTAGCTCGCAGATTCGTAACTACTCAGCTCCCAATGAAGCCCCGTAGCGTCAAGGGCGCCTCACCGGCCCAAGCAAGGCTGAATCGGTTGAGCGTTGAAGACGCTGACCAGGCAGTCAAATAAGCAAGCCCGCTGCTTGCGCATCGTTTGCAAA
>NZ_JAUYQD010000069.1 GCF_030697375.1 Rhodoferax sp. | reverse complement strand
CGACATCATCGTGCGCAATCAGAAAGTCAACGTCCGCATGCTCAAGACCGACCTCAAGATCGGCACCACCAAGGCCCTGGAGCTGATCGCCAAGCTTGAGCAAGCCGGCAAGGTCAGCACGTGTGACGAGCGCGGCGGCAGAAAGGTGTTGGTGACAGCATGAGCAATGTGCCAACACTCGAAAACGACAGCTTTGTCGACAAGGCTATCGCGCAAGTTTCTATCTGCCTTTGGGAAAGTCACGATGGCGGCACGACCAATGCTGTGCAATTGCTCGCACGTCCGCTCGATGTGCGAGGAGATGAAAGCGGCGGACATCCAGGCGAGCAGTTTGTCATGGTCACTATCACCCGTGAAGAAATTTCGGCCATGCACTACGCCCTGGATCAGGACTGGGCTGACCAGGTCAAGTTTGCGGGAGCATTGCCATCATGACCACCCTCCGCAACGGCCACAAACCCCGCCGCCCACGTTGGGCGCCCGTGGTGAACACATTGGAGATCGCCATCAATGGGGCGGCAAAGATCGACCGCAAGGATGTCAACGAGCTGCTGTCCGCTGTGCAGGAAGCCTTCAAGTCATTGCGCGAAGGCGTGGCCACACAACGCCAATGGTCCATTCTTGCCGGCTGCATGGACGTGGCCAAGGCCATCGAACGCCAGGGCGTTGTGCGCGGTCTGCACGAGCACTTGGACAGCGCGGATGCCGCCCTTCAGGCCATCTACAAACGCGCCCGTAAGGTGGACGGCTGGAAACCCACCGCCCTGCACTTTTATGAGCTGGACGCCGTGCGCGAGTTCGTCAACCTATACGCCTTCCGACTACGCAAACTTAGCCGCGCTGAGTTTGACCAGGTAGTCAAAACCGCCACCATCCAGATCCGCAGCAACGGCGGGAAGGTGGCTGTGATTCGTATGGTTTCGGGAGTGGCGGCATGAAAGAACGGCCAATCCTTTTCAGCGCGTCCATGGTGCGGGCGCTGCTTGATGGCTCCAAGACACAGACGCGGCGGGTGGTGAAGCCGCAGCCTGCTGGAGAAATTCAGCGCGGGGAGTCGGGCTTCAATCATTGGATAGACAGCAAGTATTGGGAGCGCAAGAACCAGAAGGAGAATCGCGGAATCGGAACGCATGGCTTCCCCTGCCCCTACGGCCAGCCTGGCGATCGGCTGTGGGTCAAGGAAGAGCACTACCTGTTCGGGATCTGGCGCATCGACGGGAAGCGGGCCAACGGCAAGCCTAAGTATCGCTTCGAGGCAGACCAAGGCATGGGCGCGCAGTTTGACGAATGGCCCAATGGCCTGATCACCGGCGGCCGCAATACAGAGGTGCCAGGCTGGTACAAGCGCATCGGCATGTTTATGCCGCGCTGGGCAAGCCGCAGCCTCGACGAGATTGTCAGCGTGCGCGTGGAGCGGCTGCAGGATATCAGTGAGCCAGATGCGATTGCCGAAGGTATTGAACCCCTCTATGGAGCATGGCGACACTACCAAACCAAACCCAGCATCAACCACCACCCGGCATGGTCGACCGCCATCGGCAGCTACCGCAGCCTTTGGGAGTCCATCAACGGAACCGATTCATGGGCCGCAAATCCATGCGTATGGGTGATCGAGTTCAAAAGGATTGCACCATGAACGACGTTCTCAACGAAGCCGAAGTGGCCGAAATTCTGGATTGTGAGCCGAAGACGGTGCAAGAAAAAGCGCGCCTGGGCGAACTTCCTGCCGTGAAATTTGGGCGCTCCTGGCGCTTTCCCCGTACCGCGTTGCTGGAGGCATTGCACGCCAAGGCGCTGGCCAACAAGCCAAAGCCAGCGCTCCCTAAAGCCGTGCAAAAAACCGTGGTCCGGCGCTTGCCGCCCGCCCTACCCCAAGCGTGATGACAGGTCTTCGCCGCGCAGACTGGCATAGCGTAAAGCCATGCGCGTGTCGGTCCACCCCATGATGCGGCACACCTCAATTTCGCTGAACACCCATCCGCGCTCATTGCGCAACTCAAACCAGCGGCAGGCCGCTTCATGCCGCAGATCGTGCTCTGTGAAGTCTGGCACCTCAGCATAGTCAAACAGGCCCATGAAGCGCTGCGTGAGCCGTCCCTGTGTCTTTTTGCGCGCCTCGGGGGTTCCGTCCCAATATGGGAACAGCAAGCCCACGCGGCCGTCACACCAGGCAGTCAATGGAGCACGTAACTCCTTCTTGATCGGGACCACGCGCGGCTTGATCAAACCACGGTGCCCCTTGGAGCCGTCCACTCGGATGATGTTGGTTTTGAAATCAATCATGTCCGCACGCATGCGATACGCCTCAAACAGGCGCATGCCAGTGTCAACAATCAGCGCGAACATCAACCCAAACGCTTCGTCGTTGGTAAATGGCCGTTCACGGTCTTCGCGCTTTACGCCAGCCAGTGCATTGAGCACGCGCTGAAGTTCATCTGGAGCGAGTCGCCGATCACGGGATTGATCCACCTTCGGCTCCACCAGCTTGGCGTCTTCTTTGGAATAGACGCTGTAGCCACGGGTCAGCATACGCAACGGATTGGCCCGTGGCGCTTCGTCATCCTTGGTGGTCTGCCTGATGTGCCAATCCACCACCCGTCCGAGCGCCCCCACGCGCTTGCGGATCGTGCTGGGCGCCAAGTGCTTGTCAGGCGCCTTGAGCGTGCGCACGTAGTTCTCGGCCCAAGTGAACGTGACACCCGATACACGCACACCAATCATTTCCATTTTCAGGATCTTGAACAGCTCCTCGTCAGAATCAGTGATGGAGGTCTGGCGCTGGTAGTTTTCCATTACAACCGTGAGCATGGGATCGGCTTCTGACTTGGGCTTGACCAGCATCTCCTGCGGCACAACGCCACGCGCCAGAAGCGCCATGAGTTGATCCCCATACGTCTGCGCTTCATCCTGGCTCAGGAACGTGAAGAAGAATGGTTTAGGCAACAGCTTGTGTGTAACACGCAGCTGAAACTTGCCCGACCTGTTTTGGATATTGACTGCCATGCGGCGGGATTCTACTCACCTAACCGCCCAGCATGATCCGATTTTTAGTAGCACGGCTACGGATTTGAAGTAGCAGCACACGGATTTGGGGGGCTATTGAGCGGAGGAAACAAAAAACCCCGGATTTACCGGGGTTCTAAGTAGTTGATTTTATTCAACTTTTCTGGAGGCGCGGTCCGGAGTCGAACCGGACTAACCGGATTTGCAATCCGGGACATAACCGCTTTGCTACCGCGCCAATGTCATTTCAGATTTCCACACCAACATTTGGTGCTTTTCTAACAAAAAGGGAAGCTTCTGCTTCCCTTTTTTTGAAATTTGGAGCGGGAAAAGAGTCTCGAACTCTCGACCTCAACCTTGGCAAGGTTGCGCTCTACCAACTGAGCTATTCCCGCGTTTCAATAGATGAATTATAGCGTGATTTTGTGGTTTTTTGCCAATGGATCCAAAATCTTGCGAATTCTTTAAACCCACCTCAGTGTTTGACCGTTCCCTGCAAATCCGAAGTGGGCACAGTCACCGGCACAGCAACAACGACATCCTCATCCGACAAAGGAATTGGCAAGGTCTCCAACGCCAACTCCAACACTTTATCAATCCAGCGCACAGGCACAATTTCCAAACCATTCTTGACATTCTCGGGAATATCTTGGAGGTCCTTGGCATTTGCCTCGGGGATCAACACCGTCTTGATGCCACCGCGCAGCGCCGCCAATAACTTCTCCTTTAACCCACCAATCTCCGTGACTTCGCCACGCAGAGTAATCTCACCTGTCATCGCCACGTCGCCACGCACAGGAATTCCTGTCAGTGCGGAAACAAAGGCCGTCGTCATGGCCGCGCCAGCACTGGGGCCATCTTTGGGCGTAGCACCGTCAGGTACGTGGATATGGATATCCTTTTTCTCAAACACCTCATCTTTGATGCCCAAGCGCCGTGCACGACTGCGCACCACGGTACGTGCTGCCTCCACTGACTCTTTCATCACGTCACCCAGAGAACCCGTCCGCGTAATGACGCCTTTGCCAGGAGTCAATGCAGCTTCGATGGTCAGTAAATCGCCGCCCACTTCTGTCCACGCCAGTCCAACGACCTGCCCTACCTGGTTCTGCTGCTCCGCACGACCATAAGTGTATTTACGCACACCCAAATAATCGTTGAGATTGTCAGCAGTCACTGTGACCTGTGGGCTCAATTTCTTGAGCAACAGGCCTTTGACGACTTTGCGACAGATCTTTGACAACTCACGCTCCAGAGAGCGAACCCCCGCTTCACGGGTGTAATACCGAACAATGTCGCGCACGGCATCTTCGCCAATAGCCAACTCACTGTCCTTCACACCATTGTTCTTCATCTGCTTGGGCAGCAGATAGGTGACGGCAATGTTGGTTTTCTCATCTTCGGTGTAACCAGAGAGCCGAATGACTTCCATACGGTCCAGCAATGCCGACGGAATGTTCATGGAATTGGACGTTGCCACAAACATCACATCGCTCAGGTCATAGTCCACCTCAACGTAATGGTCGCCAAATTTGTGGTTTTGCTCCGGGTCCAAAACCTCCAGCAAGGCGCTGCTCGGGTCACCTCGAAAATCGGTGCCCAACTTGTCAATTTCATCCAGCAGGAACAAAGGATTGCGGGTTCCCACCTTGGACAAGTTTTGAAGAACCTTACCAGGCATGGCACCGATATAGGTCCGGCGATGGCCACGAATTTCGGCTTCATCGCGCATGCCACCCAAGGCCATGCGCACATACTTGCGTCCCGTTGCCTTGGCAATCGACTGCCCAAGTGAAGTCTTACCCACCCCGGGTGGACCAACCAGGCACAAAATAGGCGCCTTGACTTTGTCAACACGCTGCTGCACCGCAAGGTATTCCAAGATGCGGTCCTTCACCTTGTCCAAACCGTAATGGTCTTCGTTGAGCACGGTTTCAGCATTGGCCAAGTTATGTTTAATCTTGGTCTTGGTGGCCCACGGCAAACCGACCAATACATCAATGTAATTTCGGACCACTGTGGCCTCAGCCGACATGGGCGACATGAGCTTGAGTTTTTTCAGCTCTGCCTCTGCCTTTTTCAGCGCCTCTTTCGGCATCTTGGCCGCTTTGATTTTCTTTTCGACTTCTTCAATGTCGGCGCCTTCTTCGCCTTCACCCAACTCCTTCTGAATGGCTTTAACCTGTTCATTGAGGTAGAAGTCACGCTGATTTTTTTCCATCTGGCGCTTCACACGACCACGGATTTTTTTATCAACATTCAAAATATCGACTTCACGCTCAATCTGTTCAAACAGATTTTCCAGCCGTTCTTTTACGCTGAAAAGACTCAATACGGCTTGTTTGCTGTCGAGTTTGAGCGGCAAATGCGCAGCGATGGTGTCTGCCAGCCGACCTGCATCATCGATACTAGAAATCGAAGTCAAAATTTCGGGTGGAATTTTCTTGTTCAGTTTCACGTATTGGTCAAACTGCTGCATCACGGCGCGACGCAGGGCTTCCACTTCGCTGGACTTGTTTCTGCCTTTTTGCGGCACCTCAGCCAAAGCCTCAATCGGTGTGACATTGGCCGAGAAATGCGATTCACCCTCTTCAATTTGATTGACCAAGGCCCGTTGGTGGCCCTCGACCAGCACCTTCACGGTGCCATCCGGCAATTTGAGCATTTGCAAAATGGTCGAAACACAACCGACTTCAAACATGTCGGACACCAAAGGGTCGTCTTTCGCCGCGGCTTTTTGCGCAACAAGCATGATGCGCCGCTCGGCTTCCATGGCGGCTTCCAGCGCCTTGATGCTTTTTGGTCGTCCCACAAACAAAGGGATCACCATGTGGGGAAAGACCACCACGTCACGCAAAGGCAACAAGGGAAGGTCAATAGGGGTAGGAGGTAAGGGTGTGTGTCCAGACATGGGAAACCTAGTAGTTACCTATTCAATATGGTCGAGGAAACGTGATTTTCAAGCGCACTGCCATTATCAAAGCAGTCCTCGCTTGACAATTCGATTAATCCGACGCAAAAGCCTGCCATATCAGGCCATTGCGCGGTTCTGGCCTTAGGCCTTCTTGGCGGCTTCGCGGTAGACGAGCAGCGGTGGCTTGTTTTCTTCGATGGTGGACTCATCCACCACGACTTTTTCCACATTGGCGACATTGGGCAATTCGTACATGGTGTCGATCAAGGACTGCTCCAGAATCGAACGTAAACCACGCGCACCGGTCTTTCGCGCCAACGCTTTTTTAGCAATGGCTTTGAGCGCATTGGGGCGAATTTCCAATTCTGCCCCTTCCATAGCCAGCAGCTTCGCGTATTGCTTCACCAGCGCATTTTTGGGCTCGGTCAGGATTTGCACCAGGGCGTCTTCCGTCAATTCGGCCAAAGTAGCAACCACCGGCATGCGCCCCACCAGCTCAGGAATAATGCCAAATTTGATCAGATCTTCCGGCTCCACATCCTTGAACACCTCGGTCAAGCTGCGTTGTTCCTTGCTTTTGACCGACGCGCCAAATCCAATACCGGAGGATTGGGTCCGGTTGTCGATGACTTTTTCCAACCCGGAGAAGGCACCGCCGCAAATGAACAAAATGTTGGTGGTGTCAACCTGAACAAAGTCCTGGTTCGGGTGTTTGCGCCCGCCCTGGGGCGGCACACTGGCCATGGTGCCTTCAATCAGCTTGAGCAGCGCCTGTTGCACGCCTTCGCCGGACACGTCGCGGGTGATCGACGGGTTGTCCGATTTGCGAGAAATTTTGTCAATTTCATCGATATAGACAATGCCGCGCTGGGCACGGTCCACCTCGTAATTGCAGCTTTGCAGCAATTTGAGAACGATGTTTTCCACGTCCTCACCCACATAACCTGCCTCGGTCAAGGTAGTGGCATCGGCCATAACAAAGGGGACATCCAGCATACGCGCCAGCGTTTGCGCCAAAAGTGTTTTGCCAGACCCAGTGGGGCCGATCAGCAAAATATTGCTCTTGGCCAATTCCACATCGTCTTTTTTGGATTTTTCCTTGTGGCGCAAACGTTTGTAGTGGTTGTACACCGCCACGGCCAAAGTGCGCTTGGCAGGCTCTTGCCCAATGACGTAATTGTCTAGATTGGCCTTGATCTCTGCGGGCGTGGGCAAATCGCCCTTGGCATCTTTGTTGTCCGTTGTCGCGGGCAACTCGTCGCGGATAATTTCATTGCACAGGTCAATGCACTCGTCACACACGAACACCGATGGCCCAGCAATCAGCTTTTTGACCTCGTGCTGGCTCTTGCCGCAAAACGAGCAATACAGGGTTTTTTCGCTAGAGGAGCCTTTTTTGTCGGCCATGTGAAGACTGCCTTTTCCGCTAAATTGCGCAATGATAACCAAATGAAAACGGTGCCCTTCCAGCAGAAGAACACCGTTGCGGCGACGCTATCGCCCGCTCAAATGCTTAGGGACGCTTGGAGATAACCTGATCGATCAGGCCATATTCCTTGCATTCCTCGGCCGACATGTAATAGTCGCGCTCGGTGTCCCGTTCGATACGGTCCAACGGTTGGCCGGTACGCTCGGCCAAGATTTTGTTCAGCTGCTCGCGTGTTTTCAAAATTTCACGGGCCTGAATCTCAATTTCAGTGGCCTGACCCTGGCTACCACCCGAGGGCTGGTGAATCATGACCTTGGAATTGGGCAGCGAGAAGCGCTTGCCCTTCGCACCTGCGGCCAGCAAAAATGCGCCCATGCTGGCAGCCATACCGGTGCACAAGGTCGAAACCTCTGGCTTGATGAAGTTCATGGTGTCGAAAATCGCCATGCCTGCACTCACGGAGCCACCGGGTGAGTTGATATAAAACGAGATGTCTTTGTCTGGATTTTCGCTTTCCAGAAAAAGCAACTGCGCTACGACCAAATTGGCGACGTAATCGTTCACCGGGCCGACCAAGAAAATGACCCGCTCTTTGAGCAAACGCGAGTAAATATCGTAGGAACGCTCCCCGCGACCTGACTGTTCAATGACCATGGGAACCATGCCAAGTGCCTGTGTATCCATTGCGCTTGGCGCTCCATATCTCACATTCATAACGTCTCCCAAGAAGTGTAGTGACTGTACCGAAAAATCGAAACCATGAAGACAAATGGGGTTTGACTGCAAGACTACAAGCCCCGCGCAAACCCCATTGATGCCACCAACTGCGTTGCGTTAGCGACGCTGGTGATTAGTTTTGACCCATCAACTCGTCAAAGGAAATGGCCTTTTCGCTCACTTTGACCTTACCCAACACAAAGTCGGTCACATTGTTTTCAATCACGATGGCTTCCACTTCGGCCATGCGGCGGTTATCACCATAGTACCAACGCACCACATCCGCAGGTTTTTCGTAGCTGGCGGCCAACTCGTCGATGTGCGCCTTGATCTGCTCTGGCTTGGCCTGCAGGTCATTGGAACGCACCAATTCAGCCACCACCAGCCCCAAGCGCACGCGGCGCTCAGCCTGAGGGCGGAACACGTCATCGGGAATCGGGGCTTTGTCAGCGTCCTTGATACCGCGTTGCTTCAAGTCGGCACGGGCGCCTTCGATCATGCGTTCGACTTCGGCTTGCACGCTGGACTTGGGCAAATCCAGCTCGGCCTTTTCGATCAGCGCATCCATGGCCACTTGTTTGTTGCGACCCAGCAAACGGAATTTGACTTCACGCTCCAGGTTTTTACGGATGTCGGCGCGCAAACCTTCTACCGTTGCGTCCGCAATGCCCAGGGACTTGGCCAGTTCGCCATCGACATCAGGCAGGTTCGCAGCTTCCACTTTTTTCAAGGTCACCATGAAATCGGCGGTTTTGCCTGCCACATCTTTGCCATGGTATTCAGCGGGGAAAGCCAGTTGGAAGGTCTTGCTCTCGCCCAATTTCATGCCACGGGTGGCATCTTCAAACTCTTTGAGCATCTGGCCATCGCCCACGATGAACTGGTAACCATCGGCCTTGCCGCCGGCAAAGGGTTCGCCGTCGATTTTGCCTTCGAAGTCCACCGTCACGCGGTCGGTGTCTTGCACTGCGGCGTCCTGGGGACGCTGGGCGAAGGTACGGCGCTGCTTGCGCAGGATTTCCACGGTTTTGTCGATGGCAGTATCGGTCACTTCGGCGCTGATCTTTTCGACTTCAGCCGTGGTCAGATCGGCGATCTTGACTTCGGGGAACACTTCGAACACCGCGTCAAAAGCCATCTGTCCTTCTGGCGAAGCTTCGCTTTCAGTGATACGGGGCTGGCCCGCCACACGCAGCTTGGCTTCGTTAGCGGCGCTGGCGAAGGCCTCGCCGACTTTGTCGTTCATCACTTCGTAGTGCACGGAATAGCCATAACGCTGGGCAATGACGTTCATGGGCACTTTGCCTGGACGGAAGCCATCCATCTTGACGGTGCGTGCGAGCTTGCGCAAACGTGCGTCCACTTCGGACTGGATCGACCCCACGGGCAGGGTCAGGGTGATTTTTCGTTCCAGCTTTTCCAGCGTTTCGACAGTAACAGCCATAGTATTTCTCCTAGATTTTAAAAAATGGGGGCAGCCCTGCCGCTGTTCAGCGGCGGGACTGCCCACAAGTTCTCAGATATGGTGCGCGGGGGGGGACTCGAACCCCCACACTGTTGCCAGCGTCAGGACCTAAACCTGGTGCGTCTACCAATTTCGCCACCCGCGCAAAAAAATAACATGAAAGGTCAAAAACACCGGTGGACAGAGTCTAACGGGCTTTGACCTCACATTTGAAATCGGTCAGCCCGCTATTTTAACCTGCTGCGGGCGTCTCCCTTTTTACCCTGAACCAAGCCGCGTACATGGCCGGTAGCGCCAGCAAGGTTAACACCGTGGCCACGATGAGTCCGCCCATGATGGCAACAGCCATGGGGCCCCAAAACACCGAGCGCGACAGAGGGATCATGGCCAGAACGGCGGCAGCGGCGGTGAGCACAATCGGGCGCAAACGCCGCACCGCCGACTCCACAATGGCGTCCCAGGCGGGGATGCCGTTGGCACGGTCCTGCTCAATCTGGTCAATCAGGATCACTGAATTGCGCTGGATCATGCCCATCAAGGCAATCACCCCGAGCAAAGCAACGAATCCAAAAGGCCGACCCGACAGCAGCAGCGCACCCGCCACACCGGCAATCCCCAAAGGCCCGGTCAAAAACACCAGCATGGCGCGGCTGAAGCTGTGCAACTGCAGCATCAGCAGGGTGAAGGTGATGAACAGCATGATGGGAACGCCCGCCACGATGGAGGCTGAGCCCTTGCTGCTTTCCTCCACGGCTCCAGCCACTTCAATGCGGTAGCCCCCCAGGTCCTTGGCTTTCCACGATGCTTCCAAAGCGCGCAGTTTGGGCAGCAGCTCGGCGGTCACCGTGGCGCCTTGCAGGCCCTCGACGATGTCGCCCTGCACGGTGATGGAGTAGTCGCGGTTTTCGCGCCACAAGACTCCGGGCTCCCAGGCGAACGTGGGTTTGGCGATCTGGGTCAGCGGAATCGACTTGCCCGACGCCGTCGGCAGGTAGGCGTTGGCGATATCGGTGATGGCACTGCGCTCGTCCAGGGGTTGGCGCAGCACAATGTCAATCAACTTGTCGCCTTCGCGGTACTGGCCCACGGTGGAGCCCGCCAGCAAGGTTTTGGAGGCCTGGGCAATCGACTGGCTGGTGACCCCCAGGGCCCGCGCCTTGGCTTGGTCGACCTCCAGGCGCATGACCTTGACCGACTCGTTCCAGTTGTCGTTCACGCCCCGCATGTTGCTGCTTTCGCGCACCACGGCCTTGACTTCGTCGGCGCGCTCGCGCAACACCGACGGCTCACCACCGACCACGCGGAATTGCACCGGATAGGGCACGGGCGGACCGTTGGGCAAAATTTTGACGCGGGCCCGGATCTCGGGAAATTCCTGCGCCATGAGCGCGGGCAGCTTGATGCGGATCGACTCGCGCAGCTTCAAATCCTGGGGCAGGATGATGAACTGCGAGGCGTTGCTCTGCGGAAAGATATTGTCCATGGGCAGGTAAAAACGGGGCACGCCCGAGCCCACCCAGGTGCTCACACTTTCCACGCCCGGCTCTTGCATCAGACGGGCTTCAATGCGTTTGGTGGTGGCTTCGTTGGCGGCGAAGGCGGTGCCTTCGGGGTACCAGACATCCAGCAAGACCTCGGGGCGGCTGGAATCGGGAAAGAACTGCTGCTGTACCTTGCCCATGCCGACAATGCCCAACGCAAAAGTCAGCAGCATGGCGCCAATGGTGATCCAGCGGTGCTGCACACACCAGTTCACGGTTTTGCGGAAGGTGTTGTAGAACGGCGTATCGAAAAGCTCGTGCGACGCCTCGCCCACACCATGGGGCTTGACCTTGAGGAACAGGGTTCCCAGGTAGGGCACGAAGTAGACCGACACAATCCAACTCAACACCAACGCCAGCACCGTCACCCCAAAAATGGCAAAGGTGTATTCGCCGGTGGACGACTTGGCAATACCGATCGGCAGGAAACCCACCGCCGTGATGAGCGTACCCGTCAGCATGGGCATGGCGGTGATCTCATAGGCGAAGGTGGCGGCGCGCACCTTGTCGTAGCCCTCCTCCATCTTGCGCACCATCATCTCCACCGCAATGATGGCGTCATCCACCAGCAAGCCCAGCGCGATGATGAGCGATCCCAGGGAGATTTTGTGCAAACCAATACCCCAGTACAGCATGCCCAAAAACGTGACGGCCAGCACCAAGGGAATGGTGATGCCGACCACCAGCCCCGGACGCATGTCCACGTAGTAACGCTTCAACCAGGAAACGTTGCCGTTGCGCTTGTGCAGGCCCAGGCTGATCACACTCACGGCCAGCACAATCACAATCGCCTCCAGCAGCACGGCCACAAATTCGTTAACCGACTTAGCCACGGCTTTGGGCTGGTCTTGCACATTGACCAGGCGCACGCCCACCGGCAGCGTAGTGCCGATCTTGTCAGTCGCCACCTTGAGGGCCTTGCCCAGGGCGATGATGTCGCCGCCTTTGGCCATGGACACACCCAGCGCGATGACCTGCTGGCCCTGGTGGCGCACCTTGACCGCCGGTGGGTCCACATAGCCGCGCTTGATGTCGGCAATGTCGCCCAGGCGCAACTGGTTGCCTGAACTGCCCCGAATCGGCATGGCACTCAAATCATCCACCGCCGTAAACTGCCCACCGACCCGCACCTGCACCACATCCAGCGGCGTTTGCACCGCACCCGCCCCTTCGACGGCGTTTTGCTGGGCCAACTGGGCCAGCACCTGGTTCATGTCCAGGCCCAACTGCGCCAGCCGCTTTTGGGAGATTTCGATGTACAGTTTTTCGTCTTGCACACCAAAGAGTTCGACCTTGTTCACATCGGTGACGCGCAGAAGCTTTTGCCGCACCTCGTCGGCAAAGGCCTTGACTTCGGCGCTGGAAAAGCCATCGGCCTCCAGGGCGTAAATCACACCGTAGACATCGCCAAATTCGTCATTGAAAAAGGGCCCCTGGATACCACCAGGCAAGGTCAGGCGCATATCGCCCACTTTCTTGCGCACGGTGTACCAGATGTTGGACACGTCGGTGGCCTTGGTCGAGTCCTTGACCTGGAACAAAATGGTGGACTCACCGGGCTTGGAGTAGCTGCGGATCTTGTCGGCGTTGGGCACTTCCTGCAAGGTGCGCTCGATCTTGTCGGTGACCTGTTCCGCCATCTGCTGGGCCGTCGCGCCGGGCCAGAAAGTGCGCACCACCATCATGCGGAAGGTGAAGGGCGGATCTTCATCCTGCCCCAGCTGGAAATAGGCCGAAGCGCCCAGAATCAGCAGCACGATCATCAAAAACCGGGTCAGCGCCGTATGGTCCAGCGCCCACTTGGAGAGGTTGAAGCTCTCTTTGGGTTGTTCTTGTTTCATGGGAACCTTACTTCGCTGCAGGCGCTATTGAATTTGTAGCTGCTTGCGCAGACAATACGGGGGCTACAGCCGATTTTTCCTTGTAAATGGTGACCTTCTGGCCGGGCGACAACACATGCACGCCCGCCGTCACCACCCGCATGCCGGGCTGCAAACCTGCGGCCACCACCACCTCGTTGCCATCGGCTGTGGCAATTTGCACCGGCTGCAGTTTGACCGTCATGCTGGCGGTGTCGAGCACCCACACGGCCGAGGCCTTGCCCACCTGGTGAAACGCACTGGTCGGCAACTTGATGACTTGAACTCCGCTGCGGTCCAAGGCCTGCGGCGCCACCGTCACGGTGGTGCCCAGCGCCAAGGTTTCTTTGGCGTCCAGCGAGACTTTCACACCAAAGGTCCGGGTGACGGGGTCGGCGCTGGCGGCCACTTCCCGCACCACGCCTTTGAGCGCCGCCTTGGTGGACCACACCTGCACGTCCACCGCAGAGCCGGTCTTGATCAGCGCCACTTTGTCCTCCGGCACGGTAAACACCACGTCGCGTGGACCGTCCTGCGCAATGCGCACCACCGGCGTGCCCGCCGCCACCACCTGACCGGGCTCCGCATCCACCGAGGTCACCACCCCGGAGACATCGGCCACCAAATTCGCGTAAGACGCCTGGTTGCCCTGCCCCGATGCTTGCGCCTGGGCCTGATCCACCTGGGCCTGGGCGGCCTTCAGCGTGGCTTCACGCCGCTCCAGCTCGGCGCCGCTGATGAAGTTTTGTTCACGCAATTCTTTGAAACGCTTGAAATCGGCCGCCGCCAGGTCCCGGTTGGTGACCGCAGCCGCCACCTGTGCCCGCGAGGCTTCGCTGGCGAGCTTCAAATCCTGGGGGTCGAGTTGGGCCAGCACATCGCCGGTCTTCACCCGCTGCCCCAGCTCGGCTTGACGCCGCACCATCTTGCCACCCACCCGAAAGCCCAGACGCGACTCGGTGCGGGCACGCACGTCGCCCGAGAATTCGGACCCGGAGTGCATGCTGTCCACCCCCACGGTGACCACTTTGACGGCACGGATTGGCTCCTCCGGGGGGGCTGGCTTGGAACACGCGGACAGCACCAGCGCAGCAGCGATGAGCATGGCCCCGGTGGGAAAGGATTGGATAGGCATGGTGCGACGGGGGTTATGGGTGGTACAAGAGGCCAAAAAAATACTAATGACCAACTGGTTAGTAATTTATTGGAAATGCGAACGATTGTCAAGCCGCCCCCTTCCCGCACCCGGAGCACAGACCTCAAATGGACGCGTCGAAGCCCAAATCTCCGTCGCGCGGTGCAACTTGGGGCAGTCGAATATGGAAACAGGACCCCACCCCGCATGTCGAGGCCACGGCCAGTGTTCCGCCCAGGGTCTTTTTCACCAGATTTTCAACAATCGTCATGCCCAAGCCGGTTCCACCACGGCCGATTTTGGTGCTGAAAAAGGGTTGGAACAGCTGCGACAAAAGCGCCTGTGACATGCCCACCCCATCATCCGAAATACGCAGGTCCACCCACCCCTCCTGCGCCTGGGCGGCAATGCGCACACAGCCGTTGGCACGGCCGTCAAAAGCATGCAGGTAGGCGTTGTTGATCAGGTTGATCAGCACCTGCCCCAATGCCCCTGGAAAGCTGTCAATCCACATCTCCTGCGCGATCTCGACCCGCACCTGGTGCGAGTGCAGCTTCAGACTGGGCCGCAGGGTGTCCAGCACCTCCCGGACCACCGCCGCCACATCAAACGAGCGGCGCTGCTCGCTGGCCTGGTCGGCAGCGACTTGTTTGAAATTGCGCACCAATTCGACTGCGCGGTGCAAATTGCGCTCAATCAAATCACTGCCTTCGCGGATCTCGCCCACAAATGCGCTGAGGTCCGAGCGCTTGAGCTGCCCGGACTCCACCAAGCGCTGAAAGCGTTTGGCCAAGTCGGCGCAGGTGCTGGCCGTCATCAAGCTGTTGCCCAGGGGCGTATTGAGCTCGTGTGAAACACTGGCCACCAGGGTGCCGAGGGTCGCTTTGGCCGCACTGCGGGCGAGCGCTTCCTGGGAATGGTGCAGGGTTTGCATGGCTTCGCTCAACTGGGTGGAGCGCTCGGCCACCCGCTCTTCCAGCGTTTCATTGAGTTCCTGAATCCTGCGCTCCGCCTCCTTGCGCTCGGTAATTTCCAGATGGGCACCGGAAATCCACTCGGCCCGTCCATCCGCCGTGCGCGCCGAAACCTGTCCATGTGCGGTCACCCAGATCCAATGGCCCTCTTTGTGCCGCACCCGGTGCTCGCAGCGGTAGTACTCCGTTTCTCCCTTCACATGCCGGGCAATCGCCGCGTTGGCGAGGGCCAGGTCCTCCGGGTGGCACAAACGCAGCAAGGTGTCTACGGTGATCGGCGCCAGCTCCGCCACCGTGTGTCCGATCATTTCGGCCCAGCGCGTATTGACCCGCACCTCGCCGGTTTGGAAATTGAACTCCCAGGCACCCGCATTGCTGCCTTTCAAAATGCTGCTTAAGCGCTCACGCTCCAGGCGCAAGGCGTGCTCACTGGCTTTGCGCTCGCTGATGTCCAGGTAGGTGGACACCATGCCGCCGTCGGGGGTGGGCATGCCCGTGATTTCGAGGGTCACGCCGTCACCGGGCCGGGTACGCTCAAAGCGGTGGGGAACAAACTTTTTGGCCACCTCCATACGGCTGCGCACAAGCTCCTCCACCTCACCCGGCCCGTATTCGCCGCGCGCAGCGTTGTAACGGGCCAGTTCCTCAAACCGCATCCCAGGCTGGCACAACTCGGCAGGCAGTTGCAACAGCTCGGCAAATTTCTGGTTGCACAGCTCCAACTCCAAATCGGCGTTGATGAAACTGATGCCTTGGTTCACATTGCTGATGACCGACTCCAGCAACGCCGCCTTGCGGGCCAACTCGGCCTCGCGGTGGCGCAGCTCCCGGGTCCGCGCCTCCACCCGCTGCTCCAGTTCGGCGCTCAGGTCGCGCAAGGCCTGCTCACGCTGGCGGGGGATGGTGACGTCGGTGTAGGTGGTGACCATGCCGCCGCTGGGCAAAGGGTGGCCGCAGACCTCGATGATGGTGCCGTCGGGGCGCATGCGTTCAAACCGGTGGGGCAAAAACTGGCGCGACAGCTCCAGGCGCTGGCGCACCTGGTCTTCAACGTCACCCGGCCCATACTCCCCTTGCGCGGCGTTGTGGCGCAAGGCGTCCTCCATCGTCGTGCCGGGGCGGCACAGGTGGTCTGGAAAGTTCAAAAGTGCCTGAAACCGCCGGTTCGCCGCCACCATCACCAGGTGGCGGTCGAACACGGTGAACCCAATATCCAGTTGGTCAACCCCTTGGATGAGCAGCGCCAACTCACCACCAAAATCAAGGTCAATGGCCATGCGGTCTCCAAATAGGGATTGTTGTTTTGCCCGAAAGGTCCCAGTCTACCCGCGCAACCCAGGGGCATCTGCATGTGGGGCTGTGCCCCCGGAATGCAGGCAAAATCCCTCCCCATGCATGTGCCCGCCCCCACCGCCCCCCTGCCCCCCGCTCCGATCCAGCACTACGAAAACTTCCCGGTGGCGTCCTGGCTGTGCCCGGCCGAGCTGCGTGCACCCATTGCCGCCATTTACCACTTTGCCCGCACCGCCGATGACCTGGCCGACGAAGGCGACGCCACGCCAGCGCAGCGGCTGCAAGACCTGCAGGACTACCGCCAGGCGCTGAACACGACCGCCCAGGCGGCCCTTGCCCAAGCCAGCGGGGCAGCCATGGGCACCAACCCCAGCGGCCGCTGGGCTGCCGTGTTTGGCCCGCTGCAGCACACCCTGCGCGCCCACGGCCTGCCGGTGCAGGCCCTGCACGACCTGCTGGACGCATTTGTACAAGACACCGAAAAAACCCGCGACCAGGCGGGCTACGCCAATGAGGCCGAACTGCTGGACTACTGCCGCCGCTCGGCCAACCCAGTGGGCCGCCTGCTGCTGCACCTGTACGGCGTGGCTGAGCCCCAGGCCCTGCGGGAGAGCGACGACATCTGCACCGCTTTGCAATTGATCAACTTCTGGCAAGACCTGAGTGTGGACATTCCGCGCGGCCGCTACTACCTCACCCGGCAGGACTGCAGCCAGTTTGGCGTGGACCCGCAGGACCTTCTGGCGCGCAGGCAAACCACTTTTGCTACAAAATTAATAGCTGCCTGCGCACATTCTGCGCGGGCTAGGATGCTAAAAGGTGCTCCATTGGTGCACAAAATACCGGGCCGGGCCGGCTGGGAGCTGCGCCTGGTGGTGCAAGGCGGCCTGCGCATTCTGGACCGCATCGAGGCCCTGCACTTTGCCACCCTCACCCAGCGCCCCACGCTGCGCTGGTGGGACGCGCCTCTCATGCTGTGGCGCGCCCTGTGGATGTAAATAAGGGCTCGCTCCGCAATAACATGCACATTTGGCTCGTCAGCTTTGGGCGCATTGCGTCGTTACAAATCGCTCATGTGGCAGAGCCACATGTCACGCTTTGCGCCTAGCACTGCATCCCAAATCCGACGGCCAAATGCACTGGTTATTACGTAACGAACCCTAAATGCCCGCGACAATACGCCCCATGAATCCAGAGCAATACGTCCAAGAAAAAGCCGCCGCCTCGGGCAGCAGCTTTTATTACGCTTTTTTGTTTTTACCCAAGCCCCGGCGCGCCGCCATCACCGCGTTTTACGCCTTTTGCCGGGAGGTCGATGACGTGGTGGACGACATGGTCGATCCCGGTGTGGCCGCCACCAAACTGGCGTGGTGGCAGGGCGAAGTTGCCAAAGCGTATGCCGGCCAGCCCAGCCACCCGGTGATGCAGGCCCTGATGCCTCTGGCCGCCGACTACCAGATTGAACAGCGCCACCTGCAAGCCGTGATCGAAGGCTGCCAGATGGACCTGAACCAGACCCGCTACCTGGACTACCCCGGCCTGCAGCGCTACTGCCACCTGGTGGCCGGTATCGTGGGCGAAGTGGCCGCCAACATCTTTGGCCAGACGCAATCCCAGACCACCGCCTATGCCCACAAACTGGGCCAGGCCCTGCAGCTCACCAACATCATCCGCGACGTGGGCGAAGACGCGCTACGCGGGCGCATCTACCTGCCGGTGAACGAGTTGCAGCAGTTTGACGTCAAGGCGCACGAGATTTTGAAGCGCACCTACTCCGACCGCTTCACCGCGCTGATGCAATTCCAGGCCCAGCGTGCACAAGGCCTGTACGACGAAGCCCTGGCCCTGCTGCCCCCGGAAGACCGCCGCACCCAGAAGCCCGGGCTGATGATGGCCAGCATCTACCGCGCCCTGTTGAACGAGATCGAACGCGACAAGTTCCAGGTGCTGCACCAACGCGTCAGCCTCACGCCCCTGCGCAAATTCTGGCTGGCGTGGAAGGTGCAGGCGCTGGGGCGGATGTGACCCCCACGCTCCCGCACTGCGTGTCGTCGCTGCCCCCCAAGGGGGCTTTCGTGCCTTGGGGCGGCCCGGCGGCACTCCATGCGCCCCCCACGCCATGAAGATCGCCATCGTCGGTGCCGGTTGGGCGGGAATGGCGGCTGCGGTGGCGGCCACGCAGGCGGGCCACACTGCTGCCGTTTTTGAAGCAGCCCGCGCAGTCGGTGGGCGGGCCAGAGCCTTGCAGGGCACGCTGCCCGATGGCTCAAACGTAGTGCTGGACAACGGCCAGCACATCATGATCGGGGCCTACTCCGAAACCCTGCGGCTGATGCGCCAGGTCGGCGTGGACCCCGAAACCGCCTGTCTGCGCCTGCCGCTCACCCTGCAGTTTCCCGACGGCTCCGGCCTGGCGCTGCCGCGCTGGTTCGCCCCGCTGGACGCCTTGGGCGGCATTCTGGGGGCGGTGGGCTGGAGTTGGACCGACAAATGGTCCTTGCTGAAGGCCGCTGCGGGCTGGCAACTGGGAGGCTTTGCCTGCGCCCCAGGCACCTCGGTGGCCCAGCTGTGCCACACGCTGAGCCCCCGGGTGTTGGAGACCCTGATCGACCCGCTGTGTGTCTCGGCCCTGAACACCCCGGCCGAGCGGGCCAGCGGCCAGGTGTTCCTGACCGTGCTCAAAGACTCGCTGCTGGGCGGCCAGGGCGCTTCCAACCTGCTCTTGCCCCGGGTCGATCTGGCCCGCCTGTTTCCACAGGCCGCCGCCGACTGGGTGCAGGCCCAGGGCGGCAGCGTGCGGCTGGGCACGCGGGTGGAGCAGTTGGCGTGCACCGCCTCGGGCCGCTGGTGCATCAACGGTGCGCCGTTTGACGCCGTCCTCTGGGCCACTTCATCGTCCAATGCGGCCTCAGCCCTTATGGAATATGCGCAAGCAGCTCCTGAATTGATAGCAAAAGCACTGCGGCAATGGACCGCTGTAGCCCAGACCTTGCAGTTTGAGGCCATTGCCACCGTCTACGCTTACGCCCCCGGTGCGCACCTGTCCCAGCCCATGCTGGCCCTGCGCAGCCACCCCACGGATGCCCCCGCCCAGTTCGTCTTCGACCGGGGCCAGTTGGGTGGACCCCAGGGGCTGCTGGCCTTTGTGGTCAGCGCCAGCGCGGGGGAGCGCGAGGCCTTGCAACGCCAAGTGCTGGAGCAGGCCCAAGTGCAACTGGGCCTGGCGCTGCTGCCGGTGCAAACCGTGGTGGAAAAGCGCGCCACCTTTGCCTGCACCCCCGGCTTGGTGCGCCCGGCCCAGGCCATTGCCCCCGGCCTGCTGGCCTGCGGCGACTATGTGGCGGGCCCCTACCCCGCCACGCTGGAAGGGGCGGTGCGCAGCGGCCTGGAAGCCGTTCGGCTGGCCACAGCCCTTGCTGGCGGCCGCTGAACACGGCTGCAGCCCCCCCTCCCCCCCCACTTTCCCACCCAAGGTACCAATGGCCCCACAAGGCCCCAACACGCCAATATTAAATATTTACTATTCAAATTTTCAATAAATTGCAATAATTAACAATAGCAAGTATATTTAATAAACATTTCCATCACATTTACACCTTCCGAAGGACCCCCGGTATGCCCCACCTCGTCGCCTGGCTCACATTCGCCCTGGGCTTGGCCCATCTGGTTTTTGGCCTGGTCAAGTACAAAAAGCCCTTGGCCGAGGCCGTCTCTGCTGGCTATGTCGGGCAATTTGCCGCACCCGCGCCGGAGGCCCGGCGCACCGCGTTCTGGTTTGTGATCTTTGGCCCCTTGCTCATGGCGGCTGGGCATGTCGCCATCCACGCCGTGGCGGTGGGTGACCTGGCCTTGCTCCAGATTCTGGGCGTCTACGTCCTGGTAACCGCCCTCGCGGGAATCACGGCCTTCCCCAAATCGCCTTTCTGGGCGGCGCTGGTTCTGGGGCCCTGGCTGATCGCTGCGGGCTACGGCCTGGGGTACTGATGCATGCGCACCACCATGCAACAAATCGCCCGGACCGCCGGCCTGGGGGACGCCACCTTCTATAAATACTTCCCCAGCGCGCGGCTGATGCACGAGGGCACGGGCTGGCTGGACTTGCTGCAAATGGCGCACCGCACGCTGGATACGAAATTGACCTGAGTGCGCAGGACTTGGGCACCCAGCTGGCGCCCTTCTTGGCCGAACTGCGCCGCTGCAGACACGCGCTTTATGATGCGCAGTTCGGCACCGCCCGCCTGCTTGGTACGCGGGCCTGTCCTCGCAAACGAGTAGGAGACGCAGCACATGCACATCGGATTCAAAATTCTCAGCGCCACGCTGCTTGCGGCGCTCATTGCAGTGGGCGGCGCGGGCGCCTGGTATGTGCATACCAAGCAACCGGTGCGCAGTGGTGCGGCCGGCCTGCGCAATCTGCAAGCGCCCGTGCGTGTGAACTATGACGAACGCGGCGTGCCCCACATCCGCGCGGAGAATGAGTCCGATATGTACCGGGCGCTGGGTTATGTGCATGCGCAAGACCGGCTGTTCCAAATGGAAATCGTGCGCCGCCTGGCCAGGGGTGAGTTGGCCGAAATTTTGGGCCCCAAACTGCTGGACACCGACAAGCTGTTTCGCACCCTGGGCATACGCGCACGGGCCGACGAGGCTGTCGCCCAGCTGGACCTGGGCAGCCCGGCCAGCCAAGCCTTGCTGGCCTACCTGGACGGCATTAACCAATACCAGGCCAGCCACAAAGCGCCCCTGGAATTTGACATCCTCGGCATTCCCAAACGCCCGTTCACGCCGCAAGACACCTTTGCGGTTTCAGGCTACCTGGCCTACAGTTTTGCCGCCGCCTTTAAAACAGAACCCGCGCTCACCTACATCCGCGATCACCTGGGCGCCGACTACCTGAAGGTCTTTGACATCGACTGGCACCCCGAGGGCGTGCTGGCGCAAGCAGCGCCCGTACTGGACAGCGGAGATTGGAAAAACCTGAACCAATTGGCGCTGAACAGCCAGAAAGCGCTGGATGCAGCTGCGATTCCCCTCTTTGAAGGCAGCAATGCCTGGGCCATTTCGGGCCGACGCACGGCCAGCGGCAAGCCGATTCTGGCTGGCGACCCGCACATCGGTTATTCGGCGCCGGCGGTGTGGTACGAGGCCCACCTGAGCGCCCCGGGCTTTGACCTGTACGGCCATTACCAGGCGCTCAACCCCGTGGCGCTGCTGGGCCACAACGCCCAATTCGGCTGGAGCATCACGATGTTTCAGAACGACGACGTGGACCTGATCGCCGAAAAAGTGAACCCGGCCAATGCCAAACAGGTCTGGTACCAGGACCAATGGGTGGACCTGAAAACACGCACTGAAACGATTGCCGTCAAGGGTGCAGCCCCCGTGCAGCTCAAATTGCGGCGCTCGCCGCACGGCCCCATCATCACCGATGCATTTAGCGAGAACTACGGCAAAACACCCGTTGCCATGTGGTGGGCCTTTCTGGAAACCGAGAACCCGGTGCTGCAGGCCTTTTATGAATTGAACCGCGCCGATACACGCGAAAAGGCCCGCACTGCGGCCAACAAAATCCACTCCCCGGGTTTGAACGTGGTGTGGGCCAACGCCGCTGGCGACATCGCTTGGTGGGCGGCGGCCAAATTGCCGATCCGTCCCGAGGGCGTGAACCCGACTTTTATTCTGAATGCCAGCAAAGGGGAGGCTGAAAAACTGGGCTTCTACAACTTCAGCTTCAACCCGCAAGAGGAAAACCCGCCGCGCGGCTACATTGTGTCGGCCAACCACCAGCCCAAACCCAGCAGCGGTGTACCCGTCCCTGGCTACTACAACCTGGCTGACCGGGCGCAACGCCTGGACTTGATGCTGGACAACCCCAAGCGCAAATGGGACACGGCCGGTGCTCAAGCATTGCAGCTCGACGCAGGCACCGATTACAGCGCGCGCGTCCTCAAAGACCTGCTGCCCGTGCTCCGCGCCGTGGTCACCGACCCGAACGAAAAAGCGTTCTTGGAGCCGCTGGAAAAATGGGATGGCAGCTACACCCGCGACAGCATCGCCGCCACCCTGTTCAGCGAGCTGCTGTACCAGTTGGCCCACGCGGCCATGGCCGATGAGTTGGGCGAAGTGCAGTTCGATAACCTGCTGCGTACCCGGGCCCTGGATTCCGCCCTGCCCTTGCTGGCGGCAGACGCCAAATCCCCCTGGTGGGACAACGTGGACACATCCCCCAAAGAGAGCCGTTTCGAAACCGTACGGGTGGCCTGGCATGACGCGCTGGAGCACTTGCAAAGCCTGTATGGCAAAAGCCTGCTGTCCTGGTCCTGGGGCCAGACGCACACCCTGACCCATGGCCATCCCCTGGGCCTGCAAAAGCCACTGAATCTGCTGTTCAACGTCGGGCCATTCGCAGTTGCCGGAGGCCGTGAAGTTCCCAACAACCTCTCCAGCGACATCGGCACGGCACCCTGGCCAGCGAGTTATGGGCCGTCCACCCGGCGGGTGGTTGATTTCGCCGATGCCAGCAAGGCCGTAGGCATCAATCCGGTGGGCCAAAGCGGGGTGTTATTCGACGCCCACTATGCCGACCAGGCGGAGCAATTTGCCGAAGGCCTGTACGTGCCCCAATACCTGAGTGCAGCAGACGTCAAGGCCCACACCCAAAGCACGCTGACCCTGAAGCCGGTGCGCTAGCGCATACACCGCCCTCAAAACTGGCTTCAGGCCAGCACCAGCCGAAGTCGGCGCACGCGTTGCGCCGGGAAGGTAATCGAAAAATGGGAGCCTTTGCCGGGCACGCTGTCGATGCCCAACTCGGCCCCATGGCGTTGCGCCACATGTTTGACAATGGCCAGTCCCAAGCCGGTTCCCCCGGTGTCCCGCGAGCGGCTGCGGTCCACACGGTAAAAGCGCTCGGTCAGGCGCGCGATGTGCTCCGGTGCAATGCCTGGCCCCGTATCCTGGACGCTGAACCTCGCCCCCCCTTCTGGCGTCGTCTTCCAACAGACCCGGATCGTTTTGTCCACAGGGGTGTACCGGATGGCGTTGCCAATCAAGTTGGACATGGCACTCAACAACTCGGCGCCGGAGCCGGATACTTCGCACTCGCCATCCACCTCAAAACCAATGTCCTGCGTGCGTGCCCCCAAGACGCTGGACAAATCGTGCGCATCTTGCTGGCATTGCGCCATCAAGGCAGCGACGGAAACCCATTCCTGGGTGGGCGGCAGCGGGCTGCCTTCCAGGCGGGAGAGCATCAACAAGTCCGTCACCAGGGTTTGCATGCGCTGGGCCTGCTGGGACATCAGGCCCAGGTAACGCTGGCGTTCATCGGCATTCAGGGGCAGCGACTGCAATGTTTCCACAAAGCCAGCCAACACGGTCAAGGGCGTGCGAATCTCGTGCGACACATTGGCCACGAAATCGCGCCGCATGGCATCGGCCTGCTCCACCGCGGTGATATCGCGGGACAGCAGCAGGCTGCGCCCTTCCCCATAGGAGTGCAGGTGCACCGAGAGTTTGACCGGCTTGGAACTGGTGTTATCGCGCCCAGGCATCACCACATCGTGGCGAAAATCGCGTCCGGCCAAGTAGGCCGCAAATCCAGGGTCGCGCACCAGGTTGCCAAAATGCTGCAGCATGTCGCGCCGCGCATCAAAACCGAAATGGGTGGCTGCCGTCTGGTTGAACCATTCAATACGTCCCTGCGAATCCAGCAGCACCACCCCATTGGGGGAT
The DNA here is from genome assembly GCF_030697375.1 of Rhodoferax sp. Lineage (GTDB taxonomy): Bacteria > Pseudomonadota > Gammaproteobacteria > Burkholderiales > Burkholderiaceae_C > Allorhodoferax. The sequence continues at coordinate 46,300 of NZ_JAUYQD010000069.1, read as the reverse complement.
GCCTGCAGCGCCGCCAGAAAATCCTGCAGACGCCCTTCACTTTCAACCGCCAAACGGTCATGCACGCGCACCAGACGCCGGACGCGATCAGACACTTCGCCCCAAAGCCCGTGGCCCAATGCAACACTGTCGGTTTCACCTTTGCGAAGCCAGCGCAGCAAACGCGCGCCCCGCAAGGCATCAAAACTCAGCCAGACGTAGCCCCCCACAATCGCCATGGCCAGTGCCCCCAGCCACGCGTCACCGTACAGCGCCAGATACCAGCCCGCCCCTGCTGACAATGCCTGGCAAACGAAGAAAGAAAAAAAACGCCACAACATCCGGGTGTGCCGCAGGTCAGGCGCTCAAGCGTTCCACCGCCGTCTGGCCTGCCGGGCTGTCCAACGGCTTGGCGGTCAAGCGGTAGCCCGCACCACGCACGGTCTCAACCAAAGCACCGGCTTGGCCCAGGGCTTCTCGCAAACGCTTGACGTGCACATCCACCGTGCGCTCTTCAATGTACACATGGTCACCCCAGACCTTGTCCAGCAACTGGGCTCGGCTGTGGACACGCTCTGCGTGCCCCAACAGGTAGTGCAGCAACTTGAATTCGGTGGGGCCCAGCTTGATAGGCCGGTCTTCAAAAGACACACGGTGCGTGCCGGGGTCCAAAGTCAGACCGCCCACAGAAATCGCTTCCCCCACGGGCTCGGGCGCGCGCCGGCGCAGCACCGCACGGATGCGTGCCAACAACTCTTTGGTGGAAAAGGGCTTGGCAATGTAATCGTCGGCACCGGCATCCAAGCCCGCCACACGGTCCGACTCGTCGCCACGCGCGGTGAGCATGATCAAGGGCACCGCCTTGGTTCGGGGGTGGGCACGCCAACGTTTGGCAAGCACCAGCCCACTCTCTCCGGGCAGCATCCAGTCCAGCAGAATCAGGTCGGGCAGCGCGGCATCCAGCTCGCACTGGGCACTGGCGCTGTCCATGGCCCAGGTAGGCCGAAAGCCGTTGTGCCGCAGGTTCACGGCGATGAGTTCAGCAATGGCAGGCTCGTCCTCCACCACCAGGACCGTTGGCATGTTTCTCATCTGACAACAGACTCAATTTTTTCAATCGTGGCATGGCGCACATCTTCTCCCTTGACCACATAAATAATGAACTCAGCGATGTTCTTGGCGTGGTCGCCGATGCGCTCAATCGCCTTGGCCAGAAACAGCAGGTCGAGGCTGGGGGAAATCATGCGGGGGTCTTCCATCATGTAAGTGATGAGCTTGCGCACAAAACCGTCGAACTCCTTGTCGATCAAGTCATCCTCCTTGAGGATGGCCACCGCAGCCGCCACGTCCAGCCGTGCAAATGCATCCAGGGCCTTGTTGAGCAAGCCAGAGGCCAGATCCGCAGCCACGCGCAGCTCCAAGGAGGGCAAGGACCGGGGGGCGCCGCTGTGGATGATGGAGCGCACCATGCGGGCAATTTTTTCCGCCTCATCCCCCACGCGCTCCAGATTGGCCGTGGTTTTGGAGATGGCGATGAGCAAACGCAAATCCCGCGCGGTAGGCTGCCGGCGCGCAATGATGGAGGAGAGATCATGGTCAATCTCAATCTCCATGGCATTCACCCGAGCCTCCCGGGCGCTGACTTCATTGGCCACTTCCACGCTGAACTGGGACAGCGCGTAGATGGCCTGGCGAATTTGGGACTCGACCAAGCCGCCAAGCTCCATGACGCGGCTGGAGACAGAGGTCAGTTCGCTGTCGAACTGGGTGGATAAGTGCTTATCGGACATGTAATCTCCTCTCAATCTAACCAAACCTACCAGTGATGTAGTCTTCTGTTTCCTTGCGGGTGGGCTTGAAGAACATTTGCTCGGTGGAGCCAAATTCCATCAAGTCGCCCAAATACATATAGGCCGTGTAGTCGCTGCAACGGGCTGCCTGCTGCATGTTGTGGGTGACGATCACCACGGTGTAGTCGCTCTTGAGCTCTACGATCAACTCTTCCACCTTGGCGGTAGAAATCGGGTCCAACGCAGAACAAGGCTCATCCAGCAACAGAACCTCGGGCTTGATGGCAATGCCGCGTGCAATACACAGACGCTGCTGCTGCCCACCCGACAGGCTGGAGCCGCTTTGGTTCAACTTGTCCTTGACCTCGGACCACAGTGCGGACTTGCGCAAGGCCCATTCCACACGCTCGTCCATGTCGGAGGCGTTCAAAGACTCAAACAGCTTCACGCCAAAGGCGATGTTGTCATAGATCGACATGGGAAACGGTGTGGGCTTTTGGAAGACCATGCCTACTTTGGCGCGCAATAAAGCGACATCTTCCTTGCTGGTCAGCAGGTTCTCGCCATCCAGCAAGATTTGCCCTTCTGCCCTTTGCTCAGGGTAGAGCTCGAACATCCGGTTAAAAATACGCAAGAGGGTCGATTTACCACAGCCCGAAGGACCAATAAACGCCGTGACCTTCTTTTCTGGAATTTCCAGATTGATGCCCTTGAGCGCGTGAAACTTGCCGTAGTAAAAATTGAGGTCTTTGACCGAAATTTTTGTTTTTTCCGGCGCTGAAGTGGTACTTAGCATAGGGTGTTTTTCAGATTAGAGGGCTCAGAGCCCGGTCAAATTTTGCTGCGAGTCAGGATACGGGCCAAAATATTCAGGCCCAGGACCGCCGCTGTGATCAGGAACACACCGGCCCATGCCAGCTTTTGCCAGTTTTCATACGGGCTCATGGCGAACTTGAAAATGGTCACCGGCAAACTGGCCATGGGCTCTCCCAGGCTGGAGGTCCAGAACTGGTTGCTCAGTGCCGTAAACAACAGGGGTGCTGTTTCGCCGGCAATGCGGGCCACGGCCAGCAAGACACCGGTGATCACCCCGGACCGCGCTGCCTTGAGGGTGATGCTCAATATCACTTTCCACTTGGGCGCACCCAGCGCATAGGCCGCTTCACGCAAACCAGCGGGCACCAGTTGCAGCATGTTCTCGGTGGTGCGAATGACCACGGGAATCACAATCAGGGACAGCGCCAAAATGCCGGCATACCCAGAAAACGATTTAAAACGCGATACCACCACCGCGTAGACGAACAGGCCCACCACAATGGACGGGGCGGACAGCAAGATATCGTTGACAAAACGGGTCAGAGAAGCAAACCAGCTTTTGGTGTCGAACTCTGCCAGGTAGATACCTGCCATCACACCCACGGGTGTGCCCACACACGTGGCCAGCAACACCATCAAGAACGAGCCGTAGATGGCATTGGCCAGACCGCCTTCTTCATTGGGAGGTGGTGTCATCTGGGTCAGCGTGGCCCAGGCCATGCCGTCAAACCCCAGGCGAATGGTTTCCCACAGAATCCAGAACAGCCAGAACAAGCCGAATCCCATGGCCAAAAGTGCCAGGGTGGTTGCCAGGGTATTGACCTGTTTGCGTCGCGCAAACTTGGCCAAACGGGCCTGATGCAGCGCAGAAGTGCTCATGTTTTTTCTCCCTCGCCTTTACGCAGCTGTAACAGCAGCACTTTGGACAAGGACAGGATGACAAAGGTAATAAAGAAAAGCACCAACCCCAGATACATCAGCGAAGCCTGGTGCAAGCCCTCGCCCGCTTCTGCAAATTCGTTGGCCAATGCCGAGGTAATGCTGTTGGCAGCCTGAAACAGGCTCACCGAGTCCAGCTGATTGAAGTTGCCGATGACAAAGGTGACCGCCATGGTCTCTCCGATGGCACGCCCCAGTCCCAGCATGATGCCCCCGATAACACCCGTTTTGGTGTAAGGCAGCACTACCTTGGACACCACTTCCCAGGTGGTGGCGCCCAGCCCATAGGCGGACTCTTTCAACAAGGGGGGAGTCACTTCAAATACATCCCGCATGACCGCAGAGATGAACGGAATAATCATGATCGCCAAAATGATGCCCGCCGACAAAATACCAATGCCCACAGGCGGGCCCGACACGAAAGCCCCGAGATACGGCACATCGGAAAACAGGGCCTGCAAGGGCTGCTGCACGTAGGTGGAAAGCACCGGGCCAAAAACCAGCAAACCCCACATGCCGTACACAATGGAGGGAATCGCCGCCAGCAACTCCACAGCCGTGCCCAAAGGACGTTTAAGCCATGCAGGCGACAACTCCGTCAAGAACAAGGCAATACCGAAACTCACCGGCACAGCAATCAGCAAAGCGATCAGGGAGGTGGCCACCGTTCCGTAGATCATGACCAAGCCGCCAAATTCCTCTTTCACAGGGTCCCATGAGGTACTTGTCAAAAAGGAAAACCCGTATTTGCTGATCGCGGGCCACGCACTGATGGTGAGTGAGGTCAAAATTGCCAACAACAAGCCCAGGGTCAGCAGCGCCGCCCCCTTGGCCATCCAGCCGAATATGCGATCAGCCATGGGGCCCGAGCGGGGCCGCTTGAGGGGAGGAGGTTTGGTCATTGCGCGAGCAGACGATATTACAGACGAATTAGACGGGGAAGCCCCACGGACAAGTGTAGATGACATGGGGACAAGCTCCGTCAATTCGGGTTCAGTACGTCGCAGCGCTTATTTGATGGCCACTGGCTTGCCAGATGCATCCTTGATCTCGCCCCAGAGCTTTTCGATCGAGGTCACCACCGCCTTGGGCATGGGCACATAGTCCAAGTCTGCAGCCGTTTTTTCGCCATTTTTATAGGCCCAGCTGAAGAATTTGAGGGTCTCCGTCGCGCTGGCAGGCTTGTCTTGTTTGGTGTGCATCAGAATGAACGTCGCACCCGTGATAGGCCATGATTCTTTGCCAGGCTGGTTGGTCAAGATTTGGTAGAACGATTTGCTCCAATCCGCACCGGCAGCCGCAGCCTTGAAGGCCACATCATCAGGCGCCACAAATGCACCGGATGCGTTTTGCATGATGGCGTAGTTCATTTTGTTTTGCTTGACATAGGAATATTCAACGTAGCCAATCGAGTTGGGCAGGCGACCCACGAAAGCCGCCACACCTTCATTGCCCTTACCGCCCGCACCCACGGGCCAATTCACGGCCGTGCCCTCGCCCACTTTGGCTTTCCAGTCGGCATTCACCTTGCTCAGGTAATTTGTAAACAGGAATGAGGTTCCAGAACCATCGGCGCGGCGGACCTGCGCAATGGCTGCGTCTGGCAAGGCCAGTGTAGGGTTCAGCGCCTTGATGGCCGCATCGTTCCAGCGGGCCACTTTGCCCAGATAAATATCACCCAAGACCTGGCCTGACAATTTCAATTGGCCCGGTTCAATGCCTTTGACGTTAATCACCGGCACCACACCGCCAATGACGGTAGGAAATTGGATCTGCCCCTTTTTGGCCAACTCTTCGTCTTTCAATGGCGCATCCGATGCACCAAAATCCACCGTCTTCGCATCAATTTGTTTGATCCCACCACCGGAGCCGATGGACTGGTAGTTCACTTTGACACCCGTGGCCTTGTAGTAGTCCGAGGCCCACTTGGAATAAATGGGCGCCGGAAAGCTGGCACCCGCACCGGTAATTTCCTGGGCGCTGACTGCACCTGCAAAACTCAAAGACGTTGTTGCCAGCACGGCCAGAACAGCGCGGTCAAAAGAGAAGTTCATCAAATACCCTTGGTAGGTTGGTTAAGGAATGCCTGCACTTTAAGAAGAATTTGTGACATCCGTGTGACAAAACACAACAAGGACTTCCGTTTTTAAAAATGGACTTTGTCACTCCTATTTCAAAAAATTGTCACATCGTCGTCACACAAGTTTTCTACGCTCGTGGGTTTCAAACTGGAGTAAACCCATGACAAGCAGCACCCTCATTACCACCACCCGCCGTGCCGTGCTCGCCGCAGCCCTTGTCGCCAGCATAGTCGGCTGCGCTACCAAACCAGCGCCCGTCAACCTCGCCGACACCATTGCCAGCACCCCTTCGCTCAGCACACTGAACAGCTTGGTAAACCAAGCCGGTCTGACCGAAACCCTCAAAACACCGGGTCCATTCACGGTGTTTGCGCCAAACAATGATGCTTTCAAAGCCGTCCCCGCCAAGACCATGGACGATTTGGCCCAACACCCGGAAAAACTCAAGAGTTTGCTCACCTACCATGTCATCCCCGGCAAAACCATGGCCGCTGACGTCAAGAACAGCGACGTAAAGACCCTCAACAGCGCCAAGGTCGCCCTGTCCAAGGCTGGCGATTTTGTAACGATTGAAAGCGCTGCGGTCACCCAGGCCGACATTGCCGCCACCAATGGCGTTCTGCATCTGGTGGACGCGGTGCTCGTGCCTCCGGTAAAGAAATAAGCACCGTTCGGGTCCGGCGAGTTGTTGGCGCCGGATCTAGATATCAAATCGCATTCAAGCCCTTATAGATAGTGCGTAAGCAGCTATCTATTTAATAGCAAATGAATGCAGATTCCACGGATTCATCCATTACCATTTATTCAAAAAAACGATGCCATCCCTACACCATCCCCGTCGCCGCGCCCTCTTGGGCGCCACGTTCGGCCTTGCCGCCGCCAGTGCCATTCCCGCGTGGGCCCAGGCCCCGACGGGCAGCGCCAATGGGCGCAAACCCACAGTGGTTCAAATCGTGGACATGTCCCCCAGCCAGATTGATGTTTCCAAGGATTTCTTGGTCGGCTCACGGGCGGCATGGAAGGACATCAATGCCAAAGGCGGCGTCCGGGGTAAAGCCATACACCATGAGGTACTGGAATTTGACGACAGCGCCGCCGGCGTGCGTGCGACGCTCGGCACACTCAAAAACCTGCCCCAATACCTCGCCCTGTTTGGCACCGCGGGTGATCGGGCGGCCAGCCATGTGAGAGACATTTTGCGGCGTGAAGTGCCCGACATGGCCCATGTGGCACCTTGGCTGCAAAACCTGGACGTCAATAACGCGGACAACACCTTTCCCATATTCGCGTCGCGCCAAGACCAGATAGTCCATGCCATCAAAAACCTGTCCACCATGGGAATTCCGGAGCTGGGCGCAGTCTACGGAACTGCCGCCGAATATGCGGCTTACCGGGACGGTATGGAGCAAACCGCCGCCAGGCTGAAAATACGACTCAAGTCTTACAGCCCCACGACCGATCTGCAGCAACTGGGAAGTGCCCTGAGCGCCGACAGCCCCCGCGTCCTCATCTTCATTGGCGGCACACCCGAACTGCTGCAATTTTCTCAGGGCATCGACAAACAGGCCGCGCAGCGTTACATCATCGCCATGTCCGATGTCAACCTGCAAACCTTGTCGCAAATGGGCGGCTCACGGTACGCCTCGGTGATTGCAACCCAGGTGGTGCCCATGGTGAACTCGAACCTGCCGATTGTCAAAACGTACCGTGAGACCTTGGGGCGCCTGTTTGATGAACCGCCAACCGCCCATAGCCTGGCAGGGTTTGTAGCCGCACGCTACACTTTTGAAATGCTCCAAAGCGTCGATGGTCCCCTCACCCGCCAAAGCGTCTTGCAAGCGCTGCAAAAACGCAGTTCCATGGACTTGGGCGGCTTCCATATTGCGTTGGAGGCCAAAGCCCGCAGCGGCACCTTTGTCACCCAGAGCATGATCGCGGCCGGCGGGCGGCTGGTCGGTTAGCACTTGGCCCGCTCCAGGACCACTTTGGAGCCAGTGCTATGCTCATGACCGTCAAAAACTCGAAGAGACAAAAGCGAATGCAAAACGGAAATCGCCTGGCCGCTGTAGATTTGGGCTCCAACAGTTTCCGGCTTGAAATCGGACGGGTAGATCATGGTGAATTCCGGCGCACCGAATACTTAAAAGAAACCGTGCGCCAAGGCGCCGGGCTCGACGAAAACCGCAACCTGACGCCCCAAGCCATGCAAAGTGGCTGGGACTGTCTGGCGCGCTTTGGGGAACGGCTGGCGGCCTTCAATGTGGACGAAGTACGTGCCGTCGCCACCCAAACCCTGCGCGAAGCCCGCAACCGCGACGAGTTTCTGAGCCGAGCCACCCAGGTGCTGGGCTTTCCCATTGATGTGATTTCAGGGCGCGAGGAAGCGCGCCTGATTTACCAAGGCGTGGCCCAAATGCTGGAGCGCTCGGAGGAGCGCCGCCTGGTGATTGACATCGGCGGCCGTTCCACCGAACTCATCCTGGGCCATGGTGTTGTCCCCCAAGTCATGGAGTCGTACCGGGTGGGCAGCATCGCCTGGTCCAACCGCTACTTCCCCAATGGTCAATTCACCCGAAAATCGTTCGAAATTGCTGAAATTGCCGCCAAGGCCGTTTTGGATGAAGCCCTGGATGCCTACCACCCCGAACTCTGGGATGCCGCCTACGGGTCCGCGGGCACCGTAGGCGCCATTGGCGACGTGTTGGTTGCGGCAGGCTGGCCCGCCGACACGGTGACACAGGATGGACTGGACTGGTTGCTTGAAAAATTGGTGCTAGCCCAAAGCGCGGACCGGCTCAAACTACCCGGCATGCGCGAAGACCGCAAAGCCATCATCGGGGGCGGCGTGAGCGTCATGCGCGCGGTGTTCAGCCTGTTGGGCATTCAGAGCATGCAGCGGGCGGCCGGTGGTCTGCGCCACGGCCTGATTTGTGACCTGCTGGGGACCACCCACACCGAAGACGATTTACGCTTCAAAAGCGTGCACCGTCTGGAGAAAAAATTTGCCGTGGATACCACCCATGGAGAGCGGGTTGGCAAGGTGGCCACTGAATTGTTCACCCAACTGATGGCAACACAGCCCACGTCAAACCTTGCGAATCAAGCCAACCTCCTGCGCAAACTAAGCTGGGCGGCCCAGTTGCACGAGATTGGCAGCCACATCTCCCACAGCGATTACCACAAGCATGGCGCCTACATTCTGGACAATGCGGACGCCATGGGTTTTTCACTTTCCGAAATGCACCGCCTCAGCCTGCTGGTGTTGGGGCACCGTGGCAAGCTGCGCAAGCTGGAAGCCGTCCTGGCCGAGAACGACCTTGTTGCCCAGCTCATGACACTGCGCCTGGCCGTGATTCTGTGCCACGCCCGGCGTGACCCCGATTTGGCGGGTATGACACTGGAGCGGATGGACCCCAAAAGCACCCATGCCCGGCTGACCTGCCGCGCCGGTTGGGCAGCGGTCTACCCCCAGTCAGCCTACTTGCTGCGCGAGGAAGTGCTGGCCTGGCAAAAAACGCCTTGGTCGCTTGAGATTATTGGCGCCTGAACTCAAACCGGCGCGGGGACTGGGATCACTTTCTCAAATACCCCACCCCCGCCCTGTTTGGCATCGTGTTTGGCAGAGGCGGCCAGGTTGGCCACGTCTTCGGCCCTGGAAAACTGGCTGCCATCGATGACCACGGCACCGATGGACAAGGTGGTGCAGGGAAAAAACCGGGAAACTCCGTGCCGGTCTTCGGCCTGAATGCCCCCTTGGCGCCTGGCGTCTTCGTCAAACATGGCCTCGGCCCGGGCGGCGAATTCCACCACCAAACGTTCACAACGCACCTGCCAGTCCGGGCTTTGGAACAGCAGGATGAAATCATCCCCCCCCACATGGCCGAGAAAATCCCACTGGGGGTCGCACTGCTCCAGCGCGATTTTGGCAACCAGGCGAATCATCTCGTCCCCGCGCCAATAACCGTAGTGGTCGTTAAAGGGTTTGAAGTGGTTTAAATCGGCATAACACGCCACAAAGCGAGATTGCTTCTTAAGCAAGCGCTCGATGTGTTGGCTGATCGGAATATTGCCGGGCAAAAACGTCAGGGGGTTGGCATGGCGGGCGGCTTCAATACGCACCTCGGTGACTGAACGCACCAATTGGTCCCCCGTGCCCAGCCCTGCATAGCGGCCGTTCTCGGTGGCAATGAATCCGTCGCTCAGGTAGCGTTGGTCCTGCGAGGTCAAGATCCCCACCAGCTCATCAACACTGTGGTCCCGCTCAATGATGCGGGGCTCAAAATTGGCATGCACCGCGCAGGATTTTCGGCCCCACACTTCGCGGTAATACAGCTTGGTGTACTCGTTCATGAACTGCACGCGGTTGATGATGGCCACCGGACGCTCCGTGTTCACCAAGGCCACAGCGTGCAAGTCTGGCATGTCTAAAAAAATGCCGGCCAACTCGTCATTGCTGGTTTCAAGGCTTACCGTAGGCGCCCGCACCAGCGAAAGACTGCGCAGATGCCCGCCCGGCGTAGACCGTGTCAACTCCGGGAAAACGGCCACCTGGCGCTCGCGCAAGACCCGCAAGGAATCGACCCCCAGGTACTTCAGAGGCTTGCGGTCTGGGTGGCCCAGGAAATATCCCTGCCCATAGGTAATTCCCAAGTCACGCAGCACCCGCAGGTCTTCCGGGGTTTCAATACCCTCGGCCACCAACTGCGTACCAAAAATCTCCGCAATTTGCTGCAAGGCCTGGATGGTTTTGAGCTTGTCGCCGTGTTCACTGATGTTGCGGGTGAAGTATTTGTCAATCTTGACCAGTTCTGGCTTGAGCTGCGACCACAGCCGCAGGCTGGAGCGCCCGTCCCCAAAATCGTCCAAAGCCAGAGCCACCCCGGCGGAGCGCACCTCTGCAACCACCTGCGCCAGATGGTCCATGTCCTCCACACGCTCGTGCTCGGTAATCTCCAGCACCAGCATACGCGGCACAACGCCAAAGCCCGTAATCAAGCCCAGCAGCGCTTCACGTCCGCGTAGCGCAAACAACTGCGTCAGGGCCATGGCGCTGATGTTGACAAACAAACGACCCGCCACCCGCAGTTGCCCCCAGCTTTGCATGGCGGCCTCTATGCAGGCAATCTCAAATTCGTAGCTGAGCTGCTCTTGTGCGGCAGCCCGCAAGAGCGCGTCCGGTGTGTGCAGGACCGAACCCAGGGGACCACGTATCAGGGCCTCATGGGCGTAAATGGAGGCATTTCCCAGATGGACAATGGGCTGAAACACCGGGTAGAGAAGGCGCTCATCCAGCAAGCGCTCCAAAGGCCCCAGCCCTCCGGCGACCTCCGAAACCGGGGTCACATTCCGCAACAATTGAAGGTGCACAATTTTCTCCTGCTGATGACAAAAATCAGTTTATGCCGACGAAATGACGACTCCGTGACAGAGGTATTACAGAACAATGACAAGCCACGCAACACCCAATTTCACCAGAATTGACCCCCATGGTTAAACGATATAAACTGTATATATCGTTTAACAAAAAGGAAAAAACTGAATGACCAACGCCGAAAAACCAGCTGTCGTCGCAATGCCCAATGGTTCTGTCGCAGCGGCAGCACCCGCTCCCGCCAAAGTCGCCGCCAAACCTGTCGCAAAAAGACGCGCGAAAACTGTGGCATCCACCGCCCCTAAGGCAGAGGTCAAACCTGTAGCCCCTGCAGCCTCCGCACCCGTTGCCAAGCCAGCTTCGAAGCCAGCTTCGAAGCCTGCTGTCAAACCGGCTGTCAAAGCCAAGGCCGCAGCCAAGCCCGTTGCAGAAAAACCGGCCAAAGTGAAAAAGCCCAAGATGGTTCGTGATAGCCTGACCATTCCCAAGCTGGAATACGCGGTGCTCGATATTTTGAAACTCCGCGCAGCAAAACTGGCCAGTCCCGCTAAGAAAACAGAGCTGATTCGCGCAGGCATCAAAGCCATCGCCGCCATGACCGATGCAGCATTCCTGGCCGCCATCAAGGCCGTTCCCAGTCTCAAAACTGGGCGCCCTGCCAGCAAAAAATCAAGCTGACCGACTCTGGTAGGCGCTACAGCATTTCGGGAGACTGAACCGTGAGCACCACCGTCTTGTTAATGGCTTCGCGCTCACGGTAGCGCAACCACCACACTGCGCCTTTTTTAACGGCACACTCGTAGTCGTTCAAGGCCAGCAGCCTCGCAATGGCCTGCCCCAGGGTGGGCTGGTGCCCCACCACCACTACACAGCCTTTGGCATGGGGCCACTGCACCAGCTCCAGCAACTGGTCCACCGTGGCCAGTGGCGCCAGCGCGGGACTGGTCCTGAACTTTCGCCCTAATGCCTTGGCCGTTTGCTCCGCCCGCAGCGCCGGGCTGGCCCACACCTTGGCGCCCTCGGGCAACTGCCGGTCCAGCCACGCGGCCATACGGGCAGCCTGCTTCTCCCCCCGCGGCGTCAGGGTTCGCACCATGTCGTCACCCACCAAGTCGAGGTCAATGGCCTCTGCATGCCGCCACAAAATCAGGTCCATGCTCTCAAACTCCCCGTTTCCCTGCCACATAGCGGCCATACCGCGCCATTAAAGCGGCCTGTGCACCATGCACGGCCGTTTTACCATCCCCTTTGGTGTGGGTGTAGGTGCCGTCAGGCCCCATGTCCCAGGCATCCACGCCGTCATGCAAATAGGCCACCAGGCATTCGTCCACAATCCGCTGGCGTTGCACAGCATCCGTCACGGGCCATGCCAATTCCACACGGCGCACCATGTTGCGGTTCATCCAATCGGCACTGGACAAATACAACTCCTCCGCCTCCCCCTGGCGAAAATAGAACACCCTGGAGTGCTCCAAAAACCGACCAATGATGGAGCGCACCCGAATGTTGTCGGTATGGCCAGGCACTTGCGCCGGCAACATGCACGCGCCGCGTACGATCAGGTCAATTTTCACCCCCAGCGAACCCGCCCGCATCAGGCTGCGAATCAGGGCTTCATCGGTCAGCGAATTCATTTTGGCAACAATACGGGACGAATTTCCCTTGGCAGCCGCGGCGCCCAGACTGTCGATTTTGTCGATGAGATTGCGGTGCAGGTAAAAAGGCGCCATCCAGACCTTGCGCAAACGGGGCAATTTGCTGTGGCTGGCCAAGTGCACAAACACATGGTCCATATCCGCCGTGAGGGCTGCATCGGCGGTGATGTGGCTTAGGTCGGTGTAAAGGCTAGCCGTTCGCGGGTTGTAATTTCCCGTAGACAGGTGCCCGTAGCGCCTGAGCGCCCGGCCTTCGCGCCGGGTCACCAGCATCATCTTGGCGTGGGTCTTCAACCCGACCACACCGTAAACCACCTGGGCACCAATCGATTCAAGCATTTCGGCCCAGTTGATATTGGCCTCTTCGTCAAACCGCGCCTTGAGCTCAACCACTACCGTCACCTCCTTGCCACGCCGCACCGCCTCACGCAGCAAGTCCATCAGTGTGGAGTCGGATCCAGTACGGTAAATGGTTTGCTTGATGGCCAACACCTGGGGATCGTTCACCGCCTCCCGCAAAAATGCCAGCACACCGTCAAAACTCTCAAAGGGCTGGTGGATCACAATATCGCCCAGCTTGAGTTGGTCAAAAATACACTGCCCATGGTTCATTTGCACGGGGTAACTGGCCTTGTAGGGCGTGAAACACAGGTCGGAGCGGTCCAGCAAATCAATCAACTGGGTCAGGCGCACCAGGTTCACCGGGCCCGCCACCCGGTACAAAGCCTGTTGGGGCAGATCAAACTCTTTCAGCAAAAATTCGGCCAGATACTCCGAGCAACCAGCGGACACCTCCAGCCGCACGGCCTGCCCGTAGTGGCGCACCTCCAGCCCCGCGCGCAAGGCGGTACGCAAATTTTGGACGTCCTCCTCATCCACCGCCAGGTCCGAATGCCGGGTGACACGAAACTGAGAAAACTGCCCCACAGTGCGACCTGGCAGCAAATCTGACAGGTGCGCCCGGATGACGCTGGACAGGGAGACAAACATAGTGAGGCCGCCGGACACTTTATCGGGCATGCGAATCAGGCGCGGCAGCACACGCGGAACTTTGACGATGGCAATTTCGTTCTCACGCCCAAACGCATCCTTGCCACTCAGGCGGACGATGAAGTTCAGCGACTTGTTGGCCACCTGCGGAAACGGATGCGAGGGGTCTAGCCCCACCGGAATCAGCAAAGGGCGCACTTCACGCTCAAAATGCTGACGCACCCACTGCCTCTGAACGGCGTTGCGCTCGCCATGCGAAATAATTTTGATGCCCTGCGCCTCGAATGCAGGCATCAATTTTTCGTTGTACAGCGCATATTGGCGCACTACCAAATGGTGCAACGAAGCTGCCAAACGCTCAAAGGTGTCCACCGTGTACAAGCCTTTGCGGTCATTGGCCCGGTTGGCTGCCAGATGCGGTTCGGCTCGGACTTCGAAAAACTCGTCCAGATTGGAAGAAACGATGCACAAGTAGCGCAAGCGCTCCATCAAGGGCACGTCGTCGCGCACTGCCCAATCCAGCACCCGCTCATTGAATGCCAGCAGACTCTGGTCACGGTCCAGCAACTCCGGTGCAGCACCCGCCTCCTGTGATTTGAGTTTGCGAAAAGTAGACGACATGGCTCCCAATCTGACTATGACAATAAGATGAAGAATTGTTGACGGTTCAAATGACAGTTATGTGACAGCACTGTGCGTAATGACAACCGGATCCAACACTTTCCCCTGCCTTGCGGGCACCAAGTACCCCAGGAACAACAACGAAGCATACGCCCAACTGAATGCCATGGCCCGGGCGCGCGCCTCGTGCCGGGGAACCGTCAGCGCGCTGTACCATCCCACGGAAAGGTCTTTTTCCAACACACCCCCCTGGGCCGGGCTGCCGACCACTTCCAGGGGCCCTTCCACGGGGTAAGCTGCCACCGGCGTTCCACTGGCCATGGCCTCCAGCATCACCAGGCCAAACGTTTCCGACTGGCTGGGCATGACAAATACATCCGCTGCCGAATACACCTGTGCCAATTCATCGCGCGGCAACAATCCGAGCCAGCGCACATGCGGATAACGTTCGCGCAAAGAGGTCTCCAGGGGCCCCACGCCACACACCACCTTGGTACCCGGAACATCCAGCTTCAGGAATGCATCGATGTTTTTTTCATACGACACCCGCCCCACAAACAGCGACACCGGGCGCGCCAGTATTCCCAAGGGCGCATAAACCTCCGGCGACTCTTTGTAGCTGAACAATTTCATATCCACACCGTGGGTCCAACTCCGCAGGTTTTTAAACCTCCGCAATTCCAGCATGCGCAGCACGCTTTGCGTAGGTACCAGCACACCACTGGAAGGCCTGTGAAAGTGCCGAAACACCACATAACCCAGCCACAGGGGGATTTTGAGTGCAGCCTTCAAAATCTCTGGGAACCGCGTGTGAAAGGCCGTGGTGAATGCCAGTTTGCGCCGAAGGCAGTAACGCCGTGCCGCCCAGCCCAACGGGCCCTCTGTGGCAAGGTGCACGGCATCCGGCGCTATTTCGTCCAGCTGCTGGGCCAATGCCTTGGCGGGCCGAACTGCCAGGTCAATACCCGCATAGCCCGGACAGGGCCGGGTCTTGAAAAGCCCCGGATGAATCACCACCACCTGGTGCCCCAGGCCCTCCATCTCCCGAACCAATTCCACCAGCGTTGTGACAACCCCATTGACCTGGGGTAGCCATGCATCCGTAATGAGGGCCAGTTTCACGCGTGTGTCTCCTTCAATGCCTGAGTCGCCAATAGGCTGCTGCTTCCACCCGAAACAAGGGGTGTTCCACCCCAAAATACCAGTTCCAGATGGCCGTCCATATGTTCCACCAAGGCGCTGCGGCTCTCCACCCAGTCACCATCGTTGCAGTACAAGGTGCCGTTGATCTCACGCATTTCGGCACGGTGGATATGCCCACACACCACGCCACTGTGCCCGCGAGAACGCGCTTCGTTGGCCACCGCCACTTCAAAGTCCGTCACGTAATTCAAAGCCTTTTTGACCTTGTGTTTGAGATACGCCGACAAAGACCAGTACGGCAAACCCAAGCGCGCACGCAGGCTATTGAGATAGCGGTTGAGTTTGAGGGTGAACTCATACAGGTTATCGCCCACATAGGCAAGCCACTTGGCGCACTGAATGACGCCGTCAAAGTAGTCGCCATGGGTCACCCACAGGGTGCGGCCATCGGCGGTGGTATGCACCGTGTCCTCACATACCTCGATACCACCAAACTGGTGTCCAACAAAAGCCCGGGCAAATTCGTCATGGTTGCCGGGAATAAAAACCACCCTGCAACCCTTGCGCGCACGGCGCAAGAGCTTTTGCACCACATCGTTGTGGGCCTGCGGCCAAAACCAGCGGCGGCGCAATTGCCAACCGTCCACAATGTCACCCACCAGGTAGAGGTGGTCACTGGGGTGGTGTCGCATGAAATCCAGCAAAGCCTTGGCCTGGCAACCTGCCGTACCCAAATGGATGTCGGAGATGAACACAGCCCGATAGCGCCGATGGCCAGCGTCGTCATCGCTGTCCACCGCCGCGTTTGCCACCATACCTTGCCAATCCGCGCCAATGGCATCGAAGGCGGTGCGCATCACGCCCCCAGAAAGTGTTTGCGGTAACGGGCTGGTAAATCGGCAATGCGCATCAGCATTGGCAGATCCGCCGAATTGAAATCTGGATCCCAAGCCGGTGGCCCCAGCACCTTGGCGCCCAGGCGTAAATAGCCTTTGATAAGCGCAGGAGGTTCGACCTCCAACGAGGAGTTCAATTGGTCCAAAGGCAAAGGCAAGCGGGGACGCACATGGTATTCAATGGGCGCCAAATGCGTGGTTTGCACCTGGCGCCAGATGCTGGCCGCAGCGTCGCCACTGACAATACCCTGGTGCAGCATGGGCACACTGGCACAGCCGATCATGGTGTCCAACTGGTTGCGCACCATGAACTCGGCCAATGCGCCCCACAGCGCCATGATGACGCCGCCATGCCGGTGGTCGGGATGTACACAACTGCGGCCCAATTCCACCATACGCTCGCGCAGCATGCGCAGGCGGGTCAGGTCAAACTCGGTATCGCTGTAGGTGCTGCCAACGCGTTTGGCCTGGGCCGGGGTCAACACCCGGTAAGTGCCAATCACCTGCTGTGTTGCCTGGTCACGCACCAGCAGGTGTTCGCAGTAGTTGTCAAACAGGTCCACATCGTGCCCGGGCAAAGGGGTGCTCAAGCGTGCCCCCATTTCACCGGCAAACACATCGAAGCGCAAACGCTGTGCAGCGCGCACCTCATCCTGGTGCACCGCCCAGGAAACCACGATTCCGGGACGCGGGTCCTGCCGGGCCTGCACATCTTCGTGGACTTGTGAAATAACGCCCGCCAAAGGTACGGCTGACGCAGCATGGGGCTTGGCAAAGTTCTGCATCGTAGTCTCCTTGCATAGTTGAAACATCTACACTCGTAACGGAGTTTGCTGATTCAATATGACCCGAAGAAGGCAGTTTGGTGAAGAATTGGTGACGCGGTACAGGCCATCGTCCATGGGCGCAACAACATTCCTCTGGTCGAAACAGTTCCGCTGGACTATTGAAATTTTTCCAACCGTTTTCCAACCCTGGTCGCGTCTCCCGCCGCCAAGCCTTCGCCTTGGCTGGGAGCGAGTCTGGCGGGGTACTGGGATTCAAAAGCCCTGCGCATGTCAAGCTCGGTGCGCCACTGGGAAACAAGAGGGTCATCTTCCCCCAACCGGTCTTTGAACTCATTGAAGCGGCGCATTGAATCGTCGAATTGGCGTGACATAGATTTTTCTCAATACTCTTTTCCAAAAATGCAGCTGGGCTGCAAGTCGCAGCCCAATCCAAGGAACGTCGGTGTACTGCAGTTGCTCAGGCCGCCAGGGGCTGGCGAAACAGCATCACGTTGGCGAAATCCTCCACCAAATCTTGCCCCAACTCTTCCATCGCATCGTCTTCTGGATCGTGCGTCCAATACACGTTAACGGTGGTGCCCTTCTCCCCCGCATCATTCAGCACGGAAATAATGGTCTGAAGTCCTTTGGTGGACGCGCTGTTCACGTAATGAAGACGCAGATGGGCGTCGAATTGGCCGGGCCGATGGCTTTCCAGGTGGGCCTTGATGGCCCCCACAATCGGGGTAAAGAACGGCAGCGGATTTTCGGGGTAGCACTCGCCATCAATCAACAATTTGTTTTCCAAACGTGAAAACACAATTTCGGGGGTGACTGCGGTGCGGGCGGCTCTGAGAGTTTGCATAGTGATAGACCTTCAAAGGGTGACAAAAATGGGTATGCCGCGGATCAGACAACGGCCTTGACAAAAAAGAAGGCTGTTTTTCCTTGGGACTCAAGGTCGGAAGAAAAGCTGTACGCCAACGGCTGTTTGCTGTCGCGGGCGATGGTGAGCCAGCCCAAGCCAGCCCCCTTGCTCACGGTGTCCGTTGTTTCATGCTCGGTGTTGTGCAACTGGGCGCGGTAACTCTTGCGAATGTCTTCCAGACTCATGGAGCGCACGGCATCCAGCTTTTCGGACAGGCGCGCAATGTGTGCCGTCTCAACCCGATTGACACAAACCACCCAATAGTCGTCTCCGTTTTTTCCGATACCGATCGTTCCAGGTTTTCCGACAGCACAACCGGGTTCCGCATCCGGGGGCAGGGCCGCGTAGTGAACGATGTTTTGCGCCATTTCCACAAACGTGGAAAACAACTTGCGCTTGGCGGGTCCGGACGCACCGGCCTCTTCCATACGGTGCTTCAACGATTCGGCTGCAGCGGTAATGATGGCGCTGTTGAACTCGCCACTGTGGTAAAAAATGATGCCTGAAGCATGGGCCTGGGCCTGGAAGACCTCGAAGGTATTGAGGTTCATGTCAGCGCCTGCGTGTGCCAAAAGCCAGCAGCGTCACGTCATCCCGGCGCTTTTGACTGCCCTGCCACTGGGAGAAATGGGTGTCGAAAGTGCGCATCAATTGCGCGGCATCCAGTGGCCGGTGCTCTGCCATGAACTGCACCAAGCGTCTGCGCCCATGGGCAATCGACTTGCTGCCACCAATCTGGTCAATGACACCGTCGGTGGGGATGACCACCATGCACTGGGGGCCGAGCGCAACCTGGCGGGTGGTCCACTGGGTTGCAAGCGGCGTGTCTGCGTAGCCAATGCCGTGCTTGTCCGCATCCAGCACTTCGATCTCGGCGCTGCTTTCTCGGGCTACCAGGAGGCTCAACTTGGCGGACGCAAAACGCAACCCGCTGTGGTCGGCCGCCAGGACAAACGCAGCCGCATCCAGGCCATCGTTGGACGCTTTTTCGTCCGATGCGGTGTCGCTGGCAGAACGGTCTTCTTGGCGCAAAACCCGCTTGATGTACCCATGCATCTGCGCCAGAACAGCCCCCGGGTCTATGCCACTGGCGTCTGGAACAACCACTTGCTCAAGAAAGGACAAAACAATCAGCGTCATGAACGCCCCTGGAACGCCATGTCCTGTGCAATCGAACACACAACCAAACACGCCGTCAGCCACTTTTCGGAAAAAGTAGGCATCACCACCCACCACATCCCTGGGCATCCAGATCAAACCATAGTCACCCACATCGTGGCGCAAAACCTGGTCCGACTCCACCAGATGGGAGCGCTGAATCAGGCTGGCGTAATTGATGCTGGCCATCAATTGCCGTGTCTTCTCGGCCTCAATCTCCGACATGGCTTTCATCAAGCCAAACCCTGTACCCACCCCATGGTATTCGCCATTCAGGGTGGTGATAAACCCGTCGTCCAAAACCTTGCCGCCCGAGGCAACCGCCGCCTTGACCAGGACTTCCACAGGCGTGGACACCGAAACGATCAACGGCGACTTGTCCATGAAGGCCACACAGCTCTTGCGGCCGTACAGATCACGGGCGTACGGCTTGGCATACTGCTCCATGAAAACATGCCGATTGACCAGGCCAATGGGACGTCCGTTCTCTACCACCGCAATCGTGGAAACCCCCTCAATGCGTGCAAACATCTCCCGAAGCTGCTCATTGCTGGTGTCCGCAGAGGCGGCTTCCTGGCTATGCGCCATCTGCTCAGCCCGCGTCACCATGGCGGTGGAGCCCGGCATGTCATCTTCTGCGGTGGCTGCCAGAGATTCGTAGAGGCTTTCAATCGTCAGCATTGCTGCTCCTGTGTTGGATGAAAGTGACGATAGTCAAACCAAATGACGGGCGGGTGACGCCACAATGAAGCTTTCATGACGCACCGGTGGAGTGCTTCGCGGCATACTGTGCGGATCTATGGGAGACGCTGAAAACATGAAATCCGATGCACCGAATCCCCGCCCCACTGAAATTGAACTCAAGCTGGCCGTGCCAACGCAAGACCCGTCGCGCTTGGTACAACGCTTGTCCAAGACCGCACTTCTATCGCGCAAGAAAGCAAGCATCAGGCATCTGCACAATGTGTACTACGACACGCCGGACCAAGTCCTGCACCAAGCCCGCATTGCCTTGCGCCTAAGGCGCGTAGGCAGCGACCAGAACCCGCAGTGGCTGCAAACACTCAAGATGGGCGGTGCCAGCGATTCAGCGCTCAGTCAGCGCGGGGAGTGGGAAGTGGCGGTACCCAACGGGGCGCTGGATTTTCATGCGCTGGAGGCCACACCGTGGTCCCAGATAGACCCAGACGGGCACATATTCCAGGCACTGGCCCCCTGCTTCACGACCAGCTTTGAGCGCAGCAGTTGGCTGGTACGCGGACCCGATGGCAGTTCGGTGGAAGTGGCCCTGGATGTAGGGCAGATCGTGGCCTGCGGGCACAGCGCCCCCCTCTGCGAACTGGAGTTTGAATTGCTGTCAGGCACGCCGGACGCACTGTTTGATACCGCCCAGGCCATTGCAAACACCATTGCGGTGCTGCCTGCGAACACCAGCAAAGCGGAGCGCGGGTATGCGCTGGCCCAAAACACATGGGACAGACCGGTGCGGGCCAGGCCACCGGAATTGGGCCGCGAGCTTGCATTGCACGAGGCTGCGGGACGGGTGCTGCGAGAAATGTTCAGCCAGTTCACATCCAACCTCCATGTTTTATGCACCTCAGATGCCCCCGAAGTGGTGCACCAGGCCCGTGTCGGTTGGCGCCGATTCAAAAGTGCTTTGCGACTTTTCAAACCGGCTCTGCCCACCCAAGCAAACCCGCCGTGGTTGGCTCTGGGCCCATTCCTGAGCGACCTGGGCACACTTCGGGACCTGGAGGTCGCACTGAACGAAACTTTGCCCCCGTTCCTTGAAGCCTATGCCCAAGGTGATGCCCAACGGGTGCAAAGCTTCGAAACCATGCTGAGCACCCTGTCCGCCGCGGCGGACAGGCAGAGAAAGTCCGTGCGAATTGCACTCCAAACACCGGCCACCGGCCTGGCCCTGCTGGCCACCACGCAGTGGCTGGAGGCGCTGACAAAGCCCCCCGTGCCAGACCACACCACGACCGAAGCGCCTATGCCGTTGCGGCCATGGGCACGGCGGCGCATTGCCCGTTTGCGCCAGCGTATGAAAGAGGCCACCCAGGACGCCCATGGTGCACAAGACCAGCACCGCATACGCATATTCGCCAAGCGTTTGCGGTATGGAATTGAGGCACTACAGCCCCTGCTTTGGAAGCGGCGTGCACAACGCTGGCACCAGAAAGCCACGGCACTGCAAACCAGCATTGGAACTGCCCGAGACATCACCCAAGCCGGTGCGCTGGCCGCCACGCTACGGGTAGACCCCGGCCTGGTGGAATTCTTGCGTGGCCTTGCCGTAGGGCGGGAGACGTCTTCAGTACCAGTCCTGGAGGGCCTGGGCGTGAAACTGAGCCCGGTTCTCCGCAGTGGGCAACCAAAGGTGGTGGCCACACGCCGCACGCGACAAAAAGTCCAGCAATGACTGGTGCTGGCGCAGCACCCGCTGCTGCCGGTGCTCGATCAATGGATTAAAAATGCCGTGCCGAGAAAACAGTTGGCGCGGGTTCTTTTTGACCCACAGCCAGGAGCCCATTTCCAGCGTGAGCGGCAAAAAAATACCTTGCGTCTGCACACACGAGAGCTTGTACAAATAGTCCCACAGGTCACCATGGGCCAGATACTGCTGGCTTTGCGGCTCGAAGATATAGCGGTGGTGGCTGTTGGACTGCACAAAAATATTCTTCAGCGCCTGGATCTCCGCCAAATGGGCAATACATGCCCGGGTGTGGGCATACGGAAACCAGATGCGGTCACGCGAACCAAAACCCGAGTGGCAGTCCACCGCCACGCTGAAGGGTCGGGTCAGCAACTCCGCTGCCACCACCTCGCATACCGCCTGGTTTTCGATTTCCATGGGAGCGGACTGCGCGCCCCGGTACCAGGGCAAGCGGGCGCTGATGCGCTGCCCACCCACCAGAAAAGGAACCGGCTCTTCGGAAGAGATAGGGGCATTGCGCATGAGATCCACCCCCCGGGGGTTGGCGCGCGTACCTACCGCCATGCCACCGGGGTTGACAATGGGCATGAACACCAGGCGCACCGACTCCAGTTGTTTGTGCAAGGTGCTGTCCCACTGCAAGCGCATGACCAGGCTTTGCAAATAGGCGATGACCACTTCCGCACCGATGCGCTCCAAGCCGTGCACACCACCGAAATAGCCCACAGCCGGAACCGATTTATCCGGGTTCCCCAGCAGTACCGCATGGATCGGGTAAACGTCTCCCTGGGGCAGGGTCACGCTAGCCACGGTGCGGCTCTCCAACTCGCCAGCACCCAATTCAATGATGCGTTCCAGTGCGTCCAATTCGGGAAGTTGAAGAGTTGCCACAAGTGCCTAAAAAATGCCGAGAAAACGCCCCAGCGCAGCACAAAAGCATACAGGGGATGCCATGGGTTCGGACCGTTTTTGCACCCCCTGTGTCTGAATTTCGCACTGACATAACGCTGTCACACAAGGCCATTACCTTGGCAGTCTGTTCATGCAAAGACAAGCTTCTATGACCCGCAACGCTGCTTTTTTTCGGTATGTCGCACTGCCAGCCTGCATCCTGTGGGGCGTACTGGAATTTTTTGCCTTACAACGCGCCCACCTGTTGCGCAAGCGCCCCTATTTCTAAAGAGAGGATGCCCACCATGATCTGGAAACTTCTTGGCTTGCAGAAAAAACTCGACGCACTGTTTGACGATGGTTGGGTCAGCCTGGGCTTAAGCCACAGGGGGCCTTCGCCAGAACGCATACAAGGCCCCCACCCAGCCCATCTGAGCGTACCAACGATGTGAATATCCCTGATCCACCTCAAATTGCCAGTCTGCGAGAGCCCGAACACTCGGCGGAGTGATGGATCAGATAAAACATGGCCGCAATGCAATATCGCCACTCTAAGGTCTGCCGCGCGGCGGCAGACCGGTGCCGGTGCCCTTGGGCTCTGCAGCCACCTCTTGTCCGATGCGCTCGACCAATTGGTCGGCCTGCGCTTCCGGCAGCCCCAGCAATTCGCCCACTTTCCAGCCGCTGACGCCGTCGATTTCTTGCTGCAGCATATTGGCTGCCACTTGGCCCTGGCTCAGATTGACTTCGCTGCCCGGCTGCGGATAGGCCGCCACCATGTCGCGCTGCAGGCGCAGCAGGCTGCGCAGATAAAACGCCATCACGCTTGCCTTCGTGTGAGGAAACTTCTTGCTTTCTACCTCGCCAAACACGGTCAGCGCGGGCATATTGCTCGCATACTCAAACGACACCAGGAAGGTCTTCCTGGCCAGCTTGCTGTAGATCGGCATGGCCGACTCCAGCGCCCGTTCCGCGAGGCTGCAATACAGCGTGCTCTGAACCGGCGGCACGGTACCGAACTTGCCGTTCCTGTACAAAAAGGTGCAGCCATAATTCTTGATGATTCGGGGAAAAGTCCGCTTGCCTTCCGGATAAATGCTGGAAAATTCCGGCCGCATGCTGGCCACGACATCGCATAGGCCATCACCATCGACATCGGTCCACAACAGGTTGACCACATCGGCCGGATGCCGCTTATGACCTTCCACCATATAGCGCTTCCAGGCCGCCAGGTCCTTTTTACAGGTGGGCAATTCCAAGCCAAATTCCTGGTCGCCGGTCGCGGCACTGGCCGTGCCGACGCACAGCGCCTGCAACAGCACGATCAGTCCGATACTGATTCGAAAAAACGATTTCATGGCGGTCAGATCCTTCTCGCAGAGGGTACTCTACCTCGCCTTGTATTCGGCAATCTTCAACTGGGCCCTGCAGTCGCCGATCATGTCGAGCTTGGTCTTTTATCACGCAGCCCCTTTGGCACAAACAGCACCCACTGGCGCACTGGCATGCACTGTTTGACGATGGCAGGGTTTGCCTGGGCTTAAGCCACAGGGGCTTTCGCCAGGACGCATGCAAGGCCAAAACCCAGCACATTCGCGGGTGCCAACGATGTGAATACACCTTGATCCACATCAAATTCCCAATCTGCGGGAGCCCGAACAATGGGCGGATTGTTGGCCATCGCAGGAGACCGGTTGATGCTGCAAATCCGTATTCATGGCCGTGGCGGCCAAGGCGTGGTGACTGCGGCAGAAATGCTGTCGGTGGCCGCCTTCGAGCAAGGGCGCCATGCCCAGGCTTTTCCCAGTTTTGGATCTGAACGCACGGGTGCGCCGGTGGTGGCGTTTTGCCGCATCGACGACCGCGAAATACGTCTGCGCGAGCCCATTCAGGCCCCCGATGTCCTGATCGTGCAAGACCCGACCCTGCTGCACCAGGTCGATGTGTTCCAGGGACTGCACGCCGATGGCTATGTGCTGATCAACAGCAAGCGCAGTTTTCATGACCTGGGACTGGCCGATATCGAAAAGCGCTTTCGTGTGGAGCGCCTGACCACCCTGCCTGCCACCGAAATAGCGCTCAAGCACCTGGGCCGCCCGCTGCCCAACGCCGTGCTGCTGGGGGGCTTTGCCGCACTGTCGGGCCTGATCACGCTGGAGGCGGTCGCCCACGCGATCTGCACCAAGTTCAGCGGAAAAACCGCCGACGCCAACGTCGCCGCGGCGTCCGAGGCCTACCTGTATATCCAACGCGAGATGGAGGAGCTGGCCCATGCGCAAACAAACTGAAGGCTCCCGTGCCGTGGCCGAAGCGGTGGCGCTGGCCCGACCGGAGGTGATCTGCGCCTACCCCATCTCACCCCAAACCCACATCGTGGAGGGCCTGGGTGAAATGGTCAAACGCGGGACGCTCACGCCCTGCGAGTTCATCAACGTGGAGAGCGAATTTGCCGCCATGAGCGTGGCCATCGGTGCATCGGCCGCAGGCGCGCGCACCTACACCGCCACCGCCAGCCAGGGGCTGCTGTTCATGGCCGAGGCCATTTACAACGCCTCCGGCCTGGGTCTGCCGATCGTGATGACGGTGGCCAACCGCGCCATCGGCGCGCCCATCAACATCTGGAACGACCACAGCGACTCCATGAGCCAGCGCGACTGCGGCTGGATTCAGCTGTTTGCCGAAAGCAACCAGGAAGCACTGGACCTGCATATCCAGGCCTTCAAGCTGGCCGAAGAACTTTCCATGCCGGTGATGGTGTGCATGGACGGTTTTATCCTTACCCACGCCTACGAAGGTGTGGACATCCCGGAACAAGCCGAGGTCGATGCCTTTTTGCCACCCTACGTGCCACGCCAAGTGCTGGACCCCGCCGACCCGGTCTCCATTGGCGCCATGGTGGGGCCCGAGGCCTTTATGGAAGTGCGCTACCTGGCCCATGCCAAGCAGTTGATGGCCTTGGACGTGATTCCGCGCATCGCGCAAGAGTTTGCGCAGCGCTTTGGCCGTGCATCCGGCGGGCTGGTGCGTGGCTACCGGACGGACGACGCCGAAACCATCGTGGTGGCGCTGGGCTCGGTGATTGGAACCTTGAAAGACACCATTGACGAAATGCGCGCGGATGGCATCGCCATAGGTGTGCTCGGTATTCAGTCATTTCGCCCCTTCCCCTTGCTGGCTGTGCGTGAGGCGCTACAAAAAGCAGAGCGCGTGGTGGTGCTGGAGAAGAGCTTTTCGGTGGGCCTGGGGGGCGTGGTGTCCACCGACGTGCGGCTGGCCCTGGCTGGCCTGGACCCGCGTGTCACCACCGTGGTGGCGGGCTTGGGCGGCCATGCGATCACCAAGGCCTCGCTGCACCGCACCCTGCGCGAAGCAATTGCCGGCACCTTGGAACCCCTGACCTTTATGGACCTGGACTGGCGTATCGTCAACCGCCAGCTGGAGCGTGAGGCGCAGATGCGCCGCAGTGGCCCGATTGCCGAAAACCTGCTGCGCGACGTGGGCGCAGTGGCCTCCAAGGTGCGCTGATATGAACCCAAGCGTCAAGTTCTACCAAACCGGCACCTTCACCGTGGGCAACCGCCTGCTGGAGCCTGAACAGCGCAGTGTGCAAGCCTCGCAAGAGCGCAGCAACTCGCTCACCTGTGGCCACCGCGCCTGCCAGGGCTGCGGCGAAGCCCTGGGGGCGCGCTATGCGGTCGATGCCGCCATGCGTGCCACCCGCGGACAACTGATCGCCGCCAACGCCACGGGTTGCCTGGAGGTGTTTTCAACCCCCTACCCCGAAACCTCGTGGCAGTTGCCCTGGATTCACTCGCTGTTCGGCAATGCGGCTGCCGTGGGCACCGGCATTGCGGCAGCGCTCAAGGTCAAGGCCCGCAAAGCCGGTCAAGAACGCAGCGATGTGCGCGTCATTGCCCAGGGCGGCGACGGCGGCACCACGGACATTGGTTTTGGCTGCCTCTCCGGCATGTTTGAGCGCAACGACGACGTGCTCTACATCTGCTACGACAACGAGGCCTATATGAACACCGGGGTGCAGCGCAGCTCGGCCACACCGCCGGCTGCGCGCACCGCCACCACCATGGCGGTGGGCGCGCATCCCGGCGCCGAGTTTGGCCAGGGCAAGAACCTGCCGCTGATCGCCATGGCGCACGAAATCCCCTATGTGGCCACCGCCACCGTGGCCGACCTGCGCGACCTGGAAGCCAAGGTGGAAAAGGCCATGGGCCTGCACGGAGCGCGCTACTTGCACATCCTGGTGCCCTGCCCGCTGGGCTGGGGCGCGGCCAGCCACGACACGATCAGACTGGCGCGGCTGGCATGCGAAACAGGGATCTTCCCGGTCTTTGAAGCGGAGCACGGCGAGGTCACCCGCGTCACCCCCATTCGCCGCAGGGTGCCGGTGCAGGACTACCTCCAAGCGCAAAAGCGCTTTGCCCATCTTTTTGGCGCCCAAGGACAGCCCGAGATGGTGGCCCGGATTCAGGCCGATGCCGACCGCAACATCCGCCGCTTCAAGCTGCTTGACGACGAGGTGACCGTATGACCATGCAAAAGCCTTTCGCCATCACCCTGGACCCCGGCTCCTCCCTGGCCAACAAGACGGGCACCTGGCGTACCGAACGCCCGGTGTATGTGAACCGCCTGCCACCGTGTAATGCACAGTGCCCTGCCGGTGAAGACATTCAGGGCTGGCTGTTCCATGCCGAAAGTGGCGACTACGAGTCCGCCTGGCGCCACCTCACGCAAGACAACCCTTTTCCCGCCACCATGGGCCGGGTCTGTTACCACAGCTGCGAGGGCGTATGCAACCGGGGTCAGTTGGATGCGGCGGTGGGCATCAATTCGGTGGAGCGTTTTCTGGGCGACGAAGCGCTCAAAAGGGGTTGGAAGTTGGATGGCCCGCCCGCAGAGACCGGCAAACAGGTGTTGGTGGTGGGGGCCGGACCCTGCGGCATGTCGGCGGCCTACCACCTGCGCCGCCTGGGCCATGCGGTCACCGTGCTGGAGGCGGGGCCGCTGATGGGGGGAATGATGCGCTTTGGCATCCCCAAATACCGTTTGCCGCGCGAGGTGCTGGACGCGGAGATGCAGCGCATCATTGACATGGGGGTCCAAGTTCAGCTCAACACCAAAGTGGCGGATATTGCGCAGACCATGGCGGATGGCGGCTTTGACGCCGCCTTTCTGGCGGTAGGGGCACACATTGCCAAACGGACGTACATCCCTGCCAAAGACTCGTCACGCATTCTGGACGCGGTGGCCGTGTTGCGCTCCATGGAGGGCGAAGACAAGCCCCTGTTGGGCCGCCGTGTGGTGGTGTACGGGGGTGGCAACACTGCCATTGACGTCGCACGCACCGCCAAACGGCTCGGGGCCACCGAGGCCATCATCGTCTACCGCCGCACCCGCGAAAAAATGCCGGCACATGACCTGGAGGTGGAAGATGCACTGGCCGAGGGCGTGATGGTCAAGTGGCTCTCCACCATCAAAGGCGCGGGAGAAGGGTTCTTGACCGTGGAGAAAATGGCACTGGACGCCCAAGGCAATCCGCAACCCACCGGCGAATTTGAAACGCTGGAGGCAGACTCCCTGGTGTTGGCCCTGGGGCAGGACGTGGACCTGTCGCTGCTGCAAGGCGTGCCAGGCCTGGTGGTGAAAGACGGCGTGGTGCAAGTGGACCCCGCCACCATGATGACGGGCTGCCCGGGCTTGTTCGCCGGCGGCGACATGGTTCCCGCGGACCGCAATGTCACGGTGGCCGTGGGCCACGGCAAGAAAGCCGCACGCCATATCGACGCCTGGCTCCAAGGCACCGCGCGCGCACCCGAACCCAAACACGCCCCCGCCAGCGGGGACCGTATCAACCCCTGGTACTACAGCGATGCCCCCCACACCGTGCGCCCCCAGTTGGACCTTGCGCGGCGCACCAGCAGCTTTGATGAAGTGCAAGGGGGTCTGACCGAAGACAACGCCCTGTTTGAAGCACGCCGCTGCCTGTCCTGTGGCAATTGTTTTGAGTGCGACAACTGCTACGGCGTCTGCCCCGACAACGCCGTTATCAAGCTCGGCCCTGGCAAAGGCTTTGCATTCAATTACGACTATTGCAAAGGCTGCGGAGTGTGCGTAGCCGAGTGCCCGTGCGGAGCAATTGATATGGTGGCGGAAGACGTTTAAGCAGCACTTTGGGGGTTGCCACACAGCCCATGGGCGAGTTGGCCCACGGTTTTCAGCGCGTCGTCCAGGCGCGCATCACCGGGGTAGCCGTAGTTCAGACGCAGGCAGTGGCGAAAGCGCCGGTCCGCCGAAAACAGGTGGCCCGGGGCGATGCTGATGCGCTGCGCCAGCGCCCGGCGGTGCAACTGCAATGCATCCACCTGCGGGGGCAACTCCAGCCACAAAAAGTACCCGCCTTCGGGCCGCGTCACCCGCGTTCCTTCCGGAAAATGCCGGGCAATCAGGTCCAGGGCCCGCGCCTGCTGCGACGCCAACACCTGGCGCAATTGCCGCAAATGGCGCTCGTAGCCACTCCCCTGCAAATAGTCTGAAATGGCCAACTGCGAAGGGATGGCGGTCGAGAGCGTGGTCATCAGCTTCAGGCGCTGCACGGTTTGGGCAAACCGCCCCGCCGCCACCCAGCCCACGCGGTAGCCGGGCGCCAGGCATTTGGAAAAAGAGCTGCAGTGCATCACCAGGCCCTGGCGGTCATGCACCTTGGCGGGCAAGGGCCGCTCTAGCCCAAAGTACAGCTCGCCATACACGTCATCCTCGATCAAGGGCACACCATGGCGGGCCAGCAATTCGACCAAGGCCTGCTTGCGGCGGTCGGGCATCAGACTGCCCAGG
The DNA here is from genome assembly GCF_030697375.1 of Rhodoferax sp. Lineage (GTDB taxonomy): Bacteria > Pseudomonadota > Gammaproteobacteria > Burkholderiales > Burkholderiaceae_C > Allorhodoferax. Next base: position 16,989 of record NZ_JAUYQD010000069.1, on the reverse strand, counting down.
GGGTTCTGAAAATTCGGCATGAACCAGCAGGCCTTCACCGGGTGGCGCTGCAACACCTGCGCCAGCGAATCCAGGTCCACCCCGTCACGCGGATGGGTGGCCACCTCGACGGCGCGTAAATTCAAGCGCTCCAAAGCCTGCAGGGCCGAATAAAACGTGGGGGACTCCACCGCCACCACATCGCCCGGCTGGGTAACGGCCTGCAGGCACAGGTTCAAGGCCTCCATGGCGCCATTGGTGATGACAATTTCTTCTGCCTCCACCACCGCCCCGTGCATCGCATACCGCAGGCCGATCTGGCGGCGCAAACGTTCGTTGCCAATCGTCAGGTCCTCCACCATGCGGTCCGGCTCCAGCTTGCGCATGGCCGGTGTCAGGCCGCGTGCCAGTTTGTCCAGGGGAAACAGGCTGGGGCTGGGAAAGGCCGAGCCCAGCGGCACCACGTCCAGATGGCGGGTGGACTCCAGCACCTCAAACACCAGATCGCTGATGGACACCAGGGTTGATTGCGAACCTGGCAGCGCGGTCGCCGGCTCCGCCTGCGCGGGCACCAGTTGGGCGCTGACGTAGTAGCCGGAGCGGGGCTTGGCCTGGATCAGCCCTCGGGCCTCCAGCAGGTAATAGGCCTCAAAAACGGTGGATGGACTGATCTTGCGGCTGGCACTGGCTTGGCGCACCGAAGGCAGCCGCTCGCCAGGGCGCAGGGTCTGGGCCTTGATGAGCGCCGTGATTTCCTGCGCATACCGCTCGTAGCGTTTCATAGAGGTACCGGGTGGATGGGCAAACTGATATGGTTTTTTATCACGAAACTGAATCTACCAAAACAGATGGGTTGCGGGCACAGTCAGGGCCATGTCCGACAAATTCATTCCCATCTTCGCTGCCACCGATACCGCCCCTTCGTCCGGCCTGTGGGTGGTGGAGGCCAAAAACAAAATTTACGTCCGCGCCGTCACCGGCTGGTTTGCCGCCTGGCGCTGGGCCCTGGTGTGGATCACGCAGCTGGTGTTTTATGGCATGCCCTGGCTGCAATGGAACGGGCGGCAGGCGGTGCTGTTCGACCTGCAAGGCCAGCGCTTCTTTCTGTTTGGGCTGGCGCTGTATCCGCAAGATCTGGTCTACCTGGCGGTGCTGCTGATGGTGTCGGCCTTGGCGCTGTTCTTCTTCACCGCCGTGGCCGGACGCTTGTGGTGCGGCTTTGCCTGTCCGCAAACGGTGTACACCGAGATTTTTTTGTGGATAGAACGCCATACCGAAGGCAATCACCATGCACGCAAGCGCTTGGATGGGATGGCCTGGAGCCCTGAAAAGCTGGCCCGCAAAACCAGCAAACAAATCCTCTGGTTGGGCCTGAGCCTGTGGACGGGTTTCACCTTTGTCGGCTACTTCACCCCCATTCAAACCCTGGCGGCCACCCTCCCCACGCTGGGCATGGGCCCGTGGGAGGCGTTCTGGATTCTGTTTTACGGACTGGCCACCTATGGCAACGCGGGCTATCTGCGCGAGCAGGTGTGCAAACACATGTGCCCCTACGCCCGCTTTCAGGGCGCCATGCTGGACCGCGACACCCTGGTCATCGGCTACGACGCGGCGCGGGGGGAGTCGCGCGGCTCGCGCCCGCGCACGGCAGACCCCAAGTCCCTGGGGCTGGGCGACTGCATCGACTGCACCCTGTGCGTGCAGGTGTGCCCCACCGGCATCGACATCCGCAAGGGCCTGCAAAGCAACTGCATCGGGTGCGCAGCGTGTATTGACGTGTGCGATTCGGTCATGGACCAGATGCACTACCCCCGGGGGCTGATCCGTTACGCCACGGAAAACGGTCTGGCCCATGGCTGGGACAAGGCCACCCTGCTCAAAAGGGTGTTGCGCGCCCGGGTGCTCCTGTACGGCGCGCTGTTGCTGACCGTCACGACCGCCTTGGTCGTCAGCATCGCCCAGCGCAGCCCGGTGCGCATGGACATCATCCGCGACCGGGGGGTGATGGCCCGTACGGCCAACGATGGCGCTGTGGACAACATCTACCGCCTGCACCTCATGAACGCCACCGAATCCACACAGCGTTACCGGATTGGTGTGGCAGGGCCGCTGGGCTTGGCACTGCGCCATCCGCTGGAGGTGGAGCTGGGCCCAGTTGAGGAACACACCGTCCCCGTGGGCGTGCGTTTGCCCAGCACGCAAGCGGCGGCACGGGCCGGGCAGACCGTTTCCTTCCACTTTGAGGTCCAGCTGCTGGGTGGGGAGCATGACGGCCATCAGGTGCTGGAGCGCTCCACCTTCCATGTTCCACGCTGACGCTGGGCTTCCAAGCCCATGGTGCACCCAATCATGAAGCCCATTGCACACGGGGCGTGCGCCATCGCTGCCCTCTTCGCCTTCCAGTTCACCGGTGAGGCCGTGGTGCGAATGGCGGGTCTTCCGCTCCCGGGCCCCTTGGCCGGGATGCTCCTGCTTTTCCTGGCATTGGCTAGGCGGGGCAAGGTGCCCGCGTCCTTCGAAAAAACGACCCGCCAGCTGTTGCAGCACTTCATGCTCTTGCTCCTGCCCAGCATCGCGGGCATCAACGACCCCGCCGTGTGCGGATTTGCCATCGGCCTGACGGCACACGCCATCGGCACTGCCCGTGAACTTCAGTTCAACGCAACCGCAGGCGCCTTTGCAGCACTGGCCATGGGCCTGAACGGTGTCGCTACTGCCCTGCTGGTTCCGCTGGCCATGGGCCTGTTCCACGCCAGGGGTTTTCTGTTGTAAATGATGCCAATCCGCCGCTGTACCTCCACCGCCAAAACTCTGGCTTTCACCGCCATGGCGTCTTTAACCTGCTGCCTTGCATGGGGCCCCATGGCGCACGCCGCAGCCCCCCACCAGGTGCCGGACACCATGGCCCAGCGCATGCAGGCCTGCACGCTCTGCCATGGCAAAGAAGGTGTCGCCACCAACCAGGGCTATTTCCCACGGATTGCGGGCAAACCGGCGGGCTACCTGTACCAGCAGTTGCGCAATTTCCGCGAACGCCGGCGCAACTACCCGGCGATGGCCTATCTGCTGGAAAACATGTCGGATGCCTACCTGCTGGAAATAGCGCAGTATTTCAGCGCGCTGGACCTGCCCTACCCTGCGCCCCCAACCACAGGCGCCGCGCCCACAGTGCTGGCGGCAGGCGAACAACTGGTCCTACGGGGTGATCCACGGCGCGGCATGGCGGCCTGCGTGAGCTGCCACGGGGCGGCCCTGACGGGGCGTTTGCCATCGACCCCGGGCCTGCTGGGGCTGCCGCGCGACTATGTGGTGGCCCAAATGGGCGCCTGGAAAACCGGTTTGCGCCGGGCCACTGCGCCGGATTGCATGGCCCAGGTGGCCCAGCGCCTGACCCCGGACGACTTGCACGCGGTGAGCAACTGGCTGGCCTCCCAGCCGGTGCCCACCAACAGCCACCCCGCACCCGCAGAAACACAAACGTCCAACCCCTGCAAGCGAGAGAAACCATGAACCCCTCCAGACCGCGCAAGTGGCCAAGGGTGTTGGTCCTGGTGGCGCTGACCGTCGCCGCCTTGGGCGGGGCCGTCCTTGCATTGAACCTGCGCGACGAGCCGGACATGGCCCAGGCTGTGGCCGACCCGGCACCGACGGCGTTGCAGATTCAGCGCGGTGCCTACCTGGCGCGCGCGGGCAACTGCCAGTCCTGCCACACCCAAGCGGGCGGCGCCGCATACGCCGGTGGCCGGGGCATCGACACGCCCTTTGGCGTGGTCTACGCCGGCAACCTGACGCCGGCCCCCCAGACCGGCCTGGGCACCTGGAACGCCACGCACTTCTGGCGCGCCCTGCACAACGGGCGTTCCAAAGATGGGCACTTGCTGTACCCCGCCTTTCCTTACCCGCAATTCACGCGGGTCACGCGCGACGATTCCGACGCCCTGTTTGCCTACCTGCGCAGCCTGGCACCCGTGGAGCGGCCCGCCACGCCCCATGCGCTGCGCTTTCCCTTCAGCACCCAAGCGGCATTGGCGGTGTGGCGCGCCCTGTTCTTCACGCCCGAACGCGACCCAACACAGCCGGAAAAATCCGATGCGTGGAATCGCGGCCGCTACCTGGTGCAGGGGCTGGGGCACTGTGCCGCCTGCCATTCACCACGCAATGCGCTGGGTGGCACATCCGCGACTGCGCTGTTCAGCGGTGGGGCCATGCCCGCGCAGAAGTGGTATGCGCCCTCGCTGCTATCCCGACAAGAGGCCAGCGTGGCCGAATGGGCAGACTCTGAAGTCGTCGATTTGCTGCAAGCGGGTGTGTCCAGATCCGGGAACGTCAGCGGGCCCATGGCCGAGGTGGTCTTTGGCAGCACCCAGTACCTGTCGGAGGACGACCTGGGCGCCATGGCAAGCTACCTCAAGGACCTGCCCCCGGTGAGAGCACGCGCTGAAGCGGTGCTACCCGCCAACACGCAGGTGGTGCAGCGCGGCGCCAAAATGTACGAACACCACTGCGCCAACTGCCATGGCGACCAGGGGCAAGGCGTCACGGGCATCTATCCGGCCCTGGCCGGAAACCGCGCCGTGACCCTGCCCACATCGGCCAACCTGGTGCGTGTGCTGGTGGGTGGTGGCTTTGCCCCCGTGACCGCCAGGAATCCGCGGCCCTATGGCATGCCCCCTTTTGGACAGGCCCTGGGCAACCGTGAGCTGGCCGATGTGCTGACCTTCATTCGGCAAGCCTGGGGAAACCAGGCATCCGAGGTCTCAGAACTGGAGGTTTTGCAAGCAAAATAGGCCTCTAGCCCCCGTAAACATTGCGCAAGCAGCTATCTATTTTGTAGCGAAAGTGCCGCCTTCCCCCTGAAACAACCCACGGTGTAGGGGTACTCCCGCGTGAGCACGTAGTGGTACATCTCCACTTCTTTGCCATCCCACACGATGCGGCTCACGCGGCCGTGGCATTCGTCCAGGTCGGCATTGGTCAGCTCGCGGCCGTTTTCATCGAACATGCTGGTGATGCCAAAACCATCCAGCGCGTAACCCACCAGCGTGTTGTTTTCGCTGGCACCCGGCACACACAGGCTGTTGCCGTGGTAGTGGTAGCTGCCCGAGCGCTCCGGGTGTCCACCGCAATGGTCCTGCACTTTGTGCGCCACGGCGTCACGCCCTTCGCCATCGAGTGCATTGAACAGGGCCACGCCATTGCGCATCACCCCCACCCTGCCCATGGGCACGCAGCCGGGCTGGGCCAGGACCTCTGGCTGGGCCGGCAGCGCAACCTCCACCCGCTGCGCCGCAATGTGGTTGGGGTTGCGGTCCACCTGGAACGCAGGGTCACTGCGCTGCACCGGGAACACGCCCGTGGAGCCGCCCACCGGCAAGCCGTTGCCACTGAGAACGCGTTGTGCGCCCGTGTGGTTCAGTGCAAATTGCGCTTCCGGCCAGGCCACGTCGCCTTGCACAAAAATTTTCCGCCCTTCGTCCCAGGTCATGCCGGAAATCCAATCGCCGTCCCGAAACGCCCCGCGTCCCATGAAGCGCGTGTTGCATGCGTACACATGGCCGGCTTGGGGACGGGTGCTGACTTTGCCGTCGCCCAGAGGTAGGGCATGGCCATCCAACACCCAGGTCTTCCCTGGCAAAGCCTGGGTTTGCTGGGCAGGGCTTTCATGCGCCCATGCTGCGTGCGCCACCAATGCACCCAGCGCGCCGCATGCCAGCGTGTATGGGAGGGCGTGCCACCGCGCAGGAATTCGAAAAAGATTGAAAGCGTTCATGGGTTTTATGGGGTTCATGGGGTATCTCCTAGGTCAAAACTGCAGACAGCCGCAGCGGCAGGTCCCAAGCGGGCACGCCCAGATCGGCGCGTTGAAAAGAGCGGGCGGCCTGAAAAACCAAGTGATCGCGCCCGACCTGTGCCGTCAGGGTTGTACAACCCAGTTGCGGCACGATGAGCGCTTCCAATCGGGCATCCAAGCCCAGCAGAGCTTGGCGATGCTGGACCGACTGGCGCCAACCTTGGGCCTGCGTATCCCACCGGCGTGCATAGTGGCTGCGCACAAATGCGGCCACCGGCCAGGCCAACACGGCCAGCCAACGCGCACCGATCCTTGGCAATAGGCTGGCCGATGTGCAGTGGTCCTGCCACTGCAGCACTTGCATGGCAGCGGGTGTGTAGCCGCAGGCCAGCAGCCACACATCCAGCCAGGGGTCGGCCACACCATTGCGCTCGTAGCAGGAGAACACCGCCCAGGTGGACTCGGCCACGCAGCGCGCCCCGGCACTGGAGACCAGCACCATGCGCCCCAGCGCATCCACCTCACAGTGCAAGGACCAGTCCACCGCAGGCGCTCCATTGCGCGCTACACGGTAGTGCAGGCCGCGCCCGGCCAACAAATACAGGGGGCGTGCATCGCCCTCCTGCGCAGCCCACAGCGTGGCGCCGGTCGCGGGCACCACGGCCAGCTCAAAACGGGCACTGACGGGCTGCTCTTCGACCATCACGCTGGCCAGATGAAACGGTGCCGTCGGCGAGCCGGCTTCGGCGGCGGTCTGCACATGCATGTGGATGTGCGGCTGGGGTGAGCGGCCGGAGTTTCCGCAATAGCCCAGCACATCGCCGGGCTTCACCCAGGCCCCGGCTTGCACCACCACGCTCTCGGGTTTGAGGTGGGCCAGCAGCACAAATTTGCCGTTGGCCATGCGGATCACCACATAGTTGCCCCAGTTGTCCACCACGTTGATGCTGCCCGGCAAGTTGTCGGCAATATGGGCAATCACCTGCCACACCTGACCATAGGCGGGTGACAACACCGGCTGGTTGTAGCAGTAAAAATCCTCCAGCCGGCTGCCACGGCCCGCAAAGCTTTTGCCGTCTTGGAGCACCACAAAGTCCAAGGCGTGGCGCCACAAGCCCCGGTGGGTGTGCTCGCCGGAGAAGCCCTGCGACACCGTCCACGCCCCCGCAAACGGCAGCGCCAGCGGCACACTGCCCGGCGAGCCCATGCGCGCCTTGGCGATGCGGGTGCGGGCATGGGTGCGCTCGGGGAAGTCGGGCAGGTGCATATTGAAACGGTTGGCGATGCGCACGTTGTGCACCGCGGCGTACAACACCAGCCACGCCGCCATGACAAAAGGCACAGAGTGCGGCAACAGGTGGGCCACGTTGCTGATGCGCCCCAGCGCCAATGCCAGCCAGGCGGCAAACACCGCTGCCAGCACGCCCAGGCCGGCGGTCAAGAACGAAGGCGTGGCAAACAAACCACCGACCAGCAAGGCCGCCAGAATGGCGCTGCTGTCCCAGGCGGTGGACGCCAGATGCTCGGGCGCTGCGCCCAGGGTGCCCAGGCACAAGGCGGCGGCGCCGTAACCCAGCAGGGCCAGCACCGCGTAGTAACGCGAGAACACCAGCAAGACCGCCAGCACGGCAGCCCCCATCAGCGGGCTGGTATAAAAATACAGTGCGCCAAAGGCATTGAAAAAGGCATCCACATGCCCGCCAAAGTAGGCAGGTGGTGCCACATAGGCATGGGGCTGCAAGGTTGACAGGCTACCGCCTGCCGCACTGGTAAGCATGGCCACCAGCGCGTAGGGCAGACTCAGAATCGGCAGCGTCAAGAGCGAACCGCTCAGGCGCCCCAGCACCACGCTGAGCCATCCGCTCAGCACACCGCCCAACACGGCCAGCGCACACACGCTTGCACCAGCGGCCCACACATGCACGACAAACAGGCCGCTGAGCAGGCCGTTGAACACCGCCACCGGCCGCTCAGCCGCGTCCGCTCCGGCAATATGCGCGGCCGCCCAGGCCGACAGGGCCGCCAGCAGGCCCACCGCGCCGGCCAGCGGCTGTATCCAGGTGAGTGCCGCCAAAAACACCCCCGCTTTCCACGAGGGCACCAGGCCGATCCAGGCATAACCCAAGGCCAGTTCCTGCACCAACTCGCGCAGCGCCCGCCGTGCCACATTCATCCCTCCCTTGTCGTAGTTCATGCCAGTTCCACCCACACGTCACGTTCATCAAATGCGGCAAACGACTGGTACATGCGCTCGCGGTTGGGCCAGCGGTACTCCATGGCGCGCAACTGCGGGTTGTAGATGGCCGTGTACAGCGTGCCGAAGCCCTGCGCGTAGTTGGTGGACCGCAGCGGGCCGTACTCAAACGCATTCACAAACGCCTCTACATTGCACAGCGGGTCGGAGAGCTTGCCCAGAATGCTTTGCTGGCGCTCGTACGAGTGCGAAAACATGGCGTAGTTGGTCAGCTCAAACTCACCCTGGTGGTTCACCGCCATGGGGCGTGCGCTGCAGCGGGCCGCCTGCTGTGGCTCCAGCTCCACGGTGCGCACCTGTCCGGTGGCGTCCAACACGGTCACGTTGTAGGCCATGTGGGCAGGCACGCGCTGCAGCACCTTCACCGCCGCCTCCACCGTGGTGCAAAACTCCAGCACATAACGCAGGATGAGCGCAATGCCAAAGCCCGGCGCCACCGCCTCCTTGCCGCCAAACGCCATCGACACCGACAGGCCGTGTTCGTTCATGCCGTCCAGCACGCCCCACAGGCAATCGGTGCTGGCAATGACCTGCGTGCCGTGCCAGCAGGTTTTCAGAATCCGGCCTTCGCAGTAGTCGGGGGCGAAATCGTAGTTGCGCACCAGCGTGGGGGTGTAGCGCGTCCACACCGCTTGCGAGCAACCCGACACCGACACGGCGGGGCAGTAAAAAGTCAACAAGCGTGCGTCCGTTTCGTCGGCACCGGTCAGGGCCACCAGGCGCTCCCACAGCGGCACCATTTCCGGCATATGGGTTTGCATGGCGGCGTGGCATTGCGCCAGGCCGGGCCGCTTGATTTCACCCTCGCTGGCAAACCACTGGCGGTAGGCTGGCAGGGCTGCGTGGTAGTGGGCCAGCCACCTGTCGCCGGGCTGGTACTCCTCAATGGCTTGAAAGTGTTTGTGGGTGTAGGCCATGGTGCTTAGGCTCCGCTTTTGACGTTGGCCGGGTTGTGCGCCAAGGCGATGGCGGCACGCTCTTCCTGCGTCAGATTGCGCAGGGCAAATGTGGCTTGCAGGGCCTGCGTCCAGCGCAGCCCCTGGGCATTGAGCTGGCCATCGGCCTGGCGGATCACGGTGTTCAGGAACAGGATGGCCATGTCGCCGCCTTGGTAGGCGTATTCACCTTCCGACTGGATACGCAGGACAAAGGCCTGGTCCGCCGCCAGCGCCTGGCGCCGGTCCACTCCGGCGGCGTGCAGGTGCAGCGCACCGTCCGCGTCCATGCGGTACACCCCCGACACCGGTGCCTGGGTGATCATTTGCAGCATGGCATCGGTGTGCTTGAGGATGATCTGCGCGGACACTCCTGTACTCCCCTGCTCCAGCACGGTGCGGTTGAAGGCGTGCAGGTCCATCTGCAGGTCTACTGCGCCGTCAAACTCCAGCAAATGAAACAAAAACAGCGGCAGGTGCGCGGCACAGAAGTTTGAGGTGTTGGTCAGCGCCGTCACACCGGTGATGCGTGCGTTCAATTCGCCCAGGTACAGCGCGCCGCTGTCCAGGTCCAGCAGATAGTCCAGCTCAAAGGTGCCCCGGTAGCCGCGTTGGTACAGCGCGTCGCCCATGGCCTGGGTTTTTTGCTGCACCGTGGCGCGTAAGGCGGGGGTGAAGGCATCGGCGTAGTTTTCGTTGCCACACCAGCCCCCGGCATACGGGGTCAGGGGCGCTTGTCCGATCAACTCGGTGAGCAGCGGCCCCACCACCGTGCCCCAGCGGGTGGCGCAGGCTTCAATGGCGGTGCCCACGCAGCGCACACGGCGCATCACCTTGACCTGGTCTTGCGCTTCGATCAGGTGCGCGACCGCTTGGTAGTCGGCTTCGCAGTCAATAAAGTAGGTGGTCTTGCCCGAGTCGCCGTAAGCGCTTTGCACCACCCAGCGTTCACCCAGCCCCGCCTCCTGGGCCAAGGTTTGCAGTTGGGCCCAGGAGCCCACCTGCGCCATCACATGCGGCACGCTGGCTACACCGGCTTGCGTGCCGATGTGTGTGGTCACAATTTTGCTATCCACCTCGCGCACCAGGCGGTTGGGCGGTAGCGCCAGCTCCAGCCCCAGGGCCTGGCACTTCTCCTCCAGCCCCTCGTCAAAAAACAAGAACAGCGCCTGGTCTTTGCCGGGAGCCTTCGGGGTGGAAACGGAGCTGCCTTTGCTGGTGCGAATGGCGCTGCGCGCCCCAATGAGCGCCTGCACCGCCGGCTTGTCGAGCAGGTAGTGGTTCACATCTTCCATGCCGCTGAAAACGCGGGAATGGTCGTCTGGCACCACCGTGGCGGCGGGGTGGGCGCCGTCAAAGCAGTCCAGCAGATTGATGTTGTGCCAGCCGCGCACCCACTGGTGCATGCCGATCATGTTGAAGTTGCTGGCACTGATGAAGTAGTAGCTGCGTTCGCTCTTGGCGAAGTACTGCCGGATGTCTTCCACCGAGCGCAAGGGGGTGATGGGGACCGCCGCGGCTTGGGCGGGGTTCCGTTGGAGTGCCTGTTGGAGTGCTTTCGAGAGGCGGGTGGACGTGTTCATGGATTTATCCTTCAAGGGTGGCCAGCACGGGGGCCGGCACGGAGGTGGGGGCTGGGTGTTGCGCCATTGGCAAAGGCATGCTGTGGCGCGCCAGGTAGCCCGCACTGAACACCTTGAAACCGGCCTCGGCGTGAAAACCATGGATCTCGCGCACCTTGAGCGTGTGCAGGAAATGGAATATTTCGGGTGTGAGCACCTGCCCCGGCACCAGCACCGGGAAACCCGGCGGGTAAGGCGTCACAAAGGTGGCAGACACCCATTCGCAGCCCGCCTGCATGGCCATCAGGGTTTCGTGCGAGAGCGGCACGTAAGCCACGTTGGCCTCCAAAGCCCCATCGAAATACGCGCTGCGGATATCGACGGCGCAGTACCTGCCGGCGCCCAAGGGCAGGAAGGCCGCGTGGAAGCGGCGTTTGCCGGGTAGCGCGGGCGTGGCCTCGCCCGCCATGCGGACGCAGGTGCGCCGCTCGTACTGGAACTTGGCCGCCATCTCCAGCAGCACTTGCAGCAGGTAGTCCACCGATGCCTGCGTGGCGCCTATTGTCATAAGAAACAGCACCGTGTTTTGCGAGGTTTTGTTGACCTGGATGTCGTAGCGCGTCATCAACAACTGCCTAAAGCTGCTGCCGTCCATGCCGGTGCGGGCCACATTGAGCGTGATGCGGGTGGGGTCCACCACCAGCTCCGAGTGGCCCCAGGCCGCGCTCAGTGCACTGAGGGTGTCACCCTCCACCTGGGTGTCGGTAGGGCTTTGGCGCAGGTGCGCGCTCACCAGGTGTTCGTCGTCCAGCACCTCAAAATAAGGGTGCAGTGCCTTGGTGGTACGGATGCGCTCACGCAGTTGCAGGGAGAGCGCCAGCGTGTCCCGCACCTTGGCAAAACCTTCCAGCGCGGCCTGCCGGCGGGCAATGTCCAGCGAGGCAATGATCTGGTAGTTGGGCGAGGTGGAGGTGTGGATGCGAAAGGCCTCCAGAAAACGGGCCGCGTCGAAGGCCGCATCGGCCACATGGATCATCGATGCTTGCCGAAACGCCGTTAGCGTCTTGTGGGTGGACTGGGTCACATACACCCGCAGGCACACCTGCTGGGGATCGGGGAACAGCACCTGCTCCCACTTCAAGGGGTCGGTGTTGGCATCAAACGCGGCCTTCCAGTGCGTATAAAACTGCCAATACAAGGGGTCTTGCAGGCGTGCCCGGATTTTTTGCACCGCGCTCATGGCCGTGCGGCTGTGGTACAGCGGATGGAAGTGGCCAAAGGCAAACCAGGCTTCGTCCCAATGGAAAATCACATCGGGCTTGAGGGCCAGGATCTCCATCATGGTTTTTTCGGCGTGGTAAATCAGCCCGTCGAAGGTGGAGCTGGTCAGGGTGATCTGCTTCACCCGGTGCAGCAGACCCTGCTTTTGGAGGTCCAGCAACACGGCCTTGATTTGTGCCAGATCCACCGCACCAAACAGATCGTGCTCCGGCAGCGGGTAGGTTTCCAGAAACACGGGGTAGGCACCGGCCAGCATCACGCCATAGGGCACCGACTTGTGGCAGTCGGCCGAGACCAGCACGATGTCGCCGGGGCGCACATTGGCCTGCAGCACGATCTTGTTGGAGGTTGAGGTGCCATTGGTGACGAAGTAGCTGTGGTCGGCGCCAAAGGTGCGGGCCGCCTTGGCATGGGCCTGCTTGATGGCGCCCGTGGGGTCCAGCAGCGAGTCCATGCCGCCCTGGGTGGACGAGGTTTCGGCCAAAAAAATGTTGTCGCCGTAAAAATCCAGCATGTCGCCGATCCACGGGGAGTCTTTCACCGACGCCCCGCGCGACAGAGGCAAGGCGTGAAACACACCCTTGGGCTGGCGGCTGTAGGCCTGCAGTGCGTCAAAAAACGGGGTGGAAAAACGGTTGCGCACACCGGCCAGGATGGCGGCGTGCAGGTCCGCAAACGGGTTGATGTGAAACAGCACACGGTCAAAATGGCGGCGCACCTCCAACGGCAGGGCCAGCGCAGACTGCTCGCTGATCAAAATGTGGTCGATCTCGGGGCGCAGGCAGCGCGCGCTGGCACTCAAGTTGGCTTCGACGCTTTGGAGCATGTGCGCCGGTGGCGTGGTGGCCAGCAAAGCGCGGCTGTGGCGGGTGAACAGCGGGCTGGATGTGGCCGATGCCGACTGCACATGCTGCAGGTACACGCAAGCCTGGATGTCGGTGTTGGCCAGCAAGGCGGTCAGCGCGTCCTGCGCCGAATCCACAAACACCAAGCCGTACACAAACTCATCCTGCGCCGTTTGGAAGCTGGCCAGTTGCTGGCGGTACAGGGCCTCAAAGTCCTGCGGCACGGGGTGCACCACCAGCACTTCAAAGTAGGGCTTGTCAGGGGCCTGCTGGCGCGATGTCAGTTGGCCTGCATCGTGCAGCGCCGGTTTGTCCAGCGCTTCCAGGGTGCTTTGAAACGGGCTGAACACCTGCCTGCGGTAGCGGCCACGCGCCATTTGATGGCAGCAGTTGTTGACCAACTGCGTGAGCAAGGCATGCTGGCCGCGCTCCAGGTAGGTGTGCAGGCGCTCCAGCACTTCGCGCCCCGGATAGCTCCAGAAGCGGTCCACCAGGTCCAGCGCGCCCAGCGCCGCGCTGAACGCCTCGGCCACAAACGGCGATTGGCAGGCCACCGCGCGCAGTTGCTGCCACAGGGCGGCGCGGCGGTGTTGTAGGTCAAAGGTGTTCATACGCGTACCTGCTTATTTCTTGTCGATATAGGCTTTGGCTTCCAGATGGCCGGGGTAGCGGGCCAGCACCGCGGTGTAGGCGGCGAGCGCCTCGGTCCGTTTGCCCAGCCACGCTTGGGCACGGGCCTGGTACACATAGGCCGTGGCGTCGGAGGGGTAGCCGGTGACCAGCGTGCTGGCGGTTTTCAGCAGGGATGCCCAGTCCTGCTGCCCTTCCTGTGCAGCCGCCAGCCGTGCCAGCGCCGTGTAGTGGTTGGGCGCCAGATCCAGTGCGGTGCGTGCCGCCTGGTCCGCCTCCCGCCAGCGCTTGGACGCCAGTAAAGGCAGGCTCAGGCCCAGGCGGGCGTCAACGGACTTGGGGTTGCGTTCAATGGCCAGGCGGTATTCGCGGATGGACTCGTCGAACTTGCCGGCCGAATACAAGAGCCAGCCACGGCGCAGCAGTTTGAGTTCGGCCTCCGGGCCGCTGGCCCAGACCGAATCAATCGCAAAGAGGGCTTCGGTATATTTGCCTGCCGTCTCGAACTGGTAGGAGTTTTGCCACACCGCTTCCTGCGCCACGGCCATATTCACCGGTGCAACCAGGGCCGCAGCCACCGCCAGCCATGCCATTTTGATTTTCATAATAAATACCTTTCGAACGGGTTGGGTTGAGAACGGGGTGGATGTTCTCGCCGGCCGATTACGGTTGGCACTGCCCCTGGATTACAGTTTTGTAATGACGGATACGGGCTGCGGCTTTAAGCTCGACCGCACAGCAACAGGCACATGAAAGTACGCACATGAAGGTTCTGCTCGTCGAAGACGAACAAAAGATTGCCGGGTTCGTGAGCGCGGGCTTCAAGGAGCAGGGCTTCGCCGTGGAGCATTGCGACAACGGCATTGATGGCTACGACCGCGCCAGCACCGGCGTGTACGACGCCATCGTGCTGGACATCATGCTACCCGGGCGCGACGGGCTGTCTATCCTGAAAAGCCTGCGCAAGGCGGGCAATGTCACCCCCATCATCCTGCTCACGGCCCGCAATGAACTGGATGACCGGATTGACGGCTTGTCGCTGGGTGCGGACGACTACCTGGCCAAGCCATTCTTTGTGGAAGAACTGATCGCCCGGGTGCAGGCGCTCTTGCGCCGCGTGTCGGGTGAGCGGCAAAACGTGCTGACCGTGGGCGAGTTGCGGCTGGACCGCATCGGCCGCGAGGTCACTTGGCACAGCCAGAGCGTGGACCTGACCGGGCGCGAGTTCAACCTCGTCGAGTACCTGATGCGCTCGCCAGGCCGCGTGTTTACCCGCACGCAAATTCTGGAGCATGTGTGGGACTACGACTTCGACCCCAGCACCAATGTGGTGGACGTATGCATCCAGCGCATCCGCAAAAAAATGTCGTCCATAGGTGCTGGCGCGGACAGCGAGTCGCCGATTGAAAGTGTGCGGGGCGTGGGATACCGTTTTCGCAAGCTGCCATGATCCGTTCGTTTCGTCTGCGCATGGCGCTGCTCTCGGCGCTGCTGTCCGGTTTGGTGCTGGCCGCTTTTGGATTGGGCAGCCTGTGGCTGATCCGTGGCATCAAGACCGAAAAAATCGACCTCGAAATCCGTGCCCATGCCGAACGGCAACTTGCGCGTTTGCAAGAAGACCGCGACTGGCAAGCGGCCGAAGGCCAACTCGCGGGCAATATGGGCATCCGCAACCCGTCCGATCTGGCGCTGCTGGTGCTCACGGGAGACGGTGAAAGCAGCTACCAATCGCCGCACTGGCCCTCAGGTGTCACACCAGACAAGCTGGATTGGCCCAAACCCGGCGAGCGCCCTCGCCGCCCCGGCTTCGGTCTGGACATCATTCCCTCGGCGCAGGCCGCCGACTTGCCCTGGGGTGCGCCGGTGCAACTGGCGCAGGGCGGTGGTGGAGGCGGTGGAGGTGGTGGCGGCGGTGGCGGTAGAGGAGGAGGCCCTGCAGGAGGTAGACCAGGCGGTGGCGGTCCACCTGGGGGACTGCCCGGGGGCTTGCCTTTCGGCCCGCAGTACGGCGGACCGCCCTTGGATACCCCTGTGCGGCAGCCCATCGCGCCCCTGCCACGTCCCCCCAGCCTGCCGGACGCCATCCACACACCGCAGCAGCCACCGGCACAAGCGCAGCCAAGCTCTGTGCCACACACCACCGAGCCGCCAAGCACCCTGCTGCCGCCAACGGCTGCGCCTACCTTGCCTGCCACTCCTACCACTCCCGCCCCGCCCCGCCCCGCCAGCCCCATTGCAGAGCATGTGCCACCGGCCCTGCCCCACCTACCACCCGCGACACTGCCCAGCGCTCTACCGCTACCCCCACGCCCCGGCCCGCCGCCCGCATCGTCCACAGCCACGGTGTCTGCGGACGGCCAAAAATGGCGCATCGGCATGGCTACCATGGAGCGAGGGCGGGTGGCCATCGCCGTGAACGAGCGCACCATGGACGCAGACCTGCGCGGCATACGCAATGCGTTTTTGCTGGCGCTGCCTTTTGCGCTGGTGCTCATTGGCATGGGAAGCTGGTATTTTTCCGGGCGCGCCTTGCAACCGGTGCACAAACTCACCAAAGCCACCCAGCGCGTAACGGCAGCGGGCCTGAACCAGCGCATCGCCGTGCAGGGTGAAGACCGTGAATTTGCCGGGCTGATTGAAGTGTTCAACCGCATGCTGGAGCGCCTGGAACGCAGCTTCAAGCAGGCCCACCGCTTCTCGGCGGACGCGGCGCACGAACTCAAAACACCGCTGGCCATTGTGCAGGGGCAGTTGGAGCGGGCCATTGCACAGGCGGGTGACGGCTCACCCATGCAGGCCACCCTCACCAGCGTGCTCGATGAAGTGCGGCGCCTGTCCACCATCTCGCGCAAACTGCTGTTGCTCTCACAGGCGGACGCGGGGCGGCTCAGCATTCACCATGCGCCCTTCGACCTGTCGGCCGCGCTGGAAGACTTGCTGGAAGACACCCGCATGCTCGCGCCCCACCTGAACATCAGCGGAGACATTCAAAGGGGTTTGGTGCTGCAAGGCGATGCCAGCCTGCTGCGCCAGTTGCTGCACAACCTGATCAGCAATGCCATCAAATACAACGAAGCGCAGGATGGTCAACCGGGCTGGATTCGTATCAGCACCGCCCAGTGGAGCAAACGTGTGGAGGTGCTGGTGTCCAATGCCTCCCATGGCATTGCGCCGTCCGAGCGGGAAAAGATTTTTGAGCGTTTTTACCGCGTGGACTCGGCGCACAGCCGCGCCACGGAGGGCGTGGGCCTGGGCTTGAGTTTGTCACGCGAAATCGCGCGTGCCCACGGCGGAGATCTGACGCTGAAGACCGATATCAAGGGCGAAGTTCAGTTTTCCCTGCTATTGCCCCTGGGTGCCAGCCCCCTCCCCCGTTCCTAGACCACTTCACAGCGCATTGATAAGTCGCATAACACCCATCCCCGGAGTTTGTCTAAATAGCGTCCATGCGGGCGCCAGCCCCAAAAGTTTGGGTACGACGATTCAGGGAGTGATGCATGAAAACAATCGGTCAGATGTTCAGGACCCTACTGGTCGTTCTACTGTTCCCCGCGCTGCTGCTGGTCTTTTCTCGTAACTACTCAGCTCCCAATGAAGCCCCGTAGCGTCAAGGGCGCCTCACCGGCCCAAGCAAGGCTGAATCGGTTGAGCGTTGAAGACGCTGACCAGGCAGTCAAATAAGCAAGCCCGCTGCTTGCGCATCGTTTGCAAA
>NZ_JAUYQD010000066.1 GCF_030697375.1 Rhodoferax sp. | reverse complement strand
GACCAACTGGCCATTATGCAGCACGATGATGCGGTCCGCCAGCGACCGCACCACGTCCATCTTGTGTTCGACCAGCAGGATGATCTTGCGGGCATCCTGCTTGAGCTTCGCGATCAGGTTGAGGACAACCGGGACCTCGTCGATGCTCATGCCGGCGGTCGGTTCGTCGAACATGAAGACCTTCGGCTCGAGCGCCATCATCAGCGCGACTTCGAGCTTGCGCTGATCGCCGTGGGATAGCGCGGTCGCCGCCACGCTGCGCCGGCTGCCAAGCGCCACCTGATCGAGAATGGCGTCGGCGCGGGCGATCAGGTCCGTCCGCGTCATCCATGGCCGCAGCATGTCGTAATGCACGCCGCTGGCCGACTGCACGGCGAGGCGGACATTTTCCGCCACGCTCAAATTGGGAAACAGATTGGTGAGCTGGAACGCGCGGCCGAGGCCGGCGCGGGTGCGCAGCGGCGCGGACAACTGGGTGATATCGGTGCCATCGAACAGGATGCTGCCGCCTGAGGGGCGCAGCTGTCCGGAGATCAGGTTGAAGTAGGTGGTCTTGCCGGCCCCGTTGGGGCCGACGATCGCGGTCAATTCACCCGGCCGAAAGGTGCAGCTGACGCTGTTAACCGCAACGTGTCCGCCGAAGCGAATGGTCAGGTCGCGGGTTTCGAGCAAGGTCATCGGAGAACTCTTGGTGAGATTCTGGTTCTCACCTCTCCCCGCGTGCGGGGAGAGGATAGGCCGCCTTCGGCGGCCGTTCTTGAAAAAACGCCGAAGCGAGGCTTCGGCTACGCGCGCAGCGATCGGGTGAGGGGGGACTCTCAGCGAGTCGAGCCTGTCGAGACAGCCCCTCACCCCAACCCTCTCCCCGCGAAGAGCGGGGCGAGGGGGAAGAGAGATTACCGCTTGTTGCGGATCGGAATGTTCATGTCCTCGATCTTGATCTCGCGGACCGGCTCGGTCACCGCCCACGCCAGGTTCGGATCAACCTTGACCTTGAAGTGATACATGCTCTGCTGCGCCTGGTGGTCTTCCTTGCGGAAGATCATCTTGCCCTTG
>NZ_JAUYQD010000058.1 GCF_030697375.1 Rhodoferax sp. | reverse complement strand
GCCGATGCCGGGATGGTCTGCACCGGAATCAGCAGCAGCGAAATTGCCGCGGCAAGCGCGGCCGAGACGAAAATGCTGCGGATGAGTTTTGTCATCGTCAGCGCCCGCACAGCATGCCGGTGGGATCGCTGCCGTCATCGACGGGCGGCGTAATGGTCGGCGTCGCATCGGCATATTGGGTGGTGCTGCAGAGGCCCGCCGCGGCGCCACAGGCGAAGGTCCAGGGCGGCGTGCTGGATTTCTGGATGGTATATTTGCCGCCGGCGAAGGTGATTACAGCGGTATCGCCGGGCTTGGTCAGCTCGGTGCATTGAAAGCTGAGGGTGCAGACCCGCGAAGCGCCATTGTCCCGCAGCACCACGGTGGTCTTGCCGCGCTGGGACAGGATATCGAGAATGGTGCCGCGCACGCCGATGGTCGCGACCTGGGTCTGGATCTTGTAGGCGCCCTTTTCCGAATTGCCGGTGACGAAGCGGAACGCACCTGATGTCAGCCTGATCGAGATGTCGCGATAGCTGTTCGCGTCATCGAACACGGTGCGGTCGAGCTTCAGCGTGGAATTGGGACCGAGCGACAGATTGGTGCTGTCGGCCATCACCAGCCGTGCCGCGCTGTCGAGGCCGGTGCGCACGGTTTCGTCGCGGACCACGCTGTCGCCGACATTAATCGGAGTGGTCGCTGATCCCGCGACGCGGACGACTTCATTCTTGACGACGGCGGCTTCACCGATGCGCGTCTGCGCATGTGCGGGGCTTGCCGCCAGCGCCGCTGCCAGACAAAGCGCGGAGATACAGAGAACGTCGTAACGCCAATTCATTTCATAACCGATCGATTGATCCCGCATCGTACCGGATGGCGCACGCCTGCAATGTTGTAAAAATATCACAAGCCGCGACCCATGAGCCCGATGGTTAGTGACGGCGAAATCGAAATGCGTTCAATGCAATGGACTTAAAAATCCGGCCCGCCCACACTCGGCATTCTGCAACGCCGTGAATCCGTGAGATCTGTGCTCGAATCACCTTCTGTTCCCGTAAATTCGACGACGCGAAGCGCGGCGATCGCCGCCGTCATCTTCGTTATCGCGCATCTTGCGCTGCTGGTCGGCGTGACCACGCCGGAAAAATTCTACTTCGATGAGGTGCATTATGTGCCGGCGGCCCGGCAAATGCTCGAACCTGTGATGCCAAGCCCGATGCTCAACCCGATGCATCCGCCGCTCGCCAAACAGCTGATCGCTTTGTCGATCCGGACTTTCGGGGATGTGCCGCTGGGCTGGCGCTACCCGGGCGTGCTGTTCGGATCGCTCGCCATCGTCGCGATGTATCTTTGCGGCCTCGCGTTGTTTTCCGCGCAAGGCCCCGCGGTCGCCGCCAGCCTGCTCGCCTTCTTCAACCAGATGGTGTTCGTGCAGTCGCGGATAGCGATGCTGGATATATTTGCGCTGGCGTTCGGCTTGCTGGCGATCGCGGCGTTCATGCACGGCTTCCGCAAAGTACGGCCGCATCGCTGGTTCGCGCTCGCAGGTCTTGCCTTCGGACTTGCGGCCGCCTGCAAATGGAGCGGCCTGTTCGCGCTCGCCGTTTGCATCGCGATCGTCGCCGTGATCCGCCTGATGCAAAGCTGGCGCACGCAATTCGCCGACGGCAATGCCGGCGACTGGTACCGGCCCGACCTCTGGCCCGATTTCAGATTCATTCACCTCGCCGCATGCTTCTTGCTGGTTCCGGCGGTGGTCTATCTCGCGACCTTCGTGCCGCTTTACGGCCTCTCGTTGCCCGATCTGCTCGAAGCCCAGCGCAAGATCTTCAGCGACAACACCACGACCGCGATTGCAGGCCACACTTATATGAGCGCGTGGCCGTCCTGGCCGTTCTTGTTGCGGCCAGTCTGGTATCTGTTCGACAAGATCTCCGACGACCGAATTGCGGCGGTGGTGTTCCTCGGTAATCCCGTGGTGCTGTGGGCGGCGCTGCCGGCGCTGGCGCTTTGCCTGCGCGACTGGATCGTGACGCGGCGGGCCGACGCGTTCCTGATCCTGTCGTTCTATTTCGGGCCGTATCTGGCCTGGGCGCTGTTGCCGCGGACGCTCAGCTTTCTGTATTACTATTTGCCGGCGGCGACCTTTGCGAGCCTTGCGCTGGTCTACGTGCTGCGGCGGGGCAGCAGTCCACGCTGGCTGTTATGGGCTTTCGTCGCGGCCGCAGGTGCGGGCTTCGCCGCGATGCTGCCGATCTCGGCGGCGTTTCTGGGAACGTCGATGGAGACGTTTGTCCG
>NZ_JAUYQD010000054.1 GCF_030697375.1 Rhodoferax sp. | reverse complement strand
CCTCAGGTCACCGTGGTCGATCCTGAAGATGGCGAAACCATCACCATCGGCGGTCAAAGCGGCCCGTTGCATGATCCGACTGCGATCCTGTA
The DNA here is from genome assembly GCF_030697375.1 of Rhodoferax sp. Lineage (GTDB taxonomy): Bacteria > Pseudomonadota > Gammaproteobacteria > Burkholderiales > Burkholderiaceae_C > Allorhodoferax. The sequence goes on along the minus strand of NZ_JAUYQD010000054.1, from coordinate 960 downwards.
CGTGCGCAAATCCGACCTCGATCCGCTCACTGGAAAAATGAAACCAGGTGTACCGGTGGAGCCGCTGGTATTACGCGCGGCGGCGGGTGACTGCATCAACGTCACCCTGGAAAACCGCTTGCCTGTGGTCATGCCCGACCTGACCCAGACTGCCGTGATGCAAGGGCTGGTCAAGCGAGATCGCAACAATGGCCAGGGCTCGACCATCTTCACCAACAACCTGCTGCGGCCGTCGAGCCACGTTGGCCTGCATGCACAACTGCTGGCGTATGACATCACCAAATCCGATGGCACCAATGTCGGCGCCAACCCGATCCAGACCGTGCCACCGCGCATCGGCAACAGCGGCGCCTACCCGACCCGTACTTATCAGTACTACGCCGGGCACCTGGAGCGTGAAGGCAAGCCGATCTCGCAACTGGGCCGCAGTGTCGACAACATCAACGCCACGGCGGTGGAGTTCGGCGGACTGAATATCACGCCGGCGGACCTCATCAAACAACCGCAGAAAGGCTTGGGTGGGGCGATGACCATCCTGCCGGTCGGCGCAACCTGGGTTGAGGATGTGCGTAAAACCAACGCAACGGTCACGGCACCAGGGCAGACCACTTACCGCGACTTTGCGATGGTCTGGCAGAAAGCGTTGAACATCCGCTGGGCCAACGGTCGGCCGGTGGAAGGTATTGCCGCCGAAGGCTTTGGTGTGCCGACCGATCCACAGGACAACTCGAGCATGGCCATCAACTACAAGGCCGAGCCGATCTGGTTCCGCTTCGGGTTGGCGCCGGATGCGCCGTTCGGGCACGCCAATGGCGCCGGTTACGGTGACGTGCCTAACGCGCATATGGCGTACAGCAATGCGCTCATCGGGGGCGATCCTCAGACACCGGTGCTGTATGTGAAACCGGGGCAACCGTTCCGCACCCACATCCTGATGCCGACCGGTGGCAGTCGCGGCAC
>NZ_JAUYQD010000052.1 GCF_030697375.1 Rhodoferax sp. | reverse complement strand
CACGTCCTTGGTGCTGCCGTCGATGGCCTTGACGGTGAAGGTTTCGACCTTGGTCTCGCCGGCCTTGAGGTACTGCACGCTGGTGTTGGCCACGCTGTAGCTCCACACACCTGCGCTGGTGATGCTCAAGGAGCCCAGGGCACCGGCGCTTGCGGTGATGCCACTGGTCTGGAAGCCGGCTTCGCCGGTGTCGGCGTCGCTGATGCTCAAAGTGCCGCTGTCGGTGAGTGTCGGTGTGCTGACGTCCTCGGTGACTGCACCCACGGCGTCGCCGCCGATCACGGGGCTGTCGTTGACACCCGTGATGGTGACGACCACATCCTTGGTGCTGCCGTCAAGGGTCTTGACGGTGAAGGTCTCGACCTTGGTCTCTCCAGCTTTGAGGTACTGCACGCTGGAATTGGGCACGCTGTAGCTCCACACGCCCGCGCTGGTGATGCTCAAGGAGCCCAGGGCGCCCGCGCTTGCGGTGATGCCGCTGGTCTGGAAGCCGGCTTCGCCGGTGTCGGCGTCGCTGATGGTCAAAGTGCCGCTGTCGGTGAGCGTGGGCGTGGCCGCGTCTTCGGTAACCGCGCCCACGGCGTCGCCGCCGATCACGGGGGCGTCGTTGACACCGGTGATGGTGACGACCACATCCTTGGTACTGCCGTCGATGGCCTTGACGGTAAAGGTTTCGACCTTGGTCTGGCCGGCCCCCAGGTACTGCACGCTGGCGTTGGGCACGGCGTAGCTCCACACGCCCGCGCTGGTGATGCTCAAGGAGCCCAGGGCACCGGCGCTTGCGGTGATGCCGCTGGTCTGGAAGCCGGCTTCGCCGGTGTCGGCGTCGCTGATGCTCAAAGTGCCGCTGTCGGTGAGTGTCGGCGTGGCCGCGTCTTCGGTGACTGCGCCCACGGCGTCGCCGCCGATCACGGGGCTGTCGTTGACACCGGTGATGGTGACGACCACGTCCTTGGTGCTGCCGTCGATGGCCTTCACGGTGAAGGTCTCGGTCTTGGTCTGGCCCGCAGCCAGGTACTGCACGCTGGAATTGGGCACGCTGTAGCTCCACACGCCCGCGCTGGTGATGCTCAAGGAGCCCAGGGCGCCCGCGCTTGCGGTGATGCCTGTTGTCTGGAAGCCGGCCTCGCCGGTGTCGGCGTCCGTGATGGTCAGCGTGCCGCTGTCGGTGAGCGTCGGTGTGGCCGCGTCTTCGGTGACGGCGCCCACGGCGTCGCCGCCGATCACAGGGGTGTCGTTGACCGCCGTGACCGTGACGTTGACCGTGGTGGTCTCGGTGACGCCGGCCGGGCTGGTCACCGTGTAGCTGAAGCTGTCGCTGCCGTTGTAGTTGGCGTTGGGCGTGTAGGTCACGTTTCCGGCGCCGGTGAAGCTCACCGTGCCGTTGGCGCCCTGGGTCACGCCCGTGAGTACCGGCGTGCCTTCGAAGTTGTCGGCCGAGGCGCCATTGGTGCCGGTGATGACGTTGGCGGTGATGGCCGTGTCTTCGTTGGTCGTCAGGCTGTCGGCCACGATGTCGGCCACGGCATTGACGGTGAGGCTGATCGCCTGGGTGGCCGTATTGCCGGCGTCGTCGGTGATGGTGACGGTGAAGCTGTCTGTGCCGTTGTAGTCGGCCGTGGGCGTGTAGCTCCAGGCGCCGGTGGCGGCGTTGATGCTGGCCACCCCGTGCGCGGCTGCGCCGCTCACGCTGTAGACCGTGCCGTCCGTGAGGCCGTCGGCGTCGCTGGCCGTGAGCGTTCCGCTCAGGGCGCTGTCTTCGCCGCCCGTGCCGCTGGTGCCGCCGGTGACGACGGTCGCGCCGCCGACGTCCGTGACCGTTATGGTGAGCGTTGCGGTGGAGCGGGTGCCATCACCATCCTCGATGGTGTAGACAAATACATCATTTTGCGAAGTGGTCACCGAGTTGCTGTTGGAGACGTAGCTATAGCTGCCACTGGCATTGAGTGTCAGTGTTCCATATAACCCGGTGATCGCGTTTCCGGCTCCAGTGGTAACGGCCGTAGTGGTATCGCCCCCCGCTGCACGTATCCCGACCACGCCTCCAGCGGGTGTGGTTGTTTTCGCGCCGTCGGCGCCAAACGTGTCCGCCGTTCCATCCGACAACACGTTGCCGGTGGCGGTGCTGCCCTCGCTGACTGATTTGGTGTTGGCGGTGGCGCTTGGTCCATCATCGGTGATGCTGACAGTGACCGTGTTGTTGACCGAATTGCCATAGCTGTCACTCACAACATAGCTGAAACTGGTGCTGGTGGAGCTGGATGCCGCGGTGAGGGTGACGCTGAAAGTGCCGTTGGTATTGACCTGCCAGTTTCCGATGACGTTGCTCGATCCGTCGCTGATATTTCCGGTTTGCTGCACCAGGACGCTTTGCCCACTGGCGAGGCTAAGGCTCGCCGTGCTTGTCTCCGCGGTTGAGCTGGGGGTCGATCCCGTGCTCAGGGCTGCCTCGCTCACGGTGGCTGTCGTATTGGTGGGGATGTTAATGGCGATGCCGTCGCTATCGAAGGCATTGACCCCGTCCAGGCTCATGATGGTCAGAAAATCGGTGCCGTAGAAGTTGCTGTCGGGCGTATAGCGCAGCAAGGCCAGGGCAGCGTTCAATTGTGCTTGCGTGCCCGCGCTGATCTTGATGCTGGCGCCGCTGGACGCGCTCAGGGTCACGCTGCTCGGCGCCGAGGTGAACGACAGTGCGCCATGTTCGACCACCAGGGTGATCGAAGTCAGGTTGGCGTCGCTGTCGGCGACGGACAAAAGCTTGCTGCCGGTGAAGTCGATAGCCGTATTGACGGCGGTGGTGACCGATGTGGTGGCGGTCGAGCTGATGGCCGTGCCGTTGAACTGGTTGATCGGCGCTTCGTTGGCACCCGTCACGGTGATTGTCAGTGTATTGGTGTGTGTAGCCCCATTGGTGTCTTTCACTTCGTACGTGAAGACGTCATCCGCCGTCGCACCCTGAGCCAGCGCCTGGACATTGGCTGCGCTGTTGTTCAGGGTGTAGCTGTAAGTTCCGTCGGCGCCCAGGACCAGTGTGCCGTAGGTGCCGGTGACGGAAAGACCATTGTCCGAGCTTGTGCTAGCCGTCACAACGGTTCCGGCCGACGACGTTCCTGCCTTGCTGACCACCTTGGTGTCGCCACTGTCGACGTCGGTGTCGTTGCCGAGCACGTTGCCGGTGGCGAGCAGGGTACCGTCTTCCTGAACGGCGGCGGTGTCGGCCACCGCCACCGGCTGGTCATTGGTACCGGTGATCGTGATGACGAGCCGGGTGAAGGAAATGCCACCCGCCGTGTTGGTCACCTTGTAAAGGAAGGTTTCTGTCAGCGTATTGCCCGGCAGCAGGGCGTCAACCGCGGTGTTGGCATTGTTGACGGTGTAGGCGTACACGCCGGCACTCGAAATCGTCAACGTGCCGTAGGTACCTGTCAGGTTGTTGTTGAAATTGACTGTGCCGGACCCGTCGGCCTTGCTGTATGAGGCGACGGTACCGCCAGTACCCGCCGTGTCGTTGGTGAGCACGTTGCCGCTGGCATTCGATCCAGCTACCACGCCGGTCTCGGTCGCCGAGCCTGTGTCGCTGGCCAGGTTGGGGTCGTTCGTGCCCGAGCCATAGACGGTGATGTAGAGCTTGGCCGAACTGGTGACGCCTGCCGTGTCCTGCATGGTGTAATCGAACACGTCTATTGCCGACTGACCACTTGAAAGATTCGGGTTGTCGGTCGTGGGCGTATAGGTATACGCACCGCTGCTTGCTAGCGTCAAGGTGCCATGGGCGCCCTGGAGGGCCTGGCTTAGCGTGCCAGTGCCGGCAAAGGAATAGCTGCCGTTTGTCGTGCTGGTTAATACCTTGTCGAGCTTGATGCTGGTGAGCACGCCACCGGTGTAAGTGATTTCGCTGACCTTGGTCGTTTCGGTGATGGCGGGGCCGGTGACCGTCATGCCTACCGCGATGGTTCCGCTGATCCCGCTGATCCCTGACAGGGTTGTGTAACCGGTCGATGCCGCCACGCTAACCGTTGCGGTCTTGCCGCCGCTTGTGTTTTCGGTAGTAGCCGTCGAGTTCTCGAACAGCACGGCTGAATTCGTGTTGAAAAAACTTGCAATGCTAGTAATGGCCTGATTGCCGGAAGCTTCATAGTAGAAACTTGGTGTTGCGGTCAGCGTAATCACCCAGTTATTCGAGCCCGAAGGACTTTCAAGTTTGGAGGCGACGCTGACCTGGGTCACTCCATCACTCGCGTAGATCGCCCGGTAGGTCCCCCCCACCTGCACGTACAGCTCTTGGTTTGTACCAACCGAGGTGAAGCCGTTATCGCCGGTGAAACTAAGGGTTGCAGAGCCGGATGTAGGCGTGACGGTGCCTATGGTCGCGCCACCGTCAATCTGGAGCCCTTGAATGGCTTTTGTGTCACCACTATCAACATCTGAATCATTGGTCAACACGCTACCCGTCGCCGTAAAGCCCGTATTGGCGGTGGTGGTGATTTCCTTGGCCACGTTGTAGTCGTTGCTGGCGACCGGCGCATCGTTGCTGCCGTTGATCTGCACGGTGAGCGTTGCGCTGGAGGTGCCGCCCTTACCGTCGCTAGCGGTATACGTGAAGGCTTCAGAGAGGCTCCCGGACAGCAGCGCGTCAACCGTCGCTTTGGTGTTGTCTACCGCGTAGCTGTAGGCGCCGTTGGCATAGATCGTCAGGGTGCCATAGGTTCCGACCACCGTGTAGGCACCGCTGCCCGAGGGCAAGGCGCTGTTGCCGGTGGTTTTGCTGACGATTTTTGAAACCGATAGTGTGTCCGAATTGCCGTCTGTGTCGTTGGTGAGGATGTTGCCCGTTGCCGCCACCGTGGCCGTGATGACAGTGCTGGTGTTGGCGTTGTAGCCCTGCTCAAGCGCCGCACCGCCGGTATCGTTGGTGGCCGACGGGGCGACGTTGCTGTCCACGAGCGTGTTGAGGGCACTGTCGACGCGGTCGGAAGATGAGCCGATGTTGTCCACGGATATCGCGCCGAGATTGCCGTCTTTTGCGTTGTTGATGGTGTAGCTTGTGCTCGTGGCAATCTGTTGCGTAAACCACGCCTGATCAACCACGAGCAGGAAACCCTTGTTGTCGGCCGTATTGCTGTCGCCATCCTGGTTGCCATCGGCCTGGGCGAGCTGCAGGTTGGAGAAACTATCGTCGGTCCAGAAATAGAAGCCTCGCACCACACCGCCGGACTTGATCGGACGGCTGATCCAGCCAAAGTAGGTTGTACCGCCGATGTTCAGGCCGATGGCGTTGACGTCGTTGCCGCTGAAGTACTTGCTGTTGTAGTTGTAGTCGTCAACCTTCACGGACCCAAGCCCAGCGGTGTTGAAGTTGTGGCTGTTCTGTTCCTTGGCCGCGTCGGTTTCACCGGTACTGCCCACGATGGCGCCATTGTTGTTGAGGTCGTAGACCATGGCGTAAGCGTTCACGAAGTCAAACATCGCGTACTCAATGGCATAGGTGCGGTCACCGACCAGCGCGCTGCCATGGTCGTCGGTGGTGGTCTCGCTGACCGAAAGACCGAGCACTGCGGCGGCAAAGCGCTCACCTTCGTCGCCGGCGCTGTCCGAGTCGGCGTTAAGGTAGTGGTCGATGGCATGACCGAATTCCTCCGCCAAAGCACGCGTGGCATCCGGGGCGCCGAGCTGGCCAAATCCGTTGCGTGCGACGAAAAGCGTCGGCCCCCCGCCCGGGCCTTCCGCTGCAAACGCGGCAATGGCGAGCGGCTGGTCGAACCCGTCGGCCTGAATGATCGAAAGCTGCAGGGTTCCATCGCGCACTGCGGCCCTCAGGTCCTCCACACGTGCAAGCCAGGCAAGGTCGGGCAGTGACTTGCCGCCGCTGAACAGGGCAAACAGCGCCTCATCGCTGGTGGATTCCAGGAACTGGCGCACGGCTGCGCTGGCGGCAGCCATGCTTTCGGCCAGCACCGGGTCAGGGCTGGTGGCAACGAACAATTCCGTAACCGGGCGCTCGGCAACGGGCTGGGCGGTGTTCAGGGTGGGTGCCGTTTCTGTCGTGACCTTCACCAAAGGCAGCAATTCGCCCGCCACGGCCACGGTCCGACCCGCTTCGGCCACCGGCGCATCGACAGGAACACTGCTCTCCACGGGGGTGGCTGCCAGAACCTGCACCGCATCCGCCACCGCCGCCCCATCAAACATAAACCGCTGCTCCAACGCCATCGGACTGGGGCCGCGACGCACCAACTTTTTACCGGGCTTTGCAGCCGATGCACCTGTCAGGGAGACTGCGCTGGCAACCGCATTGAGTTCAAAGAGGCTGGGCTTGTTCATGGGATTGCTCCTGCGGTCTAAACGGTTGACTACGGATATTGCGTTTGTTCTGCTTACACTGAAGCGAGTGGGGTAGCGCGAACGGCCCGTCAGGGCGGCGTGACTTGCACGCGCCCACTCATGCCGGCGATCAACTCAGAAAACTTACCGTCGATGGCGGCTGTTACTTTGACGGACTGGCTCACCGGATCGACCCGGGCGCCAATGCGAATAAATTTGGCGGGATAACTCTTGCGTGTCTCATCGATTTGCACCTGAAATTTACCGCCCACACGCAGCCAGCTCAACCAGCTTGAGGGCACCAAAAACTCCAACTCCAACACGCTGTCGTCAATGATGTCGAGCAGGGCCTGGCCCGGTTGCACATACTGCTGCTCACGCACCTTTTGCTCGGCCACACGGCCGGAAAAAGGCGCTGCCACGCCGCATTTATTCAAAACCGCCCGGTTGGCACCGACCTCGGCCTTCGCCTTGCCCACGGCCGCGTGCGAAAGGTCGAGCTCAAGCTGTCCGACCGAATTGAGTTCAGCCAAGCGCTGGTTGGACTTGAGTGTTTGCTCAGCACCGTCCAGCTCCGCCTGGGCTTTTTGCAGTTGCGCCTGCTGCAGCGTGCAGTCAAAACTCACCAGCAGTTGCCCGGTCCTGAATGCATTTCCTTCGGCGATTGGCAAGCGGTTGATCTTGGCGCCAATCTCTGCGGCCACCGTGGTGTAGCGGCGCGGAAGGAGTTGGGCGCGAATCTCCTGGCGCTCCATGGCGGGCTTGGGCAATGGTGCAACTGCCGCACCTGGCGTCGCTTGCGGCTTCACCGGACTTGGCGCAGCCGTCTGGGCCTGCACCGCGCCCGCCAGAACCAGGGAGCACGCCAGCCATCCAGCCCCCACGAGATTCGTCACTTTGCTTCCTTGGGCTGGTCAGCCGAGGGTGGCAGGGTATTGGTCGAGGTGAGGGACGGGAGGTTCTTCAATTCAGTCCAAAGCGTGCCACTGCTCGTGAGTTGCTCGGTCAGCTGTGCCAGGCTCAGCTCGCTGGTGCTTCCGATGCGTGGCTCCAGACCCATGCTGGCCAGCAGACGATTTTCGGCGGACTGCACCTGTGCAAGCGCCTGGTAGCGTCGCAGCAGGCTCAAAATGGCTGCAGTGGAGTTGCTCACGCTATCCAGCTTGCTCTGCGCCTGCGCGTTGGCACGGTTGCGCACATGGTCGGCAATCTTGAGGTCCGTCGCGTAAATCGCATCCGCACGCTCAAATTGGTTGCGGGCATTCAGCAACTGCAGGCGCGCCAGATGGACCTGGGTCAGCACCGCCAGTTGCGTGGCCATGCGGCGCTGGTCAGCCAGCGTCACGCCGGCTTCAGCCAGCTTGATTTGGGTCGGGCCGGTCAACAGGTTGAAAAGGTTGAAGGAAACTTGCAGGCCGGCCTCATTCCAGGAGCGATTGACCAGGTAACTGTCAGTGTCGTACTTGAGGCCATAGCTGAAAGACACATTGGGAAACAGGCGCACCAACGTTTTTCGGGTTTCCTCGCGGGCCATGCGCGCGTTGTAGTGCTGCTCTCGCAGATCGGCGTTTTGCGCCAGGGCCGCCTCTTCCATGGCTTGCACCGTGACCTGGAGCACACCGGCATCGGCGTTTTTGACATCCGTTTCCGCGATCTGAATGGCCTGGCCGATGGGCGCATTGATCAGCGCGGCCAACTCCACTTGGGCCGACGACAACTCCTGGTCAATCGCCTCCAGCAAACGCAAGTTTTCAAGCAATTGGCGTTGGTAACGCAGGGCATCCAGCGGGTTGCGCACGCGCTCGGCTTCTACCTTGCGCGAGTCCGACAGTGCGTCTTCTGCCAACGCGAGGGTCGTTTCAACCTCAGCCCGCAGCTTCTGGGCGCTCGCTGCACGCCAATACGCCGTGCGAACGTCCTGCATCAGCACATGCATGGCCTTGCGGCGTTTTTCTGCCGCAATCAAGACCCGATTGCTTTGCTGCTGTGTGTTGTAGTAACCCAGTCCATAGTCCAGCAGATTCCAGGTGAAGCCCAGCTCGGTCAGGGTATGCGATTTATCTTGCGAGATAAAGTGCGAGGCAGACTGGGTTCCGGTGACTGCGTCCCGGCTCTCGTTGATGCGGTCATTGTTGCGTGTGGAATACCCGGCTTGCGCTACCAATTTGGGCAGCATGTCAAAGTGGCTCACGTCGAGCTGGTTCAGGGCCAGCGCCTCTTCCATCATCTTGGCGCGGCGCTCCAGGTTGTATTTCAGGGCGCGAGCCATGGCCTCGTCCAATGACAAGGGCCCGGTGATGGCTTCCACGTCTTTGTGCAGGGCCTGCCGATCCGCCTGGTTCGTGGGCGCAAGATTGGCAGCAGTCAGCGGCACCGGCGCAATGGTGGTGCATGCGGGCAAGGCCATGACAAGCGCCAGCGCCAATGGATTGCACAGTCGCCGGATCGACGGAGGAAGTTGGGCTGGAGCTTGATTCACGGTAAACACCTGTTGAGTATTTTTACATTATTGCGAAATAAATTGTTTCCATTTGTAATTCCCTCTTGAATTTCTGTCCCGCACCTTGAAAAGGACAAAAAATTCACGTTTTTCAGAAATGGACAAAAAATAGCCATCCCCGGCAAGGCCAGGGGTGGTGTGTGCTGGGCACGGTGCTGCTGGACGTGCTGGCCGGCCCACGCACGGATACGCCGTCCAGTGGACGACTCCAGGGTCGGCATGACCGGTGCGGGTTGCAGTCCGGGTGCTTACGCTACAAATTTAGTAGCTGTCTACGCAGACCCTACAAGGGCTAGAGGCGCTTTTGACCCACATTTTGGCGACCCCGACGGTCCCCCACCCGGGCCAGCGGTTTGAGCCAGGTCGGCCGCCACGCCAGTGTGAATGCCACTGCCATGGCCGCGGCCGAGACCATGACCATCCACAACAGGCCGCCAAAGCTCGGCCCCTGGGCGCAGACCGCCAGCAGCAGTGCCAGGCCCTGAAGCAGCAGTCCGGCACTGGCGCGCCAGGTCGGGGGCATCCGCGCGCCAGCGCCCATCCCGCACACGGCGCACCAATGCCGCTCCTGGGACAGCGCAAGCAGCGCAAAGCCCAGGTAGCTTACGAGAATGGCCAGCGCGGCAAGCAGGCCGTCAGCCACCACACACCCCTTCTTCCATGGCGGCCTGGTGCAAGGCCCGCGCTTCGGCCTGTGGCCCGCGGCGTGCAGACGTTTGGCCTATGCGCTGGCCGCTCCACCAGGCCAGCCCGGCGCCCAGCAGCAGTACCAGGTCCACGCCTGCCACAGGCCAGTAGCCCCGGGCCAGGGTCTTGAACAGGTGGTCGCCGGTGGTCAGGCCATTGAGCAGCACGGCCGCCAGGGCCAGCACGGCAATGGCCACACACTGCTCTTGCCAGGCGCGGCGGGCGGGCGGGGTGGCTGGGCTGGCGCGCCGCCAGGCGGCATGGACGAAGGTAGCCAGCCACACCAGGTAGAACACCCACATCTCCAACGCCGCCCTGTCCTGGCCCGCCAGGCTGGCGCCCGGCGGCAACAAGCGGTTGGCGACCAAGAAGGCCAGCGTGGCGGTGACGATGCCGGTCACGCTGCCCACGGTCAGCGCCTCCACCACCCGCACGCCAACCAGGCCCTTCTTCAGATGGCTGGCGCGGCGCGCCTCCAGCCAGAACAGGAAGCCGGTGGTGATCATCACGCAGCCCGACAGGCCCGCACAGAAGTACAGCCAGCGCAGGCCCCAGTGGTCGAACTGGATGAAGTGCATGCCGCTGATGAAGCGTTGCACCGTCATCACCGGCGCGGCCTGAAAGCGGTGCAGCACGGCGCCCGTCTGCACATCAAACGTCAGGCGGTCCAGGTGCATCGTCACGTCCTTCGCGTAGGAGCGGCGAACCTCCACATACCCGTTGGCATCACCCGGGTGCCACACCCGCACCAGGAAGGCCTTGCCGCCGGGCCATTGGCGCTCGGCCTCGGCCAGCATGGCATCCAGCGAGGCTTGTGTGCCCGGCCGATTGGCCTTGGCCCGCTTGAAGCCGCCAGAGGCTTCGAGGTTGAACTGGTCCCTGGCCAACGCGCCCGCACCATACGCGCCCACATGCGACTGCGGGAAGTAGATGCCCATGAAGATGATGAGACCGGAGAGCGTGGCCACGAAATGGAAGGGCAGCGCCAGCACCCCGGTGAGGTTGTGCAGGTCCAGGCTGGCGCGCTGCAGGCGCTTGCGCGGCCGAAAGAGAAAGAAGTCCACAAAGATCTTGCGATGGATCACCACGCCGCAGACCAGCAGCACCAGCATCGCCATGCCCGCCACGCCGACGATCCAGTGGCCCAGGTCCAGCCACTGGATGTGCAGGCTGAAATGGAAGGGGAAGATAAAACCGGTTCCCGCCTTGCTGCCCTGGTCGGCAATGAGCTGGCCGGTGTGGGGGTCGATGGCGCGGGTGATGGTCTTGCCCTGGGCATCGCGGTAGAAAAACCGCATGTGCGGCGCCCGTTCGGTGGGCAAGTTCACGCCCCATTGCGTGCTGCCCGCCGCCAGGGCGTGCGCGACCGGGGCCACGACCCGGTCCAGCGACACCGGCGTGGTGGAGGTTTCCAGCCGGGTGCCGGGCTGCATCCAGCGGTCAAGCTCGCGGTCGAACACGCTCAGGCTGCCCATCCAGAAAATGGCGAACAGCACGCTGCCGATGAGCACACCCGTCCAGGTGTGCAGCCAGGCCATCGATTTGCGGAAGTTTTCGTTCATGGCATCAAGCGCCTTGCGGCATCAGCGGCAACAGGGCCGTGCCAGCGGCTAGCCCGCCCAGGAGCACGCCCCACAGTCGCCACAGGCTGCGCACGCCAAAGGCCCAGAGCAACCACAGCAGGTAGAAAACAAAACCCAGCATGGCCGACAGCACCACGGCCTCCGAGCGCGCCATGCCCGCGTGGGCAAGTACGCCCGCGCACACCGCCACGGCGGCGGCGGCCATGGCGTAGCCACCGGGCACGGCGGCCACCAGGCGCAGGCAAAGCGCCAGCCGTGGACTGCGAACCAAGTCCTTCATGCGCATGGGGGCCGCCTTTGCACTTTCAGTCGGTCTGGGCAGGGCCGCTGGGCCCATTTAGAAGTTCACCTGGTAGCCCACGGTGAACGTGCGGCCCCGGCCCTTGAAGTAGCGGTCGTCCCGGGTGGTCGAATCGGCGCTTTGCGAGTAGTACGTTACGTAATCGGTGTTGAACACGTTCTCCACCCCGACGGCAAGCCGGCCCACCGGCAGTTGGTAACCCATCGAGGCGTCCACCAGGCTGTACCCCCTGAAATTCAGCTCGGACTTGGGGAAATTGCGGTCGAAAAAGTGGTTTACCTGCACCTGGGTGTCGAGCTTCGCGGTCCAGCGCGCCAGCCAGCCCAGGGTGAACCGGTCGGGCGAGATGTTGGCGCCATCAAGGTCGGTGTCGACCGCGCCGTTGCCATCGGTGTCGGAACGGCCCCTGACCTTGGCATAGGCCACCTTCAGGCGGTGGGCATCGTCCACCTTCCATTCGGCACTGGCTTCCACGCCGTTGATCTCGGTCTTTTCACGGCTGACCTGGTACACACCGCCCACGGCGACCAGGCGCGAGCCGAGATCGGCGTTGGATTCAAAGTAACTCACTTCAAAGCCCACGGGCCCGCGCTTGATACGCACCCCGACCTCGCGGTTGTCGGTGACGATGGGTTTGAGGTCCAGAAAGTCGGCCACCGACTGATTGGGAGTCTTGATCCCGCGCAGCACGCGGCCGACGTCCGGCATGCCGAAGCCCTGGGCATAACTCGCGAAAAGCTGCGCCCAGTCGGTGGCATCCAGGACGATGCCGGTATTGAACAAAGTTTCCGCAAAACTGGGCTTGCCGCCCGCGACGCTCACGCCATTGGCCTTGTTGGTTGACCAAATGGTCTGGAAGGTATCGACATCGAGTTGCGCATACTCGCGGCGCACACCGGCCAGCAGCTTCACGCGTTTGTACGGGCGCAGCTCCGCCTGCAAAAAGGGCGCAAAGTTGCGAAAACGCGTCTCGGGCACCCATGCGCGGTCGGTGGCGAGGAGCGTCTGGCGGGTTGTATCCTGAAGCACATCGAAGCCGCCGGTGAGCATCAGGTGGTTGTCGATGAGCCCGTCGCGTTTCAGGGTCAGCTTGGCGCCCAGCTTTTCCGATTCGTTTTGCGACTGGTCAAAAAGAGTGCCCACCGGGGCGATTCTCGGGTCCTGGAAGGAGGTGGAGGCACTGCCGCCAAAGCGGGCACGGAAGCGCTGGCTGTAAAGCTGAATGCCCAGTTCGTTGTCGTCCAGGTTCGCGTGCTTGTAGGCCAGGCTGGTGGTCAAGGCATCGTTCTGCGGTGCGGCGCCTTGCGGCGTGCCCTTGACGGAGACCGCCGCAATGCCCGCGCGGGCATTGCCCGGTACGTTCAGATAATTGTTGTTGCCCACCAGCCGGAATTGGTTCACGGTGAGTGCCAGATTCTGGTTGTCGTCGAACCAGTAGCCCAGCTTGAGCATCAGATCGTGGCTCTTCGAGTCCATGATATCGCCCTGCGTATTGTCCACCCCGATCGGCGTGCCCTGGCCGTCGTAGAAGAGGCCACGCGTTTGCCAACTGGCTGCGGCGAGGTAGTCCCAGTTGTCGCGGTTGCCCTCGACGCGGTAGTCGAGTTTGTAGCCCGCACCTTCGGACGTATAGGAGGTCGGCGCCGAAAAGCTGATTCCCGCGTGCTGCCTGACCGCACCGGCGCGCGCACCGCGGGTCACAAAATTGATGATGCCGCCAGTGGCGCCCAGCCCGTGTTCAGCGCTTGCGCCATGGATGATTTCGATGCGCTCGACCATGGAGAGGTCGATGGTGTAGCCTTCGCGTGAGCTGTCGCGCAAGGGGGTGGACTGGGGTACGCCGTCAATGAGGAACAAAGGGTTGCGGCCGCGAAAAGTTTCGCCGGCATTGGAAAGCTTCTGCCGGCTTGGCGAATACGAGGGCAGCAGATTGCTCAGCACCTGGGCCTGGTCACCGGTGATCGCAAGCTGGCGCTCGATGTCCTCGCGGCTGATGATGGTGATTTTTTGCGGTGTCTCGCCCGCCACGCCACCGGCGCGGGTCGCACTGACGGTCACGGCCGCCAGCGTCGGCTCGTCGGCCAGGGAGGGCCCGGCCAAGGCCACCAGCAGGGTGGCCGCGAGGGATTTTTGGCCAAAGTTACGGCCAGGTTGACGTAGCATCGATTCGCTTTCTATGTTCTGATAAGTCCAACGTGATGGCTGGCTGGGAGCGCGATGCTCTGGGCTGGCTGGGGTAACACGGGTGCGTGCGTAGCGCGTGTACCGCACGCATTGTAAATGAGAATTACTCTCAACTACACCCGGCCACACCGTCTGAAAGGGCGCTTGGTGGGACCCGTCGGCTTTTGCCTGCTCCGAGCGCGCGCAGGCTTAGAAACGGATCCGTGCGGTGAGTTCGACACCGCGTGGCGCCCCCGGGGCGTTGAGGTGGTTGCTTGCGCCATGCCCCGAGACGAAATACGCCTTGTCGGTCAAATTCTTGACGTTGAGCGCCAGATCGTAGGGCTTGGTCTTGTACATGAGCACGGCATCGGAAACAACATAGGCGTCCAGCCTCGTCAGGTTGTCCGGGGAGGCGTAGCGCTCGCCCACATGGCGCAGACCGCCGCCCAGGCTGAAACCATGGCCCAGTTCGCGCATCAGCCAGACGTTGGCGCTGTGTTTCGGGGTGAGCGCGGCACGCGTCCCCAGGAGCGCGACGCCGTTTTGCACACCCACCGATTGGGTGACCAGCGCGTCCAGGTAGGCATAGCCGGCGGAGAGCTGCCAGCCCAGGGCGACTTCGCCCGCCATGGTGAGTTCAACCCCGCGCGTGCGCTGGGTGCCAACCGCGACCAGGGCCTTGGTCACCGGGTCGGTGTTCTTGATGTTGGTGCGCTCCAGCTCGAATACCGCCGCAGTCGCCGAGACCCGCCCTTCGAGGAAATCCAGCTTGGTACCGACTTCCAGGTTGGTCGTTTCCTCCGGCGCCATCTGGGCCTGGGCGGCCGAAAACGCCAGCGTCTCGCCCGAGGGCTGGAAGGAGCTGCTATAGGACAGGTACCAGGCCTGCCAGTCGCTCGGTTGGAACACCACGCCGGCGCGCGGACTCCATTCCCGGTCGGTGCGTTCGCGATCGGCCTGCCCCGCCATCCGGTCCTTCACTTTCTGGCGGAATTCGTCATGGCGCACACCCACCAGGGCCTTCCATTGCGGGGACAGGGTCACCAGGTCCTGGACATAGGCGCTGCTAACCTCCATGCTGGTGAGGTTGTTGTTGGCCAGTACCGCATTGCCGAAAGCGGCCAAGTTGGGCAGGACCGGCGCGAACAGCCCCACGGTGGGGCGCACGCTCCAGTTCCACGACTGGAAATCTTTCTCCTGGCGGCCGATCTCCAGTCCATAGAGCAACTGGTGGCCCATGCCGGCAACCGTGAGTTTCTGGCTCAGTTCGAGCTGGTTGAACCAGCCCTTGTCCTGGCGGTCGGTCGCGCCGTGGAGCAGGCTTGCGGTGCGCGCGGCTTCGTTCACGGTGGCGGCAAAGGTGTTCTGCCGGTCCAGTTCGTAGGTGTAGGTGCCGAAGTGGTTGCGCAGTGCCAGGCTGTCGCTGATGCGGTGGTCCAGGCTGATGCGCCCGGAGGTGACGTTCGCGTCTGAATAGTCGTCCTGGCGGGGGTTGGCGGTGCCGTAGTAGGTGTCCCGCGGCACCTCCACCGGGCGGCCCTGGAAGGCCGGGATGCCCATGTCGGTGACGCGCCGGTCATGCAGTTTTTCTGCCTGGATCAGCAAGCGGGTGTCTGCGGAAATGCGCAGGGCGAGCGAGGGCGCCAGGCTCTCGCGCTCAACAAACCCCTCCTTGCGAAAGCTGCCCGAGCGCTCCACCGCCCCCGTGACACGGAAGTCCGCCACCTCATTCACCGCGCCGCCGACATCGAAGGTGGCGCGTTTCTCGTCATAGGAGCCAACAATCAGCTCCACCGCGCGCACGGCGTCGGAGCCCGGTTCTTTGCTGACGCGGTTGATGATGCCGCCCGAGGAGCCGCGCCCGTAGAGCACCGCCGCCGGCCCTTTCACCACCTCGACCTGCGCGACGTTGGACAGATCGCGGTAGTACAGGCCGTCGTCGCGCAGACCGTCCACATACTGGTCGCCGATGGCATCGAAACCGCGGATGTAAGCCTGGTCGCGCTGGCCATCACCGATGTGAAAGGACACCCCCGGCACGTTCTGCAGCGTGTCCTGCAGCGAGCGGGCGCCTTGGTCCTTGATGAGGACCTCGGTGACGACATTCACCGTCTGCGGAATGTCGCGCAGCGGCGCCTGGATGCGGGTGGCACTGGTGGCCGCCACCGCCTGGTAGGCCATCACCTCGGCCTTGGCCGTGACCTGCACCACCGGCAAGGCCGCGTCCCCCCGAACCAGCGCCGCCGTCTTGCGCAGCGAAAAGGCTCCGGCCCCGAGATCGACCCGTTCATATCCGCTGCCAGCCAGAATCCTGGCAAATCCCTCATCGACGGAGTAGCTCCCTTGCAGGCCGCCGCTGCGCTGCGCTGTGACAAGGGCCGGGTCAAAAGCGAGCTTGACGCCGGCCGTTGCCGCAAAATTGGCCAACACATCGCCCAGGGGGCCGGCGGCGATGGCGTAGGGCTTGCGGGCCGTACTGGCGACGTCGGCGGCGTGGGCGGCGCCGGACTGCAGGGTGCCTGCGGCCACAAGGCCGATCAGTGCCAGATGGATGGAAAACACCAGGGCGCTGGGTCGACTCGGAAAGCGGCGGTTGCGCGCGGGTTGCTGCTGGTCCATGGGGTGTTTCCTTTCGTGGTGCACGTGATCAAGAGGTGCGCAAAAAATGCGCTGTCATTGGGTACACCGGACGAGAAGGAAAAAGGTATCCATGCATTCAGCACTATCGCGGCTCCACGCTGACCCAGTAAACTGTCATGCGGCGCAAGGCGAGCGGGCGGGTCAGGCGCAGCAGCTCCAGGCTGGCATCGGTATCGCGCAGCGGGAAGGCGCCCGAAACCCGCAGATGGGCCACGTCGGGGTGGCAGCGCAGCACACCGGGGCGGTAGCGGGCCAGTTCGGCAATCAGCGCGGCCAGTGGCATGTCGCGGGCGGCCAGCATGCCGTGTTCCCACAGGGCTGCGCTGCTTTCCACCGGGGTTGCGGCGCCGATCTGGTGGGTCTGGAATCGGCTTTGTTCACCGGCGTGCAGCAGGTGTTCGCGGCCCCGCGCCGTGTGGATTTCGACCGCCCCCTCGAACACTGCCGCATGGGTTTCACCCTCGAACTGGCGCACCGAGAAGCGGGTGCCTATGGGGCGGATACTGCCTTCGGCGGTTTCGACGACAAAGGGACGTGCTTGCGCGGCGGGGTCCCTGGCGGTGGTGACCAGTATTTCGCCCCTGAGCAGGCGCAGGCGGCGGGTGTCCACGCTGAACAGCACGTCCACCGCGGAATCGGTGTTGAGCACGAGCAGCGTCCCGTCGGCCAGTGCCAGCGTGCGTTGCTCCCCCTTGGCGGTGCGCAGGTCGGCGCCCCAGCTTCCCCCCGACTGGTGCTGCCAGGCCAGCCAGGCGACGGGCGCACCCAACGCACACAGGCCCAGCGCATGGACCACCCGCCGGCGCCCGGGTGACCTCAGGCCATTCAGTGTTTCTCTGCCGATGCGGGTGGGGACCTGCCCAAAGGTGGTGAGGACGGTTTCAGCGCGTTGCCAGGCGGCCGCATGGGCGGCACTTTGGGTTCGCCACTGCTCGATGGCGCGGCGGTGCTCGGCGGTATTTTTGCCGGACTGCAGCCGCATCAGCCAATCGGCAGCTTCCCCCAGCAGCCGGGGGTCCACGCCGTCGGCGCGAGGGGGCGGGGATAGCAACACCTTATCGGCTCAAAGCGCTGCCATGCAGGCCACAAAGCCGGCACGCATATGGCGTTTGACGGTCACCAGCGAGGTCCCTAGCTGCCCGGCGATTTGCGGATAGGTCAGCCCGTCAAGCTGCGAGAGCAGGAAGATGTCCCGCGTTTTGGTCGGCATGCCGCGCAGCATGGTCTCGATCCGCTGGAGCGCCTCCAGAATCAGCAACCGGGTTTCCGGCGAAGGCGCCATGGGTTCGGGCAGATGGGCGATGGCCTCCAAATACGCGCGCTCGACCTCCTGGTGCCGCCAGTGGTCGATCATCAAGGCCTTGGCAATATGGGTGAGCAGCGCGCGGGGTTCGCTCAGGTCCAGGGGCTTGCGGTGGCACAGCAGCCGCACAAAGGTGTCCTGCGCCACATCCGCGGCGTTGTCGGCGCAGCCCAGTTTTTTGCGCAACCAAGACTGCAGCCAGCCATGGTGGTCGCTGTAAAGCACATGCATTTGCTGCTGCATGGCGGACTCGACGGCAAACACAAACACCCACCTTTTCCCAATCAGTGCCCTGCACCAAGTATGTAAATACGAATTATTCTCATTTTAGCAGAAACAAAAGCTGTACCCCGGTTGAGCCCACCCTGGTTTTGCTACAAAATTAATAGCTGCCTACGCACATTCCATAAGGGCTACAGCCCAATTTTGCTTACGACCAACACCCGGTCGCCGCCTCTTCCCGTCCACAGCCAACGGGCCCGCACAGCTCACAAATGAGAATTATTCGCATACACTGCCTGCCGTCGCCAGATTCTGGCCCCCCATTCCCTGATGCCAGCTGGCCCGTATGCGCACCTCTACAACGAATACAAACACGGTTGAATTGAAGACCCGTGATTCCGAAACACCACACGAACTGCCTCCAGGCGGGCCAGACCGGGCCGTGGCGGCGCCCCAGCCCAAGCCGCGGCGCCTGCCGTCGGCCGCCGGGGCACACACGGGCCGCTACCAGTGCGCCTGCTGCGTGGACCCGGACCCTGCGGCCTCTACCGGCACCGGCCCCCGCCGCCAGCACCGGCGCGTGGTGCTGGCTTGGCGCACCAGACTGGCGGAGCGGGACTGACACCCCGGTGGCTGCGGCTAAAGCGCCGCGGCCACCGGGGCAGTCACCTCGCGCGCGGCGGACTGGATGCGCGCCCTGCGTTTTTTGAACCAGATGACGACGCCCGTCACCGAAAGCATCGCCACCGCCAGGCCCAGCGCGCAGATGAAAAGCTTGAGCGGCACACCCCATAACGCTGCCATGTGCAGGCTGGTGATCCACATGCGGATGGTGTCGCCGCTGGCCGCGCCGGTGGGTAACCAGGCCGCCTGCAAAGCCCCGGTGTTGGCATCGAAGTAGACCTGGGTGTTGCCGCCATGGTCGCGGATGTCGCGGTTGCTGCGCACGTCGTAGCGGTACAGGCCATGCGTGGGGAAGTAGATCAACGCGTCTTCTTGCTGGATGGTGAAACCGACCTGGTGCGCCTGCGCGGCCATGTATCTGCGGCCGATCTCGCGCGCCGCCATCCAGGGAACGCCGGGCTCCCACTGCGGGCTGGCGAGCTTGGGGACGGACTCCTCTGCGGGTTGGTGGGCAAACACAGCACGCATCACCGGGCTGTACACCTCGCTCAGGTTGAATGCCACGCTGCTCCAGGCCAGCACCAGCAGCATCGCCCAGGGCCACAGGCCGCCGGCGCGGTGCAGATCGAAATGGACCTTGTAGCTGCCGCCCCGCCAGCGCACCTTCCACGCAGCCGACCAACGTGTCAGCCAAGCCGCGCCACCCGCCTTCGCCGCCGTGCCCGGCGCGGCGCGCACCCGCGCCGGAAAGGTCAGGTAGGCGCCCACAAAACAGTCCAGCGTCCACAGCAGTGCGATGATTCCAAAGGCGTAGCTGCCCACCACGTCCAGCGCCAGCGAATAGTGCAGGCGATAAAGAAAGGGCATCAGGTTCTTCATGCCCTGCGTGATGTCGCCCCACTTGCGCTCGCCCAGCACGGCGCCGCTGTAGGGGTTCATAAACACCTGGTCATTGGCCAATTCGCGGGTGTTGCCCGTGGCCGGATCGGGGCGCATCTCCAAGAAGAACCACCAGGGCTGGCCAGGTTCCACCCCCAGTGGCACGTACCTGATGGCGGTGCCTGGGTAACGCGCCAAAACACGCTCGCGCAGCACCAGCGGGTCCAGCGGCGGTGTGCCGTCCGTGGGCGGCGCCACCCGGTACAGGGTCGGGTTGATCGCAGCCTCCAGTTCATCGTTCCACGCCAGCACACTGCCGGTCAAGCCGGCAATCAGCAAAAAACCTGCCATGACCAGCCCCACCCAGCGGTGAAATAGCACCAGGGCCGGGCGCAGGCGTGGCAGTACGCCGGAACCACCCTTGCGGGCGTCCGGCAAATGGCGAAAATGGGCGTGCGTGGGCATGGCGTCTTCCGGTTTCGGTGCAATGGGTTCACTACCCATGACACGCGAGATGGGAAAAAGGCTCATGCAGCCCAACGAATGCCCCGGCGAGTCACCACCGGTAGCTCGCCGTGGCCGTTACGGTTCGGGGATTGCCGTAGCTGCACCCGCCCGCAAATCCAGGGCGGCACTGCGAGGGGATGTAGGTCTGGTCGGTCAAGTTGCCCACGTTGACCGCGTACCGCCATGGACCCTGCTCGTAGCCGAGCCTGGCATCGACCAAGGTGTAGGCGGGCGTGCCCGTGGAGCCATCGGCCAGCGTATCCGGCCGGTCCGACACATGGCGCACACCACCGCCAACCCGCCAACCGGGAAGGCCCACGGATGCCAAACCGTAGTCGGCCCACACGGAGACCAGGTGACGCGGAGCGAAGTACGCGGAATTGACCTGCTGGGCCACATTGCTTTGCACAACCACGGCGTCCGTGTACGTATAGGCGGCGATGAGGCTCAGATTGCGGCCCATTTGCGACTTCGCTTCCAGTTCCAGCCCGCGGGAGCGCACTTCACCGGTCTGCACGGAGAAGCTTGCATCGACCGGGTCGGGTGTCAGCACATGGGTCCGGTTGAGCTGGTACAAAGCCGCGCTGAGCAGGGTGTTGCTGCCTTGGGGTTGGTAACGCAAGCCCACCTCGTACTGCTCCCCCGTGGTCGGCTTGAAGCGCTGGCTGTTCCGGTCTTGGCCGCTCGTTGGCTCGAAGGATTGGCTGAAGCTGGCGTACGGGGCCAACCCATTCTGCGCCTCGTACACCAGCCCGGCCCGTCCTGTGAAGGCCTTCTCCTTTTCGTAGGTATTGTTGGCGGGAGCGTGCAGGCTCAGCGCCTCCATGTCCATCCAGTCTTGCCGCCCGCCCAGAAGCAGGGTCCACTGTTGGGCGAACTTCAACTGGTCCTGCAGGTACAAGCCCTTTCGCATCTCGCTGTCGCGAAACTGCCGCCATGGGTTGGTTTGCACAGGCACGCTACCGTAGACCGGGTTGTAGGCATCGATGGCGTTGAGTGTTCCGCGCTGCCTGTCGCTGGACCGATGGACGCGTGTGTAGTCGGCGCCAATCAACATTTTGTGGTCCACGGGCCCGGTCGCGAAGGCGTATTCCAGATGGGTGTCGCTGGTCAGAATGTTGGCGTCATCCACAAACCAGCGTGGCTGGCGCCCCACCATCCGCTCGGTGGCGGCATCCACATTGCTGGTGAGCAAGACATATTTGTAGTCCAGGTCGGAGCGGTAGCTGCGCAGACCATGGCGCACTTTCACGGCGTCGGAAAACGCGTGTTCAAAGAGGTATCCGGCGGTGTACGTGGCGTTGTCGTAGCTGCTCCAGCTCGGTTCACCGAGGAATCGCGCGGTAGGAAGTTTTCCATTGCGGTTGGGAAGAACGGTGCCTGCAAGCGGCAAGGATGACGGATCGGATGCGCGGCTGCGCTGGTAACTCGCCAGCAGGGTCAGCGAGGTTGCCGCCGAGGGGCTCCAGGTGAGCGCGGGGGCGACATAGGTACGGTCGTCGCGTCCGAAATCGACGTGTGTACCGCTGCTGCGCGTGAGCGCGGTCAAACGGTAAGACCAAACGCCGTCCGCATCCAATGCCCCGCCGAAATCCGCGGAGAGTTGCTGCCGGTTGTGGCTGCCGTACTCGACATTAACCTCATGCAAAGGCTCCAGCGTGGGGCGTTTGCTCACCGCATTGACAATCCCGCCCGGCGCGGCCGCGCCGTACAACACGGAAGCAGGCCCTTTCAGAACCTCCAACCGCTCCAGTCCATAGGGCTCTTGCTTGCCGTGGTAGATATTGGCCATGTAGCGCATGCCGTCCCGGTAAAAGCTGGCGTACTGCGAATCGGCCTGGAAGCCCCGAATGAAGAAGGAGTCCGCAATCAGCGGGCTCAAGCCCACCACTTCAGTCATCACGCCCGCGCTGTACCCAAATGCGTCTTGCAGGGTCTGCGCCTTCTGCGCCTGCATTTGATCGGCTGTCACCACCGAGATCGACTGGGGTGTTTCGGTGATCGGCGTATCGGTCTTGGTGCCGGTGGCACTGCGCTTGGCCACATAACCCGCTACCGGCCCGCTGGCGGTTTCCTGCACGGCCTTTTCCATGACCTTCACCGTCGGCAAGCTCGCCTCGCTGGCGCGCATGTCGGGCTTCGGCGAGGGGGCTGCGGCCGGCACCAGCACATAGCCCGCAGCCGTTTTGCCAATGGCATAGCCGCTGCCGCGCAGCAGCAGGCTGAATCCCTCCGCCACACCGTAGCCGCCCTTGAGCCCAGGGCTGCGCAGGCCCTGCACCTTGCTGGCGTCCACCACGATGGCCACGCCCGATTGCTGGGCGAAGCGGCTCAGCGCCTCGCCCAGTGGCCCGGCGGGAATGTCATAACTGATGGCTTGCGCTGTAGCTTGCGCCTGCGCGGCCTGGGAAAAACCCATGCCCACCGCCAGCACCGCACCGAAGATGGTGCGGGTGGCAAGGTGCATGGCCAGCGCCAGCGGAGTCAGGCCGTGGCGGGTGGGGCGGGGCGTGCAGGCCCGCACAGCGGACTTGGATGGAGCAGGCATGGCGATGGTTTCCTTTTTCGTTGATCTCATTGCCCTTGACGGGCGAGACACGAAAAGACGAACCGGATTGCGCCATTTTTTTCGATGTGCTACGTGCCTCTCTCGCGTGCCTTGCGGCGCTCCCGCTGGGGGCTTGCAACTTCCAAACCTCCAAACCTCCGGCCCCCACTCCCCCCAACCCCCTCGCCCCGCCGGGCGAGGGGGAGCGCAACAGCCGATTGGATGGCGTCGCTCCGAATACGCAATCATTGGCGAGATGTTGCGCAGGGCTTTGGAATGCGTGCGCTTTTGGCATACGGTCGTAGTCAACGGCTCCGTCCTGGCATGCCCACAGCGGTCAGCTGCGCGAACGCTAGACCTATCGAACACCGCCAGTCCTCACCCCGCACAT
>NZ_JAUYQD010000049.1 GCF_030697375.1 Rhodoferax sp. | reverse complement strand
AAATAAGTGAAGTGCGAATGCCCGCGAGCGCGAGCGTGGGTGTGTGCCTGCTTGTGCCCGCCCGCCTTGCAATCAGGCCGGGGACACAGACTTGAATCACGATGGGCAATGCAGCAGCTTCAACCCCAGTTACCTAGGAATAAGGGCTGCTGGTGGTCTCTATGCAAACCACTGGCCACCATGGACACTTGGACACTTCTAGGTCATCGGGGCGTGCAGTGACATCCCCGCAACCGCACCGCAATGGGGGCGCAGCGCGCCTCCCAGCCCTTCGGGCGCACTACTGCCAATCTTGCGTCTGGTAGTGCTTGCAGCACGGCACGTTTGCTGCGCCGTGACCAATCGGTCAAAACGGCGCATCGTCACCTTCCTGCTTGGTCGGCCCAATCACCTTGGGCGGTGGTGGGGCCGTCATATCTTCATCCGCATCCACTGGCGGCCAGTTGGCGGGCCGGACGTATCCCCAGCCGCGCACCTTATTGATCATTTTCTTTTCGCGCCTCCAGCCCTCGTGGTCCAGCCAGCCGCGAATCTGCGCTTCCAGCGCCGGCGTGCTCTTGGCCGGGTCCACCTGCAGGGCCAGCGTGAGCTGCGCCATGGTCACAAAGTCGGCCAGGTCATTGACGACCGCGCCAATCCCCGTTGCCACCGGCGGCCGCGTCAACACATGCAACAACTCGCCCAGAACAGCCGTCTCCACCAGGCGGGATTCCTGCATGGGCGCGAATAGCCGGCGCTCCTGGTCGGTGGTGGGCGTGTACGCCACACCCTGCCCATACAGCTCATAGGCCTCAGCCAGCAGCAGGTCCCGGTACTTCGTCAGCCACTCGGTGTTGATCACATGCTTGACCGGCAGCGGCCAGAAGCGGCGGTTGCCAGTGCGGTCGCGCAGATAGGTGTTTTCGTTCGTCGTGCCCACCAGGATGCATTGCCGCGCAAAGCTGCCCACGGTCGAGCCATAGGCCACCCGGTACCGGTCCACCTTGCTGGAGATAAACGCCTTGATCGCGCCCACTTCGGACTTGCTGAAATGCGTCATTTCCGCTATCTCGTAGACCCACAAGCCCTGCACCTGCTCCTGGGCCTCCTTGCCCCGGCCCACCTCAAACGGCGTGTCCGAGTAATACTGTGTGCCGCCCAGGATCTCCACCATGGTGGACTTGCGCAGGCCACCCACGCCCTCCAGCACCGGGCAATAGTCAAACTTGCAGCCGGGCACCATGACACGATTGACCATGCCCAGCAGCCAGCAGCGGCCCACGATCTGCAGGTACTCAAACATTGCCGGGCTCAGTGACTCCGGCGACTCACCCAGCACATGGATTAGCCAGGTATCGATGCGGCTTTTCTTGTCCCACTTGAGATCCTGCAGGTATTCGCGTATCGGATGAAAGCGCCGCGTGTGCGCAACGGTCTGTATGGCCTCCATCAACGCAGCCCTGGCTATGCTGGGTAGGCCGTAGGTGTCGGTAAGGTACTTACCCAGCATCAGGTCCACCGCGTCCGTCACATCGCCGATCTGCGCATGCGGCCAAGGCCACAGCTTGCGCGACTGCACGTTATTGCTCAGCTCGTTATAGGCCAGCACCGGCGCCAGTATCGGATCGCGCTCCAGGATCAGGATGACCATCTTGCGCGACGCCATCCAGCACTTCTTTTCCTTGTTGTAATACGGCGCGAGCCAGTCGGGGATCTGCCTACCACCGATGAACGTGAATCCGCAGTCATCCGCGCCCTCAGTGTCAACGAGGCTCACGTTTTTTTTGGCCGCGCCTTTCTCCACCGCAGCCGGCGGAGAGTCCGCGCCCTCACCCAGGGGCAAGGCATACGCCTGCCCAAAGAAGACCAGCACGCGCTCGCCTGTCCAACCGTTGGTATTGATGGCATCCGCGCAGTCCCAGCCATCCGGCACGGCCAGCGGCGCGGGGATGGGCAGCAGTTGGACGGTGCAGCCATGGTCAGCCCGCAACAGCGCGCCGATGCCCAGCATTGCGGCCATGCCCGGCTGTTTGTGCACGGGCAGCAGCGGCTTGCGGGAAGCTGCCAGTTCACAGGCCGTTTTGGTCACGTTCAGACGGTCGTTATCCGAGATCTGCCCGCCAATTTGGTCCAGCTGGGCCATGGCTTGTGCCAGAAGCGATTCACGCTCTTTCTTTGGCACCGGCTCACGCTTGGCGTCACAGTCCGGCCAGAGCAGCACCGTGCAGCCGGCCAGCCACGACCAGTTCGCCTTCTTCCAGCCATTGCAGCCGCCCGACCAGCTCGCAACCAGGTAGACACCCGGCGCGTGCGCATCAAGCAAGGCCTGCAGGATGTCGGCCTTCTTTTCTCCCTCGACCAGGATGACCGTGGGCAAAGGATCATCAGCCGCCCCGGTCAGCGCAATGGGCGACACCTTGCCCGGAAAATACAAAGGCCGGGGCGCGTCCCACTGCTTCCAATGCCAGCGGCTGGCCCCATCGCGCGCCGACGTGCACCAGGTGTAGGGCAGCGTCTCCTTGCCGCCGTCGCTGGTACGAAAGCGCACCACATAGCCCATCAAGGCGCCGTCGATCTCGTAAGCGGCGGTGTGCTCGATTTCCTCGACCTTGCGGT
>NZ_JAUYQD010000048.1 GCF_030697375.1 Rhodoferax sp. | reverse complement strand
AAATAAGTGAAGTGCGAATGCCCGCGAGCGCGAGCGTGGGTGTGTGCCTGCTTGTGCCCGCCCGCCTTGCAATCAGGCCGGGGACACAGACTTGAATCACGATGGGCAATGCAGCAGCTTCAACCCCAGTTACCTAGGAATCAGGGCTGCTGGTGGTCTCTATGCAAACCACTGGCCACCATGGACACTTGGACACTTCTAGGTCATCGGGGCGTGCAGTGACATCCCCGCAACCGCACCGCAATGAGGGCGCAGC
Organism: Rhodoferax sp.; assembly: GCF_030697375.1. Taxonomy (GTDB): domain Bacteria; phylum Pseudomonadota; class Gammaproteobacteria; order Burkholderiales; family Burkholderiaceae_C; genus Allorhodoferax. The sequence goes on along the minus strand of NZ_JAUYQD010000048.1, from coordinate 2,342 downwards.
GCGCCTCCCAGCCCTTCGGGCGCACTACTGCCAATCTTGCGTCTGGTAGTGCTTGCAGCACGGCGCGTTTGCTGCGCCGTGACCAATCGGTCAAAACGGCACATCGTCACCTTCCTCTGCTACTGGCCCAATCACCTTTGGGGGTGGTGGGGCCTCCATATCGTTATCGTCCTCAACGGGTGGCCAGTTGGCGGGCCTGATGTATCCCCATGCTCGCGCACCATTGATTTGTTTCTTGACCCGTGCCCAGCCCTGGTGATCAAGCCAGCCGCGAATCTGCCCATCGAGGGCCGGGGTACTCTTCGCAACATCCACTTCCAGCGCCTTTGTCAGCTGCGCCGTGGTCACAAAATCAGTCAGGTTGTTGACGATCTGGCCCATCGTGGTGGGCGTAGGATCACGCGTCAGCAGATACAGCAATTCGGACTGCACCGGGGACTCCACCAGGCGGGACTCCTGCATCGGTGCAAACAAGCGCTCTTCCTCATCCGACTTGGGCGTATAGCGCGCAGCCTGCCCGAACAACTCATAGGCCTCGGCCATCAACTGGTCGCGATACTTCACGAGCCACGCAATATTTATTTTGTGCTTGACCGGAATAGGCCAGAAGCGCCGATTGCCCGTTCTATCGCGCAGATAGGTGTTTTCATTGGTCGTTCCAACAAGCACACATTGCCGCTGAAATTTCTCGACAGTGGCCCCATAGGCCACGCGATAGCGATCCACTTCCGAGGAAATAAACGCCTTGATCGCGCCCACTTCCGACTTGCTGAAATTTGACATCTCTGCAATCTCATACAGCCACAAGCCTTGCACCTGCTCTTGCGCCTCCTTACCGTGACCCACCTCAAACGGCGTATCACTGTAAAACTCCTTACCACCCAAAATCTTGACCATGGTTGACTTGTACAAGCCGCCTTTGCCCTCCAACACTGGGCAGTAGTCAAACTTGCAGCCCGGGTCCATGACACGGTTGACCATGCCCAGCAACCAATACCGCCCGACAAGCTGGAAATACTCACGCATGGCTGGATTCAAGGTATCGGGCGACTCACCCAAGATATGGATCAACCACTTATCGATGCGGCTCACCTTGTCCCACGTCACACCCTGCAGGTACTCCCGCACAGGGTGAAAGCGACGCTTGTGCGCGACGGTCTGAATCGCCTCTGTCAAGGCTGCCCGGGCGATGCTGGGCAGGCCATAAGTCTCGGTCAGGTAATCTCCCAGGAGCAAATCCACAGCAGACGTCACATCGCCCACCTGCGCATGCGGCCAAGGCCACAGCTTGCGCGACTGCACGTTGTTGCTCAGCTCGTTATAAGCCAGCACCGGCGCCAGGATGGGATCGCGCTCCAGGATCAGGATGACCATCTTGCGCGACGCCATCCAGCACTTCTTTTCCTTGTTGTAATACGGCGTGAGCCAGTCGGGGATTCGGCGACCACCGATGAACGTGAAGCCGCTATCGTCATCCGCGCCCTCTGTGTCAACGAGGCTCGCGGTTTTTTTTGCCGCGCCCTTGTCCGCCGTTGCGGCCGGCGCGTCCGTGCCGTCGCCCAGGGGCAGGGCACAGGCCTGGGCGAAGAAGGCCAGCACGCGCTCGCCTGTCCAGCCGTTGGTGTTGATCGCGTCCGCGCAGTCCCAGCCGTCCGGCACCGCCAGCGGCTCGGGGATGGGCAGCAGTTGGACGGTGCAGCCATGGTCAGCCCGCAGCAGCGCGCCGATGCCCAGCATCGCGGCCATGCCCGGCTGTTTGTGCACTGGCAGCAGCGGCTTGCGGGAAGCGGCCAAGTCACAGACCGTTTTGGTCACTTTCAGACGGTCGTTGTCCGTGATCTGCCCGCCAATTTGGTCCAGCTGGGCCATGGCTTGTGCCAGAAGCGATTCACGCTCTTTCTTTGGCACCGGCTCACGCTTGGCATCACAGTCCGGCCAGAGCAGCACCGTGCAACCCGCCAGCCACGACCAGTTCGCCTTCTTCCAGCCATTGCAGCCACCCGACCAGCTCGCCACCAGGTAGACACTCGGCGCGTGCGCATCAAGCAAGGCCTGCAGGATGTCGGCCTTCTTTTCTCCCTCGACCAGGATGACCGTGGGCAAAGGATCGTCAGCCGCCCCGGTCAGCGCAATGGGCGACACCTTGCCCGGAAAATACAAAGGCCGGGGCACGTCCCACTGCCTCCAGTGCCAGCGGCTGCCCCCATCGCGCGCCGACGTGCACCAGGTGTAGGGCAGCGTCTCCTTGCCGCCGTCGCTGGTACGAAAGCGCACCACATAGCCCATCAAGGCGCCGTCGATCTCGTAAGCGGCGGTGTGCTCGATTTCCTCGACCTTGCGGT
>NZ_JAUYQD010000047.1 GCF_030697375.1 Rhodoferax sp. | reverse complement strand
CGACGTGCTGGCCCAGCGCATGCTCGACGAAGGCTACCTGCTGGCCCCGGGCGGACTGTTCCACGCCGAGCGCACCCCCAGCAGCCTGATGCGCATCAACTTCGCGACCACCCAGGAGGCGCAGTTTTGGGACACGCTGGTTAGGCTGAGGGCGGAGCAGTAGGGGTGTGGGCACGGCTGCGGCAAAGATTGGTTGTCAAATCAGGCTTCAGCCCGCATAGAACATGCGTGAGCAGCTCCTAAAACAGGAGCAACTCTATTTTTGAAAAGGCGCCACCTGCGGCGGGTTGCGACAGTTCTGCTTGAACTTGATTGCGCCCTAAGTCTTCTTGCCCGCGGCCTTTGCCTTGGAGCTGGAGGGCTTACTGGGCTTGTCCTCCTGCGTCACAAACCCAATCGGCCGTTTCGGTGGATCGGGCGGAATGGTCAACTCACGCAGCGCATCAAACACCTGGCGCAGCTGATTGCGCGTATTGCGGCTAAAGGTGTCATGCGACATCGCCAGCGCCTCGGTCTTCTCCTCCAAGCTGGTGAGCCGCTCGGCCAGATCCTTGTGCAGCACAGCGGCCTCACGCAGGCGCACAAAGGCCCGCACCACGTACACCGACACCTCCACCGCACGCGGACTGTTGAGCACCATTGCGGCCATCATGGCGCCGTGCTCGGTGAACGCATGCGGTAAATAGCGCCGACCGCCACGGCCTGTGTTTGAGGTCGCAAATTGCGACCTCAAAGATTCGAACTCCTCGGCGCTGAGCTGGAACATGAAGTCGGCCGGAAACCGCGTGGCGTTGCGCTTGACCTGCTCGTTAAAGCGCTTGGTCTCCACGCCGTACAGCGCCGCCAGGTCGCTATCCAAAATCACCCGCTGACCACGCAGCGCGGCAATGCTCAGCGAAATACTCTCCACCGCTAGCGCGGCGGGCACCACGGCCTGGCTCATTGCCCCGTGCGCGCGGCGCGCGAAGCGTCCCAGCGCCCTTGTTCTTTAATTGCTGTCATGTCCATTGGCGACATGGTCTCGCACCCGGTTTTCAAGTTCGGCGGGCAGTGGTAAGTTGAGTGACATGGTGAAACTCCTTGTGCAATGGCAGTTTTTCCATTCTATGGCGCTCTTGTTATTGCAGTGTGCAGGACTTGGTTTACAGAGCGCTCGCCGCCAGCGTGCGCAGCAGTGCGCGGTTGACCTCGCCGGGGGCCATCTGGTGGGCTTTGCAGACTTCGCGGATGACGCGGGTGCTGCCCGATTCCAGGGCGGCGGCGACTTCCAGCCAGGGGGCATAGGGGCCGGTCTGGCCCAAAATGGCGGAGGCCACCCGGCCGGGCAGGGGCAGGTGCAAAATGGCCGCGCCCAAAGGCTCGCCCAGCAACAAATCCACCTGCGAAAAAATGCCGCACAGGAACACCTCGCGGCGCAGTTCGTCTTCCACGCCGGCATCGGCCAGACGCTCCATGATGCGCGCGCGCAGCACCAGGGTGGCGCGGATCGGGTCCAGGTTGGGGTCGCTGCTGGCGTGGGGCAGCTGCTCCATCAGCCAAGTGCGCAGCTTGGTGTAGCCCATGGCCATCAGCCCTTGGCGCACGCTGTCGATGTCGCGCAGCAGCCCCAGGCCCGCCGAGTTGGCATAGCGTAAAAAGCGGTAGGTCAGCAGCGGCTCATCCCCCATGCGGTGCTCTATCGTTTCCATGGATTCGTCGGCATCAATCGCCTGCACCAGTGCCAGCACCAGGTGGCGGGCGGGTTGGATTTGTTTGAAGCGGTAGGCGTGCAAGACTTCTTCGGCCGGCCAGCCCACCACGCCCCAGGCCGATTGGCGGTCCAGCGCGTGCTCCACCAACGCCGGGCTGGCCAGGCCTTCGTACAGGCTGCCCGCCACCACCGGGCTGTGCAGCGGACCCGAGGCGGCGCCCATTGCAGACGCCTGGTGCTGGCGCAGCGAGACCCGCAAGGCTTGGAGCGCCTCCTGCGGCGTGAGCGCGCGCAGCGTCTTGTGAAACCAGGCCTGGGCTGCGGGGGGCGGCGCCTGCCCCGGTGCACCACGCCAGACCAGGGGCAGGCCTTGTTGATGGGCCTTGCGCACCTGGCCCGCAAACAGAGTGTCCGACAGGTGCGGGTCTGGAACTTCAATCCAGATGCCCGGCCTTGGGGGCTGGGTCAGCAGACCTTGCAGCAGGGCGGCAGGGCGTACGCTGAGGACCAGGGGGTGGCTGGAGCCAGGCCACAGGTCGCTGAGGGCGGCCAACAGGTGGCGGGCGTCCACGGTGTCCGGGGTGTCGGTGTCCACCAGCAGGCGAACCCCACAGCGCTTGCGCCACCGATTCCAGATCGGCTCGTAACCCAGGGTGACGCTGGCCAGAATGGAGTGGGGCATGGCCTTAGTTCACTTTCAGCCGATGTACTTGAACAGGGACAGCTGTTGCACCTGGGCGTAGGACTGCAAGGCGGCCTGGTAGCCGGTTTGCTGGTTCTGGAAGTCGGCCACACCTTTGATCATGTCCAGGTCTTCGGCACGCGAGCGGTCGTCTTCCAACTGGATGCTGCGTTTGTTCTGGTTGGCGGTGATGCGGTCGGCGCGGTTGAGCAAGTCCCCGGCTTGGCCACGCACGGCCGATACCTTGCCCATACCTTTGTCGATGTTCGCCAAGGCCTGGCCCACGGCCTGGTTGGCCGCGTTGCCGGTGGCAGCGCTGCCAATACCGGCGATGGCGCTGTCCAACACGCTGAAAATACTGGCGCTGGGCTCCACGGTAAAGGTGTCGCCCGCGCGAATGTCGCCGGTCAGGTTCAGGCTCAAACCCGGGATGCCGGTGACGGAAATTTTGACGGGCAGGTTGTAGGGGAAGTCGGGCGCGGTCAAGGTGGTGAGCGGAAAAGTGGACGGTGCAATGCCTTCCACGGTGTAGGTGGCGCTGCCGGTGGCGGGGGTCGAGCCCAGGGTGACGTTGGTCACCGTAATCTTGTACGCATCACCCGCGACGACCGCGGCGGGATTGGAGACAACAACGCTGTCGGTGCCCACCGCCCGGTTGGCGGGGATGAGTGCCATATTGGCATCGACCTTGACGTCGTAGGTCTGGTCGATGGTGGATTCGAACATGAAGGCACGGTCGCCATCCAGCGAAAACGGGATGGCAAATTCACTGCTGGCGGGTTGGCCGGGCAGCCCTTGGAAGGTATAGTCCGGCGCCGGTGTTTGCGGGCCGACAAACGGCGCCAGCGCACTGCCCAGCGCGCTAAAGAGGGGCAGGCCGTTGGTGTCGGTGCGATTGGCCATCGCAAACACCTGGTCGCGCAGGCCTGTGAGCTGGGTGGCAATGGATTTGCGGTCGGCGGCGGTATGGCTTCCATTGCCCGCCGACGCGACCAGTTCCCGAAAGCTTTGCAGGGCATCTGTCACGTCGCTCAAGGTGCTTTCCGCGGTTGCAATGGAGTTGCGTTGCATTTCCAGGGCCCGCTGGTCGGTCTTGACCCGTTCCAGCCGGTTCTGCGCGCGCTCGGCCTGGGCCGCCCCGGTGGGGTCGTCGCTGGCACGCACCACTTTCTTCCCGGAGGTCAGGTTTTCCTGCAGGTCCGACAGGGAAGTCTGGCGATTTTGCAGGTTGCGCAAGGCGTTGTCGTAGGTATTGGCTGAGCCAAGCCTTAAGAAGGAACTGGTGGACATGGGGTGCTCCTACGGTGGCCGTGCTTAGCGGCCCAAAGTCTGAATCAAGGTGTCAAAGATGTTTTGGGCAATCTGGATCATCTTGGCCGAGGCTTGGTAGGACTGCTGGAATTGCAGCAGTTTGGCGGCCTCTTCGTCCAGATTGACCCCGGATACGCCGGCCCGGTCTTTTTCCAGGTTGCCTGCAATGGAGGAGGAGACATTGGCCGCATAGTTGGCGCTTTGTGCCCGGATGCCGATTTGCGACATCAGGCCCGCGTAACCGTCGGTCAGTGCCGCACCGTCGAACATGGCGGCGTCGCGCAGGCCCATCATGTCGTTGGCATTGCCCGCGTTGCGGGTGTAGTAATTGCCGTACTGGGCGTCTTTGGCATTGCCCACCTGCACCGTGTCGTTGGTTTTGGGTGAGCCAGTCAGGGTAACTTCCCAGCCGTCGATGGAAATGGTGGTGTTGGGGGTGTAGGTCACCACGGTGACCCCTGGCACATAGGGCCCGACAAAGTTCGTGGGGGGCGTAGCGGTGCCCGAAATGGTGAACCCCACCGGGGGGCCCGCCACAAATGACAGCTGCACCCCGGCACCTGTGGTGGCGGGAAAGACGGGGCTGGGTGGCAGCGTGAGCCCGCCGGGTTTGCCAGTCACCTTCATGCTGACCAGTTGCAGGCTCCCGGTGTTGCTCTGGCCCATGCTGGTCACCACGGGGCTGCTGACGGCCAGGGCCCGGGGGGTGGAAAACTCGCGGGTGATATTGCTGGCGGAGGTGCTGAAGGGTTTGAGCAGGAAGCGGTCTCCCGCAGCGGGGGTTCCCGAAGGCATGGAGATGTCCAGGCCGTCCAGTTGGACCGGGTCGGTGGTGCCGAAATCGAAAGCCGTGACGACCCCATCCGAGCGCCGGGTAATCGCACCCTGCGTGGCGGACGTAAAGCTCACCTCGTAGTCGGAGGCCGCAAACTTGCTGACGTCGTTGATGCCCAGTGTCAGGCTGGCATCCCCTTGGTTGACGGTGACGCTGGGCGCTGGCGGCGGAAATTGTGTGGGCTGCAGCACGTTGTTGCTGGAGAAGCCCGCCAGACTGAACAAATTGCTTCCCGGATTGCCATCCAGGTCCAGCCCCAGCTTGTGCTGGTCGTTCATGGCGGTGCTGATGGCCAGGGTCATGCGGCCCAGCAGATTGCGGCCTTCGTTCAGGTCGGTATTTTGAAACCGCAGCAGGCCTGAAATTTCGCCGCCACCCAAGGTGTTCTCATCCAGGGGGATGGATATGCCATTGCGGGTGATGGCCAATTTGCTTTTCAAGCTATCGCCAAAATCGTCTTTGGCGATGACCACGGGCACCACCTCCGTCCCTAAAACGAGGGCCTGGCTGCCACCCAAAAATATCCCCATCGAACCGTCGTCGGCCTTGATCGAGGTGGTTTGCACATACTGGTTGAGTTCGCGGATCAATTGGTCGCGCCGGTCCAGCAGGTCATTGGGCGGTTGGCCAGCCCCCTGGGCGCGGGTGATTTCCAGGTTGACGCCCGCAATGCTTTTGGCCAGGCTGTTCACTTCGGACACCTTTTGCGCCAGTTCCTGCGAAGTGGCCAGCTGCAAATCGTCCAGCCGCTGGGCGGTGGCCCGCATGCGCGAGGCGGTTTCATCCACCCGGGTCAACACCACCGTGCGGGCCGTCAGGTCGGTGGGGGCGCTGGTCACGTCGGAAAACGCATTGAGCATGTCGTTGACCGCTGCGCCCAGGCCGCTGCTGCCGCCTTCAAAAATGCCTTCCAGTTGTTTGAGCTTGTCCGCGCGTGCCACGTCGCCCGCTTTGGTTGATCCGGCCAGCGCGGACTGCCGCGTCAAGAATTCACTGAAATTGCGCTGAATGGTCAGTACATTGGCTCCATTGCCAATGTAGCCGCCACCGGTGTATTGGCCCTCCACCGTTTCCAGCACCACGCTCTGGCGGGAATAGCCTTGCACATTGACATTGGCAATGTTGTTGCCAGTGGTTTGCAATGCCACTTGGCTGGCGACCAAGGCCCGTGTGCCCGTGCTGAGAATGCTCATGGCGGCGCTCCGTCAGACCTGAACACGGCGCAGCTGCACCGTGGTGTTGATGGCGCGACTCAGCTTGGCGGCGTAGTCGGGGTCGGTGGCATAGCCGGCTTTTTGCAGTCCAGCGGCAAAGGCCTGGGCCGAACCGGTTTGCTGGCGGACCTTTGCGTAGCGGGGACTCTCCGAAATCATTCTGGAGTAGTCCTTGAATGAGTCTTCATAGGAGTCGTAGGCGCGAAAACGCGCGATGCGCTTTTGGGGCACACCACCGACAAATTCCGTGGTGGTCACCTCGGCCACTTTGCCGGTCCAGCTGGCCCCGGCCTTGATGCCGAACAGGTTGAACGAGGGCGCGCCGCCTTTGAGTTTGATTTGGTGCTGGCCCCAGCCGGTTTCATGGCCGGCCTGCCCCAGCATGAAGCTGGCCGGAATGCCGGTGGCTTTTTCCACCTTGCTGGCCACGTCGGAGTGCTGGCGCACAAAGTTGACCTGGCTTTCGGTCGGGCGGTGGGTGGTCTTCACCCCTGCGTGGGGTAGCGCGGTGACGGGTTTCAGCTTGGCCTGGGCGGTCGTCTGGGCGGCCAGGTCCACCGTGCTGGTGGTGGGGCGGGGGCTGGTTGCCGGGATGCTGCCGGTGAGGCTGGCCGACTTGTCCCCCTGCGCCGCCCCCATCTGGCGTGTCAGCTGCTGGGCGATGAGATCGGACAGCCCGCCGGGCTGCCCTGACATTTGCACCGCAAATTGCTGGTCCAGCAGGTCGGTGCCCAAGTCGCCGCCCGGGCTGTCCATTAGCCCAGACTTCATGGACGCGGAGGCTTCGCGCATGCTCTTGATCAGTTCGCGCATGAACAGCGACTCAAACTGTTTGGCAGTCTCCTGAATGGCGGCGGGCGTGCTTTTGCCGGCCTCCAGCTTGAGGTGGCCCAGCGATTGTGCGTCCGCCGCCAGCCCGCTGGCGCCAGACAGTGAAGACGTTCCATAGATGGAGCCAAAACTCATGTCAGATCACCTCCAACTCCGCGTTCAGGGCACCCGCTGCCTTGATGGCCTGCAATATCGCCAGCAGATCTTGCGGCGTGGCGCCCAGCGCATTGAGGGCTTTGACCACCTCCGACAATTGGGCTGCGGCGGGCAACTGGATGAGTTTGCCCGGCTCTTGCTTGATTTCGATGTTGGCCTTTTCCGTGACCACGGTTTGCCCGCCTGACAAGGCACTGGGCTGGCTGACCACCGGGGTGGACGAGATGCTGACCGACAGGTTGCCGTGTGCAATGGCACAGGCACCCAGGCTCACCGCCTGGTTGAGCACGATGGAGCCGGTGCGCGAGTTGATGATGATTTTGGCGGCGGCCACCGAAGATTCGACCGGCAACTCTTCCATTTCAGCCAGAAAGCTGACGCGCTCATTGGGCGTGGTGGGCGCTTTGACCTGAACGGTGCGGCCATCCAGTGCCTGGGCCACCCCATCGCCGAACTTGCGGTTGATCGCCTGGGCGACCTTGCGCGCTGTCTGAAAATCCGAGGCATTCAGGCTGAGGTTGACGGTAGGGCCTTCCTGCAAGGCGGTGGGGACCGAGCGCTCCACCTGGGCGCCGTCGGGAATGCGCCCCGCACTCAGGTGGTTGACGGTGACTTTGCTTCCGCCGGCGGAGGCGCCAGCGCCTGCCACGATCAGGTTGCCCTGTGCCAGGGCATAGACCTCGCCGTCGGCCCCCTTGAGCGGGGTGGCAATCAGGGTGCCGCCTTTGAGGGATTTGGCGTTGCCCAGGGACGATACGTTGATGTCCAGGCGTTGCCCTGGTCGGGCAAACGCAGGCAACTCTGTGGTGACCAGCACGGCCGCCACGTTTTTCATTTGCAACTGGGTGAGCGAAGCGGCGGTGAGCGTCAGGCCCAACTGCTGCATGTAGTTGGCCAAACCCTGGCTGGTGTAGGGCATCTGCGTGGTCTGGTCGCCGGTGCCGTCCAGGCCCACCACCAGGCCAAAACCGGTCAGCTGGTTGCTGCGCACCCCCTCTACGGAGGCCACTTCCTTGATGCGGGAGGCCTGGGCCAGCCCGGAAAATACCAGGCAGAACGCCAAACACAGCCGACCCAGTTGCTGCAGGCGCGCGCTTCGGGCAAGTGGGGCAGGAGTGGTCATGGTCAGAATAGGCGTTGGGGGTGATCCGGCTGGATCAGTTACCCCTCGGCACTATTCTGGAGATCTTTAGAAAGGATTAAGGCTTAAAAAGAACCGGGAAATCCAGCCAACTGTCTGCGCTTCGCCTTGGGCGCCGCGGCCGCGGGACTCCACCCGCACGTTGGCGACCTGGGTCGAGTTCACCACGCTGCCGGGCTGGAGCAGGCGGGGGTCCACGGTGCCGGAAAAACGCAGCACGTCCACGTTCTGGTTGACACCGATTTGTTTTTCACCGGCCACCACCAGGTGGCCATTGGGCTGGACATCGATGACGGTAGCGGTGATCGAGCCACTGAAGGTGTTGGCCGCCTCGGTGCCACCTTTGCCGGAGAAGTCGTTGTTGGTCTTGGCCGCCATGTTTAGGTTTTTCAGGTCGGGCCCCAAGACATCGGGCAGTGGCGGGGTGATGGCGGTGTCGATGGAGGTATTGCGGTTGACGGTGGACTTGGAAACCTGGCTGGCGGCCAGGCTTTCCACAATTTGAATGGTCACCGTGTCGCCCACCATGCGGGCGCGGCGGTCTTCAAACGCCGGGCGGTAGGTGCTGACCTGGTACAGGCCCCCAGTCGCCTGGCGTGCCACCGGGGCCACCGGGGGCTGGGCGGCCTGCACCTTGGGCTCGGCAAAGTCCACCTTGACTGGTTGGGGCATGGCGCTGCACCCGTAGAGCATGCAAAGCCCACCTATTGCAAGGCCATATAGGGCGGTAGCCCTTATGGAATGAGCGTAGACAGCTATGAATTTCATAGCATTTCTCACAGCTGCCCAAGTTTTTGCAGCATCTGGTCCGAAGTTTGGATGGCTTTGGAGTTCATTTCATAGGCGCGCTGGGTCTGGATCATGGACACCAGCTCCTGCACCACGTTCACGTTGGAGGTCTCCACAAAACCCTGCATCAGGGTGCCGAAGCCGTTGGCGCCTGCCGTGCCGGCGTTGGGCTGCCCCGAGGCTGCGCTTTCTGCGTAAATATTTTGTCCCTTGGGCTCCAGGCCTGCCGGGTTGATGAAGCTGGCCAGGGTGATGGTGCCGATGGACTGGGGCGTGACGGTGCCGGGAATGGACGCGGTGACCGTGCCATCGCTGGCGATCGCCACATTGGTGGCATTGCTGGGGATGGTGATGCCACCCGACACCGGCAACCCGCCCGAGGTGACCAGGCGCCCGGCGTTGTCAATCTGGAAGGCCCCGTCGCGCGAGTAACCCACGGTGCCGTCGGGCAGGGTGAGCTGAAAGAACCCGTTGCCCTTGATGGCGACATCCAGGTTGTTGTTGGACTGCTGCAGGTTGCCATCGGAAAACGTCCGGCTGGTGGCCACGGTGCGTACGCCCAGCCCCAATTGCAGCCCCGTAGGCAAGGTGGACTGCTCGGAGGTGTTGGAGCCGACCTGGCGCAGGTTCTGGTACATCAGGTCTTCAAACACCGCGTGGGACTTCTTGAAGCCGTTGGTGGACACGTTGGCCAGATTGTTGGAAATCACGTCCAGCTGCATTTGCTGGGCTTCCATCCCGGTTTTGGAAATCCAAAGTGAGTTAATCATGGTGTGTACTCTTGACGTTTAGCCTTGGAGGCCCAGCAACTGACCGGCAGAGCGGTCATTGGATTCTGCGGTTTGCAGCAAGCGCATCTGTGCTTCAAATTGGCGTGCGGTCTGGATCATCCCGACCATGGTTTCGATGGGGTTGACGTTGGAGCCTTCCAACGATCCCACATGCAGCCGCGCGTTGTCGTCGTTGTTCAATGGGTCGCCGGACAGCGTTCGGAACAGCCCATCGTCGCCGCGTTTGAGGGGATCTTCCCCGGTGGGGGTGACCATTTTGAGCCGGCCAATGCTGTTGGCCGGCTGATTGCCCACTTTGGCACTGATGCTGCCGTCGTGCCCGATGGACACTTCTGCGCCCACCGGCACGGTGATGGGAGAGCCACTGTTGGAGAGCACCGGCAAGCCGCTGCCGGTCACCAGGGCCCCGTCGGTCGAAATTTCAAAATGCCCATTGCGGGTGTGCGCCTCGGTGCCGTCCAGACCCTGCACCGTGAACCAGGCATTGCCCGAGGTCATGGCGTCCAGACTGCGGTCGGTGCGCACCGCCGGGCCGGGGGTGTCCGAGTGGCCGGCCGTCGCTTCCACGGCAAACACCCGGGTGGTCGCCCCTTCGCCGCGCAGGGGCACGGCGCGGTAGGTGGCCAGCTGTGCGCGAAATCCGTTGGTCGAAGCATTGGCCAGGTTGTTGGACAGAACCGCCTGCCGGCTTGCGGCGGCGTTGGCACCCGACATCGCGGTGTAAATGAGGCGGTCCATGGTCGATTACTCCGTTTAGCGCAGATTGACCAAGGTGCTCATCACCTGGTCCTGGGTTTTGATGGTTTGCGCATTGGCCTGGTAGTCACGCTGCGCCGTCATCATGTTGATCAACTCGGCAGTGAGGTCCACGTTGGAGTCTTCCGTGGCGCCAGCGCGCAGTTTTCCGAAGTTGCCATTGCCGGGTTTCCCCTCCACCGGCTGTCCAGATGCGCTGGTTTCCACCCAGGCCCCCGCCCCCACCGGTGTGAGCCCTTGCACATTGCGAAAGTCGGCCAGGGAGACTTGGCCCCGTGCCTGGGTTTGTCCATTGGAGTAGGTGGTGGTGAGAATGCCTTGTTCGCTAATTTTTACGCCGGTCAGGTTGCCCGCCGTGTAGCCGTCTTGCGTCAACGAAGACACCGCAAAGGTGGTGCCGTATTGCGTGGCCCTGCTCAGGTCAAGGGTCGCTGAAAACTGCCCTGGAGGCGTACTGGCGAGGTTGACATTCGGGTTGCTCGAATACAGATCCATGTTGACGACGCCCAGGGTGGCTGTCGCCGTGCCTGTATTGTCCAAAGTCCCTATGAGTGCACCATTGGCATCGAACTCCATGCTGGCCAGCAATATCGGAGGATTGAGCGGGGTGGGTGGAACCGTCACTGCGGGGATGTTTGGGTCGGGCACATAGACATCCCATTTGTCCGCCGAAGTTTTGTCGAAATAGAGGTTGATGGATACCGGTACACCCTGTGCGTCGTAGCCCGTCATGGTGGTGCCAACCGTGCCTATGGAGACTGGGACGGCCGGGGCCACGGCGGTGGATCCGAGTTTGGCGCGTGAATCCAGATTGAACTCCGCCGTAATCTCAGAAGTTGCGAGCGCCGGGATGGGGGCTCCGGTTGGGACAGACAGTTTCTGAACCAATGTACTGGTGGTAACACCCAGAGAATCCGTGGGGTAGCCCATCAGGTTGGCGCCGGTGTTGGTGACGATGTCGCCATCGCTGGTCAGCTTGAACTGACCGTCCCGGGTATAGGCTTTGGTTCCATCCTGCTGGGTTATTTCAAAAAAACCGCCGCCGTTGATGGCTACATCCAGGCTGTTGCCAGTGACGTTCATGGTGCCTTGGGAGAATTGCTGCGTGATTGCACCAACGGCCACCCCGATGCCGCCCCCCGAGCGGCCGCCGCCGCCGCTGGGTCCCAGGGCGGAGGCCACCAATTCTGTGAATTCTGTGCGCGAGACTTTCATGCCCACGGTATTGGCATTGGAAATGTTGTTCCCAATGACATCCATTCTCTTGCTCGAAGCGTTCAAGCCGGAGAGTCCTGTTTGAAAACCCATGATTTATTTCTCCAAAAAAGCGGTGATGAATGTGTGGGGTTGTTTACAAAATGGCCTGGATATCGCCATAGGCCACGGCGGCACGGCCTTTGAGTTGCAGGGTCAGGGTCGTGCCATCGGACCCAATGGACTCCACCGTGTCTCGGGCCAGGGACGTTACTTCCAGGTTCTTGCTGCCCTGCATGGCCGTGACTTTGAAGGTGGGGTTGGCGGTGCCGGTGTAGCGGGAGGCATCCCATTCAAAACTGTGGCGCCCGGCGGTCATGGCCCCCAAATTCAGGGTGTCCACCACTTGGCCTGAGGGTGACAGGATCTGCACACTCACCTTGTCGGCGGAGGCGGGTAAATCAATGCCCCCGCTTGCTTTGCCCGCGTTGACTGACAAAGTGTTGCTTTGCATTAGTACGTCATGGCCGATCATGTTGGCCCCTTGCAGCATTTGCATGGATGCAAACTGCGTGGTGAGCGATTTGACGCTTTCATTCACCTGCTGGATACCCGACACCGTATTGATCTGTGCCATTTGGCTGGTCATTTGGGCGTTGTCCATGGGGTTCATGGGGTCCTGGTTGCTCAATTGCGCCACCAGCAATTTCAAGAAACGATCCTGCGAGGCATTGGCGTCGCTCAAGGCGGTGCTCTTCTTATTGCCGGAGGTCACCAGGGAGGAGACGTCTGTGCTGGAGGTGATGGCAGTGGTCATAGTGGGCTTTCCTGGGTTTATTGACCCATCTGCAGGGTCTTGAGCAACAGCGTCTTGGCCGTGTTCATGACCTCCACATTGTTTTGGTACGAGCGCGAGGCGGAAATCATGTTGACCATTTCTTCCACCGGATTCACATTGGATTGGGTGATATAGCCCTCCGCATCGGCGGAAGGGTGAGACGGGTTGTGCACCCGGCGCAGGGGGTCGGCGCTCTCCCGGATGGAGCTGACTTTGACGCCCGCCGAGGCATCCGAGCCCATGGGCACGGTCTCGAAAACCACCTGCCGGCTCTTGTAACCCTGTCCGTCCGGGCCCGCCACGGCGTCCGCGTTGGCGAGGTTGCTGGCCACGACATTGAGCCGCTGCGACTGCGAACTGATCGCGCTCCCCGATACATTGAAAATGGAAAACATGGACATGGTGTGGCTCCGTTAGCGCAATCGATGGTGTTACTGCCCTTGAATCGCGCTCAAGATCGCCTTGGACTGGCCGTTAATAAAGCGAAGGGTGGCTTCATAACGAACCGAGTTGTCTACAAAGTTGGCGCGTTCGCGGTCCAGGTCCACGCTGTTGCCGTCCATGGCGGGTTGGATTTGGGTGGTGTAGTCCAGTGGGGATGCGCCCAGGCTGCCCATGGTGCTTTGCAGTGCAATGTGCCGTGCGTGGGTGGTTCCATCCGCTGTGCCGCCTGTGGGCGCACTGGGTGTGAGAGACAGTGAGTTGCCGCCCATGGCGGTATTCATGGCTTCTTTGAAATTGATGTCGCGGCCCACATAGCCCGGCGTGTCCGCATTGGCGATGTTGCTGGCAATGATCCGTTGGCGGTCCGCGCGCAGGACCAGTGCTTTCGATTGAAAGTCAAGTCCATTGGTCATATTGGCAAACATAGGCACCTCGGCGTGGGGTCTCGCCGGGCCCTACATGGGCCAAGCGGTTCGACGTAGGGCAATTATGGAAAAACCTTTAATTTTTTAGCCGTGGAATTGCGGGGTGAATCGCGGGTATTTGGGGGTATTGCAGTAGCGGGCTCTCTCTATAGTCATTGGCAGTGAAAGAGTGGTTTTGCACAGGACGTGCCGGACCACTGTGACGCCAGGAGACACGCCATGCCACTATCCATTCCCTTGTTCCAAACTTCCTCGCGGAGCCGGTGCGCCGCCATTGCGCTTGCCATGGCATTGCAGTGGGTGGCTGGGGCCGCTTGGGCGCAAGTGCAGTCTGGCGCAGAGCTTCAAAGCACCGCCCAAAATTGGCTGCGCACCGCAGTGGTGGGTGCCCAGCCCAGCGCACTGCGTATGGAAGTCAGCGTGGGCGGCGTGGACAGCCGGCTCAAGCTGGCGCCTTGTGGCAATGTGGAGGCCTATTTGCCTGTGGGATCGCGTTTGTGGGGAAAAACCCGGGTGGGTTTACGTTGCGTGGATGGTATGGTCCGCTGGAATGTGTCGGTGCCCGTGACGGTCAACGCGTTCGGAAACGCATGGGTGGTCAAGGGCCATGTGCCGGCGGGTGCCGTATTGACCGACGCCGATGCGCTGCAAGTCGAGGTGGATTGGGCGGAAGAGACGAACCCTGTGCTGCAGGACCGTGCCGCATGGGTAGGGCAGGTGGCGACCCGGCTTTTGACCACCGGGCAGACTTTGCGCCAGGGAATGGTCAAACCGGCGCAAGTTTTCCGGGCGGGCGCCCAGGTTCGTGTCGTCGCGCAAGGTGTGGGGTTTCAGATTTCTGGCGACGGCCAGGCCTTGTCCGCAGGGGTGTTGGGCCAGCCAGCCAAGGTTCGCATGGAGAATGGACGTGTGGCCTCGGGTTTGGTTCTGGACTCCCACACCATCAAAATTGACCTGTAAGTACAGAAATATTCTGTGCAAATAGCACTAAAGTCAGCCATGATCGGGCCGATAACATTCGTACGAGGCTACACGTACTGTAGTTTTGGAGAACGCAATGAAAATAGGTCAACCCTCAGAACTTCCCGCTGTCGTCACGCAGGCCAAAACATCCGCTTCGCAAAAAACGGATGCAGGGGCTGGTGCGTCGGCGGCCGCCAAGGCCAACGCTGCTCCGAGCCCCCGCTCGGCCGGCGTTTCCGTCACGGTGTCGACGGCAGCGCGTGCGCTGGAGAAAGCCGACCGGGGCGAAGGGGCGGAAATCGATGCCCAGAAGGTGTCTGCTGTGCGCACGGCGATACAGCAAGGGACATACGTCGTCAATCCAGAGGCAATCGCAGACAAGCTGTTGTCCAACGCGCAGGAAATGCTCAAGCGAACCACCAATTGAGCCGGGCCTGTGCACTTTTAACCGTGCAAAGGCCTTGAAATGTCACATTCATCCTTGGAACAGCAACTCGACCGCGTTGAGCACCAGTTCAATGCGGTCTCTTCGGCATTGGTTGACGGCAATCCTGAAGCGGTTCAAGCGGCAAGTGCCATGCTGCAGAAAATGGCCGTCCATTTTGTGCAGATGGTGGACGAAATGGGGCGTAACCGCGTTTCACTCGTAGCGGCTGCATCTTTGTCACCGCGCATCAAGGCGCTGGCCGAGGGGATGCCGGTCTTGCGTGAAAACTTGCTGCGCCGCTCGGCGTATGTTGAACGGGCTTTGCAGTTGGTCGTCCCCGCCACCCAAAAAACCACCTACGCCGCCAATGCCGGCCCTTACGGCGGCGGTGTGCGGCCATCGGGTGCCTTCAAAGTCTTTTCAGCCTGAAGCAGGCACCCACTGGCGCTGAGCCAGTCGGGCGCCGGGGCTTAATTTCGCTCAGTGTGAACGCATTTTTGCCCGTAGACGGGCAATCGACTGGCTGTGCAGTTGGCACACCCGGGATTCGGTGACATCCAGAACGGCTGCAATCTCTTTGAGGTTCATGTCCTGTTCGTAGTACATGCTCATGATGAATTGTTCGCGTTCGGGCAAGCCTTTGATGGCGGCCACCAGGGCTTGGCGCAGCCGGTGGTCGCGCAGCATGTTCAGCGGATCGGCTTCGTTGTCGCCCACATGCCGATCCAGGTAGGTGTCATCGTCTTCGCTGCGGCGCGCCATGTCCTCCAGGTACACCAACTGTGTCCCGCGGACCTTGCCCAACAGCGCCTGGTATTCCGTCAAGCCCATGCCCAGTTCGGCGGCAATTTCGGACTCGGCCGGACTGCGGCCCAGCCGGTGTTCAAGGCGCCGCATAGCCACTTCGATGTCTTTTTGGCTCTTGCGCGACCCCCGCGACATCCAGTCGTTTTCCCGCAACTCGTCCAGCATCGCACCACGGATACGCTGGGTGGCAAAGGTTTCGAATTGCACCCCTTGGGATGCCTCAAATCGTGAAAGTGCGTCGGAAAGCCCGATCAATCCGACCTGAATCAGGTCGTCCACTTCCACGCTGGCGGGGAGTTTCGCCATCATGTGGTGCGCCAACCGCCGCACCAAGGGCTGGTATTGTCTGATCAGGGCATTGCGGTCGAGTTGCCCTTTGGCTGTGTACATCAATGGCTCCCCGCAAAGTAATTGTTGCTGGAAGGCTGGGCGTAGGGGGCGCTCTCCGGCGCACCAGCGGTGAGTGGCAGTGCGCTTTCCAGCATTTGGAGCGCCAAACGCTGAATGTCCGCGCAGGGCCGGTCCAAATCGTCCGGTGTGGTGATGTCGAGGGCGTTCACGTCAAAGCCTAGAAAATTCCTTGCACAGTCGCTCAAATTGAGTGCCACAGTATTCGCCTCTGGGCCTGCGGCACGTTGTTTGTCGTCAACCATATTAACGATGGTAGGCTGAAGTCCTCCTTTTAGCAACAAACGCTTCAGTGCCAGGTAGCTGGTGAGCAAGGAACGTTTGACGGGTGCCAGGGCCAGCAGGGGCTTGATGCCACTGTTGGCCAGCAGGGGAGTCAGCCACTCGGCTTTTCCATACACAATCACCACGCCTTCGTGGAAAAATAGCCGTCCTAAGTGCTGCAGACTCTGCGCTTTGCGCTCAGGTACTGCGTTCAGGCTTTGCAGTCCCATGCCCGCAGGAATCACGTTCCAGGCCGGAGCATCCGGGTTTTCGCTTCCGCGCCAGTAGGCGTATTCAAGCAGCTGTTCTAGGCCAGGATTGGCTTCGGACTCACAGGTCGTGGCATCCAAAACCGTCACTGCATAGCCAAAGTCGACCAAGGAAGTACACAGTCTCCACAAGACCGGCAGTTCAGACTGCTCATCACCATGGCTTACCACCGCCATAAGCTTGGGTGCTTGTGGGATGGCCAGTTCCAGCAAGCCAGCCGCCTGATTGGAAGGTCTGTCACGCATCCAAAAGCCCCTTGGAAGAAGTGGAGCCCGCAGTTTGATTGAAAAAGAAACCCAGGTCACCGATTTTTGGATCGAATGCGGAGTTGCCAGAGGTCCGCATGGACGCACGCACCAACTTGGCCGCACTGGCGGCTTCCCAGTCCTCAGGGACGCGTTGTCCGGTGGTCACTCCCCGCAGAATCAGTTGGTGGCGAATGGCCGCGTCGATGGCGGGCCCGAGTTTGACGGCTTCATCGATCTTTGAAAAAATGACCTGTTGTGCGCTGGCTGATTTGAATGCGGAAACTACATCGTCCAAGGTGTCTCCATGGCCACCCGCATTGAGAACCAGAAGGCGTTTGACGTTGGGCAGATCCAGCAAGTCCATCATTTCACGCTTGCGTGGGTCCCGGGGCGCCAAGCCGGTGGTGTCGATCAGCACCATTTTTTTGTTGGACAACAGACCGAGCAAGTCTTGCAGGGCGGCGCGGTCGTGGGCGAGGTGGGCCACCACCCCCAGCATTTTTCCATAGGCGCGCAGCTGCTCCTGTGCGCCCACGCGGTAGCTGTCCAGTGTGATCAATCCGACGCTGCCAGCCCCGTGGGTCCGGGCACACAGTCCTGCCAGTTTGGCTGCCGTTGTCGTTTTGCCGACCCCGGTTGCACCAATGAGCGCAAACGTACCCCCCTCTTCCTGCAGGGGCGTGCCCTCAGCATCGGTTTTTAGATTCCGTTCCAGCACATCCATCACCCAGCGCACGGACTGGGCTGCATCCATTTCCTCGGGCATCCTCTCCAGAATGGTTCTGGCAAGGGTCGGGGAGTAACCTGCCCGAATCAGCTTGAGCATCAGATTCGACTGTATGGGGTTCTGGCGGGCCTGCCCTAACCACGCAAGCGTATTGAAGCGGTCCTCAATCAAGTCCTTCATCGCGTGCAGTTCATCCACGATGCCTTGTGACATGCCGGTTGCGGGCTGCACCGATGGGGTTGGGGGTTTACGGGTGGAAATGACTTTGGGTGCAGTTATATCGGTTTCCACCTGAATTTTTTGCACAAAAGCGGCACGGGGGCGCTCTTGTGGCGCAACGTTGGGCGCCTGCGCCGCGGCCTGGTTTTGGGCCGATTCATGGCGTTTGCGCAACATACGTTCACGCACGTAATCTTGAAACGACAGGGTGCTCATGGCCAGTTGGGCCGCATCGTCCTCCACCTTGCTTGCAACCTCTTGGTAACTGGGTTGGGGCGTGGGGCGCAGCTTGCTTGCCTTGGGGCTGCCCAAGGGGCTTTCGCCGCGGTCCAATGCTGCCAGCGAGTCTTCGGCGGTGGCCACTACTTCCACGCCGTTTTCGGTGGGGCGGTTGAACAGGATCAAAGTTCCTTCACCAAAAACCAACCGTGCCTTGGCCAGTGCTTCGCGGGATGTTGGTGCATGAAAGCGTTGGATGTTCATGATGGTGTGCCTCTGAGAATGGGGCCGATACGGATCGTGTGGGTTTCAGGTATCTCGCTGTGGGAGAGAACCTGCAGTCGGGGGGCGACGCGCCGTACGAGACGGGCGATGGCTCCCCGGATGGGGTCGGGTACCAGCAAACAGGCGGGTACGCCCACTTCTTCCTGTTTCATGGCGGTTTCTGCGGCGGTGCGGGTGAGCATATCTGCTACGCCTGGGTCCAGTGCGGGGCCAGCTGCATTGCCTAGCGCTTGAACCAAAAGGCGCTCCAGTCCGGGGTCGATCGCAATGACATTGAGTTCGCGGGTCGATCCGTAAATTTGCTGAACGATGGCGGGCGACAGCGCCACACGCACCCTGCGCGCCAATTCTGCGGGGTCGGTGGTGGACGTGGCATGTTCGGCGATGGATTCGATGATGGTGCGGATGTCGCGGATGTGCACCGATTCGTCCAGCAAAAGCTGAAGTACTTTCTGAAAAACAGCAATCGAAACCATCTTGGGTACGACCTCTTCGATCAGTTTGGGGGCTAACTTGGCAACGTGTTCCACGAGTTGTTGGGTCTCTGTTCTGCTGAGTAATTTGGAGGCTTGAACCTGCATCAAGTGTGACAAATGGGTGGCCATCACAGTCTCTGAATCAACCACCGTAAATCCGGCCATTTGCGCGGCTTCCTTTTGCCGTTCGTCGATCCAGTGGGCGGGCAGACCAAAAGCAGGGTCGGTGGTGGCAGTACCAATCAGGGGGGTGGTGATGCCGCCAGGGTTGATGGCGAGGAACATGCCGGGAAAGGCATCACCCTCTCCAACGATGACGCCGCGCAGGGTAATGCGGTAGCCACTGGGTTTGAGCTCCAGGTTGTCGCGCACATGCACGGGAGGGGGCAAAAATCCCACTTCCTGCGCAAACTTGCGGCGTACACCTTTGATGCGTGTCAATAGGTCGCCCTGGCGCGTTTTGTCCACCAAGGCAATTAGTCGGTAGCCCAATTCCAATCCCAGTTGGTCCACCGGTTGCAGGTCGTCCCATGAGGCTTCTCCGTCGTTGGTGGGTGGCGGGGCCAGGGTTTGGGGATCTACGGGGGGCGGTCGATGTGCGAGCATCCATGCGCCATAGCCCAAAATGGCGGAGATGGTCAGGAACACCATGTGCGGCATATTGGGGATCACGCCCAGAATGAACATGATGGCGGCCGTAATGCCCAGCACCCGGGGCGATACAAACATTTGCCCAATGATCTGCTTGCCGATGTCCTGGTCTTTGCCAACGCGTGAGACCACCATGGCCGCCGCCACCGAGATCAGCAGGCCCGGTATCTGCGCGACCAGCGCATCACCCACCGCCAGCAGGATGTAGGTGTTGGCCGCCTGTGACGCCGTCAGGTCGTGCTGCAAGATCCCAACCGCGAACCCGCCGAAGATATTGATCAGCAGAATCAATATCCCGGCAATGGCGTCTCCACGCACAAATTTGGAGGCTCCGTCCATGGAGCCAAAGAATTCAGCCTCTTCACCGACTTCGGCACGGCGGCGTTTGGCTTCCTTCTCATCAATGAGCCCGGCGTTGAGGTCGGCGTCCACCGCCATCTGTTTGCCGGGCATGGCATCCAGGGTAAACCGCGCAGACACCTCTGCAATGCGCTCGGAACCCTTGGTGACCACGACAAAGTTGATCACCACCAGGATCGCAAACACGATCAGGCCCACGGCGAAATTGCCACCAATCAGGAAGTGGCCGAAGGCTTCAATGACGCCACCGGCCGCCCCGGGCCCGGTGTGGCCTTCCAGCAGCACCACACGGGTGGATGCCACGTTGAGGGAGAGGCGCATGAGGGTGGTGAGCAGCAGCACCGATGGGAAGGCTGCAAAATCCAGCGGGCGGATCATATAGGCCGCCACCATCATCACCATCAATGCGACAGCAATATTGATGGTGAAAAAGGCGTCCAAAAGGAGCGGGGGCAGCGGCAAGACCATCATGGCCAGGATCGCGACGACCAGCATGGGCGCTGCCGCGCCCTGAACCACCTGGGCGTTGCTTCCGTACCACTGCTGCAGGAGTTTGAATTGTGCGTTCATGCGGTGGCCATTTCAATGGTTTTAGCCTGAGGGTCCAACTCGGGTGGGACAAAAGGCTGGGGAACGTCCGTGGGCATAGGGCCGGCGCCACGCAAGGCGGCGCGCAATTTGTAGACATAGGCCAGAACCTGCGCGACAGCGGTGTACAGAGCGGAGGGGATGTCCTCATTCAACTCTGCGTTGGCGTACAGGGCGCGGGCCAGCATGGGGGACTGCAGCACCGGAATGGCATGGTGTTTGGCTACGTCCCGAATTTTCAAAGCCAGCAGGTCGGCGCCTTTGGAGATGACCTGAGGCGCGTGCATGGTTTGCTCGTCGTACCGAATTGCGACTGCAAAGTGGGTGGGGTTCATCACCACAAAGTCGGCTTTGGGGACGGCGTTGACGCTGCCTTTTTGGGCTAATTCGCGCTGTCTTTGGCGAATTTTCCCTTTCATTTGGGGGTTGCCGTCAGACTCTTTGCCTTCTTGTTTGACCTCTTGGTGCGACATTTTCATTTCGCCCTTGTGCAAGAAGGTTTGCAGCGGTACATCCGCCATGGCGGCAAGCAAAATTACCAGCAACATCAGGCCCATTCCTGCCGTTAGCCACTGCGTAAGGTGGGCGATTGCCCCGCTGGATGGCTGTAGGACCAGTGAGGCCATGGTTTGCAGGCCAGAGCCCAAAAAACTGGTTGCAATCGTGAACAAAATGCCGGTCATCAGGGTCATTTTTGCTACGGAAATCAGTTTTTTTTTGGTAAAAAGATTCCCAAAACCCGAGAGTGGGTTGATGCGGCTGAAGTCTGGCATCAGCGGTTTTAGGCTCTGCACCCAGCCACCTGAGGCCACCGCAGCGGCGATGGCGGCGGCGGAAATAATGGCGGCAAATACGGCGCATCCCCCTAAGCCGATGGTCGTGGCATCGCCCAATCGGGCCAGCATACTTCCGGTGCGTCTGACTGACGCAGCGTCAAAGGACAACTGTTGGCTCAAACTGAGTTTGAGTTGATCGAACAGTAGGGGTGCCAGAACCATCACGCACAGCGCGCCAGCACCCAGTACTGCGAGGTGTGACAAATCCTCAGACCGGCTGACTTGGCCATCTTGCCGAGCCTTCTTGAGCTTGCGCTCAGAGGCGGGTAGGTTGCGATCTTGACTGCCTGATTCCATGATGGCGGGACTCTAAAGTTCCTACCATTGTCGCGAGCAGTTTTGAAAACTAAAGGCCAATAAACGGGGTGATTTCCCGCTTGTTTTCAGGGGGTGGGCGAAGCAGGGCCGTTGGCTTGGGGCGGGCTTATTTCAGCCCGTTTTTGGTAAGGATGTGGTTGACTTTGTCTTCCAGCGTTGCCTTGGTAAAGGGCTTGACGATGTAACCGGCGGCGCCCTGTTGCGCCGCCATCACGATGTCCTCTTTACGGGCTTCGGCGGTCACCATCAAGACCGGTAGATGCTTGAGTTTTTCATCTTTTTTAATCTCTGCCAGCAACTGGAACCCATTCATATTGGGCATGTTGATATCGCTGACCACGAAATCAAAATTGCTATTGCGCAGCTTCTGCAGAGCCACCACACCATCTTCGGCTTCATCTGCTTCTGTATAGCCGCTTTCCTTGAGCAGATTGCGCACAATTCTTCGCATGGTGGAGAAGTCATCGACAACTAGAAAGCGCAGTTCTTTAGACATGGATAACTCTTTCGGGAGCGGTTTTCAAATTAACGTAAGTATGACCGAATTTTCGCAGACTTAGGGCTGTGATTTTCCGCTGGTCGTGGGCTGGGGGGATTCGGTTTCAATCTCCAATTCCACAGGGGTGTGCTGTCCCCCTAGCAAGCGCTCTTCTGCTTCCTTTGTCATGACCAGAATGCTGATTCTGCGATTGCTGGGGCTTAAGGGATCCTGTGGCTCCAGTAACAAGCTTGATGCCATGCCGACCACTCGGGCGAGTTTGTCTTCCGGCATGCCTGCCATTGCAAGCTCCCGGCGGGATGCATTGGCCCGGTCGGCGGACAGTTCCCAATTGCTGTAGCCGCGTGCGGCGTTTGCGTAGGATGAGCGGTCCGTATGGCCGTCTAGGCTGATCTTGTTTTCCACGTCCAGCAAGGCAATGCCAATTTCTTTGAGAATGTCCCGCATATAGGGCTTGACGCTGGCGCTGCCACTGTCAAACATGGGGCGTTTTTGGTCGTCCACGATCTGGATTTGCAAGCCGTCAGGCGTGATCTCTAGCCGAATTTGGGACGCAAATTCAGCCATTTTGGGGCTGCTGGAGATCGCACCTGCAATTTTTGCGCTCAATGCCGCCAGCATTTTGGCGTCGCGGTGGGCTACTGCCGCCTTGTTCGAATCCCCCGACATTCTTTTTGCGTTCCGGTCGCTGCCATCGCCGCGCTTGGACTGGCCTGCCGTCTGGGTCAAATCACTGCCACCACCGTTGATCACGCTGTTGCTGGCGCCAGCGCCAGAGCCGCCTTGCATGGCAACTTTCAATGGGGACTGGAAGTAGTCGGAAATTCCCTTCTTGTCGCCCTCAGTGGTGCTGCCCAACAACCACATCAAGAGAAAAAACGCCATCATGGCGGTTACAAAGTCGGCGTAAGCAATCTTCCAAGCGCCCCCATGCGCGACGTGGCCCCCTTTTTTGACCCGCTTGATGATGATCGGTTGAAGCTTTTTTGCGTCTCCTGCCATATTCAAACACCCGTGGCCCTACTTTTTCTTGACATGTGCTTCTAGTTCGCCAAAGGTAGGGCGCTCAGTGGAGTACAGCACCTTGCGGCCAAACTCAATGGCGGTCGATGGGTTATAGCCCTGCATGCTGGCCAATAAGGTTGTTTTAATGCATTGCAATTCTTTGCCTGCTTCTTCTACTTTTTGCTCCAGCACGCCTGCCAGAGGCTCTGCAAAGGCATAGGCAAGCAAGATTCCCAGAAAGGTTCCCACCAAGGCCGATCCGATCATGCCCCCCAGTACGGCAGGGGGCTGACCTACAGAGCCCATGGTATTTACCACCCCCAAGACTGCAGCCACGATACCGAATGCGGGCAAGCCACCCGCGACGCGCTGAATTGCAGCGACGGCTGCATGCGCCTCATGGTGGTGGGTCTCCATTTCATTGTCCATCAAGGACTCAATTTCATGGGCATTCAGGTTACCGGAGACCATCATACGCAGATAGTCGGTAATGAATTCCACCACATGGTGGTCGGAACCTACGGCCGGGTATTTTTTGAAAATGGCCGATTCATGGGGCTCCTCCACATCCTTTTCAATGGCCATCAGGCCTTCTTTTCGGGCCTTCTGAAGAATGTCATACATCAAAGCCAGCAGCTCCATGTAGCGGGCCTTGGTGTATTTGCTGCCCTTGAAGCAGTCGCCGAGCCCTTTGACGGTGGCTTTGACGACCTTCATTTGGTTGTTCGCCAGAAACGCACCAATGGTGGCGCCCCCGATGGTGATCAACTCAAACGGCAGTGCATGCAAAATCACCATGATGTTGCCGCCATGGAAGATATACACGCCGAAAACGCAAACCAATATAACGAGCCAACCAATGATTACGAACATAGGCGCATTGTGACAGGGAAGCCAAAAGCCTCAAGGGGTGAAGAGCTTGGCTTGTTACAGCCTTAACCAATCATATCGTCGTGGCGTGGGCTGTCTTAAATTTTTTGCCAAATTGGCACCAAGCCCTTGTGGGTATTGCGTAGACAGCTACTAAATAGATAGCATTAGTGCAGCAGAATGCCACCACCATTCGCACCTTTGCCTGCCCGCGCAGGGGGGGTGCACAGGCCGCATTCGAAGTGGCGGGAGTTTTCGTAGGCTTCGCTCACAAAGTGTCCCCCGCATTTGGAGCACTTCGTCATGGAGAGCATGTTGTTGTCAATGAATTTCACCAAACGCCAGGCGCGGGTAATGGTCAGCAGGGGCTCTACGCCGCAGGCGGCAATTTGCTCGGTGTAGAGCTTGTAGGCCTTCATGATGGCGTCGATGTCGTCCAGGGCGCTGACTTTGGTGAGGTATTCGTACGTGTTTTGGAACAAAGAAGCGTGGATATTGGGTTGCCAAGTCAGGAACCAATCCGTCGAAAACGGCAACTGACCCTTGCTGGGTGAGCGGCCCGCCACCTCTTTGTACAGGCGCAGCAGGCGCTCATAGGACAAATCGGTTTCGCTTTCCAGCACTTGCAGACGTGCGCCCAATTGGATGAGCGCAACGGCGCGTTCGACTTGTTTGGAATCATTCAAAACGCTTTTGGTGGCCATGTTCGTGCTCCTGGGTGGGTATCAGTGGGGTGTTGGCGCTGGTTTACACGGCTTCAGCAAACCGTCCGGCCATCAGAATGCTGGCATGCAGTTTGGTGGTGGCGTCGTTGTCAACCTTGTTCACGGAGTGGTTGGTGAGCAGATTCCAGACAATGTCATCGTCTACCCGAAAGCGGCACAGCAGCATATTGCCAGAGGCGATTTTCAATATTTGACCACTGGAAAGTGCGCCGATGAGATTGGCGGCTTCTTCAGACATGCCCAGGCGAAACAGCGCCTCCGCCTTGTCCTGGCGAATCATGTTTTGGGCCAGCATCAGGTAAGTTAGGTTGGCTTCCCGGATTTCTGTCAGCATCTGCTCGTTGGTCATGTTCGGCTCCTGGTGTGGGCGGCAATTCATTTGAACCACCATGGAGCGAATTTTGGAACTTGTGCTCGAAAACTTAAATCCGAATTGGGCTAATCCGGGTGTCGGGGAAATGCGGACGGCTTGTAGGGGAAATTCCTACAGGGTAAATGCGAGGCGAACGAAGTTCGACTCCCACAGGAGCCTTTTGTGTTGGCATCAATCCATCCGGCTAACTCCGAGGGAGTTAGGTCTATTGATGGTCTGCGATGCGTATGTGCGCTGCCAAAAATGGCGTTTCCAGGCGGCCCCAGGGCCGAGACACGCATGGGCGTTTACTGACGCAGCAGGGCCAGTACGCCTTGTGGCAGTTGATTGGCCTGGGCCACCATTGCGGTTCCGGCTTGCTGAAGAATTTGAGCGCGCGCGAGGTTGGCTGTTTCTGTTGCGTAGTCGGCATCCATGATGCGACCGCGAGAGGCTGCGGAGTTTTCGGCTGCTACACGCAAGTTTCCGATAACGCCCTCGAAGCGATTTTGTGACGCACCCCAGGTGGCCCGAATGGAGTTAATAGAATCGATATCGGTATCAATGGCCGTTATTTGCGCACTGGCCGTTGCATTGGTTGCGCCCAATGTCGAGGCGGTTTGAACCGCTGTTACGGAGGTTACGGTAATCGTGTCAGCAGCGTTCGCGCCCACTTGGAATTGGAACGGAGTTGCGATATTCAACAGGTTTTGTCCGTTGAACGTGGTCGTGTCAATGACCCGTGTGTTCTCTGCTACGAGCAGTTGGTATTCGGCATCCAATGCGGCAATGTCGGAGGCGCTATTGGTCCCGTTGGCGGCCTGAACCGCCAGTTCGCGCATGCGCTGCATGTTGTTGGAAATAGCGCCCAGCGCGCCTTCCGCCGTTTGCGCCAGCGAAATGGCGTCGTTGGCGTTGCGAATGGCGACATTCATTCCCTTGGTTTGCGCATTCATGCGTTCTGCAATGGCCAAGCCGGCGGCATCGTCTTTGGCGCTGTTGACACGCAGTCCCGAAGAAAGCCGCTGCATTGAGGTGCTGAGCGACAAGGCCGTGCTGGCTAAATTGCGCTGGGCATTCAGCGACGCCGTGTTTGTGTTGATCGTGCTCATGAAAAGCTCCTTGAAGGCTAAATATTTCCGACATTGCTGCCGATAAGTGTCAGCACCTCGCTGACTTGTTTGGACAGTGAGGTAATTGTCTGGAAAGCTCCCAATGGCTTAAGCCCAATGAACGGGGGAAAACACGGCCAATTTTTGATTTTGACCCGGGCCAAGCGCTTGGGTCTGTGCGGAAAATCCCGGTGTTTCAAGGGTGAAGGAGCCGCTTTCCCCAGCTAAATGCATGTGAAGCACCAGTGGCATTGAAGTTCGGGGTTGGGGGAGTCATGGGGTGGGTGGAAATTGGGTTTAAAAAAACTTACTCAAGTTTTCTGGTGTGCAAACCGAAAACAAATCTAACGGGTTGGATTCAAAACTCGCCGTCCGGTAGGTGCCTCGTAGTACTCCGGTCAAAGGGGTCGGCTTTCGGGCTGGCATTGAGATGGGCAGTAATGCCGGACACATTTAGCTACTAAGGAGCTTTTCATGAGCACGATCAACACCAACACCAACTCCATCAACGCGCAGCGCAATTTGGCCAGCACGTCGCTTTCACTCAGCACTTCCATGCAGCGACTGTCGTCTGGTTTGCGCGTCAATGGCGCTAAGGATGATGCGGCCGGCTTGGCCATTGCGGAACGCATGAGTGCGCAAACACGAGGAATGAATGTTGCCATTCGCAATGCCAACGATGCCATTTCGCTGGCGCAAACGGCTGAAGGCGCGTTGGGCTCCATTTCCAACAACCTGCAGCGCATGCGTGAATTGGCAGTTCAGGCGGCCAACGGGACCAATAGCGCCACGGATATCTCCGCGCTGGCGGCGGAGTTCACCGTGCTGGCGGCGGAAAATACACGGGTGTCTACCGCCACTGAGTTCAATGGTACGGCAGTGATTGCTGCCACTGCCTTCAATTTCCAAATTGGCGCCAATGACGTGGCGGCCAATGACGTGATCACGGTTACAGGTGCTGCTTTCACCGCGACGGCTGCGGTGTTTACAGATAGCGCAACTGCCATCACCGCGCTTGGCGCACTGGACACTGATATTGATGCGGTCACCACCATTCGTGCTACTTGGGGTGCTGCGCAAAACCGGTTCGATTCTGTGATCAACAATTTGCGCATCAGTTCAGAGAACTCTGCTTCAGCGCGGGGACGCATCATGGATGCAGACTATGCAATGGAAACGGCCAATCTGTCTCGCGCCCAGGTCTTGCAGCAAGCTGGAACGGCAATGGTTGCGCAGGCGAACCAAGCGCCACAAGGGGTGTTGGCACTCTTGCGATAGCATTGTGTGAAACGCGGCACGTTTTGTGCGGTTTCCCTGTGGCGGCGATGGATGAATAGTCCTCGCCGCTTTTGGGCGTTCTGGATTGTGGTGTTTGCATGCGGTTGATTTCAGGAGAACGATATGGCTCTGTCATCTCAAGGTATCGGTAGTGGACTCGATGTCAATAGCATCGTGACCCAGTTGGTTGCGATAGAGAAGCAGCCCCTGCAGCAGTTGCAAACCAAGGCGGCTACCCTGCAGACGCAAGTCAGTTTGTATGGAACGGTCAAATCTCAGGCGTCTGCTTTAGGGGATGCTGCAGCTACGTTGGCTACGCCTAGTAGCTGGAATATCCAAAAGGCCAGTTCGGCGAATTCTGCTGCAGTGGGGGTTACTTTGGGGGCTACATCTACCGCGACATCGTTTTCGGTCCAGGTGCAGAAGCTGGCAAACACGCAAACGGCGGCGTCGGCCGGGGTGACTGCAGGTGATCCAGTGGGCTCAGGGGGAACTTTGAGCATCCAATTGGGTACTTGGGCGGGGACACCAGATGCACTGGGGTTTACAGCCGGAGCCAGTGCCTCGGTCGATGTTTCAATTGGTGCGTCTGATACCACGGCCACCATTGCTGAAAAGATCAATGCTGCCAATGCCGGTGTGACGGCCACGGTTTTGCGTGATGGTGCGAATGAGCGTTTGGTTATACGCTCCAGCACCTATGGGGCGGCGAGTGGCTTTAGCGTCACAGCGACCGGGGATGCCGGTTTGGCGCAATTCGAAGTTAAGGGGACGATTGATTCAACCAATTCAACGCCCGCCACCGGAATGTTCATGAGCCAAGTGGCGCAGGACGCGCAGGTGAAAATCAATGGTGTGAGTGTTTCATCGGCGTCGAACAAGATGACTGATGTGGTTCCCGGCGTTACTCTGCAATTGTCACAAGTGACCACGGAAGCGGTGGAAATTTCCATTGAAAATGACTTAACGGCAATTCAGAAAAATATTCAAAGTTTTGTGGATGCGTACAACGCCATGAGCCAAACGTTGGCCGCAGCCACAAAGTACGATGCGGCCTCCAAAACCGGGGGGCCATTGCAGGGGGACTCCACGACATTGGGCTTGCAAAGCACTTTGAGATCCATATTGGGTTCCAGCAGCGTGGGCTCCACATTCAGCCGTCTGTCTGATATCGGATTGGAGCGCCAAACGGACGGCACTTTGAAGGTCAATGCGACCAAGCTCACCACTGCCTTGGGCGATTTGGACAATCTCAAGACCCTGTTTACGAAAAATAACAACGATGTTGCAACGAACGGTTTCGGATTGAAGGTGCGAGACTTTGCACGCGGACTTGTCGCATTTGATGGACGTGTGAGTAACAAGGCAACTGCTTTGCAAGGTGCCATTTCGCGCAACTCCAAAGACCAGGACCGTGTGAATGACCGTGCCACTCGGGTGGAGGCGGATTTACGCAGGCAATATGGCGCATTGGACACGCAGATGGCCAAATGGAATGGGCTTAGTTCCTATGTCAATGCGCAGCTTGCGCAGTGGAATAAAACATCTTCGTAATGGGTTTATTTCCTTGTGAATCTGCCGATATAGAAGTCAGGACCACAAGGAGAGAGTCAAATGTTTACCCCGGTCAGTATGCGTTCAGTGAATTCTTACAGGGCAGTTGCAGTGGAGACTTCGGTTTCGACAGCGAATCCCCACGAATTGGTGAGTTTGTTGTTTGAGGGCCTTTTGCAATCATTGGCTTTGGCCAAAGGTTCAATTCAGACTGCAGACATGCCAACCAAGGGGCGCGCGATAGGCCGTGCGGTTCGCATCTTGGAAGAGGGTCTCAAAGCAGGATTGGATGAAGCCAGGGGTGGGGAGTTGGCCGTCAACTTGCGCACTTTGTATGATTTTTGCATTGTCAGACTCACTGAGTCCAATCTCCGAAATGACGCGGGAATGGTGAATGAGGTCATTCAACTGATTCGGCCTGTGGCGGAGAGTTGGAGCCAAATTCGGGATCAAGTGGTTGTGCCGCCCCGCAGTGCCTTAAATTAAGATAGTGAGAGTCTGAAATGCTAATTGACTATTACAAAGCCATTGAAGACGGTAGCGTCAAAATGCTGGAAGCTGCCAAAAATGAAGATTGGGATGGTGTCGTGCGATTCGAGGGGGCTTGCGCAGTATTGATTGAGCAGTTGCGTCACCGTGCACGTAGCGAAGAACTTGACGGGCCCTCGCAGCTGGAAAAATCAAAAATAATGCTGCGAATTCTTAGCAATGACGCACAAATTCGTTATCTTGTTGAACCTTGGTTGTCTAATTTCGACCAGAATTTCGAATCTCGGCTGCTTCACTGATGCCCCAGTGTCGGTGCTCGCTCCAGTAGCGCCATTTGATTGATTTTTTGATTGGACAGGGCTGTGCTGGTTTTTTGGCGCTTTTCACGGCATTGAAGTTGGATTGACTCAGTAGACTCGGCCTCGTTGTGTTTGCAAAATAGCGAGACTGGGCAGAATGTACAGAGCGGTCCTTCTTTTAACTTTGCTTTTTTTGGGGGCGTGCTCGCAAACGTCGAATTTTGTGCGGCCGTCTTTGCCGGTTCCCAAAGATTGGCCCATTTCGGAGCTTGAGGAGAATAAAAGCCTTGCTCCGAAGATGCATTGGCGGGCCTTCTTCACCGATCCCCAGTTGCAGGCGTTGATCGAAATAGCACTCAAAAATAACCGAGATTTGCGTATCGTGGCTGGCCGGGTTGAAGAGGCGCGTGCGCAATACGGCATAGTGCGGGCGGATCGGGTGCCCTCTGTTAATTTGGTTGGATCTGGAAGCGTAACTCGAACGCCGGGTGATCTCAGCGGAGTCGGTGTGCCGTTAACCAGCCAACGGTATGACCTGTCTTTGTCAAGCGTGTCATTCGAATTGGATTTTTGGGGGCGTATTGCGGGTTTAACCGAAGCTGCGCGTGTGAGCTATTTGGCGACGGAGGAGTCGAAACGGGCAGTGTACTTGTCCCTGGTCGCTGATGTGGCGAGCTCCTATTTCACCTTGCTTCAGATGAATGAACTGGCTGCGCTAGCCCGTTCTATGGTGGATTTGCGCGAACAGTCTCTTGCGCTGATTGAAAAAGGCCGGGACTTGGGGGGGACGTATGACTTCGAGGTGCAGCAGGCCAGCGGAATTCTGGAGGCAAGTCGCGCCAGCCTGGATGGTGTGGCGCACCAACGCCAAACGGCCATCAATCGAATCCACTTTTTACTTGGCTATGCAGAGCTTATCTTGCCGACAGAAGGTGTTATCGATGGGTTGAGCATGGGCGAAGACCTTGCGCCTGGACTGCCTGCTGATGTTTTACTGGTGCGCCCCGACGTGATGGCTGCGGAGCAGCGTCTTATTGCGGCACATGCCAATATAGGCGCAGCGCGCGCAGCCTTTCTCCCCAAGATCATGTTGACTGCCGCACTGGGGGCTGCAAGTCAGGGGTTGGCTGGGCTTTTCAGCGGCGGCGCATGGTCATTTCAGCCTGTTATGTCACTGCCGTTGTTTGATAGTGGCCGCTTGGCTTCATCCATGGATGTTGCGAAGGCAAGAGAGGTCATTGGAGTTGCCGAATATGAGAAAACCATTCAACTGGCATTTCGCGAAGTGGCAGACCTTTTGTCATCCAGGACTGCGTTGTCCAGCCAACTCAAAGCATCAAGGGCGAGTTTGCGAGCCCAAGAGCTGCGGTTTCAGATTGTTCAGGCCCGGTATAAGGCTGGACTGGTGAGCTATCTTGATGTGCTGGAAGGGCAGCGAGAGCTGGTTGCCGCACAAGAGATGGGCATCCAAGTCCGCCGCGCACAGTTGGAGTCTTCTGCGCAGCTCTTCAAGGCTTTGGGGGGCGGGGGTATTTATGAATAGTCTATTGGGCGGGATGCGATTGTTCCCTCAGGGGGCAATATGGCGGTGATGGGCGGGGCCAAGCAGAAGAAGGCTTTTTCCGACATGCTGAAGTCGGCGCGCATCGGCATTCGGGAGGCCCAGTACGAGGTGGGCTTGATGTATGCAAATGGTATAGGCGTTGCACAAGACCTTGAATTGGCGATCAACTGGATTCGCCAGGCGGCGGAACGTCGTCTGCCGGCCGCTCAGTATCTTTTGGGGACCCGCTACGCCAGCGGTGTAGGGGTTGAAAAAGATCAGCACAAGGCGTTTGCATGGTACATGCAGGCGGCTGAACAGGGGCATTCAAAGGCGTATTTCAAACTCGGCAAATTGTATTCAACGCCCCACCAAGATCTGTCGGTAGAACTTTATGTAAAGGCGGCTGAGCTGGGCCTTGCCGACGCTCAGTTGGCGCTGGCTTCCGAGTTGGCAAATGGCAATGTCCTGGAGCAAGATTTTCCCCAAGCCTTGCACTGGTATCGAAAGGCGGCTTCACAGGGGGTGCCCGCAGCACAGTGTGCGTTGGCAAACATGTACGCCAACGGACAAGGTGTTGAGCAAAATTTGGAAGAGGCTTTGCTTTGGTACCGAAAGGCGGCACATCAAAACCACGCTGCGGCACAGGTGGCGATGGAGTTCATTGATGCCAGCGGCAATGGTCGATCAAAAGTCTCCAATCACGTTCGCCCGAAGCAGTCTGCAGCCGAACGGAGGCGGGATTCTGAGCGGTGGGCACAGAGTGGAGATCTGGGCGATGCCGATGCGCGATATCACCTGGGTTTGATGTACGACCTGGGCATTTGTGTGGAAGCGGATCCCATACAGGCAGAGGCTTGGTATCTGCTTGCGGCCAAGCAGGACGATCTCAGAGCCCAGCTTGCGGTGGCAAAAATATATGAAAACCGGCAGGATGAGGCTGCATTGGCTTGGTACCACAAGGCTGCGGAGCAAGGGAGCCTTGAAGCCCAATTTGCGCTGGGACGGATCTATTCGTCGGGAAGTTGTGCTGTCCAGGATGTTTTCCTGGGAATGTCATGGTACGTGAAGGCGGGAGAGGGGGGGGATTCCCGCTCATTGGTAACCCTGGGAAACCTTTTTGGTGGTGGCTTGGAGCATATTGCGAGTGCATGTTTTAAAAGGGCCGCTGAAGACGGGGTGGCGCAAGCACAGTTCATCCTTTCGCAGCAGTATTTGACTGGAAAAGGCGTTGAGAAGGATATTCAAAAGGCAATTCATTGGTGCCAGCGGGCCGCTGATCAGGGGCATGTACAGGCTCAATCTGCCTTGGGAGGGCATTATCTGAGTGGAGACGGTGTTGCCCGGAATGTCGCGTTGGCGCTTTCATTGCTTCAAAACGCCGCGGAGCAAGGAGATGTCAAAGCGCAGTGGAATTTGAGCTCTGTATATATGCGTGGTGAAGATGGAATCAAAAAAGATCTAAAACAGGCCTTTGTTTGGTGCCAAAAGGCTGCAGACCAGGGCTTTGCGGCTGCTCAGTCTTCTTTGGGGGTGCTGTTTGCGCGCATGAAAAATACCGAACAAGCGTTTTTATGGTGGTTAAAGGCGGCAGAACAAGGCGATCCAGAGGCCCAATACAACTTGGCAATGCTATATGCCAAGGGGCAAGGCATGGAGCGAAGCATGGGTCTTGCATTTCACTGGTTCGCAGCCGCTGCTGCGCAGGGTGTCCCTGGAGCGCAGTCCCGATTGGCCCTAATGTATGCCACGGGAGACGGAGTGGCCCTTGACCCGATTGAAGCCCATAAATGGTTTGTTCTTGCCGAAGAAGGCGGCGATGGGCCCAGTAAAGCCAATCGCGCTCGTTCCGAATCTCAACTCGATACAGCGCAAGTCGTTGAGGCACAACGTCGGGCCATGGAATGGGTGCAAGTTCGTTCAGTCCATTGACCTTTTGAAAGTGGGAGTTGGACCTCAACCCCTGGACGACCCCCGTTGTCGTACCGGCGGCCTCGTTTATGGTGCAGTTCTTTCGGTGGCTCGATTTGCGGTGCGTGAAGCTGGCCGATGGCAGGCCGGCGTTTGAGGGTAGAACGAAGAATGACGGGAATTTGCCTTCCTTATGTCACCATATTTATCTGGCTGCTAATTTAAAGTTGACGCCAGTCGACGCATGCGAGCTGGCGAGAGATCAACCGGTTTCCCCTTAAGTATTTAGACACAGTGCCGATATATGGATGCGGGTGTAGTCCGCTTGGGTGCGGGTTTGTGGCAAATTTGGCGTCTTTCAGGTGTTGGCGCTGTCTGTTTTGGATTCACTTTGTCGAGTAATCTAAGGCGTTTAGTAAGTGCCCCTGCTTATTATGGGCAGGTGGTCTAGGTTCTTAGGGGTGTCCAAATGAGTTCTATTGTTCTTGGCTTTACAACGGCGCAAATTGCGGCATTGACCACAACTCAGCTTGCGGCCCTGACTTCGAGCGATATCGTGGCACTGTCCACTGCTCAGATGCAGGCGCTCACGACAACATCGATTGCAGCACTTAAGACGACGCAAGTTGCTGCGCTGAGCACGGCTCAGGTTGCCGTGCTTACCACCAATCAAATCGTTGCGCTGACGACAAGCCAGGTGCAGGTATTGGAGACGGCCGATATTGTGGCCTTGACCACAGCGCAAGTCGCGGCGCTGGAGACCAGTGACGTTGCTGCACTCAAGACCACCCAGATAGCCGCCTTGACGACTGCAGGTGCGGCGGCGCTGACGACCGCGCAGGTCGTGGCGCTGACCAGCACCCAGGTACAGGCACTGAACACGGCCGACGTGGCGGCACTGACCACGGCGCAAGTCGCGGTGCTGGAAACCAGTGACGTAGCGGCACTCAAAACCACCCAGGTCGCGGCGCTGACCACCGCAGGCGTAGTGGCATTGACCACAGCCCAAGTCGCGGCGCTGACCACCGCTGGTGTAGCCATCCTGAGCACCACCAGTGTGGCTGCTTTGACGACAGCACAAGTGGTGGCGCTGACCAGCGCCCAAGCCCAGGCGCTGACCAGCGCCGACATGGCGGCGCTGACCACGGCGCAAGTCGCGGTGCTGGAGACGGGGGACGTAGCGGTACTCAAGACCACCCAGATCGCGGCGCTGACCACGGCCGGCGTTGCGGCGCTGACGACCGCGCAAGTCGTGGCGCTGACCAGCACCCAGGTACAGGCACTGAACACGGCCGACGTCGCGGCACTGACCACG
>NZ_JAUYQD010000039.1 GCF_030697375.1 Rhodoferax sp. | reverse complement strand
ACCGATGTATTGACCCGTCTACCTACCCATCCCTATAGCCGCATTGAGGAGTTGCTGCCTACGCACTGGCGCCCCGATGGGGTCCCGCGCCTATAAACAATTCGCTGGGTCGGCGCAAGATGGTCGGCACCGGATGTTTACATTTGATCAAGTAGCGCCGTCATCGGATCATCGATGGAGAGGCATTGATCACTCTGGGCAAAAATAGCTTTCAGGTCGGTCCAGTGGTTGTGAATCGTGTTCGTCGCATTGTTGAAATGAACAACCTTACTCGGCACAACGAGGACAAACCCATACGATCCGTCGCCAGCACGACCAGCTCTACCAGCTGCGTTCAAGAGTTCATGCGCTTCTAGCTTTTGCATTTTGTCGGCGTCAGGGTCGAAGCGACTATCGCCACCAATGATTACGACTTCACTGGGAAGATTCATTCCCTGTGCTAGCGTTGATGTCGCAACTAGAGCATTTATGCCATCTGATCTTTTGAACAGAGACTCGTGCAGATGTCGTTCAACAGACAGTAACAGACCGTGATGGCAAGTACAGGACGAAATTAGGCCGCCAGCTGGATCGACTTCAAGATAGACACGGTCTGTCCCCCCCGCTTCATCCACCGCGATAGCGTAGAGTCGTTTTTCTTCCGCGTTGAGGGTGCACTGCGGTTTCCCGAGGTTGCGGGAAATTGCATCTGATGCGCTGTTTGTTAGGGGGATTGTTTGGGTGAAGACCAAAGTCTTTAGGCGCTGGCGTGAAGTGGCCGCTGCAATCGCAGAGGCAACTTGATTTCCATTCGGAGTAAGGTACCAATTCCTGTTGGAAGTAGTACCTGTTGCTAGTCTCACTGTCTCATTCAGGAGTGGTAAGAGTGCGTAGTCTTTGCGTGCTTGGGATTGCCAAGTTTGATGAAGGCAGAAGAAGCCGAAAGGATTGACATTCAGTTCGCGTTTGAGGGAAGAAGGGGCGTCCTTATTGGTGACCCCCCTACGTACTTCTGTAAGACGGGAATTTAGTGTGTTTATCTGATCCGCGCCATAGACAACGCATCCCCGGACTTGGCGTGTTGGTTTCCATGTAAGTGAAAGTGGAAGGCACGGTCGTCCTGTGAGATCTTGAAGCCATCCAGCAATCTCCTCGCAGTTCATCATCATGGCTGACAAGAATAGAAGGTCAGCGTTTGGCGCTGATGCATTGAAATTTAGTACGCAAAGCATCGCGTCAATAGCACGTCTACTGCGGTCAATATTGCGCGGGTGCATGAGGTGGCACTCGTCAAATATCAAAAGACCAACATTGGCAAATATGTTTGGATCAAAACTCATCATCGCCAAGCAGCGCTCAGGGGTCATTACAGAGAGTGCAGGAAGTGCCTCACTGTCGAGATTGAATAGTGACTCCTCAATTAGTTCGCTCAGAACTTCAGAATTTGGAAACGTCGCGGCTAGCGCCTTTGTTGTTTGATCAACGAGAGATAGAGTTGGCGCCAGAAATACGACCTTTACACCCCGTAGAAGAGCGGCCGCAATCTTCAATTCCGCCAGAGTCGATTTGCCAGCACCAGTCGGAAAGCTAATTGCCGCGGAAACTCCTGGTTGTAGGTAACCCTCGGCAATTGCTTGACGATGATTACGCCAAAGATAGGGTCGCCGATCAGCTATGTGGCGCATGCTGCTTTCCCACCGATCTGCAGCAACATCCCTTGGCGCCGGCACATTTACAAGCGCCGTGACACTTAGTGAATTTGCTGCCGCAGACAATAAAGATGCGAGGTGAAGCGGGCCGGGATAGACTCCATAAGGGTTTCCAGAAATACCGCTTTGTGATGTGTCTAACTGCTCAACGCAAAGAGCAATTGCCTGTTGAAACAACGCCATCGGATCAGTATTCAGTAACTCGATGTCGTCACTACGTCCCAACAACGCTGCAGCTAGAGCGCGAACGCCGTGGAACAGTAAGTAGTAGAGCGATCGCATTGCCTGCGTACTGCTGTCCGTTTCAAGAAACTGTGCCGTTGATGGCACCAGAATCTCAAGCAATTCCGGCAAGCGACCGGTGGCTAGGCATTGGATTGCGCAGAGCAGGGCTGTCTCCACCGTGTCATCAGTTTGGATCAGAATCGCTTTCGCCATTTCAGAGGCATCAGCACTCGCCTCTGCTATCAAAAACAATAGCGCAGCTGAGACTTCAGGAGCAATGCTATGAAGCAAAAGTCGCGTAGGTTCCGGTTCGGGGTTGCGAACGCGGTTTGCCAGTAACGTAACGTGATGTGCCGCGCCAGCGACGAAAGCAGACGCCGTAACGTTCTCGCGCTCTTTCGATATTGAAACAAGCGCTTCATTTGAATATGCCAGTCGACGCATCTTCAAAACGATTGCATCAATATCGTTGGACAGAGCTGATTCGTTAGCGTTCTCGCGTAGGCGAATGCGCGCAGAAACGATGGAGGCATAAGCATTTGTTAGCTGTTGCGGCAACTCAGCCAAATCTAGTCCAGCCAATGCTGGCGCTCTTGAAATGAGCGCAACAGTCTCGGTATCAAACATTGGCAGCCACCTTCGCGTTAATGGCGGCGATAGCTTTGTCCGCAATTGTCTGCATCCAGGCTCTCAAATTTGGGACAAGAAACGTTTCGCCACGTCGCCGTTCAACAGGATTCGCTGCGACTTGGTCGTATCCAGCAAAAAGACTTTTGCGACCTTCTGAGTTGTCGGGTGTGTCGGTGATAGTGACGCTCACACGATACCTGCGAGCCTCCTTCCAAAGAATATTCTCGATCGCTTCATCACGGTCGATCAGGGGGACCCCTTGCAATAGCCCAATGACTTGGGCAGTTACTTCATTTGTCCTTTCCCCTGCCTCCAGTTTTCGAAATTCTGGCCAAACTTTTCCGGTTATTGTGGTTCGTGCATTCACGGTGGCCTTGTCTTCGAAAATGATTACGGCGGAAATTTTGTTAGACGTAGTGTCAATTTCAATCTGCATTCCATCGAACCCTTTTTGGGCAAGCACCATTTGCGGTGTGACAATGATCCCGTTTGGCGTGGCCTGATGAGCTGCTATCCAAGAAATGCATTGAAAAATCCAGCCGTCTCTTTGCGACGAGTCGTCTTTTGGCACGGTCAATAGGCGAATGGCGTCCTTGGCTGCTTCTAAGTTCACATTCGCATGTTTAACACCTGCACCAGCCAATATTCTTTGAACATGGTGGGAGTTTCCAAGCGCAATGATCGCTATTTGTTCCGCGAGTAGGTCTTCGTTTGGCACCGTCCAAGTAAAGCCCTGACAGAGATCATTTTCGAAGAATGGTGTTAGTGTTATTGACATGTATTTGTACCGATTTCTCATTGCAGGGTGGACGAATGGGTGAAGTGAGTCTTCCACCAAACCCCCCATCCCCTCCCACCCCAATCACCAACCGCTGCGTAGCCCGCGTCGCCGCGACATAGAACACCCGTGCCGCCTCCTGCTCGTCTTCACCCTTGGCTGGCATGTGCCCCACGCCGGGCAGGGCCACCACGGGGAACTCCAGGCCTTTGCTGACCTTCATGGTCATCACTTTGATGGTGTCGCTGGTGGGGTCAAAGTCGCCGGGGCTGCGGCGCATTTCTACCGGCATCTGGCGCTGGTGCAGCACCTGGGCGCACAGGTCGCGCGTGCTGTAGTCGGGGCACAAAATGGCCATGTCGCCCCAGGCGTGGCCTTCTTTGTGTGCGTGGTTCAGGCGGTCGGCAATGGCAAAGGCTTCTTCGCGCAGGCTGGGCAGGCGGATGAGGATGGGCGCTTCGCCATCGCGTCCGCAGCTGATGGGTTTGACCAGTGGCACACAGTCTCCATTTTCAGCGTCGTCGTCCTTGTCGTCGTCGGTCAGCAGGTCGGCGGCCAACTCCAAGCCCTTGCCCCCCTTCATGGCTATCGCCCTGATCAACCGCTGCCGGTTGATAGAAGTCGTTGATCCATAAAGAGATTTATCACTATCACCCAGTGCGTATGGACCAAATCTGCCCAATAGGGGCGCGTTTTGTCCGATAGACCTCATTGCGGCACCGCCCAGTAGCGGCGCCAGCGTTTGTCGCCTTCAGAACGCACGCTGCCTTTGGCCGTCAGTTCTTCCAGGGTGCGCTTGATTTGTTTGGGGTGAATTTCGCCGCCAATGCGCTGGTGGATGTCGCTGATGGCGGACTGGGGGTAGCGCGCCAAGTCCTCCAGCACCAAGGCCGCCAGGCGGTGGGGCTCGATGCGTTTGAGCGTGGTCTCACTGGCAAACTGCAGGTTGCGCAACACAGCGGGGTCTACAAAATAGCGTGTGGCCTGTGTGCGCCCCGCGCTTTTAACCAGGCCCCATTCCAGCAGGCGTTTGAGCCAGGCTTGCAGTGCCTCGGTAGTCGCCAATTCAAGGGCCGTGGTCAGTTCACGGGCGGTAAGTGCGTCTTGCTGGGTGAGCAAGCCCAGGGCGATGCGTTCGCGTTGGGTGAGTTGGTAGGTCTGGTCCGCCTTGGCGATGAAGTCAATCACCGCGGGCTTGAGGATGCGCCTGCGGATGGAAACCTGCACGCGGTCATTGGTTTCGATGATCTCGGGTGCGGGTCGGCCTTGGGACAGCAATATTTCATAAATCTTGTCAAAGCCGCTGCCTTCGCGTTCCATCAACTTCAGGTCGTGAAACAGGCGGGCCAGGTGTTCATTGCGGCGCACGGTGGTGTGCAGCACGTTGCGCGGGGTGACGCCCAGCGGCAGCGGCCCGGGGTTCACCACTTCAAGCCGGTCGGGGTGCAAATTCAAGAAGATGTCGCCACGCTGGGTGTAGGGCCGGTGCACCAGTGCATTGACCAGCAATTCCCGAATCACCACTTCATCAAACGCAGGAACGTACTGGCGGTATAGCCCGTCGGGCAGCTCGTAGCGCTCCCGAAAATCAGGCACCTCACGCCACACGGCTTCAATCAGCTCCATGGGGTTCAGCGTGTGGTCGTCCCACACCAGCTTGTTGACCTTGTCGCCATGTGCGTCGTATTTGATGAACTGGACGACCGGCGCGGTGACGATGAGCGCGCGGTGGCGCTGCTGGCCCAGGCAAAGAATGCCCAGGTGCGTGAGCAAACCGTCTTGCGCCAGTTGGTAGTGGCCGAGCAATTCGCCATCTGACTTCTCTTTGACAGAGGCTTTGACGCGGTCGGAGGCCCGCAGTGCGTTGACCACTGCGCCCAACTTTTGCGAGTCACTTTCGGACTCTTTGACGTTCAGCGTGGTGAGCGTTTCCCACGGCACAGCAGCCCGCTCAGAGGCAAGTCTGAGGACGTCATCGCCGGTAACGGGCTTGCTCTGGTCGGCAACGCGCAGGAAGTAGCGGCCATCGGTGCTGGAGGCAACCGACATGGCGCGTGGAATGTCCAGCGCAATGAATTGGCCACCATTGGCGGCGCTTCGGACTGCGGGAAACACGGTGACGTTGACCGTGCATTCCGCCAGCTTGCGCCGAATGGTGTCGGGCAGATCAGGCGGTATGGTTTGGTCGGCTGGTGGGTTGTCTTGCCCATCTTCAATGCCGATCAACAAGGTGCCGCCAAGGGCGTTGGCGAAGGCGATGCAGTCCTTTGCCAATTCGCTCCAGTTGGCGGTTTTTCCCCACACTGCGCGCAATGACTTTTTGTCGAGTAGCTGTCCTTCTTGGCTCAATGCAGTTTCCTCGGCAGTATTTTGGTCTTGGTGAGTGAGTACCGATCTTCGGCAGTGTACCCACGCGGGTTTGCTCTGCAGCGTGTTTGTCGAGGCATTTTCGAGGCCTGGTGGTCGGTCATCCCAAGCTCCGCGTCGCCACCACGGGCATCTGGCGCTGACGCATCACCCGGGCACACAGGCCCCGCGTGGCGTAGTCGTCCAGTTTGTGTTCCAGCCGTTCGGCCAGTCGGCGCTCGCCTGGTGTCATGCGCGAAACGCAAGCACCGATGGCGGGTAGCAGTGTTGCCATTTGTCATCCCGTCCCTGAGATTGTTTTGCGGCCATTATGAGCTAGGTCAACAGATGCGCAGATTGATGTGGGTCAACCGATGTGGCGGCACTACCATCGCCCCAGCCCGCTGTGGGCCGCCCGCTGGGCGCGATTTACCGAGTTGTTCGCCATGCCACATTCCCACCCACGTAGCCACCCACGTTCCCTCCCTTTTTTGCTGTCCGGCGCCTTGCTGGCCGGTGCTTGCCTGGCCCTGCCCGCCGCCGCCCAGGCGCCTGCGAACCTGCCCGGCAAAACGGTGTTGCTGGAGGTGAAACCCGACCCCTGGCAGCTGCGGCGCAAAGAGGTGATTGACCTGGTCAGCGTGATCTTGAAGAGTGACTACAAAGACAAGGCCGCCTCCGCCAAGTTTGAAAAAATCCTGACCAGTTTCGACAAGGACTTTGTCTCCATCACGCCGATGGAGGGCATGGACCTGCAGCGCATGTACTACGTGCCCATGTCCAAACCGGCCGATATGGAAAGCAACCTGGGCGTGGTGGCGGCGCTGGCCACGCTGGGCTGGTACGACGCGCTGCGCTTTGCCGACGAGAGCGGGCGCGCCGAAATTCAGCACAACGAGAGTTTCTTTTTGCGCGCCTTCACCGCGCCCGGCAGCACCGCCAAGGACGAGGTGGTGGCCTTTTTGAGCCAGCACCCGCAAGAGGCGCAGCGCGCGGTCAAGGCGGGAACCGATGCGGCCCGCACCGTGCTGTCCCGCATCCACTACGACGTGCAGTGGCCTGCGTCCTACGGGCTCCTGCGCTCGCAGTGCGCGCTGCAGGGCGGCAAAAACTGCCGCCGCCCCACGGCCCTGCCCAAAGACCAATGGCCCGCCGCCTTTGAAGAAGCGGTGGCCCTCACCACCCGCTACTACCGCGACAACAGCAAGCCCCCAGCAAAGTGAACCTCATGCTCCAACTCACCCTGAACGACTTTTCCCTGGAACACTTCATGGAGCACTACTGGCAGCAAAAGCCGGTGGTGATCCGCCAGGGTTTCCCCCATTTCAAAGACCTGATCAGCCCCGAAGACCTGGCCGGGCTGGCGTGTGAGGAAGAGGTGGAGTCGCGCCGGGTGTTCAAAACCGACGATAAGTGGCAGGC
This sequence comes from Rhodoferax sp., assembly GCF_030697375.1. Classification (GTDB taxonomy): domain Bacteria; phylum Pseudomonadota; class Gammaproteobacteria; order Burkholderiales; family Burkholderiaceae_C; genus Allorhodoferax. Next base: position 41,413 of record NZ_JAUYQD010000039.1, on the reverse strand, counting down.
CGAGGTGGGGCCGTTCGAGTCCTACGGCCATTTGGGCAAAACCGGCTGGTCGCTCATCGTGCAGGCGGTCAACCACTGGTCGCCCGAGGTGGCCGAGCTGGTGAAGCCCTTTGCCTTCATCCCCAAGTGGCGGCTGGACGATGTGATGATCAGCTACTCCACGCCCCAGGGCGGCGTGGGTCCGCACATCGACCTGTACGACGTGTTCATCTGCCAGGGCTCCGGGCGGCGCAACTGGCGGGTGGGCGACAAGGGCGAGCACCGGCAGTTTGCGGCGCACGCGGCGCTTTTGCATGTGGACCCGTTCGAAGCCATCATCGACGTGGAGCTGCTGCCCGGCGACATTTTGTACATCCCGCCGGGTTTTCCGCACGATGGGGTGTCGCTGGAAACGTCCATGAGTTTCTCGGTGGGCTTTCGGGCCAAGTCGGCCTGCGACATGCTCAGCGGCCTGGCCGATTACGTCATCGACAAGGAGCTGGGCAGCACGCTTCTTGCCGACCCCCAGCGCCCCATCCACCAGCACCAGGGCCAAATCAACGCCGCAGACTTTGCCCGCATCAAGGCGCAGCTGCAGTCCATTTTGGACAACGACACCCTGGTGGCCGACTTTGCGGGCAGCTTTTTGTCCAAAACCAAATGCGTGCTGGACCTGCAGGCGCTGGACGCGCCGCTGGAGCCAGCGGAGCTGCTCGCCGCCCTGGCCGAGCAGCCCCTGGTGCGCACCGGCGGCTTGCGCTGCTTTTACCTGGATGCCACGGTGGCGCAGGGTGTGTGTTACGTGGACGGCGAGCGCTACGCCTTTGGCCCGGCCTGCCACCCGGCGGTGCTGGCCCTGTGCGATGAGGAGTCTTTGACGCCCGCGCTGCTGGGCGCCGGGCTGCAAAGCCCCGCGTTTGTCAGCGCCCTGGCCCAGTGGGTGAACGGCGGCTATTGGTACTTTTTGGATTAGGGTTATAGGCCATATGGGCCTCTAACGCCCGTAGATAGTGCGTAAACAGCTACTAATTTAATAGCAAAAGTGGGGGCGTGTTTACCCCGCTTGCCAACCCACCAACGCCGGTGCGATACTGCGCCGAATCGGTTTTAAATCGGTTCGAATTCCCAGTACGCAATCCACTGAAGGGGACGCCGCCATGCACAGGTTTGTTTTTACCCTGCTGTTCGCGCTGTTTTATGGGGCCTTTCCCGCTGGGGCCGCCGAGCCGGTGCGTGTGGGGGCGTATCCCTTTTTACCCTTTGTCGATAAAACGTCGGGCCTGACCTATGAGCTGGTGCAGGCCATGAACGCCTTCCAGACGGATTACCAGTTTGAGATCGTGCGCACCTCGGCCAACCGCCGCTACCCTGACATGGCCAGCGGCGCCTTCAGCATGGTGCTGTTTGAGAACATCAAATGGGGCTGGGAAGCCGAGCCGGTGGAGGCCAGCAAGGTGTTTTTGCGGGGCGATGGCGAGGTCTACGTGGCGCGCAGCGCGCCAGGGCGCGGGCAGGCGTATTTCCAGACGCTGGACGACAAACACATCCTGGGCGTGCTGGGCTACCACTACAGTTTTGCCAACTTTGAGGCCGACCAGGTGCTGCTGCGCAAGAAGTTCCAGATCACCTTCAGCCCCGACAACGAGGTGAGCCTGCGCAACCTCCTGATCGGGCATGGCGATGTGGCGGTGCTCACCAAGTCCTACCTGTCGGGCTACCTCTTGAAGAACCCCCAGGACAAAGACAAGCTGCTGGTGTCCGAGCGCCTGGACCAGGCCTATGCCCACATGGCCGTGGTGAAAAAAGGAACCAAGCCCAGCGCCCAGGAGATCGACGCGCTGCTGGGCCGTATGGAAGCGGCCGGGGTGCTGAAAAAGTTGTGGGCCAAATACGGCCTAGAGAACTAGGGCGTGTCCGGCTGCACGGCGGGCAGGGCCCGCTGAAACGCGTCCAGCGCCAGGCAGGCCGCTTCGATGCGCAAAAGGGTCGGAAAGGCCTCCAGCGGGGTGTCAAAGCGCCGGGCATTGCTCAACTGGGGCACCAGGCAGCAGTCGGCCAGGGTGGGCGTGTCGCCGTGGCAAAACACCCCCGTGTGGGGGCTGCCCGCCAGCAGGGCTTCCAGTGCCGTAAAGCCCAGCGCCATCCAGTGGCGGTTCCAGGTGGCGCGGGCGGCTTCATCCACCTTCAATTCACGCTCCAGGTACTGGACCACCCGCAGGTTGTTGAGCGGGTGGATCTCGCAGGCCACGGTTTGCGCCAGGGCGCGCACCCGGGCACGTTCGGGTGCGGTGGTGGGCAGCAGGGCGGGCGTGCCGGGGTAGGCCTCGTCCAGGTACTCCATGATGGCCAGGGACTGGCCCAGGGCCAGACCCCCGTGCGCGCCATCCACCAGGGTGGGCACCAGCTGGGCTGGGTTCAGCGCGGCGTAGTCGCTGCCGTGCTGTTCGCCGCCGCCCTTGAGCAGGTGCACCGGCACCGAGGTGTAAGGCAGGCCCTTGAGGTTCAGCGCAATACGCACCCGAAACGAGGCGGAGCTGCGAAAGTAGGTGTAGAGCGTGAGCGTGGGTGCGTTCATCGGCGGCTCCTTACACGGCGGTGCGGGCGGGCAGCAGGGTGCCCGTCACTTCTCCAAACCCCACGCGGGCCGCGCCGGGCGTGACGCTGGCACCCCGGAAGGTGATGGTGTCGCCGTCGGCCAAAAAGGTGCGGGTCTCGCCGCCGGGCAGGGTCAGCGGCTGGGTGCCGCCCACCGTCAACTCGATCAGGGCGCCGGCTTCTTCCTGCGCGGGGCCGGACTGGGTGCCGCTGCCCAGCAAATCGCCGGGCTGCAGGTTGCAGCCGTTGACCGTGTGGTGCGCCACCATTTGCGAGACCGACCAGTAGGCGTGTTTGAAGTTGCTGCGGGAGATGCGGTGGGGCGCCAGGCCCTGGGCACGCATGGCGGCGCTCTGCAAAAACACCTCCAGCTCGATGTCAATGGCGCCTTGCTCCCGCAGCGCCGGGGAGTCCAGGTAGGGCAAGGGCTGCGGGTCGTCTGCGGGGCGGGTCCAGGCCAGGCGGTGCGGGGCCAGGGCTTCGAGCGTCACCACCCAGGGCGACACGGTGCTGGCGAAGTTTTTGGACAGGAACGGCCCCAGCGGCTGGTATTCCCAGCCCTGGATGTCGCGCGCCGACCAGTCGTTGAACAGGCACAGGCCAAACACATGCTGTTCGGCATCGGCCATGGCAATGGGCTCACCCAGCGCATTGCCGGGGCCCATATACACGCCCAGCTCCAGCTCGTAGTCCATGCGCTGGCTGGGCCCCACGGTGGGCACGCTGGCGCCGGGCTTCATCGTTTGGCTCACCGGGCGGTGAAAGCTCTGGCCCGAGATGGCGATGGAGGAGGCCCGCCCGTGGTAGCCGATGGGCAGCCACTTGTAGTTGGGCATGAGCGGGTTGTCGGGCCGAAACAGCTTGCCCACGTTGGTGGCGTGGTGTACCGAGGTGTAGAAGTCGGTGTAGTCGCCAATCTGGGCGGGCACGGCGTATTCGGCCTGGGCCTGTGGCAGCAGGCAGGCCTGCAGCGTGGCTTGCAGGGCAGAGCCTTCGCGCAGGGCGCGCGAGAGCGCCAAACGCAGCGCTGACCAGGCCGGCGCGCCCAGCGCCATGAAGGTATTGAGCGTGGGCGCGCAGCAGGCATGGGCCGCCAGCGCGGCGGCACCACTGAAGGCGCCCGCCGCAAAGGCGGCGCCCAGGTCCAGAATCTGGTCGCCAATGGCCACACCGCCCCGAAAGGCCTGGGCGCTGCCCGCGCGCCGGAACACGCCAAAGGGCAGGTTCTGGAGTGGGAAGTCGCAGCCGGGCTGGTTGGCTGATGCCACCCAGCTCGTGAGCTGGGGGTTGTGGGTTTCGTTCAGTGGGGTCATCGCGGGATTCAGGAGCAGAGGGGTTTATTTGCTGGACAGTTGGCCGTTGACTTCGGTCAGCAGCTCGGCGCCCACGTCGTTGGCGAACAGGTCCCACACGGGTTTGACCTTGTCGCGCATGCGTTTGCGTTCCGCGGGGCTGATGTCGTTCACCAGCAGGCCCTTGGCGGCCATGCTGGTTTCGGCGCCCTTGGCCTGTTCACGGGCCACGCCGCGCTGGTAGCCCCGGGTTTCCAGCGCCGCTTCGCGCACAAGGGTTTGGTCGGCGGGGGGCAGGCTGTCCCAGAATTTCTTGGACACCAGCGGGATGAAGGCGCCGTAGGAGTGTTTGGTCAGCGACAGGTACTTTTGCACTTCGTTGAGCTTGAGCGCGGCAATCACGGCCGAGGGCGTGCCCTGGCCGTCCACGGTGCGGGTTTCCAGCGCGGTGTAGAGCTCGGGCACGGCCAGCGGCACCGGGTTGGCGCCCAGGGCCTTGACGGTTTCCTGCGAAATCTTGGCCTGCACGGCGCGGAATTTCAGGCCCTGGAAGTCTTCGTATTTGGTGATGGGGCGTTTGCTGTTGGTGGCGTTGAAAAAGCCGTTTTCCCAAAAGGCCAGGCCGACCAGGCCTTTGGCGGGCAGCTTGTCCAGCAGCTTCTGGCCGGTGGCGCCGTCCAGCACTTTTTCAGCCTCTTGTTCGCTGCCGAACAGGAAGGGGAAGTCCAAAATTTCAAACTCTTTCACCATGCCGGTGAGGGTGCTGGTTTGGGGCAAGGCAAATTCGATGGTGCCGCCCTGCAGCGAGGAGGTCACTTGCACGTCGTTGCCCAGCGCGGCGTTGAAATAGGGCTTGATCAGGATGCGGCCTTTGGACTTTTGGCCCACCAGCTCCGCGAACTTGGCCGCGCCCAGGCCCTGGTGCGATTTTTCCGGCAGCGTGACGCTGAATTTGGCGGTGACGGTTTGCGCCCAGGCCGCCGTGGGCAGCAAGGTGGCGCCAAGCAGGCCCAGGGCCAGCGAAATGAGGGTGCGTTTTTGAATCATCAAGGTCTCCAGTTGGGTGAGGGAACGGGGAAAAAAATGTCAGCGGAACCACTGCATGGGCACCATCACCAGCTCTGGAAACAGAACCAGCAAAAACAAAATGGCGGTCTCGGCCAGCATAAAGGGCCAGACGCCACGGATCACGTCTTCGATGCTGACCTTGCCCACCCCGGCAGCCACGTTCAGCACCACGCCCACGGGCGGGGTGATCATGCCGATGGCGTTGTTCATGATGAACAGCACACCAAAGTACACCGGGTCGATGCCCGCCTCCACGCAGATGGGCAGCATCACCGGCGTGAGGATCAGCACGCTGGGGATGAAGTCCAGCGCCGTGCCCACGATGACCACCACCACCATCATCACGGCCATCAGCAGTTTGGGGCTGTCCATGAAGGGGGCAAACACCTGCTTGAGCTGGCTGGGAATGTCGGCCACGGTGATCAGGTAAGCCGAGACAAAGGCCGCAGCCACCAGAAACATCACCACGGCGGTGGTTTTGGCCGTGGCCAGCAGCGCGTGGTAGATGCTGGCGAGGTTCAGCTCGCGGTAGATGAAGGCGCCGACAAACAGGGCGTAGAAAGCCGCCACCACCCCCGCCTCGGTGGGGGTGAAGATGCCGCCTTTGAGCCCGCCGACGATGATCAAGGGCAGCACCAGGGCCCACACGCCCGCGCCCATGGCGGCCAGCCGCCCTTGCATGGCCATGCGGGGCGCCACCTGCAGCGCGTCGCGCCGCGACACCCACCACCAGGTCAGCACCAGCGAGAGCGCCATCAGCAGGCCGGGGAAGATGCCCGCCACAAAAAGCTTGGTGATGGACACGCCGCCGACCACGCCAAAAATGATGAAGCCGATGGACGGCGGAATCACCGGCGCAATAATGCCCGCCGACGCCACCAGCCCGGCGGAGCGGGCCGTGTTGTAGCCGGCGTCACGCATCATGGGGATGAGCAGCGCCGCCAGCGCGGCGGTGTCGGCCACCGCCGAGCCCGACAGGCTGGCCAGGATCAGGGCCGAGAGGATGGTGACGTAGCCCAGGCCGCCCCGAATGTGCCCGACCCAGGCGCTGGCCATTTGCACGATGCGTTTGGACAGGCCCCCGGCATTCATCAGCTCGCCCGCCAGAATGAAAAAGGGCACCGCCATCAGCACAAAGTTGTCGGCGCCGGCAATCACGTTTTGCGCCAGGATCTGGGCGTCAAACTGCCCCATGAACAGCATCAGCGCCGTGCCGCAGACCAGCAGCGCAAAGGCGATCGGCATACCCAGGGCCATGGCGGCCATCAAGGAGCCGAGAAAGACGGTCAATGTCATGGCGCTTTGCCTCCGTGGGGGGTGGGGGTGCTGTCCATGTCCGCCATGGCGCCTTGGATCAGGTCGTCGGTGTGTTGCACCATGACCATGTTTTCTGCCTGTTCACCATGCACCAGGGCCTGAAAAATGTTGTAAAAAATGCTGACGATCAGCCCCAGCGCGGCGGCCATGCCCGCGCCATACAGGGACGCATAGGGAATGCCCGACACCGGCATGGTGTTGTCCAGGTTGATTTGCGCCTGCTTCAGGCTGCCCCAGAACAGCAGGCCGCACATCAGAATCATCAAGGTGCCGGACACCAGCACGCAGGCCTGGCGGGCCGCATGGGGCAGGCGTTTGACCAGGGAGTCCACACCCAGGTGGGCGTGCTCCCGCGAGGCCAGAATGGAGCCCAGAAACACCAGCCAGACAAACAGCAGGCGGGAAATTTCTTCGGAGAAGGCGATGCCGGAGTTGAACCCGTAGCGCAGCACCACATTGCCAAATACCAGCACGCCCATGGCGGCCAGGCACAGGGCAATGCAGACTTCCAGCGCGCGGGTCACCCCATGTGTGAGTTGCATGAACATAGCTGTTTTCTGGTGCGGGTCAGGGTTCGATGAAGCCCTTGCCGTCGTGCATCCAGGCGGCGTGTTTGGGGGCCTTTTTGGTGCGGTCCCACTCGTTGATCATGTCCCACTTCACGCGGTCAAGCTGCTGCAGCATGGCCGGGGTGGCGGTGTTGCAGGCCAGCTCCAGGCGGTGGCCGCTGGGGTCGAAGAAGTAGATGGATTTGAAGATGGTGTGGTCGGTGACGCCAATCACCTCGATGCCGGCGGCTTCCAGTTTGGCCTTGGTGGCCAGCAGCTCGTCCATGGTGGCGACTTCAAACGCCAGGTGCTGGGTCCAGGCGGGGGTGTTGTGGTCGCGGTCCATGGGCAGCGCATTGGGCAGCTCGAAGAAGGCCAGGATGTTGCCCGCACCGGCGTCGATGAAGACGTGCATATACGGGTCGGCCGCCTTGGTGGAGGGCACTTCGTCTTCGGCAATGGCCAGCACAAATTTCATGTCCAGGTGTTTTTCGTACCACTCGACGGTTTGTTTGGCGTTGATGCAGCGGTAGGCCACGTGGTGGATTTTCTGGATGGGCATGTTGGACTCCTGTGATGCGGTGAATAAGGCGCTTGGGCACGCGGGCCGGGAACTGAAGGGGATTAGAGGGCGATTTCATCTATCATTCAAACGGTTTTTTATGATGAATTTATCGGTATAGCTAATGAATGTCACTTTGCGCCAGTTGCGCGCCTTTGTCGCGCTTGCCAAGACCTGCAGCTTTACCGAGGCCGCGGCCAGCCTGCACGTCACCCAGTCGGCCCTGAGCGGGCTGGTCAAGGAGCTGGAGCAGACCCTGGGCGTGCAGGTGGTGCACCGCAGCACGCGCAAGGTGGGGCTGTCGGACGCGGGGCGCGAGTTTTATCCGCTGGCCACCAAAATCTTGCAGGACCTGGACGGCGCGCTGGACACCATGGCCGACCTGAAAGCGCTGAAACGCGGGCTGGTGCGCATCGCCGCGCCGCAGCTGATGTCGTGTTCGGTGCTGCCCGAGGTGATTGCGGGTTTCAAGCGCCACCACCCCGAGATCGAGGTGCGCCTGTTCGACTGCATGGTGGAGCAGGTGCAGGCCAAGGTGCACAGCGGGGAGGTGGACTTTGGCGTGGGCCCGGAGCGCGAGTCTTCGGCGGATGTGGCGGCCACGCTCTTGTTTGAAATGCCGTTTGTGGTGGTGTTCCCGCCCGGCCATCCCCTGGCGAAAATGAAGCAGGTGCGCTGGGATGATGCCCTGCGCCACCCCATGATCGCGCTGCAGGGCGAGTTCACCCAGCGTTTGCGCGGCGACCTGCATGCGTCCGTGCGGGACCTGGCGCTGGGGCCGGTCAACGAGGTGGGTTTCATGACCACCGCCTTTGCCATGGTCAGCGCGGGCCTGGGGGTGAGCACCTGCCTGCCCTATGCCAGCGCCCTCATTGCGCTGCACCGCCTGGAGAGCCGCCCGCTGGTGGAGCCGGTGATCCAGCGCAAGTTTTTCACCTTCACCCGCAAAGACCGCCCCCTGTCCCCCGCCGCGCTGCGCTTTGAGGTGTATCTGAACGACTACGTGGCCCAGCAGGGGTGGGCCTAAGGCCCGCCCCTGCCGCGTCTACAGCGTCTTTTCCAGCGTGTGCAGGGCCTCGCTGCGGGACAGCGCAATACGCGCGCAGGCCCGCAAAATGGCGCGCACCATGTCGCGGTCCAGGGTTTGCAAAAACGCCTGGGGTGACAGGGCGCCGTCAAACATCTGCCGGGCCTGGCGCAGCGCCGCTTGGGTGCCTGCGTGCCCCATGGTGCGGTAGATGAAGGCCGTTAGCGGCGAGGCGGTCAGGTCGTTGCTGGACTCCAGCACGCGGCCTTTCTCCAGAACGTTCAGCAGTTCTTTGTTGACGGCCCGGGTAGAACGTGGCGCCGCAGGCAAGAAGTCTTCCACCCGGTCGGGGCGGCCATAGGCGCTGCGGATGTCGCCCAGAAACATGGACACCGGGCAATCGGTGCCGGTGCTCAGCGCCAGCGCTTCGATGATGGCCACCGAGGTGATTTTGGCGTCGAGAAAATCGCAGGCGAAGGTGATGTTGCAGCGGGCGCTGGCGCACAGGCGGGAGATCTCATCGGCCGCCGGTTGTGCGTCGTAATGCAGAAAAATATGGGCCGGGTTGAGGCCGCCCAGAAAGCTGTTCATACGCACCAGGGCGCTGCGGTATTCCTGCAAGGAGTACACGCCGGGGCTGGCCAGCGGGGCGTTGGACTCGTCAATCAGCAGCCAGGTGCTGGACAAAAACAAGCCGGGGTTGGGGTGCGCAAAGCCGCCGACATCGCGGTTGCCCAGGGTCACGGCGTCGGACACCGCCCGTTGGACAAAGGCCTGGGCGTTGACCGGATCGCAGCCGGGGAACAGCCGCAGGTACTGGGCGTGCACGCGCTCGGCCAGCGCGTCGGTGGCGGTCTTGCCGTCGGCATCCGGGGCGCGAAAGGGAACGGTGGTTTCAATGCAGGTCACCACGGCCAGCAGGTCGGCTGCGCTGAGGTGGGGCTGCAGCAGGCGGGTGGCCACCACCGCGCTCAGAAATTCATTCATGCCGCCGTACAGCGGCAGCACTTGCCCCGGTGTGAAGTTGAAAATTCCGGCGCACAGGGTCAGCGCCGGGTCGTCGGCGGGAAACGCCTGCAGGACCCGGGTATCGCCTTGCACTTGCGTGACGTCCTGCAGCAAGCCCGCCACCGGCAAGGCAAAACCACCGTCCAGCTGGACGTACACCAGGTCATGGAACAGCGCGGCCAAGACCTGCAGCGGCTGCATGCCCTCGCACATGGCGAACACATGCAGGGCGGTGTGGTACGCGCGTTTTTTGGAGTCCATCGAGTGGTGCACCAGAATGGCCAGCCGTTCGGACTCTGCCATGCCGACCGGGGCAGACACGCCACGGAACGCTTCGTCAAACAGGACGATGAGACGGTTGATGGTTGCAATGGCCACGCTGGTTTGCTCCTTGCCGCTGGGGCTTGTGGAATGCTGCAAAATGCAAATCCGAATATAGCCGTCTCTCCACGCTTGTAAACCGCCATGTTGAAGAAGTTATTGCGCAAACTCAACCCCAACATGGCCGGTGTACTGTCCAGGTTTATCCATCCGGGGCATTTTTCTGGCTTCCCAACCCAGGCCCTGGCCGCAGAGATGCTGACGGCGCCTTCGGCCCTGATGCAGCTCAGTTTGGAAGAGGCCTATGTGGTGGCGCGTTATATGCAACCGATGCAAATCGCCCAGGGCACGGTGTTCATCCGCGAGGGGGACCGCCACAACACCGGCTTCATGGTGCTGATTCTGGAGGGCGATGTCACCGTGGAAAGCATTGTGGTCAGCCGGGTGTCGCCCATCACCATGACGGTGCTGGGCCCGGGCAGCATGCACGGGGATTTGGGCCTGATCGACGGCCTGCCACGCTCGGCCTCGTGCACCGCCGACACCGACCTGAGCTGTGCGGTGCTGACGCGTGACGCCATCTCCCAACTGCTCCGGGCCGACCCCACCATTTGCGCCAAACTGATGATGGCCATTGCCATGCGCATCGGGGACCGGCTGCGCGACAACACGGACAAGCTCAACAAATACGTGCAGCTGACCAAGGCCATGCAGCAAGAAATCGACCACCTGCTGCCCTCGCCATGACTGCCTTGCCCCCCTCCAAAACCAGCCTGCCGCCCCGGCGGAACCGGCGCAAGCTGCCCGGGGTGCTGTCCCATCCTTGGGCGCTTGCCCTGGTGGTGGGGCAGGTCTTGGCCGCGCTGGCGCTGTGGCTGGCCGACCCGATTCCGATGCAAGCCCTGCGGCTGGCGCAGTTTGACCAGTTCCAGCGCTGGCACCCCCGCCCCTACACACCGGTGCCGGTGCGCGTGGTGGACATTGACGAAGCCAGCCTGAAGGCCTACGGGCAGTGGCCCTGGCCGCGCATCCGCATCGCCGAACTGGTGGAGCGCCTGCACCAGGCGGGTGCCGCCGCCATCGCGCTGGACGTGCTGCTGGTCGAGCCGGACCGCACCTCCCCCGCTACCATGGCGCGGCTCTGGCGCAACCCACAGGCCAGCGACTGGCTGCGCCACCTCCCCGACCACGACGCGGTGCTGGCACAGGCGTTGCGCGGCCGCCCCGTGGTGCTGGGCAGCAGTGTGTCGCACAGCACGGGGGCCGACGGCCCCGGGGCCGCTGCGGTCCCGCCCCTGAATCCGCCCTACCGCATCGTCAGCAGCGGCGCGCCGGATTCGCAGCACTGGTTGCAGGATTTTGATGCCGTCGTCTGGCCGCTGCCCGTGCTTTCGGCCAGCGCCAGCGGTGTGGGGGCGCTGAACTTTGCCGCCGACAGCGACGGGGTGGTGCGTCGGCTGCCCCTGCTGTCGCGCCTGGGTGCGCAGGTGGTGCCGGCCCTAAGCGCCGAGGCCCTGCGGGTGGCCCAGGGCGTGCCCAACTACCTGCTGCGCGGCGGGGAGGAGGGGCTGCAGGATGTGCGCATCGGCGGCGTCACCGTGCCCACCAATGCCCATGCCGAAATCTGGCTGCACTACCCCCAGGACCCGCCCGCGCCTTATATCCCGGCGGCACAGGTGCTGCAAGGCGCGGTGGCCGCAGATACCTTGAACGGCACCATCGTGCTGGTGGGCAGCTCGGCGGCGGGCCTGGCCGACCTGCGCGCCAACCCCATGGGGCAGCTGATGCCCGGGGTACAGGCCCATGCCCTGGCGCTGGAGCAAATGCTGTCGGGCCAGCACCTGCAGCGCCCGGTCTGGGCCAGCGGGCTGGAGGTTCTGGTGCTGGTGCTGGGCACGTTGGTGGTGGGGTTGGTGGCGCTGGCAGCGCCAGTCCGCTGGGCGGCGCTGCTGCTGGCGGTGGCCTTGGCCGGAGTGGGCGGCGGGGCGTGGCTGGCTTTTGTGGACGGGCATACCCTGGTGGACGCCAGCAACCCGGCCCTGGCGCTGTTGCTGAGTTTCGGCCTGGCCAGCGGCATCCACCATTGGGTGGGTGAGCGCCAGCAGCGCTGGCTGCGCACCGCGTTCTCGCGCTACGTGTCACCCAACCGGGTGGCGCATCTGGTGGCGCACCCGGAGCAGTTGCTCCTGGGCGGGCAGCGCCAGGTGTGCAGTTTTGTGTTCACCGATCTGGCGGGTTTTACCCCCATGATGGAAATGAGCGACCCGGCCCAGGTGGTGACCCTGCTCAACGACTACCTGGAGGCCATGCTGGTCATCGTCTTCAAACACGAGGGCACGCTGGACCGTTTTGTGGGCGACGCCATGGTGGTGCTGTTTTCCGCACCGGTGGTGCAGGCCGACCACCGCCAGCGGGCGCTGGACTGCGCGCTGGAGATGGACGCCTTTGCCACCGCCTATGCCCAGCGCTTGCAGGCCCGGGGCGTGCCTTGGGGCCTGACCCGCATCGGGGTGCACAGCGGCGAGGTGATTGTGGGCAACTTTGGCGGCAAGACCCTGTTTGACTACCGCGCCCTGGGCGACCCGATCAACACCGCCGCGCGGCTGGAAAGTGTCAACAAGCATTTGGGCACCCGGCTGTGTGTGTCGCAGGCGGTGCTGGACGGTTGCACGGGGGTGCCTACGCGCACCGTGGGGCGGCTGGTGCTCAAAGGCAAAACCCAGGCCTTGCAGGTGGCCACCCCCTGGGCCGCCCTGGACGCTGCCGACTGCGCAGCCCCGGCCGACTACGACGCGGCCCTGCAGCTCTTGCAGCACGGCCGCCCGCAGGATGCCGACGCGGCGCGTGCGCAGTGGGAAGCGCTGGCACTGCGCCACCCCAAGGACCCGCTGGTGGCGCTGCACCTGCAGCGCCTGCTAGACGGGGCCATCGACGATGTGATCGTGATGGCCGAGAAGTGAACCGCTTTTTTGCAGCGGCTGTTTAACGCAGGGTGATTTCCACGCGGCGGTTGCGAGGCTCGGGCGTCTCGTCGGGCGTGGGCACCAGCAGGTTGCGTTCACCGTGCGACTCGATCGAGAGCACCAGGTCTGCCAGCCCCAGGCCCCGCAATTGCTCGGCAATGGCTTTGGCCCGCTCCAGCGCCAGCGCTTCGTTGGCATCGGCTTTGCCCTGGGTGTCGGAGTGCCCGATGACCGACAGGTCCACCGAGGTGCGCGCCTGTGCCCGTTCAATGATGCGTGGCAGCAGGGCTTTGGACTCGGCCGTCAACTCGGAGCCACCGCTTTCAAAGTACAGCAAAAACTGCTCTGGCAGCGGCGGGCGGGCGGCCATGGCCGCGCCGAAGTCGCGCTGCAGGTCTTCCGGGCGCACTGCAAAAGGGGGCGCGCCGCCGTCCAGGGCGCTGCCTTGCTGCGCCTGTGTCAGCACCTGCTCGCCGCGTTGGCCTTGCACCACCACCTGGCCCACGCTGCCGTCCGGGCTGGGCAGCAGCACCACATAGGAGCGCGGACCGGCGCAGCCTGCCAGCAGGGCGGCCAGCGTCAAGGTGGCGCTGGCCATGGATGTCTTGAAGGTCGGGTTCATTGCGCGTCCTCCACGGTGGCGACGAACTGGGTGCCGCGCACACCGATGATGCCGGTGGGCGTTTTGACGGTCACCGCCTCGGGCTTGAGCTTGGCGATCACGCCGGAGACATAGTTCAGGCTGCCCTTGGCCAGGCGGGTGCCCAGCCGGAGCTGGCCCTGCGCTGGCGCGTAGAGGTATTCGTCCACGGTCAGCTCGGTGTCGGGCCCGAAGGACATCACGGTGTTGTCTTTGAACGTCACCCCCAAGCTGGCTTTGGCCGCTGTCTTGAGCTGGCTGCCAACCCGCACAGCGGTGCCGGGTGCGGCCTGCACGCGCTGGCCCAGGGTGGTGACCCAGGCTTCACCAGCCACGGTTTTGACGTAACCCACGGCCTCGGCGGGTGGCGGGTCGGCCGGGGGCTGCGCTGGGGTTTGGGCTTGAACTTGGGCGTGGGACGCCAGGGAGGTCGCTACCAGCAGGCTTGCCGATAGCGCCCGCCAAAGAAGTGCTTGGGGGTGCATAGGTACTTTCTTAGTGGTGGTGGCCGTGCGCGCCGTGCACGTGTTTGTGGGTGATTTCTTCGGTGGAGGCGGTGCGCACTTCGGTCACCTTCAGGGTGAAACGCAGGTCCTTGCCGGCCCAGGGGTGGTTGCCGTCCAAAAACACGGTGTCGCCCTTGATCTTGATGACGGTGAAGGCGGTTTCATGCCCGTCAGCGTCGCGGCCCTGCAACTGGCCACCGACCTTGACGCCGGGCGGAAAGTCCTTGCGTGCAATGGTTTGCACCAGGGATTCGTCGCGCAGGCCGAAGGCGTCTGCGGCCGCAAGCTGCAGCGTGGTTTGGAAGCCGGACGCTTGGCCATCCAGCGCTTCTTCGATCTTGGGCAGCGTATTGCCGTAGCCGCCATGCAGGTAGGCCATGGGCTCTTTGGCTTCTTCGATGAGCTTGCCCTGGGCGTCGGAAACTTTGTAGCGCAGGGTGACGACGGTGTCTTTTTCGATTTTCATGGGAATGTCCGGGGTTTGGGCGAATGAATTAGCATGCGATTTTCGCCTAAGCCAGAACCCATCCGCAACACGACCCCATGACCCGACCCGCACGACTCAAAATCGGCATCAGTGCCTGCTTTTTTTACCCCGACCCCGCGCGTTCGGCCTTTGCCCCCAAGACCCTGCAGTACCTGGAACAGTCCATGGCCCACTGGGTTATGTCCGGCGGGGCCCTGCCCGTCATGATCCCGTCCCCGCTGGGCGACACCGCCCGGGGCGACGTCGGTTTTGAGGACTACGCCCAGTGGCTGGACGGCCTGGTGATGCACGGCGGCTCCGATGTCTGGCCCGGCAGCTACGGCGAAACCCCGCTGCAAGACCACTGGAGCGGTGACCGCAGCCGCGATGCCTACGACCAGGCGCTGGTGCAGGCCTTTGTTGCCGCCGGCAAGCCGGTGTTTGGCATTTGCCGGGGACTGCAACTGATCAACGTGGCCTTTGGCGGCACCCTGTACCAGGACATCGCCACCCAGAAACCCGAGGCCGTGCCGCACTACGACCCCCACGCCTATGACCAGCACTTTCACCCGTTGGAAGTGGTGCCTGAATCGCGGCTTGACGCCCTACTGGCGGGCGCAAGCAGCTACAAAATCAATAGCATTCACCACCAGGGCATCAAAGACCTGGCCCCGGGTTTTGTGGTGGAGGCACGCAGCCCGGACGACGGCGTGATCGAGGCCATCCGCCACACCGGCCCCACCTACGTGGCCGCCGTGCAATGGCACCCCGAGTTTCTGCAGGCGGGCCCGGACACGCTGGATGATTCGCCCCTGCTGACCGATTTTTTGCAAGCGGCCCAGGCCCGGGTGGAGCAGGGCTGAGCTTGGCAGCCTATTCCTGCGGCCCCGCGTGGAACTGGTCGGCGTTCTTGCCTTTGAAGGGCGCGTAAAAAGCCTTGATGGCGGCCATGTCGGCCTCGATATCACCGGTGGGCTGGAACACCGGGCCCAGGCCGCTGCGTTTTTGCGCGTAGTCCATATAGGCCATCACGATGGGCACTTGCGCGCTGACGGCGATGTAGTAAAAACCGGTCTTCCAGTAACGCGCCTTGCTGCGGGTGCCTTCGGGGGGCACCACCAGTTGCAGCGGGCCGTCGGCGGCCTGGATGGCTTCGGCCGAGGCGGCCACCAGGTTGTTGCACTTTTCCCGCGCCACGGGGATGCCGCCCAACCACATCATGAGGTGGCGAAACGGGGGCTTGAAGATTTCTTCCTTGCCCATCCAGTAGATGTTCAGGCGCAGCACAAAGGCCACCATCAGGGTGTAGGGCAGGTCCCAGTTGCTGGTGTGGGGTGCGGCAATGAACACGCTTTTTTGGCAATGGGGCGGCAAACTGCCCTCCACCTTCCAGCCTGCCAGCTTCAAAAAGGCCAAGGACAGGCCTCGCAGCAGGGTGTTGACGATAGGGGTGTCGAAAATGGTACGGTGCATGGGGCTCAGACGGCGGGGCGCGTCACGTCGTGGTCGTGGTCCGGCTGGTGGGCCGGGTCCACATGGGTCATTAAATCGAGTACGCGGTGGCGGCGTAAGACGGCTTGGCGGGCCGCCACAGCGATGGTGTGGCCGGCTTCTACGGTGAGTGTGGCTTCGACTTCGATGTGGGCATCCACCACCACCATGTCGCCCATTTTGCGGGTGCGCACATCGTGCACGCCGGCAACCCCGGGCGTGGCCAGCAGGGTGTGGCGGATGGCCTGCACCTCGGCTTCGTCCACGGCGTGGTCCATCAGGTCGTTCATGGCGTTCCAGCCAAACCCCCAGCCCATTTTGCCGACCATGACACCCACCATCAGCGCCGCAATCGGGTCCAGCAGGGGGTAGCCCGCCAGGTTGCCGACCAGCCCCAGGCTGACCACCAGGGACGAGGCCGCGTCGGATCGCGCGTGCCAGGCATTGGCCACCAGCATGCTGGACTTGACCTGCTTGGCGATTCGCAGCATGTAGCGAAACAGCAGCTCTTTGGCGGCCAGCGCGCCAAGCGCCACCCACAGCGCCGCCACATGCACGGTGGCGACGGCCTGCGGCGTTTCGAGCTTGTGCAGCGCCGACCAGACCATGCCCAGCCCCACCGCCAGCAGCAGCACGCCCAGCGCCAGCGAGGCTCCGGTCTCAAAGCGCTGGTGGCCATAGGGGTGCTCCACGTCGGCGCCCTTTTGGCTGTGGTGGCTGGCGAACAGCACCACAAAGTCGGCCACCAGGTCCGACAGCGAGTGGATGCCGTCGGCGATCAGGCCCTGCGAATGGGCGAACACGCCTACCACGATCTGCGTGGCCGACAGCACCCCATTGACCACCACACTGACCCAGGTGCTGCGCGCCGCCGCCACCGCGCGCTGGGCCGGGGTGTGGGTGCTGTGCTCGGAGTCGTCGTCGAGATCGGGGAAATTCATGGGGCCATCTTAAAGCGCCGACCGGCCCAGTGGGCAGAGTCAGTGCGCGTCTGGGCGGATGCAGCAAATGTCAATTCCCAGCGGTTCGGCCATGGCAAGCCATGGCCGGTCAGCGGTCAGGATCTTGGCTTTCAGCCGTTGTGCCAGCGCCAGGCACAAGCGGTCACCCAGGCTCAAGCCGATTTTTCGGCTTGCACCGCGCATCCAGCCAGCTTGCATGCCGTCCTCAGCTTTGATGTCCACCACGGTGTAGGCCAGTTCAGCCAGGATGGCTTTAATCACCTCAGGGTCGGCGCCACGGTCAAGAGATTTCGCAATGATTTCCGCCTGATTGGCGGCACTCACCACGCAGTGGCCCGATAACAGAGCCAGCCGGACCACCTCGTCGCCCGGTTCACCTTGCAAAAAGGCGATGATGGCCGAGGCATCGAGCACTGTTACCCGGCTCATTCGGTTTCAGACGCGGCGCGGCGCTCCGCAATGAGCTCATCGGCCAATGAGGGGGCGTTCTTGGGCACAAATTGTTGAAACAAGGCCTGCGCTTTGTGTAGCTGCGCGCGCCGGGTGGTCACGACCAATTCCCCATCGCGCACGCTCCAGATCAGCTGGTCGCCGTCCTGGATGTCCAACTGGGCACGCAGGGCAGCCGGAATGACGGCTCTGCCATTGGATAGATTGGATTGGGATTTCATGGCTTATTTGCTTAAATTTGCATTTTTGCCATTTTAGATAAATTTGTCTTAAATTGCCAATTTTTCGTCAACCCATCCCTCTGGGGCATCCCTTTGGTTCAGCTCAGGTGTTTGCCCGCAATGCCCGCCAGCTCGAACATGGTCACCTGGGGCTTGCCAAACACGGCCAGCAGTTTGGCGTCGGCGTTGATGGCGCGTTTGTTGGTGGCGTCCTGCAGGCCGTTGGCCTTGATGTAGTCCCACAGCTTTTTGATGACCTCGGTGCGTGCCACCGGTTCCGCGCCGATCACGGCGGCCAAGGCCGCGCTGGGCAGCTTGCCGCTGGCCGCCGTGGTGGCGCGGGGGGCCTTGGCGGTCTTGGTGGCCGTTTTGGCGGCGGCCGCCTTCTTTGCAGGTGCTTTTTTGGCTGCAGCCCCCGTGGATGTTGCGCGAGCAGCTCCTGTTTTTGTAGCGACTGCGGGCTTGGCCGCGGTTTTGCGGGGTGGGAATTTGCTGGGGGCGAACTCAAAGTTCACCTTGCCGGCCTCGGCATCCCAGACCAGCATGGCCTTGAAGGCGCGGCGGGTGCGCATGCTGACAAACTTGTCCAGCAGGTCGGTCTTGCCGGTTGCCAGCAGCTTGTGCATCTGCGTGCGTTCAATCGGCTGTTGCAGGATGATTTGCCCGGTTTTGAAATCGCAGCTGGGTGTGGGCTGTTGGCCCGTGGGCACGGACTTTGCGCAGACGTAGTTTTTGCCATGCTCAAACACGGACGCGCCGCATTTGGGGCAGGCGCCCAGGGACTCCTGGGCAGCAAAGTCCACCAGCTCGCCGGTTTCTTCGCCTTTTTTGTCGTCGCCAAAGTCAAACTCCAGCTTGTAGTTCTTGGTTTCTTCGTCGAACTTGATGACCATTTCGGCGGTGAAGGGCCAGCCCGCCTTGGAGCGGAAGCCTTCCAGTGGGCCGATCTTGCGGTCGCGCAGGAATTGCTCCACCTCGGCCAGCTCAAAGGTGCGGCCGGCGGGGGATTTGCCAAAGGAGAAGCCGCAGCCATCGCTGTGGCCGTCCGCGCCGGTGCAGGTGAAGCGGCGGTAGTTTTCCTTGACCACGCCGCCGCAGTTGGGGCAGGGGGCGTGCAGGGTGGCGTAGTCGCCGGGAATGGTGTCGCGGTCGTATTCCTTGGCTTTTTTGACCATGCGCTCGGTCATGGTGGCGATTTCGGCCATGAAGGTGGAGCGTTGGAGCTTGCCCTGCTCCATCTGCGCGAGTTTGTATTCCCACTCGCCGGTGAGTTCGGCCTTGGTCAACTCTTCGACCTCCAGGCCGCGCAACAGCGTCATGAGCTGGAAGGCTTTGGCCGTGGGGATCAGCTCGCGGCCCTCGCGCAGCATGTATTTCTCGGCGATCAAGCCTTCGATGATGCTGGAGCGCGTGGCGGGTGTGCCCAGGCCTTTTTCCTGCATGGCTTCGCGCAGTTCGTCGTCTTCCACGGTTTTGCCGGCGCCTTCCATGGCGCCCAGCAAGGTGGCTTCGGAGTAGCGTGCGGGGGGGCGGGTTTTGAGGCCCTTGGGGTCTACCGTTTCGGTGTTGACCTTTTCGCCGGGCTGCACCGGCACCAGGCTTTGGCCCTTGTCGCCGTCTTTGGCATCCGCCACTTCGTCGGCGGCTTCCTTGCCGTAAATGGCCAGCCAACCGGGGCGAACCAGCACCTTGCCTTCGGTCTTGAAGTTGTGGCCCACGGCCGTGGTGATCCGCGTGGTGACCTGGTATTCGGCGCTGGGGAAGAACACCGCCATGAAGCGGCGCACCACCAGGTCGTAAATCTTTTGTTCGGCCTCGCTCAAGCCGCTGGGCGCTTGCAGGGTGGGGATGATGGCAAAGTGGTCACTCACCTTGGCGTTGTCAAACACCCGCTTGGTGGGCTTGACATAGTTGCCCTTGATGGCCGTGGCGGCGTGGGGCGCCAAATGGCGCATGCCGCTGTCGGCCAGCATTTCGAAGGTTTGCTTGACCACCGGCACGTAGTCTTCGGGCAGGGCGCGTGAGTCGGTACGCGGGTAGGTCAAGGCCTTGTGGCGCTCGTACAGGCTTTGGGCGATGGACAGCGTGGTTTTGGCCGAGAAGCCAAACTTGCCGTTGGCTTCGCGCTGCAGGCTGGTCAGGTCGAACAGCAGGGGAGAGGCTTGGGTAGTGGGCTTGCTTTCTTCGGTGACCGTGGCCTGTTGGCCGCGCACGGCGTCGGCAATGGCCTGGGCTTCGCGCTGGGTCCAGAGGCGGTCGGCTTTTTTCTCGGCGTCCTCGGCGTCGCGCTTGTGCTTGGGGTCAAACCATTTGGCAGGGTACTGGCCCGCTTGCGCACCAAAGGTGGCATGGATTTCCCAGTAGTCGCGGCTGATGAATTTGCGGATCTGCTCTTCGCGCTCCACCACCACGCTCAGGGTGGGGGTTTGCACCCGGCCCACGGTGGTTAAAAAGAAACCGCCGTCGCGGGAGTTGAACGCCGTCATGGCGCGGGTGCCGTTGATGCCGACCAGCCAGTCGGCCTCGGAGCGGCAGCGGGCGGCGTCGGCCAGGGGCTGCATTTGTGCATTGGTGCGCAGGGCGCCAAAGCCGTCGCGGATGGCCTGCGGCGTCATGGATTGCAGCCACAGGCGGCTGACCGGCTTGCCCAGCGGCTTGGCGCCGCCGGCGTACTGCTCGATCAGGCGGAAGATCAGCTCGCCCTCGCGGCCCGCGTCGCAGGCGTTGATGAGTTGGCCCACGTCCTTGCGCTTGGCCAGTTTGACCACGGCGTTCAGGCGCGTTTTGGTCTTGTCCACGGGCTTGAGGTCGAAGTGCGGCGGAATCACGGGCAGGTGGGCAAAGCTCCATTTGCCGCGTTTGACGTCAAATTCCTCGGGGGCCTGGATCTCCACCAGGTGACCCACGGCGCTGGAGACGACATAGGTGTCGCTCTCAAAGTATTCGTCGTGTTTTTCGAACTTGCCCGCCAAGGGGGTGAGTGCCCGGACGATGTCTTGGGCGACGGACGGTTTCTCTGCAATAACCAATGTTTTACCGAAAACTACGTTTTTCATCTGACTACAATCCAGTTTCTCGCGTGCGCTCAGGCGCGCACTTGCACACGCAGGCGCACACATGTGCGCCCATACGATTCACCATACCAAATTTTTGACCCGTGTCCAAAAAATCTGCGATTTCCTCTGGTGGGTCCAGCCATAGGCGCATTCAGACCCGGCGCTCCGGCGTGCATGGCAAAGGTGTTTTTGCGGTGCAGGATATCGCCGAGGGCGAAACCATCATGGAATATGTGGGTGAGGTGATCAGCTGGGATGAGGCGCAGGAGCGCCACCCGCACGATCCCCAAGACCCCAACCACACGTTTTACTTCTCCCTGGACAACGGCAATGTCATCGACGCGCTGTATGGCGGCAATTCCTCACGCTGGATCAACCATTCCTGCGACGGCAACTGCGAGGCCGATGAGGTGGAGGGCCGCGTCTATATCAAGGCGCGGCGCAATATTGCCGCCGGTGAAGAACTCAATTACGACTACGGCCTGATCCTGGAGGAGCGTTATACGCCCAAGCTCAAGGCCGAATACCCCTGCTGGTGCGGCGCCAAGACCTGCCGCGGCACCCTGCTCGCCCCCAAGCGCGGGCCCCGCAAATGATCTGGCCGGCCGAGGCGATCTGGGAAGCGGTGGCACCGGTGCTGCCGGGTTTCACCGTGGAGGTCTTGCCCGAGATCGACTCCACCAACACCGAGTTGATGCGCCGCGCCCGCAAAGGCGTGCTGGAGCCGGTGCTGCTGGTGGCCGAGCGCCAAAGTGCCGGGCGGGGGCGTCTGGGGCGGCAGTGGGAAAGTGATACCGAGGGTTTGGGCGGCACGCTCACGTTCTCGTTGGGCTTGCCGCTGGCGCCCGCCGACTGGTCGGGCCTGTCGCTGGCGGTGGGGCTTTCGGTCGCGGACAGCCTGCACCCCGACTTGCGTTTGAAGTGGCCTAACGATGTGTGGTTGCAAGAGCGCAAGCTGGCGGGCATTTTGATCGAGACCGCCAGTGTGGGGGACGTGCGCTACGCTGTGATCGGCATCGGTGTCAACATCACACCGCGCGATGGTGTGGGCCTGCGCACGCCGCCTGCGGCCTTGACGGAAGTGCTGCCGGGGGTAGATGCCCCCGCCGCCCTGGAGCGCATCGCCCTGCCCCTGGTGCAGGCGGTGCAGCGTTTCGTTGACCAAGGTTTTGCACCTTTGCGCCAGCCCTTCCATGGGCGGGACTGTTTGTATGGCCGTGAGGTGGTCTGCGGCGATGGCATGACCGGGCAGGCCCGGGGTGTGGACGCCGGTGGGGCTTTGTTGGTGCACACGGCCAGTGGCCTCAAAAAAATTAGCAGCGCAGAGGTCAGTGTGCGTCCGCTGGCGCCGTGAATAAATGATGTTGCGATTGCTTCTTTTGGCCCTTCTGCTGGCGAACGGCGTCTACTTTGCCTGGGCCAATGGCTTGTTGCGGGCCTACGGCATGGCGCCTGCCCAGCAAAACGAACCGCAGCGCATGGCGCAGCAGATCAAGCCCGAGGCCGTGCAGCTGCTCTCTTCGGGCGAATTCAAAAAGGTGGAAGCCCAGGTGCAGGCCGATTTGGCGCCCAAAGAGTGTTTGCAGGCGGGCACATTTACCGAGGCGCAGGCCCAGACACTGCGCAGCGCGTTGGAAGATGTTTTGCCTGCGGTGGCCTGGCAGCTGGAGTCCGAGCGGGAGCCCGCCCGCTGGATTGTGTACATGGGTAAGTACCTGAATGCCGAAGCGCTGGCCAAGAAACGCACCGAACTGGCGGGCATGGACCTCAAAACCGAGGCCTTGAACAATCCTGCGCTTGAAATGGGTCTTTCGCTGGGGGGCTTTGCGTCCCAGGCGGCGGCCACGGCCGAGTTGGCACGTTTGGCGCAGCGTGGCATCCGCACCGCGCGCGTGGTGCAGGAGCGCGAGGAAGACACGGTTTTTTCGCTCAAATTACCCGCACTCACCGAGGCCCTGAAGGCCAAGTTGGATGAGATCAAACCCGCGCTGGGCGGCAAAGCCCTGAAAAAGTGCGGCTAATCCACGCCGGTTTCAGGTGTTTTCCGGGCCGCGGGCAAAGCGCACCGTAAAGCAGGTGCCGGGTGGGGTTTGGCCAGGGCGGCTGTCTTCTACCGTGACGGTAGCTTGGTGTTGGCGCGCAATTTCCACCACGATGGGCAGGCCCAGGCCGGAGCCATCCGCCTCGGTGCCCAGCACCCGGTAAAAGGGCTGGAACACCAGCTCGCGCTCTGCCGCCGGAATGCCGGGGCCAGAATCTTCCACCTGCAATACAAGCACCTTGCTGAATGGGTCGATCAGCACCCGCGCGGTGATCATGCCGGGTTTGTCGGCGCTGGACGGGGTGTAGTTGATGGCGTTGTCGAGCAGGTTGCGCACCATTTCCTTGAGCAAGGTGGGGTTGCCCATGACGGTGGCGCCTTCCGCGCCCGGCTGGGGGCCCTCAAAGCCCAGGTCGATGTATTTGTCCATGGCACGCGGGGCGCAGTCACGGGTGACTTCCATGGCCAGGCGTGCCAGGTCGCAGGGTTGGCGGGTCATGACGGTGCCGCCGCCTTCGGCCCGTGCCAGGGCGAGCAACTGGTTGACGGTGTGGGTGGCGCGGATGCTGGAACGCCCGATCTGCCGCAGCGACTGTTTCAGGTCTTCGGCGTTGGCGCCTTCGCGTTGCGCCAGGTCGGCTTGCATGCGCAGACCCGCCAGCGGGGTTTTGAGCTGGTGCGCGGCGTCGGCCAAGAAGCGCTTTTGCGTGGCAATGGAGTCTTTCAGGCGCATCAGCAGGTCGTTCACCGAGGACACCAGGGGCGCCACCTCCATGGGAACGGCCTCTACATCCAGCGGGCTCAAATCGTCCGGGCTGCGCGCCCGGATGCGCTCTTCCAGATGGTTCAGCGGCTTGATGGCCTGCACCAACGCCAGCCAGACCAGCAGCACCGCCAGCGGCAGGATCACAAACTGCGGCAGCATCACGCCTTTGACAATCTCGGTGGCCAGCACCGAACGCTTGTCCATGGTTTCGGCCACTTGCACCAGCGCGGGCTTGCTGTTGGGCAGGTCCAGTTTGACCCAGGTATAGGCCACCTTGATGTCCATGCCGCGAAATTCGGCGTCGCGCAAGCGTACTTCGCCGGTTCCGCTTTTTTCTTCATCGGGCGGCAAGGGCAGGTCTTTGTCGCCGCTCAGGAATTCGCCAGACGCTCCCAGCACCTGGTAGTACACCGTGTCGGCATCGTCGGCACGCAGCAGTTCACGCGCGGGCAGCGGGAGGACGAACTGCGCTTTGCTGTGGTTGACGGTGACCAACTGGGCCAGTGCGCCCGCGTTGTATTCCAGCGCCCGGTCAAAGGGCTTGCCTGCAATGCCCTGCGCCACCAGCCAGGTCAGGACCAGGCTCACCGGCCACAGCAGCAGCAGCGGCGTGAGCATCCAGTCCAGGATCTCCCCGAACAGGGAGCGTTGCTCGCGCTGGAAAATTTTCACTTGAACGCCGCCGGGCCGCCCCAAGGCGCGATGGCCCCCTCGGGGGGCAGCGACCACACGCAGTGAGGGAGCGTGGGGGCCATACTCAGCCTGGGATCTTTTCCAGGCAGTAGCCCAGGCCCCGCACGGTGGCAATGCGGATCGGGCCTTTTTCAATCTTCTTGCGCAGCCGGTGGATGTAGACCTCGATAGCGTTGTTGCTCACCTCTTCGCCCCACTCGCACAGCCGTTCCACCAACTGGTCTTTGCTGACCAGGCGCCCGGCGCGCTGCAGCAACACTTCCAGCAGGCCCAGTTCACGCGCCGACAGTTCCACCATCTTGCCGTCGATGGTGGCGACCCGTCCGGCCTGGTCGTACACCAGGGGGCCGTGTTTGATGCTGCTGCTGGTGGCACCCATGCCGCGGCGCACCAGGGCGCGCACACGGGCTTCGAGTTCCTGCAGGCTGAAGGGTTTGGCCATGTAGTCGTCGGCGCCATAGTCCAGCCCTTTGACGCGTTCGTCCACGCTGTCCGCGGCAGTCAGGATCAGCACCGGCAAGGAGGAGCCACGCCCCCGCAGTTTCTTGAGCACCTCCAGACCGTGCATTTTGGGCAGGCCCAGGTCGAGAATCAGCAGGTCGAATTCGGTGTTGGTCATCAAGGCCGCGTCGGCTTCGCTGCCGCTGGCCACATGGTCTACGGCGGCACCCGCTCCGCGTAGCGCACGCAGCAGCCCGTCGGCCAGCACTTGGTCGTCTTCGGCAATCAAGATCCGCATTTTGTCTCCTTGTGTTGGTCGCGCAGCGTTTCCGCAGCTGTGCACATTCTAGGCGCGCTCCACTAATTTACACGTACTGCGCTTGTGGGTTTTATTGCCCGCTGTAGGCCTCCAGACCCAGGGCGATCACGGTGGCGACCTCCGAGCCCACGGCGCCGCGCAGTTCGGCCTCAGCCTGGGCCACGGATTCCTGGTAGGCCAGCAGCCAGGCGAGGCCGGTGCTGGTGAAGCGCACCTGGCGCGCGCGCGCGTCGCTGGGGTCGGTGTCGCGCACCACCATGCCCCAGGCCTCGCACTGGTTGACCAGGGTGCCCATGGCTTGTTTGCTCATGCCGGCACGCTGGGCCAGATCGGTCAGCCGGGCACCCTCTTGGGGTAGGTGGCGGGTGATGTGGATATGGGCGGCGCTGATCTGCCCCCGCGCGGCCAGATGGGCCAGCCCCAGGGGGACCGCGGGGTGGTGGCTCATCAGCGCCATCACATGGGCGTCAAAACGCTCCAGGGCCAGCCGCAACCAGTGGCCCAGATGGGTTTGTTGCCACGCGGTCGGGGTAGAAAGGAGGGTGTTCGGCATGGTGTAAATAGTAATGCAAACTGACTAAAAAATAGATTTACCAATTTCAATGATCTGAATTAAACTACTGTTCAAGCATCCAGCCTGTTGTTAAAACCAGATGCTGTTTTGCACTAACCCGCTGCTTTTAAAGGAGAATTTTTCATGGACGCACCCGTCAAAGCCCCCACCCTCGCTGTGAACACCGAAAAAGCCAAAGCCCTGCAAGTGGCGCTGGCGCAAATTGAAAAGCAGTTCGGCAAGGGCACCATCATGCGCCTGGGCGAGGGTGAGGTGATCGAGGACATCCAGGTGGTTTCCACCGGGTCGCTGGGGCTGGACATCGCCCTGGGCGTCGGTGGTTTGCCGCGTGGCCGGGTGGTCGAGATCTACGGCCCCGAGTCCTCGGGCAAGACCACGCTGACTTTGCAGGTGATCGCCGAAATGCAAAAAACCGGTGGCCAGTGCGCCTTCATTGACGCCGAGCACGCGCTGGACATCCAATACGCCCAAAACCTGGGTGTCAACCTGCAGGATTTGTTGATTAGCCAGCCCGACACCGGCGAGCAGGCGCTGGAAATTGTGGACAGCCTGGTGCGCTCCGGCGCCGTGGACCTGATCGTGGTGGATTCGGTGGCGGCACTGACCCCCAAGGCCGAGCTGGAAGGCGAAATGGGCGACTCACTGCCCGGCCTGCAAGCGCGCCTGATGAGCCAGGCCCTGCGCAAACTCACCGCCCACATCAAGAAGACCAACTGCATGGTGATCTTCATCAACCAGATCCGTATGAAGATTGGCGTGATGTTCGGTAGCCCCGAGACCACCACCGGCGGCAATGCGCTGAAGTTCTACGCCTCGGTGCGGCTGGACATCCGCCGTACCGGCACCATCAAAAAGGGTGACGAAGCGATTGGCAACGAGACCAAGGTCAAGGTGGTGAAGAACAAGGTCTCGCCCCCGTTCAAAACGGCGGAATTCGACATTTTGTTTGGCGAAGGTATCAGCCGCCACGGCGAGATCATCGACATGGGTGTGGCCGCCCACATCATTGAGAAGTCCGGGGCCTGGTATGCCTACAAAGGCGAAAAAATCGGACAAGGCCGGGACAACTCCCGTGAATTTTTGCGTGAAAACCCGGACCTCTCCATCGAGATCGAAAACAAGGTGCGCGAGTCGCTGGGTATTCCCTTGCTGACGGTGGACGCCGCTGCCAAGGCCAAGGGCGCTGCAAAGAAGACTGAAAAAGCCGAATAAGCCCGTAGACAGTGCGCAAGTAGCTATGAAATTTATAGCAAAAGCTGAGCTGATGCGGGGCCTTGCCTGATGGCAACCGTGGCTTTAACGCTCAAAGGCCGGGCCCTGCGCCTGCTCAGTGCGCGCGAGTATTCGCGCGCCGAGCTGGAGCGGCGCCTGCAAGCCTTCGAGGAGGCGCCCGGCAGCCTGGAAAGCGTGCTGAACGAACTCCAGGCCAAAGGTTTTATCAGTGCGCAGCGGGTGCTGGAGTCGGTCATTCACCGCCGTGCGGCCAAGCTGGGAACGGCCCGTATCCGCCAGGAGTTGCAGAGCAAGGGGCTGGAGCCCGAAGCGGTGGCGCAGGCCGTGGAACAATTGCGTTCCACCGAAGTGGACCGGGCGCGCGAGGTCTGGCGCAAAAAATTTGGCGCCCCCCCCGCAGATGGCGCAGAGCGCGCCAAGCAAATGCGTTTTCTGGCCAGCCGGGGCTTCGGCGGGGACGCCATCCACAAAGTGCTGTCGGACACGGACGAGGGCTAATTTACAAATCGAGCATCAACCTAAGGTTTTGCACGGCTGCGCCGCTGGCGCCTTTGCCCAGGTTGTCCAACCGGGCCACCAGCACCGCATGGGCGAAGCGGTCTTTGCCCGCATCATTGGCAAAAACCCGCAGTTCCATTTTGTTGGTGTTGGCCAAGGCTACGGCGTCGAGTTTCTGGTCTGGCGTGGCGGGTTCTACACTGACCCATTCGCTGCCTTGGTAGTGCTGCGCGAGTGCGGCATGCAGGTCTTGCGCGCTGGGGCGGTTGGGCAACAGGTCCAGGTGCAGCGGCAATTGCACCAGCATGCCTTGCGCAAAGTTGCCCACCGAGGGCACAAACAAGGGGCGCCGGGTCAGCCCGGTGTAACACATGATCTCTGGGATGTGTTTGTGTTTCAGGCCCAGGCCGTACAGCTCCATCGGGGGCGCCGTGCCTTGCTCGTAGGCCTCGATCATGGGCCGACCACCGCCGGAATAGCCGCTGATCGCCGGCAAACACACCGGGAAATCGGCCGGCAACAGCCCGGCATCGACCAGGGGACGGATCAGCGCAATAGCACCCGTGGCGTAGCAGCCAGGGTTGGCCACCCGGCGGGCTTGCGCCACGGCGTCACGCTGGGTCGCCGCCAGCTCTGGAAACCCGTAGACCCAGCCCGGCGCGGTGCGGTGGGCGGTCGAAGCATCAATGATGCGGGGCCCGGGGCGTCCGGTGTCGCGTTCGATGGCGTCCACCATGGCGACCGATTCGACGGCAGCATCGTCGTGCAGGCACAGAATCACCAGATCGGCTTGCGCCATCAGGGCGCGCTTGGCGTTGGCGTCCTTGCGCAGGGCGGCATCAATGCTCAGAACCTGCACGCCAGGCAGGGTTTGCAAGCGTTCACGGATCTGCAAGCCCGTGGTACCGGCCTCGCCATCGATAAATATTTTCTTCATAAAAGGTGCGGATTTCACAGGTAAAGGAAGCCGCCATCGGGCGTCTTCCAGGCAACTGTAAGGCAAGTACAAGATTTGTGCGTTGCAGCATGATACATTTCCTGTTTGCTGTGCCCAGTGCCATCTGCGTAGCGATTTGCGAATGCAGCATGGTGATAATTGTCATTTCCTGAGAGAGCCCTCATGAAGATTCACGAATACCAAGGCAAGGAAATCTTGCGCCAAGCTGGTGTACCGGTGCCCCGCGGCATTCCGGCTTTCACCGTTCAAGAAGCGGTGGAAGCCGCTCAAAAACTGGGCGGCCCAGTCTGGGTTGTCAAAGCGCAAATCCATGCAGGCGGTCGCGGCAAAGGCGGCGGCGTCAAGCTGGCCCGCTCCATCGACGATGTCAAAAAGCTGGCGAGCGAAATTTTGGGCATGCAGCTCATCACCCACCAGACCGGCCCCGAAGGCCAAAAAGTGCGCCGCTTGTTGATTGAAGACGGCGCGGACATCAAAAAAGAATATTACGTGTCGGCCGTGACCGACCGCGCTACCCAGCGTGTGGCCATGATCGTCTCCTCTGAGGGCGGCATGGACATCGAGGAAGTGGCGCACTCCACCCCCGAAAAAATCGTCACCGAAATCATCGACCCCGCCACCGGCCTGACCGACGCCCAAGCCACGAAGTTGGCCGACGCCATCGGTGTGCCTGCTGGCTCCACCGCGCAAGCCGTGGACGTGCTGCAAAAGGTCTACAAGGTGTACATGGACACCGACGCATCGTTGGTCGAGATCAACCCCATGATTCTCGAAGGCAACGGCAATATCAAAGCCATCGACGCCAAGTTCAACTTTGACGCCAACGCGCTGTTCCGCCACCCAGAAATCGTGGCCTACCGCGATCTGGACGAAGAAGACCCTGCCGAAGTCGAAGCCAGCAAGTTCGATTTGGCCTACATCAGCCTGGATGGCGACATCGGCTGTTTGGTCAATGGTGCTGGCCTGGCCATGGCCACCATGGACACCATCAAGTTGTTTGGCGCTGAACCCGCCAACTTCCTGGACGTGGGCGGCGGCGCCACCCCCGAGAAGGTCACGGAAGCCTTCAAGATCATGTTGAAAAATCCCAAGGTCAAGGCCATTTTGGTCAACATCTTCGGCGGCATCATGAAGTGCGACACCATCGCCACCGGCGTGATCACCGCCTGCAAAGCCACCAACCTGAATGTGCCGCTGGTCGTGCGCATGAAGGGTACCAATGAGGAATTGGGCAAGAAGATGCTGGCCGAATCCGGTCTGCCGATCATCAGCGCTGACACCATGGCCGATGCGGCCGAAAAAGTGGTCGCGGCCGTCAAAGCCGCATCGTGAAACTTTGCGGGACAGACCGCAGCTACGCGATAGTCGAGCCAGCTCTGTCCCCAACTGACTAGGAAGAACCATGTCGATCCTCATCAATAAAGACACCAAAGTCATCACCCAAGGCATCACCGGCAAGACCGGCCAGTTCCACACTGAAAAATGCCAGGAATACGCCAACGGTAAAGAATGCTTCGCAGCGGGTGTGAACCCCAAGAAGGCGGGCGAATCCATTTTTGGTATCCCCATTTTCGCTTCGGTGAAAGAGGCTGCCGCTCAAACCGGCTCCACCGTATCCGTTATCTATGTGCCTCCAGCAGGCGCAGCCGCCGCCATCTGGGAAGCCGTGGAAGCGGACCTGGACTTGGCGATCTGTATTACCGAAGGCATTCCGGTCAAGGACATGCTGGAAGTGCGCAACAAAATGCGCGCCAAAGAAGCCGCCGGTGGCAAGAAGACTTTGCTGTTGGGCCCCAACTGCCCTGGTCTGATTACGCCCGACGAAATCAAGATCGGCATCATGCCCGGTCACATCCACCGCAAAGGCCGTATTGGCGTGGTGAGCCGCTCCGGTACCTTGACTTACGAAGCCGTTGCGCAGTTGACCGAAATCGGTCTGGGCCAGTCGAGTGCGGTTGGTATTGGTGGTGACCCCATCAATGGTCTGAAGCACATTGACATCATGCGTGCCTTCAATGATGACCCTGATACCGATGCCGTCATCATGATTGGCGAAATCGGCGGACCGGACGAGGCCGAAGCCGCCCGCTGGTGCAAGCTCAACATGAAGAAACCCATTGTTGGTTTCATTGCGGGTGTCACTGCACCTGCCGGCAAGCGCATGGGCCATGCTGGTGCTCTGATCTCCGGCGGCGCCGACACGGCGGATGCCAAGCTGGCGGTGATGGAAGAGTGCGGTTTCAAGATCACGCGCAATCCATCTGAAATGGCCAAGCTTTTGAAGGCGATGCTGTAATTTGCGAAATGTGGCCGCTTAATGCGGCTGTCTAAAATACCAAGCCGGATTTCCTGAGGGACAATCCGGCTTTGTTGTTTGTGTGCCTTGGGCATCAATAGAGAAAGAATACCGTGGAAGAATTCCTCACTGCCCATTTTTGGATCGCTGTTGGGCAAATCATCATGATTGATATTTTGCTGGGTGGTGACAATGCTGTCGTGATCGCATTGGCTTGCCGCCAGTTGCCAGCGAATCTGCGCACCAAGGGTATTTTGTGGGGGACCGCCGGCGCAATCGTACTGCGTGTCATCCTTATTGCTTTTGCGTTGACGCTGTTGCAGGTGCCATATCTGAAACTGGTTGGTGCAGCCCTTTTGTTGTGGATCGGCGTCAAGCTGTTGGTGCCCGAGGGGGAGGGTGAGCATGCCGATGTCAAGGGCAGCGACAAGCTGTGGTCTGCGGTCAAGACGGTAATCGTGGCGGATCTTGTGATGAGCATTGACAACGTTATTGCCATTGCTGGCGCGGCGACAGGTGCTGGTGGTCAGCACCAATTGCCCCTGGTCATCTTTGGCCTTTTGGTTAGCATCCCCATCATCATTTCTGGAAGCCAACTGGTGCTGAAGCTGATGGATCGATTTCCATTGATCATCACGGCAGGCGGCATGTTACTGGGGTGGATTGCAGGCACCATGGCGCACAGCGACCCGGCTTTGCTTGAGCTCATCCCGCAAAACCCGGTGTGGAATTATGGGTGGGGCGTGGTCGGAGCCATGGTGGTCTTTCTCGTAGGGACGGCCCTGAAACGGCGCGAACAAAAGCTCCAGTGAGAAGGCGTTTCTGCAAGGGGGACGCCTCACCCCTTGGGCAGCTCTGGACGCCATTGGTCAAAAAACCACAGGGATACGTGAAGAAGGCCCTTGTCGGCAACGAATTCGTCTGCTAACGTAGTGTCTTGCCTCGATCTTTGGTCGGGAATTATTATGGGTCAGTCGTACTGACCAAGGGCAGCCCAACACGGGGCAGAGGTGGCTAGTGGCGAAATCAACATCTAAGAAGAGCCCTTTTTGGCGAGCAGATTGGTTCGCGGGGGTAGCCATTGTGCTGGCGGTTATTGTGCTGCACATGGCAACTGACTTCATCGGAACGCTGGAGCGCCGGTATTACGACTTTGCCAGCACCAGTACTTCGCGGCAGCCTTCGGACCGGATTGCGGTCATCGCCATTGATGACCAGAGTATTTCCAATATCGGGCGATGGCCCTGGTCACGCGACGTGCATGCCAAACTCATCGATCAGTTGGCGGCGGCCAAAGCAAAAACCATCGTGCACACCGCTTTCTTTTTCGAGCCGCAGGTGGATCCTGGTTTGGTGTTCATTCGCAGGATGAAAGATGCGCTGGGTGTATCGGCGGATGCCTCTGCGGCCAATGAACAGGTGGTCAAGTTGATTGCTGAAGCGGAAACGGCCCTCGACACCGATGCGGTGCTGGCCGCCAGCATGCAAAGGGCAGGCAATGTGCTGGTTCCTTCGGTTTTTACCTTGGGGGAGCAGCAGGGTAATCCCGACAATCCGCTGCCGCCCTATGCACTGAAGAGTGCGTTGGAAGATGCCAATGGTTTTTCGATTTCGGCCACACGTGGTCAACAACCGATTGAGTCCATTGGCAGCGTTGCGGCTGGCATTGGTCATTTGAACCAGTTTTCAGATGTGGATGGCGCAGTGCGGAGAGAGCCGTTGTTGGTCAACTACTATGGCAAGGCAGTGCCCTCCATGGCCCTGCTGGCGGCTTTTAAAAGTCTCAATTTGTCCGCATCGGATGTTCGGCTGAATGCGGGCGAATCTGTGCAAATTGGGAAATTGCGTGTGAAAGCCGATGATGAGGCTTTGATGCTGCCCCAGTTTTACAAAGGGCATGACGGCAAACCCGCTTTTGCGGTGGATTCGTTTTACGACGTGCTCACGGGCAAAATTCCAACTGCCAAGTACACAGACAAAATTGTGATCATCGGAGCCACCGCTGCTGGCGTGGGGGTGCAATTTCCCGTGCCAGGCCATGCTGCGTTGTCTCCTGCAGAGACTATTGCGCACATAACGTCCAGTATTCTCAGCGAGCACTTCATCGTTCAGCCGGTTTGGGGCTTCTGGGCAACTCTGGCGGTGTTGTTGTTGGTGACGGTGTATATCGTCGTGGCCTTGCCTCGCTTGTCAGCAGGCATGGCGGCAACAGTGACGCTGGCGTTTTTCATTGCCTTGTTGGTGGTGGAGTTTGGCTTGCTTTCTGCTGCATCCATTTGGCTTAAGTTGGTGTTCCCTGCGACTGCCTTGGCTTTGGGGCACTTGGCTTTGACCACCAAGCGGTTCTTGATGACCGAAGCAGGTAAGGTCAAAGCCGATGAAGAGTCGGCTGAGACCAGCCGCATGATGGGGTTGGCTTTGCAGGGGCAAGGCCAACTCGATATGGCGTTTGATCGCTTTCGTCGCGTGCCTATGGGCGATGCTGTCATGGGGAACCTGTACAGTCTGGCGCTGGATTTTGAGCGCAAACGCCAGTTCAACAAAGCGGAGGCAGTGTACGAGCACATGGCGGCTTATGACAAAGACTACAAGGACATCAAAGCCAAACTTAGTCGAGCCAAAAATCTCTCCGAAACCGTCATGTTGGGAGGCGGCAGTAGCCATCCTGGCGGCACCATGCTGCTCGATGGGGGGGCGGTTGAGAAGCCCATGCTGGGCCGATACCAGGTGGAAAAAGAGTTGGGCAAAGGCGCCATGGGAGTGGTGTACTTGGGTAAAGACCCCAAAATTGGCCGTGTCGTAGCGATCAAAACCATGGCCCTGAGCCAGGAATTTGCGGGGGAAGAGTTAACAGATGCGCGGGAGCGTTTTTTCCGGGAAGCAGAAACGGCAGGCCGTTTGCAGCATCAAAATATTGTCACCATATTTGATGCGGGTGAAGAGCACGATCTTGCCTTCATCGCCATGGAGTTTCTCAAGGGGCGCGACCTTGCCGAGTTTTGCAAAGGCGATCATTTGCTTCCAGTGTCTACGGTCTTGAGTATCGTGGCGCGTGTGGCCGAGGCGCTCGCCTATGCCCACAAGCAAAATGTCGTGCACCGCGATATCAAGCCTGCCAACATCATGTATGAGCTGGAAAGTGACACGGTCAAAGTAACCGACTTTGGTATTGCGCGGATCACGGATTCCAGTAAAACAAAAACCGGCCTGGTCTTGGGGACGCCTAGTTTCATGTCGCCCGAGCAACTCGCCGGCAAGAAAGTGGATGGTCGCTCGGACCTGTATTCTTTGGGCGTGATGCTGTTCCAAATGCTTGCGGGGGTATTGCCTTTTCGTGGTGAGTCCATGGCCGAACTGATGTATAAAATCGCCAACGAAGAAGCGGCAAACGTACGTAGTATTCGGCCTGAACTCCCGGTGGATTTGGCGAATGTCGTCGGGCGTGCTTTGAGCAAGCGACCGGAAACACGGTACCAAGATGGAGAACAGTTCGCGGCAGATTTACGCGGCGTATTGAGGCAATTCGTTGAAGGTACGGTGGCGCCACTGAAAACCCATGTCGTGGGCGGAAATTTAACGATGGAAAAGACGGCGGCCTTTTCCGCAACGGTGCCCGCGAACCCCATAGATTTTGAAAAGACTGCAGCACAAAGTGCGGTGGAACCTCGCCAGCCCCTCATGGGTGGTGGCGCTGATATCGAGATATAACAAATATGAACTACCGGTTTTTCGCAAAAACTGATCCAGGCCGTGCCCGTGACAACAACGAAGACTCTGTAGTTTTTGACGAAAGCACGGGCATCGGTGTGCTGGCAGACGGAATGGGCGGCTACAACGCGGGTGAAATTGCCAGTGGGATGGCCACTGCATTTATCAAATCTGAGCTGAGCCGTTGGTTATCCGAGGCCGGGCCCGGTGCTTCCATCCGGGAAGTGCGCCGTGCTATGGAAATATGTGTGGACAACGCGAATCTGTCCATATTCAACTCGGCCAATTCCAATGCCAGTTATTTCGGCATGGGTACCACACTGGTCATGGCGATTCTTCGGGGTGAACGACTGTTGGTCGGCCATATTGGGGATTCGCGCTGTTATCGTTTGCGCGCTGGTGTACTGGATCAAATTACCAAGGACCATTCTCTGCTACAGGAGCAAATCGATGCGGGTTTGATTTCTCCTGAGCAGGCTGTCAATTCGTCCATCAAGAACCTGGTCACCCGGGCATTGGGGGTGGACGAGTCGGTCCTGCTGGAGGTCAACGAACACATGGTCGAGGTCGGAGATCTCTATCTCATGTGCTCGGATGGTTTGTCTGATATGGTGGACGATGCAGGGATCGCTAGAATCGTCTTTTCCGACTTGGATTTGGAGCAAAAAGCGGCACAGTTGATCGATGCCGCCAATGCCAATGGCGGCAGAGACAATATCTCTGTGCTGCTGCTGGGGATTACTGAGGCAACCGAAAAGCGGGGTTTAATCGCACGCTTGCTTGGAAAGTAGAAATATATGCATTTTCCGGAAATAAATTACACAAGAAGGAGTCGATCATGCCAAAAATGATCGTGTCGATCGATGAGGTCGTGATCAAGGAAGTACAACTGACCAAGGACCGGACCACCTTGGGCCGTAGACCGTACAACGACATCGTGATCGACAACCTTGCGGTGAGTGGTGAGCATGCAGTGCTTCAGATGACTGGAAGCGAGGTGTTTCTAGAAGATCTCAACAGCACCAACGGCACCTATCTGAATGGCAAAGCCATCAAAAAACAGCAGTTAAAAAATGGCGATAGCGTCGAAATTGGCAAATACAAAATCAAGTTTGTAGGCGATGACGCGGTCAATAATTTCGACAAAACCATGGTGGTCAAGGCGCGGCCCACTCCCGCACCGCAATACGCCAGTGCAGCGGCATCCCCTGCAGGCCCTCCGACTGTCGCTGGAGACTCCACGGGATTTGGTGCATTTCATGCCGCGATCAAGGTGTTGTCGGGTGCCGCGTCGGGTCGGGAAGTTCCTCTGACCAAGGTGGTCACCACGATTGGAAAACCCGGTGTTGCCGTTGCGGCAATCACGCGCCGTCAGCAAGGATTTGTAGTCCACCATGTGGAGGGCGCTGGTAATCCCATGTTGAACGGTACTCCGATTGGATCAACTCCTACCTCTTTGAAAAATGGAGATTTGATCGAACTTGCGGGTACGCAAATGCAATTTGTGCAAACCTGACGGCTTGTGCCTCTTTAGCACCGCTATTGGCGCGCCGATTCTCAGTTAAGTTGACATGAAATCGATCGCGAAACACTGGCAACGCATCGCGGTAACATTGCTGCCCGTGCTTTTTGCGTTGTTACATGCCATTGACGCGGTGCACATTGGCGTCTTGCAGCGCCTGGACGACATTATTTATGATGCCCGTTTGCGTGCTACCAGCCCCAATACGCTGGACCCACGCATTGTCATCGTCGACATTGATGAAAAAAGCCTCGCAGAGGTTGGTCGTTGGCCTTGGGGCCGAAATAAGTTGGGCCTGTTGGTTGACGAATTGTTCGACCAGCAAAAGGTAGCTCTGCTGGGTTTTGACGTGGTTTTTGCAGAGGCTGATGAAAGCTCTGGCTTGGCCCGCCTGACCGAGCTGTCGCACAATGAACTCAAGGATCAGGCTGGATTTGCTGAGCGGCTTCGGCAATTGCAACCTACGCTGGACTTTGACCGCATCTTTGCCGAAGCGCTGGGGAAACGTCCGGTGGTGATGGGCTACTATCTCTCAAGTGAACGCGGGGGGCGGACCTCGGGTGTGCTGCCAGCACCGGTGCTGTCCAAAGATGCGCTGCAAGGACGTCAAATTCGCGCGACCTCGTGGGCTGGATACGGGTCCAATATCGATGTGCTGGCCAAGGCAGCGCCCATGGCTGGCTACTTCAATTCTATTCCTGACAGTGACGGTGCCGTGCGCTCCCTGCCTCTGTTGGCAGAATACAAGGGCCAGTACTATGAGTCCATCGCGCTGGCCATGTTTCGAGTCCTGGCAGGCCTGCCGACTGTCACGCCTGGCTTCTCTAACGAGCGGTTTTTGTCGCGTAATTACCAAGGCGTTGATCGCTTGTTGCTTAAGCGCGGTGACGGAGCCCTTGCCCTGCCGGTAGACGAGAAGATGGCAACTTTGGTGCCTTACCGGGGGCCCGGTGGTGTAGACGGCGGGTCGTTCCGATATGTATCGGCGTCGGATATTCTTGCCAAACGTCTGCCTCCCGGTAGCCTCAAAGACAAAATCATTCTCGTCGGGACCACAGCACCGGGATTGCTGGATTTACGCGTTACCCCCATGAGCGAAACTTATCCAGGAGTGGAGGCCCACGCGAATTTGATTTCGGGATTTTTGGACGGTAATGTCCTAGTCAAGCCGGATTACGCATTGGGCTACGAGGTGGTCTTGCTGATTATTGCCGGATTGATTTTGGCCCTGGGTCTGCCTTTGCTTTCCGCGCCACGCGCAGTTGCGCTTAGTGCCGGAGTTATTGGCACATTGTTCGGTTTGAATTTCTGGTTGTATTCGTCCTATGGCTTGGTGTTGCCCTTGGCATCAGCCCTCACCATGGCGATCACGGCTTTTGCGCTCAACATGAGCTACGGCTACTTTGTTGAGAGCCGGTCCAAGCGAGAGTTGGCCAACTTATTTGGAACCTATGTGCCTCCTGAGTTGGTCGATGAAATGGTTAAAGACCCCGACAGTTACAGCATGAAAGCGACCAGCCGCGAGTTAACGGTGATGTTCTGCGATATGCGGGGTTTCACCAAAATGTCGGAGCACATGGAGCCCGTACAGTTGCAGGAGTTGCTGACGGGGGTGTTCAGCCGGTTGACCAGCTTGATTCGGGCCAACCGGGGAACCATCGATAAATATATGGGCGACTGTGTCATGGCTTTTTGGGGGGCACCGGTTGAAACCACCGAACATGCCCAATTGGCCGTGAAATCGGCGATGGAAATGGCCAATGCGGTGCGTGACATCAATTTAGATCACCGTGCACGAGGTCTGCCAGATATCGGTATCGGAATTGGTCTCAATACCGGAACCATGTGTGTGGGCGATATGGGGTCCAACATCCGGCGCAGTTACACCGTCATTGGCGATGCGGTGAATTTGGGCTCCCGGTTGGAGGGGCTTTCCAAGGCCTATGGGCTCGATATCGTGGTCAGTGAGTCCACGCGCAAACTGGCTCCCAATTTTGCTTGGCAAGAGTTAGATCGTGTTCGTGTTAAAGGCAAAGACCAGGCGGTTGCCATTTTTTGGCCCATGGCGCCAGCAGACAGAATGACCCCAGAGGCTGCCAATGAACTGAAGACCTGGGCGAGCTTCCTAAGGGCATACAGGGAGCAAAATTGGGACCAGGCGGACGTGCTGCTGATCAACCTGTTGCGCATGAATGCCAAAAAGTACCTGTATCAACTCTACTCGGAGCGGGTAGCTTCCATGCGGCTGCTGCCATTCGATCCCGAATGGGACGGCGCAACCAATTTCGAAACCAAGTGAGACACTCGCTGTGAAAGTACGTGTACTCGGCTGTTCAGGCGCCATCGCCAAGGATTGCCGCACCACGTCGTTCCTGATTGATGGTGAGCTTTTAGTAGATGCTGGGACGGGTGTCGGTGATTTGACTTTGGATGAAATGCAGGGCATTAACCATGTACTACTGACACACTCGCATTTGGACCACGTAGCGGCACTGCCCCTCATGGTGGATGCCATTGCATCCAAGCGCACAGAGCCATTGAAAATCCATGCATTGGCTGGCACGATCATGGCGCTCAAGGCACATATTTTTAACAATGTGATCTGGCCTGATTTCAGCTGTATTCCAAGTCCACAAGCTCCGTTTATCAGCTTTCTTGAAATTCGGGTCGGGCAGACCTTGCGATTTGGTGACAAGTTGGTCGAGGTATTGCCTGCGGTTCATACAGTGCCTGCTGCTGGATTTGCAGTTACCGCAGGCCATGGTTGCTGGGTATTCACCGGGGATACCGAGCGCAACCCCGCTTTCTGGAAGCGCGTCAATCAGCTGAATGTGGCGATGCTGGTGATAGAAACCGCTTTCAGCAACCGTGAGAAAGACCTGGCCCGGCGCAGTTTGCACTTGTCGCCCACCGTTCTGGCCAATGAGCTGGACTGCATCGCCAGGGGAAAAAATTACCCTATCTATATTACCCATACCAAACCAGCTGAAACTGAACAGATCATGGCGGAGATACAAAGGTTTGACCAAACCCAACCGTTTGGGCCCAATGTGACCCACGACATTCGGTGGTTGCGCGCAGGGCAGGAGTTTGAAATATGAACGTATTGACCGTCCCCGGTGTCTCGGAGCGGACATCGGAGCAGGCGTTTTACGAGTCGCAGAAGTTGCCCACCAAAAAGCGGGGTATGACTTTTGAGGCCTTGTTTTATCGTCAGTTGCACCATGTCACAGCCCGAATTCATGACACGGAGAATCTTGAGCAAATTATGCTGGAGACGAGTCAGGACATCTGCAAGCTTTTGAATGCTGACCGATTGACCTTGTATGCCGTCAACGAAGACCAGACTGCCATTGTTTCCAAGATCAAAACAGGGCTCAATAGCACCAGTGACCTCAAGCTGCCCATAACACCGCAGAGTATCGCGGGCTACGTGGCGTTCAGCAAAACATCTTTGAATCTCGCAGATGTGTACGATGACGAGGCCTTGAAGCAGATTCATCCTTCGCTGGCATTCTTACAGCAGGTGGACAAACGCTCGGGTTACCGAACGCGTCAAATGCTGGTAGCCCCCATTTTGGACGGCAGCACCCTGCTTGGCGTGCTGCAGGTGATCAATAACAAAAGCGACGAGCCATTCGGGGAGTTGGAAGTCGATGGTGTGGCGGAATTGTGCAAGACACTGGCCACGGCAATCCGCCAGCGAGCCAAGAAGGGGAACGAAAGTCCGCAAAAACGGGCTGGTAAATACGACGGTTTGCTTGCCGATGGGGTGCTCACGGAAGGGGAGTTGGAACAGTGCATTCAGGATGCCCGCCATGAAGGGCTTTCTGTGGAGCATGTGCTCATGGCCAACTACAAGATCAAGCCTGTGCAGATGGGCCCGTCGCTGGCCAAGTTCTTCAGAGTTCCCTACGAGCCGTTCAACGCGGGGCGCATTCGGTCTGAAATGCTGCATGGCCTCCTGAAACGGGAGTTCATTGAGGAACAGGGGTGGATTCCTTTGGAGGAGTCGCCTGAGGGCCTGGTCATCATGTGCACGGACCCGGAGGCGGTTCGGGGCTCCAGAATCGTGCCGCAGGTGTTCCCACGCATTTCAAAATTCTCCTACCGTGTCACCACTCAGACTGAGTTTCAGGAAACTTTGGTGCAGCTTTTTGGTGGAAGTACGGCCGAGGACAGCAGTACCATTGACCAACTTCTGGCAGACATGGATGGAGCCCCCATCGACGATGGTGCCAACGACGACTCACTGGAATCCGCTGCGGCGGACAATGAATTGGTGAAGTTCGTCAACAAAGTCATCATTGATGCCTACAACCAGAAGGTCTCCGACATCCACATCGAGCCCATGCCGGGCAAGCTCAAGACCGGCATACGTTTTCGTATCGACGGTAGCCTGGTGCCCTATGTAGAGGTGCCCGCGCACTTTCGCCAGGCCATGGTGACGCGGCTGAAGATCATGTGTGACCTGGATATCTCCGAACGCCGCAAGCCGCAGGATGGCAAAATCAAATTCAAAAAATACGGCCCGCTGGACATCGAGCTGCGTGTCGCCACCATTCCCTCGGCGGGCGGGGTCGAAGACGTGGTGATGCGGATTTTGGCGGCGGGTGAGCCAATTCCCTTGGACAAACTGGGCCTTACTCCCCACAACAAAGAGCGCGTGATCCGGACCATCGAGAAGCCCTACGGACTGTTTTATGTTTGCGGCCCCACCGGCTCCGGTAAAACCACCACGCTGCACTCGATTCTCAAGCACCTGAACACGCCAGACACCAAAATCTGGACTGCTGAGGACCCGGTGGAAATTACCCAAAAAGGGCTGCGCCAGGTTCAGATCAACCGCAAAGCCGGGATTGACTTTGCTTTGGTCATGCGGGCATTCTTGCGGGCGGACCCCGACATCATCATGGTGGGTGAGTCGCGTGACAAAGAAACCGTTGCCATGGGGGTGGAAGCTTCACTCACCGGGCACTTGGTGTTCTCTACCCTGCACACCAACTCGGCCCCCGAGTCCATCACCCGTTTACTGGACATGGGCATGGACCCATTCAACTTTGCCGATGCGCTGCTGGGCATCTTGGCGCAACGTCTAGCCAAAAAGCTGTGTGATTGCAAAGAGGCTTACGTGCCCGATGCCGAAGAAATGCGCCTATTTGCAGCCGAATATGCGGAGGAGCTGCGCCATTCCGTCGCCTGGAAAGCAGACTACACCGGGGAAACCCAGAAACTAATCGAGAGTTGGCGCGCACTGTACGCACAAGACGGTCAACTCAAATTCTACCGCCATGTGGGCTGCGACAAATGCAACAAGACCGGCTACAAAGGCCGTATAGGTCTGCACGAACTGTTGATTGCCGACGACGGTATCAAAAAGCTGATCCAGGAACGCGCCCGGGTGGCCGAGATTTTTGCGGCGTCGGTGGAGGGCGGCATGCGCACCCTGAAGATGGACGGCATGGAGAAGATCATGATGGGCTTGACTGATTTGAAGATGGTGCGGTCGGTGTGTATCAAATGACATGGATTGTGTGACAAAAATGTCACTTGCAATGCACTTTGTCAAAAAATGGAACATAAATGGTCTAAAAGTTTCGAAATCCACCTCTAGTTCTCGGATTTATGTGGGTTGAGTTGTTGGCATGAAAGCTGCGGAAGTACTGAGGTCAGTTTTCTTTCTTAACCAAGGAGTTTCATATGAAGCGTTCTCTTCAAAAGGGTTTTACCCTGATTGAGCTGATGATCGTAGTCGCGATCATCGGTATTTTGGCGGCGGTGGCGTTGCCCGCTTACCAGGACTACACGGTGCGCAGTCGTGTGGCAGAAACTATGGGGTTCATTGCTGATGCAAAAACGGCGGTGAATCTCAATGCAACGTCTGGCTCCATT
>NZ_JAUYQD010000033.1 GCF_030697375.1 Rhodoferax sp. | reverse complement strand
CGCCAGGCGGCAAATTCTTCCAAGCAGCGCTCAATGCGCTGGCGGTCTGTGTCTTTCATGTGTCCATCCTCGTCGTTGAAAACAACGAGCGTGGCAAATCCGCTTCAACCTCGCAAGATGGCGCAGACCGGACGCTTACGTGTGGCTGCCATGTTCGGATGAGAATATTGAACTTTTTCTGCCTGACTTCGGTAGTAGACCGCCAAGTCACGCTCCTGATCTCCGCCGTCCCACGGCGAACGACTCGTTACACCACGTTTGTTGTGGGTACCGATGAAAAAACCCGTCCGCATTTCTTCTAGGTCCGGGCGATCCAAGACCTCCCGCGCTGGCAAGAAAGGCCAAGCCCCATCGTCATCTGATGGAGCATGGGCAAGGATTTGCCCCAATGTTTGATCACACATGGTTAGTCTGTCTGACTGACGACACAGTTCTCGTGCAGCGTCTATGAATAAGACGAAGGCGTTGTGGTCAATGCTGCCATCCGCCTGCGTCCCTGGTTGCCGCGTGCAGGCATTCAGAATTTTCCAGGAATGTTCAGCGGCGGCCCGGCTTGCGTCGGTAGCTGACTCATCCCTGTCTCTATGCTCAGGCTTGTATAGAAGGCACACCAATTCTGAGAAAAGAGCAGGCTCCGTCATAAGTCCGGCATACAAAGCAGCGGCCCTGGCTTCTTGCCCATGGCCGAGCGCAGGGAACAGGCCAAATTCAAGTTGAATGAGCGCCATTCTTTCTATCTCATTGGACTTTTCCAGCCGCTCTAACATCTTCCCCAAATGCCACGATTCGAGTCTTGGACCTTCTGGCTCTTCTCCTGCCATGAACTGCAGCAGCATGGAATACAGCAACTGGGCGTCGACTTGCTCCGGTAGGAATCGGCAGCATTGCAGCGCAGTCTGAGGACGCTTCGCCTCCAGCAAGCGGCGCAAAACGAATAAGTGATCAGTTTCATCGGTGTGAAGGAAGGCGTTGGGACGCACACTGGCCCAATACGCAACATCAACTTCAACACCACAAGCAGAAACCGACTGCCAAGTTTCCCACTCTGGCCTAGCCAAAATAAGGAAGCGAACCCGTTTGGCAACATCCCACGCTTGCTGATCACCCAATGTCATCATTTTTCGAACCAGCTCAACCGAGCGAGGTAATGGAGTTGCATGCAAAAAACCGCTGATGCACCAAGTCATGTGAGCTCCTTGTGTGAAGTCTCCACCATTCACAACAAACCATTCAGGCCATTGAACCCCATCACAACTCATATCCGCCAAAGTTATGCCGACGGTGCTTGGCTCGGAGCACACAGCAATCAGGTTGTCAACACCTGTCATGCCGAGGTTTTTTTGAATTTCTGTCAGGGCTGAGATTCTGGCGTGTGTCACCGCACCTCGTCCTGCTTGAACAAGGTCATCACGCTCCCGGCTTGGCAACTCCACCCAATGACTGTCGAAAAGCCAGCAGTGACGCCTCATCAGGTCAACGGGAGCCAGCCGCTCGTAGTAACTCTCTACGACCTGAAGCCATGTGTCGAGATCTTCCACTGGGGCATCGCTGTAATTGCGATGCCAATGAATCGTTTTTCGCAGCGCACTACGAAGGACCTCTCGATCCTCATCATTTGCTACCACCAAGGTAAACGGTTCCATGAGCGCCAGCACCCTGAAAACTTCCTCGTGCTCGTTTTTGCTGGTGTTTTGCAGCAGGGTGGTGATGCGGGATGCATTACCTATACTCATTTGAAACAATCGTGCCCTGGCCGCCGCATGCATTTCATTCTGTTCAGCATATGTCACGCCGCGCCCTGCACCCGCATCGTCTTCACGCCATTTCGGACGGGCAGCAGGCGTTGCGATTTGCTGACCAAAAGCGGTGAGGCCTTCCAATACGTCAAAGGCACCGTCCGGCTCCCGTTTAATCAGCAAGTCCAAGACTTGTATCCGTTCTTGCAATCCCGCAGCGGTTTGCGGGAACCAAGAGCGGAAAACCCCTAATAGGCTGCGACCAGGTGTATTGCCCCAGTTGCCTTGAATTGGGATACACATTAATTGTGCGAGCACCATTGCTACTCGCGCCAACTGAGACGGTGCCCATGCCAACGTTTCCAATGCCCACAGTAAGCCTGCGTGCCAACAGCGCCCCGCAAATCCAGTAGTGCTGGATTCGGTCAAAAGTCGGGTGACCGGCGCATTCGGTAACCGCAAGCTTTTTCCAACCGCATTCAAAAAAGCTGTGGGCGCAGCTTCTGCCAGTGTCGGCAAATGGGGGGCAAGAGAAAGCCAACGCAGTTCGTCGGCGTTGCCCAACAACTCGTGCACGAGCCGCCCCACCCTTGCCTCAACTTCCAAGGCAAGAAGCCCCGGTTGTTCAGGTCCACGCACTGCCAGCTTCATCAAAGCATCGCAGACTGATTCAAACAACAGATCGGAATGAGGATGAACCTTTCCATAAATGGCCGCAGCATAACGCTGCTCGTCCGGCAACTCCAATTGGGGATCCGGTGTCACGAGCATTTCACGAGCGATCAAAAAGAAACGGTCAAGTTCACTGCGAGTAATG
The DNA here is from genome assembly GCF_030697375.1 of Rhodoferax sp. Classification (GTDB taxonomy): domain Bacteria; phylum Pseudomonadota; class Gammaproteobacteria; order Burkholderiales; family Burkholderiaceae_C; genus Allorhodoferax. Next base: position 154,295 of record NZ_JAUYQD010000033.1, on the reverse strand, counting down.
CGGTCACCAAACAGATTCAGCAATTCCAACGGTGACTTGGCTTTCCAGACTGCCCCAATACTGAGCAAGGGTGCGTCATCAAACCTCGCCAATTGCCGCAGATCCCGTTCAACATCCTCATATGACCGAGTGGCCAGTCGTTCGACCACTTGCCGATCAGCCTCATTGTTTGCGTTCCATGCACCCAGCAAGCAAAGCAGGCACAGACTTGCAGATTGAGGCGCATCCAACCACCCTGGACGCCGTATTGCCAAATTCGTGGCGCGCTGGCGACGAAGAACTGTCCAAGATCGCCCGGTACTCAGGGCGTATCGCTTGGCGTCTGATTCTTCCATGCCAATAGCAACCAGCGCTTTTTCAAATTCGTAAATATTTGGCCGCTCCAGAAGCACTTCATCACCTTGCGGCTTGGCTGTGACATCACCTGCTGCATGGGGAACGATGACCAGCAGCCCGGCGCGTAGCGTCGGAGTGGTTGCCACTTCGGTTCGTGCGGCAATGACAATTTTCAGTTGTTGATTCCTTTCTACAAATCTCCATCCATTAGGCTCGGTCACGATTAGCGCTTGATCCGCCAGTTCGTCCAAATGCATCAGTGTGGCGACGGCAAACGCTGCGGCCTCCTCAACGCTGTCAGCGCGGATCGTAAGAGGCGATGTGACGCATTGTTGGGCGAGCTCTCCCCGGATTTTTTTGATCAAGGTGTCACGGACCTCTGTTCGGTCGATGAACAAGGCGTCGGGCGTGATGGCCGGGCTGCATTGCTGCGACCACAACTGCCAATAACGGGAAAGGCTTTCGACGCCCTCACCGGTCAGCCCAAGCTCCTCCTTGAATTGCAGCGCCACGGCCGGGGTTTGCTCAAGCCATTGCTCCAAGTCATCAGCATCGTAGGCTCGAACGTCTGCCCAGTCACCTTTGGCGCGTTGCTCTGCAATCCAGCGTGTTTTTGTTGTCCATCGACGTGGTGTCACGAAAATAAACGCAGCTGAGGAACGGTCTTCCGCGCAGGTCTTTATCGAACGCTTTTGATAATCGCCGTTGGCCTTTGTGGTCGGATCTTGGTCGCAGCCTATTTCCCAATAGGATTTACCAACTGGCGCCCATGCATCACCTCGTTCGCGGAAAAGAACACCATCCCAACCAGGCGCATACGTTGAATCTCCTGCAGGAAAGGAAAGTTGACGCGTCGATGCTGCATCAAAACAAAGCCGCCGAATCAAACGTGGCAAATCCGTTTGGGCTTCCTTGGCCTTTGTATTTGCCCACTCCACGATGTGTGATGCAGTTATTCGCATTTTTCTCCCTCTGATTAAGCCCAATTATTTGGCTTGAGAAGCGGTCTTGACAATCCCTTGTAATCGCAGCCGTTACCTGTGCACGGATGGCCCATTGAGCCAGTCAATCTGCTCGAATTTACTACCCAACCCACAACACGCGGCAACGCTTGGGTAGCTAGGCCAGCGGCGAAAACGATACACCGCCCAGCAAAGTGTGGATATCGGCAAAAAATTAGCTGGCGCCGCATCGTTGGCAAGAACCTCTCGCACCTGGGCAGCCGCAATGGATATCCAGCAGCTCAGTTCGCTTTCCAACCCACGTTCCCGTAGTCGATGCGCACAGCCAGCAGAAATTGCTCCGCTGCAGCCGCGGGCGTTTTCCGGGAGGTGGTCGATTTTTTGGTTTAAACAAGCAAAAAAACAATTTCTATTTGTCCGAAAAACATGCTATTTTTCGGACAAATAGAAATTCATGAATCGCCTCCTATGCCGCGTGCAGACTCAATTAACAGCATTGATACAAAGATTTCACGTCATGTTCAACGGTGTCCGCGTGGATCCGTGTTTTTGCCAGACACATTTGCCACCTTGGGCAGCCGCTCGGCAATCGACAAAGCGTTGCAACGGCTGGTGGCCGCAGGGGTTTTGCGGCGGCTGTCGCGCGGGTTGTATGACAAACCCCGCCACGATGACTTGCTGGGCACGCTGTGGCCATCGGTGGACACCATCATCAAAGCCATTGCAGGCAAAGACAAGCTGCGCACCCAGCCCATAGGGGTTTACGCTGCCAATATGTTGGGGCTGTCGGAACAAGTGCCCGCCAAAGTGGTGCTGCTAACCGATGGAATCAGCCGCACCGTACAGGCGGGGCCCATGCAAATACGTCTGCAGCGCACCACACCACGCCAAATGGCGGCGGCGGGCCGCTTGAGTGGGCTGCTGATTCAGGCTTTCAAAAGCATGGGCGTGCAGCACATCACCCCTGCGCATATCGAGCGGCTGCGCAAGAACATTCCAGCCGATGAACGGGCCAAGGTGATGAAAGACCTGGCTCTGGCTCCTGCGTGGATGCGGCCGCTGCTGCGCGAGGTGGCGCAGGACGATACCCTGACCTTACCAACACCGCCCCAATGGAAGGCAAGCAACACATGAGTTTGGCCAATAGATTTCTGGCACTGCCGCCCGCGCGGCGCGCGCTGACATTTGAGCAAGCTGCGCTTGGCAATGCCGGGCAGGCCGTCATTCTGGAAAAAGACTTTTGGGTGAGTTGGCTTTTGGGTCTGCTGTTCACCCAGCCTGAACTGGCACCGCATTTGGTATTCAAAGGCGGCACGTCTTTGTCGAAGGTGTTTGGTGTGATTGACCGGTTTTCAGAGGACATTGATTTGTGTCTGGTACCTGGTTTTGTGGGCGCGGATGCTGCCGGTTTTGACGCGCTCACCAGCCGGGTCAAGCGCGATGCTGCAGTGATGCAGATGCAAGCCTTGTGCAGCGTCAAGGCACAGGCAGTGCTGATGCCTGCGCTGGAGGCTACCATTTCGCACGCGTTGGGAGCCGCACCGATGGGCTCCTGGCTTCACTTTGAGGTGGACGCAGAGGCCAAGTCGCCTATCGTGTACTTTCGCTACCCCAGCACACAGGGCGGCGGGTTTGATTACCTCAAGCGCGAGGTCAAGCTGGAGCTGGGCACGCTGACTGACCAACAGCCCACGGGCCACTATGCGGTAAAACCATTGCTGGCAGATATCTACCCGGTCTTGTTTGAGGACTGGTCTTGTACCGTAACAGCGCTGGAATTGGAGCGCACGTTTTGGGAAAAGGCCACTATCCTGCACGCAGAGTTTCACCGCCCACCGGATTCGCCCACGCCCACTCGCTATGCGCGGCATTACTTTGACATGGTCAAGCTGCTGGCGCACCCCAATGCTGCGCAATTCATGGCCGACAAAGACCAATGCAACCGTGTGGTGGACTGGAAAAGCCGTGTGTTTGCCCGGGGCTGGGCGCGCTACGACCTTGCTCACCATGGCTCTTTTCGCTTGCTGCCACCGCCTGAGCGACAAGGCGCCCTGGGGCAAGACTATGCAACGATGCGCCCCATGTTCATGACCGAGCCGCCACCGTTTGCGGATCTGATGGAGCAACTTGCGCGGGCCGAGGCGCAACTCAATCCATCGTCAATATGAAGTTGCTACAAATTAGATAGCTGTCTACGCACATTCCACGCTGGCCAGAGCCCTAAAACACCGCGTAATGCGCAGCAAGCCTACTGCATGAACCACCCATGGCTGACCACCAGCGATTGCCCGGTCAGTGCGTTGGAGCCAAAGCTGGCGAACAGCAGCGCGACCTGCGCCACGTCCTGCACGGTGGTGAACTCGCCGTCCACGGTTTCGCGCAGCATCACCTTCTGGATGACTTCTTCTTCGCTGATGCCCAGGGCCTTGGCTTGTTCGGGGATCTGTTTGTCCACCAGCGGCGTGCGCACAAAGCCGGGGCAGATCACGTTGGCGCGGATGCCGTGCTCGGCGCCCTCTTTCGCGACCGTTTTGCACAGGCCAATGAGGCCGTGTTTGGCCGTCACGTAGGCGGACTTGAGCTTGGATGCCTCTTTGGAATGCACCGAGCCCATGTAGATGATGCTGCCGCCTTTGCCGGCAAAGCGCATGTGCGGCAGGCAGGCCCTGGTGGTGAGGAAGGCGCCGTCCAGGTGGATGGCGAGCAGCTTTTTCCAGTCCGCAAAGGGAAACTCCTCCAGCGGGTGCACGGTCTGGATGCCGGCGTTGCTGACCAGCACGTCCACCCCGCCGTAGGCCGCCACCACCTGGGCCACGGCCGCATGGACCTGCGCTTCGCTGGTCACGTCCATCGCCACCGCCATTGCCGTGCAGCCGCTTTGGGTGATCTCGTTGGCGCAGGCCTGCGCGGCGCCCTGCTGCAGGTCGGCAATGGCGACCTGGCCGCCCTCGCGTGCAAAGGTCAGCGCAATTTCCTTGCCGATGCCGCTGGCGGCGCCGGTCACGATGCAGACTTTGTCTTGGAATTTCATGGGGCTGCCTCCTTCAATGAACGTGGTGGGCGCCCGCCGGCGGTCTGTCGGAGACCAGATCGAACACGTGCACGCCCGCGGTATTTCGCTGGTGCTGCAGCCAACGCGGGTCAAGCAGGGTCTGTGAAATGTCGGCACCTCCGGTATTCCAGTGTTCTTGCATCGACAAACGCGAGAACTCATAGTCCTTCCACTGGGTTTCGTAGTGTTTGCTGCGGTAGATGAGGTGGACGATGTCGACCTCGCTCTCACAACGCAACTGCGCCAGCGACCGCACATCGGGGTCGTCGCGCAGTTCGGGAGGCAGCTTGGTCAGCAGGCGCTGTGCGGCATGGGCGATGGCCTGCCGGTCACGCTCGTGGCTGGTATTGAGCCGGGTTCGGCTAGAAAAACGGATGTCTTTTTCACGCTCAACCACCTCGGGCAGGGTCATGGGCAGAGCGCCGGTCGCTGCGAACAAATCCACCTGAAAAATCACCCGGTACGGCTTGCCTGGCTGCTCCAGCACATAGTGCAATGGCGTGTTCGATACCAGCCCGCCGTCCCAGTAGTACTCGCCATCGATCTCCACCGGTGCGAACCCGGGCGGCAAGGCGGCGCTGGCCATGATGTGGCGCACGTCGATGCGCTGCTTGGCCGAATCAAAATACGCAAAATTGCCGGTGCGCACATTGACCGCCCCCACCGACAGGCGTATCGCACCCGCGTTGATCCGGTCAAAATCGACCAGGCGCTCCAGCGTTTGCTGCAGCGGCGCGGTGTCATAGTAGCTGATGGCCTCCAAGGTGCCACGCGGCTGGAACGGGGCGGGCGGAAAGCGGGGCGTAAAAAACCCGGGCACGCCCAGCAGCATGACCTGCGTTGCACTGGCGTCGTTCAACATTTCGCGGGCGTGGATGCCGCTGGCGAGCGTCGGCACCGGCCATGTGGAGCTGACCAGCTCCCAGAATTCGCGCAACTTGGGCACGCGGGCCTGCGGTGGGTTGCCCGTGATGATCGCGGCATTGACGGCCCCGATCGAGATGCCGGCCACCCAGGTCGGTTCGCGGTAGACCCTGCAGAGCGACTCGAACACCCCGGCCTGGTAGGCGCCCAAGGGTGCCATTCCAGGCGAGTTCCCGGTGAGTTTCAGGCTGCCTGGTCTGCGGAGACGCCGGGGCAATCGATACAAATTTAATAGCGGCCTGCGCATATTCCACGGGGGCTGGAGGCCTAAATTAGCAGCATCAACCCAGGTTCTGCGTCATGGACAGCGCATTGTGGGCGTGGGCTTCAAACACCTGCGTCATGCGCTGCAGAAGTTCACGCTCGGCCTGGGTAAGCTGGGGCTCGGCCAGCGTGCGCTCCAGCACCTTGGCCCACGCAGGCAACAGGGCCTGCGCCATTTTGCGAAAGCCTTTCAGCGTTTCTGGAAGCCGAAAGCCGCAGTCTTTGCACAGCGCTTCCCACGAATGGGCGCCCACGGCGGCAAATGTGTCTTCGTCGCCTATGTACAGCGCCAGGCTTTCGTCGCCATAGGCTTTGACACACAACAGGTCGTAAAACGGTGCCAGGCGATAGCCTTTGTCGTCCACCAGTACCGACATGTTTTTGGCATGCGCATCGGCGTTGCCAATGAGGTAGTTTTTCTTGCGCACCGGCCAAGGACATCGTGCTCTGGTCATTTGACACCAGTAGAGGCTGTTTGCTTTGCAGGCGGCGGCTCAATTCAGCAAACGGTAAGGGGCGATATTGGGGGGGAAACTCGGGCTGAACACCCTCGGGCAGCAAGGACAGCACCCCCGGCAAGTCTTGGCCCAAGCGCCCCAGCAACTCCAGGGAATTCGGGTTGCGCAGGGCCAGGGCACTGATCACATCGTCCAGCGCAGCGCCTTCGGGCAGCAGGTTTTCAAAAAAACTGCGAACGATTGCGCCCGTGAACTGCGCCGGCCGCAAAGGAAACTGGGGAGCCAGCGCATAGGCACCCGTCTGCTGCAACCACTGCACGTCGTATTCAAAAAAGTAATCCCCTGCCGCATGGCCAAACGTACCCATGGAGCGAAGACCGGCCCACACGCGCAGGCGGATCATGCGGAGGGCCTTGGGTCGGTTTGCCAGCCAGAGAGCGCCAACGTGAGACCCAGGCCCTGGGTGAGTTGCAACAAGCGCTCCAATGAGCAGCGTCCGGGGTGACTCTCGGCATCGCGGATGAAGGACACACTCACATTGCACACCGCTGCGGCCTGCTCACGCGACAAACCCTGCGCCTTGCGCTCGTGCTGCAATCGCTGGGCGAGTTCGGCAAGTTCTGGGTGCGTGAGCTGCATATATTTTGACCTTATGGGGTCAGTTTATCGTTTCAATCAAGATATTTGCAGAAATTTGCCCCCAACGGGGCAAATACTTCAGAAACGCAGGTAAATATTGCAAATACGCCCCTTTGGGGACACATTTTAAAATGAATCCCCTCTGCTATTTCAGTTGCAAGACTTTCAGCGCCTGCGGCAGGGACTGCGCCGTGGGAATGAAGTGGTCAATCGCGGCCCCCAGCGCCACCGCGCAGACCACGGCGCCCGCCAGGGGTTTCCAGGTCAGGCGCACGGCGGCCGACGCCCAGCCCTCGCGCGACACGCGCACGGCCGTGCGCGCCGTGGCGTAGGAGAAAGCCAATTCCACCGCCACTGCCAGCAAGACCTCCCAGCCGAAGTACAGCAGCACCAGGGAGCCCGCCCCTACAAAAATCGCGCTCCCCACCAAGAACACGGCCACCACAGGCACCACCACGATGGCGGCTTCGTCGCTACCGGCGGCCACTTCTATGGCGCTCCCGGCCAGGTCTCCGAGGCTGTCGGCCGCGCCAGCTGCGCCGTCTGAAAACTCACCCGATGCACCGCCACCGCCAAAGTCCCCGCCTCCACCGCTGCGGAGTTCGGGCAGGCCGGGTTGGTCACAGCCGCCCTGGGGACTGGACACATCCAGACCCGACACATCAGGCACCTCGGCGTGGTCGCGCCGTAGCAGGGCCGCCGCCCACACCCGCACCGTGAGCAGGTAAGTGAAGTAACCCACACCCAAGGACACCAGATACCGCAGCGCCAGCGATTCACCGCCCAGGTGCATTTGCAGCGCCGACGCGCCCCAAGTGACCGCCAGCGTAATCAACCCAATGCACAGCCCGTGCAGCCAAAGCATGCGCTGCTGGCGCAAATCGCGCGCCACCCGCGACTCCCACATGCGCACCGAGCGCCAGTTTGAAAATGTATTCATTCCGTTTTCCTGCCATTTTTTCGTTGCCATTTTGCTACGAAAACCATAGCCGTCAACGCATACTCCACGCAGGCTGGTGGCCAAAAACCCCTATCCAGCACAGCCCTCAGGTGAAGTACTTCTGGATATCCACCGTCGATTCCCGCCCTACCCCCGACACATGCGCACTGAGCCAGTGGGCGGCCTGCTCGCGGCCCTGCGCGCGCAGCTGTTCCAAATACGGGGTGGGGGCCAGCGGCGTGGTGTCGGAGAAGTGCACGCTGGCCTGTTGGCCGGTATCGATCATGTGAAAACGCATGTTCTGCAGCCGCTGGTCCAGACGGCTCCCGGTCAACACGGTGGGGTCTGCGAATGCATGGGCATAGGCGAACATGCGCATTTCGCGCAAAAAATGGGCGCCAAATGCCAGCGCCATGGTGCGCGCCTCCACCTCCTGCGCCGTGCGCGGCGTGGTGGTGGGCTGGAGCGGGCTCAGCAATACCAGCAGCACATCCTGCGAATCGCAGTCATACAACAGCGGGAGCACCGTCGGATTGGCCAAATCACTTCCGGCCCTATAACACTCACCCGCAATCTCCACCGCAAGATGGATCTTGGGCAGGCAGACCGACGCCAGCACCACTTGCGCGGAGAGTTCGGTTTCGCGAAAGAGGCGCAGCTTGCCGGTGTTGGCCTGTACGGTGCCCACAAACAATTTGAAGGGGCTCAGGCGGCGCACGCGCTCAAAGTCGATCTGTCGGTTGAGCAGATCGCGCAAGGCGTTCAGATTGAAGGGGCTGCGTTCAGAGGGCGTGTGTTTGCCGATTTCAGCCCAGAAATCGGCCAAACCCTGGCGCGCGCCCTCGCGTCCGCCTTTGACCCAGCCGTCGGCAAAGACCACTGCATTCATGGCCCCGGAACCGCTGCCGCTCAGGCCATCGAAGGCAATGCTGGGGTCTTCGAGCAACGCGTCCAGCACACCCCAGGTGAACGCCCCCTGGGCGCCCCCGCCCTGCAACGCAAGGCTAAGGCAGCGCGCCGGGGTGCGGCGCAAGCCTTTGAATAGAGCAAAGCCCGACCAAGTCGGAAAAATTCGGCGTACTGCAAGTGTTGCGCTGTCGGTCATGAGAACCCTTTTTTTGCTGGCCAGTGCCATACGTGCAACACCAAGTATAGGGTTTACCCTTATTCAGACATTGCCAATTTGCAAACCATGGACAAATGAATGGTGCGTCTGTTTCAGCCTTGCTTCATAACAAAACCATCCTATCACCATCCATATGGATGGTGATAGGATGGTGGCATGAATTCCAACACCCCACTTCACTCCATCAAGGCCAAGGTGGCGGACTCTGAGAAGATCACCATCAACCTCGGTTTTGTTGACCTGGGCCACATCGACCTGCTGGTGGCCGAGGGCTTTTACAGCAACCGCACTGATTTCATCCGCACCGCCATCCGCAACCAGCTTGGCACCCATTCAGACGCCGTGAAGCAGGTGGTGGCGCGCAAGATGCTGGTGATGGGTCTGCAACACCTCAGTGCGGGCGATTTGCGCGCCGTGCAGGCGGCCAACCAGACGCTGCAAATTCGTGCCCTCGGTCTGGTGACGATTGCGCACGACGTGAGCCCCGAGCTGGCGCTGGCCACCATTGCCTCGCTGGAAATCCTGGGCGCGCTGCAGGCCAGCCCGGCAGTCAAGGCGGCACTGGCCAGCCGCCTGGGCTGATCACCCGCCGCCTGCTCTCCCCTCCAACCCAAGGAAGTTTGTATGAACGAAATCTTTCAAGAGCTGATGCGCAAAGCCACCCAACTGACGCACAAGGGCCGCTTAAAGGAAGCAACTGCAGCCATACAGCGCGCGCTACGGGGCACCTCGGCGGAGAGCCCAGCACCAGCCGCCACGCCCGGCGGCATGCGGCCGGAGGCAACGCCGCTGGTGCTCGATGGTTGTGTTTTCGAGGTGCACGACGAGGTGCTCCCACCCCAAACGGCCAAACCCACTCCCGGGACGGGCAAGGGCACAGAGACCTTTATTAGCGGCACCCACACCCACGCCGGGTTGACACGCCGCTACAAGCTCTACCAACCACCGGGCCACCAAGGCGGCAAGCCCCTGCCGCTGGTCGTGATGCTGCACGGCTGCACACAGAACCCGGACGACTTCGCGGCCGGCACCCGCATGAACGACCAGGCCCGCGCGCAAGGCTTTTTCGTGCTGTACCCGGAGCAGCCGCAAGAGGCCAACCCGTCGCGCTGCTGGAACTGGTTCAAACACAACCACCAGCAACGCGGCCGGGGCGAACCGGCCCTGCTCACCAGCCTGACCCAGACGGTGATGCAAGAGCACGGCATGGATGCAAGGCGCGTTTATGTGGCCGGTTTGTCGGCCGGTGGCGCCATGGCCGCCATCGTGGCGGCGGCCTACCCCGAGCTGTTTGCGGCGGTGGGTGTGCATTCCGGCCTGCCCAATGGCTCGGCCAGCAATGTGGCCGAGGCGCTCATGGTGATGCAAAGTGGCAAGATTCAATTTATCACCCCGCCGAAGACCGCCCATGGAGGCGCGCCCCCCAAAGCGCCGCTCCAGCCCAAGATCCCCATCCCCACCATCGTGTTCCATGGAGACCAGGACCAAACCGTGCACCCGCGCAACGGCGAGCAGGTGATTGCTGCAGCGCTGGCGGGCGCCGCCGGTGCAGACCCAACGGGCACCTTTCCGCCCGGCAGCGCACGCGTGGAGCAAGGCGTCTCGGCCCAGGGGCGGCGCTATACACGCTCCACCCAGCACGGGGACCGGGGCCAGGCCCTGACCGAACATTGGCTGGTGCATGGGGCCGGGCACGCCTGGTCGGGCGGCCACGGCCAGGGCTCCTACACCGATGCCACGGGGCCCGATGCCACGCGGGAGATGCTGCGTTTCTTTTTTGAGCACCCCAAAAACCTACCGCACTGAAGGTTTCATATGGAAATGGAATCAGGTGCGTGTGCTCGCGTAGATGTGCCAGACCGCGATAAACATGGCCGCAATCGCAGGCCCCAAGACAAAGCCGTTGATACCAAACACCGCCATGCCGCCCAGGGTGGTGATCATCACCACATAGTCGGGCATGCGCGTGCCCTTGCCCACCAGAATCGGGCGCAGCAGGTTATCCACCAGACCGATCACCAACATGCCGTAGGCGATCAGTGCGACCCCCTGCCAGATGGCGCCGGTCATCAAAAAGTAGAGCGCAAACGGCAGCCACACCAGACCGGCCCCCACGGCGGGTACCAAGGACAAAAACGCCATCAACACCGCCCACAACAGCGCCCCACTGACCCCCAGAAACCAGAAAGCCAGGCCGCCCAGTGCGCCCTGAATGGCCGCCACCAGCAGATTGCCCTTGACCGTGGCCAGGATCACGGTGGTGAACTTGTCCAGCAGCTCCTGCTTGTGCGCACTCGCCAGCGGGATCGCCGCCCCAATGGTGCACAGCACCTTGTCGCCATCGCGGATCAGAAAAAAAGCCAGGTACAGGGTGATGAACACGCTGGCCACAAATTCGAAGGTGTTTTGCCCGATGCTCAGCACTTGCGTCGCAATGAGCTGGGTGCCCTGCGTCAGTGCGGCCGACAAGCGGCGCTGCAAGGCGCTGAAATTGACCAACCCGAAGCGGTCCAGCAGTGCGCCTATCCAATCGGGCAGCGCGTTGAACAGGCCGCGGAAATACAGCGTGGGATTGAGCTCCCCCGACTGCAGCCGCTCATACACCAGGGCCGCCTCATGCGCCAGTGCAGCGGTGATGAGCGCCAAAGGCAGCACCACAATCACCAGCACAAACAGCAGCGTCAAAACAGCCGCCAGTGTGCGCCGCTGCTTCAGCCGTGCCAGCAGCCGCTGGTACAAGGGCGTGAACAGCAAGGCGATGATCACGCCCCACAGAATCGCCCCGTAAAAGGGCAGCAAGATCCAGCCCAGGGCCAGGGACACGGCCACCAGCAGCAGCAAAAGCGCCCGGTTCTCCAGGTAGGCGTGCGGGTTTTCAGGGGATGGGTTCATCGGGTTCCTCAAGGCGTGCGGGGATGGGCACAGCCATCGTAGCAGCCCCCTAGCCCCCTACCCTGCGGGCGTCCCCTCCAGCCCAAACTGGTGCCAGGCGCGGCGCAGCTGGGTATCGGAGCTGAAACCGGCAGATCATCACTCGCGCGCCCGACTCGCGAGTTTGGAGGCTCGCGCTGAAGGACGTTTCTGGCATACAGGCCGCATGCGTTCATGCGAAATGGACTCAGCATTTCCGGTCCACACCATTCAGACCTCGCACAGAAGCGCAAGTAGCAAGTGGCGCCGCAGGCGAACCTCAATGGTGAGGGCATCAATCCAGAGCGCGACCTTGGAAAGAGGACCTCAAACGATGCGTTGGTTTCCATCAAAGGCGATATAGGCAGGGCTTAATACTTACACCTGAACTTATTCACTGGACAGTGAAAAGTAATTGAACTCTACGTTTCACACCATGAATACATAGTCGTCGAATGGTACGCTATGCACAGAAGAATATTTTGATATGTCCACGATCAAACCGGGGACACTATTACGCGCGCTCCCAATCATCCCTAGCGAAAAATTCACATGACATTTGATGCATCCTATACGTCCCCCCCTTTGCTGGATGACTTGCCAATCAAATCTTGCAATGATGATGTCTTGGGTTTTTCTTCAATGGCCAAAAAATTGGCGCATTCCATTTTGAAGCAGGCTGGCCCTTATGTGCTGCATATCGATGGTGGATGGGGCAGTGGAAAAACATCATTCTGCAGACTGCTCAAAGAGCAACTCGAAGAACTGGACCAGACAATGCAACAGCCAAGTACAAACAAGGCTGATCACCCGAGTCCCGAACAGAATGACACGCTTGGCATAACTGCCAAGAATGAGTACCCATCGAGAATTTTGTGGACTGAGTTCATCGCAACCCAGTTCGAGCAAACCGATGCACCAGGGCAAGCTCTGTTGTTATTCATGACCGACCGGGTTCTATCGGCCGACTCCGAAACTAGCGTCAACGGGTATTCATTGCTGACCGACCCCGTACGCGCCCATGATCAACTTGAGAGCCTGTGCTGCGCATTTCGCGCAAACGGCATTAACTCCGATGTAAATCAGATTGGCTCCTTGGGCCGGTTTGAAGAATGGCTTGCCAAGGCACTAACCAAAAATGATGCGAAACCGATGATAGAAGACGCGGAAAACAAAGAGATAGCTGCTCCACGAAAATTGGTCGTTTTGATCGACGATCTTGATCGTTGCCTACCCGAATTCGCGGCAGACCTGCTTCGCGTCATTCAGCGTTTTGTCACCTGCGAACATCTTTGTTTTCTAATTTCGGCGGATAGAACTGTACTGAAACAAGCCTACAGCAAACGGTTTGAGAGGATTTTGTGCGATGGCCTGACACCCGAGAAGGCGCTGCAAAAGTACATTAGAACGACATACACCTTGCCCTCTTTCACCAAGAGCAATCCTACTCGTATTGCCAGCTCGGTCTATAAGGCGCAAACAAATTACACTGAGTTCTTTCGCACTGAAATAGACGGCAAGTGGGAACAAGACCTGCGTCCCATCTTGCTGCGAACACTCGGCAACACGGTTACCCCGCGAGCCTACAAACGTATCTTGAACAAGCTTGTCCTCTTACTTGCGCCTAGCGACATGGCATTGACAGACATGACGCTACCGGTCGATGCTTTAAGAGATCTCACTAATCGTCGAAGTATTGCTGTTTTCCATGCGGCGATGGCGCAATTGTGGCCGGAGGTAGAAGGTGAACTTGCTGAAACCTCCGAATCCGCGATCAATGAATTTGTTAAGCGTCTTGTGGAAAGGCCCTATCTGGAAATCTGTGAGAAAGCCAACTTCACAACCCATGACTGGGAAGGGATTTCGGCGAGATTGTTCGATTTGCCACCGCCGCCATTAAACATACTCGTCGCTTTGCGACAGTTGGCCAAGAGCCTTAGACCGTGGAGCTACCTTAGGACAACGGCTGGCGATGAAAGTGGTTACCGTGTCGGGGCAAATCTAGAGGAAATGATCCTCATTGAGCCTGTTCTCGAAAAAGTCCTTCAAGAGGAGTATTTGCAGGGTGACCCGGACAAAAAGACGTTAGATCGTAAAGTGGATGTGGAGTCAGATCCGACGCTTGTTGACTCATTGCCACCGCTCGATGTGGATGCAGGCAAGCCAATAAACACCTTGAAAGAGGCCCAATCCAGATTGAATATTTTGGAACTTCTTATCGACGCGGGAGTCGATAAGTCCGAGATCACGGGGCAGTATTTAGCCGAAGTCTGGGATCTGATAGAGAAATTTGACGACGGCCTTAGCCCGCCTTTAATTGGGAATCTTGCCGTGTCTGCTGAGACAGAAGGGTTTCCAGACATAGCTTGGCGGATTCACAGTCACCAGCGTGATCGTGGAAAATTCGACACGGACTTCCGACTTGTAAGGCAGTATGTGAGTTTCTTGATCGATTTGAAGGACGAAAAGCTCTCTTCGCCAGACCCTCGGGCGCAGACCGACGCGCCTAAAGAGGCCGCGCGATATTGGCTGACTCGTTTCCCCAAGGAATCATTGCCCGCCAAGGAAAAGCAGATGCACGAAACACTCGAATATCAATTGGCTGCCAAAACCGGCCAACCCTTAGACTTTGGCGCAATGGCAGCGAGTCTCTTGGCCACACCGACAATGAGTGGGGCTGTTTTTCTGCTCCGATGCGCTGGTGAGAATAAGGAAGTGCAACAGCAAGTAGTTGATGCGGTACTTCACGTGATCGGACACTCCGCGGTCGAGGCGAATAAAAAGCAGCAGTTGCAACGGGCACTGGGCGACTATCTCGCTACCGATGCGGCGGGTAGACCAGAATACAGAGAGCAGGCGAAGAATCTCTACTGGAGTTTGCAGGGAACCACTCTATGGGACCCCGACACCAAGCACAACCTGGCAACGCTAATTTACAGCGATGGTGATGATGAAAGTAAGGCTGAAGGATTGTGGCGGGAGGCCTATCTGGAAGCGTCAACCAATGCTCCGATTCAACGGGGATTGGCCCAATTGCTCAAGCGCTCCAAACGCCCCGACTTGGCACTTCGCGTGGCGCGTGGAGAACCACTATGACCGTCGAATTCAATACATGGTTGCCAGAACTAACGAAAGATATGGCACCGGTGTCGAGTGACCCAGTGGCTAAGCCGACAACAATGCCGGGACCGAATTCACCGGACCAGCAAACACTCAACAAGACTGGTCTTGCCTCAATAGTGGCCTGCCTGAAAGAAAACCAGTTCCCTCTGCTTGTCACAGGTGTTCGCGGTGTCGGATGCTTGGAGATTGTGCGCCAAGCTTTGGAAGAGGAAGCCTATCGAGACCGCCATCCTGCAGACAATGAAGGAGCAGAAGGCGTAAACGCAACTCCGCGAATTCACCTGACGATCGCACTTCGAATTCCCAGAAGCATCAGTCGCGAGGCACTTCTCAAGCGTCTGTTGCGAAAAATCTACTTATCCCTTGTCGAAAAGTGCGTTGCTGATGTGCCGGAGCTGCGGCCTTTGGTCATTCGTGCTCGTCAGGCCTACATTCGGTCGGCCGGTGGCAATATTGAAATCAAGGACGACATCGGCCAAAAAACACAGCAAAATTCCAAGGTCAGTCTTGGCCCCAATTTCGTCAACTGGGGCGCCGAACTCGGTGCGGCAGCAGAACAATCAGTGGCGCATTCATTGCTGGAAAAATTCGCAAACATCACCGCTGAAGAGCTTGAGGACGAACTGGAAATTCTGAGCACAGGCTTGTCAAACTCATCGTGGCATTTCAACCAAGGCGCCGTCAGTTCAGTTTTAGAAAAAGCCAAACAAAAAGCAACGCAAAAATTAAGGGCTTGCTTACAAGCATTCAATAAAGAAAAGGCCAGCATCATTTTGACCATTGTGCTTTACGAGATGGATCAGTTGGATCCGCTGGTGGATTCGCCAAGCGACACTGTGTCCTGCTTTCCAAGCCTGCTCCGTGAACTGCGTAGCCTGTTCGGCTTCGATTCGAAACATTTACGCCTGATTGCCATTGGCGGAGCGAACATGGCGCTGGACTTGCTGAAAGCGCAACTTTCACCGAACAGCCTTCTCCCCAGGCTTTTCGCCGGTCGTGTCCATATTCCAATTTCGCACGCCTGCCCGCCGGACACACCACCTCCATGGATATTGAAAACTGCGACGAATAGCGCTCTAGAAATCGCCGCCAAAACGACGAGTTCCTACTATCCGGAACTACCACCTATCATTGCCGATGCGATCTGGCTACACGCGTACTATCACCACTTGAATATGGGGTTTGGCAACACTTGTCTTCTCCGTTCAACCGATCCTGATCACCAGATTTTTCTGGATCCAATCGTTACAAACTGGCCAAAAACGCAAGCCTGATCTATAGCTATTTTTCCCAACCAGGTGGACCCCGGGTATCGTTCTAACTGTCATGAATTCTGAGCGCCCCCCCCGGATGGCGAAAGAAACTTGCGGGTGGAGGTGCAGGGATAGAAGCTGAAAAAATTCTTTTGGGGCACGTACGCCCGCTGTGGATAGCCGCTACGCGATGCGTAACTTGCCCACAACTCCCCGACATAGATCCTTCGACCTGATGACAGCCGCTTAGATCCCACCTCCACCACAGGTGGGGCAAAAAATAAAACAACACTGCGCAGTAAATTTATAACACCGGGTGTAGCAAAATCACTAACACATTCCTAACTGACGGCCAATATCGCCAGCAACCAATGGGACCAAGTCGCTATTGCCGCCATCGCCCGACTCAGAAATACCGTGTGCCGTGGGCCTGTCACCCTGCGTTCACCCGCTGATCTGACTCTCTCTCGCCCTACCCTGCGGGCGTCCCCTCCAGCCCAAACTGGTGCCAGGCGCGGCGCAGCTGGGTATCGGAGCTGAAACCGGCGGTTGCAGCCGCCTGGGTGACGTTGTGGCCCGACTGCAGCGCGGCCTGCGCCACCGCCAGGCGGATGCGGCGCAGGTACTGCAGCGGGGCAATGTCGGCATGCTCCAAAAACAGCCGCGTGAGGTGGCGCGGCGAGGTGTGGGCCACCTCGGCCATGCGCGGCACGCTCCATTCGTTTTGGGGTGCCTGGCTCACAGCGTCCTGCACCCGGTGCAGGGCCGGATGCAGATGGCTGCGGTAGGCCAAAAAAGGCGAAAACTCGGGGTCGTTCGGGCCCCGGCGCAGCGCCACCACCATGGACTGCGCCACCTGCGCGGCCAGGGGCGCGCCACACACCGCGCTGATGCGGTGCAAAAACAAATCGATCCCGGTGGTGACCCCCGCGCTGCTGAACACCGGGCCGTCCTCCACAAACACGCGGTTGGCCACCACATCGCAGCGCGGCTCGGTGCGCAACAGTTCGTCCAGGTGGTGGTGGTGCGTGGTGGCGCGCCGCCCCGCCATCAGCCCGGCGTGGGCCGCCAGCACGGCACCGGCGCACACGGTCACCAGTTCACACTGGCCGCTGTGCAGCCGCAGACCGCGCAGCCAGTGCAGCAGCTCTTGCGCCTCGGGCGTATGCACCTCGATGCGCTCACCCGGCTGCCCCAGCAACACCACCCAACTATGGCGCAGCGTGGTATGCGCGGGCAGCGGCTCCAGCCCGGCCAGTTGCACGCCCACAGAGGTCGAGGTCTGGGCGCGTGGGCTGACAAAACGCATGGCAAAGCGCGCCGGCTGGCCTTGCGCCAGCAGGCGCTGGTTGGCAATGCGCAGCGCCTCGGCGGGCCCCGCCCAGTCCAGTATCAAACTGGTGGGCAGGAGCATAAAAAGCACCTCGATCAGGCCGCTGTGTTTCATGTAAAGTGCGTTTGCCGCGCAGTGCGGCGCAAATGAAGGGGCATATCCGGGCGCGTATCAATCGGAGCGTTCGGGCTCCAGCTTGGTGTAGTCGTTGCCATTTTTGATATAGGCGCCGTAACCTTGCGGGCCGTTGACGTAGTCGGTGGCGGGATTGACCAGGTAGTTTTCTCCGGTGGTGGGCGAATGCACATACTCCGTGCCGAGCTCCTTGTTGTAGCTTGAATTGGCCAGCCCGTCAGCGCCATCGTGGCGGGGCCGCTTGCCACCACCTCCGCCATCCGCGCGTCCTGTGTCGGGGCGCAGGGTGCTGCTGCAGCGAATGGACGCCGCAATGTTCGCCAGCACCGGGCGCACGCTGCGCCACTGTGCGGCAGGGGCAATCGCAAAGTAGGCGGACTCCACGTAGGCGCTTGCGGCCATGGGATAGATGCGGTAATACACCAAGCCACGGTAGTTTTCCGATGCAAACTCCCGCCGAGAGAAATAGCCGTCAATCGACACCGGCGCGCTGGTGTAGCGCACACCGCTGGCGTCGCCAAAGGTTTGCTGAACAATGGCGCCCGCCAAAAAGGCCAACGAGGTCTCGGGCGGCCCATACAAGTTGCCGTAATAGGCCTGCATGGCGGGGTTGATGGCCACCATGCCCCAGCCCGCATACATACGTCCGTCGGGGCTGCGCAAGTCGGCTGTGCTGCCCTGGGGGTTGGCGACCATCGTCCACCCCTGCGGCGCCAATGCCATGCAGCGGCCACTGCGCAGGCTGGGCATTTTCGCCGCCGCCTCCACCGTGTGGACGCTTTGTGCCCGCGCGGGCCACGTGCTGAGCAGGCCAACGGCCATTGCGGCGACCAGGTGCAGCGCATCAACACGTATGGCTTTGCATGGCATTTTTGTGAACATGGCAAATCTCCCACTTGGTACGCGGAGATATTACGCCGCTTTGTTCCAGGCGTAGTCCATTTGCCGTGCGGTGCGCAGCGCCAGTGCTTCGCTGCCCAGGCGCTGTACCAGGTGCAAACTCATGTCCATGCCCGCGCTGATGCCGGCCGAGGTGAGCAGGCGGCCCAGGTCCACCCAGCGCACGCTGTCACACACCTCCAGCAAGGGGAATTGGCGGCGCAAGTCGTCCAGGTCTTCCCAATGGGTGGTGACGCGTTCGGTGCGCAGCACGCCGCTGGCAGCCAGCAAAAAGCAGCCGGTGCACACCGAGGCCGTGATCTGCACCGTGGCCGAGATCCTGGCTATCCAGGCCAGGGTCTCGGGGCACTGCTGCGCCGCGTCCACCACACCCCCGGGGACGATGAGCACATCGGCCTGTGTGCAGCTGCTGAAATCGGCGTCGGGCAACAGCTGCAGCCCGGCCCGCGCACGCACCGGTGCCAAGGTGCGGGCCACGGCGCGCACAGTGAACAAGGGGCCGCGTCCGTCCGGGGCCTCGCCACTGGGGCGCTGGTGCACCCGGCTGGCCGTGGTGAACACCTCGTACGGGCCGGCAAAGTCCAGCACTTCCACCTGGTCAAACACCAGGATGGCCACCTGCAGGGGTGCACCGGGTACGGGGGATGCCAGGGTGGCGCTCATACCGCGGCCTGCGCGCGCTGCAGGGCCTGCTCCACCGTGCACAGGGTGGCAAAACGATCGCTCAGCACGGTGGTGGTGCGGGCCTTGATGTCGGCCACGCTCAGGGGCTGGCCATTGGGCTGCACCATGTCAAAGGTCAGCGTGGCGTCCACCACATAGTCCACCGCCCAGCCCAGGTCCGAGGCGTTGCGGGTGGTGGTTTCGCAGCACTGCTCGGTGCGGATGCCGCTGACGATGAGGCGGCGCACGCCGTTTTCGGTCAGCCACACGTCCAGCCCGGTGCCCACCAGGGCGCTGTGCCGGTGTTTGAGAAACGTGGCCGCCGGGGTAAACGTCACCAGGCCGGTGAGCGGTACCACATGGCCCGAGGCCAGGGCAAAGGGGTTGTCCGGCGTGTCGGGCCCGTCGGTGTGCAGCACCCGCAGCACCGGCACACCCCGCGCCACGCAGCCCTCGATCAGGGCGTTTTGCGCCGCCAGGTAGGCCGGGATGTCGCGCTCGGTGGAGTAAGGGCGGTGGCGGAAGGACTCTTGTACGTCAATCACAATCAGACATGTTTTCATAATAGGCAATCTTCAGGGTGGTGGTTAGAAGCCTTTATTCTGTTGCCTGAACTGCCCTATGTCCGCACCGAGAAGGACCACTTTCGATCAGATTAGGACATCAATTATCAGACTCCAGCGCATAGTCGTAGCGAATAAAGCCATGGTGCGTGGCCACCCGGTCATACAGACGCCGGGCACGTGCATTGCTTTGGTGGGTTCCCCAGTACAACCGGACGGCACCGCGTGCGCGCGCTGCATGGGCCACCTGCGCAATCAGCGCCTGCGCCACACATTGGCCGCGCGCCGCCTCATCCACAAACAAATCTTGCAAATAACACACCGGCGCAGACCAGGTGCTGGCGTGAAACAGGTAGTGCGTGATGCCCACCAGTTGCCCCTGCACCCGGGCGGCCAAGGCGTGCACTTCGTCCCCCTGCAGCAGCCGATCCCAGGTGTGCTGGTAGGCGGCCAGCGGCAGCTCGGTTTCGTAAAAGGTTTTGTAGCCCTGCGCCAGGCGCAGCCAGGCGGCGTAGTCCGCGGGCTGCAGGGTGTCCAGGGTGATGGAGGATTCGCTTGGCGCGGTTTTCATGGGGCGGTCCTTTGCTGCACCAGGGCGGCCATCTGTGCCGCCTCCCCCCCTTGGGCATTCAAGCCCGCCGCCACGCCCTGCTGGTCGGCGGCGGGGCGGTTCTGGCTAACCTTCCACCGGCCCTCCCAGCGCTGCACCGGGATCTCCACCGCGACGATGGCCCGAAGCAGCTTGTCGATGTAGTCGGCCGGCGCGTCCGCCACCTGCCAGGGCAGGGCCTGCCCCGCCTCATGCGCCTGGGTCAGGCGGGTCACCACCTCCAGCACCCGCGCTGGATCGTCCATGACCTGGGGCACGCCATGCGCATGCACGGTGGTGTAGTTCCAGGTGGGCACGGCCTTGCCATGGGCGTGTTTGCTGGGGTACCAATTGGGCGAGACATAGGCCTGCGGCCCGGAGAACACCGCCACCGACGTGGCGCCTGCCGCCAGGGCCTGCCACACCGGGTTGGCGCGCGCCACGTGGCCCACCAGCGTGCCGTGTTTGCCACAGTCTGCGTCCAGCAGCATCGGAATGTGGTTGACCAGCAACTCCCCCTGGTGCTGGACGATCCAGGTCGCCAGCGGGTGGGCGCGCACCAGTGCGTGCAGCGTGGCGCGGTCGGTTTCCTGAAACTGGGCGGGCGAATAGGACATGGAGGACATGGCTGGGGTGCTCATGGGCTGGGGCTGCCGGGGGTGTCGACAACGGGTTCACACAGCACCTCGGTCTTGACCGAGTTGGCGATAAAGCAGGACGCATGCGTGCGGTGGTGCAAGTCCTGCAACTCCGCCAGCGTGGGCTGGTGCTGCGGCGCAAACTGCACGGCCGGGCGCAGGGTGACGCGGGTCATGGCCACCTGGCCTTCGGCATTGCGCGCCATCACGCCCACGGCCTCGTCGCGGTAGCTGTCCACCACCCAGCCGGCGCGGGCCGCCAGGTCCAGAAACCACAGCATGTGGCAGCTCGACAGGGACGCCACAAAAGCCTCTTCGGGGTCCACCCCCGCCGGGTCCGAATACGGTAGCGGCACCACGTGCGGTGAGGACGAGGCACTCACCACGGCCCCGCCATCAAAGTGCCAGGTGTGGCGGCGGCTGTAGCGGTGGTCGGTAAACGGCGCTTGCGGCGTTTGGTCGCGCTGCCAGAGAACGGTGCTGGTGTGCTGGGCCATGGGGGGCTCCCGGTTGGGTTGCAAAAAATGAGGCTGGCGACGTACCGGGTGGGGTAGCGACCGCGCTGGCACTGGCTGCTACAGTGGCTCCTTAGTTTATAAAACTTCTCCGCATTGCAAAGGGCCAATTCCGCATGATCCAAAGAGCCAATGCACCCAGCAGTGCACCCCAACCGCGCGCCGAGACGGTGCGCCAGCGGGTCTACCTGGAGCTGCGCCGGGCCATCGAGCAAGGCACCTTCAAGCCCGGCACGCGCCTGCCCGCCTCGCGTGCGCAGGCCCAGACCCTGGGGGTGTCGCGCAACAGCGTGTTGTGGGCGCTGGAGCGCCTGCAGTCCGAGGGCTATGTGCTGGCACGCGTGGGGGACGGCAGCTACGTGGCCGATGATTTGGGTGCCTTGGGCTCGCCGTCCACGGGTTTGCGCCCCGCCGTGGGCGCCGGCCTGTCGCAGCGCGGGCAGTTGATTGCCGACACCGTGCTGCGCTGGAACCCGCCCCTGCAGGCGGCCGTGCCCTTTCGCATAGGCGCGCCCGAGGTTGCCACCTTCCCCTTTGCGCTGTGGGACCGGCTGGCGCGCCAGGCCTCCAAGGCCCAGCGCATGGCGCAAGCCCAGTACCTGGACCCGGCCGGGGCGCCCGCGCTGCGCGCGGCGGTGGCGCAGTGGCTGTGGGTCTCACGCGGCATCCGCTGCGAGGCCGCCCAGGTGGTGGTGTGCTCGGGCTCGCAGCAGGCCATCGACCTGATTGGCCGCCTGCTGCTGGACGTGGGCGACGAGGCCCTGGTGGAAGACCCCGGCTACCCCGGCATCCGCGCCAGCCTGGGCGGCCATGGCGTCACCGTGCGGCCAGTGCCCGTGGACGCCGAAGGCCTGGTGATCGACCAGGCCGCCACACACTGGCCCGCCGCCCGGTTGGCCGTGGTGACGCCCACCTCGCAGTTCCCCACCGGCGTGCGAATGAGCCTGAAACGCCGCCTGGCCTTGCTGGACTGGGCCAATGCGCAGCGCGCCTGGATTGTGGAAGACGACTACGACGGCGAGTTCCAGTACGGCACCCACCGCCTGCCCGCCCTGTGCAGCCTGCCGCACGCCGAGCGCGTGCTGTACGTGGGCACTTTCTCCAAAACGCTGCACCCGGGCTTGCGCCTGGGGTTTGTGGTGCTGCCGCATGCGCTGGCCGGCGCCTTTGCCATGGCCCGCGCCCTGTCGGACCGCCACGCGCCCGGCGACGCCCAGGAGGTGCTGGCCCGCTTCATCACCGAAGGCCACCTCTTGCGCCACCTGCGCCGCATGCGCGAGCTGTATCCGCAGCGCCAGCGCGTACTCATAGACGCCCTGGCCCAGGCCAGCGCAGGCCGCTTGCAACTGCAGCCCAGCGAACAGGGCCTGCACCTGCTGCACGAATTGCCAGAAGGCCAGAACGACCAGGCGCTGTCCATACGCGCCCAGGCTGCGGGCATTTTGCTGACGCCGCTGTCGCGCTACACCATCACATCCCCGCGCCGGGGCTGGCTGTTTGGTTACGCGGGGTACGACACGGCGGCCCTGCGCGCAGCAGCTGCGCAGCTTGGGGCCTTTTACATGTCGTCACACTTCAACACCATTTGATAAAAGTCGACTGCCCACACTGGTTTATCCTGATCATTCTCCGTAGCACCAGGGAAATATTCAAAATATCCACGAAATGTGCTGATCATTCATGAGGAGTGCAATGCAATGAGTTCCAACGAGACGTCCGACATACGTCGTTCGGAGGAGCTGACCAGCCCGGTGTCGCCCGACACCATCGCGCAGCTGGTCGGCCAAGTGTATGAATCCGTTCCCCCGGCCGAACAAAGTCGGCTTATCGAGTTTTTACTGCGTCCCCTGGGCGTGTTGTCCCTGGTATCCGTGGCCAATGGGATTTTTGCCAACATCCGGCTGCGCAGTGATTGGTCGGACATGCACGTTCTGCCTGAAGACGCCCAGAACGTGCAAGCCAGCGACATCATCAGCCTGGTCAACCATGTCCAGCAGGTCAGCGTCCATGCGGTCAATGGACTGGCCAGCATGCTCGCCAGCTCCCCGGTGATGACCGGCTCCGCCGCCGCTGCCTTGCTGGTCACCGTGCTGGTGCAACGGGCCCAAACCCGCCGTGCCAGCGACGTGGCCATTTACGACTCCTTGGCCAACCCGGACTGAACCGGGCGTGTGCCACCCCACGGGCGCCACTGGCCAGCGCCCGGCCACTACCGTTCAAACTGCGGGTGCAGCTGGGCAATACGCGCCATGGCCATGCCGGCGGCTGCGGTGCGGGTTTCCACCCCCATTTTGGCGAACACATGCTCCAGGTGCTTTTTCACGGTCATGGGGCTGCTGCCGACAATATCGCCAATATCGCGGTTGATCTTGCCTTTGACCACCCAGTACAGAACCTCGGCCTCGCGCGGGGTGAGTTTGAAGCTCAGGGCGATGGCTTCGATGACGGATTCGTCCGACACCTCTTGCATGATGATGAGCCAGTCGCCCCCGCCCTCCGAATCGCCAATCTGCTGGTGCAGGCGAAACGTGAGGCGCTTGGGGCCTTGCTCGATGCTCAGGCGCGGCGGCTCCATCAGCACCTCGGCACCATTCACATGGCGGCGCAGCCAAGCCCATACCGGCGCGGGGGTGTGCGGCGCCTCGGTGCCGTAATAACGCACCAGCAGCTCACGCGCCAAGGGCGTTTGCCACATGAGTTTGCCGTCGCTCACCCGCACCGTGATGCTGGCGTAACCAAATGCATCCAACGCACTGCGGGCCTGGCGCTTTTCCCGGGCGCCTTGCAGGTGCACACGGATGCGGGCCAGCACCTCTTTGGGTTTGATAGGCTTGGTCACATAGTCCACCCCGCCGGCGGCCAGGGCGGCCACCAGGTGTTCGGTTTCCGTCAGCCCGGTCATGAAGATGATGGGAATGTGCGTAGTCACCGGCGCGGCCTTCAGGCGCCGGGCGACCTCAAAGCCATCCATGCCGGGCATCATGGCGTCCAGCAGCACCATATCGGGCAGCACCTTGGCGGCGCGCTGCAGTGCGGTAGGGCCGTCGGTGGCCACCAGCACGGTGTAGCCCGATTCGTCCAGCGCGTCGTGCAGCACCGAGAGGTTGTCGGGCACATCGTCCACGATCAGGACCACGTCGCTGTTGGCACGGTCCAGGGTGTGGTCCGCAGGGCGCAGCGGGGATTTAAGGTTCATGGCAGATTCCGTTCAATTGCTGGCCCATGGCTTCAAACTGGAATTGCCGGGCCAGGCCCCGCATCTCCGCCACAAAGGTCTGGCATTGCGGGTGGGCCGCTTCCAGGCTGTCCAGCTGGTTCATGATGCCCCGGTAGTAGCCCAGCTCCACCAGCTCCCGCAAGGCGCCCAGGTGCACTGCATCGGGGTAGGCCCTGCCCTGCGCCGGGGCGGCCGGGGCGGCCAGCGCCACGGTCGCGGGCGGCGCCTCCAGCCAACTCAGGCCCAGGCGCAGTGCCAGCCAGTCCAGCAATTCAGAGTGGCGCACCGGCTTGAGGATGAAGTCTTCGGTGGGGATGCCCACATCGTTGTCCAGCCCTTTGTCAAACGCGTTGGCCGACACAATGGCGATCGCCATATCGGCCGCAGCCTCCGGGTGGCCCGCCGCCCGCAGCACACGCAGGCGGCGAATGGTTTCCCAGCCGTCGATGCCCGGCATCGCCAAATCCATAAAAACCACGTCGGGCTGGTAGCCCGCAATCAGCAGGTCTAGGCAGTCATGGCCGCTGGCGGCGCTGCGCACCTCAAAACCCAGAGGCGTCAGCAGTTGGACCAAGAGCTCCCGGTCGGCCTCTTCGTTGTCCACCACCAGCACCCGCCGACGCGACCCCGCGTAACCGTGGCGCGGGGTGCTGCGCAGGCTTGGGGTGGCAACAGCGCTGCCAGGCGTCACCCGCACCTCGGGCAAAAACAATTTGACCTTGAACACCGAGCCCTGGCCCAGGGTGCTGTGCACCGTGAGCTCACCGCCCATCAGGTCCGTCAGCATCTTGGCAATGGTCAGGCCCAGGCCCGCGCCCGGTGCCGTGGGCCCGGGCGTGTTGGCGCGGGTAAAGGGCTCAAAAATACGCGCCTGCTCCAGCACGGACAGGCCCGGCCCGGTGTCTTCGATGGCGATGACCGCCATTTCGCGGGCGTAGCGCACCCGAAAACCCACCTGCCCCCGCTCGGTGAACTTGATGGCGTTGCCCAGCAGGTTGATCAGGATCTGGCGCACCCGTTTTTCATCGGCACGCACCACGGCGGGCAAGGAGCCCTCTTGTTCAAACTGGAAGGCCAGCCCCTTGGCCTGGGCCTCCAGCTCAAACATGCTGGCCATTTCCTGCACAAATTCGCTCAGGTGCAGGGGCTGCAGCGCCAGCGTGAGTTTGCCGCTTTCGATGCGGGCGATGTCCAGCGTGCCGTCGATCAGCGAGAGCAAATGCTCGCCGCCCCGACGGATGACGTTGACCGCCTGTTTGCGGTGCGCAGGGATGGAGGCGTCCTCCCCCATCAGCTGCGCATAGCCCAAAATGCTGTTGAGCGGCGTGCGCAGCTCGTGGCTGATGGCGCTGATGTAGCGGCTTTTGGCCTGGTTGGCCAGGTCGGCCGCCTGCTGAGCCCGCTCGGCCGCCAGTTTGGCGGCTTGCAGCGCTTCGTCGGTCTGGCGGTGCGATTCGATTTCCTGCACCAGCAAATAGGTCTGGCGGTTGGACTCCTCCTGCGCCACCTGCCGGCTTTTGTGCGCCAGCACCAGCCACCAGGCCACAATGCCCGCCATCAGCAAGAGCGCGGCAAATGTCTTGGAAAACCCCGACTGCAGGGCCGCCGCCACCAGCGCCCGGTTCTGGGCCTCTTGCGCCAGCGCAGCCAGCTCTTGCCGGTAAAACATGCCAAACACCGTGGCCAGCAGCGGCACGATGACCAGCATCAGCAGCAAAAAATGGCCGGCGCCGGTGTCCAAAAACGGCCACACCCGCCGGGGCAGCAGCCAATGCAAGGTGTCGGACCACTGGGCCGCCAAAGACGCGTGCGGTTTGCACACATCGCCGCAGCGGGCGTCCAGCGTGCAGCACAGGGAACAAATCGGCCCCTGGTAGGCGGGGCAATGGGCCATGTCGGGCGCCTCGTACTCGCGCTCACAAATCACACAGCGCCGGGCCACCAGGCGCACATAGGCGCCGCCCGCGCTGGGCGCCTGCACATCGGCGGGGCGCGAAGTGCGTGCCATGTAGTAGCGGCCCCGGGTCGCCCAGGCAATGGCGGGCGCCGCCACCATGGCCGTGACCAGCGCCACCACCGCCGAAAAGGCCTGGGCCATGGCCCCCAAAAACCCCAGGTAGGCCGTGATCGACAAGACGGAGGCCAGCGCCATGGCCCCCACCCCCACCGGGTTGATGTCGTACAGATGCGCCCGCTTGAACTCGATGCCCTTGGGCGACAGGCCCAGTGGTTTGTTGATGACCAGATCGGCCACCACGGCCATGATCCAGGCGATGGCGATGTTGGAGTACAGGCCCAGCACCTCGCCCAGCGCCTGGAACACATTCATCTCCATCAGCATGAAGGCAATCAGGCAGTTGAACACCACCCACACCACGCGGCCCGGGTGGCTGTGGGTCAGGCGCGAAAAGAAGTTGCTCCAGGCCAGCGAGCCCGCATAGGCGTTGGTGACATTGATCTTGAGCTGCGACAGCACTACAAACACCGCCGTGGCCGCCACCGCCCAGCGCAGGGTGGGAAACACATATTCATAGGCCGCCAAATACATCTGGTTGGGGTCCACCGCACGGTCGGTGGGCACGCTGTGGCGGATGGCCAGGTAGGCCAGAAAGGCGCCCCCCAGCATTTTGACCACCCCCAGCAGCACCCAGCCCGGCCCTCCGGCCAACACAGCACCCCACCAGCGGGCGCGGTTGTGCGCGGTCTGCACCGGCATGAAGCGCAGGTAGTCCGCCTGCTCCCCCATCTGGCTGATCAGCGCGATACCCACCGTCAGCGCAGCACCAAACAGGTGCATATCAAACCGGTCCGCCACCCCCAATTCACCGGCATAGTGCGAAATGCCGGCAAAGGCCTGCGGGTCACGCACCAAGACAAAACCAAAGGGCAGCACCAGCATCACCAGCCACAGGGGCTGTGTCCACATTTGCAGCGTGCTGATGGCGGACACGCCGTGGGTCACCAGCGGAATCACCACCAAGGTGCAAACCAAATAGCCCCATACCGGCGGAATGTCCAGGGCCAGCTCCAGCGCGTAGGCCATCACGGCGGCTTCCAGCGCGAAGAAAATGAAGGTGAAGGAGGCGTAGATCAGCGAGGTGATGGTGGAGCCGATGTAGCCAAAACCGGCGCCCCGGGTCAGCAGGTCCATGTCCACCCCGTAGCGGGCGGCGTAGACGCTGATGGGCAGACCGGCCAGAAAAATCACCAGCCCGGTGGCCAAAATCGCCCAAAAGGCGTTCACAAAGCCGTATTGCACCAGCAGCGTGGCCCCCACCGCCTCCAGGATCAGGAAAGACGCAGCGCCAAACGCCGTGTTGGCCACCCGCCATTCCGACCATTTGCGAAAGCGCTGCGGCGCAAAACGCAGCGCATAGTCCTCCATGGTCTCGCTGGCCACCCAGTTGTTGTAGTCACGCCGGATCTTGACCACGCGTTGGGGCGTGGCGTTCAGCGGTGGCAAGGGGGGTGGAGATTCGGGGTGCACAGGGCAGCGGTGCAGATTTCATGCCACACCCCGAAATTGGCCGCAAACGGCCGAACTTAGAAACTGATCTTGCGGATCAAATTGTTGCCGTAGTCAGCCACATAGACGTTGCCGAATGCGTCCACCGTCACGCCTCTGGGGGTTCTGAAGGTGGCTGAAGTGGCAGCACCATTGGTGCTACCCAATGTACCGGCAATACCGGCCAGCGTGGTCACCACGCCTGCAGGGGTGATCTTGCGGATCAGGTCATCTGCATCGCAAGCCACATACACGTTGCCTGCGGCGTCCACAGCCAACCCCTTCGGATTGCTAAAGCTGGCCGCCGTTCCTGTTCCATTGACGCTGCCCACAGCCCCTGTTCCCGCCAGCGTGGTGACCTCGCCTGCGGGGGTAATCTTGCGAATCAGGTTGGTGGAAGGCTCCGCCACATACACATTGCCCGAAGTGTCCACAGCCACACCATTAGGGTTGCTGAAGGTGGCTACAGTCGCTGTGCCGTTGGTGCTGCCCAGAACTCCACTGCCCGCCAACGTGGTGACAACCCCGGCCGAGGTGATCTTGCGAATCAGGTTATTGAGGGAATCCGCCACATACACATTGCCTGCGGAGTCCACAGCCACACCAGACGGGCCATTAAAACTCGCTGCCGTTCCCGTGGCATTGGTGCTGCCGAAGACACCACTGCTGCCCGCCAGCGTGGTAACCACGCCTGCCGGGGTGATCTTGCGGATCAAATGGTTGAAGGTGTCCGCCACATAGACGTTGCCAGTGGAATCTACCGCCACACTCTCTGGCGAATTAAAGCTGGCTGCGGTTCCCGTGGCATTGGCGCTGCCAGAGCTGCCAGCGGTGCCTGCCAGCGTGCTGACCACCCCTGCAGATGTGACTTTGCGGATCAAGTGGCTGGTGAATTCGGCCACGTAGACATTTCCGACAATGTCCACAGCGACGCCAAAGGGTCCGTTAAAACTCGCAGCAGTTCCGGTGGCATTGGTGCTGCCCGCAGTTCCGCTACCGGCCAGCGTGGTGACAGTCACAACGGGATTGGAAGGGCCGGAATTGGAGCCGCCGCCCCCACCGCCACCCCCGCAGCCGGCGACCAGGGCCACGCCGACAAGCGCGGACATGATTTTGTAAGGTGACCGTGCGAGGGCACGGACAGATTGGCGCGCCCAAGAACGCAGGGCGTGTTGGTATGTGACAGTTTTCATAACTTCCCGAAGTTGAGTTGAGTT
The DNA here is from genome assembly GCF_030697375.1 of Rhodoferax sp. Lineage (GTDB taxonomy): Bacteria > Pseudomonadota > Gammaproteobacteria > Burkholderiales > Burkholderiaceae_C > Allorhodoferax. The sequence continues at coordinate 125,033 of NZ_JAUYQD010000033.1, read as the reverse complement.
GTATTTTTTATCGGAAGCCCAAGGTGCCTTGGACTCCGCCAAGCAGGCAACAGCGATGTGCAGTGCCCCCTTAGGAAATTGCATAGGTTGCAGCGCATCTACGCCGGTCCCCTTGCAACTCCGGTTGCCATTCTAAGAGGCTCGGCTGTGGGCTCGCCAGCATCGCTGGTTTAACCCTACGCCCTATGGCGTAGACCCACCCACAAGACCTGACGCTTGCCTAATAATGCTGCGAACCGCCCATCGAACCGCCCAATCCGCCCCCCGCTATGGAACTCACCCCCCGAGAAAAAGACAAACTGCTGATCTTCACCGCCGCCTTGCTGGCCGAGCGGCGCATGGCACGCGGCGTCAAGCTCAACTACCCCGAAGCCATTGCCCTGATCAGCGCCGCCGTCATGGAGGGCGCCCGCGACGGCAAAACCGTGGCCCAACTCATGAGCGAAGGCCGGGCCGTGCTGACCCGCGCCGACGTGATGGACGGCATCGCCGAGATGATTCCCGACATCCAGGTGGAAGCCACCTTCCCCGACGGCACCAAGCTGGTCACCGTGCACCAGCCGATCGTATGAACACCCCCCAGCTTGCCCACTGCGTGTGGCCGCTTCGGTGTTTCTGGCACAGACACTTCACCAGTCGCACATCATTTCTTGGAGACGCCATGCGAAACCGCTTTCTAAACGCTACTACTTTGATAGCTGCTTACGCAATATCCACGGGGGCTAGCACCGCATTTGCCCACAATGGTCATGGCCTGACGGGCTCGCACGCGCATGCCACGGATGTGTGGGGCTTTGTGGTAGCCGGCTGCCTGGCAGCAGTGGCCCTCTGGCTGTCGCGCGGCGGCAAATGAGGCAACCATGATCCCCGGCGAAATCCTCACCGACGACGGCGAACACCTGCTCAACACGGGCCGCCGCACCCTGACGCTGGTGGTGCAAAACACCGCCGACCGCCCCATCCAAGTGGGCTCGCACTACCACTTTGCCGAAACCAACGGCGCGCTCGGCTTTGACCGCGCTGCGGCCCAGGGCATGCGGCTGAACATCGCCTCGGGCTCGGCGGTACGCTTCGAGCCCGGCCAACAGCGTACGGTGGAACTGGTGGACTACGCGGGGGATCGTGTGGTGTATGGCTTTCGGGGGCTGACCCACGGCCCCATTGACGACAACAGCAAGGGAGCATGCTGACATGGCAACGATTGGACGCCGCGCCTATGCGGAAATTTTTGGCCCCACCGTGGGCGACCGGGTACGCCTGGCCGACACTGGCCTGCTGATCGAGGTGGAGAAGGACTACACCCTGCAAGCCGGGGCCTATGGCGAAGAGGTGAAGTTTGGCGGTGGCAAGACCATCCGCGACGGCATGGCGCAATCGCAAAGAACGCGTGCCGAGGGTGCAGTGGACTGCGTGATGACCAACGCGCTGATCCTGGACCACGCGGGCATCGTCAAGGCGGACATCGGCTTGAAGGGCGGGCGCATTGTCGCCATCGGCAAGGCCGGCAACCCCGACACCCAGCCGGGCGTGGACATCGTCATCGGCCCGGGCACCGAGGTCATCAGTTGCGAAGGCAACATCGTCACGGCGGGCGGCATCGACTGCCACATCCACTTCATCTGCCCGCAGCAGATTGAAGAAGCCCTGGCCAGTGGCGTCACCACCATGCTGGGCGGCGGCACGGGCCCGGCCACCGGCACCTTTGCCACCACCTGCACGCCCGGGCCGTGGAACATCGAGCGCATGCTGCAGGCGGCCGACGCCTTCCCCATGAACTTGGGTTTTCTGGGCAAGGGCAATGCCAGCCTGCCCGCCGCGCTGCACGAACAGGTCAACGCCGGCGTCATCGGTCTGAAGTTGCACGAAGACTGGGGCACCACACCGGCCGCCATCAGCAACTGCCTGGACGTGGCCGACGAGGCGGATGTGCAGGTGGCCATCCACTCCGACACGCTCAATGAATCGGGCTTTGTGGAGAACACGATTGCGGCTACCAAGGGCCGCGGCCTGTGCGCCTTCCATACGGAGGGCGCAGGCGGCGGCCATGCGCCGGACATCCTGCGCGTCGTGGGCCAGGAAAATTTCCTGCCCAGCTCCACCAACCCCACCATGCCCTACACCGTGAACACGCTGGACGAGCATGTGGACATGCTCATGGTCTGCCACCATCTGGACCCCAGCATCGCCGAGGACCTGGCTTTTGCCGAAAGCCGCATCCGCAAGGAAACCATCGCGGCCGAAGACATCCTGCACGACCTGGGCGCCATCAGCATGATGAGCAGCGACAGCCAGGCCATGGGCCGCGTGGGCGAGGTCATCATCCGCACCTGGCAGACGGCGCACAAGATGAAGGCCCAGCGCGGCTGGTTAAGCCCCGACTCCGGACGGGCCGAAGCGGTCGAAGCCCTGCAACGCAACGACAACTTCCGCGCCAAGCGCTATATCGCCAAATACACCATCAACCCGGCCATCGCCCACGGCATCAGCCACGACGTGGGCAGTGTGGAGGTCGGCAAATGGGCCGATCTGGTGGTGTGGAAACCGGCCTTCTTTGGCGTCAAACCCGCGCTGATTTTGAAAGGCGGCTTCATCGCCATGGCCGCCATGGGCGACCCCAATGCAAGTATTCCTACACCCCAACCGGTGCACTACCGCCCCATGTTTGGCGCCTATGGCGGCGCGCTGGCACGCGGCTCACTCACCTTTGTCTCGCAAGCCGGGATAAACGCGGGCATCCAGGAGCGTTTTGGCCTGGCCAAACGCTTAAGTGCGGTGAAAAACATCCGGGGCGTGCGCAAGCAGCACATGGTGCACAACCGCTACCTGCCCACCATGGAGATCGACGCCCAGACCTACAGCGTGCGCGCCGATGGGCAGTTGCTGACCTGTGAGCCCGCGGTGAGTTTGCCGATGGCGCAGCGGTATTTTTTGTTTTGAACGCTTAGACTGGCCACGATGAAGCCTGCAAATGCTGCCTTTTCTTTAATCCTGATGCTCTCCTCGGGGAGTTCCTCCGCCGCAGACCCGAGTTGTTCAGTCCAAGGCGTGTGGCAAGGACGCCTTGGACAAACGCCCGTTACATTGGAAATAGACACAGAGTACGGTCGGTATCGCTATCGCGAATCGCTCAATGACTTGCTCTTGAAGCCCCGCCAAGGCTCGGACAACACCTGGGACGAGTACGACAGCCACGGAAAAAAGACTGGTAGTTTGAAACTCACATGCAACGGAGACACCGTCAACGGTAGTTGGACAAACCCCACTGGCGGGAGTATCCCCATAGCCATCCAACGTGCGCGCAGTTATGACGGTGACCGCATAAAAAATGCACCTTTGAAGGTTTTATCCCAGAAAATTCTGTCTACCCGCACTATTCAATTTGTGTCGATCAAAGGCATAGAGGAATTGCAAACTCTGCAAATCGCAAATGCCTCACCTTCAGAAGCAGAAGTCAATCGTGCACTCAGAAAAGAGCTTGACCAGGCAGTGGAAAATCACCTCGTCTGCGTTAGTGCGGGGTACGCCGTAGAGCGATTCACCGATCCCTTTGGCGACGCGTTGAACACGACACCTGTCTTTTGGTCAGGTGCGATCCTATCGGTATCCAGAAACTACAGCGGCTACTGCGGTGGCGCACACCCGTATCACGCCTTCTCCTACTTGGTATTTGATACCCGCAAAGGGATAGAAATTCCACTTGATAGCTGGATCATCAGCGATCAAAAGGATACGAAGGACCAAAAAGAAGTCCCCTATGAATCTGAACTCGGACGGGTCATTTGGAACATTGCCCTCCAGGGCAAGCCAGATGTCGAATCGTTACCAGCGCAGGATCAAGAGTGCCTTGGCTCTTTGAACGATCCAGTAGCAACAATTGCAAGCCTTGAAGCAAATGGCATAGGATTTCGCTATTGGTACCCCTACGCACAAAGCGGATGCGTTGAGGACTACATCGTGCCTTGGAAAAAACTTAAGCGATTTCTGTCGCAACAAGGCCGCCAATATGTTGAACAGTTACAAAAACGATGACCGTGCACACTATGCTGCAAGCTTCCAAACTATTACCGCAAGGGGCCGGCCTCTCGCACGGCCTCCTCCAACGCGCCGCCACCGTGGAGCTGGACGGGGGCGTGCGCAAACAGCACATGGTGCACAACCGCTACCTGCCCACCATGGAGATCGACGCCCAGACCTACAGCGTGCGCGCCGATGGGCAGTTGCTCACCTGTGAGCCGGCGGTGAGTTTGCCGATGGCGCAGCGGTACTTTTTGTTTTGATGGGTTTATGCCTACCGCGTGGCGTTGTCGGTAAAGATCGAATACGGTTTTAGCGTGGATCGACTTTCCACTCAGTATCTCCATTCGGTACCACCGCGAACGCCACCACTTGGGGCGAGTTTTCAGACCGCAAGTTGAAACCTCCAGCCACCACATCGACGTGTACCGAATCGCCCAGACCTACGTTCAACTTTGAAAGAACGTCCTGCGACAGGATCACCGCCAAGCCACCATCCATCTCCACAGTCTCCACTCTTTGCATAGAACCTCCATTCATACAAAATGGCCTATTCTTGCCCCATTTGGGCTCCGTTGAAAGTCTTGACATGCTGACCGCCCACAAACTTCTCTCCCAAGGCCAAGGCCTGGCCCCCGCCCTGCTCAAACGCGCCGCCACCGTCGAACTCGACTGGGACGTGCGCCAGAAAAGCCGTTTTGACGCCACCGACTCGCAAGGCCGCCAGATCGGCGTCTTCCTGCCACGGGGCACGGCCGTGCGCGGCGGCGATGTGTTGGTGGCCGAAGACGGCTCGCTCATCCGCGTCATTGCCGCGCCGCAGCCGGTGTTGGTGATCACCGCGTGCACCGAGCACGGTACGCCGTTTGATTTGACCCGCGCCGCTTACCACCTGGGCAACCGCCATGTGCCCATCGAATTACAACCCGACCACCTGAAAATCGAGCCCGACCATGTGCTGGCCGACATGCTGCGCGCCATGCACATGACGGTGGTGGAAGCCTGCGAGGCATTTGAGCCCGAAGGCGGCGCCTATGCGGCGGCGGCACACGGCCACGCCCATGCCCACGGCGCGCACCACAGCCATGGACACGACGACCCGGCAGCTGCGACAGACAAACCCAAGCGCGGCCTCATCCCCATCAACATCCCCGTGGCCGCCGCTGCTGCGGCACCCCATGTGCATGGACCGGGCTGCAACCATGGCCACGACCACGGCCACTGAAGCACCACGCCCATGCTGGACTTCAGCCTGATGCAGCTGATGTGGCTGGCCTCGCCGGCCCTGCCCATTGGCGGCTTTTCCTACTCCGAATGCCTGGAAGCCGGCGTGGATACTGCGCGGGTAGCTACAGAAAGTGAAGCACAGGCCTGGCTGCTGGACCAGCTGCACCTGGGCCTGGCCCGCTCCGAGCTGGCCGTGGTGGCCCAGGCGATTCCCGCCTGGCGGGCGGCCGATGCGGCGCGCATTGGCACACTCAATGCCTGGGTGCTGCACACGCGCGAAAGTGCGGAGCTGCGCGCGCAGACCGAGCAAATGGGCCGCTCCCTGCTGGAGTGGCTGCGCAACCACACCACGGCCACGCCCGAACACATCGCGCTGCTGGCAGGATTGCAGCCGACCTACCCCCTGGCCTTTGCCCTGGCCGCCAGCGCCACCGGCGCCGAGGTGCGAGACTGCCTGCTGGCCTACGCCTTTGGCTGGGCCGAGAACATGGTGCAGGCCGCCATCAAGTCGGTGCCGCTGGGCCAGAGCGCCGGGCAACGCATCTTGTCGGCGCTGACCGCCGAGATTCCCGCCGCCATCGACCATGCGCTGACCTTGAACGACGCCACCCGCCAGGCCTTCTCCCCCATGCTGGCCATTTTGAGTGCCCAGCATGAAGTCCAATATTCAAGACTTTTTCGCTCCTAGCCCCCGTATCCATTGCGCAAGCAGCTCCTTTATTGATAGCAAACCACCATGTCCGCACTGCACCACATCCCCCACCGCACCAAAAAACTCCCTCCCCTGCGCGTCGGCATCGGCGGCCCCGTGGGTTCCGGCAAGACCACGCTGCTGGAGATGCTCTGCAAGGCCATGCGCGCGCAGTACGACCTGGTGGCGATCACCAACGACATCTACACCAAGGAAGACCAGCGCCTGCTCACCGTCAGCGGCGCGCTGCCGGCGGACCGCATCATGGGGGTGGAGACCGGCGGCTGCCCGCACACCGCCATCCGCGAGGACTGCTCCATCAACCTCGAAGCCATCGACCGCATGCTGGTCGACCACCCCAACGCGGACATCGTGTTTATTGAGAGCGGCGGCGACAACCTGGCCGCCACCTTCAGCCCCGAGCTCTCGGACCTGACCATTTATGTGATCGACGTGGCCGCCGGAGAGAAGATTCCGCGCAAAGGCGGCCCCGGCATCACCAAGAGCGACCTGTTCGTCATCAACAAAACCGACCTGGCCCCCCATGTGGGCGCCAACCTGGCGGTGATGGAAGCCGACACCATCCGCATGCGCACCACCGCCAAGGGGCTCAAACCTTTTGTCATGACCAACCTGAAAACTTTGACGGGCGTGGCCGAGGTGGTGGCCTTCATTGAAGCACGGGGCATGCTGACGGCCTGACGCAGTGGGTGCGATACTTGGTACCAAGCTTCCTACCGCAATCGCACTGATGACCTTAACCCTTCTCACCCGCACTATTGCTATCTTTTTAATAGCTGCTTACGCAATGAATGCGGGGGCTGCAAGCAAAAAACACACAAAACCCAAGACCAAGCACCCACACGCCGCGCACGCCAAAAAGAAAGCCCATGCCGCCGCCCCCGCAGGCCCTTTGTATGCCAGCCGCCCCGAGGTGATGCAAACCGCCAGCGAGATGGCCGAGCGCAACCAGCTGGACCCGGTTTGGGTGCGCGAAACCATAGGCCAGGCACGTTACACCGCGGCCGTGGCCCGCGCCATCACCCCACCCGCCGTGGGCACCCCCAAAAACTGGACGGTGTACCGCAGCCGCTTTATCGACCCGATCCGCATCCAGGCCGGCGTGAAGTTTTGGCAGGCCAACCGTGCCGCCCTGGAGCGCGCCGAAAGCCAGACCGGCGTGCCGGCCAGCATCATCGTGGGCATCGTCGGGGTGGAGACGATTTATGGCCAGCAGACTGGCAGCTACCGGGTGATGGATGCCTTGTCCACGCTGGCGTTTGACTTTCCTGCCGAGCACCCACGCGCCAAAGAGCGTGCGGCGTTTTTCCTGTCGGAGCTGGAGGCGTTCTTGAAGCTGACCCAACGCACCGGAACCGACCCCTTGGCCCTGCGCGGCAGCTACGCCGGGGCCATGGGCTTGCCCCAGTTCATGCCGTCGAGCTGGAACAAATACGCGGTGGATTTTGATGGGGATGGCCGCGTGGACCTGTTCCTCAGCCCGGCCGATGTGATTGGCTCGGTGGCCAACTATTTCAAGGCCTTCAAATGGCAGCCCGGCATGCCCACGCACTACCCGGTGCAATTCGACATGCAAAAGCTCAATATCGCCGCTTTAATGGCCCCCGATATCGTGCCCACCTTCACCCCAGCCGCCTTTGCGGCCAAAGGTGCCGTCCTGCAAGGGGCCGCCCTGGAACACCCCGGCTTGCTGGCCCTGGTGGAGTTGCAAAACGGCGGTGATGCGCCCCTGTACCTGGCGGGCACGGACAACTTCTACACCATCACCCGCTACAACTGGAGCAGCTACTACGCCCTGGCCGTGATTGAGCTGGGCCAAGAGGTGGCGGCCGCCATGGCGGGGTCCCAAGCCAACATGCCAAAATAAAGCATGCGCGCCACGCCAGCCACCTCCACACAGCTCCCCACAGACGTCACCACGGCCGACCAGTCCGAAGGCGACTCCACCACCGCGATGTACCGCGCCGCCATCGGCCCGGTCCGTATGGGCTACTACCTGCCCCGCTTCACCCGCTTCGAGGCCGCTGACCGGCCGACCCTGAGCTGGAACTGGAGTGCGGCCTTGTGCACGCTGAACTGGATGGCCTACCGCCAACTGTGGAGCGCCGCCTTGCTCTATGCCGGTGCGGTGGTCGGTCTGGCCCTACTGGTGTTTGGCATCGGGCGGCTGGTATTTCAACTTCCCGAATCCGCAGAATGGGGACTATTTCTGGCGTTTGCCCTGGCGGCCATTGCCGTGCCAGGTCTGTATGGCAACGCGCTCTTTTATGCCCAATGCCGTAAAAAAATGGCCCACGCACTGTTGGTCAACAACACCTTGTCCGAAGCCTGTGCCATGCTCAACCGCCAATCCAGCTCCCGCCAGCGCCTGGCGTGGCTGATATTGGCCAACGCCGCGGTGTTGGGCGTGGTGCTCATGGGCTACTTTTATAGCCCCAAGGCCAAGCCGCTGCCCGAGAGCCCGCCAAAGGCGGTCGAGGTACGCAATCTGGCGCTGGACCAGGCTTTGGATGCGGCCCTCAAACCCTTGCCCGCCGCGTCTGCTCCGGCGCCCGTGCTGGCATTGGCACCGGTGGCCACGGCGTCTGCCCCTTTGGCCGCCGCCTCAGAACCCACCACAGCATTGGCAGCAGCGCCGGTGGCGTCGGCGCCTGAAGCGCTGGCCCCAATGCCGCTAGCAGTGGCGGTGGCACAGACGGTTGATGTCCCGAAAGCGGTGGCTGCCAAGGCAAAAAAAGAGCCCCCAAAACCGGTTGCCAAACCCGCCCCCAAGGTGATTGCAGCCAAGCCCCCCGCAAAAGTTCCGGCCAAGGCGTCTGACACCGCAAAGGCAAGTGCATCCACCACTGCGCCACCCGCAGCAGAACCCCATTTTTTGATCAATGCAGGGCTGTTTGCCGACGACAACAATGCGCGCAATGCCTACGTCAAACTCAGCGACGCGGGGTTTGCGGTGTTCAAACAAGAAATCCAAACCAAAAAAGGCCTGCGCACCCGGGTGCGGGTGGGGCCTTTTGATTCAGAAAACGCGGCGCAAACCGCCGCTGAAAAAATTCGCGCCCTGGGCCTGGACGCAATGGTATTCAAGCCCTAGAAGACACCGCGCTTAGTTGACCGAGGCGATGTCAAACTGGGGGTGCAGGCTGTCTTGCCAAATTTCCAGTTCCGCCTCGTTCACTTTCAAAAAGGCCAGGCATGCGGAACCATGAAGTTCCCACTCGCGCTGCTCTTTAACGCCTTCATGCATGGCCACCAAGTGGTCGGCCACCAGCGCCATGGCGACCAAGGTGCGCGCTTCGGCAGGAACGCTGTCATCCTTCAGAATCGTGAAATCGTGGTGCAAGCGCACCGCCACCGAAATAATGGGCGGCAAGTGCCAGGTCTTGGCCACAATGGCGCCCACCACGGCATGGTCGGTGCGGTGGGCTGCATTTTCGGTCTCGGTGAAACTGCGGTCCTCTTGCGCCATGGCTTGGGCCAGCGTTTGGGCATAGCCTTTGATGCCCTGCAACATCACGGGGATGCCCACATGGCAAAACAGCCCCACGGTCTGTGCAATATCGGCATTCACGCCATACATCTGGCGTGCAATAAAGCCCATGGCCGTGGCCCGGCGGCTGGAGGTTTCCCAAAAATGCTCGATCAGCGGCGAGTTGACAATCACTGCACGGCGCAGCATGAACCCCGTCAGAATAGTCACCGTCTGGCCCACGCCCAACATGGCCACCGCCTGCGCCACCGTGGCCGCAGCACGCGCGCGGGCATACATGGGGCTGTTGGCCACGCGCATCAGGGCGGCCGCCATGGCCACATCACTGCCTGCAATACGTGCAATGGCTGCGGGGTCTGGATCACCCGTGTTGACCTCTTTACGCAGCTCGGCCAGCGGGCCCGGGCAGGGTTGAATCACCAAGTCGCTCAAAGGCCCCCGGGTCTTGGCTTGTTCAATTTCCTGGTCTATTTCGGCGACTTTCATGCATGTTCCAATCTCAAAGCATTATGCAGAAAATGCTTCCGTTTGGACGCCAAAAACCCTGGTTTACAGGCCTTCGCTGGCGAAGTTTTTCAGAGTTTCATCGGCCATGCGATAGCGCACCCATTCGCTTTGTGGACTGGCCCCCAGCGACTGGTAAAACTGGATGGCCGGCGTATTCCAGTCCAGCACACTCCACTCCAGCCGCCCACAACCGCTGTCATGGGCCAGCCGGGCCAGGTGACGCAGCATGCGTTTGCCCGCACCACCGCCACGGTAGGTGGGGGATATATACAGATCCTCCAGGTACATGCCCTTGCGCCCCAGCCAGGTGGAGTAGCTGAGGAAATACACGGCATACCCCACCGGCTGACCGTCCCGTGTGCAAATGAGAGCCCGTGCGGGAGAGTCCGCCGCGAACAGGCTGCGCTCGATATCCGCCGCACTGGCCACCACCTCGTGCTCGGCTTTTTCATAAATCGCCAACTCGACGATGAAGGCGTGGATCAGCGCGGCGTCGGACGGCTGTGCCTCCCGGATAACGATGGTCATATACAGCTCCGCCGGGGCTTCAGGCGGTTGACACCAAAAACTCCCGGCTGATGTGCGCCCCCAGGTCGTTCACGCGGTCCAGAAATTGGGTCAGATACGCATGCAGGCCGGTGGCCAGGATTTCATCAATGCGGCCGTACTGCAGCTCCGCGCGCAGCTTGCCCGCGCGGCGGTGGGTTTCACCGGATTGGTCGGTCGCCACCAGCCCCAGGTTATTGACCACTTCGTTCAGACTGGCGTGCAGGGAACGTGGCATATCGGGGCGCAAGATTAACAACTCGGCCACGCGTTCGGGCTTGATCACGTCGCGGTAGACCTTGCGGTAGACCTCAAACCCCGAGACGCTGCGCAAAATCGCACTCCAGTGGTAGAAGTCGTACTCCTGGTCCTTCTCCTGGGCGGTGCCAAAAAAATCGCTGTGCACCGCGTGGAACTTCACATCCACCAGGCGTGCCGTGTTGTCGGCACGCTCCAAAAAGGTGCCCAGGCGCATGAAATGCAGCGCCTCGTCCATCAACATGGTGCCCACCGTCACGCCGCGCGACAGGTGTGAACGGAATTTGACCCACTCAAAAAACTGCGCCGGGTCCCGCTCAAACTCGCCGCTCTTGACCATGCGTTTGACGTCCAGCCAGGTGGTGTTGTGGGTCTCCCACACCTCGGTGGTGAGGGTGCCGCGCACCGCACGGGCGTTTTCACGCGCCGCGCCCAGGCAAGACATGATGCTGGACGGGTTGCTCTCGTCCTTGACCATGAAGTCCATCACGTCGCGGGCCTGCACCGCGCCATACCGCTCGGTGTAGGTGGAGAGCAACTCGCTGATGGACAACAGGCCCTGCCAGCCCATCTGGGCCACGGCTTCGGACTGCGGCAGCAGCGAGGTCTGGTAGTTCACATCCAGCATGCGCGCGGTGTTTTCGGCCCGCTCGGTGTAGCGGGACATCCAGAAAAGATGATCGGCAGTGCGTGACAGCATAGTTTCCCCTTAGTTTCAGACTTCCAATATCCAGGTGTCTTTGGTACCACCGCCCTGAGAGGAATTCACCACCAGGGAGCCGTCCTTCAAGGCCACGCGGGTCAGGCCGCCGGGCACCATTTGCACTTCTTTTCCACTCAGCACATAGGGACGCAAATCGATGTGGCGCGGGGCAATACCACTTTCCACAAAGGTCGGACAGCTCGACAGGCTCAGCGTGGGCTGGGCGATATAACCACTGGGGTTGGCCAGCACGGCCTTGCGGAAATCCTCGATCTCGGCCTTGGTGGAGGCCGGCCCCACCAGCATGCCGTAGCCGCCCGCCCCGTGCACCTCTTTCACCACCAAGTCTTTCAGGTTGGCCAAGGTGTAGGCCAGGTCGTCCTTGTTGCGGCACATATAGGTAGGCACGTTGTTCAAAATGGGCTTCTCACCCAGGTAGAACTCGATCATCTTGGGCACATAGGGGTAGATGGACTTGTCGTCCGCAATGCCGGTGCCCACCGCGTTGCAAATGGTCACATGGCCTGCCCGGTACACATCCAGCAAACCGGCACACCCCAGGGTGGAGCTGGGGCGGAACACCAGCGGGTCCAGAAAGTCATCGTCCACGCGGCGGTAGATCACGTCCACACGCTTGGGGCCACGCGTGGTGCGCATGTAGCAAAAATTGTCTTTGACAAACAGGTCTTGCCCTTCGACCAACTCCACGCCCATCTGCTGGGCCAAAAACGCGTGTTCAAAATACGCGCTGTTGTACATGCCGGGTGTCAGCACCACCACGGTCGGCTCGGCCGTGGTGTGCGGGCTGCTGGCACGCAGGGTTTCCAGCAACAGGTCCGGGTAGTGGGCGATTGGAGCGACACGGTGCGCGTTGAACAGTTCAGGGAACAGCCGCATCATCATCTTGCGGTCTTCCAGCATGTAACTCACCCCGCTGGGCACGCGCAGGTTGTCTTCCAGCACGTAGTACTCGCCCTTGCCCTGGGCATCCGGCGCCCGCACGATGTCGATGCCGGAGATTTGGGAATAGATGTTGTTGGGCACGTCCACACCCATCATCTCGGGGCGGAACTGGGCGTTGTTCTCAATCTGCTCGCGCGGCACGATGCCGGCTTTGAGAATGTCCTGGTCGTGGTAGATGTCGTGGATGAAGCGGTTGAGCGCCGTGACCCGCTGCACCAGCCCTTTTTCCATGCTGCCCCACTCGTGCGCCGGGATGATGCGGGGAATCAGGTCAAAGGGAATGAGACGCTCGGTGCCCGCGCCATCCTCGTCCTTCTCGCCGTACACCGCAAAGGTGATGCCCACACGGCGGAAGATCATCTCCGCCTCTTCGCGCCGCTTGGCCATCATGTCGCCGGGTTGGCGCGCCAGCCATTCGTCGTAGATTTTGTAATGGTCGCGGATCTGCCCCCCTTGCGTAAAGAACGCGTAGGGGAGCTGGGTGTACATCTCGTCAAACTTTTGCATAAACAACGATTCTCCTGTTTGTAGCTTAGCAAGCTTTGGGCCAACCTAGGGTGATGCCTGCCACTGACAGGCGCAACACCACTTCAGCTGCCTACATCTTAAGGAGGATTGCGCGCTGCGAATACAGGGCGAACTTTATCTGCGTTACCTGGCCTGAAGGGGGCGTCACAACGTTGGGGCAGTTGGGCTGCGAACGGGTGTGGACGCTGGTATGAAATCGCCCTTTTTCCGCACTCGACCCATTGCAGTCATAGCTGACATCTGAATCACATACCGAAAGCCGAAATTCACGCACACGATCCTACGCGCAGCCATTGTCAGCAAACGGGGTGCCCACACCGCAGGAGTAGACATCAGGTGATGACTAGGGGCCGCTATTGTGGATTCATGCTCGATGCGCAGACCTTCGCCAGGTCGATTTCTACAAAGCGGGCGTTTACTATTGAAAATCGGAATTTGGTCGCGGGCGGCTCTTTAACAGCGATTGCTGCATTTGGCGGTCACACAGCGGACTCACACTGTCCAACCTTTATCGCTCATACTGAGCAGCACAAAACGATCGGCGATAGCCGACCTGACTGGCCTCGCATGGAGAAAATATAGTAATGCTCACTGACCTCTTCTTTCGCAGATACGACAGCCGCCCGATGTTTAACTCTTTCGGGCAAAGGGAATCCGCGCTCTTTGTTCAGGCGTACCGGATCATCAACGAGCAGATCTGGAAATACTACGGGTATAACAAAAAGGTTGATGAGAGCGTCAAGAAGATCTGGACCGACATTCACGACCGTATATCGATGGAAATCGGGGTCAAAGAACTTTCGCCCATTTATTACTCTTACAAGACTGAGTGGATGGGCAAGCCATTTAACAATTCTGGCTGGCACGAAATGAACTACGTGGTCGAGCAGTGGCTTAACTTGCAATTCGACCCAGGGCGCATGGATGCCGATGTCTTTGTCAAACGGCGTCTCAGTTTTATTGAACTGGCATTCCGCACACGGGAGAATCAGGTGGAAGCTGAGAACGCAAGCTTGCCCAAGGCACTTCAGCAGGCAGCATTCGGCGATCCTAACGGGCGGATACGAGTAGCCGGTATTCGCGTGCCAGGATTGGGTGTCGACGTCCTAAAACAGCGGAACCTGTTAATGAACACCTACTTTAGAACAAACATTGATGAATTGAATGAGCGCTTTAAGCAAGCGGACATGAAGCTGCACTATCACAATGGGTATATCCAGGTCACCCAGGACGAGCAAATACAGAATCAGATAGAGCAGCCGTTCTGGCTGCTCGTGAAGGACGTTACCTGGAAGAACGTCAGCATTGACATGGCCGAAGCTATAGACCGTCGAGACACCGGTGGCCGCGATCCATCGTTCTATGCCGCCAAAGCTCTCGAAAGCACGATCAAGATAATTTGCGACATCAAGGAATGGAGCACGGGCGATGAGAAGGGTGTGTCCGACTACTTAAACCACCTTGAGAGTAAGGCGAACGGAGCGTTAATCCAAGGGTGGGAGCGGCAGTCCATGCAGCGCTTTTACAGCGACGTGCGAAATGACCTTGGACACGGTCCTGGCTCCAAGAGTATGCCGAATTTCAGTCCGCAGCAGATTAACCACACCATTGAGTTCTGCATGTCGTGGGTCAAGAGCTTGATTAACCGCCTCTAGCTACGAGCCGAGGAAGCCTGCTCAGCGCAGAGGGCTTTGATTTCAGATTCCCCCCCTATGGTTGAGTGACTTTAAGTAGCAGCCATATGCGTATCCAGCAGTGCAATGTTTACGGATTGCCATCCACAAAGCGGACGCAACCCATTGTCAGCAACTGGCCCCATCCAGCCTTTCAACCACTGGTAGAAGTACCAGCAATCGCTCAGCAATGCGGGATGAAAAAGTGGTTTGAAATCAGTAGCCACCACGCCGGTGTCTGGTCTACTTCCAGACTCCGGCGCTCGTTCACTCAGGCTAAACCCAAGCACACTCACAAGTAAAGTGCCGCAAATACTGCGGCTGCTTGGTGATCTTCACCCCCCGGATGCTGGCGGCTTTTTGCTTCACTTCGTCGATCACCTCCGCCGCATAGTCAAAGTGCGACTGGGTGTACATGCGCCGGGGGAAAGCCAGGCGGACCAGCTCCATGCTGTGGTAGGTCTCGACTCCGTTCGCCAGGCGTTTGCCAAACATGACCGAGCCGATTTCCACTCCGCGAATGCCGCCTTCCAGGTACAAGGCGTTGCACAAGGCCCAGGCCGGGTAGTGTTCCACGGGCATGTTCGGCAGCACGGTGCGGGCGTCGATGTACACCGCATGGCCGCCGGTGGGTTTGACGAAGCCGACGCCGGAGGCTTCCAGCCGCTCGCCCAGGTATTCGGCGGTGCGCAGGCGGTAGCGCAGGTAATCTTCGTCCATGCCCTCCACCAGCCCCACGGCCAGCGCTTCCAGGTCGCGCCCGGCCAGGCCGCCGTAGGTGGGGAAGCCTTCGGTCATGATGAGCACGTTGCGCACCGCGTCCATCCACTCTTCGCTGCGCAGCACGATGAAGCCGCCGATGTTGACCATGCCGTCCTTCTTGGCGCTCATGGTGCAGCCGTCGCAGTAGGAGAACATTTCCTTGACGATGTCTTTGATGGAGGTGTTCTCAAAGCCGGGCTCGCGCATCTTGATGAACATGGCGTTTTCCGAGAAGCGGCACACGTCCAGGATGAAGGGTTTGCCATACCTCTTGAGCAGGGCCGCGTAGGCGCGGATATTGGCCATGGACACGGGCTGTCCGCCCCCGGTGTTATTGGTCACGGTAAGCATGCCAAAGGGGATGCGCTCGCCCTGCTCTTTCAGCAAGGCCTCAACCCGTGCCAAATCGATATTGCCCTTGAACGGGTAGATCAGCGCGGGCTGCAGGCCTTCGGCAATGACCAGGTCCAGCGCTTCAATCCCCAGGTATTCCAGGTTGGCGCGGGTGGTGTCGAAGTGGCAGTTGTTGGGCACCACATCGCCTTTTTTGCAGACGGCGGTGAACAGCACTTTTTCCGCGGCACGGCCTTGGTGCGTGGGCACAAAGAACTGCATGCCGGTGATGTCTTGTATGACGGCTTCCAGGCGGTAAAAGCTGCGCGCGCCGGCGTAGCTCTCGTCGCCTTCCATGATGGCGCCCCACTGCTTGGAGGACATGGCGCCGGTGCCGGAGTCGGTCAGCCAGTCGATCAGCACGTCTTCGGCACGTAGTTTGAAAACGTTGAGTTTGGCAGTCTCCAGCAGTTGCACACGCTCTTCGCGCGAGGTCATGCGGATGGGTTCGATGCTCTTGATGCGGAAGGGTTCAATCAGGGTTTTGGGCATGGTGTCTCGGTGGTAGTTGCGTGAAGTGGTGGAAGTTATCACCGCCAAAAACACCGTGGTGTCGGGTATTTCCAACACATGAAAGAGATTTTTTGGGGCTAAGGCACGCGGTGATTCCAATAGCGCAGCGCGTCCACCCGTTGGCATTGCACGGCCTTGGGCTGGCTGGACTGCCAGGTCGCAGCACCACAATGGGGCGAATCGACCACGCGAATGCCACGCTCGGTATACCGCACCAAAACAGACGGTACCGGATGGCCAAAGCGGTTGCGGTAACCCGACTGCACCAGCGCAATCTGCGGCTGTACCGCGTCCAGAAACACCGCACTGCTGGAGGTTTTGCTGCCATGGTGCGGCACCAGCAGCAGGTCTGCCCGGATAGGCGCGCCTTGTGCCACCAAGCGCGCTTCTTGCTCCTTTTCGATATCGCCCGCCAGCAAGGCCGTCTGGGTGCCGTTGGAAATGCGCAAGGTGCAACTCAGGGCGTTCGGCTTGGGGTGGCCAGCGTAGTCTTGCTCCGTCGGGTGCAGCACGTCAAAAGCCACGCCGTCCCAATCCCAGTGCTGCCCGGCCACACAGCGCTGCGCCGGGCGCAGGGCTTGGAGCACGTTCTCCGCCTCGATGGAGCTCAACAATTCGGCCTGCGGCTGCATGGCCAGCACCGCGGGCGCGCCGCCCACGTGGTCCATATCGCGGTGGCTCAAAACAACCCGGTCCAGCCGGGTGTGCAGGGCCTGCAGCAGGGGCACCAGCACCCGGTGCCCGGCATCACTCTCCAGGCTGTAGCGCGGCCCGGTATCAAACAGCAAAGCGTGGTGGGCGGTGCGCACCAGCACGGCATTGCCTTGGCCGATGTCGGCCGCCAGCAACTCAAATTGGCCCAGCGCCGGCAGTGGCGCCTGCCACAGCAAAACCGGCAACAGCAAAGGCACACCCAGCATGCGCAAGCGCCAGGACCAGGGGAACACCAGCACCAGCCCACCCACAGCGCCAGCCATGCCAGCCCACAGCGGTGGCATGGCCACCGAAACCGAGGCCCAAGAAAATGAAGCCAGCCACTGCAACCACACCAGCAGCAGCCCAATCGCCCCGGCCGCCCCGTCCCACACCCCAGGGACCACCACACCCAGCATGGCCAGCGGCGTCACCACCAGCGTCACCCAGGGAATGGCCAGCGCGTTGGCCACCAAGCCCACAACCGACACCTGCCCAAACAGCAGCAGCGTCAACGGCGTTAAAGCCACCGTGATCACCCATTGCTGCCGGAACATAGAGGCAATATGGCCTCTAGCCCCCGTGGAATCTGCGTTAGCAGCTCCTAAATCAGTAGCAAACAGTACACCTACTGCGACAAAACTCAACCAGAACCCAGGCTGCAACAAGGCCCACGGGTCGATGGCCACCACCACCGCACAGGCCAGCATCCACACCTGCGGCCAGGGCCAGCGGGCGCCTGCCAGGCGTAAGAGCGCCACAGTGGCCAGCATCACGCAGGTGCGTTGCGCCGGCACGCCCCAGCCGGAAAACAGGGCATAGGCCGTGGCCAGCAGCACGCCGCCCGCCAGCGCCGCACTGGGCGCCGGCACCGCCAGACACAGGCGCATGGAGCGGCTCCACAGCCAGCCCACCAGCAGCGCCGCCCCCCACGCGAACATCGTTATGTGCAACCCTGAGATGCTGACCAGGTGGGCCACGCCGGTGGCACGGAACACGTCCCAATCCACGCGTTCAATCGCGTTTTGGTCGCCCACCACCAGCGCGGCGATCATGCCCGCCGTCTGCCGGTCTGCGACCTGGGCGCTGATGCGTTCACGCACTGTCTGGCGGGCCAGCGCCACCGGGTGCCGCCAGGTTTGCGCCAGGCGCTGGGGCGTTGGGTCGTGCGGGCCGGCGCGCACATAGGCGCTGGCCTGCACGCCCTGCTCCCACATCCACAGTTCGTAGTCAAACCCATGGGGATTGCTGCTGCCGTGGGGTGCCTTCAGGCGCAAGGTCATTTGCCAACGCTCACCGGCTTGCACCTTGCCAGGCTGGCGTTGCAGGCCGGCCAACTCGCTCCCGCTGGGGTAAACACCGCCGTACCAACCCACATTGATGCGGGGCGGCACGGTGGTGGCTTGGCCGTCCAGCGTGGCGGACTCCACGTCCAGGCGAAACCGCAAACCTGCGTCGCTGCGCTGCGGCATATCGGTGACAACACCCGTGACCCGCAGGTCGCGCCCCTCCAGCGCCGGGTTGAGTGCATTGCCCGCAAACCAGGCAGCGCGCAGGCCTGTGGCGCCCAAACCCAGCAGGGCCGTGCACAGCACCACCCCTGCGATTTGCCCCACTTTTGCTATATTTTTAGTAGCTGCTTGCGCATACCCTATAAGGGCTAGAGGCACAAATGATGCATAAACCCAGCCCTGCCACAACGCTTCCTGTTGCAGCTGCAAAGCGGCCCCCAGCACCGTGCCGAGCAAGGCTACAAAGCCGGTTCGGGCCAGACCAATGGGGAG
The DNA here is from genome assembly GCF_030697375.1 of Rhodoferax sp. Classification (GTDB taxonomy): domain Bacteria; phylum Pseudomonadota; class Gammaproteobacteria; order Burkholderiales; family Burkholderiaceae_C; genus Allorhodoferax. The sequence goes on along the minus strand of NZ_JAUYQD010000033.1, from coordinate 106,267 downwards.
CGTAAACACCATGTGCATGGCCCCATGCTACCCGGCCCGCAGGCAATACCAGCCTGTGGCGCGGGACTTGCTTGGGGGGCACTGAGCAGCACAGTTGCTAGTATGTGGCCACGGTGGCGCAAAGCCGCTTTGGCGTTTCCCTTGAAGAACAACCGAGATCAGCCCATGTCGATCCACGCTGCGTTAAGCCACGTAACTCACTATAAATACGACCGCCCGGTCAATCTGGGCCCGCAGGTCATACGCCTGCGCCCCGCACCCCACTGCCGCAGCAAGGTGGTGTCGTATTCGCTGAAGATCGAGCCCGCCACCCACTTCGTCAACTGGCAGCAAGACCCCTTTGCCAACTACCAGGCGCGCCTGGTGTTTCCAGAAAAAACCCGCGAGTTCAAAGTCACCGTCGATCTGGTGGTGGAGATGGCGGTGTACAACCCCTTCGACTTCTTCCTGGAGCCCAGCGCCGAGAAGTTTCCGTTCAAATACGACAACCTGCTCAAACAGGAGCTGGCGCCCTACCTGGCCGCCGACCCGCTGACCAAGCGCCTCAAGGCCTGCCTGGCCCGCATTGACCGCAAAAAGCGCCGCAGCATCGATTTTCTGGTGGACGTCAACCAGATGGTGCACCACGCCATCAGCTACACCATCCGCATGGAGCCCGGCGTGCAAACGCCCGACGAGACGCTCAAGCTGGGCTCGGGCTCCTGCCGCGATTCCGCCTGGCTGCTGGTGCAACTGCTGCGCAACGTAGGGCTGGCCGCCCGGTTTGTCTCCGGCTACCTGATCCAGCTCAAGTCCGATGTCAAATCGTTGGACGGCCCCAGCGGCACCGAGGTCGACTTCACCGACCTGCACGCCTGGTGCGAGGTGTATTTGCCCGGCGCCGGCTGGGTGGGGCTGGACGCCACCTCGGGCCTGCTGGCCGGCGAGGGCCATATTCCGCTGGCCTGCACGCCGCAGCCCTCGGGCGCGGCGCCCATCGAAGGCGGCATGGACAAATGCGAGGTGGCGTTTGAGCACCACATGGCGGTGACCCGCATTTTTGAGTCGCCCCGCGTGACCAAGCCCTACACGCCCGAGCAATGGGCCGATGTGATGGCGCTGGGCGACGCCGTGGACGCCGAGTTGGAGGCGGGCGACGTGCGCCTGACCATGGGCGGCGAACCCACCTTTGTGGCGGTGGACGACCGCGACGCGGGGGAGTGGAACACCGACGCCCTGGGCCCCACCAAACGCGGCTTTGCCACCGCCCTGGTGCACAAGCTGCGCGAGGAATACGGCCAAGGCGGTTTCCTGCACTTTGGCCAGGGCAAGTGGTACCCCGGCGAACAGCTCCCGCGCTGGGCGCTCAACATCTACTGGCGCGCCGACCAAGAGCCCGTGTGGGCCAACCCGGCGCTGTTCACCGACGAACGTGCGCCCACGCACTACACCAGCGAGGACGCCAAGCGTTTCACACAAACCCTGGCGGGCAAGCTGGGCGTGACCGACCGGTTCATGCAAACCGCCTACGAGGACACCTGGTACTACCTGTGGCGCGAGCGCCGCTTGCCGGTCAACGTGGACCCCTTCAACTCCAAACTGGACGACGAAATGGAACGCGCCCGCCTGCGCCGCGTGTTCACGCAAAAACTCGACGCCGTGGTGGGTTATGTGCTGCCGGTCAAGCCCTTCGACGGACCGCGCTTGCCGGGCCAGAAGCTGGAGTCCGGCCCGGCAGGGCCGGTGTGGAGCACCGGCGCGTGGTTCTTGCGCGACGAGCGCATGTACCTCATGCCCGGCGACTCGCCCATGGGCTTGCGCCTGCCGCTGGACTCCCTGCCCTGGGTGAGCGAGGCCGATTACCCGTACCTGATAGAAAAAGACCCATCGGCGCCTGTGGAGGGTTTGCCAGCGCATGGCACCTTGGCCGCACGCTATGTGCCGTCCCCAACGCCCTACCTCAGCGATGTGGCCGCCAGTGCAGCGGCGCCCGTGCAAACCACCCCCACTTTGCAAAGTGTGGCCTTTTCTGCGGCCCGCCAGACGGCGGCCCACGCCCAGAGCGCTGCACAAACCGAACCCAACGACTTTGCCCGCGTGCCCAGCCCGCAGGAGTCGGCCCACTGGGTCACCCGCACCGCCCTGTGTGTGGAGGTGCGCGACCCGCGCCGGGCTAGCGGCCCCAAGGCCGAAGCCATCGGTGAAAAATCGGGCGTGCTCTACATCTTCATGCCCCCGCTGGAAAAGCTGGAGGACTACCTGGACCTGCTGGCTGCCATTGAAGCCACCGCCGAAGAACTGCAGATGCAGCTGGTGCTGGAGGGCTACCCGCCCCCGCGCGATCCGCGCCTCAAGCTCTTGCAAGTCACCCCCGACCCCGGCGTGATCGAGGTCAACATCCACCCCGTGGCCAACTGGAAAGAGCTGGTTTACAACACCGAGTTCTTGTACAACGCGGCCTTCGAGTCGCGCCTGTCGGCCGAGAAGTTCATGACCGACGGCCGCCACACCGGCACCGGGGGCGGCAACCACTTTGTGATGGGCGGCGCCACGCCGGCCGACAGCCCGTTTTTGCGCAAACCCGAACTCCTGGCCAGCCTGCTGCTGTACTGGCACAACCACCCCGCCCTGAGCTATTTGTTCAGCGGCATGTTCGTCGGCCCCACCAGTCAGGCGCCACGTGTGGACGAAGCGCGCAACGACCAGTTGTACGAACTGGAAATTGCCATTGAGCAGATCTACGCCAACCGCGAGCTGCATGGCCAGTCCATGCCGCCGTGGCTGGTGGATCGCTCCCTGCGCAACATCCTGATCGACGCCACCGGCAACACCCACCGCAGCGAGTTTTCCATCGACAAGATGTACTCGCCCGACTCGGCCACCGGCCGCTTAGGCCTGCTGGAGCTGCGCGCCTTCGAGATGCCACCGCACCCGCACATGAGCAGCGTGCAGCAACTCCTGCTGCGCGCGCTGGTGGCCCGCTTCTGGAAGGCCCCCTACAAAGCCCCCGCCACCCGCTGGGGCACCGAGTTGCACGACCGCTTCATGCTGCCGACCTTCATCCAGCAAGACTTTGATGACGTGATGCAGGACATGCGCAGCGCCGGTTATGCGTTTGATTCCAGCTGGTTTGCGCCGCACTACGAGTTCCGCTTCCCCATGGTGGGCGCGGTCAAGTCCTCGGGCATGGAGCTCACCCTGCGCAATGCGCTGGAGCCCTGGCATGTGATGGGCGAAGAAGGCGCGCCGGGCGGCACGGCGCGTTATGTGGATTCGTCACTGGAGCGCATCGAGGTGCGTGTGACGGGCATGAACGAAAGCCGCTACGTGATCACCTGCAATGGCCAGGCCCTGCCCATGCAGTGCACCGGCACCACCGGCGAGTACGTGGCCGGCGTGCGCTACAAGGCGTGGAACCCACCCTCCAGCCTACACCCCAGCATCGGCATCCACGCCCCCTTGACCTTCGACATCGTGGACACCTGGATGAAGCGTTCCGTGGGCGGTTGCCAGTACCACGTCACCCATCCGGGTGGCCTGAGTTACGACACCTTCCCGGTGAACTCCTACGAGGCCGAAAGCCGCCGCCTGTCGCGCTTCAGTGCCATGGGGCACACGCCAGGCGTGATGCATATCCCGCCCGCCACCATCCATGTGGCAGGCAGCCGGGAGTTTCCGTTCACCCGGGATTTGCGGCGCAGTTAGCGACAGGCATCCCGCTCGGCCTTGCGAAATATCAGGTCCGAGCGGGCGCCGGTTTCTCCAGGGCAGTGTGGACGCAAAACTCGGCCCCCCATCTTGCAGATTTGGCCATAATCAACGCCCGCCAAGGTTTACGCGCGTGATGCCTACATTCCAAAAATTGCCTTTTTATTTCACCTGTCTTGCTCGCGTTGTCCTCCTCAGTGGGATGCTGGCGGTCAACGCGGGAACCGCGTGGGCTGCGCTAGGACAAAAACCCAGCCCAGCCGCCGCGTCGGCAGCCCAGCCCTCTTCGCCCGCTGCCCGGCAACTGGCCGCCACACCCACGCAGCAGTCCAGCCTGTACACGCGCCATGAAGTCCAGCTCGACACCGGGACCACGGTGTGGGAGTTTGCAACGCCCGCCGGGGTGGTTTTTGCGGTCCAATGGCGTGGCCCGGTCTTGCCCGATCTGAGCCGTCTGTTGGGTGACTATTTCAAGACTTTCCACCAAGAAACCGAGCAGGCGCGGGTTTTGGGCAGACACCGCTCCCCCGTCAACATTGAACGCAGTGACCTGGTCATCCGCTCCAACGGCCGCATGCGCAATTTCTTTGGGCACGCCTACGCCCCAGACCTGGTCCCGGCCGGGGTGGTGGTCAGCGATGTACTTCAGTAAGCACATCCGCCGCGCCCTGTCGCTTGCCCTCGTGGCGGTGATGGTGGTGGCCTGTGGTGGCGGTGGTGGTAGCGGTGCATCCACGTCCACCCCGCCCACGGCGGAAAACGTGCTGAGTGTCACCGTGGATTCCGGCCCCAATGGCAACGCTGTCAACACACTCTACGCCGCAGTGACCATCTGCCAACCGGGCAGTACCACCAACTGCCAAACCATTGACCATGTGCTGGTGGACACCGGCTCCACAGGCCTGCGCTTGCTGTCTGGCGTCATAGCGTCTGGTTTAAATCTGAGCCGGACCAGCAGCAGCAGCGGCGGCACCCTGCTCAATTGCGCACATTTTCTGGACAGCAGCTTTGCCTGGGGCCCGGTGGTGACCGTCGATATGCTGCTCGGCGGCAAGAAAGCAGCCGCTGTACCCATCCAGCTTATCGCAGACCCCGCGTCCAATCACCTTGCCGCGCGCTGCTCCTCGGGGGACGCACTCAACAGCGTAGCCACTTTGGGGGCAAAAGGCATATTGGGGATAGGCTTGTTCCAGGAAGACTGTGGGGCCGGGTGCGCGTCCAACGCCGACAACGGGGTGTATTACCGCTGCACCGACGGGGCCTGTTCGGCCGCGGTCGCCAGCACCGCAAGCACCAGCCAGCAGCTCAAAAACCCCGTTCCCCTGTTTGCGTCCGACAACAACGGCCTGATGGTTGACCTGCCGACGGTGGCGTCCAGTGGCGCCGCCAGCCTGAACGGCTCGGTTGTGTTCGGCATCGCAACCCAGTCGAATAACCAGTTCACGGCCGGCACCGTTTTAAAAACCAGCACGGGCCATTTCACTACCCTGTTCGCAGGTCAAAGTTTGAACAAAGGTTTTCTGGATACCGGATCCAATGCGCTGTTCTTTAATTCCAGTGCGATACCTTCCTGCGGCTCTGAAGCCTCCGGCTTCTATTGCCCCAGCACGCGAACCCAGCTTTCGGCCACACTGTTTGACGGCAATGCAGCGAGCACCGCGGTCACCTTTTCTATTGACAATGCCTTGGCACTCTTCAACATCGGCAATTCCGCACTCCCCACCCTGTCCGGTCCCGTTGGGGATGCGCAGACCTTTGACTGGGGTTTGCCGTTTTTTTACGGACGGCGGGTCTTCATCGGCATTGAGCAACTGCCCTCCCCAGCAGGACCCGGCCCTTTCTACGCTTTTTGAGCCCCCAAGTCACCTGCGTGACAAATACGCTGCCCCCCAGCACATCATTAGGCAAAGCTCCTAAATTTCCCCTCCCGATTCCCTTTTACACTGTGTTACATGCCACAACAACGGGAGCATCAACACATTGGCACGCAGTTGTGCTATGCGCCGAGCGCCGTTGTGCACCACAGGAGCCCCTCAAATGCATCGCCCTAAACCCGTTGTCCGCCATGCCCATGTGGGATCGCCCCATCCGCTGAATTCGCTTTTAGAAGCCCGCGCCTTGTTGGAGATGGCCTTGTTGCCCGCTTCGCTGCCTCTGCTGATGAACGCACCGCGTGGCGACGGGCATCCCGTGCTGCTGCTACCAGGCTTCCTGGCAGGCGAATCCACCCTGATCGCACTCAAACTGTTCCTGGAAAACAAAGGTTATGACGTGCACACCTGGGGGCTGGGGCGCAACATGGGCTTTCGCAGCAAACATGCCAACGCCTTGCCGCAAAAAATTCGCTACCTGCACCACATCACCGGGCGCAAAGTAAGTCTGGTGGGCTGGAGCCTGGGTGGCGTGTTTTCGTTTTACGGTGCCGAAAGCACGCAGGAATGTGTGCGCTCCATCATTACGCTGGGCAGTCCGGTGAGCGTTGACACCGCTGGAAGCCAGTCTCCGTCCACCATGAAGGCGCTGTACCGCCTGGTATCCCATCGCCTGGGCGCATCGGCGCACATGATGCAACCCCGCGCCAAAGCCATGCGGGAGCGGCGCCGGCTGGCGATTCCCACCAGTTGTTTGTACTCACTGACCGATGGCGTGGTGCCTCCGCAAGAAGCCACCATCGATGGCGACCCGGCGCTGCATGAAAACATCCAGGTGGCCGGCAGCCACGTTGGGCTGGGCTTTAACGGCATCGTGCTCTCCATCGTGGCCAACCGACTGGCGCAGCCCGAACAGGACTGGAAACCCTTTGACCCCGAGGGCTTGCTGGGGCGTGTTTGGCGCCTGACATCCGGCTCACCATCAAATAACGCGCCACCTGCCGCGGCTTGAATCTCCCGAAGAAAGAAAAAACATGCGACAACTGAGTGAACACGACGCGGCCTTTATCTATTCAGACAGCGCCCACGCCAACTCGAACGTCACCCTGCTGCATATCTACGACCAGTCCACCGCGCCCGGCGGTATGGTCCGATTCAAGCAAATACTGGCCCACGTCGAAAGCCGATTGGGCCAGTTGCCGAATTTCCGTGAAAAGATTTTGCGCGTCCCCCTGGACCTCGACTATCCCTACTGGGTTGCGGACGAGAACTTCAATATCGAATACCACGTTCGCCACATCGCCCTGCCCAAACCGGGCGACTGGCGCCAGTTTTGCATTCAGGCCTCGCGCATCCACGCCCGTCCGCTGGACCTGCAGCGGCCTTTGTGGGAGATGTATGTCATTGAAGGCCTGGACAGTTTTCTCGATTTGCCCGTCGGCAGCTTTGCCGTCTTGCTGAAGGTGCACCATGCCGCGATTGATGTCGCCCATGGCAGCGAAATCACCACCTTGCTGCACGATCTCTCGGCCATTTCACCGGCACCGGTGCCCCCCGCGCCCTGGTTTCCCGAATCCGCCCCTGGAAATTTGGTGTTGCTGCTGATGGCCAGCCTCAATATGGCCACCTTCCCACTGCGCATTGCGCAGCCGCTGAGCAGCAGTTGGACCTCTCTCAAGTCCACTGTTAAAACCTTTGTCGGTGAATTTATCGGGCGGCCACACCCCTTCCCCATGACACGCTTTAACTCCGAAGTGTCGCCACACCGGGTGTTCGAAACGCGCCGTTTTGCATTGGAAGATTTCAAAGCCATTCGCGGTTTGGCCCCCGAAGCAACCGTGAACGATGCCGTCTTGGCGGTTTGCGCGGGTGGTTTGCGGCGCTACCTGGATCTGCAGGGTGAGTTGCCCGACGACAGCCTGGTCGCCGCAGCCCCCATTGCGATCCACGGCGAGCCCGATTCTGATCAGCAGTCCAATTTTTCCTGGGTGCGCGTCGCACTGGGCACCGATATTGCCGACCCGGTGCAGCGCCTGGTGGCCATTCAGACCGCCAGCTCGTCTTCGGACCTCATGGCGCAGGCCATCAGTGCACGTGAATTGACCAATCTGGCGCAATATGCCCCCTCCGTCGCGATTGCGGCCACCAGCAAAATGCTGCGCTCGGCCTCGGCGCTGCTGGGCGATTGGGCGCCACTGGCCAACTGTGCCATCACCAACGTGCCTGGATCGCAGGTTCCGCTGTACCTGCAAGGCGCCCGGCTGACCTACCTCTCGGCCATCATGCCCATTTCCGATGGCATGGGACTGGTGTTTTCAGTCACCGGCTACAACGGCACCATTGTGGTTTCGTTCACCGCCTGTTATGAGCAACTGCCGGACCCCGAAGTGTTTGCCCAATGCCTGCGCGACAGTTTTCAGGAATACCTGGCTTTGGCGCGTCCCGCGCCCCGCCGCAAAGCCCGCCCCACGGCGGCGAACTGGGCGCATCCCAAAACCATCGCCAGCAAGCGTGCAGCGCCCCAACGCAAAGCCGCGCCCAGCGTAGAAACCATCGGCTAAGGCGCACTTCGATCATCCGCCGTGCCCACGGCGGATGAGCACGCTGGCATACTCTTGGCCAGTGAAAGACTCCACCGACTCCCTCCCCTTGGCGCAGGCGACCCCGCCATCCGCGTTGCTCGCCAGCGCCAGGACATGCTGCGCCAGCCCCGGCCACTTTGACGAACTGCGTGGACACCACGCCACAAGCGCCCCTTTGGACACCGCCTTGACCGAGGCCTGGGCGCAATTTTTTGACAATATCCAGGCCCAAAGCAGCAGCGATCTGGACCAGCGTGCCCGCAGCCTGCAACGGCAAATCCATGACAACGGTGTGACCTACAACGTCTACGCCGATTCCGAGGGCCCGCAGCGCCCCTGGTCCCTGGATCTGTTTCCCCTGATCATTGACGCACCCAGTTGGTCGCGTATTGAAGCCGGCATACAGCAGCGCATGCGCCTGCTCGAAGCGGTGATGGCCGATGTGTATGGGCCACAAACCTTTTTGACCCAGGGGCTGCTGCCACCTGCCCTGGTGCAGGGCCATCCCGGCTACCTGCGGCCCATGCATGGCGTGCAGCCCGTGGGGGGCACGTATTTGCACGTCGTGGCATTCGATCTGGCCCATGGGCCGGACGGCAACTGGTGGCTGGTCAGCCAACGCTGCCAGGCCCCTTCGGGTCTGGGGTATCTGCTGGAAAACCGGCTGGCGGTATCACGGCAGTTTCCCCAGGCATTTCAGGCCTTGCGGGTGCAGCGGCTGGCGGGCACCTACCGGGCGCTGATGGACAGCCTCAAGGCTTTAAGCCCGGCGGGCCCCGACGCCCATATTGCCTTGTTAACCCCCGGCCCGTACAACGAAACCTATTTCGAACACGCCTACCTTGCCCGCTACCTGGGCCTGAGCCTGGTGGAAGGCTGCGACCTGATCGTGCGTGACGAGCGCCTCTTCCTCAAGACCTTGCGCGGCCTGGTGCCCGTGCATGGCTTGCTCAAGCGCGTGGACGACCAGTACCTGGACCCATTGGAGCTGCGCCCGGATTCCACCTTGGGTGTACCGGGCTTGCTCCAGGCAATCCGTGCCGGCAATGTCCTGGTGGCCAATGCCCCCGGCTCCGCATTTCTGGAGTCGCCAGCACTCTTGGGGTTTTTACCCGCCTTGGCGCGGCAGGTTTTGCATGAAGAATTGTTGTTGCCCGCCCTGCCCACCTGGTGGTGCGGCGAGCACAGCGCCATGGAGCAAGCCTTGGCGCACCTGGGCCAGCACACCGTCAAACCGACCTACCCCGGCTCCACCTTGCATGGGAATTTTGATGCGGTGCTGTGCCCTACCTTGGCGCCCAAGGCCTTGGACGCCTGGCGTCAACGCATCCTGGACCAGGGCGGGGAATACACCGTGCAAGCGTATGTGCCCCTGTCGCAATTGCCAACCTGGCACCAGCCAGAGGCACCCCCTACGCAAGCGCAGGCCGGTCAAATGGTCGCCCGCTCCAGCTTGCTGCGCGTATTTGCCGTATCGGACATGGCGGCAGGTGCACCCCGTTGGCGCGTGTTGCCCGGTGGCTTGGTGCGCGTGGCCAATGCCAGCACCGATGTAGCCTCCATGCAGCGCGGTGGCAGCAGTGCCGATGTGTGGGCCCTGACCCAGGGTGAGGTTGACGCAAGCACTTTGCTGCCAGCCGCCCTCACCCCCGCCGTGCTCGCCCAGCGCAAACGTCTGGTCACCAGTCGCGCCGCTGAAAACCTGTATTGGTTGGGCCGCTACACCGAGCGGGCAGAAAACTCGGTCCGCCTGGCGCGCTTGACCCTGGACGCCCTGAACGGCGAGGAACAGCATTCGCTCCCGCTATTGCAATGGCTCAGCAACATGGCACTGGCCAATACGCTGGTATTGCCGGGCACGCCTTCGGCCCTGCAGGCCGGCCGGGTTTTTGAGCGTTCTTTGATTTCCAGCCTGGGTGCGCCCAACGGTGCCACCAGCGTGGGCTACAACCTGCGGGCCCTCAAAATGGCAGCAGCCACCGTGCGCGAGCGCCTTTCCCAAGAGCACTGGAGCGTGATTGTGGAAGCTGAAAAGGAGTTTTTTGCGCGCTGTGCCCAGCATGCTGCGCAGGGCGACTGCACCTCCCTCTCGGCCTTGCGGGTGCTCAAATCGGCCAGCGACCATTTGGCGGCCATTACCGGTGCGCAGACCGACCGCATGACCCGCGATGACGGCTGGCGCCTGCTGAGCATCGGCCGCCATGTCGAGCGCCTGCAATTTCTGGCGGCGTCTCTGGCCCGTGGTTTTGAAACCGGGGCCGCGACCTGTGCAGTGCACAGCAATGGTGGGTTTGAAGCCATGCTGGCGCTGTTTGACAGCGCCATTACCTTCCACGCCCAATACCAGCAAAGCCGCGACGTGGCGGCCCTGGTGGAGTTGTTGGTGCTGGACCGCGACAACCCCCGTTCACTGGCTTGGGTGGCGCACACCCTGCGGGGACGCTTGTCCAAGCTGGCGGGCCTGGCCACGGGGGTACTCAGCCCCCTGTCCTTGCGCGTGCCCAATCCTGATGCATGGGACCTCGCCACCTTGTGCGAGACGCCTTTGAAAAATGCAGTGCCTCCCGCATTGATGGTCTTGTTGCAGTCGCTCGGCAGTGCCGCGTATGCCGTGTCGGAAGACATCAGCGCCACCTACTTCACCCACTCCGGGCAAACCAAGCAAAGTGTGGGGGCCTGATGCGGCTGCAAGTCATCCACGAAACCCGCTACCACTACCAACCGGTGGTGGAAACCGCGCAGCACCTGGCCTACCTGCGCCCCCGCAACCACGCTGCGCAAAGCCTGCTCAGCCACACGTTCAGCGTCTACCCGCAGCCCGCCCAACTGCGGGATGTGCCCGATGTGTACGGCAATGTGCGTTGTTTCTTCTCCTTGCAGGCGCCCCATACAGATCTCTCGGTGGTGGCACGCAGCCAGGTCAGCACCCAAGCACATGGCACCCCCACCAGCACGCTGCCATGGGAGCAGGCGCAGGAGCGCCTGCGCTACCGTGCCCATGGGACCTTCGACGCCGCCACCGAATTTGCATTTGCGTCTCCGTTTGTGCCCCACCATGCCGACTTTGCCGCCTATGCGCGGCCCAGTTTTGGGGCCGGCCACCCGGTGCTGGAGGTGGCCCTCCATTTGATGCAGCGCATCCACGCCGACTTTGTCTATGAAAGCCAGAGCACCCAGATCAACACCCCAGCCCTGCAGGCGCTGGCGCAACGCAAAGGCGTGTGCCAGGATTTTGCCCACATCATGCTGGCCTGCCTGCGCACCATGGGCCTGCCCGCACGCTACGTCAGCGGCTACTTGCTGACGGCCCCCGCGCCCGGCACCACCAAACTGGTGGGCAGCGACGCTTCACACGCGTGGGTCAGTGTGTATGTGGCCGATTTGCCCGAAGGCGCGCGCTGGTGCGACTTTGACCCCACCAACAACCGCTGGGGCTGGCATGCCCCGGGTGAGGACTATGTGACGGTGGCCGTGGGGCGTGATTTTGGCGACGTGTCCCCTTTGCGTGGCGTCATCCACGGGGGCGCCCGCCACACCTTGCATGTCGGCGTCACGGTGGAGGCTGTGGGCGGCGACAATACGGGACCCCAAATGCACAGTGCGCAATCACAAACTCAAAATCAAGGCACAACACCCTCGCAGGGGCAAAGCCAGTCATCGAATTGAGTTGCTATTTTTTTGATAGCTGCTTGCGCATATTGCATAAGGGCTAGAGGCCAATTTTATTAAAAATAATTCCTGAAGGACACACCATGAGCATTTACGACAAACTCACAGAACTCTCCATCGCCCTGCCCCCCGTGGCCATTCCTGCAGCTGCCTATGTGCCCTTTGTGCAAACCGGCAATTTGGTTTTTTTGAGCGGCCACATCGCCAAAAAAGATGGTAAACCCTGGGTCGGTCAGCTCGGCAAAAACATGACGACCGAAGAAGGCAAAGCCGCCGCCCGCGCCATTGCCATCGACCTGATGGGCACCTTGCATGCCGCCGTGGGAGACCTCAACCGCGTCACACGCATTGTCAAACTGATGTCGCTGGTGAACTCCACCGGTGAATTCACCGAGCAGCACCTGGTCACCAACGGTGCCAGCGAGCTGATTGGCGAAGTTTTCGGGCCTAAGGGCGCCCACGCCCGTAGCGCCTTTGGCGTGGCGCAAATTCCCATGGGTGCCTGCGTCGAAATCGAACTGATTGCCGAACTGGCCTAAGGCCGCGGGGTGAAACAACGGTCAGCCGGTGGTTTTTTAGGAGGGGCTGACCGTCAGTGCCCCGTTCCGATCAACCAATCCGGCTGTTCCGATTCCAAAAATTCGAGTAACACGTCCACCACCTCGGGATCGAACTGTTTGCCACTGCGCTCCTTCAGATAGGCAATGACGGCGGGCAAGGTCCAAGGTTCTTTGTACGGGCGGCGGTGCAGCAAGGCATCAAACACATCCACCACCGCAACGATGCGCGCACTCAAGGGAATCTCGGTGCCTTTCAGGCGATTGGGGTAACCATTGCCATCAAAATGCTCGTGGTGGCCACCGGCAATCTGCGCTCCAAAGGTCAGGTAACTGACGCCATCCACCCGCTGCGCCGCGCGCCGCAAAACCAGCTCTCCGGTCGCCACATGCAGGTCCATGATGACGCGTTCTTGCGCCGTGAGCAAACCCGGCTTGAGCAGCACGGCATCCGGCGTTGCCACCTTGCCCACATCATGGAGCATGCTGGCCAAGCCGACGTGGGTGAGAAGGTGGGGCACAAATTCATCGGGATACTTGCCAGCCGCGTGCAGGCGCGCTGCAATTTCGTCCGTCAATTTGGCCACCCGCTGAATATGGCCTCCGGTTTCAACATCGCGGGATTCGACCAAATCCGCCAGCGCCGATACGGTGGCTTCCTGGGCCTTTTGCACCTGGTCGTACATTTGCAGGTTGTCGAAGGCAGCGGCGATGCGTTCACAAAACACCCCCAGCAGGTTGCGCTGCAATTCACCCAATGGCCACGGAGGGGTGACCACGATGACAAACTCGCGCCCTTGCGCTGCACTGATGTACAAAGCATCCACCGTCGCCTTGAACATGCTTTTTTTATCCCGCAAAACCTGGGCAATCATGGCCGTCCAGGCATGGTCCGGTGGCAGCACCTTCTGCTCCGCCAAAGCGGCATACTCCCCGGTACCAGCCAACACAGCAGGACCGACCGGCTCTTGTGCACTGTTATTTTGCAAAACGCACAGCTCACCATGCGAGCCCAGATCCAGAATGGCGTTGACCTGGTTCAACACCCCTGAAGCAAATTCCTGCAAAGACCGCAACTGGTACAAATTGCTGGCACCGTGCAGGATTTTGCTCAAACCCACCCGATTGCGCTCGATGGTTATCAGCCCTTCATAGGCCCGCAAAGACGCAATGACGGTGGTAAACAATTTTTGCTTGGTCAGCTCGGTTTTCGACTTGTAATCGTTAATGTCAAAATCAACAATGACCCGCTCTTCTGGGGCCTGACCGGGCTGTCCGGTACGCAGAACAATGCGCACCCAAGAGTTGTTCAACTCATCGCGAATACGCTGGGCCAACTTCAGGCCGGCATCATCCGACTCCATCACCACATCCAGCAATACCAAAGCAATGTCGGACTCCTTGGCCAGCACCTGGAAGCCCTCGGCACCGCTGTAAGCAGACAAGAGCTCCAAAGAGCGTCCCTTGAAGGTCACCCCACCCAACACCAGACGTGTCACCGCATGGATATCTGCCTCGTCGTCCACGATCAAAACGCGCCACGGCAGAGCGTCGGGCACCACCACGGCTGGCGGCACACCATCATCGTCAATGATCCAATCGTCCTCAGTGGATGAAGGGCCGTTATCCATAAAGGGTCTCCGGTTGCAATTCAGTCGCTCCCACAGTTCATTTTTGCGCAGTCTCCGGGCTAATGCGCGGAAACTGCAAAACAAAGCAGCTACCTTTTCCTAACTCGCTGTTGACGGTGATTGTTCCGCCAAATTGCTTGACCATGATGTTATAGACGATATTGAGCCCCAGCCCCGTGCCCCCCGACCCACGGCGCGTGGTGAAAAAGGGGTCAAATATCTTGCCAATGTGCTCCGGTGCAATGCCGCTGCCGTCATCGTAAAAGCGCATGCAGACCGTCTCCTCCTGCATTTCCACAACGATTTCAATCGTTCCATTCCCTCCGTCCTTGAACGCATGGGTCACCGCGTTCATCGTCAGGTTGGTCAACACCTGCGCCATGGCGCCTGGATAACCATCCAACAGAATGCTGGTCGGGCAGGTAATCCGCACCTGGGTTCGCGCCTTTCTGAGCACAGGGTGCAGGCTGGACATGACTTCGTCCAGGTAGGACTTCAAAGCATACTGGCGCCGCTGCTCACTGGTCTGGTCGACCGCGACTTGTTTGAAGCTTTGGATCAAGTGGGCGGCACGCTCGGCGTTGCTGATGATCAGTTGCACACTTTCTGTTGCCAACTCGGTATAGGCAACGATCTCGGATTTGCGAATGGCGCCGCTTGCCAACGTCTTTTGTAGCTTCTCCGTCGATTCAAGAAGCACCGACGCACTGGTCAGGGTGATGCCTACCGGGGTATTGATCTCGTGCGCCACCCCCGCCACCAGGGAGCCCAGACTGGCGAGCTTTTCAGACTGCAGCAAGGACTGCTGCGCAGATTGCAGTTCCGCATAGGCTTGCTCTGTCTTACTGGCGGCCATGCGGGCCGCTTCTTCTGCCTGGGAGTGCCGCAACATGACCTGTTTGAGCTTGCGCTGGGTTTGGTTGAAGCCCTGAATCACTTCGCCAAACTCCGTGCGCTCGGTTTCTGGAAGCTCTTGAACTTCATCTCCGCCTTGGCGTGCCAAATCAAACAAGGCATCACGCAATCGCCGCAAGGGCTTAAATACCATGCCCAAGCTCAGGGTCAAGGACAACACCAGCACCAAGTCAATCACCAGTGCCTCGGCAACCCACCGCACGGCGTCCGCGCGCAAAGCCTCGTCAATTTGATCGCGTGAAAAATAAACAACCACATGCCCCAAGGACTTGCGTTTTGTCCCAGCAGACTGCGCAGACACCGCATCCTGCCCACCACGAAACAAATCCGTTTCCACGGATACACCCTGGGTTGAATCGAGTGCAGAACCCGCAACAATATGGCCCTGACTGTCCCGCGAAGCACTGACGAAGGGGCGCATTTGGGAATCAAATACCTGGATGGCATTCACTTCCGATTGCAGCATCTCGGCTTCTAGAATGCTGAAAATTCCACTGGAATCGAAATTCCACATGGGCTCCGATACGCTGATCTCCAGCCGCGTCAATGTGGCATGGGTCAGCTGTGAGAAGCGATTTTCCAGCGTACGAGACAACTGAAAACGCGCGTACATGCCAAAAACAGTCAGCGTCGTTGCAGTCACGACGATGAACAGGACAATCAGTCTCAGTCGGATGGAATTCATTTGGTACCCCTACAGCCCAAAGCTTCCCGCACAACACCCCTGGTCCGGGTGCAACATACAGCAGTTACTTGGCGTACGCAATAGCCTGCGTTCCTTGGCCCAATGGTACTCCTCGATCAACTGGGTGGTAGCTGCCGGCCACCTTAAACACCGCCACGGCCTGCTTCATGCGATCAGCCTGCTCCCGCAGACTTTCCGCTGCAGCGGCACTTTGCTCCACCAAAGCGGCATTTTGTTGTGTCATCTGGTCCAGGTTTCCAATGGACTGGTTGACGCCCGCAATGCCAGAACTCTGCTCCGAGGCTGCGGCCGTGATTTCGGAGACAACGTCCGCCACGCGACGGACCGACTGCACAATTTCGTCCATGGTGGTTCCCGCGTCGGTTACCAATTTGGTGCCGGATTGCACTTTGGCAACCGACGTACCGATCAAACCTTTGATCTCCTTGGCCGCGTCGGCGCTACGTTGGGCCAAGCTGCGCACTTCGCTGGCGACCACCGCAAAGCCGCGCCCCTGCTCACCCGCACGGGCGGCTTCAACTGCGGCGTTCAAAGCCAGAATATTGGTCTGGAATGCAATGCCATCGATGACACCAATGATGTCCGAGATCTTTTTGCTGCTGGCATCAATTTCTTGCATGGTGGCGACCACCTGCGTCACCACTGCACCCCCACGCTGGGCCACCGTGGAAGCACTGGCCGCCAATGTACTGGCTTGGCGGGCGTTGTCCGCACTGTGCTGCACCATGGATGTCAGCGCATCCATGCTGGAGGCCGTGGATTGCAGGTTGCTTGACGTTTGCTCGGTGCGTTGGGCCAAGTCGTTGTTGCCGCTGGCGATCTCGGCGCTGGCGGTGGCGATGCTGTCGGTGCTACCACGCACCTCCGACACCATACGGCCCAGCGAGCGATTCATAGCACCCAGTGAACGCATCAAATCTCCAAACTCATCCGCCCGTGACTCGTCCACATGGGCACTCAAATCCCCCTGGGCAATGCGGGAAGCCAATTCATTGGCGTGCAGCAAGGGAAGTTTGATAGAGCGAATCAAAAAAGCAGCCCCCACCAAAATACAAGCCATCATCACCGTGATCGCCACGCCAGCCGACAGCACCAAGCGCTGCCCACGCCCCTCATAGGCGAGGCGCATGCTTTCGTAGGATGCATCTTGCATGGCCACGAATTCCTTGAAAGCACTTTGAACGGCCATCACTGAAGGCCGGTACTGGGTCTCGATCAGAGCCGGCAAGTCGGCGGGCTTGGTGACCTTCAACAAGGCGGTCTGGCCGCTGATTTCCAGCACTTTTTTACGGAGTTCGCCGATTTTTGCAATTTGCGCAGCGTCTTGCGCCGACAAGTCCATCGCCTCAATCGACTTCTGGAGCTCGTCTATTTTTCCATTGGATTCCTGAATTTCCCCTTTGAACGCGGCGGCAACGCCAGGGTCCACGGACACCACGACCGCATAGGAGCGCGTGGCATTGACATCTGCCAAAGCAGCCCACTGGTTGGCAGCCTTGATACGCATCAGCATGGCTACATTGGCGGCAGCGTAATCCGCACGCGATTTGCTAGAAGCCACAGCGGCATATCCAACAATCAATGCCAAAACTACAATCATGGCGCCCATTGAGAGCCACAGCTTGGTTGCCAATCGAAGTCTGTCAAACTGCATGTCCAAGTCCTTTAATTATTTTGTAATTTTTACCTGCATAGCATCTCGCAGTTTGGGCAAAAATTCAGCTAGGGCAAACCCTTGGAGCGCTCTGTTTTCCAACGGCGGCGCAGGGGCCGACCTATCCTGGCATGGCCGGGAACAAATCTTTTAAATGCTGGAGATACGGTGCACGGTTTGGCCCTGAACCTGTGCGAGTTCGGTCGCCCGGACGATATCCGGTGCAATCTCTGACAAGGGCAGCAGCACAAAGGCGCGCTCCCACATACGGGGATGGGGAACGGTTAATGCAGCACTCTGGATGGCGGATTGCCCAAAGAGCAGGAGATCAAGATCCAGGGTGCGCGGCGCATTGCGGTAGGGGCGTTCGCGGCCTGCCATCGACTCGATGGCCTGAAGTTGGGCCAGCAATTCCGGGGCCGTCAGGCGGGTCTTGAGTTCCACGACGGCATTCACGTAGTCCGGGCCACTGGACTCGATGGGCGTGCTGCCATACAGGGAAGACCGGCGAACGGCCGTCACCCCTTCGAGACAGGCCATCACTTGCACCGCATTCAGAACAGCAGCACAGGGTTCCCCCAAATTGGCCCCGATGCCGACAAAGGCGGTCACCCACTCGCGCACAGCAGGCCTTAAGCGCCGCTCTCCGCAGCACCGCCAGAGCCATTGCCTGGGGCGCCAGAATCTTTGGCGGCACCCGAGCGGCGGCGGCGGCGGCGCTTGCGGGGAGCCCCGCCGCCATCCATCTCGTCTTGCGTTTCGGACGGGTTCAATGCGGGCAGCAATGCAGCGGCCGCCGGGGGCTGCAACCCAGATTCGGCCTGTGCCTCCGGTCGGGGCGCACGGTGCACGCGGGGTGCCCGCTGGCGTTGGTGCTGCTCCTCACGCACCTGGTCCACCATGTCTTGACGAAGTGTGTCGCTGGCCATGCTGAACTCTTGCCACCAGTCCGCCAGCACTTCATCGATTTCACCCGCTTCGGCACGCAATCGCATAAAGTCAAACGCCGCCCGAAACCGGGGTTGTTCAACCAGGCCAAACGGGGCACTGCCAACCCGCTTCTCAAAACGGGGCTGCATCATCCAGATCTCACGCATGTCGCCTGCGAGCTTGCCACGCCCGGAAACATCGCCAATCCGTGCATTGAACACATCGTCAATGGCATCCTGGAGCGCGGGGTGCGCATGCTGGCGCTCGTTGATGCGCTTGGCCCAGCCTTCGCGCACATCGGCCCATAACACACAGGCCAGCAGAAAGCTGGGCGCCACGGGCTTGCCTTCGGCAATGCGCCGGTCCGTGTCCCGCAGGGCGGCATTCACAAAAATCTGCTCCGCACGCTCCACCACCACGTCCAACAGCGGGTAGATGCCCGTCGCCATCCCCAAGAGCTTGAGCTGCGCAATGGAGGCCAGGGAGTGCCCGGTCTGCAGCAGTTTGAGCATTTCATCAAAGAGGCGGCTTTGCGGCACGTCGGCCAGCAATTGCTGTGACTTCACCAGAGGCGCCGCCGTTTTGGCTTCGAGTTTGAAGCCCAAAGGACTCAGCTTGGCGGCAAAACGTACGGCCCGGATGATGCGCACCGGGTCTTCGCGGTAGCGGGTGGCCGGGTCCCCGATCATGCGCAAGGTCAGATTTTTGGCGTCTTTGAGGCCGCCGTGGTAATCCACCACGATCTGGGTCTCGGGGTCGTAGTACATCGCGTTGACCGTGAAGTCGCGCCGCACCGCGTCTTCTTCCTGCGGGCCCCAGACGTTGTCGCGCAGCACCCGCCCGGTCGAGTCCACCGCGTGTTTCATGCCGGCCAGTTCGCTCTTGCTGGTTTTCTCGTTGCCAGCCACCTGTTCGGCAGCGGCATTGTCCAGGTAGGCGCGGAAGGTAGACACCTCAATTACTTCGTGTTCACGGCCCCGGCCGTACACCACGTGGACGATACGAAAACGCCGTCCAATGATGAAGGCGCGCCGGAACAGGCTTTTCACCTGCTCCGGGGTGGCATTGGTGGCCACATCAAAGTCCTTGGGGCCCAAGCCCACCAGCAAATCACGCACGGCGCCGCCCACAATGTAGGCCTCAAAACCCGCCTGCTTGAGGGTATGCACGACGTTGTTGGCGCGGTCGTCCACCAAGGTGGGATCTATGCCATGGCTTTGCACAGGTACTTCAACCCGTTTGCCAAATCGCGGCTTTTTGCCGCGCCCCAATGCCGTGGCCGACTTGTCGATGAGTTTATCGATGAATTTTTTAATCATTATTTCTGAAAATTTGTGGGACAAGCCGCAGCTCAGGTAAACAGGTTGAGTATGCGCCATTGCCGCTCTTGGGCAATGGCGCGCAGGCGGTCATCCGGATTGGTGGCCACCGGCACCGTGGCTTTCTCCATCAGCGGTAGATCGTTGATGGAATCTGAATAAAAAGTCGTGTGCACCGTACCCCAATCCAAGCCGTGGGCGTGCAACCACTGCGTCACCCGGGTCACCTTGCCTTCGCGAAAAGAGGGCACCCCTTGTATGGCACCGGTAAACCAGCCCGTTCCACCCGGGCTGGTGTCGCGCGCCAACTCCACGGCAATCAGCTCATCCACACCAAACGCCTGCGCAATCGGACGCGTCACAAACTCATTGGTCGCGGTCACGATGATCACGGTGTCTCCGGCGCGCTGGTGCTGCTGGACCAGCTCCAGCGCCTGGGGTTGTATGGCAATTTGAATCACCGTCCGCATGAAATCGGCGTGGGCAGCTATCGAATTAGTAGCACCCTGGTGGACCATTGCCGCGGTAGCAAAGCGTACATACGCCGCAACATCCAATGTCCCGGCTTGGTACTGCGCGTAAAACGCATCATTTTGGTGCTTGAAACCGACCGCATCGGTCCAACCGCGGGCGGTGCTGAATTCGCCCCAGGCGTGGTCCGAATCGAGGGGAATCAGCGTATGGTCGAGGTCAAAAAGCGCCAGTTTGCGAAGCGTCATACGTTTTCCATCATAGATTTGATCAGGGGGATGGTGATCGCCCGTTTGGTTTGCAAAGCGTATCCATCCAACAATTCCAATAGCTCCATCAGGCTACCCAGGTCGCGGCTGAAGCGGGTCAGCATGAAATCCATGACCTCGTCGCTCAAAAATACACCGCGGTCATCCGCCGCCTGGCGCAGCACAGACCGGCGCTCAGGCTCACTCAGCAGATGCATTCCAAAAATGTGGCCCCACCCCAAACGGGTACGAAGATCGTCCCGTAATTTAAGCTCCGCCGGAGGAAACTCACCAGCCGCCAGCACGGGGCGTTGGTAGGTCTGCGCGTGGACGAACCAATTGAATGCGGTCTGCTGCTGATCGGCCGTGTACAGATGCACATCGTCCAACACCACGGCGGCCCAGGACTCACTGAATTCGGGTGCATCTTGCACCGATGCATCCAGCCACCCTACCCGCGCACCTTGTTCTCGCAGCGCCTCTCGGGCGGCTTTGAGCAAATGGCTTTTGCCGCTGCCACTGGGCCCCCAAAAATAGCTAGGCACCGGTGAACGGCTGTGCGCACTGGCTTTGCCCCCCACCCACAACTGCAGGTGTTGAAGGGCAGCCTCATTCGGGCCGGCGCAAAAATTTGCCAATGTGGGGCCTGCAAACAATCCAATGTCCAACGCAATCTGTTTCATAAATCATCTATCAGCTCTTGTTGGCGCCTTGGTACAGGCGGCTGGCCAAGTACCCTGCTTTTAACCGGCGTATAGCCACCAACAGCACGGCACTGACCGGCAGCGCAATGAGCACCCCGACAAACCCGAGCAACTGGCCAAAGGCCAACAAAGCAAAAATAACCGCCAATGGATGCAAGCCAATACGCTCGCCAACCAGACGAGGTGTCAAGAAAAGGCTCTCCACGATCTGCCCCACACCATACACAACGCCCACCATCACCACGGTGTAGCCCACGCCAGAGTTGGCAGAAAATTCTAACAAGCCGGCAAAGGTTGCCAAAATCAGGCCCAAGCCAAACCCAAGGTAAGGGACAAAAATGGCCAGCCCGGTAAAAATCCCGATTGGCAGGGCCAACTCCAGCCCGAACAAGGCCAAGCCCACGCTGTAATACACAGCCAGAATGCCCATGACCAACAACTGCCCACGCAGGTACTGGCCCAAAACGGCATCCGCCTCCTGCATGAAGCTGTCGTTGGCGGCCCGCAAGCGGGGAGGGATCAACTCACGGACTTGCCCCACAAACAGATCCCATTCCATCAACAAATAAAACAAGGCAACCGGGATCAGTATGGCGTTTCCAATCAGGGCAAAGGCCACACTGCCGCCCAGTTTGAGCGATGCGATCACGGAACCAAAGGCATCTTCAAAATTGGCGTTGAGGTATTTGAGAACAAAGGCCTTGATATTGCCCACATCCAGGGAAAAGGGAATGCCCCACTGCTTCAGCAGCGGCTTCAATGCAGTATTCGCGCTGTCCAGCAGCACCGGCAGTTGCTCGCGCATCAAAGGCATTTCCTTGGCCAAAATGGGAACAATCAAAAGCAGCACACCTAAGAGCAGCACCACAAACACCACTTCCACCATCAGCACCGCCAAAAGGCGTGGAATACGGCCACGCCCCAAGTCGTCCAGCCAATTCACCAACGGTGTCAATGCGTACGCCAATACCGCCGCGACAACAAACGGAGCCAGGACCGGGGCCAACAGCCACAGCACACCGGCCAGGAGCGCAGCAATCAAGCTCCATGCGGTAAAACTTTTTTGAGTGAATGTAAATTGCATACAGAAACGATTGGGGAGCCCTTAAAATCTGGGCAAATTCTATAGGGCTCTGCCGGTGCAGCAGCCACAAGCCAATTCAAATGACCCAAACAGCTTCCCCCTCCCCCCTGTCCTACAAAGATGCCGGTGTTGACATCGACGCCGGCGATGCCTTGGTGGAGCGCATTAAACCGCTGGCAAAAAAAACCATGCGCGAAGGCGTATTGGCCGGAATTGGCGGATTCGGTGCCTTGTTCGAAGTGCCCAAGCGTTACAAAGAACCCGTGCTGGTGAGCGGCACCGACGGTGTGGGCACCAAGCTCAAGCTGGCGTTTGAATGGAATATGCACGACACCGTGGGCATTGATTTGGTCGCCATGAGCGTCAACGATGTGCTGGTACAAGGTGCCGAGCCCCTGTTTTTTCTGGACTACTTCGCCTGTGGCAAGCTCGATGTGGACACCGCCGCTGCGGTGGTGGGCGGCATTGCCAAAGGCTGCGAACTGTCGGGCTGTGCGCTGATCGGTGGCGAAACGGCCGAAATGCCCGGCATGTACCCCGCCGGTGAATACGACCTGGCTGGTTTTGCGGTGGGTGCGGTCGAAAAGTCCAAAATTTTGACAGGCTCCGATGTTCAAGCTGGTGACGTCGTGTTGGGCTTGGCCAGCAGCGGCGTGCACTCCAACGGATTCAGCCTGGTGCGCAAATGCATAGAACGCGCTGGCAGCGAGCTCCCCACCACGCTGGATGGCAAGCCCTTCAAACAAGCTGTCATGGAGCCGACCCGTCTGTACGTTAAAAACGTGCTGACTGCCTTGGCCGCACACCCGATCAAGGCGCTGGCCCACATCACCGGTGGTGGTTTGCTGGAAAATATTCCACGGGTGTTGCCTGACGGTACTGCGGCCCACCTGCAAAAAGGCAGTTGGCCGCAGACCGAGCTCTTTGCCTGGCTGCAAGCCACGGCGGGTATCGACGACTTTGAAATGAACCGCACCTTCAACAACGGTATCGGCATGGTGGTGGTGATTGCCGCCGCCGAGGCACAAGCCTGCGCCCAAACCTTGCGCTCCGCTGGTGAAATGGTCTACCAAATTGGTACCATCGCCGCCCGCGGTGAGGGTGCCGCCGTAGTCGTCGCCTGACGCTGCCGTGAATCCGGGTCCGCTCACCCGGACCACTTCGCACTGATGCCACTTGGCTGGCCTTCAGCCGTGCTGACCTCGCAAGGCATCAACCCGTTCGGCAATCGCATCGCTGTCTACTACGTCGTCAGCATGCACCAGGTAACACTCCAGATCCGCCACGGCCTGCGCAGTATGTCCCAAAGCCGCATGGGTCAACCCGCGGTCACGGTACTCGGGCCACGACTCGGGAAGCAGCACAATCAGCCGTTCTTGAACTGCCAACAGGCGCGGCAAATCGTCTTGGGATTGGTGAATTTCCTTGAGGTTGTGCAGCATACGGGCAATGATGTCCCTGGGCGTCAAAGCTCGCAGATACAACTCCAACGGGTCCTCGAATCCCCCCCCTTGTGCAGCAGGTCTGTGGTAAGGCTCCAATAACTCAAGCAAAGCCTCCCGACTGAGCGACTTGCCACTGACCGGATCCATGACAGCTTGCCCCATGGGCAGATTGGCCTTGACCATGAAATGCCCCGGGAAGCCAACACCCCATACGGTCAGGCCAAGCCCCTGCGCCAACTCCATCCACAAGATCCCCAGAGAAATGGGGATGCCACGGCGCGTGCGCAAAAGCACATTGACGAAACTATTGTCCGGATCGTAGTAATTATTGACGTTCCCGCCAAATTTCAGATCGAGGAAAAAAAATTGGTTGAGGATTTGGAGCTTTTGCAACGCTCCCGCGTCCACGGGGATGCGACGCCGAATCCGTACCAGCAACTGGTCCACTTCTGACAAAATAGTCTGCACGTCGATTTCTGGATAGTCATCTTGCGCCAAACTAATAGCCGCTTCAAACAGCGCAAAATCGGCATCACTGTCCACCAGCATTGCGAAGTGGTCCAGCGGCGTGGGAACGGCAAAAGACAGGTTCATACCAGACCTCGCAGAGTATCAGCGCCGTAAAAATTGTCGCGGATTCAAACCAGCGGCCCACACCGCACCCAAATACACCACGCCGGCGCCGGCCATGGTCATCGCCAGCAGACCGATACGTTTAAGACTCTCGCTGCGCAACTCGATCCAAGCAAATGCACTGGAGGCCCACAGCAAATATATGACCAACAAGACACTTCCGGCCAGTACTTGCAGCATAAACAGCCCCCACCCTGACTCGGGGACATAGCTTTTTCGCCTGAGCAAGCCGAACAGCAGCCATGAAGCGTTGATCATGGCACCCAGTCCAATGGACAACGCCAAACCTGCATGCTTGAACAAGGGTACCAATGCCACATTGAGCAATTGCGTAACGACCAACACCACCACCGCAATACGTACAGGGGTCTTGATATCCTGACTGGCATAGTAGCCCGGCGCGAGCACCTTGACGGCCACAATGCCCACCAAGCCCGCGCCCCACCCCATCAAGGCCAACGTGGTTTGTTGCACATCCAGTTCAGTAAACGCACCATAGTGGTACAGCACCGCAACCAGAGGCTTGGCAAAAATCAACAGGCCAATGGCGCAAGGAACCGACATCAAAACCACGATGCGCAGCCCCCAGTCCAGCAAGGATGAATAGCGGTTCGCGTCCCCGGCTGCACGGGCCGCAGCCAACTGCGGCATTAAAACAACGCCCAATGCCACGCCCAGCAAGGCGGTCGGAAACTCCATCAAGCGGTCTGCATAGGTAAGCCAACTCACACTGCCCGCAGGCAGGTACGAAGCAATTTGTGTGTTGATCAGCAAAGAAATCTGGGCCACGCTGACACCCAACAGGGCCGGAACCATGAGTCTGGAGATGCGTTGCGTATCAGGATCGGCCCACGCATCCTTCACCCCTTGCCAACGCAAAGCAATGCGGGGCAGCAAACCCATGCGCTTGAGAACCGGCACCTGCAGCGCCAATTGCAGGATGCCACCCACCATGACCCCCACACCCATGGCGTAAATAGGCTCTACGCCCTGAGTCTTGAACCATGGCGCCAGTAGCCATGCTGCAGAAATCATCGCCACATTCAGCAGCACAGGGGTGGCTGCGGGCACGGCGAAACGCTTCCAGGTATTGAGGACACCCGACGCCAGTGCGACCATGGACATAAAGCCAATGTAGGGAAACATGTAGCGCGTCATAACAATCGCCGCGTTGTACCCACGGGGGTCCTTTTGCAGCCCACTGGCCATCGCCCAGACCAACCAAGGCGCCACAAGCACACCGGCCACACAGGTTAGTACCAATGCCCAAGCCAGCAGTGTTGCAGCCTTGTCAATCAGTTGTTTGGTCGCCAGTTCACCATGTTGGGCTTTACTGGTCGCAAGAACGGGCACAAAAGCCTGGCTGAAGGCGCCTTCGGCAAAAAGCCGCCGAAACAGATTGGGAATACGAAACGCCACATTGAATGCGTCGGTCATGGCGCTGGCGCCAAAGGTAGATGCCACCAGCAATTCACGCACCAAGCCAGTGATGCGGGAAGCCAGGGTCCACAGGGATACGGTAGAAGCGGATTTAATGAGACTCACCACCACAGTGTAGCCCGACCGGGACACATCTTTGCTGTGCTGGTACAATGGCGGGCTTTGCTGGCAACATCCACAGACACAAGGAACTATTACTATGGCATCTGGAAAACCCAAGAAAAAGAACCCGCGCCTCGCGTCGGGCCGTAAACGCGTTCGTCAGGACGTCAAAATCAACGCAGCGAACACTTCCCTGCGTTCCAAATACCGCACTGCGGTGAAGAATGTGGAAAAAGCAGTCGTGGCTGGTGACAAGACCAAAGCCGCTGAACTGTTTGCCAAAATGCAAGCCGTGGTGGACACCGTGGCTGACAAAGGCATTTTCCACAAAAACAAAGCAGCACGCGACAAGAGCCGTTTGGCTACCAAGGTGAAAGCCTTGGCTCTCGCCGCCTAATATTTAGGCAACACGCACGCGTTCTGATTCGTCAGGGCGCGCCGTTTGTAACGGGTGCGCTACCAGCAAAGCAAAAAAGCCGTCGTAAGACGGCTTTTTTGTTGCCTGGCCACTTTTTTCGCGGGCCCATCTCTGTTCGTCTCCCTGTACTATTTCCCACTCATTTCAAACAAGGACAAACCATGAGCACAGGGTTGCACCGATGGCGTTTTTTCCGGGCTGGCGGCTTTGACCAAGTCAGACTCGACACGGCAGCCGAACTGCTGGCCATTGATGGGCTGGACCAAAAACTATGGGTTGCCCTGTCCTGCCCGGTCAACGGCATTGAATTCGATCCACGCACCTTGGAGCTCATCGACAACGATGCGGATGGACACATCCGTGCGTCCGAGTTGATTGCCGCCGTACATTGGGCCAAGGCCCGGCTGCTAGACCCGGATGTGTTGGCGCAAAAACTGGACGGCATCCCGATGGGGGCCATTCGCGCGGACGATGAAGAAGGGCAACGCATCAAAGCCGCCGCGCGCACCCTGGCTGCAGACCTGGGTAAGACAGAGAATGACATTCTCACGGTAGCGGAAACCAGCACAGCACAGGCTGGCTTTGCCAGCCGCGCACTCAGCGCTTGGGAAGCAGCCGGAGTAAATGCCTCACCCATGGGTGAGGCGACACAAGCGGCCTACGAAGCCCTCGTCGCAGTGGCCGATAAAGTGGAAGACTATTTCGTTCGCTGCCAGCTGGCCGCCTTTGATGCACGGGCCGGTGACGCACTCAATGCCTCCGAAGACGCCTTCAAAGCCCTGGCCCCCAGTGCATTGCAAGCCGGCACCGAGGCCATTGCCCAATTGCCGCTTGCGCGCGTCACGCCGGAGGCGGTTTTGCCCTTGTTTTCCACAGGCAATCCGGCTTGGGCCACACGCATCGCGGCTTTGGGGAACCTGGTCGTTGCACCCCTCTTGGGCCAACAGAATGCGTTGACAGTCACACAGTGGCAAGCACTCAAAGACCAATTTGCCCCATACATCAGCTGGCTGGCCTCCAAACCCGATCCCCAACTGGAAAGCAGCGGGGTACGCGAGTTGGAAAGAATTTCGCGCTATGTGCGTGACCTGCTGGTATTGGCCAACAATTTTGTGGCCTTCAAGGACTTTTACACCCGCCAGGGCCAGGCCACTTTTCAGGTGGGAACTCTTTACCTCGACGGGCGATCCTGTGAACTCTGTGTCGCCGTCAATGATGCGGCAAAACATGCCGCCCTCGCCACCTTGGCACGCATGTGTTTGGTTTATTGTGAATGCGTACGGGGCACCCAAAAAATGAATATCGCCGCAGCATTCACCGCAGGCGACTCGGACCAACTCATGGCAGGCAGAAACGGGGTGTTTTACGACCGGCGTGGCCGCGACTGGGATGCCACGATTGTCAAAATCGTGGACCACCCGATCAGCCTGCGCCAAGCATTTTGGTCGCCTTACAAACAACTCTCGCGCATGGTGGCAACACAATTGCAAAAAGTCGCAACCAGCAAAGCACAGGAGTCGGAAAACAAGCTTTCAGCGTCTGTACTCGAATCCTCAAAAAAAGGGGGGATAACGCCTCCCCCACCCAAACCCGCCGCACCGCCTCCCTTCGACGTGGCCAAGTTCGCGGGTATTTTTGCAGCCATTGGACTTGCCGTGGGAGCGATTGGCACAGCCGTGGCCGCAGCTATCACGGGTCTTTTTGCATTGACCTGGTGGCAAATTCCGCTGGCATTCGCCGGGTTGTTGCTGGCCATCTCTGGGCCTGCCGTGGTACTGGCCTGGCTCAAGTTGCGCAGCCGCAATTTGGGGCCCCTTCTGGACGCCAATGGCTGGGCCATCAATGCGCGGGCCCGAATCAATATTCCGTTTGGCACCTCACTCACCGAAGTGGCACAGCTGCCGACTAACGCGGAACGCTCTCTCTCGGACCCTTACGCTGAAAAGTCCTCCCACTGGCCATTGCTTGCCACGGTGCTGGGCTTGGCGGCGGTGGCAGTGGCCGTCTGGTACTTGCGCAAGGGCGGGTAAGGCACCCCTCTGGGCCGGACACCGGCTCAGGGTTGGTGCGACCCAGCCCCCACCATCGGCAGGCTTTCACTCACCTGCAGATCGTTGTCTTTTGCAAAGTTCATGCAAAAGTCCCACGCCATCACCTCATGGTCACGCAAATCACTGTGAACAATCACGCACTTGACTGCCCCCACTGAGGTAGGAATACACCAGGGTGAATAGGCCAAATGGCTGCCGGGCTGTGGCCCGCCTGGACGAAACTGGCTCATGACCCCTGCCAAGCGCTCCGCCCAATCGCTAGGACGGAACGTTTTGCCTTGCCGGGTCAATCCCAGAATGTAAAGTTTTTTGGAGGAAGAGGAATCCATCGGGTGGGAACTAATCGCGGCAGCATGTTTGCGACATGCCGTGATGCTGTTAAGCCGCATCGGAATTTTAACCTGTCACCTTTCATGTAAATGACAATGCATGCACACATGCATGCATTGCTGTGATGCCAAATGGTCACGAAACGCCGCAAGGGATGCGCCTAAAATAAAACCTCAACGGCCCAGCCTCGGTTGGGTCGATTTGTTTTTGAGCCAAACCCGGAGCTTAACCATGACCGCCGCCAAGCCACCCGCTACACCGTCTTCACCCCATGTGATGAACACCTATGGCCGACTGCCGATTGCCTTGTCGCACGGCCAGGGCTGCCGCGTGTGGGATGTAAATGGCCGTGAGTACCTCGACGCACTGGGTGGCATTGCCGTCAACACACTGGGGCACAACCACCCCAAACTGGTGCCGGCCCTGCAAGACCAGCTCACCAAGCTGATCCACACCTCCAACTACTACCATGTCCCCCACCAGGAAACACTGGCCGCCATGCTGGTGGAGCGCTCGGGCTTGAGCAATGTGTTCTTTTGCTCCACTGGCCTGGAAGCCAATGAAGCGGCACTCAAATTGGCACGCAAATTCGGCCACGACAAAGGCATAGAACGCCCTGAAGTGGTGGTCTATGAAAAAGCCTTCCATGGCCGCAGCATTGCCACCCTGAGCGCCACGGGCAATCCCAAGGTGCAAGCAGGCTTTGGTCCCTTGGTCGATGGTTTCATTCGGGTACCCGCCAACAGTATGGCCGCCCTGAAAGCAGCCACTGAAGGCAATCCCAATGTGGTCGCGGTTTTCATGGAAGCCATTCAGGGTGAAGGCGGCGTCAATGCCATGCACATGGAGTACCTGCGGGAAGTACGCGCCTTGTGTGACACACGCGACTGGCTGTTGATGATTGACGAGGTGCAATGCGGCATGGGCCGCACTGGAAAATGGTTTGCCCACCAATGGGCGGGCATCCAACCCGACGTCATGCCACTGGCCAAGGGCCTGGGCTCCGGCGTGCCAGTTGGCGCCGTGGTGGCAGGCCCCAAAGCGGCCCACATTTTCGGCCCCGGCAACCACGGAAGCACATTTGGCGGCAATCCACTGGCCATGCGCGCCGGCGTTGAAACCATTCGCATCATGGAAGAAGAAAACTTGCTGGCCAATGCCGCCACCGTCGGCGCGCACCTCAAGAATGCGCTGCACGCCGCATTGGCGGAACAACTGGAAAATGGAGGGGTGAAGGAAATTCGCGGCCTAGGTCTGATGCTGGGCATTGACCTGGCCAAGCCTTGCGGCGCCCTGGTGCAACAAGCCGCCGACCAAGGCTTGCTGATCAGCGTGACGGCAGACACCGTGGTGCGCCTGGTGCCGCCGCTGATCTTGAGCCAAGCCGAGGCTGACCAAGTGGTCGCCATCTTGGCCCCCCTGATTTCCACCCTGTTGAAGGAGGCCGCATGAGCACCGCACCCCAAGGCATCGCCACCACCGTCCCCCAGGGCGCGCCGCCGGTCCGGCATTACCTGCAGTTCGCCGATTTCAGCACCGAGGAATACCTCTACCTGCTGGAGCGCGCTGCATTTATCAAAAACAAATTCAAAACCTATGTGCGGCACCACCCACTGGTGGACCGCACCTTGGCCATGATCTTCGAGAAGGCATCCACCCGCACCCGGGTGAGTTTTGAGGCGGGCATGTACCAGCTGGGTGGCAGCGTGGTGCACCTCACCACGGGTGACAGCCAATTGGGCCGTTCTGAGCCGATTGAAGACAGTGCCAAGGTCATCAGCCGCATGACGGACATCGTGATGATCCGCACCTTTGAGCAGACCAAGCTGGAGCGTTTTGCCGCCAACTCCCGCGTGCCCGTTATCAACGGCCTGACCAATGAGTTCCACCCTTGTCAAATACTGGCCGACATCTTTACCTACATCGAGCACCGTGGCCCCATCGCTGGCAAAACGGTGGCCTGGGTGGGCGACGGCAACAACATGGCCAACACCTGGCTGCAGGCGGCCGCCTTGTTGGGTTTTCACCTGCGCGTGAGCACCCCCAGCGGCTATGAAGTGAATGAAAAAACAGCCGCCGCCCCTTTAGGGACGGGCGCAAGCAGCTATCAAACTTATAGCAACCCATTGGATGCCTGTCGTGGTGCGGACCTCGTGACCACCGACGTGTGGACCAGCATGGGTTATGAAGCCGAGAACGAAGCCCGCCGCACCGCCTTTGCCGCCTGGTGCGTCAACCGCGAAATGATGGCCGTCGCCGCGCCGGACGCCCTGTTCATGCACTGCCTGCCTGCCCACCGCGGCGAAGAAGTGGAAGCCGAAGTCATTGATGGCCCGCAATCCGTGGTATGGGAAGAGGCCGAAAACCGCATGCATGTGCAAAAGGCACTTATGGAATACCTGTTGTTGGGCCGCCAGAGCTAAAAGCGCGAGCCCCATGAGTGCCTGCACCACTTGCGGAGCCTGCTGCGCCAGCTACTCGGTGGATTTTTCTGTTTACGAGCTGGACGAGAGGGGTGGACAGGTGCCGTCGGGTCTGGCGGTGGAAGTCAACCACAGTACCTGCCGCATGCGCGGCACCGACCACCTGCCGGTGCGCTGCGCAGCACTGACGGGCAAGATCGGTGAAACCATCGCCTGCGGCATCTATGAATGGCGCCCCTCGCCCTGCCGGGAGTTTGCCGAAGGCAGCGATGCCTGCCAGCGCGCACGCACGCGGCACAAGCTGCCACGCTTGGATTGACCAGACTGCCAAAACTCCCGACTTTGCACAGATCGTTGGAAAACCCGACACCACGGCAAATTGACCGGCGTTAACTTTGGGCTTCTTTGAACGAAAGAGCCCCCACCATGACCACTTGGCAAGACTGCCAACAACGCGACGCTGCGGACCCGCTTAAACACCTGCGCGGGTTGTTTTCCAATCCTCCCGAGGTCATTTACCTCGATGGCCAGTCATTGGGTGTCATGCCCAAGGCTGCCGCTGCACGGGCTGCCCAGGTGATCACCCAGGAGTGGGGCAAGGCCTCATCCGATCCTGGAACACCGCCGGTTGGTTCAGCCTGTCGCAGCGCTTGGGCAATAGGATTGCGCCGCTCATTGGCGCAGGCCCAAACCAGGTCGTCACCACCGACAGCACCTCCATCAACCTGTACAAGGTGCTCTCTGCGGCCCGGGGAGATTGCAGCGTCCTTGACCACTGACGTAGCTATTTTGATGCTCACCCATGTGAACTACCGCACCGGCGCCATGCACGACATGGCAGCCGTCACGGCCGCCGCGCATGCGGCCGGGGCCTTGGTGGTGTGGGACCTGGCGCACCCGCCTTTGTCTGGGTCAATCCCCAACACGCCGAGCGCTTCTGGCAACCCCTGTCCGGCTGGTGGGGCCATGCCACGCCGTTTGCATTCACCCCCGACTACCAACCTGCCACAGGTATCACCCGCTACATGTGTGGTACCCAGCCCATTGTGAGCATGTCCCTGCCGGAGTGTGGGCTGGAAGGCTTCGAGGCTGCCCAGCCACTGGGCGGCATGGCGGCATTGCGCACCAAGTCATTGGCGTTGACGGCCCTGTTCATCGCGCTGGTGGAGCAGTTGCGCCAGGTCCTGGAGACTGGCGAGTGGCAACAACCCGAGTTCAACCAAAAACACGCGGTGACCTGAACACGACACACCAGGGACTGTCTTGCCTCTTGATTGGTTTTTGTGCATCATGGCCCATGATGCTGCATTGCAGCCCACGGAGTTCTTGCATGCCCCCTTGCTTCGATACGGATAAAGAACACGAGCTTCTGGCGTACCAAGCCATCTTTGACAACGCGGCAGTGGGTATTGTGTACACCCATCACCGCCTGTTCTGCCGCTGCAACTGCCGGGCCTCGGAATTGTTAGGCTACCTCCCGGGCGAACTTGAGGGGCTGCCTGGCATCACCATCTACCCTTCACAAGAGAGTTATGACGAATTGGGCCGCCAGGCAGGCCTCCTGCTCTCAGCAGGGCAAGCCTTTGAAACCGACTGGCAATACAAACGCAAAGACGGGCAGTTGATCTGGTGCCATGTCTACGGGCGTGCGGTGAATCCACAACACACAGACCAGGGAACCGTGTGGATTCTGGAAGACGTGACGCAGGCACGCAAAATCGCCCAGGAGCACCAACAAGCGTTAGCGGAGATGCAGGCCATCATGGACAACGCATCGGTGGCTATTTTGTTTACCCAGAACCGCGTGGTCACACGCTGCAATCCCAAGTTCACCGAGTTGTTTGGCTACCCAAGGGACGCCATCATCGGGCAGGCCGCCCGAATGTTCTACCACAGCGACGAGGATTACGCCGAAATTGGCCGACTGGCCTTTCCACTTTTGTCGCAGGGAAAACCATTCCAAAGCGAACTGTTTATGCGCCGTGCCGACGGCAGCAGCCTATGGACCAACCTCATTGGTTATTTGATTGACCCCAAGGAGCCCGCGAAAGGCACCATCTGGTTGGCAGAAGACCGCAGCGCCTTCAAGCAAGCGGAAGAAGCTCTGCAAGAGAACCTTCTGCAACTCAAGGAAACCAACCGGCGCTTGGAGGATGCACAAAACCAACTGTTGCAGTCCGAAAAGCTGGCATCCATAGGTCAACTGGCCGCCGGCGTGGCCCACGAGATCAACAACCCGATTGGTTTCGTCAGTTCCAACATGCGCACCCTGTCCATGTACACCGACGATTTGCTGCGCCTGATTGATGCCTACGCTACGGCAGTCTCCCGTGTGCAATTGCCGGCCGACGCAGCGGCAGCGCTGCAATCGACCTTGCAATCGGTGGAAATCGACTACCTGCGCCAGGACCTGAAAGAGTTGCTGCATGAGTCGGGTGACGGACTGAACCGGGTGCGCCAAATCGTCCAGGACTTGAAGGATTTCTCCCATGTGGACACGGGCCAATGGATGGCCGTCAACCTCAACGCCTGCATCAAAAGCACGCTCAATGTGGTCTGGAACGAAATCAAGTTCAAAGCCAAAGTGGAATTTGAGTGGGGTGATCTGCCCGAGGTTCTGTGCAATGCCCCGCAAATCAACCAGGTGGTTTTGAATTTGCTGGTCAATGCGGGCCACGCCATCGAAACCCAAGGCCTCATCACGATCCGCACCGGTCATGACGAAACCATGGCGTGGTTTGAAATAGAAGACACGGGTTGCGGCATGAGTGAATCCGTGCAAAAGCGCATTTTTGAACCTTTTTTCACCACCAAACCCGTTGGCCAGGGTACTGGCCTGGGCCTCTCGGTGTCTTACGGCATCATCAGCAAACACGGCGGACGCATCGAGGTGTTCAGCACGCCCGGTGTAGGCACCCGCTTTCGGGTCTGGCTGCCCATCCAAGGTACCCCCGATACGCAGACAGCGTTACCCCAGGACCAGTGACCGAGAACATTGCAAATATTCCTGTGTGCACTTGCGGTGCGCAAACTTTGTATCCGTATTTGAAAACGCTAAGATGTTTTCCAAACACAGAGGGCGACGCATGAAAGTTAAATTTTGGGGAGTACGGGGTTCCATTGCATCCCCGGGACCGAATACGGTGCGTTATGGTGGCAACACCACCTGCATTGAGATTCGCACCGACAACAACGAGTTGCTCATCATTGACGCCGGCACCGGCATTTTCCCCCTGTCCCAAACCCTGTTGGCCGAATTACCACTGACCGCCAATGTGCTCTTGACCCATTCACACTGGGACCACATTCAGGGCTTGCCATTTTTCATTCCCAACTTCATACCAGGCAATCTCCTGCGGCTGCATGGTGGGTTTGACCCGGTGACGGGAAAAGGCGTGGAGCAGGTGATGTCTGTGCAACTGCAATACAGCTACTTCCCCGTGCGCGAAGCCGAGATGAAGGCACGCATTGAATATGTCACGCTGGCACCAGAGCAAAGCATTCAGATCGGCTCTGCCACGGTGACACCTTACCTGATGAACCATCCGGTCATCGATTTTGGCTACCGGATTGAAGCCAATGGAAAATCCGTATTTTTTACCGGTGACCATGAACCCCCCCTGAACATTTATGAGCCCGGTGAAGATGGCTATGCCGAATACCAAACCTTCGTCGATGAAAAGGCCAGCGGCATCTTGCAGGCCATGCGCGGCGTGGACGTGCTGATCGCAGACTGCTCCTACACCGAGCAGGAATACGCCACAAAAAAGGGCTGGGGCCACGGCACCTTCAACTCCTGTATCCAGTACGCCCAGGATGCCGGTGCCAAAGTGCTTTTTTGCACGCACCATGAACCAACCCGCAACGACGACGCGCTGGAAGCCGCATTCCAACAGGCCTTGGTCGCCAACCCACCCCAAGCCGGTGGCCCCCACTACCGATTGGCCCGCGAAGGCGAAACCTACGAGTTTTAGCCCCCCCTATGCGTCCCGTTGACTTATCTGTGCGCCAGGCTTTGTACGGCATCGCCGCGACGCGCTGCATCGAACAGGCGGCGCAAGCAATCTTGCCCCCCCATACCCTGATGCAGCGTGCCGGACTGGCCGTGGCGCAGCTGGCCCTCGCCATCGCCCCCCATGCCCGAAGTATCTGGATTGCCTGTGGACCGGGCAACAACGGCGGTGACGGACTGGAAGCGGCGCTACACCTGCAGCGCTGGGGCAAGGCACCGGTGGTGACCTGGCTGGGCAGTCCTGACAACACACCGCCCGACGCCGCAGCCTCATACCAGCGTGCGGTGGATGCTGGGGTATGTTTCGCCGAAACGCCCCCCCATAGCTGCGATTTATGTATTGACGCCCTCCTCGGTCTGGGCGCCCATTCCCGCGCACCCGAAGGCCGCATGGCCGCATGGATCACCCTGCTCAATGCGGGGCTGGCGCCCGTACTGGCCATCGATCTGCCGACCGGCTTGCACGCGGACACGGGTCACCCGGCACTGCACAGCGTGAAAGCCAGCCACACCCTGAGCCTGCTCACCCTGA
Organism: Rhodoferax sp.; assembly: GCF_030697375.1. Taxonomy (GTDB): domain Bacteria; phylum Pseudomonadota; class Gammaproteobacteria; order Burkholderiales; family Burkholderiaceae_C; genus Allorhodoferax. The sequence continues at coordinate 70,853 of NZ_JAUYQD010000033.1, read as the reverse complement.
AACCCGGACTGTTCACCGCCCACGGGCGGGATGTGGCAGGCCAAGTGTGGTTCCATGACCTGGATACCACCCGTGGCGCAGGCGCCTACCAGCCGACCGCCGGACCAAGCGCTTGGCTGGCGGGTTTGCCCCCCATGCAGCCACGCCCCCATGCATCCCACAAAGGAAGTTTTGGTGATGTTGCCGTGGTCGGCGGCGCGCCGGGAATGACAGGAGCCGCCCTGCTGGCCGCGTCCGCCGCGCTGCACGCGGGCGCCGGCCGCGTCTTTGTGGGCTTGCTGGATGGAGGCTCCCTGAGCGTAGACCCCCAGCAGCCTGAGCTGATGTTCAGAGCGGTTCAAAGTTTGGATTTTTCCGCCATGGCGGTGGTCTGCGGCTGTGGTGGCGGCGATGTGATCAGCGCGTATTTGCCTCCGATTTTGTCGGCATCAGCCCGGGTCGTCATGGACGCCGACGCCCTCAACGCCCTCGCAAACAACTCCCCGCTCCAAGTCTTGCTCACAGCCCGTTGCCAACGCCATGCGGACACTGTGCTGACCCCCCATCCGCTGGAAGCGGCACGGCTGTTAGGCGTCACCGCTGCACAGGTACAACAAGATCGCCTTGCTGCCGCCCAGGCACTGGCCAGCCGTTTTGCCTGCACCGTGGTGCTCAAAGGCTCTGGCACCATCATTGCGGCACCGGGGCAAACGCCAGTGATCAACCCGACTGGAGACGCCCGATTGGCCACGGCTGGCACCGGCGACGTGCTGGCGGGCATGGTGGGTGCACACTTGGCGGGCGGACTGGACGCTTTTGATGCGGCCTGCCAGGCGGTCTATCGCCATGGAATGGGTGCAGATCGGTGGCCTGCTGGGCCAACACTGGTAGCGGGCGCACTGGCACGCCATATTCAGCCCAATTGATGCGTTGCTAAGGTTTTACGCGCCCTGGTAAAGCCAGGGCACATCCAATATCCGCTGGCCCAGCACCCGCAAAGCCATGTCGCGCCCCAGGCGGACAAGCCCTTTGGCGTGGAAGATTTCGCCATTGCGAATGGACCGTGCCTGCACCCGCGCATTGCGCTGCCAACGCCTGGCGGCGTAGCTCCGCAGGGCCATGGGAACGGGTACATCAGGCACCGACAAGGCTTGGGCCAACTCCGCCGCATCTTCTATGGCCATTCCTGCACCCTGTGCCAAATAGGGCCGCATGGGGTGCGCCGCGTCGCCCAACAAGGCAATACGTCCATTGGCATGCTCGGCGGCACTGCGCATGGGTGGACGGTCGCACAGTGCCCACAGGCGCCAGTCAGGAATGGCGTGCACCAGGTCCAGCAAGGGTCCACTTGCGCCCGCCAAAAGAATCCGCAAATCGGCGGCATTGCCGCTGTGGTCCCAATTGGTCAGATCATCCGGAACTTCGCCATGCACAATGGCCACCACATTGAGCCAGTCACCACCACGCACCGGGTATTGCACCACGTGGAAATCGGGCCCCATCCACGCTCGCACCACCTGGCTACGCAAGGGCGATGGCAGGTCGCGTTGCGCCAGCATGGCGCGGTACGCCAGATGACCGGTCACGCGGGGGCCACCACCGTGCAACACCTGTGCGCGAACACGGCTCCAAAGACCATCGGCCCCCACCAGCGCGTCGGCGCGCAACACATCGTCTGCCGAAGACGGGCGCGCTATTTGCACCTGCACCGCGTGTTCGTCCTGGGTCACAGCCGTCACATCTGTACCCAGCATCAAGTGCGCCAGTCCGCCTTGGCACACTGCGGTTAACAACAGGTGGTGCAGGTCCGTTCGGGCAATAGTGGCATAGGCCGCGCCGTAACGCTGAGCCATCTGTGCCCCCAGTGGCAAGGTCCCCAGCAGCTTGGAACTCAGGGCATTGCGCACTTCCAGTTGTGAGGGAAAGGCAGCCACCGCTTTGAGCTGTGCTGCCAGGCCCCAGCTTTCCAAAACCCGAACCACATTGGGTCCAAGTTGAACGCCCGCACCCACCTCCGAAAACACCGGACTTTGCTCCAGCAGATGCACCGGGATACCGCGCTGCGTGCAGGCCAGCGCCGCCGCCAGACCACCAATGCCGCCCCCCACAATCAAAAGATTTTTTACCATGGGCCACATTGTCCCCGCAAAGTGAACGTCAAAATTCGATGGCTAGCGTTCTCATATGAAACCACCCGCACGCAAAGCGTCCAGCGCCGCACGGGCCTCGGGTGCAGGGCTGCGCATCAGAAACAAGACCATGGCATACCGCGATGCAAATGCCTGCGGTTCTCTGGACTTCAGCAAGGCTGCATAATCCGCGCCAAATTCCCAGCGCCCCCAATTGCCAAGATCCGAGGCCACGAAACCGGCCCGTGCCTTGTTGTGGCGAACCAAAACCGCATACGCCTGAACCACACGATCTTTGCGCACACGCACGCCGTCGTTGCCATGCACGCCCAGGGCCAATATGGCGGCCTGTATCTCCAACTCACTACGGGCATTGTCGGCCAGGTAATGCTGCTCCATCCACCCCACCCCGTCAGCCCCTCGCAACTCCAGATACGCTGCAAACAACCCCGACAGTTCGGCCGCGGTCTGCGATTGCGATCCCGCAAGAATCCTTGACTCCAATGCTTTGGCAGTGCCTTGGCCACCCGCTATTCCCAGCAGCAACGCGTACAAGGGGTGTCGCGCCGCCAAGGAAGGAGTGTCCAGCCAACGCAGCAAATTGCGTGCATCCAGGCTGGGTTTGAGCGGGCGCATGGCCGTATAAGGTGCGAGCGAAATTTCCTCGTAGGCGGTTTGCGCCACCAGCGGCTCCGCGCTCTCCAGATCGGCGACCAGAAATGACAGGCGCGGCAACCAAGCAGCGGGCGATGCGCTGGAATTCAGTGCAGATGCCGGCCCCAAAGCCAGCAGGCGCTTTACCCAAGCGGTGCGCTCTTTCTTCAAAGTCCCCACGGTGCGCCAAGTCTGCGAGCCCGCGCTGTAAAGCAAGAGTTCACGCCCCTTGGACGGGGCAGCTTGTGGCGCGGCAGTGGTTTCATGCAACTGGATTGCCCCCTTGGGAAGTTCTCCTTTGATAGCCTCCTCAGCACGGTAACCATTCCCATCCGGTGAGGCCGCGGCAAGTACCACAACGTCGGCCGCAAACAGGCGTTGGGTCAAGGTGTTTTCCAGATCCGAAGGTGCGCATATGGCACACGCGGCCCCATGCGTGGCCCACCCCAAACAAGCCACCAGCACCAGCCACCGCAGCATTTTTTTCATATCAAAACATCCTTGCCATCTTCTTAGGCCTGTGCCATGTCACCCCAGCGGTATCCACCGCCGCAGTAGCCTCCGGCAATTTTAGGGTGCCTGGGCCTGAACGCTCGCCACGGCAGGATCGTCGCATAATCTCTCTACTTTCAGCCGACCATCGCACTGTCGCTTGCGACTTGGAATTCATCGATGGGTCACTTCTCAAAAAACACTGGAGACAACTGCGTGAAGCGTTTTTCATCTGCCCTGACATTGGCCCTTGTTTTTGCCGTACCCCAAGTTTTTGCCTGGAGCAACCACAGCTTTGCGACCTACCGGGCCCTGGAACAAATGCCCGAACTGGCCAACGCAGCACCGGTCACGGTGGAACCGCTGGAGGCATTTTTGAAAGCAGAAGAAAAAACAGTGGAAGCCCTTTTGGCCAGCCAAGAAGCGTGGGCAGCGGCCAATCTGGAAAAATTTCCCGCACGTCCTGCCGCTTTGGCTTTTGTTGCGAACGCGGATCGCCCCGACGATGCGCGGCGCCTCGCCTTCCTGATGGCCTTGCGCGTGGCGCCCAACAGCAAGTTTGCATTGTTCATTCAGCCTGACCCGCAACTCCAGAGCATCGCCGGAACCCGCATAACGTACTCAGCCGTCAACACCCTGCCCGAACCACAAAACTCAGGCTACAAATTCATCGGGCTCAAACCCGGCGACCAAATTGCACCACTGGCGGTGGTTGCAAGCGCCTCCGATGAACCCGACTATGGTCTGGATATCAACCTGTGGGACGACAGCCCCTCGGACTGGGGCAAGGTGTACGGTTTTGGCCCGCTGCCATTTGGCAATCCAGCGCTCAACTACTCGACCCAGGCTCCATTTCACATGGGTTTTTACCATGAAGACCGCATTCTTTATGCGGCTGCGCCCTTCATCCAGCGAACGTTCCCTTTGCTGCGCTCTTACCAATATGGATCGCTGGCGGCACTGGCATTTCGCACCGGTCACGCCTACTGGGGCTGGCGCTTCGCGGGTCTTTCATTGCATTACCTGCAAGACCTCACCCAGCCCTACCACGCCAGCCTGGCACCCGGAAACTCCACCCTCCAGCTATTGGGCGCCAATGTGCTGGCCATGGTGGGTATGAGTGGAAAGAAAGATGACATGGTGGTGCTGCTCTCCAACCGCCATTTGGCGGTAGAAAAGTACCAAAAAGAGCTGCTGCAAAACGCAGCAAACAACAAGCAGGACACCGCCATTGAAAAGGCTTTGCGCAATGCCGACAAAGACAACAGCTACCCTGATTGGAGTGACCGCTACGTGCGCGACGTGGTCAGTGCGCAGTCGGCGGCCTATGCCCCCCGTCTGGCACAAACTCTGGTAGCCACCGTACCCGAGCTGTTTGTTTCTGACCCTTCATTTGACTTTGGTGTCAAAGAGGCGGGCATCAGTATGGTCAATGAATTGGCCAAGCGTGATGCAGCCGGCCGAGCCCGGCTCGACAGTGCCGTAGCGGAATTGCTGGGCAACTTTGGCGCCCACTCCCGTAACGCAGTAAGAAGCATCTTGAAAGCCAGCAATCAGCAATAGGACGACAAAACTGTTATATTGCACTGCAACATTTTTTTCAAAAGCGAGGCTTCCATGCTTTACCAACTCTACGAAACTCAGCGCTCCCTCATGGAGCCGTTCACCGATTTGGCCCAGGCTGCGGCCAAGGCGTATGGCAACCCCCTGTCCATTGCGGGAAAAAACCCGTTCGCCCAACGGATTTCCGCAGGCTACGACCTGATGCACCGATTGGGGAAGGACTATGAAAAGCCAGAGTTTGGCCTGCGCACCATTGATGTGGATGGTGTGAACGTCGCCATTCACGAGCGGGTTGAAATCAGCAAGCCGTTTTGCGAACTGTTGCGCTTCAAGCGCTTTACCGACGATACCGTCACGCTGGGAAAAATCAAAAACCAGCCTGCAGTGCTCATTGTGGCCCCCCTCTCAGGCCACTACGCCACGCTTTTGCGCGACACGGTCAAGACCATGCTCAAGGACCACAAGGTCTACATCACGGACTGGAAGAATGCACGGCTGGTTCCGCTGTCTGAGGGTGAGTTCCACTTGGACGACTACGTCAACTACGTACAGGAGTTCATCCGCCACGTTCAGGGAAAATACGGCAACTGCCACGTGATGAGCGTTTGCCAGCCTACGGTTCCGGTGCTGGCGGCGGTGTCCCTCATGGCCAGCCGGGGTGAAACCACCCCCCTGTCCATGACCATGATGGGTGGCCCCATTGACGCCCGCAAGTCACCCACGGCCGTGAACAATCTGGCCATGAACAAGAGCCATAGCTGGTTTGAAAACAACGTCATTTACCGCGTGCCCAGCAGTTTTGCGGGGGCCGGACGCCGTGTTTACCCCGGATTTTTGCAGCACACCGGGTTTGTTGCCATGAACCCCAGCAACCACGCGAAAAGCCATTACGACTATTTCAAAGACCTGATCAAGGGGGACGACGCCAGCACCGAAGCCCACCGCAAGTTCTACGATGAATACAACGCCGTATTGGACATGGATGCGGATTACTACCTGGAAACCATCAAAGTGGTCTTCCAGGAATTCCAGCTGGTCAACGGCACCTGGGATGTGAAAAGCGTCAATGGCAAGATGGAACGTGTTCGCCCCGAAGACATCAAGACCACCGCCCTGATGTCTGTCGAAGGTGAGTTGGACGACATTTCCGGCTCAGGACAGACACAAGCGGTGCACGACATCTGTTCCGGCGTGCCCAAGGCGATGCAAAAGCATTTTGAGGCCAAGGGCGCAGGCCACTACGGCATCTTCTCTGGTCGTCGCTGGCGCGAACTGGTGTACCCAGAGGTCAAGGCTTTTATCAAGGCCTGCAACAAGGTAGCTGCAGAAAATGGGGCGGCCCCGAGCTCAGTTGCCCCCCAACCGGCAGTGGCCAAGAAAGTGAAAGCGGTAAATGTGGCTCCGCAGCAGGCCGAGCCCGCCCATCTGAAACCTGTAGAGGTGGAAGTCGCCGCCATGGCCTCCCCGGCCGCAGAGACTGCCCAGATGGAAGCCCTCCAGGAGACGCCAGTGGCGGCCATTGAGCCTGCTGCGGCCACACTGCCAGAAGCTGTTGCTCCAGAAAAACAGTCGAAAACGGCTGCAGCCCGCAAGAACAGTGCGAGAACAGCTACTAAAACAGTAGCAACCAAGCGTATTTCTGGCAAAAAGTGACCACCAGGGTAGCCCAGGGTGGCGGGCTTGCCGCCCGCCTATTGGACGCCCTGCCACAAACCCAGTGCACCCGCTGCGCCTACCCGGATTGTGCGGGCTATGCACAGGCCATGGCGCAAGGCGCAGCGGACACCAACCAATGCCCCCCCGGTGGAGAAGAAGGCGCTGCCAGGTTGGCCCAGATCATGGGACAGCTTGCCAAGCCCTTGAATCCAGAATACGGCCAAGAGGGTCCGCGCACGGTTGCCTTCATTGACGAGGACTGGTGCATCGGTTGTACCCTGTGCATCAAAGCCTGCCCCACCGACGCCATCATGGGCAGCAACAAACGCATGCACACGGTCATTGAAGCCTATTGCACCGGGTGCGAGCTTTGCCTTCCGGTGTGCCCGGTGGACTGCATCTTGCTGGAAAACGTCAGCGGTGCAGCGACGGGGTGGAAAGCCTGGTCACCCACCCTGGCCGACCAAGCCCGAAATCGCTATGAATTTAGTAGCTACCAGCGCAATAGGGATAAGGGCGAGAACGCTAAAAGGCTTGAAGAAAAGGCGTTAAGCAAGCTCGCAGACCTGCCCGCACACTCCCAGCACACCGACCCGGCCATTCTGGACAAAAAGAGGGCCGTCATCGAAGCGGCCCTGGCGCGGGCACGGGCCAAACGTGAGCCCGGCTAAAGTCCGGGAAATAGCCCCATCCCAAGAGAGTTCAGGACAGCACCAGGTGTTTGTAGACTCCGCAGCCCAGGTACATATCTTCTTGCATCTGCACAAAAGACATTTTGGTCTGCACCTTGCCGGTTAGGGGATTGTTGATGTCGTATTCCACCCACCCTGAACCCGCCCTGGCCTTGCTGATGATGGCATCCACCAAACCCTGGCCGTCTATGCCGGCAATGTCCTGCACCAGGGTACCCACTTTCGCCGGATTGCCCCCAAACGCCAAATAGGTCCCCCTGTCGTCCAGCAGGAACACATACATATCACGGTCGAAGAAGTGATTGGCGGCCGCCGTCAGCTCCCGTATATAGGTCTCCCGCGACGCACATTTGTGGCGATAGGCCGCAGCCCGGTCCACCAGGGCCCTTGCCTCATCCGCCGTGCCTTGCTGGAGTTGGAACACCGCCACCGACTCGGCCAATGTGGATGCCCGGGTCCCCAGGTCTGTGGCTTGCTCCACCGCAGTTTCCACCATGGCCGCGTTTTGTTGGGTAATGGTGTCGAGCTGGCGCACCGCCGCCGTAATCTCGGTCAGGCTGGCACTTTGCTCGCCACTGAACGCCGATATTTGCGACATCTTGGCCGCCACCTCACGAATGCCATCCACGATTTCCGTGAGGTTGGCGCCCGCTGTGCGAATTTGGGTCACCCCTACCGCCACCTGGGCCGATGAAGTGCTGATGAGTTGGCGAATTTCTTTGGCCGAGCCCGCCGAGCGCTGGGCCAAAGACCTAACTTCGCTGGCCACCACCGCAAAGCCCCGGCCCGACTCCCCCGCGCGCGCCGCTTCCACCGCTGCGTTGAGTGCCAGGATGTTGGTTTGAAACGCCAAGCCGTCAATCACCCCCACAATTTCATCCATGCGCCGGGTGCTGCTTTGTATCGCTTCTACCGATTCAATCGCCTGGGCCATACTCTGGGCACCCTTCTCGGCCACGTCGCGCACCTGCCGCGCAGTGGCATCGGAGGCCTGCGCCGCTTGGGCATTCTCCTGCACCATGGATGACAGTTCCTGGACGCTGGCGGAGGTTTGCTCCAAATTGGCGGCTTGCTGCTCCGTGCGATCCGACAAAGACCTGTTTCCCTCGACCAAACTGCTCCCCGCGTGCGACACCAGGGCAGCATTGCTGCGCACACTGGCCACCATGGAAGAAAAATTGTGCACCATGGAGGACATCGCGGTGGACATATCGGCGAGTTCATCACGCCCCTGCACCCGTACCTTGTGCAGCAGGTTACCGCTGGCGGTTTGCTCCATGAACTGCAGCACCTGGCGCAAGTCCGACAAAAAACTGATCTCAAATGACAACATAAGGTAGAGCATGACCAGAACACCGGCGGCACTGCCAACCGCAGTCAGCCAGAACATGCGCCGGGCGCCTTCCAAACGGCCTTGCAGGAGATGAACCACCCCATCCACCGCTGAACGCTGGTACACAGTCACCGCCTCAATGGTTTCGCTTCCCAGCGCAAAATAAGCCTGCGGATCACCCGTGGCTACACCTGCGGCAAATCGTTCACGTGCCATACGCGAGAAGGCCGCGCTGGCCTGTATGGCTTTGTCCGCCAAGGGATCAGAGACACCAAAATCTGTCATTTGCTTGACCGCGTATTGGAGGTCCCGGCCCAAGGCATCCAAGGCATCCAGTTGGGTCCGAACACGCACGGCACCGCCTTCGTCCAACTCTGGCTTGCTCAGCAAACCCGCACCTTGGCCCCGCAATTTGCCCAATTGTTCGGTCCAAGGAATGGTGCGCGACACCACCATGTCCATTAACAGGTACGTGGCAGGATCGGGGTCAAACAGCAGGCCGGACTCTTTCCCAAGTCCGTACACATAGCGGTTGAGGTCTTCGATCAGTTCGGTATGCAGCGCAAAGCTGGTGGCTGCATCTTTTCCCTCCAAGGCAGGCACCAGACCATCGATCCGTGCCCGCAGCGGGCCCCATTCAACGGAGTTCACTTCGGCTTTGGCAGACTGCAAATTGCCATCCAATGCGTCGCGGCTCTGGCGGACAGCCTCACGGGTCTTGTCGCGAGCGGCCTGTGCTGCGGTATTGCCTGAGAGCACCATATTGGTTTGCCCCCGGTGGCTTTGAAGTTGACGAATCAATTCACCCGCATCACTCACCAAACGAATGCCAGCGATCTCGGAACGGGTAATGAGCAACTCCTGGTTCTGCCGGGACAGGAGCTGCGTCAACACCACCAACATGGGCACCAGCACCACGACCGCCATCAAGGCAAGCTTGGTCGCAAAGCGCATCTTGCGCATAACCCACATGCCCACATAAAAGAATTTTAGGGAGCTAATAATCGTCTCTCCTGACACTGGGGCTCACGCTCCATACACCGGACAAGTTGTCACGTTAGCGACATAGTACAACCCGAACTTACACCAACTTGACCGTACTCACAATACTGCGGGACGCAGGCTTTGAATGGCCATTTTCTCGGGGCCTGCGCAGGGAGCGTCTTGTGTATTACTGCGTTGCAAATTGTGCAAATGCAGCCACCACCTCCGATGGGGCTTGTACCAATTCAATCAGCACCCCCTCACCCGCAATGGGAAATTCCTCGTTGGATTTAGGATGCAAAAAACAGATGTCAAAACCGGCCGCCCCCTTGCGGATACCACCGGGCGCGAACCGCACGCCCTGTGCGGTGAGCCACTGCACCGCCGTGGGCAGATCGTCAATCCACAGACCAACGTGGTTCAAAGGCGTGGTGTGCACGGCGGGCTTTTTGTCGGGGTCCAGCGGCTGCATCAGGTCCACCTCGACCTTGAATGGGCCCCGCCCCAGGGCGCAAATGTCTTCGTCCACATTTTCACGCTCGCTCCTGAAGGTGCCGGTCACCTCCAGCCCCAGCATGTCCACCCACAGCGTTTGCAGCTTGGTCTTGTCGGTGCCACCGATGGCGATTTGCTGGATGCCCAGCACTTTGAAGGGGCGTTGTACCATGACCATCGTCCTTATACAAATTCCACAATCGGCTGGTCCACCGTCAGGCTCTCGCCCTTGGCCGCCAGCACCTTGCCCACCACGCCGTCGGCCGCCGCAAACAGCACGTTTTCCATCTTCATGGCTTCGATCACAGCCACCCGTTCACCCGCCTGCACCTTCTGGCCCACCACCACCGCCACATCCACCAGCAAGCCGGGCATGGGCGACAGTACATAACGACTCATATCGGGCGCCGCTTTGAACGGCATCAGCGCATGTAACTCGGCCATGCGGGGCGATACCACCAGTGCGTCGATACGGGTGCCGTTGTGCTGCAAACGCATGGCCAATGGGTTCTTGGGCGTGCCGCGCTCCACCTGGGCGGTGAAGGGCTGGCCGTTGACGGTACCGCGAATGCAGATGTCGTTCAAACGCGAGTTGCTACGAATTTCATAGCTGGCTGCGCCCATCCTGACACGCGCAGAGCCCGTTTCGCCTACAAACTCATCCACATGCACCGGGGTGTAGCTGTTGTTGCCATCAGCACCCAACGACACCACCACGTAGTCCTTGCCCGCGTTCACCGAGTACCCGGGCAGCTGGCCACTGATACCGGCAGCACGTTCGCGCGACTTGCGCCGCACAAACGCGGCCAGTGCCAGCAGGAAGGAGGGGTCTTCGTGCGGTACATCTTCGGCAGAGAAGCCCTTGGCGTAGTTCTCGGCAATAAAACCGGTGTTGAAGTCCCCCGAAACAAACTTGGGGTGCGCCAGCAGAGCTGCCTGGAACGGAATATTGCTGCTGATGCCACGGATCACAAAGCCGTTCAGGGCTTCGCGCATCTTGGCGATGGCATCCAGACGGTCGGTCCCGTGCACGATGAGCTTGGCGATCATCGAGTCGTAGTACATCGGGATTTCGCCGCCGTCTTGCACACCGGTGTCCACCCGCACGCCGAACCAGTCCTCGGTATTGGCCTGGAACATGGTCTGCTCGGGTGGCGCAAAACGCACCAAACGGCCGGTGGAGGGCAGGAAGTTGCGGAACGGGTCTTCGGCGTTGATGCGGCACTCCATCGCCCAGCCATTGCGTTTGACATCGGCTTGCGTGAGCGGCAGCGCTTCTCCGGCGGCGACACGGATCATCAGCTCCACCAGATCGAGTCCGGTAATACATTCGGTCACCGGATGCTCCACCTGCAAACGGGTGTTCATTTCCAGGAAGTAAAAGCTCTGGTCCTTGCCGACCACAAACTCCACGGTACCTGCGCTCTGGTACTTCACGGCCTTGGCCAGCTGCACCGCCTGCTCACCCATGGCTTTGCGGGTCGCGTCGGTGATGAAGGGGCTGGGCGCCTCTTCAATGACCTTTTGGTGGCGGCGCTGGATCGAACATTCGCGCTCGTTCAGGTACACCACATTGCCGAAGCTGTCGCCAATCAGCTGGATTTCGATGTGGCGGGGTTCTTCGACAAACTTTTCCACAAACACGCGGTCGTCGCCAAAGCTGTTGCGGGCTTCGTTGGTACAGCTGGTGAAACCTTCGAAGGCTTCCTTGTCGTTGTAGGCCACGCGCAGGCCTTTGCCACCACCACCGGCGCTGGCCTTGATCATGACGGGGTAACCGATGCCCTTGGCGATCTCCACGGCTTTCTCGGCGGATTCGATGGCGCTGTTGACACCGGGGATGCAATTGACACCGGCGCTGCCCGCCAGTTTTTTAGACTCGATCTTGTCGCCCATGGCCGCCATGGAGTAGTGCTTGGGGCCGATGAAGACGATGCCTTCTTCTTCCACCCGTTTGGCAAATTCAGCGTTTTCGCTCAGGAAGCCGTAACCGGGGTGCAAGGCTTGCGCGCCGGTTTGTTTGCAGGCAGCGATGATTTTTTCACCCACCAGGTAACTCTCTCGGCTGGGGGGCGCGCCAATGTTGACAGCCTCGTCGGCCAGCAGCACAAAACGGGCATCTTTGTCGGCGTCCGAGTACACCGCCACGGTTTTGATGCCCATTTTTTTGGCGGTGGTGATGACACGGCAGGCAATCTCACCGCGGTTGGCAATTAGTATTTTTGTAAACATAAGTTTCCTAACTTGATGAAGTCGGCACGATTGGATTTCAGTACAGAACTAAGTTTTCGCCCGTATGACAAGGGCAGCGTTTTTTCTGCGCCCGCAGCGGGCTTGGGGTATCTGCCTCCGCTCATGTCCCCCGGCCCAGGGCTGAAGCCCTGGACCTCCTCCTTTACTTCGCTGCGGCAGACACCCCAAGCCCGCTGCTGCGAAGTGCGGACTCTGGCTTTGGCGCTGGAATACCAGGTGGCCTGGATCGGGCTGTCCGGGTGTTCTGCGTAGGTAAAGGAGGAGGCCGAAGGCCGGGGGACACGAAGCAGAGCACCCGGACAGCCCGATCCCGCGCGAACCAAACACAATCGCGCACGAACCAAGCCAGCACAGAAGTGCGCCATAAACATCGAGCCCTCAGAGCGGAATGTTCCCGTGCTTGCGCCACGGGTTTTCCAGCTTCTTGTCCTTCAGCATGACCAAGGACCGGCAAATGCGTTTGCGCGTCTCGTGCGGCAGGATGACGTCGTCGATAAAGCCCCGCGCTCCCGCCACAAACGGATTGGCAAAGCGGGCTTTGTATTCGGCTTCCTTGGCGGCCAGCTTGGCCGGGTCGCCCTTGTCTTCGCGGAAGATGATTTCCACCGCACCCTTGGCACCCATCACGGCGATCTCGGCATTGGGCCAGGCAAAGTTGACGTCGCCGCGCAGGTGTTTGGAGGCCATCACGTCGTAGGCGCCACCGTAGGCCTTGCGGGTGATGACGGTGATTTTGGGCACGGTGCATTCGGCATAGGCGTAGAGCAGCTTGGCGCCGTGTTTGATGATGCCGCCATACTCCTGGCTGGTGCCGGGCATGAAGCCGGGCACATCGACAAAGGTGATGACCGGGATGTTGAAGGCGTCGCAAAAGCGCACAAAACGCGCCGCCTTGATGCTGCTCTTGATGTCCAGGCAACCCGCCAAGACGAGGGGCTGGTTGGCGACGATGCCCACGGTTTGGCCATCCATGCGGGCAAAACCGATCAGAATGTTTTTGGCGTACTCGGGCTGCAGCTCGAAGAAGTCACCGTCGTCCACGGTCTTGACGATCAGCTCCTTCATGTCGTAGGGCTTGTTGGCGTTGTCGGGCACCAGGGTGTCCAGGCTGCGGTCCATGCGGTCGATCGGGTCGCCGCTTTGGCGCACCGGGGCTTTTTCGCGGTTGCTCAAAGGCAGGTAGTTGTACAGGCGGCGCAACATCAAGAGCGCCTCCACATCGTTCTCGAACGCCAGGTCGGCCACGCCGCTCTTGGTGGTGTGGGTGACTGCGCCGCCCAGCTCTTCGGCGGTCACTTCCTCGTGCGTCACGGTTTTCACCACCTCGGGGCCGGTGACAAACATGTAGGACGAGTCCTTGACCATGAAGATGAAGTCGGTCATGGCGGGGCTGTACACCGCGCCGCCCGCCGAGGGTCCCATGATCATGCTGATTTGCGGAATGACGCCGCTGGCCATGACATTGCGCTGGAACACGTCGGCATAACCACCCAGAGAGGCCACACCTTCCTGAATCCGCGCGCCGCCCGAATCGTTCAGGCCGATCACCGGGGCACCGACCTTCATGGCCTGGTCCATCACCTTGCAGATTTTCTCGGCATGGGCTTCGGACAAGGCACCGCCAAACACGGTGAAATCCTGGCTGAAGACGAACACCAGGCGGCCATTGATCATGCCGTAGCCGGTGACCACACCGTCGCCCGGAATCTTCTGGTCCTGCATGCCGAAATCGACGCAGCGGTGCTCGACAAACATGTCCCATTCTTCAAACGTGCCTTCGTCCAGCAGCAACTCCAGGCGCTCGCGGGCCGTGAGCTTGCCTTTTTTGTGCTGGGCTGCAATGCGTTTTTCGCCGCCGCCCTGGCGCGCGAGTTCACGCTTGGCTTCGAGTTGTTCAAGGATGTCGTGCATGGTTGCCTTCTTTCGGTCACTAAAGAGATGGTTGTACTTTTGCTATTAATTTAGTAGCTGTCTACGCATACCCGTCAAGGGCTGCGAGCAGATTTCGTGCTGCAGTGGAGGCCGCCATCTGACCCGACTGCACCGCGGCTGTCAATACGGGGAGACGCTCACGCACCTGGGGGTTGCGCTTGAAGGCCTGCTTGAGTCCCGCGTCAATACGCTCCCACATCCAGGTCAGTGCCTGGCCTTGGCGGCGACTGGCCCATTGGCCGTTGGCGGTCTGCAAGGTTTTGAATTGGGTGACCGCGTCCCAGAAGGTGTCCACCCCTTGGGCTTGCAGGGCGCTGAGGCGAATCACCTGCGGGTGCCAATACGCCTGGCTGTGCGGATCGTGCGGATTGCCGTTCAGCCCCAAAAGCCGCAGGCTGGAGGTGATTTGCGCCTGGGCCCGCAAGGCGGCGTCGGCGTCAATATCGGCCTTGTTGATGACCACCAGATCGGCCAACTCCATCACGCCCTTTTTGATCGCCTGCAGGTCGTCGCCCGCGTTGGGCAACTGCAGCAGCACAAACATGTCGGTCATATTGGCCACGGCGGTCTCGGATTGACCCACGCCCACGGTTTCCACAATCACGATGTCGTAGCCCGCCGCCTCGCAGACCAGCATGGCCTCTCGGGTTTTTTCGGCCACGCCGCCCAAGGTGCCACTGCTCGGGCTGGGGCGGATGTAGGCTTCCTCCCGCACCGAGAGCTTTTCCATGCGGGTCTTGTCTCCCAGGATGGAGCCACCCGACACCGTGCTGGACGGGTCGATGGTCAACACCGCCACGCGGTGGCCTTGCGCAATCAGGTACAGGCCCAGCGCCTCGATAAAAGTGCTTTTTCCCACCCCCGGCACCCCGCTGATGCCCAGCCGAAACGACTGGCCGGTGTGCGGCAGCAAAGCGGTGAGCAACTCGTCGGCCTGCGCGCGGTGGTCGGCGCGGGTGGACTCCAGCAGTGTGATGGCTTTGGCGATGGCGCGGCGCTGTGGCGAACCGGTGCCTTGGGTGATCGCGGCAAGGGAATTCACAGAATCCCTCAGGCGATGGCCTTGTTGATCTGGGCTAGCACGTCTTTGGCACTCACGGGGATCGGCGTGCCCGGTCCGTAAATGCCCTTCACGCCAGCGGCGTACAAGAAGTCGTAGTCCTGGCGCGGCACCACACCGCCCACGAAGACGATGATGTCGTCGGCGCCCTGCTTTTTCAGCTCGGCAATGATGGCGGGCACCAGGGTTTTGTGGCCTGCCGCCAGCGTGCTGATGCCCACGGCATGCACATCATTCTCGATCGCCTGGCGGGCGCATTCTTCGGGGGTCTGGAACAGCGGGCCCATGTCCACGTCAAAGCCCAGGTCGGCAAAGGCGGTGGCCACCACTTTGGCGCCCCGGTCGTGGCCGTCCTGGCCCAGTTTGGAAACCATCACGCGGGGGCGGCGGCCCTGCTTCTCGGCGAAATCGGCAATCTCGGCTTTGAGTGCATTCCAGTATTCCATGCTGTCCCCGCTGGTGGTGTCGGTATCGTACGCCGCGGCGTACACACCGGTCACCTTTTGCGTGTCCGCGCGGTGGCGGCCAAAGGCTTTTTCCAGCGCATCACTCACCTCGCCCACCGTGGCGCGCAGGCGCATGGCCTGAATCGTTAGGTCCAGCAGATTGCCGGTGCCGCTTTCCGCTGCAAAAGTGATAGCTGCCAGCGCAGCATCCACGAGGGCTGCATCGCGATTTGCCTTGATATTCTGGAGCAGGGCGATCTGGCCGTCGCGCACCGCCACGTTGTCGATGTCGCGGGCTTCGATGGCGTCCTCAAGCTTGAGCTTGTACTTGTTGACGCCCACGATCACGTCTTTGCCACTGTCGATGCGGGCTTGTTTTTCTGCCGCCGCCGCTTCAATTTTCAGCTTGGCCCAGCCGCTGTCCACGGCACGGGTCATGCCACCCATGGCTTCGACTTCTTCGATGATGGCCCACGCGGCGTCCGCCATGTCTTGCGTGAGTTTTTCCATCATGTAGCTACCCGCCCAGGGGTCCACCACGCTGGTGATGTGGGTCTCTTCCTGGATGATGAGCTGGGTGTTGCGTGCAATCCGGCTGGAAAACTCGGTCGGCAGCGCAATGGCCTCGTCCAGCGCATTGGTGTGCAGGCTTTGGGTGCCGCCAAACACCGCCGCCATGGCCTCGATGGTGGTGCGCACCACGTTGTTGTAGGGGTCTTGCTCGGTCAAGCTCCAGCCGCTGGTCTGGCAGTGGGTGCGCAGCATCAGGCTCTTAGGCGCCTTGGCGTCAAAACCTTTCATGATGCGGCACCACAGCAGGCGCGCGGCGCGCATCTTGGCCACTTCCAGGTAGAAGTTCATGCCAATGGCCCAGAAGAAGCTCAGGCGCCCGGCAAACTCGTCCACGTCCAGCCCGGAGGCGATGGCGGTCTTCACATACTCCTTGCCATCGGCCAGCGTGAAGGCCAATTCGAGGGCCTGGTTGGCCCCGGCCTCCTGCATGTGGTAACCCGAGATGGAGATCGAGTTGAACTTGGGCATGTTCCTGGCCGTGTAACCAATGATGTCGCCAATGATGCGCATGCTGGGCGCGGGGGGGTAGATGTAGGTGTTGCGCACCATGAACTCTTTCAGAATGTCGTTCTGAATGGTCCCACTCAACTTGTCCTGGCTGACGCCCTGCTCTTCCGCCGCCACCACATACCCGGCCAGCACCGGCAGCACGGCGCCGTTCATGGTCATGGAGACCGACACCTTGTCCAGCGGAATCTGGTCGAACAGGATCTTCATGTCCTCCACCGAGTCAATCGCCACACCGGCCTTGCCCACATCCCCCGTCACCCGCGGGTGGTCACTGTCATAGCCCCGGTGCGTGGCCAGGTCAAACGCCACACTCACGCCCTGCCCGCCCGCCGCCAGCGCCTTGCGGTAGAAGGCATTGGACTCTTCGGCGGTGGAAAAACCCGCGTACTGGCGGATGGTCCAGGGGCGCACCGCGTACATGGTGGCCTGCGGGCCGCGCAGGTAGGGCTCAAAACCCGGCAGCGTGTCGGTGTAGGGCAGATCCGCCGTGTCGGCCGCCGTGTACAGCGGTTTGACCGTGATGCCATCGGGCGTGATCCAGTTCAGTGCCTCCACATTGCCACCGGGGGCGGACTTGGCGGCGGCCTGGGTCCAGGCGTCCAGGGTGGCGGATTTGAATTCAGGGTGCTTGTCAGTCATGGCGATGTCCGGTAGGCCTTGTAAGTCACAGTCACGCCTTGAATGGTGCGCTGCATCTGCGGTGAGTTTACATTATTTATAATTATTGATTCAAAATATTCACTGCAGCTTACAATTCAGGGAATGAACGCAAATTCTTCTCCACCCCGCGTCAGCAAATCGCTGTCGCCCCGTCCGCTTTATGAAGAGGTGGCCGAGTTGTTGCGCCAGCGCATCTTCAAACGCGAGCTGGAACCCGGTACCTGGATCGACGAGCTGAAAATCGCCCAGGACTATGGCATCAGCCGCACCCCCCTGCGCGAAGCGCTCAAGGTATTGGCCGCAGAAGGCCTGGTGACCATGAAAGTGCGCCGCGGCGCTTATGTGACTGAAATGTCGGCCACGGATCTGGCCGACGTGTACCACCTGCTTAGCCTGCTGGAAAGCGATGCCGCGGGTGTGGTGGCCGTCAAGGCCAGCAATGCCGAGTTACACGAATTGGAACTGTTGCACCGCGAGTTGGAAGCAGCGGCACTGCCCGGCAAGGAAAATACCGACCAGTTCTTTGCCATCAACGAGCGTTTTCACATGCGGCTGCTGGAGATTGCCAACAACCGCTGGCGCGACCAGATGGTGGCCGACCTGCGCAAGGTCATGAAACTCAACCGCCACAACTCCCTGCTCAAGGACGGGCGCATTGCCGAATCCGTGCAAGAACACCGCGCCATCATTGAAGCCTTGAATGCCCGTGACCCCATTGCGAGCACCCAACGCATGCGGGAACATTTCAGCCGAGGGCTGGAAGCTGCCGCTTGAGCGCTGCCAAATACCTTTAAAACGCCCCAAAAAGCGAGAAAACGCAAAACAAATGCGTCGGCCATTTGAGAATTCTCAAGCCGTGACCGCATAGCTCCCGGCACAGTGACACACAAGTTGCCTGCCTTGCTGCAGGCCGTGCCGATTCTCAAGAATGCAAAAGGTAATTTTCGCAGTTCGATAGGAGCCTGACACCATGACCATCCAGTCCACCGGGGGCAGCCCGAGCCCCATTGCACAGCAACAAGCCATTGAAAACGCTTTGTCCATGGCGCTGTACCACGTCCGCAATGGCGACACCAACGACGCCATTCGCGATGCCACGGCCAAGGCGGCAAGGGCCATGTCCATGCTGAAACAAGCCTGCTCCGAGTTCGGTGTAATCAATACTCTGAATGACGGCAACCTCGGACGCAGGCACACCGATATCCCGTTGCAGCTTGCCAGTAAAACCAGTGCGTCGCCCAAATTTGCGCGGCACCCCCGCAAAAGAAAAAAGGCTTAGGATTTTGAGGTGGGCGCCTGGTCTGGCGTGATGTACGCTGGAATCGGCTTCAGACCATGGCAGCTTGTTCATTGGGCCACAGATCACGCTCCCCTACCCAGGGACAATACCTGAGCCTTACCGCAATGCTTCTTCGAACTCAGCCAACTCTTTACCAATGGCAGCGTATTTTTTGGACTTTGCTCTGTTATCAATCCAGGTGAGCACGGCAGCATCCAAGTCTTCTTTGAAGTGCGCGAGTGCTGATTCTTTGACGTTTTGGGTTGCTGTACTTGACCAGAGATCAATCAGTTCTGACAGGCCATTGTCAAAATCATCAAACGTTTCAAGATGAATCCATTGGCCGCTTTTATCAAACATTTTGTCTTTCGGTAAATTAAACGAGATCGGTATGGCGTGGGGGTGTTGTCGGGCAATGGAGCATTTGACCACCGGCACCTCGACCGGCTCACGCTGATGACAATCCATTGATTACCGACAATTACAGCGCTGTGGCTAAATTTGCAATTTGGACCCAGAAAGAAGAAAGGACTTAGAGCATTTCTACTCTAAGTCCTTGATTCATATGGTCGGTGTGAAAGGATTCGAACCTTCGACCCCTTGCACCCCATGCAAGTGCGCTACCAGGCTGCGCCACACACCGATCTAGCCTCAAATTATAACCTGAGCTGAAGGCTTTTTGCATCAAGCCGTGGTGAG
The DNA here is from genome assembly GCF_030697375.1 of Rhodoferax sp. Lineage (GTDB taxonomy): Bacteria > Pseudomonadota > Gammaproteobacteria > Burkholderiales > Burkholderiaceae_C > Allorhodoferax. The sequence continues at coordinate 51,464 of NZ_JAUYQD010000033.1, read as the reverse complement.
TAACTCCCTAATTTCACATAATTCACGCCTTAGCTGCATAAGTTGGGTCGAAACTGTGTCGGAGACATCGATAGGAACGCTGTCTTCAAACTCATCCATATCGGCATCGTCCACTTCGAGGACGTCCAAACCTTCAAGCATGGTCTCGCCATTGCGCTTCTTGTCGCGCTCACCCTGGAGCAACTCCTGCATCTTGTTGCGGGCGCCGCTGATCGTGAAACCCTGGTCGTAAAGCAAATCACGAATACGACGGATCATCAACACTTCATGGTGCTGGTAATAGCGGCGGTTGCCACGGCGTTTCATAGGGCGCAGTTGGGTGAACTCCTGCTCCCAATAACGTAGCACATGGGGTTTGACACCACACAGATCGCCGACCTCACCGATGGTGAAGTAGCGTTTTGCGGGAATGGGGGGGAGAGTATTCTCCATGTAAATCAATGCTGTACGAGGCAAAGCGTAGAGGTTACTCTAAGTTTTGTCGCAGTGCAAAGGCTGATTGTCACACCCTTTAAAAATATCAAATGGTGTTGCTTTAACGGCGGCTGCAACTTAGGTTTCGTCCTGAATTTGCTCTTTCAGCTTGTGGCTGGCGTGGAATGTGACCACCCGGCGTGCCTGGATAGGAATGGCTTCCCCCGTGCGCGGGTTGCGTCCGGGCCGTGGCGCTTTGGTGCGAATTTGAAAATTACCGAAACCAGAAATTTTCACATCCGTGCCATCCACCAAACTGGCAGCAACCAGATCAAAGAAGGCATCGATCATGTCTTTGGACTCGCGTTTGTTGAGCCCAATTTGATCAAAAAGAAGATCCGCCAACTGCGCTTTGGTCAATGCGGGAGTCTCAAGACTTTCGACAGAAAAATCCATGATCGCTCGATTCGTTGTTGACTTGTCGCCCATGTCAGACACGTTGGCGTGCTCCCAAATCGGATATGAGTTGGCTGACCACCGCTTTGACCACGGATTCAATTTGCTCTTCGGTCAAAGTGGCATCGTCGTTGTTGAGCGTGAGGCGCACTGCCAGACTGCGATCGTGGGCGCCTTCTGCAGCGGCGGAGTCGCTACCGTGCTTGGGACGGTAGATGTCAAACAAACCCGCATCTCGCAAAAAGCCTCCCGTCGGCGCAGCCCAGATGGCGGCCATGAGGGCCGCATGGCTCACCTGGTCACCCACCACCACGGCAATGTCGCGCTGCACCGGCTGGAACTTGGCGACTGGCTTAAACACCGGTACTGCACGTCGCATGACGGCATCAAGTTCCAATTCAAACAAAATGGGGGCTTGGGCCAGTTCGTAACTTTGGCGCCATTTCGGATGCAACTCGCCGACAAAACCAATGGACTGCCCACCGACCATGGCCTGCGCACAACGCCCAGGGTGCATGGCGGGATGACTGGCTGGCACAAACTCGGCCTGCAGGGGTGCCAACAAGGCCTCAACATCCCCTTTGACGTCAAAAAAATCAGCGCCTTGCTCTTTACGGCCCCACTGCATGACGTCCGTGGCACCACTTGCCAAGCCAGCCACACGCATGGGTTGGTGGAATCCCTCTACGGTGGAGTCCGTGCTTTGGACCGTCGCATCGCGCAGGAACACACGGCCCAATTCAAAGATGCGGACACGCGGGGCTTTGCGCGCCTGGTTGAATTTCAAGACCTGCAGCAAGGAGCCCAGCAGCGACGAGCGCATCACGCTCATCTGGCTGGCGATCGGATTCAGCAGTTTGATGGGGTTGGGGTTGCCCGCCAACTCGTGCTCCCAGCGCTCTTCCACAAAGCTGAAGTTGATGGTTTCCTGGTAGCCCAGTCCCGCCAGCATCCTGCGCACCGCAAATGGGCTGCGCTGTGCCTCAGGCCGAATCTTGGCGGTGATAGGCGCCAGCGGCGGTGTGTGTGGCAGGTTGTCGTAACCCACCATGCGGGCCACTTCCTCGATCAGGTCTTCTTCAATCTGCAAATCGAAGCGGTAAGACGGTGGCAGCACCGTCACCACACCGTCGGCCTGCGACACCGGCAAGCCCAAGCGCTCCAAGGCATTGACACACTGGACTTGCGTCACCGGCATGCCAATGACCTTAGCCGCGCGCGCAATACGCAAACGAACAGGCGTGGCGGTGGGCATATTGGCTTGGTGGTCGTCCACCGGACCACAACTGGTCGCCTCAGTGCCGCAAATATCGACGATGAGCTGCGTAATGCGCTCGATATGCTCCACCGTCAGGCTGGGGTCTACGCCCCGCTCAAAGCGGTGTCCAGCGTCGGTTGAAAAATTGAATCGGCGTGAACGCCCGGCAATGGATTTGGGCCACCAAAAAGCCGCTTCCACATAGACATGCTGGGTGTCGTCTGACACCGCCGTGGCATCCCCCCCCATGATGCCCGCCAGGGACTCCACCTGTTCATCATCGGCAATCACACCCACTTTTTCGTCGACAGTGACAGTGGTGCCGTTGAGCAGCTTGATCTGCTCACCCGCCCTGCCCCAGCGTACGTCCAAGCCACCTTTGATTTTGTCCAGATCAAAAATATGCGATGGGCGGCCTAGCTCAAACATCACATAGTTCGAGATATCAACCAAGGGAGTCACGCTGCGCTGGCCACAACGCGCCAAGCGGTCCACCATCCACTGCGGCGTCACTGCCTTGGGGTTCACATTGCGCACCACTCGACCAGAGAAACGTCCGCATAAGTCCGGTGCGCTGACCTTGACTGCCAACTTGTCGCCGTTAGTCACCGGCACTTCAGCAAAAGTGGGGGCGATTAAAGGTGCACCGGTCAGGGCCGACACTTCACGGGCGACACCGTACACACTGAGGCAATGCGCCAGATTCGGTGTGAGCTTCAAAGTGAACAGGGTGTCGTCCAGATTCAGGTGCGTGCGGATATCTTGGCCCACAGGCGCATCCGCTGCCAACTCCAGCAAACCACCATGGTCGTCGGCCAGTTGCAACTCGCGCGCGGAGCACAACATGCCTTGGCTTTCGATACCACGCAATTTGCCAACCTTGATGAGGAAGGGCTTGCCATCTTCACCTGGAGGCAACTCGGCGCCCACCAAGGCGCAGGGGATACGAATACCTACACGGGCATTGGGCGCGCCACACACGATATTCAACAACTCAGCCTGCCCGACGTCCACCTTGCACACGCGAAGACGGTCGGCGTTGGGGTGCTGCTCGGCTTCCTTGATTTCACCAACCACGATATGGGTGAACGCAGGGGCCATGGGTTTCAGTTCTTCCACCTCCAAGCCCGCCATGGTGAGGGTGTCGGCCAGTTGTTGGGTAGAAAGCGATGGATTGCAAAAAGCACGCAGCCAGGATTCAGGAAATTGCATTGTCTTTAATCAGTTGAGGGCACAGCTTGCGTCTAAGCCAAAAGGTCTGACCGGCAATAGGTCATTGGAATTGCGAAAGAAAGCGAATGTCGCCGTCAAAAAACAGGCGCAAATCATTGACGCCGTAACGCAGCATGGTCAGGCGGTCCGGTCCCATGCCGAAGGCGAATCCAATGTATTTTTCGGGGTCCAGACCCATGTTCCGAATCACGTTGGGATGCACTTGGCCGGACCCGGCCACTTCCAGCCAACGCCCTGCCAAAGGACCGCTTTGGAACTGAATATCGACTTCCGCGCTGGGCTCTGTGAACGGAAAAAAACTGGGGCGAAAGCGCAGGACCAAATCATCGCTTTCAAAAAATGTGCGGCAAAAATCCGTGAATACGAACTTCAAATCCTTGAAGCTCACGTTCTCGCCAACCCACAAACCTTCGCACTGGTGAAACATGGGCGAGTGTGTGGCATCGCTGTCCACACGGTAGGTACGCCCCGGCGCGATCACGCGAATTTCTGGCATATCGCCGGAGAACAATGCAGCACCGTCGGCCTGAGCAGATGCCCGGTATTTTTTGACATGCTGCACCGCATGGCGAATTTGCATGGGGCTGGTATGGGTGCGCAGCAAGTTGGGGGCCGATTCCGATCCGCCTTCAACATAGAAGGTATCGTGCATGGACCGCGCAGGATGGTCCTCGGGCGTGTTCAACGCGGTGAAATTGAACCAATCGGACTCAATTTCCGGGCCTTGTGCGACTTCAAACCCCATGGAGCCGAAAATGGCCTCAATTCGCTCCAAGGTGATAGAGACGGGATGTAAACCACCTTGCCCACGCTGACGGCCTGGCAGGGTAACGTCCAGCGCTTCTGCTTGCAGTTGCAGTTGCAACTCAGCGTCTGCCAACGCTTGGCGCCGGTCAGTCAGGGCAGATTCGATGGCCTGTTTGGCCAGATTGATCGCAGCGCCGCGGGATTTCTTCTCATCCACGCTGAGCGCCGCCATGCCCTTCATCAACTCGGTAATGCGGCCTGACTTGCCCAAAAACAAGGCTTTCGCATTTTCCAGATCAGCAGGTGTGACCGCCTGGGCAAAAGCTCCTTTTGCGGTGTCGACTAGGGCATTCAACTCGTTCATAAATTCTCTTGTAGTTCCGACATAACTTGAGTACAGACCAGTCTTCTTTGAAACTGTGTTTTCATTGAAAAAGGGCTAGCGCCTTTTCAAGCTCTAGCCCTTGTTTCTGGTGCGCAGAGTGCTATTTAAATAATAGCAAACCGCCGTGAACTCAAGCTGCCAACTTGGCCTTGACTTGTTCCACGATGCCAGCAAAAGCCGCCATGTCGTGAATGGCGATATCGCTCAAAACCTTGCGGTCAATCTCGATATTCGCTTTCTTCAGACCGTTGGCGAACTGGCTGTATGTCATACCGCACTGACGTGCAGCGGCATTGATACGGGCAATCCACAACTGACGGAAGACACGTTTCTTGGTACGACGGTCACGGTAGGCATATTGCCCAGCCTTCATTACCGCTTCTTTAGCGATACGGAAGACATTACCGCGGCGACCGCGAAAACCTTTTGCAAGGGCCAGAACTTTTTTATGGCGGGCGCGAGCCGTTACACCACGTTTGACGCGAGGCATGTGATTACTCCTTGTTCGTCGTTAATTAAATACCACGACCGGGCAGCATCTGCGCCATGTGACCCATATTGGTCTCATGAACAGCTGTTGAACCGCGCAAATGGCGTTTATTTTTAGTGGTCTTCTTGGTCAGAATGTGACGTTTGAAGGCTTGGCCGCGTTTAACGGTACCACCTGGACGGACGCGGAAGCGTTTCTTCGCCGCGCTCTTGGTCTTCATTTTGGGCATATTAATGCTCCTTCTTACTTGTGCTCGTGAGGCGTCTGCAAACAATTTGCAGCCTTGTTGGCCCCGAGCCACTTTTAAGCGGCGCCTTGCGGCACTCCACTTGTACAGAGAGTTTTCACTCTCCATATTTTTGCGGGAGAGGAGTGATCCTCTTCCGCGTATTTCACCAGCGACCAAACCGGTGAAGTATTCAAAATCTAGGTAGCAGCTTCAGCAGTAGGCTTGGCAGCGCCACCGGTTTTTTTCTTACCCGGCGCAATCATCATGATCATCTGGCGGCCTTCCAGCTTAGGAAACTGCTCAACAACGATCAAATCAGCCAACTCTTCACGCATGCGCTGCAGCAACGCCAATCCGATTTCTTGGTGCGTAATCTCGCGCCCCCGGAAGCGCAAAGTGATCTTGCACTTGTCGCCATCTTCCAAGAACCGCTTGATATTGCGAACCTTGATGTTGTAGTCACCATCATCGGTACCGGGCCGGAACTTGATTTCCTTGACCTCGATGACCTTTTGCTTGGACTTCGCTTCCGCCGCCTTCTTTTGCTCTTGGTATTTGAACTTGCCGTAGTCCATCAACCGGCAGACAGGTGGATTGGCAGTGGCTGCAATCTCAACCAAGTCAACATCCAACTCCCCTGCCATGCGCAGGGCTTCCGACAGGCTGACGACACCGAGAGGTTCGTTTTCTGGTCCCGAGAGGCGAACCTCAGGGGCCATGATTTCTCTATTCAGGCGGTGTTTACGTTCTTCACGCTGACGGCGGTCACGAATTTCAGTAGCGATGGCTCAATCCTTCACAATGTTTGCTGCAAATAAACAGCTAAAGCCACGCAGCACACGCAAACAAACCACCATCTTCAGTGAAAACCTTAGATTACCGACTTGTGGGCAATATCACTTGTGATTTGCTGCACGAATGCATCAAGAGACATTGCTCCGAGGTCTTTTCCACCCCGGGCGCGCACCGCAACGGCACCGGCTGCCATCTCCTTATCGCCAACGACAAGCAAATAGGGCAGCTTCTGCATTGAATGCTCCCGTATTTTATACGTTATTTTTTCGTTGCGCAGGTCTAAATCCACCCTAAGCCCTTGATTCTGCAGCGTTTTAGCCACGGAACGGGCATATTCGGCCTGCGCATCCGTGATATTGAGCACTGCAACCTGCACTGGCGCAAGCCACGCCGGCAGCGCGCCCGCACTTTCTTCAATCAAAATCCCGATGAAACGCTCCAAACTGCCCACAATGGCGCGGTGTAGCATCACGGGGCGATGGCGGGCGCCGTCTTCACCCACATACTCGGAGTCCAAACGCTCGGGCATGTTGTGATCGATCTGAATGGTTCCACACTGCCAGTGGCGACCGAGCGCATCTTTGAGTGAGTACTCAATTTTAGGGGCGTAAAAAGCACCTTCACCCGCCGCAATTTCGAACTCGCAACCCGAGAGACGCAAGCTTTCCATCAGTGCGTGCTCGGTCTTGTCCCAGTACTCGTCGCTTCCGATGCGCTGGGCGGGCCGTGTGGCAACTTTGTAGATGATTTTGGTGAATCCAAAATCTTTATAGACCTTTTGCAGCAATGCGGTGAAATCCGCGCACTCCTGCAGGATTTGATCTTCGGTACAAAAAATGTGCCCGTCATCCTGTGTAAAACCACGCACCCGCATGATGCCGTGCAAACCACCCGAAGGCTCGTTGCGGTGGCAGTTGCCAAACTCGCCGTAGCGCAAAGGCAAATCACGGTAGCTCTTGATGCCTTGCTTGAAGATCAGGATGTGGCCGGGGCAGTTCATCGGCTTCAAGGCGTACTCACGTTTCTCCGACTCTGTGACAAACATGTTTTCGCGGTACTTGTCCCAGTGCCCGGTCTTCTCCCACAGTCCTTTGTCAATGATTTGAGGGCCTTTGACCTCTTGGTATCCGTTGTCACGGTAGACCTGGCGCATGTACTGCTCCACGCCCTGCCACAAGGTCCAGCCCTTGGGGTGCCAGAACACCAAGCCGGGCGCGTGGTCATCAATGTGAAAAAGGTCCAATTCGCGGCCCAGCTTGCGGTGGTCGCGTTTTTCAGCCTCTTCCAGCATGGTCAGATGCTGTTGCAATTCGTCTTTGGTGGCCCACGCGGTGCCATAGATACGTTGCAGCATTTCGTTCTTGTGGTCACCGCGCCAGTAGGCTCCGGCCAGCTTCATGAGTTTGAAGTGTTTAAGCTTGCCGGTGCTGGGCACATGCGGGCCGCGGCACAAATCTTCAAACTTACCTTCGCGGTAGAGAGACACATCCTGATCGGCCGGAATGCTCTCGATGATTTCAGCCTTGTAATGCTCACCCAGGCTCTTGAAATAGGCTATGGCTTCATCGCGCGGCAAGACGCGGCGGGCAATGGGCTCATCCTTGGCCGCCAACTCCGCCATCTTCTTCTCGATCACCACCAGATCTTCTGGGGTGAAGGGACGCTTGTACGAGAAGTCGTAAAAGAAGCCATGCTCAATGACCGGACCAATGGTGACTTGCGCGTCTGGAAACAACTCTTTCACCGCATAGGCCAGCAAGTGGGCCGTGGAATGGCGAATCACCTCCAGGCCATCGGCATCTTTGGCAGTGATGATGGACAAAGCGCTGTTGGACTCGATCTGGTAGCTGGTATCAACGACCTTGCCGTCAACCTTTCCCGCCAACGCGGCCTTGGCCAGACCCGCACCAATGGAGGCCGCCACTTCAGCCACCGTCACAGGACCGGGATAGTCGCGTTGAGAACCGTCTGGGAGCGTAATTTGAACCATGGTGATGTGAGTAATAGATGAGGAGAAACGAAAAAGCGCGGAATGGTCCGCGCTTTGCTATGAATTCAGGAGCTGTCTGCGCACAAGGCACGCGGACTACGGCCTTATTTGCTTAAAACTTTTGCCGGTGTAGTTCGCGGTGTCATAACCAAAGTGCCTTTCTCGCTCTTGTGATGCAGGAAGATGCCTAATTTTAACCTCAGTCCGACGCGACCCCAAACAAAAAGGGCTGGGTCACCCTTTCGGAAGACCCAGCCCTCTAGACCCGATGGGTCAGATCAGTGGAACTGCTCTTCTTCGGTGGAGCCGGTCAGCGCGGTTACGCTGGACTTGCCGCCTTGGATCACGGTGGTCACTTCGTCGAAGTAGCCGGTGCCGACTTCTTGCTGGTGCGACACGAAAGTGTAGCCACGGTCACGGGCTGCGAATTCAGGCTCTTGCACCTTCTCAACGTAAGCCGACATGCCGCGAGCGACGTAGTCTTGTGCCAAGTCGAACATGTTGTACCACATGGAGTGGATACCCGCCAAGGTGATGAACTGGTACTTGTAACCCATGGCGCCGAGTTCGCGCTGGAACTTGGCGATGGTCGCGTCGTCCAGGTTCTTCTTCCAGTTGAAGGAAGGCGAGCAGTTGTAAGCCAACATCTTGCCGGGGTGTTTGGCGTGCACAGCATCGGCAAACTTCTTGGCAAATTCCAGGTCAGGCGTACCGGTTTCGCACCACACCAAGTCAGCGTACTCAGCGTAAGCAATGGCGCGGGAGATGGCTTGGTCCATGCCCTTATTGGTCTTGTAGAAACCTTCGGCGGTGCGCTCACCGGTCAGGAAGGGCTTGTCGTTTTCGTCGTAGTCGCTGGTCAACAGGTCGGCAGCTTCGGCATCGGTGCGGGCGATCACCAGGGTAGGCACGCCGCAAACGTCGGCCGCCATACGGGCTGCGATCAGTTTTTGGCAGGCTTCGGCGGTAGGCACCAACACTTTGCCGCCCATGTGGCCGCATTTCTTGACCGACGCCAATTGGTCTTCCCAGTGCACGCCAGCCGCACCGGCCTTGATCATGGCCTTCATCAATTCAAACGCGTTCAACACGCCACCGAAACCGGCTTCTGCGTCGGCCACGATAGGCGCGAAGTTGTCGATGTAACCCTTGTCGCCAGCGTCAATGCCTTTGGAGTGCTGGATTTCGTCGGCACGGCGGAAGGTGTTATTGATGCGTTCCACCACGGTTGGCACCGAGTCCACGGGGTACAGGGACTGGTCCGGGTACATGGAGGCGTAGGAGTTGTTGTCCGCAGCGACTTGCCAGCCGGACAGGTAGATGGCCTTGACGCCAGCCTTGACCTGTTGCATGGCTTGGCCGCCCGTCAATGCGCCCAGGCAATTGACGTAAGGCTCTGTGTTCACCAAATTCCAGAGTTTTTCAGCACCACGGCGGGCCAAGGTGTGCTCGATGGGGAAGGAACCGCGCAGGCGGACCACATCAGCAGCGGAGTAACCGCGCTTGATACCCTTCCAGCGGGGATTGGTAGCCCAGTCTTTTTCAAGAGCGGCGATTTGTTGTTCACGGGTTGGTGTCGTCATGGATTCACTCCGAAGGTTGAAGAAAAACGATCCCTGGACATGTTTTCAATATCGCAGGCTGTGACCTTATTCTAGTCTTATATAAGACATGAAATCTATCTTATGTCTTATATAAGACATAAATTTTTTCCATACAAATCAACAACTTACAAACACAAATTCACTTTGCGAAAAGAAAATTTGCATTAAGAAAATTAACCCAAGGCAAACAACACACGCAATTTCACATTACAAAATCACAATACGCATCTCAAAATCATCTCCACACGCCCAGCATTGCGTTTAAAAAGCATCAGCATAGCGCCCAAGCTCCCAGGCACTGATCTGCTGGCTGTATTCGTCCCATTCGGCGCGCTTGAGCTTGACGAATTCGTGGCAAAACGCGTCCCCCAGGGCTGCCACCAAAACACGGTCTTGCTCCAGTCCCGCCACCGCCTCGTCCAGATTGCGGGGCAGACGCGGCGGCATGGCGCCACCACGGGACTGGCGTTCGTACAGATCTTCGCCACACGGGGGCGGTGCCTCCAGGGCCAGGTCCATTCCATTCAAACCGGCGGCCAGGGTGGCGGCGATGGCCGCATAGACGTTGCAAGAGGGGTCGGGCAAGCGCCATTCAATGCGGCCCGCCACCGTGCGCACCACGCAAGTGCGGTTGTTGTCGCCATAACTTTTCCACACGGGCGACCAGGTGGTGCCCGATGCGCTGCTGCTGGAGGCCAGCCGTTTGTAGCTGTTCACCGTGGGGGCGCACAGCGCGCTGAGGGCGTCGGCATGGTGCAGCAGCCCCGCCACAAAATGGTGGCCCTGCGCGCTCAAGCCCAGCAATCCGCTGGTGTCCGAAAAAATGGCGTGTCCTTGCGCATCTGTGATGCTCAGGTGGAAGTGCAAGCCACTGCCCGGCGCATGCGCCAAAGGTTTGGGCATGCAGCTAAAGGTCATTCCGTGTTTCTGGGCAATGGCATGCGCGGTCATTTTGAAGAGCATGTAGCGGTCTGCCGCCGCCAGTGCGTCGTCAAAGCGGTAGTTAATCTCGTACTGGCCGCAGGCATCTTCATGGTCGATCTGCTGAAGATCAAAGCCCAAGGCAAGCAGCGCGCTGCGCATGTTCTCCAGGAAACCTGCATTGCGATGGAGGGCTTTGAGGTCGTACGAGGGTTTGCCCAACTGGTCCTGCCCGTCTGCCACAGCCCACTGCCCTTGCGCGTCCTGGTTCAGAAGGAAGAATTCGGGCTCGATGCCCACCCACAGGGTCCAGCCGCGCTCCTCCAGGCGGCGCACCTGGCGCTTGAGCACCTGGCGAGAGCAGGTTTCCAAGGGTTCTCCACCGGCATAACCCTCACACACGGCGTGCGCCACACCGGGCATAAAGGGCAAGGGGTGTAAAGACTCGGGCAGCACCCGGCCGTAATACTCACTGCGCGCGCCGTAGCGGGGCAAGCCCGTGCCCCAGATGCTGGGTCCGGCAAAACCCGCACCCTGCTCCACCCACTCCTGCAAAAGCGCCACGGGCACCAGCTTGCCTTTGGCCACCCCATGGATGTCGGAAAACTGCGCCAGGATGGAGTGAATACCTTGGGACTGCAGCGCAGCCATGCGCTCTTGGATGGTTTTCATACAAAAAACAGGCCTTTCGGCATATGGGTACTGCGCAAGCAGCTATCAAAATAGGAGCAAAATCCAAACAAACCGGGCTGCGGCGACACCCCCGGTGTGCCGCAAAGGGGCAAGATCAGGCCAGTACCGTGTCCAAAATGGCCATGGCCTCTTCGAACACGGCGTCTTCAATGGTCAGCGGGAACAAGAAGCGGACCACGTTGCCGTGGACACCGCAGGTGAGCAAGAGCAGCCCTTTTTGGAGCGCGGCCTGCTGCACCTGCTTGGTGAGGTCGGCATCCGGTGCACCCGTGGCGGGGTGGATGAAATCGCAGGCCACCATGGCGCCCAGTGCCCGAATCTCTCCCATGCGCGGGTTGTTGGCCTTGGCCTGCCGCAAGCGCACCTGGAGGCGCTCCCCCAGCACGCGGGCGCGTTCACACAGATTTTCTTCCGCCATCACGTCCAGCACCGCGTGGGCCGCAGCCACCGCCAAGGGGTTGCCGGCGTAGGTGCCGCCCAATCCACCTGGGTTGGGCGCATCCATCACCTCCGCACGCCCCACCACGGCGGACAGGGTGGTGCCTCCGGCCATGCTTTTGGCCAGGGTCATGAGGTCGGGGGACACACCGTAGTGCTCCATGGCGAACATCTGGCCGGTGCGGGCAAAGCCCGTCTGCACCTCATCGGCAATCAAGAGAATGCCGTGTTGGTCACACAGCGCCCGCAGCCACTGGACGGCTTCGGCGTGGATGGCGTTGAATCCGCCCTCCCCTTGCACCGGCTCGAAAATGAAGGCGGCCACGCGACTGGGTTCGATGTCGCACTTGAAGAGTTGCTCCACAGCGGCTTTCATGGCTTCGGTGCTGGCCGCATCACTGGGGAAAGGTGCGTGGTAAATCTCCGGTGGAAACGGTCCGAACCCGGCCTTGTAGGGCTGCACCTTGCCGGTGAGCGCCACGGCGAACAGGCTGCGGCCATGGAAACCGCCGCCAAATGCGATGACGCCACCGCGCTGGGTGTGGGAGCGCGCAATTTTGATGGCGTTTTCCACCGCTTCGGCGCCGGTCGAAAAAAACGCCGTCTTTTTGGCACCGGCTATCGGTGCAATGGCATTGATGCGTTCGGCCAAAGACACGTACTCGGCGTAGGGCACCACCTGGTAACAACTGTGGGTGAAGCGCTGCAACTGCGCAGCGATCGCGGCTTGTACCTTGGGGTGCACATGGCCGGTATTAAGCACCGCGATGCCACCGGCAAAGTCAATGAAGCGGCGGCCTTCGATGTCCCAAAATTCTGCATTTTTGGCGTGGTCGATAAAAAAATCGCCCAGGACGGCCACGCCGCGTGGGGTCGCCGCCAGGCGGCGAGCGTGCCATTCGGCATTGGTGCCGGGCACCGTGCCAGTGGCCTGCGCTGCAGGTTTCAATAGTGCGTTCATTGATTCATTCCTAAAAACGATGGATGGGGATTCAAGTCCATGCAGCCGGGCGCCATCACACCGGCGAATCGATGCGAATCCAGGTGGTCTTGGTTTCGGTGTACTTGTCAAAGGCGTGCAGAGACTTGTCACGCCCCACGCCGCTTTGCTTGAAGCCGCCAAAGGGCACGGTGATGTCGTCCTCGTCGTACTGGTTGACATGCACCGTTCCGGCCCGCAGGGCGCGGGCCACGCCGTGCGCCTTGTTCAGGTCGCTGGTCCAGACCCCCGCCTGCAAGCCGTACACGCTGGCATTGGCCTGGCGCACCGCATCGGCGGCATCGGTGAAGGTCAGCACCGACAGCACCGGGCCAAAGATTTCCTCGCGCGCAATGGTCATGCCACCGGTCACGCCGTCAAAAATGGTGGGCTGCACATAACAGCCCCCGGTCTCACGCAAGGCTTGCTCACCACCGGCAATAACTTTGGCACCCTCGGCCTTGCCAATATCGATGTAGCGCAGCACCGAAGCCATCTGGATCTGGTCGACCAGGGCGCCCATCACCGTGTCGGGGAGCAGCGGATTGGCCGGGGCATAGGCGGGCACCAGGGCCAGGGCCTTTTCCAGGAAGCGGTCTTTGATGGTGGCCTCCACATACAGGCGCGAGGGCGCATTACAGCTCTCCCCCTGGTTGAAGAAGATGCTGCCCACCGCCGCTTCCACGGCCCGGTCCAGGTTCGGGCAATCGGCAAACACGATGTTGGGCGACTTGCCGCCGAGTTCGGTCCAGGCCCGCTTCAAATTGCTCTGTCCGGCCATCACATGGATTTGTTTGCCCACGCGGGTGGAGCCGGTAAAGGCAATGCAGTCCACATCCATGTGCAGGGCCAGGGGCGACCCCGCCTCAGGCCCCATGCCCGTGACCACGTTGAACACGCCCTCGGGAACACCCGCCTCCAGCGCAAGATCGGCCATGCGCAAGGCGGTCAGCGGAGATTTTTCGCTGGGCTTGAGGACCACCGAATTGCCAGACGCCAAAGCCGGCGCAATCTTCCACGCAGCCATGATCATGGGGTAGTTCCAGGGCACGATCACCCCCACCACCCCCACGGGTTCACGGGTGATCAGCGCCAAGGCGGTGCTGGGGGTGGGGGCGATTTCGTCGTACACCTTGTCCACCGCTTCGCCGTACCAGCGAATGCAGTTGGCGGCGCTGTGGACGTCCACGGCGCGGGCGTACTTCACCGGTTTGCCCATGTCCAGGGTTTCCGTCAGTGCCAGCTCGTCCGCATGCTCCAGCAGCAAATCGGCAAACCGGATCATGGTGCGTTTGCGCTGCGCCGGGGGCATGCCGCTCCAGCGGCGGTCTTCAAACGCCGCACGCGCCGCGGCCACGGCGGCATTGACATCCGCTTCGCCACAACGGGCCACCTGCGTCAGGACGCGGCCATCCACGGGTGAAATGCAGTCGAACACTTGGCCGTCTTGGGCGGCCACACGTTGGCCGTTGATCAAGGCCCGTCCGTCGAACGACGCAAGGCTGGGATAGCTTACTGGTTTCATACGTTATTTCTCCTTCTCTAAAGCATGCCGAATATCCAAGTGGACCCACCCATGTGCACCCAATTGGATCTACCGGACCCCTCAAATGACAAACGGGGCGGCATTTCTGCCGACCCCGTTTCTACGCAACACAACGCGGCAGACCTTCAAACCGCGCGGTAGGCCGCCGCCATCTCCTGTGCGCGCCTGCGCTCGGCGCGGGCGATGAGGACACTGGCCGCCAGCACACCGATGCTGACCACCACCACCGTCAAGGTGGCCACCGTATTCACACTGGGGCTCAAACCCAGGCGCGCCCGGCTGAAGATGACAATGGGCATGGTGGTGGAGCCCGGGCCCGACAAAAATGCGGACAGCACCACATCGTCCAGCGACAGGGTAAAGGTCAGCAGCCACGCGGACCCAATCGCCTGGGAGATGAGCGGCAAGGTCACCAGAAAGAACACCTGCAGGGGGCGGCAACCCAAATCCTGCGCAGCCTCTTCCAGTTGGGGGCTCATTTCCTGCAGGCGCGACTGCACCACCACGGTGGCATAGGCCATGCCCAACAGGGTGTGGCCCAGCCAAATGGTGGCCAGGCCACGCTCGGGAAAGCCAAACATGCGCTGCACCGACACCAGCATCAACAGCAAGGACAAGCCGATGATCACCTCCGGCATCACCAAGGGTGAATTCACCATTCCGGTGAACAAAGTGCGACCGGGAAAGCGCTTGAAGCGGTGCAGCGACAGGGCAGCCAGCAAGCCCAGCACCACCGAGGAACACGCCGTCAGGAAGGCAATTTGAAGCGACAGGAAAAAGCCGCTCAAAATTTCCGTATCCGCAGCCAGCGCTTCATACCAGCGCAAGGACCAGCCCCCCCAACTCGTCACCATGGGGCTGGCGTTGAAACTCAGCACCACCAGGGTCAGGATGGGCAGGTACAGGAACAGGAACACGGCACCCATCCAGAACCTGGATGTCATACGGCCCAGATTGAATTTCATGCTCGCCCTCCTCCCGCAGTTTCTGCCTGGTGTTTGTTAAACAAGGCCAGTGGCACGATGATGAGCAAGACCATCACCACCGCCACGGTGGCCGCCATGGGCCAATCGTTGTTGCTGAAAAACTCATCCCACAGCACACGGCCAATCATGAGCGTCTGCGGGCCACCGAGCAGCTCGGGAATCACAAACTCGCCCACACAAGGGATGAACACCAGCATGGAACCCGCAATGATTCCGTTTTTGGACAAAGGCACCGTGATGCGCCAAAACGCCTGCCACGGGGTGGCCCCCAGATCCAGCGCGGCTTCCAGCAGCCGCAAATCCATCTTCACCAGATTGGCATACAGCGGCAGAATCATGAAGGGAACATAGGTGTAGACCATGCCCAGGACCAATGAAAACGGGGTGTTCATCATCTTGATGGGCTCAGAAATCAAGCCCAGGGCCATGGCCATGTTGTTGAACACCCCGCTGTCGGCCAGCAGCATTTTCCAGGCGTAAACACGCAGCAAAAACGAGGTCCAGAACGGCAGCATCACCAGCATCAATAAGGCAGGCCGCTTGTCTGCCGGACTGCGTGCCATGAAATAGGCGAACGGGTAGGCAATCAAAAGGCAAATCGCCGTCGTGATGGCCGCAAACTCCAGAGAGCTCAGGTAGGTCTGGAGGTAAAGCGAATCCTGCGTCAGGCTGATGTAATTGCCCAGATTGACTTTGAGCAGGATGACCCCCTCGGCCCAGGTCAGCACCTCGGAAAAAGTCACCGTTTCCATCTCGGAAACGCTGATTTTGAAAACCACCATGAAGGGCAGCAAAAACACCGCCAGCAGAAAAACCATGGGAACACCAATCACGGCGCAGCGCCCCCATGATCCGGTCACCTTGTCGTAGAGGGACAAGCCCTTGAGCGAAGTGAAAGCCATGGCTGCCTTAACGGGTCAAAACCACAACATCACCACCGCACCACCAGACGTACACCCGGTCGCCCCAGGTCAGTCGGATGGCTGCATGCCGCGCAGCGTTGGTGTGGGTGACTTTGACCATGGTGCCGTTGTCAAGCTGGACGTGGTAGGTAGTCAAACTGCCCAGGTAGGCCAGATCCTGAATCACCCCCTGCGCCATGTTGAAGCCCACCTCGGCCAGAGATTCACGCTCGTCCTCCAGCGGCGGCGTCTGTCGGATGGACATTTTCTCGGGCCGCACCGCCACATGTACCGCCATGCCGGCCGTGCCGGTGATGCCATGGTTGATGTAGTGTTTGCACTCTGACGAGGCAATCACCACATGGTCGGGTTCGTCCACCTCCACGTTGCCTTTGAACAGATTGACGCTGCCGATGAAGTCGGCCACAAACCGGCAGTTGGGTGTTTCATAGATTTCATCGGGGCGGCCGATCTGAAGAATTTTGCCTTCACTCATCACCCCAATGCGAGTAGCCATGGTCATGGCCTCCTCCTGGTCGTGTGTCACCATGACACAGGTGACCCCCACCTGCTCAATGATGCCCACCAGCTCCAGTTGGGTGCGCTCCCGCAGCTTGGCGTCCAAGGCCCCCAGCGGCTCGTCCAGCAAGAGCAACTTGGGTCGCTTGGCCAGGCTGCGCGCCAGAGCCACCCGCTGTTGCTGCCCGCCCGACAACTGGTGGGGCTTGCGCTTGGCATAGGCCTTGAGCTGGACCAGGTCCAGCATTTGCGCCACGCGCGCCTCAATCTCCTGCTTGGGCAGGCCATCGCGGCGCAAACCAAAGGCAATGTTGTCCCACACGGTCAGGTGCGGGAACAAGGCATAGCTTTGGAACATCATGTTGATGGGACGCTCATAGGGGGCCAGCGTCACGATGTCCTGCCCCGCCAGCAATATTTGCCCGGAAGTGGGTGTCTCAAACCCGGCCAGCATGCGCAGCAAGGTGGACTTGCCGCAGCCGGAGGAGCCCAAGAGCGCAAAGATCTCACCTTGCTGGATGTCCAGCGTGACTTCATCCACGGCAAAAACGTCGTCAAATTTCTTGACGACACGTTTGATTTGCAGAAAGGGGGCGCCATTGGCAGTGCCTGCCTGCGGCGGTACATGGGAGTGAGTTGCCACCGATATGTCCTTTTGAGAAACGAGGAGAACCTGGGTTATTTCAGCCCGGTCTTGAAACCCGTGTAGGTGCGCGTCACCAGACGGCGTACCTCATTGGTCAAGGCTTTGGGGGCCACCATGGTAGCCATCTCCGCACTGCTCGGGAATACCGACGGATTATTGGACACCTCGGGACGGATGAACCTGCGCGATTCCTTGTTGGGGTTGGCGTAGTTCACCTTGTTGGTCAAAGAGGCGTGCACCTCCGGGCGCATGATGTAGTTGATAAAAGCATGGGCATTTTTGGGATGGGGCGCATCGGCCGGGATGGCCATCATGTCAAAGAAGAGCAAGCCGCCACTCTTGGGAACAAAAGCCACGATGTCCTGGCCCGTCTTGGTATCCATGGCGCGTCTGCGCGCGATATTGATGTCGCCGCTCCAGCCCAATGCCAGACAAATCGAGCCGCCGGCCAGGTCGTTGATGTAGCCGGACGCACTGAACAAGGTGATGTAAGGGCGCACCGACTTCAACAGCGCCCCCGCCTCCCGGTAATCGGCTGCGTTGCTGCTGTAAGGGTCTTTGCCCAGGTAGTGCAGTGCGGCAGGCAGCACTTCGGTGCCGCTGTCCAGAACCGACACACCGCAGCCCTTGAGCTTGCGCACATATTGCGGATTGAAAAGCAGCTCCCAGACATTGGCCGGCATCGGCTCGGCACCCAGGGCCGCCTTGACCTTGGCGGTATTGACACCAATGGTGGTGAAACCCCACAGCCAGTTCACCAGGAACTGGTGACCTGGGTCGATGGTGGCAATTTGGGCCTGCACATCCGGGTCCAGGTGGGTCAGATTGGGCAATTGGGACTTGTCCAGCTTGCGCAGCAAACCACCGTCCATCTGCAAACGGGCAAACGTGGACGTGGGAACCACGATGTCATACCCGGTCTTGCCCGCCACCAGCTTGGCGTGAACAATTTCATTGTTGTCGTAGGTGTCGTAGCGGACCTTGATGCCTGTCTCTTTTTCAAAATTCCGGATCGTGTCGTCTGCAATGTAGTCCGACCAGTTGTAGATGTTGAGGACTTTTTCTTCCTGGGCGGTGGCGCTGGTGGCCACACACACCGCCAAGCCGACGGCAACCGCGCCCTTGAGCAACTTGCCCATCCCACGGATATTCAATGATTTGACCAATTTGTTCTCCTGATGTTTTTAAAAAAGATCGACCAAGCCCGTTAGCAACAAAAGCAATCCCTATGCCAACCACCCTTTCTTTTGGGCATCCACATAGGTCAAATCCAGGCATTTCAAAATCAAGCCTGTCATCTCATCGATCTGGCCATGGGTCATGGTCAGCGGTGGCGCAATGATCATGCGGTCGCCCACCGCACGCATGATCAAACCGTTGCTGAAGCAGTGCCCACGGCACACCATGCCAATGCCTTGCTCTGCGCTGAAACGCTCAAGGGTGTGTTTGTTTTTGACCAACACCATGCCCGCCACAAATCCACAGGTTTCAGCCACCCCCACCAAGGGATGGGCCTGGATCTCCGCAAATTTTTGGGCCAGGTAAGGCCCGATGTCCTCCCGCACCCGCTGCGGCAACTGCTCACGTTCCATGATGGCAATATTGGCCAGCGCCACCGCACAGGCCACGGGGTGGCCGCTGTAGGTATAGCCGTGGTTGAACTCACCACCCTGCTCGATGAGCACCTTGGCAACCCGGTTGCCCACCATCACCCCCCCCAAGGGGATGTAGCCGCTGGTCACGGCCTTGGCAAAGGTCACCAAGTCGGGCTTGTAGCCAAACTTTTCGTAGGCAAACCAGTGCCCCAGGCGTCCGAATGCACAGATCACCTCATCGCTGATCAACAGAATGCCGTATTTGTCCACGATGCGCTGGATTTCGGGCCAATAGGTATCCGGTGGAATGATCACACCACCGGCACCCTGCAAGGGCTCGGCAATAAAAGCCGCCACCTTGTCGGCGCCCAATTCCAGAATTTTGGCTTCCAGCCAGCCTGCCGCGCGCACCCCAAAATCCGCAGCACTTTCGCCGGGCAGGGCATTCTCAAAATAATAGGGCTGGTCAATGTGCGTGATGTTGGGGATCGGCAAATCGCCTTGGGCATGCATGCCACCCATGCCGCCCAGGGAGGCTCCAGCCATGGTGCTGCCGTGGTAGGCATTCAGGCGGCTGATGATGACCTTGCGCTGGGGTTGGCCCAGCAGATCCCAGTAGCGGCGCACCATGCGCACGTTGGAGTCATTGCTCTCACTCCCACTGGAGGAATAGAACACATGGTCAAAGCTGCGATCCCCCACCGTGGGCGCTAGCGATGCCAGCTTGGCCGCCAGTTGGGCCGCGGGCACATTGGTGGTCTGGAAGAAGCTGTTGTAGTAGGGCAGCGTCATCATTTGCTGGTGGGCGGCGTCGGCCAACTCTTTGCGGCCATACCCCACATTGACGCACCACAAGCCGCTCATGGCGTCGAGCACGCGTTGGCCCTCGGAATCCCACACATAAATATCCTCAGCCCGGGTCATCACCCGGGCACCCCGCGCATTGAGGTCCTTGAAGTCGGTAAAGGGGTGCAAAAAGTGGGCGCTGTCCATGGATTGAATCAGCTTGGTATCGACAACGGTGTTCATACGATGTTTCCGGTGAGGGGCGGTAGACGGGGCTTACACGTGGAGCAAGAGATGCTCACGCTCCCAGGGAGAAATGACCTTCATGAACTCGTCAAATTCGAGTTCCTTGATCTCGGAGTAGACGGTGATGAATTCTTTGCCCAGGACTTCATGCAGGTCGGACTCACGCGACAGCCAGTCCAGTGACTCCCCCAAACTCCGTGGCAAAGCGTAGGGTGATAAGTAGGCATCCCCCCGCATCTCTGGCTTGGGTTTGATCTTGTTCTTCAGCCCCAGGTAACCGCAGGCCAAGGTCATGGCCATGGCAATGTACGGGTTGGCATCCGCGCCAATCACCCGGTTCTCCACCCGGCGTGCGGCGGGCGAAGAAATCGGCGAGCGGATTCCGCAGGTACGGTTGTCGTAGCCCCATTCAATGTTGATGGGCGCGGCCATATTGCGTGAGAGACGGCGATAACTGTTCACATAGGGCGCCACCAGCACCATGGCGGCCGGAATGTAGCGTTGCAGGCCCCCGATATAGTGCATGAAAGCCTGGGACGGCGATCCATCTTCATTGCTGAAAATGTTTTTCCCGGTCGCCACATCCAAAATGCTCTGGTGCACATGCATGGCACTGCCGGGCTCACCCGCAATGGGCTTGGCCATGAAAGTGGCGTACATGTCGTGGCGCAAGGCCGCCTCGCGCACCGTGCGTTTGAAGAAGAACACCTCATCGGCCAGCCCCAGGGGCTGGTTATGGAAAAAGTTGATTTCCATTTGCCCGGCCCCCACTTCGTGAATCAGGGTGTCCACGTTGAGTTCCATCTTGTCCGCATAGTCGTAAATTTCTTCGAACAAGGGGTCAAACTCGTTCACCGCATCAATGCTGTACGCCTGGCGCGAGGTCTCGGCCCGGCCACTGCGGCCAATCGGCGCCTTGAGCGGAATATCGGGATCGGTATTGCGCGCCGTCAGGTAAAACTCCAACTCCGGCGCCACGATAGGCTGCAAGCCCTCCGCCGCAAACAGCTCGCACACTTTGCGCAACACGCTGCGTGGCGCAAAAGGAACCAGCTTGCCATCGTGGTCAAAACAGTCGTGCACCACTTGGGCGGTTGGATCGGTGGCCCAGGGCACGATGCGCACCGAGGACGGGTCCGGCCGCAGTTGCATGTCCTTGTCGGTCGGGTCAATCACGTCGTAGTAGGGGCCGGACTCGGGCACCTCACCGGTCACCCCCATGGCCACAATGGCCTGGGGCAGGCGCATGCCGCGGTCTTCGGTGAACTTCGCGCGGGGCAAGATTTTCCCGCGGGCCACACCGGTCAAGTCGGGAACCAGGCACTCCACCTCGGTCACCCGCCGTTCATTCAACCATTGCTCCAAATCGTTGAAGGTCATTGTTTTTGATTCACTCATACCAAGCTCCTCGCTGCGTCGTGCAGCACTTTTACACATTGACTGACGAAATCCGGGCAGCCTGCCTTGCACGGCAGGCCTCGCCAAAGGCCTTGAACAAGGCCGTATGAAAGGGATTCTCTACCGTGCGCCACTCCGGGTGCCATTGCACCGCGTAGGCAAAGCTTGTTGCGCCCTGCACCTCAAAGGCCTCCACCAAGCCGTCCGGGGCATGGGCCAAGGCACGCAACCCTGGTGCCAGGCGCCCTACCCCTTGGCCATGCAGAGAGTTCACCTGGGCCGTACCAGCCCCCGCCCACTGCGCCAGCGCGGAGTCCGGCACCAAATGCACTTCGTGCCGCGCGGCATATTGTTCTACGGAGGGTTGGTTTCTTGGCTCACGGTGGTCCATCATTCCAGGCACATCATGGACCTGCTGCACCAGGGAGCCGCCCAAAGCGACATTGATTTCCTGAAAGCCACGGCACACCCCCAACAAGGGCACCGATGCGGCCACACAAGCCCTGACCAAGGCCAGTGTGAGTGCATCCCGGTGGGCATCCAGTGGCAAGGCGGTGTCGGTAACTGACTCGCCAAAATGGGAGGGGTGAATATTGGAGGGTGAGCCGGTCAACATGACGCCGTCCACCATCGCCAACAGGTCTTCAACCTGGTCGGCCTGGGCCAAGGGAAACATGACAGGTTCAGCGCCCGCATGGGCCTTGACGGCACGCGCATATTTATCGCCCAGGATCAAAAAAGGCATCGCCTGATCACCCTCGCCCAAGTTGCGATGGTCCACAGGCAGCCACACCAAACATGGCGGCTTTTTCATCGTTGTCTCCGTATTCTTTGCATGATTGTCAGGCAGAATTGGTTTGCTGTGGGGGCCAGTTGCGGCAACGTCAAGGTGCCACTTTACAGCGGTACGGCTTTCAATTTTGAATGAACTTCAGAACCCGGAAAAACAAATTCATGCTGTCAGAACTCTTGTTAACCGAGATGGCGCGCCTGAGCCAACAGGACAACATGCCCCTGCATCGCCAGCTCTACGAGGCCTTGCGCCGGGCCATGCTCGATGGCAAATTGACAGCGGGCGACCGGCTCCCTTCCAGCCGGGAGTTGACGACGGATTTGAATCTTTCGCGCAATACCGTGGTGGCTGCACTGAGCCAATTGGGTGTGGAGGGTTACCTGGTCAGCCGGGTGGGCAGTGGCACCTATGTCAACGACAACCTGCCCAAGGCGGCCCGCATGCGTGCACCCCATGCGCCCTCCCATGTCGCCGATTTGTCCAAACGCGGCACCGCCCTGTCCTCCACGTTTTGCGCCACCCAACTGGAAATACAACCCTTCACACCCGGCATCGCCGACTTCAGCGCATTTCCGGTGGCGCTGTGGCAACGCCTGCAGAACAAACACTGGCGCATGACCTACCCGGAGATGCTGGACTACAGCGACTCCGGCGGCCACGCGCCGCTGCGCCGCGCGGTGGCGGATTACCTGCGTGTGTTTCGCAGCGTGCCACTGGATGCCGACCAGGTCATCATCACCAGCGGCACCCAGCAGTCGCTGGAGTTGTGCGCCCAATTGCTGGCCGACCATGGCGACACGGTGTGGCTGGAAGACCCCGCCTACTGGGGGGCGGTCAAGGCTTTTATGGCCACCGGGCTGTATGCCCATCCGGTGCGGGTGGACCAGCAAGGCATCGCCCCCAGCGCCGCCGATGAAAAACACCCGCCGCGCCTGATTTACACCACCCCGTCACACCAATATCCCACGGGTTCCGTGATGTCGCTGGCGCGCCGACAGCAAATTTTGACCCTTGCCAGAACCCACAATGCCTGGGTTCTGGAAGACGACTACGACAGCGAATTTCGCTTCAGCGGACCACCCCTGTCCTCGCTGGCTGGGCTGGACAAAGACCAGCGGGTGCTGTACCTGGGGTCGTTTTCCAAGGTGCTCTATCCCGGCCTGAAACTGGGCTACCTGGTGGTGCCCAAGCGCTTGGTGTCGGCCTTCAAACAGGCCCACTATGACCTGAACCGCCCAGGCCAGATGCCCTTGCAGGCGGCGCTGGCGGAGTTCATCGAGCTGGGCCACTTTGCCAGTGCCCTGCGCCGGGCGCGCCAAAGTTATGCCCAGCGCCGCCAGTGCCTGCTGCAGGCGCTGCAACCCTGCCTGGGAGAGCAGGCCCAGATCACGGGGGCCGAGCAGGGCCTGCACCTGTGTGTGCGCTTGCCGAATGCCCTGGATGACAAGGCCCTGGCCCAACGCCTGGCCGACCAGGGGCTCACGGTGCGGGCACTGTCGGCCTATTGCCTGGAGCGCAAGGATGCCAAGGGCCTGGTTATTGGCTACGGCTACGCACCGCTGGCGGAAATCGAACGCTGGGGGCCGGTGCTGGCCCAAACCCTGATGGCGGAGATCCAACGCCTCGCGCCGCCCACCGGCGTTTAAAACGCGTCCCGCAAGCGGTGGTACAGCATTCCCAGCACCAGGCTGGGCGTGCGCAGCAGCGCCCCGCCCGGGAACTTGCGGTGCTGCAGTTGGGCAAACACATCAAAGCGCTCGGCCTGGCCTGCGACGGCCTGCGCCACCACCCGCCCCGCCAGCCCGGTGAGCGCCACGCCATGGCCGCTGAAACCCTGCAGGTAGTACAAGTTGTCTCCCAGGCGGCCAAAGTCGGGCGCACGGTTCATGCTGATGTCCACAAAGCCGCCCCACACAAACTCCACCGGCACCTCCCGCAGCGCCGGAAACACATCGCCCATGCGCTGGGCCATGGTGGCTTGCAGGTCTGCGGGTGTGCGGGCGGAATAACTCACACGCCCCCCAAACAGCATGCGGTGGTCGGCGCTGAAACGGAAATAGTCCAGGATGAAATTGTTGTCACACACCGCTGCGTTGCTCGGAATCAGGCTCCTGCACAGCTCTGGTGTCAACGCGCCCGTGCCAATGATGTAGGTGCCCACCGGCATGACACGCGGCCCAATTTCAGGCGCCACCTTGGGACCGTATTCGCCCAGTGTGCAGTTGCCAGCCAGCACCCCAAACTGGGCCGTGACAGCGCCCTTGGCCGTCACGGCGGTCAAGCGGCTCCCCCGGCGCAGATCAACCACCGCGGAGGTTTCAAATATCTGCACACCCAGTGCGCGGGCGGCCCGGGCCAAGCCGAGCCCGTACTTCAAGGGGTGCAGATGGCCCGACTTTTTCTCATAGGCCGCTGCGCAATACAGGGGGCTTTCAATGTAGTGCTGCGCCGCTGTGCCGGTCTTGAAGTCCACCGCCAGGCCATGGTTCTGTTGCAGCGCCAGCATCTCGGCCTCCAGGGCACGGGCCTTGCGCGGGGAATCCGCCACATACAGGTAACCGTTGACCCGATCACAGTCGATCTGGAACTGGGCAATCCGCTCGTCGATCAGGTCAATGGCCTCCAGGGACATCTCCCAGGCCAATCGGGCTTGCGCCTTGCCCAACTGTTGCTCAAAGGGCTCCTGGCCACAGGCATAACCCACAATGGCCTGCCCCCCGTTGCGCCCCGACGCCCCACTGCACACGCGGTCCGCCTCCAGCACCACCACCTTGTAGCCGCGCTGCGCCAGTTCAATGGCCGTGGACAGCCCCGCAAACCCGGCCCCCACCACCACCACATCCGCATTCAATGCGCCTTGCAGGGGCGGCGCGACGGGGTCCCGCTGCACACTGGCTTCGTAGTAACTTTTCTGGTTCAGCTGGGTATCGGAGTCAAGCAACATGGCGCGGTCTTTGGGAAGGGTTCAACGGGCAAGTTTGGCCACCTGGGCGCACAGGTAGGTCCAGATGAAGGTGGCCGCAGCGGTGCTGGTGAGTTCGGCATGGTCGTAGGCGGGTGCCACCTCCACACAGTCCATGCCAATCCAATGCAAAGGCGCCAACTCTTCGAGGAAGGTCAACACCTGGGAGCTGCTCATGCCACCCGGCTCGGGCGTTCCGGTGCCGGGGGCAAAGGCCGGGTCCAGGCAATCGATGTCCAGGGTCAGGTAGCAGGGCCGTGTACCGATGCGCGCCTTGATGTCTTCGATCAGCGAATACAGGCCACTGCCGTCCTTGCCCCGCAGTTCACGGGCGGTGTAAATCAGTCCACCCTGGTCTTTCACGTATTCGCGGGCGGCACGCGCACCGCTGGAGCGCAGGCCAATTTGCACCGTGTGCGGTGCACTCACCAGCCCCTCCTGGATCGCCTCATAGGTCCAGGTGCCATGGCCGGAAGGCTCGCCAAAATGGTCTTCCCAGGTGTCGCAATGGGCATCAAAATGGACCAGGGCCAACTCCCCGTGCTTTGCCTTCGCGGCCCGCAACAGCGGCAAAGTGACGGAATGGTCCCCGCCGATGAACACGCAATGGTGGGCGGCCATCAGCGCAAAGGCCTGCCGCTCAATCTCGGCGCGGACTTCCGCCAGGGGTGAGGCATTGGGCAAACGCATATCTTGGGCATCGCCCAACACGCCCAAGGGCGTCACATGGAACACCGGGTGCAAGCCATCACACAGCATGAGCGAGGCGCGGCGGATTTCCTGGGGCCCAAAACGTGCGCCCGGGCGGTTGGTCACCGCGCCATCAAAGGGCACGCCCGCCACCGCAAACGCGTGGTCTTGCAAGGCGGGGGCGGCCAAAAATCGGTTGCTGTTGTTGGCGTAGGCAAATTGTCCAATGCTCATAAAGGGCCTTTTTGAATCGGAGCGCCAAAGGTAGCGCAAACCCGCCCCCCTGGGAGGTGCCAATTTGCCACGGAGGCGTCAAACCACTGCCTGCAATACGGTAGGCTTGCCGGGTCCCCCACTTCCGCTGCAGCGCGTTCCATGTCTCCACTGTCACCGTCCCACCCCGCTCCTAGCCGCCCGATGGCCTACTTTTTTCTGGCGATGAGCATGGCGCTGGTGGGCAGCTATGTCGCACTCTCCAAGCCGCTGGTGGTGGCACTCCCGGTGTTTCTGCTGGCCTGGTTGCGCTTCGGCATTGGAGGCCTTGCCATGGCGCACTGGCTGAAACGCCCGCCGCACGAAGCGCCGATGGCGCCGGCGACGCGCCGCCTGCTGTTTTTGGAGTCGTTTTTGGGCAATTTTTTGTTTTCCATTTGCATGCTGTTCGGCGTGAGCATGACCAGTGCCGTGTCGGCCGGGGTCATCATGGCGGCGATCCCGGCCGTCGTGGCATTGATGAGCTGGGCCTTTCTCAAGGAACGCATTGGGCTGCGGGTGTGGTCTGCGGTAGCCTGCAGTGCACTGGGCATCGGCCTGTTGGCGCTATCAAAAAGTGAGCTGTCTGCGCAAGTAATACAAGGGCCAGAGGCCGATTTGGCACATAAGCAAGCGCTGTGGGGCAACCTGCTGGTCTTTTGCGCCGTGGTGTGCGAAGCCGCTTATGCCGTCATTGGGAAAAAGTTGACCGGCGCCCTGTCCCCCAAACGCATCACCGCCTTGATCAACCTCTGGGGGTTCCTGCTGATGACACCGCTGGGCCTCTACGCCGCCTGGCATTTCGACTTTGCGTCGGTGGGCGCGCCCTCTTGGGTACTGCTGGTGTTTTACGCGCTGGCCGCCAGTGTGTGGACCGTGTGGCTGTGGATGACGGGCCTGAAAACGGTGCCCGCCGCGCGTGCGGGCGTGTTCACCGTCATGCTGCCCATCTCTGCCGCTTTGGTGGGGGTGTTCATACTGCATGAACCATTGGGTGGGGTGCAGTTGCTGGCCTTCTCCATCGCGCTGCTGGGCGTGGTGCTGGCCACCTTGCCGACCCGCCGAATGTTTACACCAGTGGCTTAGAGGCCACCACGATGCCGTCCTCGTCGGCATACAGCCAGTCGCCAGGGCGCACCCAAACGCCCTGCAGCTGCACCGCCACCTGGGCCTGGCCCTCGTTGCGTTTTTCAGTGGGCAGCGGCATGGCGGCCAAGGCACGGATGCCCACGGCGTGGCCGGCCAACTCGGCGGTGTCCCGCACACAGCCGTCAATCACCACGCCCGCCCAGCCGTTGCGGGCCGCCGCCGCGCCCAGGTTGCCGCCCAGCAGCGCCCGGCGCAGCGAGCCGCCGCCGTCCACCACCAACACCTGGCCCACACGCCCCTGGGGCGTCTCCACAAAACCCACGGAATCCACCGCCGCCTTGACCAGGGTGTTGTCTTCGAAACACTTGACGGTCACCACCGGTCCCGCGAATTTGCGGACCTGCCCGTAGTCCCGAAACACCGGCGGAAGCACCCGAAAATCACCGGTGGAATCATTCTTGTGACCATCACAAAGGTCACAGGTGGCAAAGTTGTCTGGCATAGCGTTGGGCTCCTGTTCAATTTGGGCTTCTATTCTCCAATGAAAAAAACAACATTCCCCTGTGAAAAAGTAGTTTCCCGCTTGGAAACGTGCTTTTTTACCAGTAGCATCCGGGTTACCCGTGAAGAAGCGCTTTTTCACTGGTGATTAATCAACTTCTAGAAGGACAATCAATCATGGCAACTGCGAAAAAAGCTCCAGCTAAAAAAGCTGCTCCCGCAAAGAAAGCGGCCCCCGCGAAAGCAGCAGCGCCTGCAAAAAAAGTCGCTGTAAAAGCGGCTGCTCCCGCTAAAAAAGCAGCCCCTGCGAAAGCCGCTGCCCCCGCCAAGAAGGCTGCCCCCGCTAAAAAAGCCGCTCCCGCCAAGAAGGCCGCTGCTCCCGCTAAAAAGCGCACCGTCAACGCCGCCTTCATGAAGGCCCTGACCCCCAGCGCCGCACTGGCTGCCGTGGTCGGCGCAACCCCCCTGCCCCGCACCGAAGTGGTGAGCAAGCTGTGGGCTTACATCAAGAAAAACAAGCTGCAAGACGCAGTGAACAAACGCATGATCAATGCCGATGCCAAGCTGAAGGAAATCTTCGGCAAGGTGCAAGTGTCCATGTTTGAAATGGCTGGCCTGATCGGCAAGCACCTCAAATAAGCACCTCTTGCTTTGACGTCTAGGGCCGGTTTAACCGGCCCTTTTTTTTGTCAAATTTTTGCCAAGTTGTATTTACATGTCTAGACAACATTAGAATCGCGACCTTGGCGCACCTTACGGGTGCATTCCTTACAACCTAACCTGCTCCCAACCCATGCTGCGCTTTGTCTTCACGCGCCTGAGCTTGATCATTCCGACCTTTTTCGGAATGACGCTGTTGGCGTTTTTTCTCATTCGCATGGTGCCTGGCGACCCCATCGAAACCTTGGCTGGCGAACGTGGCATCGATGCCACCCGCCACGCTGTACTGCTCAAAGAATATGGGCTGGACAAGCCGGTGATGGTGCAATACGGCATCTACATCGGCAAGGTGCTGCAGGGTGATCTGGGCAAATCCGTGATCACCCAGACGGCGGTGCTGGATGAATTTGCCGCGCTGTTCCCCGCCACCATCGAGCTGGCGCTGTGCGCCATTTTGTTTGCGCTGCTCTTGGGCATTCCGGCGGGGATACTGGCGGCGGTCAAACGCAATTCCATCCTGGACCACGGGGTCATGGGGGTATCACTCACCGGCTACTCCATGCCCATCTTCTGGTGGGGCTTGCTGCTCATCTTGCTGTTTTCGGTGCAACTGGATCTGACGCCGGTGTCGGGCCGTATTGCGGTGCAGTATTTCATTGAGCCCACCACCGGCTTCCTGCTGATAGACACCTTGCTGTCCGACGAGAAAGGGGCCTTTCTCTCGGCGGCATCACACTTGATACTGCCCACGATTGTTCTGGGCACCAACCCGCTGGCGGTGATTGCGCGCATGACGCGTTCGGCCATGTTGGAGGTTTTGGGCGAAGACTACATCCGCACCGCGCGTGCCAAAGGCCTGTCCAATATGCGGGTGGTCACGGTCCACGCCCTGCGCAATGCACTCATTCCGGTCATCACCGTGATCGGCTTGCAGGTGGGGGTGCTGTTCACGGGCGCCATCCTGACCGAGACCATTTTTTCCTGGCCCGGTGTGGGCAAATGGCTGATTGAAGCCATCAGCCGGAGGGACTACCCGGTGTTGCAGGGCGGCATGCTGTTGCTGGGGGCGGTGGTGATGGGCGTGAATTTGCTCGTCGATCTGGCTTACGGAATCATCAACCCACGCATCAGGCACCAAAAATGACGACTTCAACCACCCTGAACACCGTGGCACTGGCGGCGCCGGTCCACCCCCTGCGCGATTTCTGGCGTTACTTCAGTGCCAACAAAGGCGCTGTGGCCGGATTGCTCATCGTGGCGACGGTGCTGTTGTTGGCGGCATTCGCCCCCCTCATCGCACCCTATGCCCCGGACCTGACGGACGCCAGCGTGTTTTTGGTCCCCCCTGCCTGGCAAACCGGTGGCTCCGCAGCGCACTTGCTGGGCACCGACGCGATTGGACGCGACATCTTGTCGCGCCTGATCCACGGCGCCCGGTTGTCCCTGTTGATCGGCATTGCGGTGGTCACCGTCTCCGTCATCGTTGGCACCGTGCTGGGTCTGCTGGCGGGGTATTTTCGCGGCGTGTTCGAGATCGCCATCATGCGCATCATGGACATCATCCTGACCCTGCCCAGCCTGCTGCTGGCGATTGTGATCGTGGCCATTTTGGGGCCAGGAATGATGAATGCCATGCTGGCGGTGTCCATCGTCGTGCTGCCGCACTATGTGCGCATCACCCGCGCCGCGGTCATCTCGGAAACCTCGCGCGATTACGTCACGGCGGCGCGCATGGGCGGCGCCGGCCACTGGCGGCTGATGTTCAGCGAGGTGCTGCCCAACTGCACGGCGCCTTTGATCGTGCAGGCCTCGCTGGGCATTTCCACCGCCATTCTGGATGCCGCCGCCCTGGGCTTTTTGGGCCTGGGTGCGCAACCCCCCTCGCCCGAATGGGGCACCATGCTGGCCGATGCGCGTGAATTTGTGTTGCGCGCCTGGTGGGTGGTGACTTTCCCGGGTCTGGCGATCCTGGTCACCGTCTTGGCATTCAACCTGCTGGGCGATGGTCTGCGCGATGCGCTGGACCCCAAGCTCAAGCGTTAACCCCCACTGCAGCACAGAGCACAACACCATGGCACTGCTTGAAATTGAAAATCTGTCGGTGGAATTTCCATCGCACAACGGCGTGATGCACGCCGTGGACGGCGTCAGCCTCACGCTGGAAAAAGGCGAGGTTCTGGGCATCGTGGGCGAATCGGGCTCGGGCAAAAGCGTCACCATGATGGCCCTGATGGGCCTGGTGGCCTACCCCGGGCGGGTGCGCGCCGACACCCTGCGCTTTGACGGCCACGACCTGTTGAAACTCTCCGACAAAGAGCGCCGCCGCCTGACCGGCAAAGACTTGTCGATGATTTTCCAGGACCCCACCACCAGCCTGAACCCCTGCTTTACCGTGGGTTTCCAGTTGGCCGAGACGCTCAAATTGCACATGGGGATGGACAAGGCCGCGGCCCGCAAGCGCTCCATTGAACTGCTGGAGCAAGTGGGCATTCCGGCACCGGAGAGCCGTCTGGGCGTCTACCCCCACCAGTTGTCGGGCGGCATGAGCCAGCGGGTGATGATCGCCATTGCGATTGCCTGCAACCCCAAACTGCTGATTGCGGACGAACCCACCACGGCGCTGGACGTGACCATCCAGGCCCAAATTCTGGACCTGTTGCGCAGCCTGCAAAAAGACCGCGGCATGGCCCTGGTGCTGATCACCCACAACATGGGCGTGGTCAATGAAATGGCCCAAAAGGTCGCGGTGATGTACGCCGGCCAGGTGATGGAGCAACGCAGCGCCAACGCGCTGTTCAACGCCCCCCAGCACCCCTATACCGAAGCCTTGATGGCCGCCATGCCCGAGCGCAGCAATGGCTTGGACCGGCTCTCCACCATCCCCGGCATGGTGCCGGGCCTGTTTGACCGCCCCAAGGGCTGTCTGTTTGCACCGCGTTGCAGTTATGCCAACGACGGACTGTGCCTCACCCGCCCCCCCTTGCGCGCCTGGAAAGACGGCGCCGTGCGTTGCCACTACCCCATTGGCGACGCCGCGCGCGCCGCGACAGCGCAGGAGATGTCCGCATGAATCCCACCCCCCACATCACGGCATCAACCACGACCGGGGCCACGGTCGTGACCGCAGAGCAGTTGCACCGCGTCTACCCCATCAGCAAGGGACTGCTGCGCAAACCCGATTTGCTGCAAGCGGTGGGCGGCGTGTCCTTCACGGTCCAGGCGGGTAAAACGTTGGCCATCGTTGGTGAATCCGGCTGTGGCAAGTCCACGCTGGCACGCATGGTGTCACTGATCGAAGCGCCTACCGGCGGCGTTCTCAGCATCGCAGGCGTGGACGTGGTCAGCGCCTCGGCAGAAGCGAAACACGCCCTGCGCCAAAAGGTACAACTGGTGTTCCAGAACCCCTACGGCTCGCTCAATCCGCGCAAACGCATTGGCCAGATTTTGGAAGCCCCGCTGGAAATCAACACCCAGCTCAACGCCGAAGAGCGTGCCAAAAAAGCACGCGCCATGCTGGCCCTGGTGGGCTTGCGCCCGGAGCACTACGACCGCTACCCCCACATGTTTTCAGGGGGCCAGCGCCAGCGTATTGCCATCGCACGGGCACTGATGCTCAGCCCCTCTTTGGTGGTCGCCGACGAGCCCGTGTCAGCGTTGGACGTCTCCATCCAGGCGCAGGTGCTGAACCTGCTGTCGGACCTTCAGCGCGATTTGGGCCTGGCCTACCTGTTCATCTCACATGACCTGGGGGTGGTGCGCCATATTGCGCACGACGTGCTGGTCATGTACCTGGGCCACACTGTCGAACAGGGCGAAAAAAACACCCTCTTCAAGCAGCCTTTGCACCCCTACACACAAGCCCTGCTGGCGTCCACGCCGGGCTTGGCCGGCAGTGGCCCGGCACAGCAGCGCACGGTGCTCAAAGGCGAGCTGCCGTCCCCCCTGAATCCGCCCAAAGGTTGTGTGTTTTCTACGCGCTGTCCGCATGCCACGGAACGCTGCCACAAGGAGCGCCCGGTGCTGCAAGAACTGCTGGGGCGCCAGGTTGCTTGCTTCGAAGCAAAAAACCTGGCAAACCAGTAACAACCCCAGTACGCACAATCTGTTTAATCCCGTAATATGGGGATTCAGTGGCCCGGCATGTTGCCGAGTCCAAACCTATTGGGGCTGTACATCAGCCCATTTTTCAGGAGTTCATTCATGACCCGTTCGACCTCAGGCGCGGCCCGTATGCGCCCCAGCAAGACTGCCTTGCTGTGTGCCTTGGCGCTGCCTGCCATTTTGGCCATGGCACCCGCTGCCGCAAAAACCCTGGTGTACTGCTCCGAAGGCAGCCCAGAGAATTTTTATCCCGGCGTCAACACCACCGGAACCTCGTTTGACGTGACCGAACAGATCTACGACAACATCGTGGACTTCGAGCGCGGTGGCACCAAAGTTGTCCCCGGTCTGGCAGAAAGCTGGACCGTCTCCAAAGACGGCTTGGAGTACACCTTCAAGCTGCGCAAGGGTGTGAAGTGGCAATCCAACAAGAACTTCAAACCTTCGCGTGATTTCAATGCGGACGACATCCTGTTCACCATTGAACGCCAGTGGAAAGAGAACGACCCCTACTTCAAGGTCACCAGCCCCAACCACGCCTACTTTGGCGACATGGGCATGCCCGCCTTGCTCAAGTCGGTAGACAAGGTGGACGAGTACACCGTCAAGTTCACACTGAACAAACCAGAGGCCCCCTTCCTGGCCAACATGGCGATGCAGTGGGCTGGTATTCAGTCCAAGGAATACGCCATTGCCATGCTGAAAGCCGGCACGCCTGAAAAAATCGACCAGGACCCCTTGGGCACCGGCCCCTTCCAACTGGTGCAATACCAGAAGGACGCCATCGTCCGCTTCAAGGCCTTCGCCCAACACTATGCCGGCAAAGCCAAAATTGACGACCTGATTTTCGCCATCACGCCCGATGCCTCGGTGCGCTGGGCCAAGCTGCAAAAGGGTGAGTGCCATGTCATGCCTTACCCCAACCCAGCGGACCTGGACGCCATGCGCAAGGACACCAACGTCACCATGATGGAGCAACCCGGACTGAACGTGGGCTACCTGGCCTACAACACCACGAAAAAGCCCTTTGACGACGTGCGTGTGCGCAAGGCCATCAACATGGCCATCGACAAGAAGGCGATTGTGTCCGCGGTGTACCTGAGCACCGGCATCCCTGCCACCAACCCCATTCCACCCGGC
This sequence comes from Rhodoferax sp., assembly GCF_030697375.1. GTDB lineage: Bacteria > Pseudomonadota > Gammaproteobacteria > Burkholderiales > Burkholderiaceae_C > Allorhodoferax. Next base: position 18,020 of record NZ_JAUYQD010000033.1, on the reverse strand, counting down.
CAATGGTCTTACAACAAGGCCATCAAGGACGATGCCTTCAACCCCACGGAAGCCAAGAAATTGCTGGCGGCCGCTGGCTACCCCAACGGCTTCGCCACCGACCTGTGGGCCATGCCCGTGCAGCGCCCCTACAACCCCAATGCCAAGCGCATCGCCGAGCTGATGCAAGCCGACCTGGCCAAAGTGGGCGTCAAGGCCGAAATCAAGAGCTTTGAGTGGGGTGAGTACCGCAAGCGCATGCAGTCTGGTGAACACCAGATGGGCATGTTGGGCTGGACTGGTGACAACGGAGATCCAGACAACTTCCTGAACACCTTGCTGGGCTGCAGCTCGGCCAAGCAAAATGGCTCCAACGTGGCCAAGTTCTGCCACCAGCCCTTTGAAGATCTGGTGCAAAAAGCCAAGGTCGTGTCCAACCCCGCTGAGCGCACCAAGCTGTACGAAAAAGCCCAGGTGATCTTCAAGGAGCAAGCCCCCTGGTTCACCATCGCCCACGCGGTGCAGTTGGCCCCGGTGCGCAAAGAAGTCATCGACTTCAAGCTGAGCCCGTTTGCCCGCCACACCTTCCGTGGCGTGGACATCAAATAACAGCGATTCGCTGTGTATAAAAAAGGCCGGTTTTACCGGCCTTTTTTTTTTGCCCTTAACCCGCCGTCAAGCGCTTTGGCGGCTGGCGGGTGTGTGCGACACCCGTGCCGGCAGCGGACGGTGCTGCGTCTCCCAGTTTGAACATCGCCACCACTTGCACCAGATCCTGCGCCTGGGCCCGCAAGCCGCTGGCGGCTGCGGCCATCTCCTCCACCAGGGCGGCGTTTTGTTGTGTCGCCTGGTCCATCTGCGCCACCGACTGGCCGACCTGCGCAACCCCCGTGGCCTGCGCATGGCTGGCCGCGCTGATTTCACCCATGGTTTGGGTGACCTTCTGGATGGCGCTGACCACCTCGGTCATGGTGGCACCGGCCTGATCGACCTGGGAGGTGCCTTGCTCGACACGCTCGACGCTGGCGTTGATCAGGCTCTTGATTTCCTTGGCGGCATCGGCCGAGCGGCCCGCCAAACTGCGCACCTCGGTCGCCACCACCGCAAAGCCCCGGCCCTGCTCACCGGCGCGGGCCGCTTCCACGGCGGCGTTCAAGGCCAAAATATTGGTTTGAAAAGCGATGCCGTCAATCACCTGAATGATGTCGGAAATCTTGCGCGAGCTGTCGTTGATGCCCTTCATGGTTTGCACCACCTGCGCGACCACCTCGCCGCCTTTGATGGCCAGGGTCGAGGCCTCCCGCGCCAACTGGTTGACCTGGCCAGCGCTCTCGGCGTTTTGCTGCACGGTGGCGCCCAGCGCCGCCATCGACGATGCCGTTTTTTCCAGCGAACTGGCGGTCTGCTCGGTGCGTTCACTCAGGTCCTGGTTGCCAGCCGCAATTTCCGAACTGCCGATATTGATGGACGCCACCGAACTGCGCACCGCTCCCAACGTTTGCAAAAACCGCGTGCGCATCCCATCCAGCGCGTTCATCAGCTTGCCCACCTCATCGTCGCGCTGACTGGCCAAGGGCTGGGTCAGGTCGCCGCTGGCCAGTGTGCTGACGCCCACACTCAGCTCACGCATGGGGCGTGCCACCATGTGGTGCACCAGCAGCAACACCAGCCAAGCCATCACACCCAGCCCGCCCAGGGTCAAGCCCAGGGTCACCATGGAGCTTTTGGCAATAACCTGGTCCACTTCGGTGAGCGGAACGACCACCTCCACCAAACCACGCACATCCCCCACCTTCCAGTCCCGTTTGGGCGACTGCGGGTTGCTGTTGTGGCAGGCGACACAGCCCTCGGCCATGATGTCGGCCACGGCGTAGCGAATCGACGGGCGCCCATCGATGGTTTCCATGCTGTGCACAGGGGTCTTGGGGTCCTTTTCCAGCGCGGCCAACGCCCGCGTCTGAAAGGCGTCAAGCTTGCTTTCGGCAGCCGTGCGGTTGGGGAAGGGGTGGGCCGACATCAGGCGCAGTTGGGAACCGGGGTACTGCTTGGCAATACTTTCGCCCAAGGTCTTCACCAGGGTGGCTGGCAGCGGCAGCATGTTGTCTTTTTCAAAAAAATCATGGCCCAGCTGCATGCCGGCCTTCTTGGCGCGCGACGCAATTTCCTTGGTGTAGAAGGTGCGCAAGGTGACGATCTGGCTGGAAACCGCACGCCCTGCCGCCAAACCACTGGCTTCGACGGCGCTGGCCCGGGCCTGGGCCAGGTACACCAGAAGCGTCACAGCCAAAACACCCCCCACAGCCAGCGCTGCAGCAACCAGGCGTTGCGCCAGGGTCAGTCGTGAAAAAAAGTACATGGATTTCTCCTTCCGTTGGCGCCGCATTGCCAACAGGACAATGCCAGAAAATCAGTATGTTCGCGTGCTTGATTCGGGTCAAGCACTTTTGACAAACCAGTTTTTTGACAACTGGCGTGGCCCACCCAAGCGACTAATGGTTGGCGTAAAACTCAGCAATCACATCGGTTGCTGAAAGGGCCGTTGATCCGGGCGCGCCGCCGCGCACTTTGGAGCCACCCGGCCAAGAGTGGCCGCCGGTGTCGGTCACACACAGCTGGACCTCCACCCCACCCCGGCAAGGGGCGTACAGGTCGCAGGTGGCACCGCTGGCCTCCAACACCCGCTTGGGCGTGGCGTGGCAGCCATTCAAGCCCACCCATTTGGAAACAGTCGCGGGCACCGATACAAAGTCGGTCACCGCAGCGCGCCCGCGCCCGGCGCCGCCGTTGAACAACACCATGTCATCGTCGCGGGCATGGATGTGCAACACCGAAATAGGTCGGGAGGGTGTGCACGCGCTGGTGTTGTCGGTGCCCGCCACCGATGCAATGGCCATGAACAGGTCCGGGGCCTCGCAAGCCAGACGGTAGGCCATCATGCCGCCGTTGGACATGCCGTTGGCAAAAACGCGCTTGCGGTCGATATTGAGCTGGGTGTGCAAGCGCTCCAGCAGGGCGCGGATAAAACCCACGTCGTCCACGCCGTCGTCGCGTGCACTGCCGCAGCAGTTGCCCGCATTCCAGGTGGCCAGCTTGCCGCCGGGAAGTCGGCTGTGGCCGTTGGGAAACACGGCAATAAAGCCCGCCTGCTCGGACTTGGAAATCTGCCCGTAGTAGGCGTCATTGGCCTGGTAGTCCATATGCCCGCCACCCCCGTGCAAGGACAGCACCAAGGCCATGGGTTGACGGGCCGCGTAGCTGGAAGGAACATGCACGCGGTACAGGCGTTGGCGCCCGCCATGGTCCACCGACAAAGAATAGTCACCCGGCCCGCTGATGGCCAAGCCAGGGGCGGTGCGCCCCTGTGCTCGCGCTTGCACACGCTGGGCGATCTTGTCGCGCAAGCTCTGGAGCCGAGTGGTTGGGGATTCTTCCTGGGCCAGTCCCTGGCCTGCCAAGGCAGCCAATAGGCAACCCGTCACCACACGCACAGCAAGCACAAAACGCATGTAAACCTCCAAATTTTTTAGCGAAATCAACCTAAAACCCGCATACACACTGCGCAAGCAGCTATATTTTTAATAGCAAAAGTATTTTCACCCCAGTAACGCAGAACGCGACGCCTGCGTCAGGGCGGCCAGCAGTTCAGCCTCGAAGTCGGCGATAGCCCGCAAGTTGGGGCGTGGGAAGGTGGGGGTAGGGGCAGTCATGCAGCTATTGTGCATGGGCTACCCCGATACCAGAGACCGGTGTCAGCCCTTGCGCGGGCGGCCCCGGTGGTAGGTTCCGGTGCCACGGTGCAGCACCGTGTCCGCAGGCAATACGTCCCCCGGCTGGTAGTTGGGGCCATGCGCCAGACGTTCGTAATAGGGTGCGAACTCGGTGTTGGCCAGGGCCAGCAGGTCTTGCAAGTCGTCCAGCACGAAGTACACCTCCTGGAAGTCGTCGATGCGGTAATGGGTGCGCATGACCCGCTCCAGGTCAAAGCCAATGCGGTTGGGCGAATCGCTTTGCACCGCAAACGTGCTCTCCGAAAACGAGGAAGCAATCCCCGCGCCGTAAATACGCAAGCCGTCCGGCTGTTTTACCAGCCCGAACTCCACCGTGTACCAGTACACCCGCGCCAGCTCGGTGAGTTTGCCCAGGCGCTGGGCGCGCAAACCACCCTGGCCATAGGCCTGGATGAAGTCGGCCATCACCGGGTGCATCAGCATGGGCACATGGCCGAACACGTCGTGGAACACATCGGGTTCTTCCAGGTAGTCCAGCTCGTGGGCGCCACGGATGAAGTTGCCCGAAGGAAACCGCCTGTTGGCCAGGTGCTCAAAGAACACGTCGTCGGGCACCAGCCCGGGCACCGCCACCACCTGCCAGCCGGTGGCCCGGTGGAGGGTCTCCGACAGTTCCTCAAAATTGGGGATGCGCTCGGCGGTGATGGGCAGGTTCTGCATGCCTTGCACAAAGGCGTCGCAGGCCAAGCCTGGCAACAGCTTGGTCTGGCGTTCGAACAGGGTTTTCCAGACCGCGTGCTGTGCGGGGGTGTAGTCGCTCCAGCCCTGGTCCACGGTCCAGTCGGGGCGCTGGGGTGCGGCGGCGGGGCCAGCGGCCAGGCCGTGTTTGATTTTTTCAGCGAGGGGGTCCATGGCGTGCCTGCTTTCAATCGGATGAAGAAACCGGCAGGTAGCCAGCGCTCGCCTGGTCGCACAGCCGGGCCATGGTGACATCGTTGCGGCTCAGGCCGTTGACATCGTGGGTGGTCCAGGTGATGGTGACGCGCTTGTACACATTGGACCATTCGGGATGGTGGTTGTGCTTTTCAGCCGCTATCGCAATCTGGGTCATGAAAGCAAACGCCTGTATGAAGTCGGCGAACACATAGGTGCGGCTGATGGCGCCGCGCTGTGCGTCATGACCCCACCCGGGCAGCGTGGGCAGCATCTCTGCCACTTGCGTGGAATCGAGTTTTTGCATGGTCAGACCTTATCGCCCTGAATGACGCCCCGGCGCAGTTGGTCGCGCTCCATGGACTCGAACAAGGCCTTAAAGTTGCCCTCGCCAAAACCGTCATCGCCTTTGCGCTGGATGAATTCGAAAAATACGGGGCCCAGCAAGGTCTGCGAAAAAATTTGCAGCAGCAAGCGGCGCTCGCCGTTGGCGGAGGTGCCGTCCAGCAAAATGCCACGCGATTGCAACGCCTGGGCATCTTCCCCATGGCCTGGCAGGCGTTCACTCAGCATTTCGTAATAGGTGGCGGGTGGTGCGGTCATCAAGGGAATGCCGGCTTGTTTCAGGCTGTCCAGCGTGGCCATGAGGTCGTCGGACAGCAAGGCGATGTGCTGTATGCCCTCGCCGTTGAATTGCATCAAAAACTCTTCGATCTGCCCTCCGCTGCCCGCCGCTTCTTCGTTCAGTGGGATGCGGATTTTTCCGTCGGGAGCGGTCATGGCCTTGGATGTGAGGCCGGTGTACTCCCCCTTGATGTCGAAAAAACGAATTTCACGGAAGTTGAAGATTCGCTCGTAAAACTGGGCCCAATACGCCATGCGCCCACGGTAGACATTGTGGGTCAGGTGGTCGATGATTTTGAGCCCATGGCCCTTGGGGTGGCGGTCCACCCCTGCGATGAATTCAAAGTCGATGTCGTAAATCGACTGCCCGTCTTCAAAGCGGTCAATCAGGTACAGCGATGCGCCGCCAATGCCCTTGATGGCAGGCAGGCGCAACTCCATCGGGCCGGTGGGCATGTCCATGGGTTGTGCGCCTAGTTCCAGCGCACGTTCATAGGCTTGGTGTGAGCTTTTGACCCGAAACGCCATGCCGCAGGCCGATGGCCCGTGCTCCGCCGCAAAGTACCCGGCCGCGCTGCGCGGCTCGCGGTTGATGATGAAGTTGATGTCGCCCTGGCGGTACAGATCCACATCCTTGGAGCGGTGGTGGGCCACCAAGGTAAACCCCATTTGTTCAAAAATGGGCTCCAGCACGTTCGGCGTGGGAGACGCGAACTCCACAAACTCAAACCCCATCAGCCCCATTGGATTGTCGAAAAGATCGGTCATTGCATGGCTCCTGTGCACATCGTTGTAAAAACTTGATTGTGGTCAAGACTGCGCGCACCGTGTGTGCGTTGTGGGCACACCGGTCGCATAAGTATGCATAATTTGTGCATGAATACGAATAAAAAAGATGATTTGCTGCTTGATCGCTTTGACATCAGCCTTTTGGCCGCATTGCAAAAGGATGCGCAGGCCACCCACCAGCAATTGGGTGAGCAAATTCACCTCTCGGCTTCGCAGGTCAGCCGACGCATCCAGCGCCTGCAAAGCAGCGGCATCATTCGCCGTTATGTGGCCCTGCTGGACCCTGCACTCGTGGGTCTGGGCGTGCGCGCGGTCACCTACGTGACGCTCACGCGCCATAGTGGAGATGAAGGCATGGCGTTTGAGCGCGAAATTGCCGCTTTCTCCGAAGTCCTGGAGTGTTATTCGGTCACCGGCGAGTGCGACTACATCCTGCAAATCGTCGCAGCCAACTTGAACGATTTATCGGAGTCCGTGCTGCGCCGCCTGACCCGGATCCAGGGCGTCAGCAGTATTCGCTCCAACATCGTGCTGCAATGCATCAAGTCCCGCACCGAGTTGCCGCTGGACCATATTGGGCGCAGGGACATCGGTACAAGGCCAATATCTGCCTGAACGTCCGCATTTCAACCAAACTGCGCGAAGTGAAATTGGGAGTAGCACAACGCAGGTGTGCAAAAATCGGGGGCTTTCCCTAATTTAAATAAAAGTGACTTGCGATTTTGTTGTAATCCGTGGACTTACTTGCGCCGTCGGCCAAGAAGCGTTCCTAAGGATGTCGTGGGTCTAAAGGATATGAATGAAACGTGTTGATGACTTCCGCCTGAAACTGGGCAACAAAGAGTACGTTCCCATCATGATTGGTGGCATGGGCGTGGATATCTCCACGGCCGAACTGGCTCTTGAAGCGGCACGCCTGGGTGGCATTGGCCATCTCTCAGACGCGCTGGTCACTGACGTGTCGGATCGCCGCTTTGACACCACCTTCGTCAAGGACAAGACGCGCGAATTTAAGCACAACATCCTCAACGCCGACAAGTCCTCCATCAAGTTCAAGCTGGAAGACATTGCCAACGCCCAACGCCGCCACATCCGCGGCACCATGGACGCCAAAACAGGCAACGGGCTGATCTTTGTGAACTGCATGGAAAAGCTCACCATGAACAGCCCACGCGACACGCTGCAAACGCGTCTGAACGCGGCGCTGGACGGTGGCATCGACGGCATCACGCTGTCGGCCGGGCTGCACCTGGGCTCTTTTGGCCTGATGGCCGAAAACCCACGTTTTCGCGAAGCCCAGCTGGGCATCATCGTATCTTCGGTACGTGCACTGCAATTGTTCTTGCGCAAAAACGCAAAACTCAACCGACTGCCCGACTATGTGATCGTTGAAGGCCCGCTGGCTGGCGGACACCTGGGCTTTGGCATGGACTGGGCCGAGTACGACCTGGCCACCATCATCAAAGAGGTGCTGGCCTATCTGAAAGCCGAATCCCTGGACATTCCGGTCATTGCCGCCGGTGGCATCTTTACCGGCAGCGATGCCGTGCGTTTCCTGGAAATGGGCTGCGGCGGTGTACAGGTGGCCACACGCTTTACCGTCGCCAAGGAATGCGGCTTGCCCGACAAAGTCAAGCAGGAGTATTTCAAAGCCAGCGAAGAAGACATTGTGGTCAACACCCAATCTCCCACCGGCTACCCCATGCGCATGCTGAAAAACACCCCCGCCATTGGATCGGGCATCCGCCCCAACTGCGAGTCCTATGGCTGGCTGCTGGACGGCAACGGCGGCTGCGCCTATCTGGACGCCTACAACCGCGAACTGGCGCTGCACCCGGACGGCAAGAACATTGTGGTATTGGACAAAACCTGCCTGTGCACCCACATGCGCAACTACAACTGCTGGACCTGCGGCCAGCTCACTTACAAGCTCAAAGACACCACGCGCAAGTTGCCGGACGGCAGCTACCAGCAGCCCAGCGCAGAACACATCTTCAAGGACTACCAGTTCAGCGTGAACGACGAAATCGCGCTGCCGGACTAAACCGTCCGCAGTCGCGCTGATGGGGCCCCAGGCGAAGCCCCTCAGCCCTCCTCTCCACGCCTAACTCCCTGCGTTACAGACACGCAGGCGACAAACTTCTCCACAGCCCGAGGTCCCCGGGGTGACAATGCAGTGTCAAAACCGACATTCACAGTCACCCAAAGGACAGGCTATGGACGAACCTATTCTTACCATTGATGAACGTGCAGCGATCAATTCCGGTCGCTGGTTTTCATCGCTATCGCCTTCACTCAAACACGACATCCTCCGATGTGCCTACGTCAAACGTTTCAAAGACGGCGACCTGATCGCAGCCCGCGGCGAACCACCCGAGGAATGGATTGCCTGCGCCAAAGGCGCGGTGCGGGTGAGCTCCACCTCGATTTCCGGCAAGCAGATCACGCTGACCTATGTGGAACCGGGCATCTGGTTTGGCGACGTGTCTATCTTCGACGGGGACCGGCGCACCCACGATGCCTACGCCCATGGCGAGAGCACCGTTTTGTGTGTCGCCAAGGCGGACTTCAAGAAAATTCTGGCCCTTCACGTGGAGCTGTACGAAGCGCTGCTGCGCCTGCATTCGCGCCGCATTCGGCAACTGTACGGCTTGGTGGAAGACCTCAACACCCTGCCCCTGCGTGCGCGCCTGGCCAAGCAGTTGCTGCATTTGGTCAGAAGCTACGGCGTTCCGTCCTTGAGCGACGGGAGCGAGGTGCGCATTGGCCTGCATCTGGCCCAGGAAGAGCTGGCACAACTACTGGGCGCTTCGCGCCAACGGGTGAACCAGGAACTCAAATCCATGGAGCGCGAGGACGCAATTCGCATCGAGCCGGGTGGTTTGGTCATACGCGACCGCGCCGCCCTGATGCGCATCATTGATTCCGACGACTGAATCACCCATTCATCCACCCCACTCGACCCAACACTGCACACTCCATGAGCGAATTTGACCATTTTGTAGGCACCCAATCCGTATCGGATAAACACGCGTTTGACCTGGACGCACTGACCCTCTGGTTGGAGAAAAATCTGGACGGTTTTGTCGGCCCCCTGGGTGTAGAAATGTTCAAGGGCGGCCAGTCCAACCCCACCTACAAGCTCAATACGCCCAGCAAGAGCTACGTGATGCGGGCCAAGCCAGGCCCGGTGGCCAAGCTGCTGCCTTCCGCGCATGCCGTGGAACGCGAGTTTGCCGTCATGCAAGGCCTGCAGGGCACCGATGTTCCCGTGCCGCGCATGTATTGCCTGTGCGAAGACGAGTCCATCATTGGCCGGGCCTTTTATGTCATGGAGTTCATGCAGGGCCGCGTGTTGTGGGACCAGTCGCTGCCCGGCATGGACCGCGCCCAGCGCGCTGCCATTTACAAGGAAATGAACCGGGTGATTGCCGCGCTGCACACGGTCAAATTTGCAGACCGGGGCCTGGCCAGTTACGGCAAACCCGGCAACTATTTTGAACGCCAAATTGGCCGCTGGACCAAGCAGTACGCAGCCTCCATGACCACCCCTATTCCCGAGATGGACCAATTGATGGAGTGGTTGCCCAAGAACATTCCGGCCATGGCCCGCGATGACAGCATGGTCAGCATCGTGCACGGGGACTACCGCTTGGACAACCTGATGTTTCACGCCACCGAGCCCAGGGTCATTGCCGTGCTGGACTGGGAACTCTCCACGCTGGGCCACCCTTTGGCAGACTTCAGCTACCACTGCATGGCTTGGCACATCCCACCGGGCTCCTTTCGCGGCATCAACGGTCTGGATCTGGCCGAATTGGGCATTCCGGCGGAAGACGAATACATCCGCCTGTACTGCGAGCGCACCGGGCTGGCCCAGCCGGAACAGCTCAAGGCGGACTGGAGCTTTTACATGGCCTACAACATGTTCCGCATCGCCGCCATTTTGCAAGGCATCGCCAAACGCGTGGAAGCCGGCACGGCCTCCAGCGCCCAGGCGGTCAGCTCAGCGGCAGGTGCCCGCCCTCTGGCCCAGATGGCGTGGAAATTTGCCCAGAAGGCCTAAGCCGCACTGCGCCCCACTGCAACCGATTTATCAGCTGTACCCCAACGGAGAACCCATGGACTTTAACTATTCACCCAAAACCATAGAGCTTCAAGCGCGCTTGCAGAAGTTCATGGACGAACATATTTACCCTGCGGAAGGCGCCTACCACGCAGAGATTGCAGCCAACACCGCCGCCGGCAAGCGCTGGACCCCCCTGAACACCATTGAAAACCTCAAGCCCAAGGCCCAGGCCGCCGGCCTGTGGAATCTGTTCCTGCCCGTTGACAGTGCCGAAGCCTCGGGCTACCACGGCGCCGGCCTGACCAACCAGGAATACGCCCCTCTGGCCGAGATCATGGGCCGGGTCATGTGGTCCAGTGAGGTATTCAATTGCTCGGCGCCCGACACCGGCAATATGGAAACCATTGCCCGCTACGGATCCGAAGAAAACAAGGCACGTTGGCTCAAACCCCTGCTGGAAGGCAAGTTCCGCTCGGCCTTCGCCATGACCGAACCCGAAGTCGCCTCCAGTGACGCCACCAATATCCAGACCCGTATCGAGCGCGATGGCGACGAGTATGTGATCAATGGCCGCAAATGGTGGACCTCCGGTGCCGGCGACCCGCGCTGCGCCGTCTACATCACCATGGGTAAGACCGACCCGGAAGCGCCCCGCCATTCACAGCAAAGCATGGTCATCGTGCCTGCCGACACACCCGGCATCACTGTGGTCCGCGCGCTGAACGTGATGGGCTACGACGACGCACCGCACGGCCACATGGAAGTGCTGTTTGAAAACGTGCGGGTGCCGGTCAACAACATCCTGCTGGGCGAAGGCCGTGGCTTTGAAATCGCCCAAGGACGCCTTGGCCCAGGACGGATTCACCATTGCATGCGCCTGATCGGCCTGGCCGAGCGCGCACTGGAGTTGATGTGCAAACGGGCATCCTCGCGTGTTGCCTTCGGCAAACCTCTCGCGGCACAAACCGTAACCCAGGAACGCATTGCCGAAGCCCGCTGCAAGATCGACATGGCCCGCCTCTTAACCCTCAAGGCCGCATGGATGATGGACGTGGGTGGCAACAAATTTGCCAAGAACGAAATCGCCATGATCAAGGTGGTGGCCCCCAGCATGGCCTGTGAGGTCATTGATTGGGCTATGCAAGTGCATGGCGGCGCAGGCATGTGCGATGACTTCCCATTGGCCTACAGCTATGTGAACGCTCGCACGCTGCGTTTTGCAGACGGCCCGGACGAAGTACACCGCAATGCCATTGCCAAGATGGAATTGGGGAAATACGCAGTCAATCCCAAATCCGTAGAAGCACCTATCACGCGCGGTTGCTAATACTGCGGGAGCAACTGCCCACTGCAGTTGCTCCTTTTTTTATAGCTGGTTACGCATATTCTGCGCGGGCTACAAGCCTATTTCATTACCAAGGGGCTTTTTTCAAACCAGACCACAGCTCATTGAGGTCTGGAAATCGCCATTTGGCCGGATCTTCCCTCCCCGCAATTTTTTCCACGGTTCCTGGCAGGGACAGGTCAATGATGATGGGAACAATCCGCATATTGGATTTGGTGGAAAAAAACACCTTGACCAAGGGCATGGTCAAGGACTTCCCGGTTTGCTCCATCACCACCCCCAGGCGGCCTGAACTGAGTCGAACCAAAGAACCCACCGGGTAAATGCCCAGGCTTTTAACAAAGGCCTGAAACACTTGGCCATCAAAGTGGCCATTGGCCCATTCCGCCATCCTGCGCAATGACTCCGCAGGATCCCAGCCCAACTTATAAGGGCGATTGGATGTAATCGCATCGTACACATCACACACCGCCCCCATTTTGGCGAACAGGCTGATCTCATCCCCCTTCAATCCCTTGGGGTAACCAGAACCATCGGTTTTTTCGTGGTGGTGCAGGCACACGTCCAACACCATCGGGTCCACATGGCTACCAGTCAGCAACAGGCGATGGCCCTCCACCGGGTGTGTCTTGATAATGGAAAACTCTGCATCGGTGAGTTTGCCCGGCTTGTTCAGCACTTCCATGGGCATCATGGCCTTGCCCAAATCGTGCATCAAGCCAGCCAACCCGGCCGAGCGCGTTTCTTCCTCACCCAAACCCAGTTGTTTGGCCAATGCCACCATCATGGCGCACACCGCCACGGAATGCATGTAGGTGTAGTCATCGGCCGTTTTAAGCCGGGCCAAACTAATAAGGGCACCGGGATTACGCGCAACCGAATCGGTAATCTCCTCCACCAGCTTTTGGGCACCACCGGTGTCTACCGCTTTGCCCATGCGTGCTTCCTCAAACATGGAAATCACGGCCTGCTTGGATTGGAAACAAATTTTGGCGGCCCGCTCAATTTCGACCGCAGCCGCCACCGGCGCAACTTCGCGGGCGGAAACTTGAATTTTCTGCAACTCAGCGTCCACTTGCGCATCGGATTCTGCAGCCGACACCGCAGTTTGCCCCTCCGCAATGTCTAATCCTTTGCCGCAATCAATCCATACCTCTTTGATACTGCTGGTGAGAATACTGTCGATATCTTTGGCGTCAACAATGACAAAACCTGTACGCCAGAAGGGATGCTCCATCCAGGAGCCGCAGAACTCCTTGAGATGCATGCCAACGGTCAACTGATCAACGTTGATTTTCTTGAGCATATTTATTTTGCTTGCCTAAGCTCTGCATGCACCAAGAAAACAAATCTTTCCTGCCGCGAAGTTAGGCTCACATTAGTTTACGACTCGACCCGTAAAGCAACCCAAGCATTGCAAATTTAATGCAAATGACGGGGCTTTCTCCCGCCACCGTGCCCCCCCCCATGGCCACCAGATCCACGCGGTGGTTTGCCAATTTCCAATGAGCTGACCAGTGCATCAAACCTCTTGGCAAAAAGCTTATCGATCTCTGCCACCACACCACCGAGTTCCGCGCCATCAAAATGGCGCTCCATCATGTTCACAACATCTTGAACGAGCAAATCCCGCTGCACCTGCATAATGGCTGCAGGGTTAGGCCCCACAAACAACATCATAAAATCATCCCGCGATTCACCATCGGGGGCGCCCTCTTCTTCATCAAAGTCAGCGTCGTAGAACGTGATTTCAATGGCCGCCCCCGCGTCCGCGAGTTCATTCAGATTCATGCAAACTTCGTCCAAGGTCTGCCGAAAATCCTCATCGCCAGCAACCGTCCAGCACATTTGCAGCAAGTGCTCATGGGCATCGAATTTGATGCCGGGTTCGTCTTCATAAGAACTGCTGGATGCGTCGGACAATGAGCGTGCACCCGCGTATTTCCACATCGGTTTGAGTGCGTCCTGAAGCTGTTCAAACTTGACGTCCTTACGCAGTGGAATCTGTCCGTGAACGTGAATTTCAAAAGGGGCGTTATAGCGTGGCATAGGACAAGTGTAGGAGAGAGAGCAAGACCAATTGGAAGTCAACCAGCCTCATAGAAACTGGGGTTCTCAAGGTTAATTTGAAAAGTACCATCAAAAGTACCGTCATGTTTCAAAGTGACCTCCTTTGTATTAGTTTAGGCATCAGTGACGCTGACAAAGCCCGAAACTATCAATTGGTGCCCGAGACCGGAATCGAACCGGTACGCCCGTTATTCACGAAGCGGCGGATTTTAAGTCCGATGTGTCTACCTATTTCACCACTCGGGCACTGTCCCGCTATTATGAGCGAGCACAGCATGTGTTAAACAAAAATGCCTCGTCAACAGTCGTTAACAAGGCATTTAAGACCAGAATTTTCTGGAGGCGCGGTCCGGAGTCGAACCGGACTAACCGGATTTGCAATGGGAAAACACTTATATAAATCAACAGCTTATGGCGCTGCTATTGATTTAGCTATCTACAAGGCTTTTTCTTTACAAAACAGGCACCTCAATGCTGTGCTGGCGGATTGTAGCCGACCCGTTATGAGAGCATGTCTATAGATCGGCACACACACTATATAGATACACATCAAGTTGCGGACGCTGACCGGCCAGCCTCAAAGGCCGCTTTCAACGCAGCCTCAATGGACCAAACAGCCAAATCATGAAAATCCAGTCGATCTGATTTGCGCTCCTCCAGCGTTTCAAGGCCGAGGTGTTTTCGAGCGATTTGCTCCAGGATGTTGGCTTCGGTGGTCATTTGCCAAAGTACTCCAAAAGCTCCTGCAGCCGATCCTCAACAGCACTCAAGTCACCGGTAAACGCCCAATTTTCGGGCTGGCCAGCGATCTTTTTTGCATGTGCTTCCAGCGCCGTGCCGATGGATGCCAAGAGTGCTTTTGCGCGGACTTGGCGGGCTGCGTAGTCGCGTTGGGCGGGAGTAGGTGTTTTCATGGTTTGCCGGGGAAAATTGCTTGTTGTGCCACCAGTACCGCTCTGGTGGCCACGGAAGTCAACGCCTGGCGCGAGTGTCCCCACGCCGTGGTCTGACATCAAAACAGTCCAACGGGCTGGCTGGCCACATCCCAACTGCTGATGATCAGCTCGATTCGATCCACGCCCTGCCCGCCTCCCACTGTGTACTTGATCGGTACTTCCTCGGTGTGAAAACCAGCAAAGCAGCGGCGAATGTCCGGGTGGTCGTTGATGCTCAGCATGGCCTTGCCTTTCATCTTGCGCATGATCTCGGCCATGGCTTCGTACTCGGCCCAGGGGAACGGCACGCCGTAGCCTTCGGTTTCCCAATACGGCGGGTCCATGTAGAAGAAGCTGTGCGGCCGGTCGTACCGACGTATGCACTCCTTCCAGTCCAGGCGCTCGATGTAGGCGCTGGCCAGGCGCAAGTGGGCCATGCTCAGTGACTCCTCAATGCGCAAAAGGTTCACAGCCGGGGCGGTGGTGGCGGTGCCCCAGCTTTGCCCCTGCACACGGCCGCCAAAGGCCTGGTGCTGCAGGTAATAGAACCGGGCGGCCCGCTGTATGTCGGTCAGAGTCTCTGAGGGCGTGATCTGGGTCCACTTGAAGATCTCGCGGCTGCTGAGCGCCCATTTGAACTGGCGTACGAACTCTTCCAAATGGTTTTGCACCACGCGGTAGAGGTTGACGACGTCGCCATTGACGTCGTTGATGACTTCGACTTCAGCCGGTTGCCGTAAAAAGTAGAGGGCCGCGCCGCCTGCAAATACCTCGACGTAGCAGGTGTGCCGTGGGAAGCGCGGGATGATGATGTCGGCCAGACGGCGTTTGCCGCCGAGCCAGGGGATGATGGGGGATGCCATGGTTGTGAGTAGGTCCAGTGGGGGTTGATACACTAGGCCCGCCTCCCGGGAGGTGGCAGGGCCTTGGCTGGCTCACAGGCGCGTTCTGTGGATTAGCGGCTGGTTTGGGTGTTGACGCACCTTGGCCGGTCGCTCTGTCTTTACACCAGGTGTAAAGACGGGAAACTTAGTTCTGCGCTCTTACTGTGTAGACGTCTGCACGGCAGCTGATGTAGGCGGTGTTGATTTCGTCGGCTTCCCGGAGTCGCCCCCGAAGTAGTCCAGAAAGCTCTGCTGAAAGTAGCCCACTGGCTTCGGCACCGTCTGCTGGACGATCACCGGGGGCGCCGGGATCTGCACCCGGGGTGCTACTACCACCGCTCCCACATCCAGTGGCGTGCGGGTCGCGCAACCGCCCAGCAGGGCCGGCGATGCGGCGAAGACGATCAGACAGATCTGCGACAGTTTTTGCATGGTTTGCATCCTTCAAGTCTTGGGTGTTGGTGATGGCTTGCAGGGCCTGCTCGGCCTTGCGGGTTTTTTGGATCTCGCCGGCCAGCGTGTTGGCCGCCTCGCGCTTGACCTTCTCGATTGAGGCCCGGTCTTCGGCCTTGGCGCGGTCGTAGCCGCGCCCCTCGATGTATTGCTCTCCCAAAAAGAGCAGCACCAGCAGCGAGATCACCAGGATGAAGTCGATTTTGAAGGGGCTCATGCTGGTAGCTCTCCGGTCAGGCACAGGTGCTTTTCCTCGGCACGGCGTGTAGTCAATCCCGGCAAGGGCACCATCACGCCCAGCACACGGGCCTTATCCCAGCGGGGCAACTGGTGGCATGCTCCGGTGATGTCACCAGCCTGCAGCAGGCGCGCGGCCGTGCTCTTTGTGGTGCTGCACGCGATGGTGGGGCCCGCGTTAAACACGGCATCGCCAAAAGCCGCTAGCACGTGAGGTGGCAGACCAGGCGCGCAGGCGTCCACCTGGTCGATAGCCTTGGCCATGTCTTTGGTCAGCAGTGCATTGCACTCGGCCAGGCTGTACACCCTGCCCTTTTGCACGTCCGGGCCGGTGTGGCCACGGCAGACAGTGAGGATGCCCGGCGGGTCGTAGTAGGCCACTCTGCGCAGGCCTTCGGCGGGAATGGCGATGGCCGTGGCCAGAGCGGCCGCGATGGCGCGGCGTTTGAGTGCTTCGCTCATTTGGGAGCCCCCCCGCCCTTCACCACGGCGATTAGCCCCCACAGGGCGCTGCAGGCCATGGCGATGTAGCTCAGCGGCTTGGCTGCCCGGCCCACTAGGTCAAACACCTTGAATGCGCCTTTGAAGCTCTGCAGCAGGCTGACCAGCTCACTTGTGTCGGACTGCACCTGTATTGTTGCCTTGGTGTTTTCCTCCAGTTCGGCACGCAGGTGGCGCATGGTGGCGGAACCGTCGTCAAGGCGGCGGTCCACTTTTTCACGCCAGATTCGCATTTCCGCGCGGCGCTCGGGGCCTGCGTAGGGCACTGGCAGTTTGGTCTTGGGGGTTGATGGGTCAGACATGCAATTCCTCGGGGTTTGAATGGACATAAAAAAAAGCCGCTCTGTGGCGGCTGGCTTGTTGTGATGGGGGCTTGGTGAGCAGGCTGATTCCGATCAGCTCGCCCTCCGCCGAAGCATGGCTGCGGCTTGAGCTGGCGAGATGTCCAGACGGTAGCCCTGCGCGATGTACTCCGCAAACAGATCTGTGCGGTCGTCGGGGTAGTGGCGTAGCTGCTCGGCGTAGGCCTGCACCTCGGACCGCAGCCTGTACGCAGGCACCACGGCATAAAGCAGGCTGTGTACAGCCAGACCCAGGACTACATAGACTGCCGACCAGTGCGCCAGGTAGCAGACTGCATACAGAGCCACGCAGGACAGTACGGACACGCCCCAAAACTGAGATACGTGCACCGTCTCATGGGCATGGATGCCCGCGTCGCCCCGGTATTTTGGACGAATGCGCACCACAAACGCATTGGCTGCGCCGCCAGCGGCGGGCGGCAGCTTGTCGGTGTAAATCGTGACCTGCAACGCCCCGGCCAGAGCCATGAGCACTTTTGTCAGTGAAGCCATGCGTATGCTCCCAGTCCAACTGATAAGACAATGAAAATGATGACGGCGAGAATCACGTCTTCCCGGAATTCCTGCTTTGAGCGCTTCATGCGGCCTCCAGTAAAGTGATGCGCTTTACCAGTGCGTCGAACTGCGCCTGTTGCTCCTGCATGGCTTTGATGAGCATGGGCACAAACACCGAATACTTGACCGACTTTGTGACCTCGCCAGTGGCCTGGCGCTCGACTTTTGCGGGCACCTCTATGGTTTCCTGCACGTCCTCCATGACAGGCACACGGTGGGTCGCCTGGCGGTAAACAGCAGCCTTGAACGGCTGGATTACGTTGCCTTTGTCGTCCAGCACTTCCACATGCTCAGGCTCGGCCACTTCCATCAGCGCCGCACCTTCCTCATCGAACAGCGGGTGGTCTTCAAACAGCGGGTGGTCCACCGTCGTGGTGATTGGCAGCTTGCGCCATTGCCCGTCTATCAGCGTTGTCTCGTAGCGCACAGACTCACGCTGCTCTACTTTCTGGCGCTGCACGGTACGGGTTTCGGTACGTGCCGGTTCGACTTCTACCTCTGCGTAGTCCGGCGTCTCTTCAATCAGGCCCGGAGAAATTTCTTCCAACTCCTGCGC
>NZ_JAUYQD010000029.1 GCF_030697375.1 Rhodoferax sp. | reverse complement strand
CGGTCGCGTTCCACCGGGTAGGTGATAAGCGTTTCCGTGAGCAGGTATTCCGGCACGATGTAGGCCTTGTTCGCCAAACGGTGCTGATTGGCCACCGCGAGCATCGCTTCATAGGTGAACAACGGCACGTAGGTGATCCCGGCCAGTTCCAGCGGATCGGAGGTCACCACCAAATCCAGATCGCCACGGGCCAGGGCCGGCAGCGGCGCGAAGGAGAAGCCCGAAGCCAGGTCCAGCTCGACTTCCGGCCAGGCATCGCGGAACTGATCGATGGTCGGCATCAGCCACTGGAAGCAACTGTGGCACTCGATTGCCATGTGCAAACGGCCCGCGGTGCCGCCCGCCAACCGCGCGATATCGCGTTCGGCACCGCGCAGCAGCGGCAGGGTGGCGTCGGCCAGTTGCAGCAGGCGCAACCCGGCGCTGGTGAACCGCACCGGTTTGGTCTTGCGCACGAACAACGGCATGCCCATGCGCTCCTCCAGTTCCTTGAACTGGTGGGACAGGGCCGATTGGGTCAGGTGCAGACGGTCGGCGGCATCGACCAGGCTGTCGGCTTCGCGCAAGGCGTGCAGGGTCTTCAGGTGGCGGATTTCAAGCACCGGGGGCTCCATGAGGAAAACTTGTGATCAACACGAAAAGGTTGAGTTTGTCTCATGTTGGGTTGGCTGTCGACAATAGCGCCATCTTTTACAGGGAGAAATTCACCATGGCTCTGGCCCACACACTTGGTTTTCCGCGCATCGGCGCTGACCGCGAACTGAAAAAAGCCCTCGAATCCTACTGGAAGGGCGACCTCGATCAGGACGCGCTGAAAAACGTCGGCCGCCAATTGCGCGCCACCCACTGGCAGTTGCAGAAAGACGCCGGCATCGACCTGCTGCCCGTCGGCGACTTCGCCTGGTACGACCAGGTGCTGACCCATTCCCTGACCTTCGGCGTGATCCCCGAGCGTTTCGACAGCGCCAAGGATGCGCGCGGCCTGCCGACCCTCGACACCCTGTTCGCCATGGCCCGAGGCGCCACGGCGGCCTGCTGCGGTGGCGAACACACCCAGGCCCAATATGCCCAGGAGCTG
>NZ_JAUYQD010000011.1 GCF_030697375.1 Rhodoferax sp. | reverse complement strand
AACCCCAACCCGAGCAAGGACGAAGTGGTGGCGCACATGGACGGCAATCTCTGCCGCTGCATGACCTATTCGCGCATCCAGAAGGCGATCATGCGCGCGGCCAGCGAAATGCGCACCGCCTCCAACGCCGGAACCGAGCGGAGGGCAACATGAATACGCATGTGAAAGTCACCCGGGACAAGTCCATTGCCGCATCGGCCGATCTCAGCCGGCGCTCCTTCCTGGTCGGATCGGCCGCCGCCGGTCTCGCGCTCGGCTATTCCGCGGTGCCCGGCCTGCTGGGTGCGGATCAGGCGCTCGCAGCACCGGCCAAAGTCGATCCCAGCGTCTGGTATTCGATCGCGCCGGACGGCCTCGTCACCGTGACCTGCGGCAAGGCCGACATGGGTCAGCACATCGCCTCCACCATGGCGCAGATCGTCTGCGAAGAACTCGGCGCCAACTGGAAGGACATGCGGGTGCAACTCGCCTCCAACGATCCGAAGTTCAACGATCCCGTGCTGGGCGCGCAGATCACCGGCGGCAGCTGGTCCACCATGATGAACTTCGATGCGATGAGCCGCGCGGGCGCCGCGGGGCGCATGGCATTGACCGAAGCCGCGGCCGCCGCGATGGGTGTGCCGGCCGGCGAGCTCGTGGTCCGCGCTTCCGCGATCTCGCATCCGAAGTCGAAGAAGTCGATGAGCTTCGCCGAGATCGTCAAGAGCGGCAAGATCACCAAGACCTTCACGCCGGACGAACTGAAGGCGATCAAGCTGAAGACGCCGGACAAATACACCATGGTCGGTGTCTCGGTGCCGCAGCTCGACATCCCCTCAAAGACCAACGGCACGGCCAAATTCGGCATCGACGTCATGCTGCCGGGCATGGTCTACGGCGCGGTGGTGACGCCGCCGGTGCGCTTCGGCGCCACGGCGAAATCGGTCGATGATTCCGCTGCGAAGAAAGTGCCTGGTTTCATCAAGGCAATCACGCTCGACGACAAGACCGGCAGCACTTCCGGCTGGGTGGTGGCGGTCGCCAATACCTATGCCAGCGCGGAGAAGGCCGCCGGCGCGCTGAAGATCGTCTACGACAACGGTCCGCACGCCAAAGTGTCGAGCGAGACCCTGCTCACCGAGGCCAAGCGGTTTCAGGCGCTTGACGATTCCGGCCAGTTCTTCGTCAAGGACGGCGATACGGCAGCCGCGCTCGGCACGGCGGCCAAGGTGTTGGAGGCGGAGTACACCACCAGCATCAATATCCACGCGCCGCTCGAGCCGATGAATGCCACCGCCGAGTTCAAGGGCGACATTCTGCACGTCAATTCCGGCAACCAGTTCGCGACGCGCACCGGCGCCATCGCGGCCGGCGCGGCCGGGATCGATCCGAAGTTCGTCGTCATGCACCAGATGTGGCTGGGCGGCGGCTTCGGCCGGCGGCTCGATGCCGACATGATGGTGCCGGCGGTGCAGGCGGCGAAAGCCGTCGGCAAGCCGGTCAAGGTGATCTACAGCCGCGAAAACGACATGACCATGGACTATTCGCGCCCGCTCACCTTCCAGAAGGTCAAGGCCGGCCTCGACGCCGATGGCAAGTTGATCGCCCTCAACCATGACGTCGTCTCGGCCTGGCCGACCAAGCGCTGGGGGATTCCCGATTTCCTCTCGCCCTCGGTCGACAAGAAGGGCCCGCTGGATGCCTTCACCGTCAACGGCGCGGACTTCTTCTATTCCGTGCCGAACCACAATGTGCGCGCCATCCTCAACGAGCTGGCGCAGAACGCCACCCCGTCCGGCCAGTTGCGGTCGGTAGCACCGGGATGGACGTTCTGGGCGGTCGAGAGCATGATCGACGAGCTGGCCCATGCCGCCGGCAAGGATCCGGCGCAATACCGGATCGCGCTGCTGGATGGCGCGGGCATGAATGACGGCGGTGCGCAACGCCT
>NZ_JAUYQD010000001.1 GCF_030697375.1 Rhodoferax sp. | reverse complement strand
AACGCGGCAAACCCCTTGCGCAAGATCTGCGCGATCGGGTATTGGCAACAGCGGGGCTGCTCAAGGACGTGGCAACGCGCTTTGGCGTCAGTCAGTCCTATGTATCGCGAGCGCGAAAACGGCTCAGCCAGCTCGGTCAGGTAAGTCCGGGGGCGCAGTGCAACCACGTGCCCCCGCGCCTGGCCCCTGTGCGCGAGCAACTGTTGGCGCAGGTGGCGCGGGCACCCGATCAAACGCTCCTTGAGTTATGCCAGTGGGTCCAGCGCGAGCATGGCATCCAGGTGGGGGCCACGACCATGGGCAAGACCCTGAAACGGTTCGGGCTGACGCTAAACCCCGAGATCGCGCAGGCGCGCGCTGACTGGGCCACCGGGCAACCCGCACTGGCCACCGGGCGGTTGATCTTTCTGGATGAGACCTCGGCCACGACCAACATGCCCCCCACGCGGGGGCGATCAATCAAAGGCCAGCGTTGTGTGGGGCATGCGCCTGGCGGCCACTGGCACACCACGACCCTGGTGTGCGCGCTAAGCAGGGCGGGCCTGCTCGCGCCGCTGGTGCTTGACGGCCCCATCAATGGAGAGGTATTTGGTGCATGGGTGCAGCAATTCCTCGCCCCCGAGCTGCGCCCGGGCGACACCGTGGTGATGGACAACCTGAGCTCGCACAAAGTGGCCGGGGTACGTGAAGCCATTGAGGGCGCGGGTGCGACGTTGCGCTACCTGCCGCCCTACAGTCCCGAGTACAACCCCATCGAACACGTCTTCTCCAAGCTCAAGACCTTGCTGCGCAATGCCCAAGCCAGAACAGAACGGTGGAGACGCTGTGGACGACCATTGGCGCATTGCTGGACCAATTCAGCAGTGGCGAATGCGTGAACTACATTCGCCACTGCGGCTATTGCAAGTCAGGGTGATTTTGCTCTAACAAATCAATCCCCCGGCTTTGCCGAGGGTACCTGACCTGGTGTCAAGCTGGCCCGCGCTGGAGCACCGCGACATTCACCTCTATGCGCACTTCGAAACCCAGCTTCTCGTAAAGCGCGATCGCGGCGGTGTTTGTCGTCCAGGCGTGCAGGAATGGCCGCTCGCCGCGTCGCTGGATGTCAGCCGTCACTGCGGCCGAAAGCCGTCCTGCCAGGCCGCGGCCGCGGAAGTCGGGGTGGGTGCAGACACCGCTGACCTCGACATGGCCAGGAAAGCGCATGCGCTCACCTGCCATCGCGACCAGCCGCCCATTCACGCGTAGTCCGACGAAGCGACCCATGGTATGTGTCCGTGCGAGGAAGGGCCCGGGTTGTGTCAGTGTGGCCAGACTCAGCATCTCAGCCACATCGGCATCACCGAGCAGCTGCGCGCCATCGTCAGCCTGAAGCGGGCGCGTCGCAACCATCTGCACACCCTGCGCCACCTTTGTGGCTTGCATGCCAGGTGGCACGGCGATGGGCGGGACCTGCAGGAGATAGACGCTGTCTTCGCCTGGCTGAACCAGCTTGGCGAGCGCCCCCAGGTTTTTGGCGCTTTCGTCAGGCGTCGCGGCAAAGCGGTTGATGTCGGGCCGGAAGCGCCGCGCGCGCTCGTCGCCCAGGCTCCAATCCGACTGGTATCGCAGGCTGGCCCAAACGGGCCGGTCGAGGTCGGACATGCTCAGACCTCCTTCGTTCGAAGCAGCAACGGTCTCTCCGCCAGCGCTTCTTCCAACGCGGCGAGCTGGGCGAGCAGGTCACCCGTCAGGCCCGCGCAAGCCTGAGCGACGGCTGCCGCGATGGCTGGCCAGGCCTCTACCTGCGCGAGTTGCACAAGGTCGCGCCCCTTGCGGCTCAGACCCACGCGGCGCACCCGCCGGTCCTCATTGCTCGTCGCTGATTGCACAAGGCCATCGTCTTCGAGTCCGCGCAGCGAGCGCGTGACGACGGGTTGGCTGACACCCACTGCCTGACTCAAATCGCCCACGCTCAACGGCCCCAATCGGTCCAGCGCTGCAATGAGTGGGAAGTGGGCTGCCGGTTGCTCGAAGCCGTGCTCCGCCAGCACCGCCTGCGTCTGCGCCTGTAGCGTCTCGCCAATTCGCTTCAATCGCGTGCCAAGGCTCAGATGACCAAGCTCCCTTACGACATCTTCAATCACGATGACTCCTTTTTGCCAAAATGTATAGCATGCTATGAAATAAATTATGTCATGTCAAACTGGGGATCGAACAAGGCGTGAGGTGCCGACCAGCGCCATGGCGAGCTGCAGCAGCCGGCGCCTGTCGAGCTTCTGCTAGCCACCGCGCAGATTCATGCGGCCGAGTTTGAACAGCAGTTACATGGTTCGACAGCGTTGTGCGCCTTTGCCGAACGGCGACATGATGTGTGTTTCAACGAAAACTACGAAGCCCCCGAGGGGCGTGCTGACTTGGAAGCCTTTTACGGATGGCAAGGTCTGATGCAGGGCGCCGACCGCCACTTGGTCAAGATCTGGCAGAAGATGAACGCCAAGCGCTTTGATAACATCCTGCTCAAGACCAGGACGGTGGGTTCCAAGGCGACGCCCGAAGGCATTGAGGTCACGTTCGCGCCATCGGAAGAGCGTGGCACCGCCCCCGCTCGCCCCAAGGTGTATGACCTGGTGCTGCAAGCCGTAGGCCGTAGGCCCAACGGCAATAAGATCGCCCCCGACAAGGCCGGTGTGGCCGTAACGGACCGAGGCTTCATGAACGTGGACATCCAGATGCGCACCAACGTGCCCCACATCTTCGCCATCGACGACAGTGTGGGTCAGCCCATGAACGGCAAGTCGCCACCGATTTCTGTAAGCGTGCGCAGTAGTTCAGCCGAGGTATCGATCGCCGCCACCCGTGCGCCTCTTCGCGCAAGCGGTATGGAATGCATGCCAAACCCAGCACCCAGATCCAGTACGAAGTCTCCTGGGGCGAGCGGTAAGTTCAAGGCTTCAATCTCGGCGGTGCCGGCCTGAAGCGCTGCGTCAGAGCCACCTGCCATCCAAACGTAGATTGGACCGAGGTGTGTTGCGTAGTGTTCTGCGACGGTGGTCATTGGGTTGGTTTGGATGCGTTTAGGCATTTTGCGCATGATTTGCCGCTAACGAATGAAATGACCGGACTAAAACACACGCCGCAAAGCGACTCGATCCTGATGTAGGTCCGTGTTGATTGACCGGTTTAGGAGTCATTTGGGCTCGAATCTACCGACTAATATGAACGGCATATTGTGTGAACGGTCAGTGCTGACTCCGTATGCCAACAGATCGGCATAGATTTCAACTTGGCCATTCAATTTTGCGTCAGCGTTGAGGCCCGGTATTAGGACGTCTTGAATCCAAGCTGTGACTTCTCGACCGGAATCAGACGAAAACTTGATGCAGTGCGTGACGGCCATTTTCTTGAGTAGGTCCGGCATCGCTAGAGTATTGAATATCACTTCAAGGGTGCGCGTGCTGCATGGCTGAGGGTGCGATAGGTACTTTGCATCAAATCGCACCTTTTGCGGTTGCATGACCGACATTCCGGGCGTATAGGTTTTGGTGATCTCGTCCCACTGGGCAAAGATGGAGTCAAGAGTTACGGACTTATGCGAGGAAAATTGCTGTGCTAGGCATAAGGTTGGAACAAGAACGAATAGAAGAAACAGGCGATGGACCATAGTGAAATAACTCTGAATAGTTAGCGTTTATCCGCCGCGCTGCAATGTTCGTAGAAGCCCAAAACACCTCCCGCTGCTGATAAACCATGTTGAACTGAACCGCCTGTTGAGGCAGTCGTTACAAGGGGATTGAAAGCTTCGCTCAACCAATCGGAACGAATTATGACCGGGCTTGCGCTGTCTTCAGCCAACAAATGGCGCGGAATATGTACGCATGAGATGTTGGTTTTGAATTTTAATGCTATTAAGTTAATAGCTGCCTACGCACAATCCATAAGGGCTACAGACCAATTAGACATTGGAAACGGTGTGCAGGGTGAACGGCAGCGCGTCCTGGCTTTTTCCGCGCTCCTGGCGGCCTTGGAGCCGCTGGGTCATCGCTTCGCACAGGTGCCGGGCCATCCACTCGCGCGGGTGGGAGAGCACCACGGTGGCTTGTCCTTCCACCAGGGCCTGGCGGGTGATGTCGGTGAGGTCATGGCACACCGTCACCAGATCGGGGATGGCGGCCTCCTTGAGCCCTTCGATCACGCCCTCGATTCCTCCACCGGCTACGTACACGCCCACCAAGTCCGGGTGGCAGTGCAGCAGTTCCAGCGTGGCCGATTGCGCCAGCGCCACGTCTTCCAGGCTCACCAGGGTTTCCAGCACCTGAAAGTCGGGGGCGTTCGCGCGCAGGTAGGAGCGAAAGCTGATCTCGCACTGCTCTTGGCACAGGTAGCGGTGGCTACCCAGAATCAGGCCGACCTTGCCGGGGCGCTTGCACAGCTTGGATATCGACCAGGCGGCGGTGCTGCCCATCTTGCGGTTGTCTATGCCTACATAGCCCGCAATGGAGGGCGCGGTCAGGTCGGTCACGAAAGCAAACACCGGCACACCGGTGGCGCTCAGTGCTTCAATCGCCTGGTTGATGACCGGGTGGTCCGCTGCCACCAGCGCCACTGCGTCCACGCGGCTGCCCATGGCGCTTAAACGTTCCGCTACTTTGCGGGGGGTGAAGTCGTCCATGAACTCGACCACGGCGGCGTCCAGGGGCGGGGGCAGGGCCTGCACCGCTTGGCGCAGGGCCTGGGCCAGCTCCCGGTAGAAGGGCGAGCGCTGGCTTTGCAGCAGAAAACCCAGCTTGCGCGTGCGCTGCTGCTCGCTGATGCGCCGCTGGATCAGGCCCGCGCGGCGAAAGCCCACGCGCTCGGCGGCGTCCAGCACGCGCTGCGCCGTGGCCGGGCGCACCGCCGCCCTGCGGTTGATGACACGGTCCACCGTGGCCACGCCTACGCCTGCGGCCTTGGCAACGTCTTGCATCGTGGGTTCAGCCATGGGGGTACTCCATTTGATAGATCTATCAATTATGGCCGGGATCGGCTTGATAGGCGTGATACCGCGTGCGGCCAAATCATTGACCATATTCACCTGGAAAACAATAATTTGCCAGTTGCTTTGCAGTGCAATGGCTGATTTTTGTATCTATCAAAATTTGATAGATTTTGTTCAACACCCGGAGACCCCCCATGAAAATTGCACTCGACCCGTACATGATTCGCCACCTGTCCCTGCCGGACCTGTGCCGTGCCACGGCCGCGCTGGGTTATGACCAGATCGAGCTGTCGCCCCGGTCCGATTTTCTGGACTGGTGGGTGATGCCCCGCGCCACCCGGGAGCGCATGGCCGCTTTCAAGGCCGCGATGAAAACGCACGGCGTGGGCTTGGCGACCTTGCAGCCCATGTACCGCTGGGCCAGCCCATTTGAAGACGAACGCCAGTGGGCGATGCGCTGCTGGAAGAAGGCCATCGAGGTGGCTGTAGAGATGGGCTGCGAGCTCATGATCTCCGAGTTTGGTCGCGGCGCCTCGCCCGAGCGTTCGGTGGGGGAGCGCTCCGGTGCCAATACCAAGGAGATGTGCGAGGCCGCCTGGTTCCGTTCCATGGACGAGCTGCTGCCCATTCTGGAGCGCGAAGGCATCACGCTGTCGGTGGAGCCGCATCCCGAGGACTGGATCGAACAGATGCAGCCGCCTGCGATATCGTGAAAAACATCGCCTCCAGTGCCCTCAAGTTGTCCTACATCGCTCCGCACACGTTCTATTACGGCGACGACATGGCGGCCATGTTGCGGGAGGCCGCGCCCCTGCTGGCCCATGTCCGCGTGGCCGATACATTCAATCACAAGAAGAGCAGCCAGCTGCGCTACATCGTCAATCCACCGGGCTCCAACCAGATCCGGGTGCACCAGCACCTGGACATGGGGCAGGGCGAGATCGACTGGGACATCTTCTTCGGCACCCTGGGCGCGGTGGGCTTTAACGGCGTGCTGTCCAGTTGCGTGTTCGCCTGGGAAGAGCGCGCCGAAGACTCCAGCCGCTTTATGCGCGCAGAGATGCAGCGCTACATCGACCGCCACTTCAAGCCCCAGACCTGAAATCTCTCCGCATACACATTGAAATTTAAAGGAATCCCATGGGAATGAATATTGGATGCGCCCCCTGCTGCTGGGGCGTGGATGACGTGAAGAACCCGCACCTGCCCCACTGGACACGGGTGCTGCATGAGGCCGCCGCTGCGGGCTACAAAGGCATCGAGTTGGGGCCCTATGGCTACATTCCGCTGGAGGTGGATCTGGTGCGCCAGGAGCTCAACAAGAGTGGCTTGAGCATCACTGCGGGCACCATCTTCGACGACCTGGTGTCACCCGCCAACCTGCCCAGCCTGCTGAAGCAGACGCGTGAAATCTGCGCACTCATCAAGCAACTGCCGCAGTTGCCCACTGAGGCGGGCCAGCACTTTGCCGTGCCGTATCTGGTGGTGATGGACTGGGGCCACACCGAGCGCGACTATGCCGCGGGCCACTCCGACCGCGCACCGCGTTTGACTGCACCGCAATGGGCCGCCATGGTCTCGCACATCCGCCAGATTGCCACGCTGGCCTGGGCAGAGTTTGGCGTGCGTGCCGTGATCCATCCCCATGCCGGGGGCTACATCGAATTCGCCGACGAAATCGACCAGATCGTGGCGGACATTCCGCACGAGGTCGCGGGCCTGTGCCTGGACACCGGTCACCTCTACTACTCCGGTATGGACCCGGTGGAGTGGCTGACCAAACATGCGAGCCGCCTGGACTATGTGCACTTCAAGGACGTGGACGCCACCGTGTTCCAGCAGGTGCTGGGCGAGCACATTGCCTTCTTCGCGGCCTGTGCGCGCGGCGTGATGTGCCCCATCGGCAAGGGCGTGATCGACTACCCGCGTGTGCGCCAGACGCTGCTGGACATTGGCTACCAGGGCTACATCACCATCGAGCAGGAGCGCGACCCGCGCAATGCCGACACCAGTTTGCGCGACGTGACCGAAAGCCGCAGCTTTTTGCAGTCCGTTGGTTTTCTCTAAACAACACAGGAGACACACAGTGATCACAGGAACTTCTATGCGTTCGGGCCCCATTCCCTGGGCCATGGTGGGCGGCGGTGCCGGAAGCCAGATTGGCTACATCCACCGCTCGGCGGCCATGCGCGACGGCACCTTTCAACTCGTGGCGGGTGCGTTTGATATCGACCCCGCGCGCGGCCGCACTTTTGGCCAGAGCCTGGGCCTGCCGCCTGAGCGCTGCTACAGCGACTACACCGCCATGTTTGCCGCAGAAGCCCAGCGGCCGGACGGCATTCGCGCGGTGTCCATTGCCACCCCCAACGGCACCCACTTCGCCATCTGCAAGGCGGCGATGGAGGCTGGCGTGCATGTGGTGTGCGAAAAACCCCTGTGCTTCACCACCGCAGAAGCCGAAGAGCTGCTGGCGCTGTCGCGCCAAACCCGGCGCATCGTCGGTGTGACCTATGGCTATGCCGGTCACCAGCTGATTGAGCAGGCGCGCGCGATGATTGCGCGCGGTGACCTGGGTGACATCCGCATCGTGCAAATGCAGTTTGCCCACGGTTTCCACAACGAGGCCGTCGAGGCCGCCAACCCGGCTGCGCGCTGGCGCATGGACCCCAAGTTCGCAGGCCCCAGCTACGTGCTGGGCGACATCGGTACGCACCCGCTGTACCTCTCGGAAGTGATGCTTCCAGACCTGAAGATCGAGCGCTTGATGTGTTCGCGCCAGAGCTTCGTGAAAAGCCGCGCGCCGCTGGAAGACAACGCCTTCACTATCATGCAGTACCAGGGCGGCGCCGTGGGCTATGTGTGGTCCTGCGCGGTGAATGCGGGCTCCATGCATGGCCAGAAAATCCGTGTGATCGGCTCCAAGGCCAGCCTGGAGTGGTGGGACGAGCGACCCAACCAGATGACGTTCGAAATCCAGGGCCAGCCCGTGCAGATTCTGGAGCGCGGCATGGGCTACCTCCATGCCAACGCGCTGCATGACGACCGCATTGGTGGGGGCCACCCCGAGGGCTTGTTTGAAGCCTGGTCGAATCTGTACTACCGCTTTGGCATGGCCATGGAAGCCACGGACCGCGGTGACGCGGACCTGCTGGCCACGCTGCGCTATCCCGATATCCACGCCGGCATCGAGGGTGTGCGCTGGGTCGAAAACTGCGTGCGCTCCGCCGATGCGGGTGCGGTCTGGGTGGACTACGCGTGACTTTAATCGCGAGCGGATTGGATGGGGGCCGGATCTCCGTCCCCCATCCAAATCCAAATTTGCTTCTCTCTTTCGATGACGGGGTAAACCTTTGCGCGGGAGATTCCTGGCGTGCTTGGCTTGCCAGGCGTTTCGACAAGCTGGCCACGGGGACAGAATTTGAACCCATGGTAGGGGCACACAATATTGTCGCCATCCACGCGTCCATCTGACAGAGGGGCCCAGCGGTGGGGACACCGATCTTCAAGGGCAACGGGGGCACCATCCACTTTACGGTACAGCACAATGGCATGGTTCATGAGTGTGATGCCCATGGGCTGATGAGATGCCAGCTCGTCTGCATTTGCAGCAAGCTGCCATGGGTCTATGGGTGCCTTCGCCAGACGTACCACCTCTTCTGGACTGGGCTGGAATTTTGAATCTTGGCTCACTACAGATCTCTATTCATTGGCCTTGGGGATGCCCATAATTGACATGCACAGTTTGCCCAGACTTTGCACTTTCAAGGATGGACAGTGCGACTGCAAGCGAATTCAAGCCCGCCTTGCCATCAGCCATGTCGGTGGACTCACCACGAAGCGCTTTGTGAAAATTTTCCAAAACCTTGTTGTAGAGATTGACGTCCGGCATCTCAGTGAGCTGATTGCCTTGGTCTGACATCAAGGTGACGGTGCCAGGTGAGCCTTGGTCCAACATGGATATGCCCTTGAGCGCAGCCTTGGTCCCCAGTAATTCAATGCCTTTTTCGCCGTATGGAGTGGCAAAGCCCTGGTGTGTGAAAACGGTGATCCCACTCGGAAAACGCCAAATGGACATGGCGGTGTCTTCAAGACCTTCACCCATCCCACTGTTGCCGGTCAGGGCCGTCACTTCTTCTGGGTATTCACCCAAAATAAAAGCCACAGAGTCAGCGTTGTGAACCGCAATGTCCAGTACAACCCCGCCTCCAGCCGCCTTGTCCTTGAGGCGCCAACCTTGCAAGTTGTGCGGCAAAAATACGGAGTGGTTCACGCGTACGCAGACCATTTGCCCCAGTGCGCCATTGCGTACGGAATCGCGCATCATCTGGTGCACTTGGTTGTGGCGCAGGTGGAAGTTCGTCCCCAGGGTGACGCCGGCCACATGGCAGGCGTTCACCATGCGCCGGGCTGATTCAAGGCGGGTAGCCAGAGGCTTTTCACATAAAACGTGAAAACCACAAGCCGCTGCCCGCAGCACTGAGGCTTCGTGTTTTTCGTTGGTTGTGGATATGTAAACGGCGTCTACACCAAGCCCCTTCAAAGGGCTTTCATCCGCCAGTGCGTGGCCAATGTGATGCGCATCGGCAAATGCCTTCGCTCGATCCGGGTCGCCAGAGACAACAGCAATGACGTCATCACCAACACTTCGAACAGCGTCGACCATCCATCGACCGGCAATGTTGCTCGCACCTATAAATGCCCAACGCATAGTTTTCCTTCCAAGGCAACAAGAGGGCGGCCTGCCAGCCGCAGCTACATTGAGCACCCATCAAAATGCTGTAGAGTCAGCTGGCTTGCAATTTTTCCAGTTTTTGGGGAAACTGGCTTCATAAACTGCACCCGGTTGCAGCGGATTTTACACCCGTCAAAAAGCTGTTTTCATGTCTCTCAAATAAAAGAAAATGCATTCTGTTTTTTGATTCGATTCTCTTTCAGTGAGTACCTATGAAATCCCAAGCGTCACCCAACAGAAAAGTCACGGCAAGCGACGTCGCTGTGCGTGCTGGAGTCTCGAAGTGGACCGTCTCACGGGCTTTTACGGAAGGTGCTCAAGTGGCACCAGATGTCCGAGAAAAAATCAAAAAGATTTCGGCTGAATTGGGCTACAGCCCCAACTTGCTGGCCCGAAGTTTGTCTACGCGGAAAACCAACATCATTGGTTTGGTGATGGACGAACTTGGCAACCCCAACCAACTTAAATTACTCAATGAAGTTACGAGACAACTTCAACTGAAGTCCTATAGCTCGCTGTTGCTAAACATCAGTTCTGAATACAGCCCTGCCAACGCACTCACACTGGCAGACCAACTGCAAGTAGATGGTTTGTTGTTCTTGGGAACAACGCTTACGCGTGAGCTTATTCATCTGGCCCAAAACATCAAGCACATCCCGCTGGTAGTCATGTTCCGCAACAGCGGCAATGCGGGCATTCCGTTCGTGAGCACCGATGGTTTTCAGGCCGGACGTGAAATCGCGGGGCTTTTCGTGGAGTGCAAATACCAGAACATCGGCTACATGGCAGGTCCAACCTCGGAGAGTACGGAGCTCAGACGGTTTGAGGGGTTCAAGGAAGGCCTGCTTGAGCACAATATCGCGCTGGCCACCGTCCTTAAAACGGGCCATTACCAGCGGGGAGATGGCATGCAATCTCTCATGAGATATCTTGAATCGACTCCCCGTGACAAGCGAATTGAAGCCTTGTTTTGTGAGAACGACATTCTGGCTATTGGTGCCATGGATGCTTTGCTCGCGTGTCACGCAGTTGGAAAAATTGCCATCGTTGGATTCGACGATATCGAACTGGCATCCTCCCCATCCTATGCGCTCACGACCTTCCGGCAACCTATGGAATTCCTGGTAGCGGAGGCTATCAGTAGGCTGCTCGACGTATCGGGACAAGTGCGTCCCTCCCACCTCTCACCCGGTACCTTGATTGTGCGCGCAAGTCACAAACGCGATGCAGCTTAGATTTTGAGCACCCAACGCCAGGTCAGGTCGCATTCAGGCGCGGCACATCCATGGCCGCTCTTGTGATTGGGGAATGTTGTTCCTCGGCCTGGAGCTTGAACACGGCCACCACCTGCACCAGATCACTGGACTGACTCTTCAGGCTGCTGGCCGCCGCGGCCATTTCTTCCACCAGCGCCGCATTTTGTTGGGTGGTGCGGTCCATCTGGCCAATGGCCTCGCCCACCTGCGCCACACCCTGGGCCTGTTCACGGCTGGCGGCGCTGATTTCTCCCATGAGGTTGGTAGCCTGCTGCACGGCGCGCACCACGTCGGCCATGGTGTTGCGGGCCTGGTCCACCAGGGCGCTGCCCTGCGCCACCCGCTCCACGCTGGCCCCAATCAGGTGCTTGATCTCCTTGGCGGCGTCCGCTGACCGGCTCGCCAGGGAGCGCACCTCCGACGCCACCACGGCAAAGCCCCGGCCCTGCTCACCGGCACGCGCCGCCTCGACCGCGGCATTGAGTGCCAGGATGTTGGTTTGAAACGCAATGCCGTCAATCACCTGGATGATGTCGGCAATCTTGCGTGAACTCTCGTTGATGCCCTTCATGGTTTCGACCACCTGACCGACCACTTCACCGCCCTGGATGGCCACGGTGGACGCGTTCATGGCAAGCTGGTTGGCCTGGAGCGCACTGTCGGCGTTCTGCTGGACGGTGGTGCTGAGTTCCTCCATGGACGCCGCGGTTTGCTCCAGGGCGCTGGCCTGCTGCTCGGTGCGGGCGGACAGGTCGTGGTTGCCTTGGGCAATTTCGGAGCTGGCGGTGGCCACCTCTTGCGAGCCCTCGCGCACCTGGCTCACCACGGTGACCAGCTGCTCCTGCATCTGGCGCAGGGCCTGCTGCAGTTGCCCGGTTTCGCTGGTGGATTCGACCTGGATGTCGCTGGAGAGGTCGCCCTGGGCAATCAGCCGGGCCAGGGTCACCGCACGGTTCATGGGCCCGGTGATGGAGCGGTTCAGCCACAGGGCGGTCACGGCCGCGAGCACCACCGCCACCAGCAGGGCCGCCACCATGGTGTTGCGTGCCGTGCTGTACGCCTGGCCGCTGTGCGTGCTGGCCGCCACGGCGCCTTCATGGTTCAGGTGGACCAGTTGGTCCAAGGCGGC
>NZ_JAUYQD010000112.1 GCF_030697375.1 Rhodoferax sp. | reverse complement strand
TTGTCCAGGTTGGCGAGCTCGACGGCGACGTCGGCTCGGCTCGAATATCCGAACAGGCCCGTCGTGTGGCTCGTCAGCAGCGGCCATGCCGGATATACCATCCAGTATCCGAACGCCCAGACGATGGTGATGTAGAACGTGATGACCCACCAGCGCGGCAGCGGGGTGTTCAGTTCCTTGATGCCGTCCCACTGATGGCCTGTGGTCGACGTACCGGTGACGTGGTCGATATCGTTGTGTTCAGCCATGATTCTTCATTCCTCCCGCAACGGGATTCTCGCCGCCTCGTCGAAGGTCGCCTTGTTGCGAGGCCAAAGCGCGTAAGTCACGATCGCGAGGAATATTCCGACAAAGATCGGTGTCCAGAAACTCGTGACGAACTCCGAGGTGATATTCTGGACCGTCAGGATTGCTTTCATCGTATGCGCCTTTTCAGCGGAGATTTGCCTTTTCGTTGTAAAGCTTGAAGTCGACCAGCGTGCCGAGCATCTGCAGGTACGCGACCAGCGCATCCATCTCGGTCGGCAAGCCGGCCTTGCCGTCGAAGTTGCGCGCCACCGCCTTCGGATAGCGTTTCGTAAAGGCGTCCACCCCGGGATTGTCGGGATCGGCCTGCGCCTTCAGGTCGGCAACCGCGTTGGCGATCTGGTCGTCCGAATAGGGGACGCCGACGGTACGGCTGGTTCGCAGATGCCCCTCCATGCCGGCGATATCGACCTCGGTCTCGGCCAGGAACGGATACCCGGGCATCACCGACTGAGGAACGATGGCGCGCGGATTGGCCAGATGCGTGACATGCCATTCGTCGGAATACTTCGAGCCAACCCGCGCCAGATCCGGCCCGGTCCGCTTCGATCCCCATTGGAACGGATGGTCGTACATGCTTTCGGCCGCCAGCGAGAAGTGCCCGTAGCGCTCGACCTCGTCGCGCAGCGGCCGGATCATCTGCGAGTGGCAGAGATAGCAGCCTTCACGGACATAGATGTTGCGGCCGGTCAGTTCCAGCGGCGTGTATGGCCTGACGCCGTCGACCTTCTCGATCGTGCTCTTCAGGTAGAACAGCGGGGTAATCTCGACCAGACCGCCGATGGCGACGACCGCGAGGATACCCACGATCAGGACGATCGAGTTCTTTTCGAAAATTTGATGCCGCGTCCAGAAAGACATTTTATCGTTCCTCATTCCGCCGGCTGAAGAACGGCCGGCGCCTGCACTTCCGCCACGCCGACGCGCACCGTCATCCAGAGATTGTAGGCCATGATCAGCGAGCCGATCAGGAACAGCGCCCCGCCCGCGGCGCGGA
>NZ_JAUYQD010000111.1 GCF_030697375.1 Rhodoferax sp. | reverse complement strand
TTCGAAGAGGCCCAAGATGACGGATGACAAGAACCGACGCGAAAACCCGGCCGGGAATTCGCGGCAGGACCGGCTGAAACTGGCACTGCGTGAGAATCTCAAGCGGCGGAAATCGCAGGCGAGGGGACGCAGCGACGGGGCCGCCGCACCTCGCGATGACGCCGGCGCCTCCCTACATGACGAACTCGAAAGGAAACCGGGCGATTAGCCGTCACGCGGCGGTCCGGCGGAAATAATTGACCGCGCAGCGTGTGGCCCGGGACATGCTTGTCCGCACCGCGGGGGGCTTCTGGTTTTACGGGTGAGACCGAGATGGCAGGTGATTCTACGACCGCAAATGGTGCGGAGGGCCAAGTTTCGTCCTTTGCCTTTCCCCGGCACGAACAGACCTTTCCGGCGCTGACGCCGCACGAAATCGCGCGCATGCGCCGGTTCGGCGAGCTCAGTCGCTACCAATCCGGCGAGGCGCTGTTCGAGACCGGCAAGCCCGGCCCCGGCATGTTCGTCATCCTCACAGGCCATGTCGCGATCACCCAGCGTGACGGGCTCGGCCGCGTCACGCCGGTGATCGATCAGGGACCGGGCCAGTTTCTCGCCGAGATCGGCCAGCTCTCCGGCCGCGCCGCGCTGGTCGATGGCCCTGCCGAGGGCGATGTCGAAACGCTGTTGATCCCGCCGGATCAACTGCGGGCGCTGCTGGTCGCCGAAGCCGACCTCGGCGAGCGCATCATGCGAGCACTGATCCTGCGCAGGGTCAGCCTGATCCAGGGCGGCGTCGGTGGCCCGGTGCTGATCGGCGCCGACACGCTCGGCGATATGGCGCGGCTGCAGAATTTCCTCGGGCGCAACGGCCAGCCCTACCATGTGCTCGATCCCGCCACCGACAAGGACGCCGCCGACCTCGTCGAGCGCTATGCGACCTCGCGCGCCGATCTGCCGCTGGTCGTGGTCCCCGACGGCAGGGTGCTGCGCAATCCCACCGAGCCGGCCATTGCCTACGCGATCGGAATGATCGGGGACGAAGATCATGACAAGCTCTACGACGTTGCGGTGGTCGGCAGCGGGCCGGCGGGGCTCGCCACCGCCGTCTATGCGGCATCCGAGGGATTGTCGGTCGCCGTGTTCGACGCGCGCGCGTTCGGCGGCCAGGCCGGCGCCAGCGCCCGAATCGAGAACTATCTCGGCTTCCCCACCGGCATTTCCGGCATGGCGCTGGCCGGCCGCGCCTTCAATCAGGCGCAGAAATTCGGCGCCCAGATGCTGATCCCGGTCTCGGTCGGATCGCTCGATTGCTCGCGCAGCGATGGTGTCTTTGCGCTGGCGACCGATTGCGGACAGCGGATGCGCGCACGGTCGGTGGTGGTGGCGAGCGGCGCCCGCTACCGCCGGCCCGAGATCGAAAATCTCGGGGCGTTCGAGGGCCGCGGCGTCTGGTACTGGGCCTCCCCGATCGAGGCACGATTGTGCGCTGAGCAGGAGGTCGCGCTGGTCGGCGGCGGCAATTCCGCCGGGCAGGCCGCGGTGTTCCTGTCGGGTCACGCCAGCAAGGTTTACATGGTGATCCGCGGCGGCGGCCTCGGCGCCAGCATGTCGCGCTATCTGATCGAGCGCATCGAGGCGACGCCCAATATAGAACTGCTGTTCAATGCCGAAGTGGTCGGGCTCGACGGCGGCGAGGAAGGATCGCTCCAGCGGGTGCGCTGGCGCAGCCGCCTCGGCGGCGACGAGAACGCCCTCGATATCCGCAATTTGTTCCTGTTCGTCGGCGCCGATCCCGCCACCGACTGGCTCGACGGCTGCGGCGTCATGGTCGATCGTGGCGGATTCGTCGTCACCGGCGCGCAGTGCGGCAAAGGCGAAGGACAGCCGGCATCGGCGCTGGAGACGTCGGTGCCCGGCGTGTTCGCGGTCGGCGACGTGCGTTCGGGCTCGGTCAAGCGGGTCGGCGGCGCGATCGGCGAGGGCGCGCAGGTGGTGGCGGCGCTGCACGGATTTCTTGCCGACGCCGTGAAACCGGCGTTGTAGGCCGTAGCCAGCCTTGCGTTTGAACGCACAGCCATCGAATTTCCGCGCGCCAAAACGGGCCTGCACCAAAGCCTGCGCAGTTTGTGACCATCGTGCAACG
>NZ_JAUYQD010000110.1 GCF_030697375.1 Rhodoferax sp. | reverse complement strand
GTAGAATGCGGCGGCGCTGACGATAAAAACCCTGATGCGGCGGCGGCCTTCGACGAGGTCGGCGGACCAGTAAGCTAACGTCTGCCCGACCGCGAGCGCGATAAAGCCGAGTGCGAGCACATTGATCGCGATGATGGAAATCCGCGCGTTGCCGCCCGGTGCGATCCACATGCAGTTGACGAAGCTGAACGCCGCCACGGCCGCCCAAAGCAGTGAATGCCACCAGCGCATCTTGAACGAATCGTCGAACAGCGCGCGCGTGAACAGCCAGAGCACCACGGCGTTTCCGGTCGACAGCGCGATCAGCGGTGCATGCGAGATCGAAATCGGCGCGCTCGCTCCGATGCCTGAGGTCATGGCATGCGCGGCCGAGCCCAATGCAAGCGCGATCGCAAGCCGCCCGGCGAAAACGGTCCGGAAATCGCGATACAGCGATGCTGACAGCACCAGCAGCAAGGCTACCGTGCCGGCGCGCAAGGCAAGATCGATCATGGCAGGTGACATCGGTTCGGCCCGGACGGAATAGTTCGGGCGACTCTAATGCAGGCTGGCGCGCACTTCAATTTTCAGGAACCAGTCCACGCCTCTCGCCGCGTCACCCAGACATCCGCGACATGGCCGAACAGTTCGATCTCGCGGTCCATTTCGGCTCCGAGCCGCCGCGCCACGCCTTGCGACGCGGTGTTCTCACGGTCGATGCAATGGATCACCCGCTCGATCTCGAACGTGGCAAAGGCCCAGTCGATCGACGCGCGCGCCGCCTCGACGGCGTACCCCTTGCCCTGGGCTTCCCTGGTAATGCCCCAGCCGATTTCAAACTCCGGCCAGGCCGGCGGAAACCACGGCCCGACCCGGCCGATGAATTTTTCGCTTTCCTTTTCCTCGACCGCAAACATGCCGGCGCCGTGCAGCGACCAATGCCCGGCCATGACGACGCTGTGTCGCCAGCCGGTCATCTCGTCGATCACGGGATTGCCGTCGACGGTGATGAAGCGCGCGGTGGCGGGATCGGCCAGCATCGCGGTGTATGGCGCTATATCGGCGCTGCGCCATTGGCGCAGCTTCAGGCGCCCGGTCTCGATGACGGGACCGTTCGGTTGCGCAAGTGTAACGCCCGGCTTGAGGGGAGCCATCATCGCCGCTTCCATTTATGATGGAAGAGTATCCGCTACCCGACTTGAGGCGGCAAGGGCGGCGCGGATCATCTGAGCGAGATCCGACTTGCGATAGGGCTTGGCGAGCAGCAGCACGCCGGCGTCAAGATGGCCGCGGT
>NZ_JAUYQD010000108.1 GCF_030697375.1 Rhodoferax sp. | reverse complement strand
ACCGCGGCGTCCATGGAAGAGCTCAGCACCACCGTCCAGCAGAACGCCGACAGCGCCCTGCAGGCCAACCAGCTTGCCATGAACGCGTCCACCGTGGCCATCCAGGGCGGTGAAGTGGTCGGTCAGGTGGTCGAAACCATGAAGGGTATCAACGAGAGTTCACGCAAGATTGCCGACATCATCCAGGTGATCGACGGCATTGCGTTTCAAACCAACATCCTGGCGCTCAACGCTGCGGTCGAGGCGGCGCGCGCGGGCGAGCAGGGCCGGGGCTTTGCCGTGGTGGCGTCGGAGGTGCGCTCCCTGGCGAGCCGGTCGGCCGATGCCGCCAAGGAGATCAAGCACCTGATTGGCGCCAGCGTGGAGCGGGTTGCGCAAGGCAGCGCCTTGGTGGACCAGGCCCGCAACACCATGGCCGACGTGGTGCGCGCCGTGCAGCAGGCCACCAACCTCATGGGGGAAATCAGCGCCGCCAGCCATGAACAGGCCCAGGGCGTGGCACAGGTGGGCGAAGCGATTGGCCAGATGGACCGCGCCACCCAGCAAAATGCGGCGCTGGTGGAAGAAATGGCGGCGGCGGCCAGCAGCCTGAAGAGTCAGTCCAGTGATCTGGTGCAGGTGGTGGCCGTGTTCAAGCTCCAGGCCCAGCATTCCCCGGTCACTGGAGCGGCCTTGTATATGCCGCGCCTGAGCGCTATCTGACCTGGCGCTGGGCGCTGCGGTCCCGGTCGTTCGGCAACAAGGCCGTATCGAAGCCGAACAACTCACCCAGCCAGATAAACATCACCCAGGCCAAAATGCCGAAGGGCATATAGCCCATGTACCCCAGCAAGGGCATTTCAGAGAAGATATGAATGACGTTGACGTAGGGGATGTTGTACATCCAGTAGTTGGGATTGGTGACCGGGTTGGTCGGGTGCGCACTGCCCCAGTTCCACATCTCCCAAAACAAACCGTTGCACAAGGTACCCATGGCCATGAGCAAGGCCGGGCCCCAGTTGCCCTGCGCCATGGCAGTGAAGGGGTTCCAGATGCCTTTGCGGATCAATTGCCCCGAGAAAATCATCAGCGTCCCAACCCATAACACCCAGAACAGCGGATAGGGGTAAAACACCATGGCAAAGATCAGAAAAAACCCGATCCCGAGCAGCCGTCCACCTGGCAAAGACACCTTGGGTCCGTTGGTATAGCGGGTGGCGAGACGGGGAACCGTGTTGAGCAAGTTGTACCACTCGAAAATCGCGGGCCAGACCGTGGTGTAGGCCGTCAGGAACAGCAGCACAATGGTGCTGTGGCTGAGCTGCGGCATGGTGCTGTTGGGGTAGTACCAGTCGCCCAGGGCGAAATAGTCAAAATACTCAAAATAGGTCCAGCCCACCAGCGACACCGCGGCGCTGATCAGCAGGGTTTTAGGGCGATTCGCCAGCAGGGAATAGCCACCGCTGCGGTGGTACACCAGGCCGTCCAGCGTCAGGATGAAGCCCCACCACAGCGGGGTAAAGGCGTAGTACACCAGGTCGCCAAAAGGCGTAACCCGCGTCCACATCAACCACCAAAAAAACAGCGTCACGGCGGCACCTATCCAAAACCAGACGGGAAACTTGGCCGGGGCGGGCCGGGGCGATGGTGCCGGGACGGTGAAGCCGAAGCGCTGTGGGAACAGCAAAAAAATAACAATGCCGATTTCCACCAGGGCAATCACCGTGAAGACCAGCAGGTTGAAGCCGGGGGCCGCCGCGACAAACAGCGGCGGGAACACCCCAAACCCTGGCGGCAAATGGGTGTCCGGGTAAGCAAACCAGGCCGCCACCAGCGGCAACACGATCGACAGAACAATGGGCCAGACCAAACCAACAATACGCTGCATAACGCTCCTCTTTTTTTTGACACTACCAATACTTAATTTCGCAAAACTTCCGGGGCCTCGGGTTGCTGCCCGCGCTGCGTCCGGCGTTGACGCTTGTTCTCGTACATGCGGCGGTCGGCCATGCGCTTGACCTCTTCCAGGCTTGGGTGTTCATGGATCAAAACCGAGCCGTAACTGGCACCCGAAAATTCGAACCCACTGGCACACATGTGTGCAACCGCCTGCTCCAAGGCACCGGCGATCCACGCCTCACCGCCATGCATGCAGGTAATGGCAAACTCGTCCCCCCCCAGACGGTGCGCCTGTGCCTGGGCCCCCAGTTGTTTGCTCAAATGGTGGGCAAACGAACGCAACAACTCGTCACCGCGCGCATGGCCAAATTGGTCGTTGTAATACTTGAGGCCATCAAGGTCGATAAAGGTCAGACAGCCGTGTTGCGGCAAGTTCTCCAGGGCCATATCCAGTGCCACACGATTGGGCAGGCCCGTCAGCGCATCGGTTCGGGCCACGCGGGTGCTTTGCTCCATACGCTCCAGCGCATTTTCCTTGTCGCGGTACAACTGGCCAAACTGGTAGGAGAGCACCAGGGCCAGCAGCACCACTTCGACGGACACCGACAACAAGCCCATGTGTTCGATAAATAAGAATGAACCGTCGCCACTGCTGGCGGTAATAGTCCATATCCCCAAGACGAAAAACGCCCCGATTGCACACAGGTAGTAGCGCGCGGACACACTGCCCTCGCGCGCTCGGACGACGCCGGCCAGCAGGCCGTAGGTCAGGAAAATGCCCACGCCGTAACGGTCGATCTCCAGGGACCAATTCGGCTTCAGCACCGCCAGCACAATCAATCCACCCAACAACGCCAACAGCGACACGCCGATTTTTCTCAAGCGCGGATGCGTATCCTGCCGAATCTCCAGCAAGGACATGACGAACACGATGTAGGCACAATTGGAGAACAAAATGGGAACGCTGACCAAATAGATCCAGTGCATCCCCAACAGCTCGGAAAAAACCAGCAACGCAGCGCCGTTGAACAACAGGTTGCCCAGAATGAACAGCGCATACATGGCCTCCGACAGGCGTTTGCGCACCAGGGCGATGGCCATGTAGTAGATCATCAGCCCAAGGAACAGACCCAGGCACAACAAGGTGATGGCGGTGCCTTGTTTGATGGTTCTCTGGTAGCTGTCCAATGCGTCCAGATAGGGCTGCGGTTCCGCCAGAAAAAAAGGCGAATTCAGCTCGGTGAGCAACTGGTAGTGGCCGAGGGGCAATTCCACTTCGCGTCCGTGGCGCAGGAAAAATGGGTTGGGCACCTCTGCCTGGATGCCACCGCGCATGTCAGCAACCGCTTGTCCATTGGCACCAAGGACGATATGGCGAAAACGCCCAATGCCCGAGGTGTTCTTGAAATCCAGCACATAGCGCCCTGCGGTGCTGACTTCAAACTCCGCCTGCTGCCAAAAACGGCCTCCCGTCAGGGACACCTTGGCCACCGGCTGGAGACCCGCAACGGCAAGGTCCGTTTGCCCCCGGTACACCCAGTCGGGTGGCGCTTGGTACCAGGTACCCGTGATTTCACGCACATCCGCCAGGCAAGCGTTCGCCCAAGGCAGACATAGCCAAAAAACCAGGACGGACAAAAATTTCAACCGCATGCGCCAAAGTATCGCACCTCGCCCAATGTTCCGGTGGCGGCGTCTACAAAGGCGCCCCGGGAATAGGTCCATATTTCGCATGTGATCTTGATAGACTTGCCCGGATGAGCGACGAAGAAAAGCAACACACCCCCATGATGACCCAGTACCTGGGGCTCAAGGCGGATTACCCCGACACCCTGCTGTTTTACCGCATGGGTGATTTTTACGAACTGTTTTATGCCGATGCCGAGAAGGCCGCCCGGCTGATCAACATCACCCTCACCCAGCGCGGCCAGTCCGCCGGCCAGCCGGTGATGATGGCCGGCGTGCCCTTTCACGCGGTGGAAACCTATCTGGCCCGGCTCATCAAGCTGGGCGAATCGGTGGCCATATGCGAACAGGTGGGCGAGGTCACCGGCAAAGGGCCGGTGGAGCGCAAAGTGGTGCGTGTGGTCACCCCCGGCACCCTGACCGACATGGAACTGCTGAGCGACAAGACCGAGTCGCTACTGCTGGCCGTGCACCAGGGCCCGCGCAACACCTGCGGCCTGGCCTGGCTGAGCGTGACCCAAGGCGAGGTGCACCTGGCCGAATGCGTGCCCGACGCGCTGGCCGAATGGATAGCGCGCATCGGCCCCGGCGAGCTGGTGTTCAGCGCAGGCGCCACACCGGCCTTTGAAGCCCGTTTGCGCAGCATGCAGGCAGCGGCGGGCATGTCGATTTCGGCGCGGCCCGACTGGCAATTCGACGCGGGCCTGGGCGAACGCAAGCTTTTGGAGCAACTCAAGGCCGCCAGCCTGGCGCCCTGGCAAGCGCAGGAACTGGTGCAGGCCCACGCCGCCGCCGCCGCGCTCCTGGGGTATGCCGAACACACCCAGGGCCGGGCGCTCACCCATGTGCACAGCGTGCGCGTGCAGCGCAACGACGACCTCATCGACCTGCCGCAAACCACCCGGCGCAACCTGGAGCTCACCCAGACCCTGCGCGGCGAAGAAAAGCCCACGCTGTTTTCGCTGCTGGACACCTGCATGACCGGCATGGGCAGCCGCCTGCTCAAAAGCTGGCTGCTCACGCCCCGGCGCGAGCGCACCGAGGCCCAGCAACGCCTGAACGCCATCACCGCGCTGCGCGCGGGTGCCTGGAGCAAACTGCGTGAACAACTCAAGGGCAGCACCGACGTGGAGCGCATCACCGCCCGCATCGCCCTGCGCCAGGTGCGCCCGCGCGAGCTGGTGGCGCTGATGCTCACGCTACAAAAAAGTGAGCTGCTTGCGCACATTCCACGGGGGCTAGAGGGCGAATCGACTGGAAATTCTGCTTCGTGTCCTCCGACCTTCGGTCTCCCCCTTTTACCTACGCAGAACTCCCAGTCGCCTCGCCCTCTGGTTAGTTTGCTGGCGCACATTGCAAGCAACTTGCAGCCGCCCCCCGGCTGCGCCGAGCTGTTGGGCCGTGCCATCCACCCCGAGCCCGCCGT
This sequence comes from Rhodoferax sp., assembly GCF_030697375.1. GTDB lineage: Bacteria > Pseudomonadota > Gammaproteobacteria > Burkholderiales > Burkholderiaceae_C > Allorhodoferax. Next base: position 128,954 of record NZ_JAUYQD010000108.1, on the reverse strand, counting down.
GCTGGTGCGCGACGGCGGTGTGATCGCCACCGGATTTGACGCCGAGCTGGACGAGCTGCGCGCCATCCAGACCAATTGCGACGGTTTTTTGCTGGACCTGGAAGTGCGCGAAAAAGCCCGCACCGGCATCGCCAACCTGCGTGTGCAGTTCAACAAGGTGCATGGTTTCTTCATCGAAGTCACGCAGGGCCAGATCGACAAAGTGCCCGACGACTACCGCCGCCGCCAGACCCTGAAAAATGCCGAACGCTTCATCACCCCCGAACTCAAGGCCTTTGAAGACAAGGCCCTGAGCGCGCAGGAGCGTGCCCTGGCGCGGGAAAAATGGCTGTACGAGCAGGTGCTGGACCAGTTGCAGCCCTTTGTGCCAGCGCTGACCCACCTCGCCCGCGCCCTGGCCACGCTGGACGCCCTGTGTGCCCTGACCGAACGCGCCCTGACCCTGGACTGGTGCGCACCGCAGTTTGTCAAGGAACCCTGCCTGGACATCAGCCAGGGCCGCCATCCGGTGGTGCAAGCCCGCTTGGCCGAGCTGAACAGCGGTGCCTTCATTGCCAACGACACGCGCATGGGCCCCAAGCAGCGTATGCAGATCATCACCGGCCCGAACATGGGTGGTAAATCCACCTACATGCGCCAGATCGCGGTGATCGTTCTGCTGGCCAGCATGGGCTCGTACGTGCCCGCGCAAGCCTGCCGATTGGGGCCGATCGACGCCATCCACACCCGCATCGGTGCCGCCGACGATCTGGCCAACGCCCAGTCCACCTTCATGCTGGAGATGCTGGAGGGCGCGCAAATCCTGCACGCCGCCACACCGAATTCGCTGGTGCTGATGGACGAGATTGGCCGGGGCACTTCCACCTTTGACGGCCTGGCGCTGGCCTCGGCCATTGCCACTCAGTTGCACGACAAAACCCAGGCCTACACCCTGTTTGCCACCCACTATTTCGAGCTGACCGAGTTCCCGGCCACCCACCACGCCGCCATCAATGTGCATGTAAGCGCCGTGGAGTCGGGCCGCGACATTGTGTTTTTGCACGAAATCCAGAGCGGCCCGGCCAGCAAGAGCTACGGCATCCAAGTGGCCCGCCTGGCCGGTATGCCCGCCGCCGTGGTGAACCACGCCCGCCACACCCTGGAGGCACTGGAGGCGCAAGCCTCGCAGAGCAACGCCCAGGTGGATTTATTTGCGGCACCACCCGCTACAGAAATAATAGCTGCCAGCGCAGTGGAGACGGCGCTTGCGGCCATTAATCCTGATGGTTTAAGCCCACGGGAGGCGCTGGATGCGCTGTACCAGTTGAAGGCGCTGGCGGGGAAGGTTTAACGCTCTTGTTGCCTTGCGCTTTTGTTGCCTTGCTGCCTTGCGCTCCGGGTGGGGCGGATTTGGGGCATCGGCCTGGCGCTCATACGCCTGGCTTTTTAAAATCGCGCCAGGCCGATACCCCAAACCCGCTATGGTGGGCGACAGGGCTCTCTTTTCGCATTTCAGTTAGACTGAACGAAAGGAGCCCACACTATGGCAGGCGTATTTGGTAAAGACCCGAACATGAAGAAGAGCAGCCACGCGGAGCTCGAAAGGATTAACTTGGAGCGAAAACAGAAGCTGGCGCAAGCCGCGCTGAAGTTCAATCAAAAGAGAATCGTCCAAGCTCCCAAGGACGTCAACAGCAAGTAATTCTTGCGGACAGCAAAAATAGCCCCATTTTTGGGGCTATTTTTTTGGGCGGGTCACTTGGGATTTGCAGGGCTCTTGGCTGTGATTGCTTGGGGAAAGCGGCAAGGGGAAAAAAGTTTGGCGAATACTGGCAATAGACTGGTACCGGATATAGCGTTTGTAAAACTGCTCACTCCAAACCGGTCATTGAAACGTGAGAGTTTGGTTCCAGAAATGTGGCAATCAGGTCCAGCGTTGCAACCGACACAATGTGCGCTCATCTCCACGGCGGGCAGATAACGGCGACTCATCGCCGCTGATTCGGCTTATTAGAGAACTCGCGTACAGATTCAACAATACTTCTTTGATCCATCAGCCGTTGTAGCAAATGGTTCGTTTTTCGTTGTTCTTTAATCAGTTCTAAAAGCAACGAATCAGTCCTGGTTTCAATGACCGGTTCGAGCCACTTGCCCGCATCAAGGTCGTACCACCCCATCGGGTCATCTGGTGTTTCTACACCATTGATAGCCCGGTCACCCTGCAGGCTGTTGGATGCCCTGGCCTCAATCGCTTTCCTGAATGCTGTTCGTATCGCATGTCTGCCATGATTTATGAAAACCGTTGCGGGCTTTGGGTCTAGCGGCATTTTTTCGCTGCTTTTGACCTTGAAAATAAAGTCCATCAAACCACTTTGATCAGCGTGACCAGAGTAATAGCCCTGTAACTGAATGATCTTTAAGGTCACATCCACCGGATTGAACTGATCCTCACCAATCACCAATGGCTCAACTGGCAGTGGTGTGCCATCGTGTTTCGCTTGGCAGATTGCTTGAATTGCTCCTCCCAATGACCCGGTTGCCATATAGCCATTGGTCAGAAGTACGGTTCGTCTTTTCGCGGTCAGCGTTTTTTTGAAATGCTCTAAAACCGGGCCACCATTGCACATTCCACCTCCTGTAATCAGGATGTGGCCCTTTTCTTGAAGGACGTGCGGCTTAGGGGTCTTGTACCCCGTCTTGTAGCGAATTTCATGCATGCCAGACGGAATAGTCACTTCTTCACCATTGTCTGCAGGAAAAAGTTTTTTGATTAGCGCATCAACTTCAACTTCGCTGCCAAGACCAAAGCGTTCAGCCAAATACCGATTGCGATAGACAGTTTCATCTGGATTGAAATGTTGCCTCCGACAAAGCTCATCACGAAATACAGCGCTCATTTTTCTCGCCAAAGGTGAATCCAAAACAATTTCAACCGGGTACGTGTGCCGACATTCAGACATCAAATTCTTAATGTCTTCAATTGAAACTTCCGGGTTATCCACAAGGCAATAGTTTTCCCGGCCAGCGCTGTTAGCCGCTATGAAGCAATTACGCCATTTGTCTTGGTCTATTTCTGGCAGCGTGCCAATGGCTCGCAATAGACACTGATGGACACCGTGACCCCAGGCATCATTTTCAAATTCATCGTTAAAATCACTGGGGAAATATGATGGTGCTTGGCTCAACTCCGCAGTCGAAAAGAACTTCTGAAAAGTAATGTGCAAATCAAAAAGCAGTTCCTGTGTCCGCTGCAAAGAAAAGGCAGGGATTAGAAGCAGGCTTTTCTTGTCAAAAACTTCTTCTTGAATGATCTTCCTTAGGCATTCAATGCGCCCATCGTAATCAGCGCACTCACTGTCACGGTCTTTTCCGCCATAGGTAGATTCGACAATGATCGCTTTTGGATACCCAAAAATCCCCTGTCGACCGGCAAGCAGTGGTTGGTAAGGATTCTGTTTTGTGTTGTTTCCCAGGTCTCCACTCATAACGAGGTATTCCTTCTCGTCACTTGGATTTAGCCAGCCGATAGTTATCGACATCGCTCCAAGAATATGTGCAGACCTTGTGAACGAGGCAAAAAGATCATCTGCAATCGGTAGTAATTTGGACAGGGAAAAATCAGGTCGATCATCGATATGGTCATATCGAATTCTGTGCACATCGTCCTCTGAAAATGGACAGTCTTTGTGATGCGTTGAGTCAAGAAGTGAAAGTTGCGCTAACCGTGCAGTTGCTCTCGTACAAATGACCCGACCCGTGAAGCCATCTTTGTAGAGTTTGGGAATCAGACCGCAGTGATCCTGATGTGCATGGGTCAACAATACAAAATCGATTTCAGATGGATCGAAAGGGAATTGCGACGAATTTTGCTCAATGTCATTGCCTTCACCTTGAACCAATCCGCAATCGACAAGAAACTGGCTATCTTTTCGTGGGTAATAAAAAAGAGTGCATGAGCCGGTGACGTGACCACCAGTAGCTCCGATAAAACGAAATTTCATAAATGTTTGGTCCCTGCTTTTTTGTTGATCTTGATACTACCTTGCCGTGGTACCTGACGGACCACTTCGTTCCCCGGTCGCGATTTAGCTTCCACCTGTCCCCCGTTCGTGCAGCGCACCGCGCGTCCACGAACCCCCGTCTTGCGTGGGGCGGGTGGGGGGTGCAGGTTGGGGGCGATTTCGGAACCGAAGGTTCATGAGCCCCCGGCCTGTACACCCCGCCCGCCCCGCGCAAGACACCCCCACTGCCCGGGGCAAGACACTCCCCCACCCCGTCCACTCTACACTCTGCGGTTTTGCCTCAACAGTTTTCCGCCCCATGACCTACTGCGTCGCCATCAAACTCAACGCCGGACTGGTGTTCCTCTCCGACTCCCGCACCAACGCCGGGCTGGACCAGATCAGCACCTTTCGCAAAATGATCGTGTACGAGAAACCCGACGACCGCTTCATGGTGCTGCTGTCGGCGGGCAACCTGAGCATCTCGCAATCCATCCGTGAAATTCTGCAGATCGAAAAGCTCAAGGACCATGAGGCCGACGAAGGCATCACCATCTGGAACGCCAAAAGCATGTTCGACGCCGCGCGCGTGCTGGGCTCCGCCATTCGCCGGGTGCACGAACGCGATGCAGCGGCCCTCAAGCAAGCCGGGGTGGATTTCAACGTGTCGCTGGTGTTTGGCGGCCAGATCAAAGGTGAAGGCATGCGCCTGTTTCAGGTCTACTCGGCGGGCAACTTTATCGAAGCCACGCCCGAGACGCCCTACTTCCAGGTCGGTGAATCCAAATACGGCAAGCCGGTGCTGGACCGTGTCATCACCCCCGAAACGCCGCTGGACGAAGCGGCCAAATGTGCCCTGGTGTCCATGGACTCCACGCTCAAATCCAATTTATCGGTCGGCCTGCCGCTGGACATGGTGATTTATGACGCCAATGCGTTCCACACGGACAAGGTGGTGTGCATCGACGAAAACAACCCCTACTTCAGGATGCTGCACAGCAGTTGGGGACAAAAATTGCGCGAAGTGTTTGACAGCATTGAAGACCCGATGTGGAACGGTGAGCAGACCGAAGTGCCGCTGATGCTGCATTCCAGCCGCAGCCTGCCCCTGAAGAAAATCAGCACCCCCGACGAAAAACTGATTTAAAGACCGGCCTTCCCCCCTGCATTCACCATGTCCCTCCTCATCTTTTCCCACGCCAACAGTTTTGGTGCCAGCACCTACGGAGTCTTGTTCAAAAGTTTGACGTCGCGCGGTTTCACGGTCAAGGCCATCGAACGCTTCGGCCATGACGAAAAATACCCCGTCACCAACAACTGGCCCCAGCTGGTGCAGCAACTGGTGGATTTCACGCAAGCCCAGGTGGAAAAATCCGGCACGCCCGCGTTTTTGGTCGGGCACTCCCTGGGCGGCATTCTCAGCCTGATGGCCGCCGCCCGCCAGCCCGAGCTGGTGCGTGGCGTGGTGCTGGTGGATGCGCCCATTTTGGGCGGCTGGCGGGCCACCACGGTGGGGGTGATGAAAAGCACCCAGTTGATGGGCTCCATGCCGCCCGCCAAAATCAGCCGCCAGCGCCGCAACAACTGGCCCAGCGCGGACGCAGCCCTAGAGCACTTTCGCCACAAAAAGGCCTTTGCCAAATGGGACCCGCAGGTGCTGCAGGACTACATTGCCCATGGCACCCATGACGAAGTGCAGGGCACGGAGACCAAACGGGTGCTGAGTTTTGACCGCGCGGTGGAGACCGCCATTTACAACACTTTCCCTAACAACCTGGAAGGCTTGTTCAAGCGCCACCCGGTCAAATGCCCGGTGACCTTTATTGGTGGCAGCCAGTCTGCCGAAATGAAGCAGGTGGGCATGGCCATGACGGACAGGCTCACCAAGGGCCGCACCATGATGCTAGATGGCAGCCACCTTTTTCCCATGGAAAAACCGCTGGCCACCGCCGCGGCCATCGAGGCCGCCCTGCGCAATCTGGAGGCTTAATTCGGTGGTGAAACCGGCGCGGCACCGGTTGGTTTGGGCAACACCACCCGAAAGGTGGTGCCCTGCCCCAGCTCACTGGTGACGTCGATATGGCCTTCGTGTTTTTTCACAATGCCATATGACAGCGACAAGCCCAAGCCGGTGCCCTGCCCCACGGGTTTGGTGGTAAAAAAGGGTTCGAAAATGCGCTGCAAATTCTCCGGCTTGATGCCTTTGCCGGTGTCTTGCACCTCCACCCACAGCTGGCTGTCATCCTGCCCGGTGCGGATGGTGATCTTGCCGTGGCCTTCGATGGCATGGGAGGCATTGACCAGCAGGTTCATGAACACCTGGTTGAGCTGGAACGGAAAACACTCGATGGGCGGGATGCCGCCAAACTCCTTGACCACCTCGGCCTTGAATTTGATCTCGTTCCAGACCACGCGCAGGGTGCTCTCCAGCCCCTCTTCCAGGTTGGCCCACTGGCGCTCGGTTTCGTCCACATGGGAAAAATCCTTCAGGTCTTGCACGATGCGCGTTACGCGTTTGAGCCCATCCAGCGACTCTTCCAGCAAGGAGACCACGTCTTCGCGCAGAAAATCGACATCAATCTCCTTTTTGAGCCGCTGAATAACTTGCACCGCGGGTGCTACGAGAGAGTCTTCCGCCTGTTCATAGGCCGCCAGCAGCCTGAGCATGTCGGTCACGTAGCGGCGCAAGGACCCCAGGTTGGAGTTGACAAAGCCCACCGGGTTGTTGATTTCATGGGCCACCCCGGCCGCCAACTGGCCAATGGAAGCCATGCGCTCGGACTGCAGCAACTGGTTTTGCGCCTCTTCCAGCCGCTTGATCAAGGCGCTTAAGTGTTCCCGCTCTTCGACCAGCGCTGCGTTGGCGGTATTCAGGTCTGCGGTGCGCTTCAGCACCCTTTGCTCCAGCAGGTCGCGTGACTCGCGCAGCGCCGCCTCGTCCAGCGTGCGCTGGGTGATGTCCTGAAAACCGAACACCCGGCCAATGATCTGCTCCCCCAGGTACTGGGGCAGCGATTTCACTTCGAACACCCGGCCGTCTTGGTGGTGCAGCAGGTCTTCGGTTTCGCCTTTGTCCACGATGGCGCCCAGCCGCGCCCGCAACAACTCGGACTCCTGGACCCGACCCGCCACAAACCCAAGAATGCGGGCGTCGTCATGTGAGCTGAGCAATTCGTCAGAAATCTCCCACATCTTGCCAAACAGGCGGTTCATGCTGTCGATGCGGCCCTGCCAGTCCACCACCAGAATACCGTTGCCGGTGGACTCCAGCGTGGCGCGCAGCTGCGACAGGGTGTGCGCCAGCGCGTCCTCCGCCTTGCGTTCGTTGTGCGTCAGCGCCGCCTGCACCAGCAACAGGGTTGCGCCTTCATGGGCCAGGCACCGAATGGACTTGGTGACCGTCATCAGCTCGCCATCGGCGCGGCAGTACTGCCCCTCCTGGTTTTGTATTTCCTGGTACTGCCCAGCGCGCACATCCTCCCAATAAAACACATCCTGCAGAGCGCTTTCCACCTCGGTGATGGCCATGCCCTGCAGCTGCTCCACCGGGTAGCCCAATGCCGTGGCCACCGCGGCATTGGCCACCTCGATCTGCAATGTGGCAGGGTTCACCAGCAGCAGCATCTCCGTGCAGTGGTCCAGCGTCAATCGGGCCAGATCACTCATGGTTTGCCGTCCTTGGGCCGGGCCGCAGTTGCATCAAAATAGTAGCTGACCCGCTTGCGGGGGCTCAAGTAGTTGTAGACCTCGCGCGGCACCTGGGCCGGGCGGATCGACTTGGCGATGTTGACCTCGGTTTCGCGGTCCATGTCCAACATGATGGCTTCTTCCTTGGGCACATCGGCGTCGTAGACCACCAAAATGGGCTTCATGGGCCGCGCCGTATTGACGGTGGTCACCATACCAATGACGCCGTTGGACAGTTGCACGATGGTGCCCGGCGGATACACCCCCAGGCAGCGAATAAAGACCTGCAGGAACTTGGGGTCGAACTTGGTGCGCATCTTGGCAAACATGAGCGACAGCGCTTCGTGCGGCGTCAGCGCTTGGGCAATGGCGAGGGGGTTGCACAACTCGTCGTAGTGGTTGGCAATCGCCACAATACGTGACAGCAGGTTGATGGCATCCCCCTTGAGTTTGGCCGGGAAGCCCGTACCGTCGTACAGCTCATGGTGCTCCCGGATGATGGCCAGCGCCGGGGCCGGCAACTGCAGGCGCTTGCCAATGTCCACCCCATACTGGCAATGCAGTTCGTAAAAGTTGCGCTCCGCCTGCGTCAAGGGCTCCGTCTTTCTGCGAATCTTGTCGGGAATCTCCTTGTGCCCAATGTCATGCATCAAGGCCCCCATGCCCAGCGCACCGACCACCGCCATCGGCAACTGGATGTCACGGGCCATCATCATGGACAACATGGTGACGTTGAGGGAGTGGAAGTACATCTCCTCGCCCCCTGCGGTATCGCCCATCACCTGGATCGCCAGCTCGGGGGCGTTGAGAATGGAGTCGGCAATCTGCCCGACCAGCTTGCTGGCCTGCTGCACGGTCTCTTGCGGCTTGCTGTACAGGTTTTTTTCGATGTCGCGAATGGTATTGGCGGTGTTGGCAAAGGCCTTTTCCACACGTTCGGCGTCCATCCGGCGCAGCCGCATCTGCTCCATCATGGCGCGCTTGGCGACCATGATCGGGGACAACTGGGGTTCGGGTGCAGGGGCCGATACCGCCCCCGCCTCGGGTACGGTGGGAGCCGCCGTCGATTGAAGAGAACCGACCTCACTCAACTCCGGGCTGTAACGCACCTTTTTGAGGCCCAGGGTGCGGATGGTCTTGATCTGGTCTTCCGACTTGATCTTGAAATGGCTGAACGCAAACGGGTGCTCAAACCACTTTAAATCGAGGTAAACGTAGTGCCCCACCTGAAGCTGGTCCATCGATAGAAAGTGGTTGTCCTGCATGGGCCCGATTCCTCCTTGAATACATGGCCAGCGTACCATGCGTGCGCATTACGTTGGTTGACACCCGACAATAACTCAGAACCCCCAACGTCGGCAAGTCAGATTCGCACCCGGCTGCCTCGGCTCATGCAGCCCAATGCACCATGCCGCTCCAGGCGGTGGCCAGCACCACCACGCCAAAAGCAATACGGTAGTAGGCAAATCCCACAAAGCTGTGGGTGGCGATGTAGCCCAGCAGCCAGCGAATGCACAGCCAGGCGCTGAGGAACGATACCAGCAAGCCAACGCCAAACAAGGGCGCATCCGCCAGGCTCAGCAACGCACGCTCCTTGTACAGGCTATAGGCCCCTGCCCCGATGAGGGTGGGAATCGCCAGGTAAAAGGAGAAATCCGTGGCGGCCTTGCGCGACAGGCCCAAAAACATGCCGCCAATGATGGTGGCACCGCTGCGGCTGGTACCCGGAATCATGGCAAAACACTGCACCAGGCCGACCTTGAGCGCGTCCAGCGGGGTCATGGCGTCCACATCCTGAATACGCGCCACACCCGGGTTATTTTTTTGCCGCTGTTCCGCCCACAAAATAATGAAGCCGCCAAGGATGAAGGTGCTGGCCACCACCACCGGGGTAAACAAATGGGCTTTGATGGCCTTGCCAAACAGCAGGCCCAGCACCACGGCGGGCACAAAAGCAATCAGCACATTCAGCACAAAGCGCCGTGCCTGGACCTGGGCTGGAAAAGCCACCACCGTGTCCCGAATTTTTTGCCAGTAGACCAAAATCACCGCAAAGATGGCCCCGGTCTGGATGGCGATGTCAAACACCTTGGCCCGGTCATCGTCAAAACCGAGCAAAGCCCCGGTCAAAATCAAATGCCCCGTGGACGAAATGGGCAAGAACTCCGTTAAACCCTCGACCAACCCCATGATGACGGCCTTGGCCAGCAATGCAATATCCAACACGTTTCTCCCCATAAAAAAACAAACCGGGCCAGCGCCATGTTTTTAAGTAAAAACAAGCTCTAACCCCCGAATTATCTGCGCAAGCAGCTCACTTATTCATAGCGCAAGGCCTGAATCGGCAGCAGTTTGGAAGCCCGGTGTGCCGGGTAGTAGCCAAAAAACACGCCCACAAACCCCGAAAACCCTACCGCCAGCAGCACCGACCCCATGCTGAGGGACACCTGCCAGCCCGCAAAGTGCCCCACGCCCCAGGTGGCAGCAGCCCCCAGAACCACCCCAATGGCGCCGCCAATCAGGCTCAGGGTCACCGCTTCAATCAAAAATTGCGCCAGGATGTCGCGCCCCCGCGCCCCTACCGCCATGCGCAAACCAATCTCGCGGGTGCGCTCCGTCACACTGACCAGCATGATGTTCATGATGCCAATGCCGCCGATGATGAGGCTGATGCCCGCCACCGCCGCCAGCAGCAAAGTCATGATGCGGCTGGACTCCTCTTGCGCCTGCAGGATTTCGGTGAGGTTACGCACCTGGAATGGGTCTTCCCCACCGGCTTGCACCTTGAAACGCTGGCGCAGCAGGTCTTTGATATCTTCTTCCACCGCTTGCATGCTTTCCCCGTCGCGCACCTTCACCGAAATGGCGCTGACCCGCTTCAGACGGCTGGTGGCATCGCCCCCCCAGATGCGGTTGCGCAGGGTGGACAAAGGAATCATGATGGTGTCGTCCTGGTCTTGCCCCATGGAATTTTGCCCCTTGACGGCCAGCACGCCCACCACCGCCATCGGAATATTGCGCACCCGGATGGTCTGGTCCACCGGGTCCTGGTCGCCAAACAGCTCACGGGCCGCCGTGGCGCCAATCCAGGCCACCTTGGCCGAGCCCGCCAGTTCACCGGCGTCAAACAGGCGCCCGCTGGCCAGCGGCCAATCACGCGCTTCCAGATATTCATTGGTCACGCCGATGATGCTGGTGCCCCAGTTGGTGTTGCCAAACACCAGTTGCCCGCTGGTACGCGAGGTGGGTGCCACCACCTGCACTTCGGGGATGTCCGTTTGGATCGCCTGCGCGTCGTCTTCGGTCAGACGCTGGCGGGTCTGTGCCCCCAGGCGCACCCCCGCTTGCGACACCCCACCGGGCAGCACCAGCATGATGTTGGAGCCCAGGCCCTTCATCTGCGCTTCCACGCGCTGGGTCGCGCCATTGCCCACCGCCACCATGGTGATGACGGCGGCCACGCCAATGATGATGCCCAGCATGGTGAGCATGGAACGCAGGCTATTGGCCGCCAGTGCCTGCAAAGCGCTGCGCAGTGCTGCCATTTGACTGGCCCCCACGCTTGCCACTGCGTGTGCTGCGCTGCCCCCCGAGGGGGCTCTCGCGCCTTGGGGCGGCCCGGCGGCGCTCAGTGTTCTCCCAGCGTTTGCCACGTCCTCCACGATTTGTCCGTCCCGAAACACCAGTTTGCGCCGCGCCCAGGCGGCGATGTCGCTCTCATGGGTGACCAGCACCACTGTCATGCCCTGGGCGTTGAGTTCGGTCAACAGCCGCATGATGTCCTCGCTGGTTTGCGAATCCAGCGCCCCGGTGGGTTCGTCCGCCAAAATGAGCTGGGGGTGATTGACCAATGCCCGGGCTATGGCCACCCGTTGCTGTTGCCCCCCCGACAGCTCCGAGGGTGTGTGGTCACCGCGCTCGGCCAGCCCCACCCGCTGGAGCGCCGCCTGCGCCTTGGCCCTGCGCTCCTGCACCGACACCCCGGCATACACCATGGGCAGCTCCACGTTCTCCAGCGCGCTGGTGCGGGGCAGCAAATTGAACTGCTGGAACACAAAACCAATACGCCGGTTGCGCACCGAGGCCAGTTGGTCCGGCGTCATCACCTCCACCGCTTCCCCCGCCAGCCGGTACACCCCGTGCGTGGGCTGGTCCAGGCAGCCCAGGATATTCATCAGGGTGGACTTGCCGGAGCCGGAAGCCCCCATGATGGCCACAAAGTCGCCCTCCTCGATGTCCAGCGACACGCCGCGCAAGGCATGCACGGTTTGGTCACCCATCACATAGGTCTTGGTCAGGCCGCGGGCCTCCATCAGCGCCATGCCTAAAAGCCCATGCGGGGGGTGGGAGCGGCCCCGCGGGGCGCACTGGAGGGCGCCGATGCAGCCGACTTCACCCCGGTAACCACCATGGCACCTTCTTTGAAACCTTGTGCATCGGGGGTGGAGGACGACACCAGGAGTTCAGTGCTGGAGCCATCCGTAACGCCCAGCCGCACATTGAATGCCTGGGGCTTGCCCTGCGCGTCCATCAGGTAAACGCGCCCACGGATGCTGGTGCGTGCGCCAGGCGCACCGGCCGCGGCAGGCTCCACGCCGGCAATGCGCACGCGCAGCGCCGCGTTGGGGACCGTGAGCACGTTTTCACGCACGTCCGTCACCACCCGCACATTGGCCGTCATACCCGGCAGCAAACGCCCGCCCTCGTTGGAAAAACCGACCACCGCCACATAGGTCACCACATTGGCCACATTGGTGGCAGCTTTACGCACCTGGCGGATCTGCCCCTCAAAAGTCTGCCCAGGGTAGGCATCCACCGTGAAACTGGCTTTTTGCCCCTCCCGCAGGCGGCCCACGTCGCTCTCGTCAATGCTGGCTTCCACCTGCATGTCTTGCAGGTTCTTGGCAATCACGAACAGCTCGGGCGCCTGCAGACTGGCCGCCACCGTCTGGCCTTTTTCAATCGCCCGCTTGATCACGATGCCGTTCACCGGCGAGGTGATGCGGGTGCGCGCCAGGTCGATGCGCGCCTGCGCCAGGGCCGCCTGGCGCTGGGCGACATTGGCCTGGGCAGCGGTCACCTGCGCCTGGGCCACCCCCACCTGGGCCTGCACCGCTTTCAAAGCCTCGGTCGTGGTATTGACCAAAGCACGGGCCTTGTCCGCCTCGCTCTGGGCGATGAACTGCTTTTCCACCAGGCTTTGCTTGCGCGCGTGGTCACGCTGGGCCTCGTCCAGGTCCACCTGCGCCCGCGACACCTGGGTCCTGCTGGCCAACACGTTGGCCTGGGCCGTCAGCACAGCGGCTTGGGCGGCGTCCACATCGGCCTGCGCGGAGCGCACCCGGTATTCAAAGGTTTCAGGGTCGATCTGCGCCAGCAATTGACCGGCCTTGACGTCGGAGTTGAAGTCCACCAGCAAGTCCCGGATCTGGCCGCTGACCTGCGTGCCCACCGACACCTGCGCCACCGGGTTCACCACCCCGCTGGCCGCCACCGTCGCCTGCAAGGTGCCACGCGCTATTTGGGCCGTACGGTACTGCACTGCGTCTGCGCTGCCCCGCTGCATCCACCACCCCGCACCGCCGACCAGCATCAGCAAGCCCAGCCCGCCCACCACCCAATAAGACTTTTTCATGGAAGCGATTGTAGGAAGCCCAAGCGGCCGGCAGGTATCTGCACGGTAAAGGCGGCACGGCATCCGCCCAAACACCTCCGTCTAGGCTAAGCAGACTAATGGGGCGTCTACTTGATTGACTGTTTGTGTACAAACGTACACAATTTGCCACAGTGATTCCGATTACTTTTGTAACGATTTTTACGGGAGCCTGATGCCATGACTTCTTTCTTTATAGGCAATATTGCTGTAACAAAGCCACCACCAGCCCCGAAAAAAGCAGTGACACCACAAGAAAAGTCCAACGCAAGTTTCGAAAAGCTGAACGCATCTCTGTGTACACTTGAATCTAAATTTCCATCCGCAGGCTCCAGCCCCCAAGGCACGCCCACCACGGTGCTGAACGCAGCCGACGCCGCTGAGCCAAGCGCAGCATTGCGGGAGGGGCTCCAGGGGCCTGACCCGGTTTTGATGCACAAACAGGCCGGTGTGGTGGCCCGCCTGATGGATTACTACTTCCGCCTGGAAATCGGCGGCTGGGACCAGCTGCCCCCACAACCCGCTTTGCTCATCGGCGTCCATTCCGGCGGGCCGCTGACCATGGACGCCTGGACCATCGCCTACGCCTGGTGGCGGCATTTTGAGGGCGCGCGCACTTTGCACGGCACGGCCCACGACGTGCTGATGCAAACGCCGGGCCTGGGCCGCTACTTTCGCCGTATGGGTGTCATCTGCCCGACCCGCGAAAACATCCAGGCCGCGCTGGCGCAGGGCGACGATGTCATTCTGTGGCCAGGCGGCGAGCAAGATGCGTTTCGCAGCTGGCGCAAGCGGGACAAGGTGACTTTGGGAGACCGTTCCGGTTTCATCCGGCTGGCCATCCGCACCGGAGCCCCCATTGTCCCCGTGGCCACCGTGGGCGGGCATGACACCCTGTTTGTACTGTCGGAAGGCCGCGGCCTGGCCAAACTCCTGCACCTTAAAAAATACTTGCGCTCTGAGGTGGCCCCCATTACGCTGAGCTTGCCTTTGGGCGTGGCGCTGCATGTGACGCCACTGCAGCATATTCCCTTGCCATCGAAGATTCGTACCGAGTTTTTGGAGCCGATCTACCTGGATGCAGACCCCGCCAAGGCGGACGACCCAGAGTATGTGCGCCGCATGTACCTGCAAGTGGAAAGCCGCCTTCAGGCCGGCATGGACCAGTTGGCAAAAAAGCGCAAATTTCCCATTTTTGGCTGAAATGACATGAAAAAAACACACATCCATCTCTCCGATATCCATGGCTACGGCCAATTGGCCGTGGAGGCCACCTTGGGCGTCACCGACCTGGTGGAAGCCATGCACCACAATATATTGCGCCTGCCCCTGCCCTTTGGCACGGCAGACGCCCCCCCCGCCGGTGCTGTGCATGGTGCGGTTTACACCGTTTTACAAAAAACCAGCGGGCTGGTCTACAACGCCATTCGGACCATCACCAAGCAGGTGGGGGGAGGACTGGATGCGGCACTGGAACGCCTGCGGCCCGAACTGGACCACATCAACTCCTCCAGCGAGCGGGCGGCGATTATTTCGGTGCTGAATGGGGTACTGGGCGACCACATGCAAACCCACAACAACCCGCTCACCATCACCATGGCTTTTCGCCATGGGGGCGACGTGCTTGAACTCTCCAAAGCGTCCTTGGCAAGCGCCCTGCCGCAAGCGCAGGGCAAGATTCTGGTCATGTTGCATGGCCATTGCATGAACGAATTGCAGTGGACCAGCCATGGCCACAACCATGGCGAGGCCCTGGCCGCCGCCCATGGCTACACCCCCATGTACATCCGCTACAACACCGGCCTGCATATCTCCCAAAACGGCCGCACATTGGCCCAGCTGCTGGAAGAACTGGTGGCTGCTTGGCCCGTTCCGGTGCACGAGGTATGCGTGGTGGGCTACAGCATGGGCGGCTTGGTGGCGCGCAGCGCCTTTTATTACGGCACCCAGGCCCAGCACCGCTGGCCGCAGCAGGTGCGCAAACTGCTGTTTGTGGGCACCCCCCACCATGGCTCCATGGTGGAGCGGGCCGGCAATTTGCTGGACATTGCGCTAGAGGCCAGCCCGTATTCACAAGCCCTGTCCCGTCTGGGCAAAATTCGCAGCGCCGGCACCACAGACCTGCGCCACGGCAACCTGCTGGACGAAGATTGGGTGGGCCGCGACCGCTTTGCCCCCGCCGCCGATCCCAGAAAGCCCCAAAAATTGCCGGGTCATGTGCAGTGTTATGCCATCGCTGCCATGATTGCCAAAGAACACGGCGAGTTAAGCAGCAAACTGGTCGGCGACGGTTTGGTCCCCCTGAAAAGTGCGCTGGGGCAACACAGCAACAAGCAACGGGCACTGGATATTCCCCAGGAACGCCAACGCGTATTTTTTGGAACGACCCACCTCGGACTTCTGGACAGCAAAGCTGTGTACGAACAACTGCAGGCCTGGATGGCGCAGCCCGTTGAAAAATAGGCCCCACACACACCAAAAGGAAACCTTGTGTACCACGGTGAAATTCTCAATACCGTCACCCATCTCATTGGCTCGGTGCTGGCCATCGCAGGCCTGTCTATTCTGGTCACCTTGGCCGTGGTACAGGGCGACCCGTGGAAAATACTGAGTTTCAGTATCTACGGCACAACCCTGGTGCTGCTGTACTGCTCCTCCACCCTCTTCCATGGCGTGAAGCAACCGCGCGTCAAGGCGATTTTGCAAAAGCTCGACCACAACGCCATCTACCTGCTGATTGCCGGAAGCTACACCCCCCTGGCACTGGTCACCCTGCGTGGCCCTTTGGGGTGGACCTTGCTGGCCTGGAGTTGGGGCTTGGCCTTGTTCGGCATTGCACAGGAGTTGCTGGTGGGCCGCTACACACGCAGACTCTCAATGCTGCTTTATGTGTTGATGGGCTGGATGGTGGTGGTGGCCATCCACCCGCTCACGCTCGCCATGTCGGCTGCGGGCTTGGCCTGGCTGGTGGCGGGCGGTCTGGTCTACAGCAGCGGCATTTACTTCTATGTCAACGGCAACCGCGTCAAGCACTACCACGGCATCTGGCATGTGTTTGTGCTCGGGGGCAGCCTGTGCCACTTCATGTTCATGCTGCTGTACGTGGCGTAGCCGACTGCGCGTATCTGCGCCGCATTCCATTTTCAGATCAGTGCTTGGACAAGGTGATGGTGGTGTTGTTGAACTCAATCTTGCTCAAGGTAATGCTGCCAAAGCTGGGGCCATCCGAGCCGCGGGGTCGGATATTCTTAAATGACAACTCACCAATGGAACTGGGCAGGCTCAGTGAGATGGAGCCATCTGGATTGACGATCGCACTCGCCTTTGAGGCGTCGTAGACCACGTCCTTCATACTCCGCTCCGAGTCCAAGAAGCCCAGAACAGGCACCATCAACTTCACCAAATCGCCGAGAACCACCTTGCCGTCGTTGCCTTTGGCATTCTTGGAAATGAGATCCATCAACGTGTTATCAATCCCCTGTGCAGAGATCCCCTGCAGGTCTTCTTCGGTCAGGGGCACCAGGTGGCTCTGGTGCTTGTTCACCGCATGGTGTTGGCTGATTTCCGTGGAGGCTACAGGCGTAGCCGCATAGGTTTGCAATGGCGCCAGCAAGGCAGTAGCGATAGCCGCAGCCAGACGGAAATTGCGCTGTGCACGCAAGGCCCCCTTGATGTGGTGCTCCGAGATAACATTCCACTCGGCAAGAATGTCACCCAAGCGTTTTCCGGTGCTGGCCTGGTGGGCGATCGCGCTGGCCAACTGCTCTTGCGAGATGAGCCGCTTCTTGAGAAGAATCTGACCCAGCTGCGTTTTCGCCTGATAATTTTTTAACCAGCTCATAGCGACTCCTTTGTGGGCTGAGGTTGTCCGGTTTCCATTGTGAATTTTCTGCACCAATGGCTGATTGCGCTAACGCATATCAGCCTATTTTGTTCAGGGCGACATAATTGCAGCACGCATCTTCATCCCGATGTCCTTGGAGAGGGCCTGAAGCTTGGGGTCTACCTCCGCACGGCTATTTTCCGCAACCTTTTCGCCAAGGGCGCGTTCAAACTGCGGAACCAGGGTTTCAAATTTTTTCTTCACCGGCGACTCAAACAGTGCGATCAGCTGTTGCAGTTCCTCCTGGCTGAAATTTTGCTGCAGCAGAGGCCCCAGCGTCGGCTCCTTCAGACGCAGGCCCTCGGCTTTCACGATGGGGGTGGTTTCGTTGATGTACTTCTGCACATTGCCAACGATGGACTTGAGCGCTTCCTCCTGCTTTTGCGCACTCACGCGCCCCTGCAGTGCAACCCGCGCTTGCATCAGCGCATCCGTGGCCGGGCGTTGGGCCATGGTGATGGCAGTGTCTTCAATGTGCCAAAGCGCCAGGACCCGCTGGGCCAGGGCCTCTTTGCTCTCTTGTGATTTTTCTGCATGCGCGGAGTTGGCACCGGCCAAAGAAAAAGTGGCCAATGCAATAACGATGAGTGTCTGTTTCATGGTCTAGCGTCCCTTAAAAAACTTGGGTGAGTTGAATGCCGAAGTAGCGAATGTGAATGGTCCCCGCCACATCCAGCCCCCCGTAGGGGTTGTAAATCGCGTCCAGGAAGCCGCTGCAATTCATATTGCAACTGCCATCGGACACCACACTGAATTGGCCTTCGGCGTAGCTGGCGGCGACATCGATATGCAGCCCGCCCTTGGTCACGTAACCCAGCCCCAGACTTTTCACCGCCATGTCTGGCAAGGGTGCAATCAGGTCCAAGGCGGAGTTGGGAATGGACGAAGGGCGCTGCTCGTACCCTGCACGCAAGGTCAGCGCGTCGGTGGCCTGGAATTGCAGGCCAAGGCCGTAACTGATGGTGTTGCGGTAGCCGCGCTTCAAAGTGAGCTTGCTGGGGTCGGTCAGCCCGAACATGCGCGCCATCTCCAGCAGTTTGATAGGCTGGTCAAACTGCATGGTGAGTTTGTCCCACTTCTCCCAGTTGCTCCAGCCCGCATCCACATTGATCTGCAGATTTTTGGTCGGCTTGACCTTGACCCCCACCTGCACATGCTCCACAAAGGGCAGGCGCATGGTCATATGCCCCGTCTGCTCCGCCGGAATCGACGTGGGAAGGCCCACCACAGAGGCGGCAATCGGGCCCAGCAGACTGCTGTACATGCCCTGCGCAAATTTGTCCAGCATGGGCTCGGCCCGAAAGGTATAGCGCCCGGTCAGCAGGGTGTCTGAGCCCCCCTGGTACACCGCACCCACCGCGAAACGCTCGCTGGGTTCCCACAAGACGCCCAGATTGACCGTGGGGTCCATGGGCGCCGTAGCGTCAAAACTTGCCGAGGCCACCTTGTTGAAGGGGCGCAGCCGCCCCTCCGGCCCGCCGCCGCACAGCCCCATAAAAAAAGCGTCCAAGGCATTGCCATTGTCGCCACACCAGGCATCTTGCAGCTTGCCCACAATGCCCAGCATTTTGTTGGGCATACGCATGTCGGTGTCCAGCGCAAAACCCTGGTGCGCAATGGGCACGGCAACACCAAAACTCAGTGTGTCGGTGGCCTTATAGCCCACCGATGGCGCCATATAGACCAGACGCTGCATGATCACCTTGCGGCCATCGAATCGGCCAGGGTCATCTTCGTCGGTACGGTTAAAACCCACCCCCTGCGTGACATAAGCACCCGTGGCAAAGGTCCAGGGTGATCCTGGCTCGTTGTAGCTCAGGGAAAGGCTGCCGCCCACGGCCGCAGGCAGCGGCGCATGGAGCGGACCGATGCCGGGCAAGTACACCGCAGCGCTGACATTCCCCGTGCTGGTGCCGGCCACCGGATCGTCTTTCCAGCCGCCCACATCAAACCCCGGTGGTGCGGTGAAACTCGCTTTGGGGGACATCGTCGCGGCATAAATCGAGTTGGAGACCCAGCGGCCCTTCATGCGGGTCAGACCCGCAGGATTGAAGTGAATGGCGTCCAAACCGGGCGGGTCCGCCGTAACGGCATTGCCCAGCGACATGGCCGTCACACTGGTGCCCAGGTTCTCAGACAGCGCAGCACGGGCCTCCCAGGACATACCAAACAGACCCGCAAGCACAGTGCCTGCCGCCAACGCGCGAGCCCCCTGGACCCTGGCGCGGAAATCATTGCATGGCATCGCCATGAGATTAGAAGTTCAGCGGCATATTCATGCCGAAGGTGAAATCAGGGCTGTCTGAGGTCAGGCCTACGCCCACTGTGAAATTCATGGTGCTGAGCGGCGAAACACGCACACCCAAGCCCAGGTTCATCATGGCTGAAGTCTGACTGGCGGTCTTGTTTTCCACCGCCTTGCCTGTCGCGTCGATGTAGTTCAAACGGGTACCACCGGAAATGGATTCCTGAAACGACAGTGTGGTGGTAATGTTGTAGGACATGGCATAGGCAAACCCCACGCCGAATCCAAAGGTCTGCCCAGGCGTCACCTCGTACAAGGTGTTGCCATTGCTTTTTTGGTCCAGATTTTTTGCCGGGAGTGCAAAAGTCACGTTGGCTGAACCAAAAATGGCCACGGGGTCGATCACCTTGGACAGATTCACGCCGAAGGTGCCGCTGGCATAACCGGAACCGGTGGACAGCCCTTGCCCCTCAATCACCTGAAACGGACTGCGGCCTGTGGGGAGCCGGGCCGAGCCGCTCAACGTGATGGAAGGCCAAGCCCGGTTGAGCGGGAAGGGCTGCAGCCGCGCACCGACGGAGATATCACCCAAGCCATGCAAGGCCTCGTCAGAGGTATTGGATTGCGAATACTTGCTGACCACCGGAACCGTCAGGTTGACGGTCAGGTTGTCCTTGAGTCCATAGTCCGCCGAGAACGTGTTGGTGACGGTATGGCCCCGCGTATTTTGAATCGCAAAGTTGGTGAGTTTGGAATCCGCAAAGGTCGCGTCAATCAGTTGTTGACCAATGTAGGAATAGGTGAGGTCGTACGTGAGTGCATGCTTGCCTGCGCGCAGCAGGGAATACTGCTTGTTGGTGGCGGACAAGGTTTCCTTCAACAGCGTGGCGCTGTCCGCATCGCCTTCCTTTTTTCCCAATGCCTCTCGGGCGGTATCGGTGTTTGCTTCCTGCGCATAGGTCTGTGCCGGGGCCAATGTGCTGAGCAGGGTGACGAGGCTGAGTAGGCCAGCGCTCAACAATGTCGCGCGTTCGGATTTGAGGAAAGGGGGTGTCGTGTGGATCTTCATATCGGTTCGCTAAATCAAATGCTATTTGCGGAAGGAAAAATTGCCGAAGTTGGACTGCACCGCACGCTGCAGCGCCTCGGTATGGTCGAGCTGGGGTAGAACGGCCTCAGAACGGATCAGGTCGCCATCGATCACGCCAAGCTCCCGCTCGGCGAGGGCAAGGCGCGTAAGCGGGGCTTTGTCCTTGGGGGGGGTCAGGAGAAACAGGGTGTTGCGGTCCCACAGGGTTGCGAATTCTTCGACCGAAAACACCACATGCCCCGCCGATGGATCTGCGATATAGACCCTGCCATTGCGGATGCCCCGAAAAACCACAAAGTGTTTGAAGCCGGCATAGTCAATCGGCACGATGGCCGGGCTTTGCAGCTCCACAAGGTCGGACATCTCGCCACGAAAGCCGTTGGCCTCGACCCCCAGCGTAATGACGAAGCGCTTCATGTCGAGCAAGGAAAATCCACGCCGGGCAACAATTTTTTCGCTCTCACCATGCGCCAGCATGCCCTCCATGGCGTCTTGCTCGGTGACGGTTAAGCCAAGGTAGTTGTTGAGCACCGTCACCAGCGCAGCAGAGCCGCAACTGTAGTCATAGGCCTGGTGCACGATGTTGCGGTACTTGAACGCAGAGAAGGGTTCCATATCCACCGGTTGCGATGGCACGCCACCGCCGGTCAACACCATCGGCAGATCGAACTGTTCGGCAGGCCGCTCCACGGGCGGAAGGTGTGTTGCCACGCCAAAGCCGCCAATGCCGGTTGCAATTGCAAGATAAATAATGGACCACATTGTTTCGATACCCGTGCAAAAAGGCTATTGCGCCCACATGAGAAAGTGGCCTGTCTGGGTGGCCGAGCCATTCAGAAGCACGCCGCCAAAGTTCTGCTCGGCGGGCACCGCTGCCTGTGCATCGGTCTGCACGCCAAAGGAACGGAAACCCAACTGGTTTGCTGCAATCACGCCGGGCAAGCCGATGTCGATATAGCTGCCGTCGCTGAGGCCGCCACGGGCCTTGACGTCTATGGTCAACCCCACCAAATCCAAAGCACCCCGCAAGCCCTGCGCAGTGGCGTACGTCGTGGTTCCGTTGACCGTGAAGCTGCGTGTGAAGCGCGCACCCGCCGTATCACTGCTGGTGTCTGAGGTATTGACTTCCAGGTGCACCACGAGGCTGATGCCGTCACGTCCAACCACTTCGGCCAGGTCTTCATTGTTCAGTTGCACAGGTGCAGCAGTTGCAGTGACCCAGCCACCCATCCAGAGGGACAGCCATGCAAGGGCGAGCAGGGCGAAGCGGCGCCAAGCGCTTGTGGATGTACGCACCATATCAGCGACCTGCGCGCAGCTTCATGTCAAAGTACTGCACCTGCATGCTGCCAATGCTGCTGGAGCCTAGGCTGAGTGTCGATGTAGGTGTTTGCGCGACCGGATCAATAAAGGTTGGCTGATCATTCCTGAACGTGATGTTGTCCACCACGATCTTGGCGGCGGAAACCTCTTTGGCAAGGTCTGTGGGCCAGCCAATGCCGATATGGAGAAAGGATTTTCCGCCCTCGGTGACCGCATTGAAGATACCCGGCTGCGCTGTCACATCGGCCAGCACCCAGGGCGACACCCCATCGGCGTCGCTCACGTGGATGCCAGAAAATCGCACCTCGTTGCTGGCATCTGCGCGGCCACGGGGCCGCAGGGCCACAGCGCCGATATCGGTGCGGATGGTCTGCCCAAAAACCACACCTTCCACACCGGCCGTCGTCGGCGAGGTCATGGAAAGGCTACCTCCAAAATTTTGCAAATCTTGCACCAGCAGCGCGCCACCGTTGAAGGTGCTGTCTTCCGTGCCTACGGTCCAATCCGCAGCAAATTGCCACTTCAACAGGCCGTTGGCATTGCGGGGTTCGGACAGGCGAATCACATCCGGCAGACCCGAGCGCGACTCAATGGACAGGCTGTAGGGATCGGTAAAAGTGGCTGCGGTGTCGTCCGAACGGGAGAGTGCAAGTTGACTCAAAGAGAGAAATTGCCCTGGAACACTCGCCGTGGCGGGCTTTGCGATGTAGGTCAGAGACAAGTCCCCCGACAAAGAATAATTCAACAAATTAAAGGCAACGCCCGCACCGCGCACCGCCGCCAGCTCGGAATCTTCCATCACTGTGAGGGCCAGGGCCGACGGCACGCCACCAGCACAAGTCAGCGCCAGCAGCTGTGCAAGCAGTTGATACCGAGTCATAACGCGTTGACGGTGAACCATGTGGCTTACTTCGGCAGCGGTAAATTCGACGGCATGGTCCCCACCGTTCCGCTCACGCGGTCGCGCAGGTTGAGCCAAAAGCCGGCTGCGGCCTGTTGCGCAGCGAGCCCCGCCACCGCCGGGTACTTCACGCTTTCGGTTTGCAGCGCCAGAAAGAAGTCACGTGTCGGTCCACTGGCGTCGCCCAGCTTCAAGCTGCCAATGCTGTTCAGCAGCCCATTGGCATTCCAGCGCTTTCCATCCGCGGACTCCATGAAGGTAGGGTTTGTGGAATCGAAGTTGATCACGCTCGCGCCAGACGTCAGATCGGCACGCATGGTTCCACTCAGGGCGCGTATTTGCGTGCCCAAATAGCCATCGATGCCTTCAAAGCCCATGCGCATGCCAACAACCTGGCGTTCTGCAGCATTGGCACCTTGCTTGTACACAATTTCAAAATAGGGGTTCGTCGCACGCACCAAGCGTTCGCTCTCGCTGCTGGTCAGCGTGTTCTGCCCAAACTGCAAGGACTGGATATCCAGATCGGCACCTATACCAACGCCGTTGTTCGGGCCATTGCGGGCCGCCGCATAGTCACCCAAACGCACTTCCTTCAAATTGGCGCTCAGACTGATGTCTGCATTGAATGTCATGCGCGTAAAGTCATAGCCCGATGAACTGGTGTTGACAAGTTCGATCATCGCCTGACCCCAGACCTGGGACAGTTGCCCGTCATCCAGCGGCTTGGGTTGCGCACAGGCACTTGCGGCACACAAAAGTGCGGCAAGAAGCCCCCAGAGGAAGGTGATTTGTCTACACATGGTGGTGGGTTCGGCGCAATGCCGTGGTGCTAGGTTTTGCCAAAAAAGATGTCAAAAGAGATCTCGCAACCCAAGCCGCGAGATCCCGGCGCTAGACCCAGGCAACGCCCATATCCGATACAGGCGTTGCCCTCGTCACACCGCTATTAATCGTGACCAAACATCCAAACCTTGGTGCCAGCCAAGTCCAGCTTGGTCAAAGCGATACCACCCATGGAATTGGTGAAACCAGCAGCACCGTGACCGGTAGTCATGGAGGCCACAGTGATATCGATACCGTTGGTTCCGCTCACTGCGGGGATACCGATTTGAATCACATCTTGACCGTTAAAGCCCAACAAAGGAGCGGCGGCAGACAGAACTGCACCAGCTTGAGCATTGGTCAGGCCGGTACCTGTCAACGCACCGAAAAGACCTGTTCCAGAAGGATTGGCCGCTGTAGGCACGCCTTGGAAGTCAGCGCCAGAGATCACGTCGATCGTGGCAGCGATCACACCCTTGATGCCAATGTCATTCATGGCAAAAGTATTGCCGCTGTCCGAATAGGTGAACGAACCAATGTTGACATGCAAGTCAGCAACGATCGACACACCGTCTTGGCCGCTGACTTGTGACAGAGCTTCGTCGCTCACAGGGGTCATCGCCGAAGCGGCAAATGTGAAAGACGCGAGCAAAGCAGCGACGGCAGACAGTTTGAAAGATTTCATAAAAAAATTCTCCAGGTTAGGTTGAGGTTGATGTCCTGTCTCATGCAACTAGTGCCTTGTTGTCAGTACGGAGTCAGTGTCTTCTGTCTAGCGTTATTCGTCACTGGCCGTGCAGGCCAAACTATTGGTTTAACGCGCCAAAAAAGAGGGCCTAGGGATAACCCTGGCAAGTGCATTGGCGACAGCTAAGGGTTAACCCTTGGATTTCGAATGCATTGCAAAGAACACACCCCATTGCAGGGCAGCAAATCACTTTTTTTATTCAAATCAACAGGGCGCAAAGCACCCCATCGGCAGCTGCCGCAAGCCATCGTTGGCGCAAAGAATGGGAGAGGTGTACGGTGTTAAAACCAGGACGGCGCGCTGACGGCCGCGCGGTCCTTGAGCGAACCAAAAAGTTGCTCGTGGATGTTGATCAGCAGAAGCAGGCAGGCAGCCACCTCCTGATTGAATCCGCTGCGGTTTTGCCGCTTGGCATTGGTACCACTCAGCAGCAAGGATTCTATGTACGCACAGCATTCGTGGTGTCCCCAGAAGGCACGTATGGCCTGGGCCACGCCCGAGTGGTACTTATTGATGACATCGAGGGCGCGGTCCTCTGGCGCTATGGCATCGACTTCCACATCCCGTGCTGCGGAATGGCTCGCCTCGGGCAAATCCCCCTGCACCAGCGCGATGTCCCACAGTGCCCATGCGCCTGCGGAGTCATCTTCAATGACCTCCACATTTTCAATACCGATGTATGGGGCTATTTGCATCGCCAGCGCTCCCTTTGCAACCGTGGGTGACCCGAATGTGGACCGATGCAAAGCCTGTCATCGGTACTGTTCGAAGTATCCCGATAGCTCCATTTTTGTCACTGGGTTTTGGGGCCAATCTATTGGCCTTTTGTGCCACGCAAGGTGGCACAAGATTGGCTTGCGGCGGAGTCGGCTAACGCAGCGTGGTTGGCATCTGGCCAAACCAGCGCTTGCATGCCCGGTAGAAATTACTGGGGTCGGAAAAACCCAATGCGAAAGTGATTTCGGTCGGCCTGAAGCTGCCTTGCTGAATATACGTTTCCGCCATTTCGCGGCGCAGCGCATCCAGCAAACTGACAAAGGTGGTCCCCTCCTCCGCGAGGCGACGGCACAAGGAACGTTCGCTCATCCCCAACTGCGTCGCGATCTCCTTGCGCCGGGGTTCTCCCTTTTGCAACCACTTGATGAGTTCCTTGCGGATGCGGTCACTGGTCACGCCCACGGTGCGCCGTGCCAACTGCTCTGCGATGCGTTCGGATATTTCCAAAATGGCCGGATTGGCGGTGGGTATGGGTTCGAGCATGCTGGATACACACACTTCGATCACGCAACTGGGTGCGCCAAATTCCACCACATCGCCGAAGACTTCATACCAATGCTGTGGGTCTTCGGGCGCCTCACCCGGATGGTGCAATTTCAACACTTTGGCGCGCTTGCCGGTGACCACTCGAAAACCGGCAAGCACCATGGATACAAAGAAATCAAACAGTGACGCATGGATAGGACGCTGCCCGGATTGGATGCCCAGGTTGATCAGGCTACGGTCCGGCAAGGTTTGAATTTCAACCGTTGCCATGGGCCAAAAAAGCGGCAGATAGCGTTCTACAAAATGCAAATTACTCTGGGCATTGGGCGACGCCAGCAGCAGATGCGAAAGCACGCCCAAAGCACTCAGGGGATGGCGCGCCATACGCAGACCCACATGCGGGTCACCGGTTTCTAGCAATGCCATTTCAAAGGCCGTGCTCAATGCATCCGTCAACGCACCTGCAGACAACTTGTCCGCCAGGGCGGTATGAATTCCAGCCTGTTCACACACGGCGGGGCCATCCAGGCCGAGGTGAACGAATCCCTCGCACAAGGTCTTGTACCAGTCCAAATCAGCTATTGAATGTAGGTCCATCGGGTTAGTTCAGTCAGTCAGCCAATGTGAAACAGGGGTTGAGTTCCTCTGCGGGGACTTCACCTTGTCTACGAACGGTCGGGTTGCGCCTACAACATGGGCCACTTGCCCTGCGCTTGTATGCACAATTCACCATGTCCAGTAAAAGCTGCCCCGCAAGCAGCACAAGGCAAAGAACGCCGCATTCTGGAGATACGGTTGGCAACGCATTCATCGTCGCCTCTTTGCCCTGGAATCTGAGCTCGATTGTGTTGAGATCAGGCCGCGATTGTGTTGCGAATTGTCAAGCCTTCCAGTGGGGTTATCCCTACGTAAAGTGCCAGTTGAGGGGGGCTGTTTCGCCCGCGTAGAGCCCCCTGCATTTGGCCCCAAAAATCCGCTATTTCGTCGCATGCCGGTGGCGGAAGTCTGCGGTTTCGGCATACTTCAGCCCTGCCTTGCCTTTGCACCACTGTTACAAATTTTTACAAGGAATTTTTGCATGTCCGCCACACTCAGCGCCGAAGACATTGAACGTTTGGCACGCAAACGCGCCGGACGAAAAATGGGCTGGTACATCCACGCTTTCGTCTTCATCACGGTGAACGCCGGCCTGGCGGTTTTGTCCAGTTTCACCGGGCGCCACTTTGCGGTGGTGTCTGCCTTCGGCTGGGGCCTGGGGCTGCTGATCCATGGTGCCGTGGTGTTCCTGGTGCCGCACGGCGGCAGCTTGCGGGAACGGTTGGTACAGCAAGAACGCGACCGGCTGCACCAGCAGCAGGACAAATGGTGACGCCCGGGGAGAATCCCCCCAGAAAGGCCCATTCGGCCCTCGTCACCCTGGAGCGTTGCATTCAGGCGGCGGTCCTCAACACCGTCATCGCGCTCGGGCTTACCGCTTTTGGCGAGAAGGAATTTGGCACCAATCTGGTGTATTCGCAGTGCATTGGCCTGTCCATCTGGGCTTTGCTGGATGGCGGGCACCGCTTGCTGATGCCGGACCGGCGGGCCCATTGGCGTCGCCTGTTCTGGTTCGTGCCTGTGGGCGCCACCTTGGGCTACGTTCTGGGCACGCTGGTGGCGAACACCTTGCTCAACACCCACAACAGCGTCACCTTCTGGGTCAGTGAACCGCGCAAGGCTTTTGGCTTCCTGGTTTTGAGCCTGGTGGCCGGTGGCGGCTGCACCTACTACTTCATGAGCCGGGAGCAGTTGGCCACCGCCCGTGAGGACATGGCCCACGCCGACGCGCAGGCGCAAGCGGCCCAGCGCCACGCCGCCGAGTCGCAACTCAAGCTCTTGCAAACCCAGCTGGAGCCGCACATGCTGTTCAACACCCTGGCCAACCTGCGGGTGCTCATCGGGCTGGACCCCACGCGTGCGCAAGACATGCTGGACCGCCTGGTGGCCTACCTGCGCGCCACGCTGGACGCCTCACGCGCCACCCGCCACAGCCTGCAGGCCGAGTTTGACCGCCTGCACGACTACCTGGAGCTGATGGCGGTGCGCATGGGGCCACGGCTGCACTACACGTTGGACCTGCCGCCCGAACTGGCCACCCGGCAAGTGCCGCCCCTGCTGCTGCAGGCGCTGGTCGAAAACAGCATCAAACACGGGCTGGAGCCCAAGGTGGAAGGCGGCACCATCACCATTTCGGCCCGCCAGGCCCACGGCCGCCTGACCCTGGAAGTGGCCGACACCGGCGTGGGCAGCCCCCGGGACCTGAACCTGCCACCGCCCAACCACAGCAGCTTTGGGCTGGCGCAGGTGCGCGAACGCCTGCACACCTGCTTTGGCGACCAAGGCGCTATCAACTTTATAGCTGGCTGCGCAGGTGGTACGCGGGCTAGCATCACTTTTCCCTTAGAAACATGAACCTCGCCAGCCCTCCCACCGCCCTGATTGCCGAAGACGAACCCCTGCTCGCGGCCGCGCTCCAGGCCGAATTGGCCCGGCTCTGGCCCGAGCTGCGCGTACTGGCCTGCGTCGGCGACGGCCACTCGGCACTTGCGCAAAGCCTGGCCCTTCGACCCGATGTGCTGTTTTTTGACATCCGTATGCCCGGCCAAAGCGGGATCGACGCGGCAGCGGCGCTGGCCGATGCCTGGGACACGCAGGGAGCGGATGCCGCACCGTTTCCGGCGCTGGTATTCGTCACCGCCTACGACCAGTATGCCATCCAAGCCTTTGAAGCCCAGGCCATCGATTACCTGCTCAAGCCAGTGCAGCCGGATCGCCTTAAAAAAACCGTATCAAAACTACAGTTGGCGCTTATCCAGCGTGCGCAAGCAGCTACTAATTTAATAGCACCCACCGTATCAGGAGACGCCCAGCTGGACGCTACTTTGGCCCAGTTGCGCCATTTGCTGGGCGCGGTCTCCAGCCCCACGCCTGGCACATCCCCTGCAAACCCTGTGGCGCCGCTCCAGGTCATCCAGGCCAGCGTGGGCACCACCATCCACATGGTGCCCGTGGACGGGGTGCTGTGTTTTGAGGCGGCCGACAAATACGTGCGGGTGCTCACCGCCGAGCGTGAATACCTGATACGCACCCCGCTCAAAGAGTTGCAGGCCCAGCTCGACGACCAGGAGTTCTGGCAGATCCACCGGGGCACGGTGGTACGTGCACAGGCCATCGAATCGGTCTGCCGCGACGAGGCCGGAAAAACCACCCTGCAGGTACGCGGGCTCAAGGAAAAATTCAGCGTGAGCCGGCTCTACGGCCACCTGTTCAAGGCCATGTGACCACGGCGCTGCCACGGAACTGACGCGCGCCTGTCGGGGCGCTTGCGCTCCGGCATGGCACCGGCATAATTGCCATGGTGCCCGCCGGGGGCAGCACGCGCTATTTCCTTACTTTTTCGAGGTCGTCATTCCACCGAATCGGCTTTCAAAATGAGTGGCACAAGTTCATCCGAACAGCAACTTCTCGAATACAAGGCGATACTGGATAACGCAGGCGTCGCCATCATCTTCACGCGCAACCGGCTCACCTACCGGAGCAACCCGCTCGCTGAAAAACTCTTTGCCTGGCCTGCGGGTACATTGATAGGCCAACCGGGCCACGTATTTTTCCCAGATGCAGCCGCATATCAGGCCCTGGTAGAGCGCGCGCGCCCTGTTCTGGCGCGGGGCGAGTTTCTGGACATGGAAGTCCAGATGGCGCGCCGCGATGGCAGCACATTTATCGCCCAATTGTTTGCGGGTGCCCTGGACGCCGCGGCACCGCGCTCGGGCACCGTCTGGATCATTCGCGACATTTCGCAGGAGGTCAGTGCCCGCACCACCAATGAACGCCTGATGCGCGAACAGCAGATGATTTTTGACCGCGCACAGATTGGCATCGTCTACCTGCGCGAGCGCGTCATCCAGCGTTGCAACCCCAGCTTCGAGCGCATGTTCGGCTACCCGGCGGGGCAGTTGCTGGGCCAGTCCACCCGGGTCTGTTTCGCCAGTGAAGCCGCCTGGCAAGCCGCAGGCGAGCGGGTGCATACCGAGATAGCCGCATCGGGAACATTCAGTGGCGAGTTCGAATACCAGCGGCAGGACGGCGCCGCCATCTGGTGCCATGTCACCGGCAACCTGATCAATCCAGCCCAGCCCGACGAAGGCTACGTCTGGCTGTACGAAGACATCACCGCCCAGCGCGCGACCGAACAGGCGCTGGTGAACAGCCACCGGGAATATTCGCGCATTTTTGACAACGCGGCCATTGGCATCTCCTACATGCGGGACCGCGTTTTTCTGCGCTGCAACCACCGCCTGGAGGAGATTTTTGGTTTCCCCCCGGGGGGGCTGGTCGGCCAATCGTCGCGCCTGCTCTTTGCCAGCGAACAAGAATGGAAGGAAACGGGCAATCGGGTCTACGGCGCAACACGGCAAGGCGGCGATTTTTCGGGGGATGTGCGCTACCAACGGCAAGACGGAACGACCATCTGGGTCAAAGCGACCGGCCGCTTGCTTAAAAATGGAGGTGAACAGGTCTGGATCTGGACACACCAGGACGACACCAAGCGCTACCTGGCCGAAGAGGCCTTGCGCAAGAGCCATTTGGAGCTGGAGCAGCGCGTCCAAGAGCGCACCGCCGAGTTGTCGCAGCAGCTCAACTTTTTGCAGCAACTGATTGAGGCCATCCCCGGCCCGGTGTTTTACAAAGACGCGCAGTCCCGTTACCTGGGATGCAACCGCGCCTTTACCGACTTTATCGGCTCCGCCGCCGCCGATCTGATTGGCAAGGGGCCGCACGATCTGGCGCCCCCTGAGCTGGCGGATAAATACCTTGCGGCCGACCAGGCCCTGTTCACACAACCCGGCGCACAAATTTACGAGAGCCCTGTGCGCCATGCCGACGGCAGTATGCACCATGTCGTTTTCCACAAGGCCACCTTCACCCGGCCCGATGGGTCGGTGGGCGGGCTGGTGGGCTTCATGCTCGATATCACCGAACGCAAACGCATGCTGGAGCGCCTGCAGCAGGCCGCCACGGTGTTTGACAGCAGCGCCGAAGGCGTCATCATCACCGCACCCGACCGGACCATCATCGCGGTCAACCGCGCCTTCACCGAGATCACCGGCTACAGCGAAGAAGAGGCCATAGGCCGCAGCCCCAACCTGCTCCAGTCCAACCGCCATAACGGCGACTTTTACCGTGAGATGTGGGAGGCCATCAACCAACACGGCCGATGGCAAGGGGAGGTTTGGAACAAGTGCAAGAACGGGCGCATTTATCCCGAATGGCTGACCATCAGCACGGTGAAAGACGCGGCCAACGAGGTCACCCACTATGTCGGGGTGTTCTCCGACATCACCGCCATCAAATCCGCCTATGAGAAGCTCAACCACCTGGCCCACCACGACCCACTGACCGGACTGCCCAACCGGCTGTTGCTGGAAGACCGCATGCATTTGGCCATGCAGCGCGCCCGGCGGGAGAACACCTATCTGGCCGTGCTGTTTTTGGATCTGGACCGTTTCAAAACCATCAACGACAGCCTGGGCCACCATGTGGGGGACCGCGTTCTGTGCGAAGTGTCATCCCGCTTGAACCACCTGATACGCGAGTCGGACACGGTGGCCCGTTTTGGCGGTGACGAATTTCTGGTCCTCATGGAGGGCATTTCCGGGCCTTCGGCAGCGTCCCACATCGCCGACAAAATTTTGCAAAACCTGAGCGAAACACCGGTGTCGGTGGAGCAGGAGTTTTTTGTCGGTGCCAGCATTGGCATCAGTCTTTTTCCACAAGACGGCAATGACCCGGAAACCCTGATCAAACATGCCGATGTGGCCATGTACCGCGCCAAGGAGCGTGGCCGCAACACCCATGAATTTTTCGCCCCGGAGTTGGCCCAGTCGTCGCCGGAACGCTTTCGGCTGGACACCGACCTGCGCCGCGCCATTGAACGCGACGAGCTGCGGGTGTACCTGCAGCCCCAGTTCTCGCTCCAAACCGGCCAATTGATCGGTGCCGAAGCCCTGGTGCGCTGGCAGCACCCCGAACGCGGACTTGTCCTGCCAGGAGAATTTATTGCGGCGGCCGAGGAGTCGGGCTTGATCGTGCCGATTGGGGAATGGGTGCAGCGCACCGCATGCCACTGCTGGGCCGACTGGCACACGCGCGGCCTGCAGCCCGGTATCCTGGCCATCAACGTGTCGGGCGTGGAGTTTCGCCGTGGACGCATTCAGGAGAGCATCCGCAAGATGCTGGATGCCACCGGCATGCCGCCTTTGCTGCTGGAGCTGGAGATCACCGAGAGCGCCATCATGGGCCAGGCGGAAAACAGCATCCAGGCCCTGCACGGATTGCGCGCCATGGGTGTGAGCTTGGCCATCGACGATTTTGGCACCGGCTATTCCTCTCTGGCCTACCTGAAGCGCCTGCCGCTGAACAAGCTCAAGGTGGACCAGAGCTTTGTGCGCGGTCTGCCGGACGACAGCGACGACTGTGCCATTGCGCGCGCCGTCATTGCCCTGGGCCACAGCCTGCAGCTCACCATCATCGCCGAGGGGGTGGAAACGCAGGCCCAAAGTGAGTTTCTGCGCCGCGAGGGCTGCGATGAAATGCAAGGCTATCTGCGTGCCAGACCCATGCCCATAGCCGAATTCCGCCAGCAGTACCTGCAAGGCTAAAGTTGCTATCAAAAGAGTAGCTGCTTGCGCTTATTCTGCGGGGGCTAAAGGCCTATTTGGCACTGAATAGCAGGGCAGGCAAGACCCCCACCGTAGTGGCCACCAACCCCGCCGCACCCATAGGAGGGGGGGTATTCATGGGCATTTGTCCAGATTGACCAGAGGCGGAAAGGCCTAGTGCTCGTTAATTCACATGGATTTATGTAAGTCAATTTATCAAGCCTATGAATAGAGCAATTCAATTCATGCGTGAATTTGGACGATTGTCCTGATATATTTGGACAATCGTCCAAACTACGAAAGAATTCCCATGCATTTGCCCGTTGGCTCCATTCCACCCGTGCTTGCCACCCTCGACTTTCTGGGGGAACCCGTGAATCTGGCCGCATTGCGTGGCCGACCGGTGCTGCTGTCGTTTTACCGCTATGCCTCCTGCCCAGTGTGCAATTTGCGCATGCACTCCATCATCCAGGCGTACCCGGAGTGGGCGGCCCAGGGGTTGGCCGTCATCGCGGTGTTCCAGTCGCCAACCGAGTCGATTGCCCAGTATGTGGGCCGGCAGGATGCGCCTTTCCCCATCGTGCCCGACCCCGGCATGGCGCTGTACCGCCGCTTCGGTGTCGAGACCCGCTGGGGTGGCCTGCTGTCGCCCAAGGGCATGCTTGCGGCACTGAAGGCGTTTCGCAAAGGTTTTTTGCCGGGCCAGGTGGACGGCCCCCTCCAGCGCACTCCCGCGGACTTTCTGATCGACACGCAGGGCCGCATCGCGCTGGCGCACTACGGCAGCCACATTGATGACCACGTGCCACTGGGTACCATTGCGCAATGGCTCAGCACCCAACACCCCTGACAGCCCCCTTGGCGCCCGCCAAGGGCGTGGCAAACCGGCAGCGCATTGTCGAGTCGGCCCTGCACCTGTTCATGGAGCGTGGCTATGCCGAGACCTCGATTGGGGATGTGGCCGAGCACGCCTGTCTGCTCAAGGGCAATCTGTCCTACTACTTCAAGACCAAGGCAGAGATGCTGGAGGCGGTGTCCGAGGCCCGCATGCAAGAGCTGTTTGGCCGTCTGCAGCAGCGCCTGCCCGACCAGGCCACGCCCCTGCAGGCACTGGAGGCCTTTGTGCAAGTGACGCAAGACTCGGCCCACGAACTGGCCCGTGTGGGCTGCCCCGTGGGCACCCTGTCCAGCCAGCTGGGCAAGACCGACCCCAGCCTGCAACCCTATGCCTCGCGCATCCTGCAGGCGCTGGCCGACTGGCTGGGTGCGCAGTTTGCGCGGGCCCTGCCCCCCGCCATCGCGCAGGCCCATGCAGAGCACCTGCTGACGCTGTTGCAAGGCGCCGCGGTCATGGCCCACGCCTTTCGCGATCCAGCCCTGGTCGACCGGCAAGCCGCCGTGGCACGTGCCTGGCTGCGCACCACCCTGCCTGCGGAGTCCGGCGCATGAACGCAGACCCCAGCCACTGGCAGCAGGTTCCGCACGCGCCGCACAGCGGTGCACACGCGGATGGGCGAGAGCGGCTCGGGCAAAGCCGTGCGCAAAGATGCCGCATTCGAGGTATTCGCAAATACGCCTGAGCCTGACGCGCTTCGCTTGCCCTGTGCATTTTTATTTTTTCTATAAAGCAGAAAGTCGTGGCTAGATGGATTTTTTCACCGCCACTTGATTCTTTTAATGCATTACATACAATGCAAATATAAGAAATTTATACAGTTTGCACTACATTGGATGCACAATGGACTTGGATGAAATAGGTCAACTGATCCGCAAAGCCCGTAAGAGCAGGAAGCTCTCGCAAGGGAGCCTCGGGGCACAACTGGGGATGAGTCGCGCCACGATCTCAGGCATCGAAAACGGAACGGTGCCTGAAATCGGTATCAGAAAAATACTGTCTATCTGCGCGGCGCTGGGCTTGGAGCTTCTTGCACAGGAGAAGACAAAGCGCCCCACCTTGCAGCAACTCATGGGGGAGCAAAACAGTGCTTAAAGTCTATGTAGACAAGCAGCTTGCGGGCAGCTTGTTCAAGCCTGAATCTGACCCGAACAAATACCATTTTGGGTATGACGAGCAATGCCCGCCACAGTCTGCCGTGTCGTTAAGCATGCCCGTCGCGCATGAGCACTACACCTCGGATTACAAGGCGCTGCACCCCGTCTTCGACATGAATCTGCCAGAGGGAGCGCTGGCCGACCGTCTGCGCAAAGAATTCAGCAAGGTGATTCCGAACTTTGACGCTCTGGCCTTGCTCAAGATCGTCGGAAAATCCCAAATTGGCAGGCTGCGTTTTGCCATGCCGGGGGAAGGCATGGCGGATGTGCCCACCGAAAATCTGAACGACCTTCTGGCCCACGATGGCGCAGAAGGACTGTTTGAGAGCCTGCTCTGCCGCTATGCGGTTTATTCAGGCATCTCGGGGGCGATGCCTAAAGTCATGGTGCGCGCCACCCCGCGCGGTGACGCGTTGAGCCGCATGACGCACCGGGGAGCCACGCATATCGTCAAGGCATGGACTGACGAATACCCTCGGTTGGCTGAAAACGAATATTTCTGTATGCGTGCTGCAATGCATGCCAAGCTGGAGGTTCCTAATTTCGAGCTGTCCAAGGGCGGTAAGTTTTTGGTCGTCGAACGCTTTGACCTGAAAAATGAGGACTATCTTGGCTTTGAAGATTTTTGTGTGCTCAATGGCAAAACCGCAAGTCAAAAATACGATAGCTCTTACGAGAGCGTCACCAAACGCATCAAGGACTTCGTATCGCCGGAACAGGTGCGCCCTGCCCTTGAGAGTTTTTTCAAGGCACTGGCCTTGTCGTGCGCCCTGAAAAATGGTGATGCCCATTTGAAGAATTTTGGGGTGCTGTACGACAACACGGAGAGTGCCGTTCGACTGTCACCCATCTACGATCTTGTGACCACGACTGTGTACAAGCCAACGGACATACTCGCACTGACCTTTGGCGGTACGAAGCGCTGGCCAAAAACCAAGGCGCTCATGGCCTTTGCCCGCACCCACTGCAACATCACGGATGGACGCGCAAGGGCGCTACTGGGGGACGTGGCGCAAGGCGTGCTGCATGCCGTCAATGAAGCAACGCTCTACATGCACAACCATGCGTCATTCCGGGAGGTTGGGACTGTGATGCTGACGGAGTGGAACAAGGGCTTGAACCTCTCCATCCAGCCAGAGGGTCAGCCCGAGACCTTTGCGATCCCGGACTACCAGGCTCAGGACAGTGGTGACACTGCAGCTGCAAGGCTAACGTTGCTATCAAAAGAGTAGCTGTTTGCGCTTATTCTGCGGGGTCTAGAGGCCTATTTGGCACTGAAATATTTCTAAAACGACCAGGTGGCGCAGAGGTAGGCCGTGCTGCGGCTGGGCAACTGCGCCAGCACCGCGTCCGCCGGGCCGCCATAGCCGCGCCAGCCGCCCTGCACCTGCACCCGGTCGCCCTGCCAGCTCAGGGAGGCGGTCACCATGCGGCCCTGGTCGGCGGGGGTGTACAGCACATCCAGCGCGGGTGCCCAGGCGCCGTTTTGCCAGCCCAGGCGCAAGAACACATTGCTGCGCCGCAGGTTGGGCGACACGCCAAAGGCCTCGGCCTGCCAGGCCAGATTGCCCGCCACCGCCGTGGCCGGTGCACCCAGCGTGGACAGCGCCGCCAACTGGGTATTGCGCTGCGCCCAGGCGTCCCACTGGGCATCGGACTGGGCCGAGCCGTCCCACCAGGCTTCGGCCAGCAGGCTGATCTGGCTCTCGGCGGTCCAGGTACCGCCCAGCAGCAGTTGCGGCACGTCCTCCTGCGTTCGCGCCTGCCACGGGTTGCTGGCCACCAGCCCGGTGGCTGCGGGGCTCAGGGCCTTGCTATCCACCCGGCTCAGGTAGCGCAGCGAGCCATGCAACTCCACGGCCTCGCTGGCCACCCAGGCCACGGCCGCCCCCACGCTGGCGCCGGTGTGGGCGCCCAGCCGGGCGAAGCCGTGCCAGTCCACCGCGCCGTCGCGCTGGTAGACGCGTGCCGCCAGGGCCGGCTCCTGCGCGCCGCGTGCCTCGGGCGCGGCTGTGGGGTTCACCCCCACCAGGGACCAGGCCGTGTCGGCGGTGAAATGCTCGGCCATCAAGAGCGGGCGGCCTTCGGCGGTGCTGCTCACCAGCGTGCGGCGCTCTTCCTGCTGCACCATGTCGTTGGGGCGAAAGCCGTAGCCCACATCCCAGGCCACAATTTTTTTGCCCGCGCTGTACTGCCAGGCACCGCCGTCGTGCGCGGCATACAACTCATTGAACCAGGCCCGGCCATCGCTGCTGCGGGTCTGCCAGCGGTGCTGCTGCAAGGTAGCCACTGCGGTGACGCCGTGGCCGCTGGCACGCAGCTCGGTCTCCAAGGTGGCGCCGCTGTCGGGTTCTGCCACCGTGCCCGCCTGCAGCGTATTGGCCTGGGCCACAGGCCCGCCGTCGGCGGCCTGCTGCTGCGTCCACTGCAGCCGGGCCTGGCCACCCGATTCCACCGGCTGCGCCACACAGGCCGCACTGCCCACCAAGGCCAACACCACCGCCGAACCCATCCAATACGTTTGCATGGCCTACTCCAGCGACGGGTTCTTGGAGAGAAACATGGGGTTCAGCCAAGTCTCGGGCACCACGCGTTCCTTGCGGCTCAGGTAGCGCACCTGGGTTTGCTTGTGGTTGCTTAGTTGGTCCAGCAACACCATCTCGGTCACCATGGTGGGTGCGGCGGGCTTGTCCACCACAAAGCGGGCCTGCTTGGCCAGTTTGTCGGACTGCACGTAGAGGTCGGCCCGCACGGGTTCATGGCGGGTCTTGCCGATCCACAGCTCGATGCGCTGGTAGGTCACGCCTTTGCGGCTGGCGTTCAGGCTCAAATGCTGGCAGATGGGTGGGCCAGCGTCCACACCGCAAGGCTCGTCCCCCACCAGCGTACCGGTGTAGTCCTGGGCCCAGCTCATGGTGGCCACGTCGCCGGTGGAGGCATCGCCCAGCAGTTTTTGCATGGGGGTGATGCGCAGGGGGCGCTGGCTGCCCGGCATGAGCAGCCAGAAATCGTCGCCCAGCATCAGCACCTTCTGGCCTTTTTCGGCGGGGCTTTGCATCAGCACCAGGGACTGGTGTTTGGCCTGCGCAAACACGGTGTAGCGGCGCTCCTTGTCGGGCGTGCCGTCGGCGTTGCGCACCGTGATGTGGGTGTCCACCTGCAGGTTGTCGGCGCTCATGCGAAAGCGGTCGGCTGCCTTGAGCAAGGCGCCTATGTCTTGGGTCTTGTCCTGGGCCTGGGCGGGCAGACCGGCCAGGGCCAGCGCAGCCAGCAGCGTCAAACGGGAAAAGTGTGTCATGGCAGTATTCCAATCAAGTATGTGCAAGTGCATCCACTACCGGCATATGCACCGTCTTGCGGGCCACCCAGGCTGAGGCCAGCATGGTCAGCGCCACCATGGTGATGAAGGTCAAGAGGTACAGCATGGGGTCGATGGAGATGTTGAGCGGGTACCCCACCGAGCGCCCGGGCGGCGGCGGCATGTCCACGGGCACCACATACAGCAACAAAGACACGGCCAGCGACAGCCCCGCCCCCAGCACCGCGCCGGTGCCCCCCAGCACCATGCCCTCCAGCGCCAGGGTGCGCATCAGTTGCGTGGGCAAGGTGCCCAGCGCCCGCAGCGTGCCAATCTCCCGGGTGCGCTCGATGATGGCCATGGCCATGGCGTTGGTCACCACAAACACCACAATCACACCAATGATGAGCCCCAGCGCCCCGAAGATGCGGTTGTACAGGTCGCGCACCGAGCGGTAGAAGAAGGCCTGGTCCCGCCAGGTCTGCACCGTCAGTTTCGGGTTGGCGCCGGCCAGGCGCGCCTGGGCGCCCTCGGTCATCTCCATGCGGTTCAGGAACACCCCCAGGCTGGACACCCGCTGCGTGCCCAGCAGCTTCTGCGCGGTGGTGATGTCGGTGTAGACCAGGCGTTTGTCCACATCGGGCACGCCGGTGCTGAAGATGCCTTTGACCTGCACGTCCATGGCGTTGAGAGCCCCTTCGGTGGTGCTGGCCAAAAGAGTCAGGCTGCTGCCCGGCTGGGCTTTGAGGCTGCGCGCCAGCGCGTCCCCCAGCATCACTTCGGCCTGCGCGGCGCCCGAGGCCAAGACATCCCCCGCTTTCATCGTCAAAAACGGCCCTTTCACGCTGAACTCGGCGTCCGGGTCGATGCCGGTGGCCACCATCACCGTGGACTTGTCGCCGTTGCTGATGAGTCCGCTGAACTCCACCCGGGGCAGCACATTGCGAACCTCGGGGTCGGCCAGCAAGGCCGCTTTGAGACCATCAGCCTGGTCCAGCCCGTGCTGCAAGGGCGTGTCTTCGTCCTCGGTGAAATGCTGCGGCTGGCCCAAAATCAAGTGGCCGGTAGACCGCGCGGCGGCCTGCGCCAACGACTCGTAGGTGAACAGCGCAAAGCCCCCGGCCAGCAAAATAGCCGCCGTGCCCAGGGCCGCAATCGACACCGTCACGGCCGAGCGCCGGCGGTTGCGCAAGGTGTTTTGCAGGGCAAATTTAAGCCACATGAAGTTCATTGCAGTCTCCCGTCCAAAAGCGCCACCACACGGTCGCAGCGCCGGGTTAATCGGCTGTCGTGGGTGGCAATGACAAAGGCGGCGCCTTCGGCATGGCCGCGTTCACGCATCAAATCCAGCACCTGGTCGGCGGTATGTGAATCCAGGCTGGCGGTGGGCTCGTCGGCAATCACCAGCCGGGGACGCTTGACCAGTGCCCGCGCAATGGCCACGCGCTGGCGCTGCCCGCCCGACAAGGCGTCCGGGCGGTGGTGGGCGTGGTCTTGCAGGCCCACGGCCCGCAACTGTGCGGCCACGCGGTCACGCCGCTCGGCCAGCGGCACACCGGCGATGAACAGCGGGTAGTCCACGTTTTCGGCCACCGTCATCACCGGCACCAGGTTGAAGCTCTGGAACACAAAGCCCAGGGCGTCGCGGCGCAGCAGGGTGCGCTGGGCTTCCGTGAGCCCGGCCACCGAGCGCCCGCCCAGCTCGATGTCGCCCGCATCCGGGGTGTCGATCAGGCCGCACAGATTCAATATGGTGCTCTTGCCGCTGCCCGAGGGGCCGGTCAGCGCCAGCAGCTCACCGCGCTGCACCGCCAGGTCCACCCCCTGCAACGCGGGCACCACATGCGTGCCCAGGCGGTAGGTTTTGTGCACCCCGTGCAGCGCAACCACAGGCTGATTGGCCGCGCTCACGATGCATTGGCCTTGAGTTGGGCCGCGCGCTGGCGCACGGCGTCTTGAAACGCCGCGGGCGCCTGCTCGAACAAGGGGCTGTCCAGCACCTCGCCCAGTAGCTTGGCACCGCGTGCGCCCCGGTTCATGAAGCCGGGCACGGCCAAAAAGGTATTGGCCGCCACAAAACGCACCTCCAGCACGCCGGGCACGTTGCGTTGCACCACCGCGTTGTGCGCCGGGGTCAGCAGGGCCAGCGCCTTGTCGATCAGGGCCATGCCGTCTTCGGCGTAAGACATCTTCTTCCAGGGCAACAGGGTGGTGTTGGCGCGCATGGCGGTGGCGGCACCAGCGTAGGCCATCAGCACCGGGTTGCCGGGCTCGGTGTGCAGCAAGGCGGCAAACTCCTGCGCCGCTTGGTCCACGGCGGCGCTGTCGCCCGAGCGGGCTTGTGAGAAGTGCGCAAACGCACTCTGAAACGGCGCCTCGGGCACGGCCTGGGCCGTAGTGCTCAGCACAAGTGCGGCCGCAAGGGCCAGCAGTCGAATGGAGAAAATGGGGCTTGCTTTGGAACGCATGGAAATGTCCTTCTAAGGGTTAAAACAGGGGCAACGGGATGAAGCGTATTTCCCCCCCTGCTTGCACGCACCCCCCTTGCGACGAATGCACCAAGCGCTGGCGCAGGATGCAGCCCAGCGGCGCAAACGGCATCGCCGGGCGGCAGGCGGTCAGGGTAAATCCGGTATTCAAACTACTTGTTTAAACCTACATTGAATGCTTTCATATATACAACTCACACCATGCAATTCCATCCCTCTCGGCGCAGCACACTTGCATTGATGACCCTGGGGCTGCTGGCCTCTGGCGCACTTTTGCAAGGCTGCGACAACACCCCCTCCACCATCAAAATCGGCGTGGCGCAACCGCTCACCGGCAATCTGGCGGCGCTGGGGCAAGACCTGCTCAACGGCGTTACCCTGGCGGTGGAAGAACTCAACAAAGAAGGCTTCAAGGTCAAGGGCAAGCCCGTCACCTTTGAAGTGATCGCGGTCGATGACCGGGCCGACCCCAAAACCGCCAAGGAAGTCGCCAACCAGCTGGTAGAGGCTGGCGTCGTGGCCGTGATCGGCCACCTCAACTCCGGGCAAAGTATCGAAGCCGCCCCCATCTATGCAGCCAAGCACATTGCGCAACTGGCCATTTCCACCAACCCCAAATACACCCAGCTGGGCTTTGACACCACCTTCCGCCTGGTCGCCAATGACACCCTGCAGGCCAAGGCCATTGGCAGCTTTTCGGTGTCCCAGTTTCCGGCCACCAAATATGCCCTGCTGGACGACGGCACGGTCTACGGCAAAGACCTGGCCGCAGGCGCCGAAGCGCAGCTCAAGGGGGCCAAGAAAGAGGTGGTGGTGAAACAGTCCACCGACGAAAAGAACGTCAAATTTGAAGACTTTGCCCAGAAGGTCAAAGCGGCGGGGGCAGAAGTCATCGTCACCACGGTGAGCGATTTCCAGGTGTTGGCCATGCTCGAAGCCCTGCAAAAAATCGACTACACCCGCATCAGCGTGCTGGGGGCGGACACCATCAAAACCACTGACATGCTCAAGGGCAGCGGCATTGTCAAAGGCCTGTACGCCACCACCCCCATTCTGGACGCCAAGGAATTTGCGGCAGGCCCCGCCTTTTTAGCCAAGTACCGCAACAAGTTCAAGATGGAGCCTGCCTACGCGGGCCACTACACCTACGACGCCATGTACGTGTTGGCTGCGGCCATTCGGCGCGGTGAATCGGCCAATCCCGAAACCATTGTGCAAACCCTGCGCAAGATTGACGGCTACGCCCCAGTCACTGGCTCCATGAAGTGGGACGACAAGGGCGAGCAGCGTTATGGCGTCATCGGCGTGTACAACGCACGCGGCGCGGCCTGGGAATCACAGGTGCGGTCCGACTCCTGGTAATTGTTGGCCGCTAGGCATACCATCGACCCACCAGCTTTCCAAGGGGCGCCACCATGACTATCAGCTACACCTCGGTCGCAAACCGCCTGCCTGAAAACAAAATGCGCATCTACCCCACCCAGGTGATCAACATCATCGGTGGGCCAGGGTGTGACAAATCGCTGTTTTCAGCGGCCATTGTGCTGTACCTCAACCTGCGCGGAAAATCGGTGGAAACCATCCCCGATTACGCCAAATCACTGGTCTGGCAGCAGAATTTCGAAGTGCTTAAAAACCAGTATTTCATCGCCCAGCGCCAGTATGAAATGCTCAATCTGCTCGACGGACAGGTGCAGTTCTTGATAACCGAGTGCTCGCTACCGCAAGTGATGTTCTACAACGAAAACTACGCCGACAACATCTGCGACATCGCCAAGACCCGGGCGCAGAT
Organism: Rhodoferax sp.; assembly: GCF_030697375.1. GTDB lineage: Bacteria > Pseudomonadota > Gammaproteobacteria > Burkholderiales > Burkholderiaceae_C > Allorhodoferax. Next base: position 87,027 of record NZ_JAUYQD010000108.1, on the reverse strand, counting down.
TGTGGAGTGGTACGGGCAGCACAACAACGTCAATATCCTGGTCGAGCGGGGGGATAAAAAATACATCCACACCGGCCGTTTTCAGGAAGAAGACGAGGCCCGCAACATCGACCGGGGCCTGCGCACACTTTTAGAGCGCGAAGGCATGGCATACACCTTGCTATCACCCAATGTGGATGCCATCAATGCCTTTGCCGCCACGCTCTTGGCAATGTAAGGAAAACTTATGCCAGATAAGTATTGGTGATCCAAGGGGGTTATTGGTATCTACCCTATGCACGGCAGTGTGCATAAGGAGTATCGTCCGTCGCGTGAATAAATCAATTTCACAAAAAAAATTTACATTGGAGTTCTACATGCTTTTGAAGTTAAAAGTTACCGCAGCAGCAGCCATTGCCCTATCAACAGGCATGGCCATGGCACAAGAGGTCGTTACCATCGGCCACGTGGGTCCTACCAGCGGTGCGATTGCTCACCTGGGTAAAGACAACGAAAACGGTGCTGTTCTGGCGATTGAGGAGCTCAACGCAGCTGGCGTCATGATCGGTGGCAAGAAAGTCACCATCAAACTGATGGCCGAAGATGATGCAGCCGATCCCAAGCAAGGCACTTCTGTTGCTCAGAAGCTGGCCGATGCCAAGATCAACGGCGTGGTCGGTCACCTGAACTCCGGTACCACCATCCCCGCATCGCGCATTTACAACGAAGCTGGCATTCCCCAAGTTTCGCCTTCTGCAACCAACCCCAAATACACACGCCAAGGCTTCAACACCGCCTTCCGCTTGGTGGCTGATGACACCCAATTGGGTGGCACTCTGGGCCGTTACGCTGTCAGCACGCTCAAGGGCAAAGCCATTGCCGTGATCGACGACCGTACTGCTTACGGCCAAGGCGTTGCTGAAGAATTCAGCAAAGCAGTGACTGCAGCTGGCGGCAAGCTGGTGGCCAAAGAGTTCACCAACGACAAAGCTACCGACTTCAACTCCATCCTGACCACCATCAAGGGCAAGAAAGCTGACGTCGTGTTCTTCGGCGGTATGGACGCTGTTGCTGGCCCCATGCTGCGCCAGATGAAATCTCTGGGCATCAACGCCAAGTTCATGGGCGGCGACGGCATCTGCTCCACCGAGCTGGTCAAGCTCGCTGGCGATGCAGTGACCGACAACCAGGTCTTCTGCGCTGAAGCCGGTGGTGTCGAAGGCAAGGGCAAAGTTAGCATGGAAGCCTTCAAAGCCAAGTTCAAGACACGTTTCAAATCCGATGTGCAAGTTTATGCACCCTATGTGTACGACGGCGTGAAGCTGATGGTCGCTTCCATGGTCAAGGCTGGTTCTTCTGACCCAGCTAAATACCTGCCTGTGTTGGCTGCTACCAAAGACTACGCTGGCGTCACCGGCCCCATCACCTTTGACAACAAGGGCGACATCAAGAACGGCGCTTTGACCCTGAAGACCATCAAGGGCGGCAAACTGGAAGAACTGGCTGTGATCCGTTAATTACGGCTTGCACATTGGCAACCCCGGTTGCCAGCCAGGGGCGCACTCTCAAAGGTGCGCCCTTTTTTTATGCCCCAAAACCCAACGCACCCCACCGCACCCATGCCCGAGCCCCAAGCCCCCGCGCGCAGCACGCCGCTCACCGCCATCCTGCAACAAATCCACACCGAAGCCCAGGCCCTGTTTGGCCAGGGCAAGGTGGCCGACTACATACCCGCGCTGGCCCAGGTGGCACCGCGCCAGTTTGGCATGGCGGTGGCGCTGATTGACGGCAGCACTTTTGCCACGGGCCACGCGCACACGCCGTTTTCGCTGCAAAGCATCACCAAGCTGTTTGCCTTTGTGCTGGCGCTCAAGCTTGAAGGCGATGCACTGTGGAAACGCGTGGGGCGCGAGCCCTCGGGCGCGGCCTTCAACTCCATGGTGCAACTGGAGTCGGAAAAAGGCATTCCGCGCAACCCCTTCATCAACGCCGGTGCGCTGGTCATTACCGACATCTTGACCTCCCGCTACGCCCACCTGGACATCGCCATGCTGGGTGCGCTACGCCGCCTGACCAGCGACCCCGACCTGAGCTGGAACAGCCACATCGCCAAATCCGAGCGCGACACCGCCCACCGCAACATGGCCATGGCCTACTTCATGAAAAGCTATGGCAACGTGGTGAACCCGCCCGAACTGGTGCTGGACAACTACTGCCGCCAATGCGCCATCGAAATGAGCTGCGCCCAACTGGCCCAAGCCACCATGTTTTTGGCCAACAACGGCCAGGACATCGGCGCCGATGCGCGCCCCGGCGAACAGTTTTTGTCCCCCAGCAACGCCCGCCGCGTCAACGCCCTGCTGCTCACCTGCGGCGCCTACGACGCGGCGGGCGACTTTGCCTACCGCATTGGCCTGCCGGTCAAAACCGGGGTGGGCGGCGGCATTGTGGCCATTGTTCCCGGCCGGGGCACCGTGGCCGTATGGGCCCCTGAACTGGACACCAAAGGCAACTCGGTGCTGGGCGCCTTTGCGCTGGAACGGCTGACCCAGCTTACCGGCTGGAACCATGATTAAAACCAGGCCCACACGCACCACGGTGGCAATAGCCATTGCCACGGGTCTGGGCGCGGGTGCCGCCACGGCACAAACCACGCTGGACGCCGATGGCGTGCAAATGCTGCGCCCCAGCGCAGCCGGGGGAACCCACCTGGCCCTGGGCGCCCAAGACCCCAATAGCCACACCCGTTTTGGTATTGACTACCACACACAGGCCACCCCGGAGCGCTCAGGCAAGCTCCACTTTTGGAACATCAAGGCTACCCCACTGCGGTACGCCAGTGGGGGATCGGGCTACACCGCACGCCTGCACCTGTATGCCAGCGGCGGCCGGCAAACGTCCAACTGGAAAACCCAAAATGGCTTTCTCGGCAACCCGGCGGATGTCAAAAACCAGGAATTCACCGTGTATGTGCGCATGCACACGCTGCTGACGCCCGCCATTGCACAAGCCACCCTCAAAATACGCGGCGGTGGCCACCATGCCAAAGACCCCGACGCAGGCTCCTGCACCATGATGACCTTCGGCCCGGCCAGTAACCCGCGCCCCGCCCGCTTTGGCAAAGAGCTCACCCACCCCGTGTACGACTACGTTACGCTGCAGCCACAGCTAGACGCCACCCTCCCGGAAAACCGCTGGGTCGGGCTCAAGCTCCTGAGCTGGACAGCCCCCCACAGCCCCGCACAAGTCATCAACCAATTGCACATCGACACCGCCCCGTTTGACGCCAATGGCCACCCCGCCAACCACTGGCGCCTGTACAGCGCATACACCGATGTGCAAGGCAAAAGCACCGGCCACTACACCCAACTGGCCGACTGGGGCGGCTGGCAAACCACACTGCGCATGGACGGCTACCAAAGCATGGACTTTGCCCTGCCCTCGGTGCGCGAGGTTTTACCCCCTTAAAGTACGGGGCGTGCCGTCTAGAATCAGGCCCATGAGCCACCCTACCCCCGCCAACCCCCAAGCCCCCGCAGCCAAGCCCGCCGCACCCGAAGCCGTCAAGCCCAGCAACTTTCTGCGACAGATCATCGAAAACGATCTGGAAAAAGGCACCTACGCCAGCCGCCGCTGGGCCAGCAGCCCCGGCGACGCTGCCCACCACGCCAAGGGTGAGCCCGACCCCGCCAAAATCCGCACCCGTTTTCCACCCGAGCCCAACGGCTACCTGCACATCGGCCACGCCAAAAGCATCTGCATCAACTTCGGCCTGGCGCGTGACTACGGCGGCGTGTGCCACCTGCGCTTTGACGACACCAACCCCGAAAAAGAAGACACCGAATACGTCAACAGCATCATCGACGCGGTGAAATGGCTGGGCTTTGACTGGAACGGCGCCCCCGACGCCGCGCCCTACCAGGCCAGCGACTACTTCGACTTCATGTACCGCGCTGCGGAATACCTGATTGAAGCCGGTTTTGCCTATGTGGACGAGCAAACCGCAGAGCAAATCCGCATCAACCGCGGCGACTTCGGCAAACCCGGCGTGGACAGCCCCTTCCGCGCCCGCACGCCCGAAGACAATCTGGCGCTGTTCCGCGAGATGCGCGACGGCCAGCACGAAGACGGCTCCATGGTGCTGCGCGCCAAGATCGACATGGCCAGCCCCAACATCAACCTGCGCGACCCGGCCATCTACCGCATCCGCCGCGCCACGCACCACAACACCGGCGACAAATGGTGCATCTACCCCATGTACACCTTTGCGCACCCCATAGAGGACGCGCTGGAGCAGATCACCCACAGCCTGTGCACGCTGGAATTTGAAGACCAGCGCCCGTTTTACGACTGGCTCATGGAGCGATTGATCGAAGGTGGCCTGCTGGCCGCCCCCGCACCCAAGCAATACGAATTTGCCCGCCTGAACCTCACCTATGTCATCACCAGCAAACGCAAGCTCGCGCAACTGGTGTACGACCATAAAGTGAACGGCTGGGACGACCCGCGCATGCCCACCATCGTCGGCCTGCGCCGCCGGGGCTACACACCCGAAAGCCTGCAAAGTTTTGCCGAACGCATAGGCGTGACCAAAAGCGACAGCTGGATCGACTACAGCACCCTGGAAGGCTGCCTGCGCGAAGACCTGGAAACCCGCGCCCACCGCGGCATGGCCGTGCTCAACCCCGTGAAACTGGTGCTGACCAACTGGGACGAGGTCATGGGCGCCGGCCACCTGGAGCCCTGCACCCAGCCCGCCCTGCCCCACGCTGCGGAGGGAGTGGAAGTGCCAACACGCCACTTCACCATCGGCAAAGAGGTGTGGATCGACCGCGAAGATTTTGAAGAAGTGCCCCCCAAGGGCTACAAGCGCCTGTTCCCCGGCAACAAGGTGCGCCTGAAAGGCGGCTATGTCATCGAATGCACCGGCTGCACCAAGGACGCAGATGGCACGATTACCGAAGTGCTGGCCACCGTGGTGCCCGACACCAAGAGCGGCACCCCCGGCAGCGAGACTGTCAAGGTCAAAGCCGCCATCACCTGGGTGGGCGTGGCCAACGGCGTCAACGCTGAAGTGCGCATGTACGACCGCCTGTTCCTGGACGCCCAGCCGGACGCGGGCGGCAAAGACTTTATCGAGAGCCTGAACCCGAACAGCCTGAAAGTGGTGACCGCGATTGTTGAGCCTTCATTGGCGAATGCAACGGCGGGGCAGCAGTTTCAGTTTGAGCGGCATGGGTACTTTGTGGCGGATCGGGTGGATCATGTGCAGGGGGTTAAGGCGGTGTTTAATTTGGCGGTGGGGTTGAAGGATAGTTGGGGGAAGTAAGCGCCCTCACAACGAAAGAACCATCGTGCAACAAGAACTCAATTGGATTGAGGTGAGCGGCTTCAAAAGCATTGCCGCCACCGGCAAAGTCATGCTGGGGCCGATCAACCTGATCATTGGCCCCAACGGGTCGGGCAAATCCAATTTCATCGGTGCATTCTCATTCCTGCAGGCCATCAAAGAAGGCCGCTTGTATGACTATGTGCGAACCGCCGGTGGCGCTGACGAGTTGCTCCACTTCGGCGCCAAAGGCACGCAGGAAATCAAAATCGCCCTGTCCTTTCGCGACGAAGTGAATGGCTACCAACTCACGCTCAAAGTCGATAACAACGACAACCTGTTTCCGCTGCATGAGGAAACCACCGTGTGGGACAAGGCACAACAGCCCAGCCCCCAGCACGACACACTCACAGCCATGGCGGGCGGCAAAGAAGCGGGCATCAGCAACTCCACGCTGAATGCCGCCGGCGCTAGCTGGATTCGCAACCGACTGGATGGCTGGCGGCTCTACCACGTCCACGACACCAGCGCGAGTTCTCCGCTGCGCAAAACCGCCCGCGTGGACGACAGCGACTACCTGCGCCCGGACGGCTCCAACCTCGCTGCCTTTTTGTACCGACTCAAGCAAACCAAAGAATTCGCCAACGCCTATGCGCTCATTTGCAAAACCGTGCAGCGCGTGGCCCCGTTTTTTGACGACTTCTTGTTGCGCCCGGACCCTTTGGCCCCCGAATTCATCAAGCTGGCCTGGAAGCACACAGGCTCTGACAAATACTTTGGCGCCGCGACCTTCTCAGACGGCACCTTGCGCTTTATTGCGCTCGCCACCCTGTTTTTGCAGCCGCTCGAACTCCGGCCCTCGGTGATCTTGGTGGATGAGCCCGAGCTGGGCTTGCACCCCGCCGCCATCACCCTGCTCGCGGCCCTGATTCGCCAGACCTCGGCCGAAACCCAAATCATCGCATCCACCCAGTCGCCCCTGCTGCTGGACCACTTTGACCCGCAGGATGTGCTGGTGGCCAACCGCGTCAACAGCGCCACCACACTTACCCGCATTGACCCCGCGCCACTGGCCGTGTGGCTGGAGGACTACAGCCTGGGCCAGTTGTGGGAGAAGAACGAACTCGGTGGCCGCCCCAGCGCCAAATCCCCATGACCCGGCTGCTGGTGCATGTGGAAGGGCAAACCGAAGAAACGTTTGTCAACGAACTGCTGGCACCGCACCTGCTGCAACACGGTTACAGCACCGTGTCAGCCCGCCTGATTGGCAATGCCCGGCAGCGTGAACGGCGCGGTGGCATCAAAGCCTGGTCAGCAGTCAAAGAAGACATTGGCCGCCACCTGCAAAGCGACAAAGGCAGCGTGGCCACCACCATGGTGGACTACTACGCCCTGCCCGCCAGTGGCGTCAAAGCTTGGCCGGGACGCGCCGAAGCCAATGCCAAGCCCCACGCCGACAAAGCCACCACCGTCGAAGCCGCGCTAGCACTTGACCTGAGCAACACCCTGGCCCTGCCCAACGCCAGCCAGCGTTTTGTGCCCTTTGTGGTGCTGCATGAATTTGAAGCCCTGCTGTTTAGCGACTGCACCGCATTCGCCAGCGGCATCAGCCGCCCAGACCTGAGCGCCGATTTTCAGCGCATCCGGAACGACTTTGCCACCCCGGAAAACATCAACGACTCACCGATGAGCGCGCCATCGAAACGGGTGGAAGCCTTGATACCCGGTTATGAAAAACCACTGCTGGGCGTGCTGGCGGCGCTGGAAATTGGGCTGGAGAAAATGCGCCAGGAATGCCCGCATTTTGCGGATTGGGTGGGGAGGCTGGAGGCGGTTGGTGGGTGAGTCTTTTTGGACAACGCCATACGAGAAGAAATGGGCGTATTGAAAGCCGGGACCTTCAAAGTTTGTAGCTGATCAGGCAATAATGAACCGTTGCCAACTGCAATCAACCCTGACGGCAAGTTTCAGTTTGAGCGGCATGGGTACTTTGTGGCGGATCGGGTGGATTACCTGCAGGGACCAACGCGGTGTTTGAGCTGGCTGTGGGGTTGAAGGATAGTTGGGGAAAGTAATTTGTATTCTTAATAAACATGGCGTTCAGGGATGAAAAAAAATAATGCAATCGCGAACAGACTCTTACATCGACTTGAATTAGAACGATTTGAAAGAAGGCTTCGACAGAAAAACAAGAAGCATCTCAAGAACAAAGCGGATAGCCAAGGTGAGCGCCCATCACCCCGAATACAAACACGGCATGGCAATTGGAAAACCAAGACACAGTGGGTCGACTGCACAGTTCCCGCGGAAATGGACCTAGGCCAAAATCGCAATGAGTCGTGCGATTTCGTTAGGACAGTCAGGGAGAAGGTGCTCGCGGGATCTCGACTTCGCCTTGTCTTCGATGACTGCAAAACCATCAAGCTTTCAGCTCTGGTGCTCTTGCTTGCACAGATCCATAAGCTTCGCTTAGAGTTCAGCGCAGATCACATCACAGGGACATATCCGGAAAACGCGCGTCTAGAACGTTTGCTCACCCAAAGTGGTTTTTTCAAACTATTGAAGGTTAAAAGTAGGCCCAAGGAGAAAACTCAATCCAAATTGACCAGATTTATTGTCTTTAAATCCGATCAGCGACCGAATAGTTCAGAAATCCCTCTGCTGCGATCAGAGTTACTTGGCGATGATCTACAAATGCCCTCTCTGATCGCCAAAAGAATCTTCCGTGCTTTGTCGGAGGCTATGACGAATGTCAATCACCATGCCTATAAGACGAAGAGCATTCGCGTTGGTTCAGTTGGCGGGCGTTGGTGGATGGTTGCCAGTCTCAGTGCGAAAACACGTCTTTTCACGCTAGCGTTTTACGATGCTGGCGTCGGCATCCCCAAAACGCTTCCAAGAAAGTACACAATGGAAAAAATTCGTGGCGTGCTATCGCTACTACCCGGAATAGCCCCTGACGACGGGCAAATGATTAGGGCAGCAATGGAGCTGGGACGAACTAGGACTGAGTCAACTAACCGTGGCCTGGGGCTAATGGACCTCACCAAATTGATCGACGCTGCAGGATCAGGGGCAATGCACATTCACAGCAGAAATGGTTCATATTCGTACACCCCGAACAAACAAGTTCACTCAAATCACAGTGGTTTTGTTGAGGGGACGTTGATAGAGTGGCAATTGCCTATAGATAAGGCGCTACAGAACCTTCCACAGGAGCTCGTAGATGAACTCAGTAATGAAAATTGACATAGCGAAAGATTTTTCGCCAGTTCCATTGGGGCGATTTCCCGATGACTCCCCGTTTAACGGGACCACGTTCCGAGAAAAGATATTACTACCTGCTTTAAAGCAATTTTCCCGAGTGCAAGTCGTCTTTGACGGTGCAGAGGGTTACGGCTCTTCTTTCCTTGAAGAAGCATTTGGCGGTCTCATTCGGCATGAAGGATTGAATGAATCCGATTTGATAAGGCAACTGGAGCTGATCTCGATTGAAGACCCAACAGTCATTGATGAAGTTCTACATTACCTTCATGAAGCTGAGACTTTACTTTCCGGCAACTCTGACTCAGGAAATCGTCCCAAAGGGGGGTAAATGGAATTCAAATCTTTGGGCTTAGGTGCGATCTTTGGGACGATTGCGTGGGAGATAGGAAAGCAAATCTTTTCTCATTTTTTCAAACGCCATAGCGATGCAGCGGACGCCAAGCGAAAGATGCTTCGTGATGACATTGAAGGCGTGGCAAAGTTGGCTTGTGATTTGAACGAGACTGCCACTAGTTACTACGCATTGCCATATGACTCTGATAAAGCCCAAGAGTTGTCCCGACAAATTAAAGCCAAAATTAAAACGGCGGGAATGAAACTGCATGCAGTCAGTGTTCAACTTTCCGAATTAAACAAGCCAAAAATTGAAGTTCACTATTGGACCGCATATAAGCAAGCTGCCACTGCGCACTTGGATGTCAAGCGGAGTGGTGTTTGGCCTGATGACGACTCGCGACTAAGAGAAATTCACAGGTGCGCACACTACTTCCATATATCGCTCAATACAGCCCGGTATGCCTGCGCATAAATATGGGTCAATCCATTTGCACATGCATTTGCATCTACGGAGGAACTTGGAAGTGCTGGAGCCCATCGCACGCAAACTGTGAGCTGGAAAAAAAGGGGCCGAAAAAAAGGGCCGAAAAAAAAGGGGCCGGGCTCGCATTATTCAAGTCGAGCCACAGTGCAAAGTTATTTGGTGCTCAGCGGTGACTGCATGTGCTGACCCCAAAAGGTGAAAAGGTTGACGTGGAATTCGTTGCATAGGGCCGCTTTGGACCATACTTTTTGTGACCACAGGATTTCCATCCAGTTTAAAAAGCGGAGAACACTATGCTGAATGAAGAACAGTTAATAGCGCTGATGGCTGATATTGAGTCAGACACCGCCGAGCGCACCGAATCGACGAACAATGAAAAAATGGGCCAGGCTCACATTTTCAGAGCAATATTATTTGCTACTCAGCGGCGACAAGCATATTTTGACCCCAAAGGATGAGAAGGCTGGCGTCGAGTTCGTTGCAAAGGGTCGCTATGGCCCGTACTTCTTGCGGCCGCTGGATTTTCATCCGGTTTAAAAACGGAGAACACCATGCTGAATGAAGACCAGTTAATAGCCCTGATAGCTGATCTTGATTCAGACACCGCCGAGCGCACCGAATCGACTAACAACACCGACAAATTCGGGCAGGCGATTTGCGCCTTCGCCAACGACCTGCCCAATCACCGTCGGCCCGGTTATTTGCTGGTCGGCGTCAAGGATGACGGCTCTTTGGCGGGTATCAAGGTGACGGACGATCTGCTCAAGAACCTGGCGGGCATCCGGTCCGACGGCAACATCCTGCCGCAGCCGATGATGAGCGTGGCCAAGTTTGCGCTGGCCGGGGGCGACGTGGCGGTGGTTGAAGTGCATCCGTCGGACCTGCCGCCCGTGCGCTACAAAGGACGCGTCCATATTCGCGTCGGCCCCCGCAAGGCGATAGCGAACGAACAAGAAGAGCGGGCGCTGTCCGAGCGACGCATTGCGCAGGCCAAGTCCTTCGATGCCCAGCCATGCCTGGAGGCCAAAATGGATGCCCTCGCCTTGGGGCAGTTCGATGCGTACCGGCGTGAGGCGGTGGATGCGGAAACCATTGCCGCCAACCACCGTCCGCTGGAGCAGCAACTGGCGTCGTTGCGTTTGTACGATCCAGATCGGGGCTGCGCCACGAACGCAGGCATGTTGCTGGTCGGGAAGAATCCCCGCTTCTACCTGCCCGGCGCCTATGTGCAATATCTGAAACTGCCCGGCACGTCTTTGACGGAACTTCCCGTGGATCAAGCCGAGGTCGCTGGCGATCTGCAGAGTGTCCTCAAAGAATTGCTCGGTCGCCTGCGCTTGGTTGTCAAAACGTCCATGGTGCAAGTCAATCCGCTGCAAGAGAAGCTGGTGCACAACTACCCGGAAGGCGCGATCCGCGAGCTGCTGATGAACGCGGTGATGCACCGCAACTACAACAGCAATTCCCCGATCCGGTTCTACGTGTTTGCCGATCACCTTGAAATTCAAAACCCCGGCGGTCTGTATGGCGAGGCCACACAGCAAAACTTCCCCACCCGCAACAGTTACCGCAACCCGGTGATTGCCGAGGCGCTCAAGTCGCTGGGTTTCGTGAATCGCTTCGGCTACGGGGTGCAGCGGGCACAGGCGCTGCTGGCCGAGAATGGCAACCCGCCCGCCGAATTTGAGTTTGACGAGCACTCGGTGCTGGTCAGGATACGGAAGCGGCCATGATGCGCCAGCCCCAAACATCCATCCAAGGTACGCCGCAGGAGCGGCAAGGCAAAACGCTGGGCGGCGCAAAACGGCAAGTCACTGGATGAGATGAAGCGGCAGGTGTTGGGTGTGGCGTGCGCGCTTCCGCTATTGTTTTGGTAGCTGTCTGCGCATATTCAACGGGGGCTGCAGGCCGATTTGGTGTAAGTAATGCGCCTCTACCGCCCAATCTCCCCTAAAATTCACCCATGCACCCTGCCATCGCCCAACACCGCTCCGGCATTTCCGCCATCTGCCAGCGCTACCGCATCAGCCGCTTGGAGGTGTTTGGCTCGGCGGCGCGTGCGGACGACTTCAACCCGGCTACCAGCGACGCCGATTTTTTGGTGGAATTCGCACCCGATGTGCAGCCAGGCCTGGAAGCCTTTTTCGGCGTCAAAGCCGATTTGGAGCAACTGCTGGGCCGGAGCGTTGATTTGGTTGAGCCCAGCGCGGTGCGCAATCCCTACGTGCTGGCCAGCATCAACCGCAGCCGCGAAGCCGTCTATGCAGCGTGATCCGCGTGCGTTTCTGTGGGATGTGCGGGAGGCGGCTCTGGCCATTCAATCTTTTACGGCTGACATGGACGCCGCCACATATGCCGCCAACGAGATGGCACAAGCGGCCGTAGAGCGCAAATTTGAAATCATTGGTGAAGCGCTCAATCAGTTGGCCAAGCTGGACACCGCCTTGGCAGCGCGCATTCCGGACCTGCCGCAAATCGTCGCGTTTCGCAATCAGCTCATTCATGGCTACGCCACGGTGAACATCAGTACGGTTTGGAATGTGGCGCAGAACGCGTTGCCGCCATTGCTTGGTGCGGTGCAGACTCTTTTGGACGAGTTGGGCACCGCCTGAATCGGATGTATTGCACCACGGGTGCAGGAACAGGGCTGACTTTTGCTACGCTTTTGGTAGCTGCCTGCGCTTATTCCACGGGGGCCAGAGACCGATTTGACACAGGAGCGGCCTACGCCGTTAAACTCCTATCCATGCGCCCCTCGCAAGCCCTGAATCAACACCGTGAAGCGATCTACCTCGCTGCAGCGCGCTATCGTGTGGCCAATCTGCGGGTATTTGGTTCAGCCCTGCACGGGGATAACCATGAAGGCAGTGATTTGGATCTGCTGGTAGACCCGCTGCCGGGAACCACGCTGTTTGATTTAGGCGGTCTGCAGGACGAGCTGCAAGAATTGCTGGGAGTGTCGGTCGATGTGCTCACGCTCAAAGACCTTCCGCCCAAGTTCCGCGGCATCGTCTTTCAGGAGGCCAAGCCTGTATGACCTTGAATAGATTGCCGGATTATCTGAATGCCCAAGCGGATTTCATGGAAGACAAGCGGTAGTGATGAGCCTCATCGTTCTGGGCGAAGCCGCCACCAAGGTGATAGATCAGTACCCCGCATTTATCTTCGGCCAAACGATTCGAGCCGCCAGCTCCCGACCGACCTTTTGAACACTGAAATTGCTACGTTTTTTGTAGCTGCTTGCGCATATTCCACGGGGACTAGAGGCCAGTTTTGCATATGCAATGTGCCTGCTCCGCCCAATCTCCCCTAAAATTCCCCCATGCACCCCGCCATCGCCCAACACCGCTCCGGCATATCCGCCATCTGCCAGCGCTACCGCATCAGCCGCTTGGAGGTGTTTGGCTCGGCAGCGCGGGCCGATGACTTCAACCCGGCCAGCAGCGACGCCGACTTTTTGGTGGAATTCGCGCCCGACGTGCAGCCAGGCCTGGAAGCCTTTTTTGGCGCCAAAGCCGATTTGGAGCACCTGCTGGGCCGTGGTGTCGATTTGTTAGAGTCCGGCGCGGTGCGCAATCCCTACGTGCTGGCGAGCATCAACCGCAACCGCGAAGCCGTTTATGCAGCGTGATCCGCGTGCGTTCCGGACCTGCCGCAAATCGCCGCGTTTCGCAATCAGCTCATTCATGGCTACGCCACGGTGAACGTGGGCACAGTTTGGAATGTGGCGCGGAACGCGTTGCCGCCATTGCTTGGTGCGGTGCGGACTCTTTTGGACGAGTTGGGCGCCGCCTGAATCGAATGTATTGCACCCTAGGTGTAGGAACATGGCTGACTTTTGCTACGTTTTTAGTAGCTGTCTGCGCATATCCAACGGGGGCTAGAGGCCAGTTTGGCATATAACGCATCTGACGGTTAAACTGCAACCCATGCGTCCCTCAGAAGCCCTTTCCCTGCACCGCACGCGAATCCGCGAGATTGCGCAAAGCCACCACGTCAGCGGTGTGCGTGTGTTTGGTTCGGCGCTGCATGGTGACGACGCGCAGGGTAGTGACCTTGATCTGTTGGTAGACCCCACGCCGCAGACCACCATGATGGACATCGGCGCGATTCGCTTTGAGCTGAAAAACCTGCTGGGGATGGAGGTAGACGTCCTCACGCCCAATGGCCTGCCAGCCAAGTTCAGGGATCAGGTTTTGCGCGAGGCCATGCCGGTATGAGCCGTGCAGACCCTTTCAACTTTCGCCAGCCGCGTTTGCGGACTTGAAGTCGCAAATTGCGACTTCAGGTTGGGGCGGCAAGCGAAAACTGCCCAATGCATTCACCGAGCACGGGAGCATCATGGCTGGCCTCCACATTAAGCAGCTACATCAGAGCGCAGCAGAACAAATGAATTGCTACGTTTTTGGTAGCGCCTTGCGCATACTCCATAAGCGTTTCAGCCAGATTTCACTACTGCTTCCAGAGGGATGAACGACCATGACCCGCCGCAAGCACCACCACGTCTACGTCATCGAATTGTCCCGCGAGGTGCTGAATGTGCCGCGCTTTCGCAAAAACAACCCCGACTACATCGACGGCAAGCCCTGCGTATACGTGGGCATGACGGGGCTGGACCCGGACGTGCGCTTTGACAAACACAAGGCCGGCATCCAGGCCAACAGCTATGCGCAGAAATACGGCCTGCGCCTGCTGCCCGACCTCTACGAGGCGTTCAACCCCATGGGCTACAAAGATGCCGTGGACAAGGAGATCGAGGTCGGCATCGATCTGCGTTCGGCCGGGTTTGGTGTGTGGCAGGCCTGAAAGCATGTTGCCCTTCATACTTGAATCCGCCCGCACTTAACACCTCTGACGGCTAAACTTCAACCCAGCGGCGTGCGGGTGTTTGACTCTCCAGATACCGCCAGATTTCAATACTTACTGCCAGAGGAAGGAACGACCATGCTCAGCAAAACCTTCACCAGCGGGCGCATCCGCCGGGCTGACTACCACCCCGAGTCGCAGCAGCTGGACTTGCATTGGGACAACAAGAGCGCTCTGGCCTACAAGCAGGTACCGCAAGAGGTGTTTCGCCGGCTGTGCAGCGCGCCCAACCCGGCCACTTACTGGGAAGACCGCATTGCCGAGGAATACCCCAAGGGCGTGCCTATGACTTCCGCTACGGCGCCCGCGGGTACCAAAACGCCCAATGACCTTTTTGGACCGGACGCCTAAACCAGCCAGGAGATCGAAGCCGGCATCGGTCTGCGTTCGGCGGGGTTTAGTGTGTGGCCGGCCTGAGCCGGCCGCGCCCTATTTCACGCGCTCCACCCGGTAGCCTCTTTTCGCCAACATGCGCACCACGCCGTCGTTGCCCACCAGGTGCAGGGCGCCCACAACGACGAGGATGTTGTCGCGGGAGTTGTCTTTGAGCAGCGCCTCCAGCTTGGGCAGCCAGGCCTGGTTGCGAGCCACGTTCAGACCCTCGTAGAGCGCGGGGTACCGGTCACGCATCTCGGCCAGGGCCATGCGCACCAGCGCGGGCTCGTCGCCCTGGCGCCAGGCGGTGTGCAGTGCTTCCAACAGGCCTTTGAAGTCGCCCATCTCGCGCAGCGTGTCTTGCAAGTAGGATTCTTGCAGCGTGGGGCCCAAGCCGTCGAGCAAGGCCATTTGCGCATCGGCTGTTTCCAGGCCCTGGGCGGGTTTACCGGCTTGGGCGGCGCGGCCCATCAAGTGTTTGTCCAGCCCCAGCGCGGGATTCAAGCCGAGTTTTTGGCTTTCCACCAGCGTGAGCAGCATGCCCACAAACCAGGGCTTGAGGCCTTGCAAGGCTGCGACGGGCATGTTGTTTTTGGTGGCGTAGGCTTGCAGCGCCTGCCAGGTCTTGGGGGACACGGTTTGCTGCAGGGTCTTGCCGTCGGTGCGGGCGGCGGCTTGCATCAAGCGGGTGGACAGCGTGGGGTCGGTCAACTCTTGGGGCGCCACCTCAAAGTAGAGTTGCTGCACATCGGCAAAGGCGGCGTCCACGCTGCGCGCCAGCGGGTAGTCCGTGTCTTTGAGCATGTGGAAGGCGCCCAGCAGGTAGAGGCTGTTGTCGGCGTCGCTCACCTTCCACAGCAATGGCACAGGTGCCTGCGCCCACGCCCAACCCGCGCTCAGCGCTAAAAGCCATGCCAGTGCAATTTTTCTCATCACTCCACCACCACAAAAGTAAGCCAGAAGCATAAGGGCAAGCCGCCTACCCCTGGACATGGACACCATCCGCCGCCACGCTGCTGCAGGTGCACTGGGCCACCTTCCACCTGACTACCACGGCTGGGCCGAACCCACAGTGCGCACGCGCGCAGTTCAACCGTGCAAAGCCTGCGCATGGTGCGCGATGTGTTCCCCCATGAAGCTGGCGATGAAGTAATAACTGTGGTCATACCCCGCGCGCATGCGCAGGTGCAGGGGGTGCCCGGCCTGCTCGCAGGCCTGCTGCAGGAGGTGGGGTTGGAGTTGGGTTGGCAAAAATTCGTCGGCCTCGCCCTGGTCGATGAGCAGCGGTAGGCGCTCGGTGGCCAAGGGCAGCAGTGCGCACGTGTCCCAGGCCGCCCAGCTTGCGCGGTCCGCACCCAGGTAAGCCGCCAGCGCCTTTTCGCCCCAGGGCACCTGGCTGGGCGCCACGATGGGGGAAAACGCCGACACGCTGCGGTAGCGGCCCGGGTTCTTCAGCGCGCAGACCAGGGCGCCGTGGCCGCCCATCGAATGGCCGCTGATGGCGCGTGCGCCATTGGCCGGGAAGTGCGCTTCGATCAGCGCGGGCAGTTCGTGCACCACGTAGTCGTGCATGTGGTAGTGCGCGGCCCAGGGCGCCTGGGTGGCGTTGAGGTAAAAGCCGGCGCCCTGGCCCAGGTCGTAGCTTTGCGGGTCATCGGGCACCGCGCTACCGCGCGGGCTGGTGTCGGGGGCCACCAGAATCAGGCCGTGCTCCGCGGCGTAGCGCTGCGCACCGGCCTTGGTCATGAAGTTTTGCTCGGTGCAGGTCAAGCCCGACAGCCAATACAGCACCGGGCAGGGCCCGGCCTGCACCTGGGGCGGCAGGTAGATGGCAAAGCGCATGGTGCAGTCCAGCACCGTGGAGGCGTGGCTCCAGACTTGCTGTTGCCCGCCAAAGCAGGCGTGGTGTTCGATGCGTTCCATGGGCGGCCTCAGAAATGGATCACGGTGCGGATGGATTTGCCGGCGTGCATCAGATCGAAGGCCTCGTTGATACGCTCCAGCGGCAGGGTGTGGGTGATGAAGGGGTCCAGTTCAATGTCGCCGCGCATGGCGTCTTCCACCATGCCGGGCAATTGGGTGCGGCCCTTCACGCCGCCAAAGGCGCTACCGCGCCAGACCCGCCCGGTCACCAACTGGAAGGGGCGTGTCGAGATTTCCTGGCCCGCACCGGCCACGCCGATGATGATGCTTTCGCCCCAGCCCTTGTGGCAGCACTCCAGCGCGGCACGCATCACCTGCACGTTGCCGATGCACTCGAAGCTGAAGTCCACGCCGCCGTCGGTCATCTCGACAATCACGTCCTGAATGGGCTTATCGAAGTCCTTGGGGTTGATGCAGTCGGTCGCCCCCATGAGCTTGGCCAGCCCGAATTTGTCGGGGTTCAGGTCAATGCCAATGATGCGGCCCGCCTTGGCCTGGCGTGCGCCCTGGATCACGGCCAGGCCGATGCCGCCCAAACCAAACACCGCCACGGTGTCGCCCTCTTTGACCTTGGCCGTGTTGTGCACGGCGCCAATGCCGGTGGTCACGCCGCAGCCCAGCAAGCAGACTTTTTCCAGGGGCGCCTTGGGGTTGATCTTGGCCAGCGAGATTTCCGGCACCACCGTGTATTCGCTGAAGGTGCTGGTGCCCATGTAGTGGAAGATGGGCTGGCCCTGGTACGAGAAACGCGTGCTGCCGTCCGGCATCAGGCCCTTGCCTTGCGTGGCACGCACTTTCTGGCACAGGTTGGTCTTGCCGGACTTGCAAAACTTGCACTCGCGGCATTCGGCGGTGTACAGCGGAATCACATGGTCGCCGGGCTGCAGGCTGCTCACGCCCTCGCCCACTTCCACCACGATGCCGCCGCCTTCGTGGCCCAGCACGGCCGGGAAAATGCCCTCGGGGTCGTCCCCGCTGAGGGTGAACGCGTCGGTATGGCAGACCCCCGTGTGGGTGATGCGCACCAGCACCTCGCCCGCCCGCGGTGGTGCCACGTCGATCTCGACGATTTGCAGGGGCTGGCCTGCGGCAAATGCAACGGCGGCTCGGGATTTCATGGTTTGTTTCCTTTTGATTGTTGGGGTTTATTCCGTTTCCATATCGCATGGATATGGAAATGGAGTTATTTGAGGTAGGAGCGAATGAGGGCAATGGTCTGGTCCAGGTTCGCGGCGGAGTGGTGTGCGGACTGGTCGGCGGACTCGGCGCTCTGGCCGAAGGTTTCCCGCAAATGGCCTTCCAGCACTTCGTACACCAGCCCGTTGACCGCCCCGCGCAGCGCCGCCAACTGCTGCAGCACCGCGCCGCATTCGGTCCCGGCGTCGATGGCACGTTCCAGCGCCTCGGTCTGGCCCCGGATGCGGCGCAGACGGGAAATTGCCTTTTTCTTCTCTTGGGGGCTGTGCGGCATGCTGAAGATTCTGTTCAAAATATACTACCCTGCAGTATATTGCACCGCGGCACAGGGGCTTGCCCGGGCCAGCCCGCCCCCAAACCCCTGCCCGCATAGAATCCGCCACACGTCCCGCGCGGGGGTCTGCCGCGTGCCCACTTCAGGTATCCACCATGAGCCAACTCAAACTCAGCTATTTCGACTTTCACGGAGGCCGTGCCGAGCCCGCACGCCTGGCCCTGGCCATTGGCGGCATTGCCTTTGAAGACCACCGCTTTGCCTACCCGGAGTTTGCCGAGGTGCGCAAGTCCACACCGTTTGGCCAGGTGCCGGTGCTGCATGTGGACGGTGTGCAGGTCACCCAGTGCGACGCCATCAACCGCTACGTGGGCAAGCTGGCGGGCCTGTACCCCCTGGACGCCTACCAGGCCCTGCTGTGCGACGAGGTGATGTACGTGGTGGAAGAGGCCGGCGTCAAACTGGGCCCCACCTTCCGCATGACGGGAGAAGAGCAAAAGGCCGCCCGCCTGGCCCAGGTCAACGGCTCCATGCCCGTCTACCTGCGCTGGCTGCAAAGCCAGCTGCTGGCCCATGGCGGCGAGTACTTTGCCGACAACCGGCTCACCATGGCCGACCTGAAGGTGTTTGTGGACGTGCGTAGCCTCAACTCCGGCCGCCTGGACCATGTGCCGACCGACCTGGTGGAAAAAGTCGCCCCCGCGCTCAACACGCACCTGCAGCGCATCGCCAATACCCCCGCCGTGGCGCAGTACTACGCCCAATTTGGCGCTCGGTAAAAAAAACTTACCCCGCCCCGCTGTGGGCAGCCTTGTGGATAAGCGTGTTTACAAGCCTGCAAACCCGCGCCAGCCGTGGGTTTGCAGGCGGTGCCTTCAAATGAGGCAGTGCCCGTCCACCGCATTTTTAACGAGGACAAGTGTGGTAGGCCCCTTTGAGGCCCCCCCTTCACCACCATGCCATTCACTCCGCTCCACATGGGCCCCGGCCTCACGGTCAAGGCCGTCCTGCAGAAGAAGTTTTCGCTGATGGTGTTTGGCTGGTCGCAGATCGCGATAGACTTGCAGCCGCTGGTGGTGATGCTCACCGGGCGTGGCGAGTTGCACGGTTTCTCCCACACGCTCTTGGGGGCCACCCTGATCGGCCTGCTGTGCGGCGCAAGCGGCAAGCCGCTGGGGGAATGGGGCCTGCGCCTGCTGCGCGAGCCACGGCATTTGCCCATCCCCTGGGGCGTGTCGTTTGGCAGCGCCTTCATTGGCACCTACAGCCACATCCTCATCGACAGCGTGATGCACGCAGATGTGTTTCCGTTTGCCCCCTTGAGCCAGGGCAGCCCTTTGCACGCCCTCATTTCCATCGAGACCTTGCATGTGGTTTGTCTGGTCACCGCGGTGCTGGGGGGTTTTGCCTGGTATGCGCTGGATCGCATGCAACACCGCCACCGGCCAGACGAGCGATGAGAGGGTGCCGCAAAGGGTGACCCATCGCGGCAAAGCTACAATGGCGCTGGGCTTTCAGGACGCCCGCCTCGCAAAAGCCGACGCACCTGCTTCGCAAGCCTCCCGCTTGCATACCCCTCCTACCGGGCCCATTGCGAGAATGGCCCATTGTTTCAAGGAGCCGGTATGCGCACACCCAGCATTCCATCCCAACTTTCGTCAGTCAACCCATCCGGCAACACGGTTGCCACCACCACGGCCAGCCCTGCTGGCACGCCCACCCATGCCCTCAGTGCAATGGAACTGGCCTTGCGCCAGGCCCGCACGCTGCACCGCGCCGCCAAGACCGGCACGCTGACGCAGGCCATGCCCGCCATTCGCCGCGCGCACAATGCGGGCGTGTTTGCCGAGCTGGCGCTCAGCGCGCTGTACCGCCAGCGCCACCTGCTGCAGCGCAAGCACTTTTTGCGCACCCTGGCCGTGGAGGCCGGTTTTGCCAACTGGGAGGCCTACCTGCCCACCCTGCGCAGCCAGCCCCCGCAAGACTTTGCGCACTACACCAGCGGACGGGAATACGGCTACCCCAACGCCTGGTTTTCCACCCACGCACAGGCCACCGCGTTTGCCCAGGCGCGCGGGGGCAAGGTGGTGTATTACGGCCAGCAGGCCATGGTGCTGCAGCCGGAGTTCGGTTAACCTCGCCGCCTCAGCAACCAAGGTAAACACCATGAAAAAACTCAACATCACCATCAAGCTAGAGATGTCCGTCCCCGAGGAGTGGGAACTGGTCGAGACATCGGAAGGCGGTCAAGTACTGAAGCTGCCCAACGGCCAGTTTTTGGACATCGCCATCGAACCGCTGTTCGCCAGCAACCCCGAAGAAACCTGGACCAGCACCGAGGATGACGAGGTGCTGAACGACATTTTGGACATGGTCGAGAGCGAAGACGTCGCCTACGCGTTCGTCCAGCACTAAACCCTGCGGATGCCAAGCCCCGGCGCGGCGGCGGGGCTTTGGCAGTGCATTTGAAAAAATACTTACCCCAATCTGCTGTGAACCACTTTGTGGATAAGTACCAGGACAAGTGCCAAAACCCACGCCAGCCGTGGCTTTGCAGACCGTGCTCAAAATACAGGCAATAGCAGCCGCTTTAGCGCAGCCTTCCAATGAAGGGCAAAAACTGTGCTAGGACAATGAACCATTTATTACCGCCCAAAATCGCCTCTCAGGGCATCCAAGTTGCCCCCGTAAACTGTGCACACCTTTGTGGATAACCTTGTTCACAAGCCGCCAAACCCGCGCCAGCACTGGGTTTGCAGCCGGTGCCACCGAAATGACCAGCGCTTGGACGGCATGGAAATCCGCCGTGGCACTACCTACACTGAATTACATGCACTCAGGCCCCTGTGATGACTAGCCCCCAATGGTTCCTTTTGATCGGCGCCCTGCTCTTGCTGCGGGGCCTGTCGGCCACGCTGCTCAAGCGTTTGCCGGTCACGCCCGCCATCATTTACCTCGCGGTGGGCTTGCTGGTGGGGCCCAGTGCGCTCAACCTGTTCCACTTCAATCCGCTCAAGGAGTCGGCGCTGCTGCAGGCGCTGACCGAGGTGGCGGTGCTGATCTCGCTGTTTTCGGCGGGCGTCAAAATGCCGGCGCCCTTCAGTTTTGCGCTGTGGCGCGCCCCCCTGATGCTGGCCACCGTGTCCATCGCCCTGAGCGTGGCGCTGGTCGCCGCCTTCGCTTTTTACCTGCTGGGCCTGCCGCTGGGCGCCTGTGTGCTGCTGGGCGCCATCGTCGCCCCCACCGACCCGGTGCTGGCCACGGACGTGCAAATTCGCCACCCCGGCGACCGCGACCAGCTGCGTTTTACGCTGACCTGCGAAGCCGGCATGAACGACGGCAGCGCCTTTCCCTTTGTCATGCTGGGCCTGGGGCTGCTGGGCCTGCATGGCCTGGGCGATTGGGGCCTGCGCTGGGTGGCGGTGGAGGTGGTGTGGGCGACCGTGAGCGCCGTGATCATCGGCGCGGCGGCGGGCATTGCACTGGCCAGGCTGGGCTGGAAGCTGCGGCGCGAGCCGCACCAGCATGAGCTGCTGGACGACTTCCTCGGCCTGGGCCTGATCGGTGTGGTCTATGGCCTGTGTGTGCTGGTGGATGCCTGGGGCTTTTTGGCCGTCTTCTTTGCTGCGGTGGCGCTACGCCAGACCGAACAAAAGCTGGCCAAAAAAACAAAGGCCCATGGCGATGACGATCCGCCCCCCAAGGTCAGCGAGGGCGCACTGGTCTTCAAGGAGCATCTGGAGCGGCTCTCGGAGATGGTGCTGGTCATCCTGGTCGGCGGCACGCTGTTTGTCAATTCATGGACCTGGGCCGCCGTGGGGCTGGCCTTGTTCCTGTTTTTGGTCGCGCGCCCAGTCAGTGTGATCGTCGGCTTGGTGGGCACGGACACGGTGTGGCGGATTCGTGGTTTGGCGGCCTGGTTTGGCGTGCGCGGGGTGGGTTCGCTGTATTACCTGATGTTTGCCATCCAGCACGGCCTGACCGAACCCCTGGCACTGCAATTGACACAGCTCACCTTGATTGTGGTAACGCTGTCCATCCTGCTGCACGGCGCCAGCGTGAAGCCGCTGATGGCGGTGTTCTGGCGGCGCAGCAAGCCCCGGCGCTGACAAAAACAAAAAAATACTTACCCCTGCGCACTGTGGGCAGCCTTGTGGATAAGCGTGTTCACAAGCCGCCCAAGCCGCGCCAGCCGTGGCTTGGCAGACCGTGCCTGGTTTTTAGGCAGCACTGCAGGGTGCTACTTGGGGCCGCGCGAAGTGTGGTAAGGCACCCCGTTTAGCTGCCCCCACGCTTGCCGCTGCGCGTGCTGCGCTGCCCCCCCCGAGGGGGCCGTCGTCGCCTTGGGGCGGCCCGGCGGCGACTAGGAAGGGTCTGACGCCGCGCCCGGCTCAAACACCAGCAAGTCCCCCGGCTGGCACTGCAGGTAAGCGCAGATTTTTTCCAACGTGTCAAAGCGCACGCCTTTGACCTTGCCCTGCTTGAGCAAGGACATATTCGCCTCGGTGATGCCAACATGCTCGGCCAGGTCTTTGGACTTGACCTTGCGCCGTGCCAGCATGATGTCGAGCTGTACAACAATGGGCATGCTGGCTGCGCCCTAGATGAAACGTTCGTTTTCTTCGGCCAGCGCCTGGCCCTGCCCGATGACGTCGGCCATCAACCACACCAGCGCCGCAAAGAACAGCGTGAACACATGGTTGGAGCTGATATCTACCGACAGTTGGCGTGCACCGGGCGGGTTGTGCAAGGTCAGCACCACCGAGGTCACCGCCCCCGCCACGATGGCCGCCAACGCTGCCGCCGCCACCCAGCCCGCAAAGCGGCGCAGGTGGCCGGTGGCCTGGGCGGTGAACACCTGCCCCTGTGCAAACTGCGCAAAACAGCGCTTGGCCTGCCACACGCCCATCAACAACATGGCCAGCGGCACACCCGTCACAGCCCCACCCACCCAGCGTTGCCACACCTGCAAGGGCGTCTGGATGGCGTCGCTGTGCAGATTGCCTTGCTGCGCCAACTCGGGCGCGCTGGTGGTGGCCCAGAAAAAGACCAGGGCCACCGGCAGCACCCCCATCAGCCCCAGGCAGGCCCACACCATCTGGCGGCTGATGCGGCGTATGCGTTGCAGGTGGTCGGCGGCGTTGGGCATGGGGTTTGCGGGCATGGGTGCATTTCTCCGATAAATAATTGTTAATTGACAATATTTTATTGTTTTATGATAATAATTTACCACACCACAAGCACTGTCAACCCACCATGAAACGCCTGCTCTCCATCCTTTTTGTTTGCGCCGCGCTGGCCGCCTGTTCAGGCGTGCCCTTGCGTTCGCTGCCCCGCCTGATGCAAATGCCAGGGCAACTGCTGGACGCCAGTCCCGCCGAATTCATGGTGGCGCTGCAGGTGGATGCGCGGCTGGTGCCCCCGCCGGGCGCGGTGCCTATGCTCGCGATTGAGCTCACGCCGCGCGACCCGGCTGCGTTTGAGGCGGTGAACAAAAAGCTGCCCCTGCAGTTGTCCGTGGCGTCCGCCGCCACCCTGGGTCTGGCGGCACCGCCCTTGGGGCGGCGCTGGTTGATCTACAGCCTGCCTGCCGCCACCCAAGCAGAGCTGCAGCGCATACAAGCCACCGTGCGCCAAGCCAAGGCCAACCCCAACTACAAGAGCGGCGGCAGCCTGGGCGTGGGCGTGGAGCAGGACGCTTTGGCGGTCACCGCATCACCCTTGGCCGACACCCGCTGGGAGACCTGGCTGCAAACCAAAAAAGCGGATGGTTTCTTTGAAGTGTGGTCGGGTACACCCGCGCAGTTGCAACAGCTGGCGCGCGAAGGCAAATAACCTCGGCCTCTGGTGCCCTCGCCCCGGTCAGCCGCCCATGGGCGTGCAGATTTCCACCAGAAACCCGTTCAGATCCGCCACATAGGCCACGGTTTGGCCCCAGGGCATGTCTTCGGGCGCTTGAACCAACGGTGCGCCAGCGGCCACCGCCCGCGCCACGGCGGCAGGCACATCCGGCGTGGTGAAGGCGACCTCAAAACAGGGCGACTTGGCGCTGGGGGCAGCGGGGTTTTTGCCCAGCTGCGTCAGCAGGGTGTGTGAACAAAATGCCAGTGAAGTGGCACCCGTGTCCAGCTCGCCAAAGTCGCCGCCCTCGTGCAAAAACTTGGTTTTGAAACCAAAGGCTTTTTCATAAAAATCGAGGCTGCTTTTGACATCTTGTACATAAAGAATGGTGTATCCGAATTGCATAAAGGCTCCTTGGGTTGATCAATTGATCCCCCGAAGATAGCGGCGGGAGCCGCCTGTGTCTTGCATAAATCCGACAGGGGGATGGTGTTGCCGCTGCAAAACCCACCCGCAGGTGACGCCTCCAATCGGACTTTTGCTACACTTTTGATAGCTGCTTGCGCATACCCCATATGCCGAAAGGCCCTATTTCGTGCTTAAACCGGCACAGGTATCATCGCCCCATGGCCCAACCCGACTTCAGCCCCTCTGCCGAGCGCAACAAGCAGCCCATTCTGGACGTGTTGCTGCAATTTTTACCCACCCAAGGCACCGCCCTGGAGATTGCCTCCGGCACCGGCCAGCATGTGGCGTGGTTTGCCACGCAGCTGCCCGGCTGGACCTGGCAGCCCACGGAGGTGCACCGTGGTGCGCTCTACAACATCGAGGTGCGCGTGGCGCAGGCCGAGCTGGCCAATGTGCTGGACGCCGTGCAGCTGGATGTGCGCACCGAGCCCTGGTTTCCAGCGGACCCGTTGACCCATGCACCGCCCGCGTTCGACCTGATTTTTTGCGCCAACATGCTGCACATCGCCCCCTGGGAGGCCTGCCCCGCCCTGATGCGCGGCGCCGCGCGGCACCTGGCGCCGGGCGGCAAACTCGTCACCTACGGCCCGTATTTTGAAAACGGCGTGGTGGCAGCCCCCAGCAATGTGGAGTTTGACCACAGCCTGCGCGCACACGACGCCAGCTGGGGCATCCGCGCCCTGGAGGACGTGCAGCGCGAAGCCACCGCCGCTGGCCTGCACCTGGTAGCGCGCCACGCCATGCCGGCCAACAACCTGCTGCTGGTGTTTGCAGCCCTTGCGGATAATCAAGCCCCATGAACCTTTTGAACTCCCTCTTCCCCCTGGGCTGGCAGCACTACCTGCTGGGCGGTCTGCTCATTGGCGCGGGTGCGGCGCTGCTGTTTGTGTTGACGGGCCGCATTGGCGGCATGAGCACGGTGTTTTCCAGCACCTGGTCCTATGTGGTGCAACAGCCCTTTTTTCAGCAGGCGCGCTTTGTTGAGTCACGCGGCTGGCGGCTGGTCTACGCGGCGGGGCTGATTTTGGGTGCGCTGGTCTGGTGGCTGGGCTTGGCAGGCGGCGCGCCGCAGTCCACTGCCGTACCGGCGTGGCAACTGCTGGTGGGTGGTTTTTTGGTGGGCTACGGCGCGCGCCTGGGCAATGGCTGCACCTCGGGCCACGGCATTTGTGGGCTGGGTTCGCTGCAACTGCCCTCGCTCATGGCGGTGCTGACCTTCATGGCCACGGCCTTCCTCACCGCCCATCTGGCAGCACGGTGGCTGGCATGACCACACCCCGCATGAATATTCCCCGCAGCCTGGCCACGCTGGCGGCGGGTGCGCTGTTTGGCTTTGGCCTGTCCCTCTCCACCATGGTCCGCCCCGAGGTGGTTCTGGGCTTTTTGCGGTTTCAGGACTTCGGCCTGATGCTGGTGATGGGCGGCGCGGTCCTGGTGGTGCTGCTGGCCTACCAACTGGCCCCCCGGCTGCTGAAACGCCCCCTGCTGGACGACCACTTTCACACCCACCCCAGCGTCTGGAACCGCGACACCGCCGTGGGCGCAGCCCTGTTTGGCGTGGGTTGGGGCTTGTGCGGCGTGTGCCCCGGCCCGGCCATTGCGGCCCTGGGCACCGGCAACTTCGATCTGCTGTGGGCGCTGGCCGGTATTGCGCTGGGGGCGCTGGTGCAAGGGCTGCGGGCAAAATAGGCGCTCTGCCATGGCCAAAAAGTTCCCCGTTGCCCCCAGCCACCCCGAGCGCATCTGCTGGGGCTGCGACAAATACTGCCCCGTGGACGGCATGCACTGCGGCAACGGCTCCGAGCGCACCCCACACCCGGCGGAGCTGTTTGGCGACGACTGGCAGGCCTGGGGCATAGACGCAGCGCCGCAAACTGGCCCCACGCCTGAGGCACCTCCAGAGCCTCCAGACAACACCCCCGCGTGACCATCGCCCACGGTCCCCTCACCCGCGAATCCGCCCTGCAGGTATTCAGCGCCTTGCAGGCCCAGGCTGCTGCACAGGGCATCGCCCTGCGCCAGCCACCACCCGAGCCCAGCACCTGTTGCGGGCGCGGTTGCAACGGCTGCGTGTGGGAGAGTTACCTGGACGCGGCGACTTTTTGGCGTGAAGACGCGCTGGCGGCGCTGGCCGCCTAAAAAAAAAACTTACCCCAACTTACTGTGGGCCACCTTGTGGATAAGCACGGGTACAAGCGGCGCAAGCCGCGCCAATAGGGGCTCTCCACACGGTGCCCAATATTTCATCAAAACCGGCACCTGGGCCAAAGCACAGTTCAACTTCGCCAATGAAGCGAAAATCTGTGCTAGCCAATATGAACAAACAATGACACCCCACAGGGCGTGTTCTTGCCCCTCCAAGTTACCCCCGCAAACTGTGGATAACTTTGTTCATAACCCTGTCTACCAGCGGCCAAACCCGCGCCAACACTGGTTTTGAACAGATTGCCTGCGAAATGACCATGCCCCGCGCGTGGGTTACGCTGGCTGCGCCTGGATTAACGCGGCAAAGTTGGCAAAGGCCTGGCGTCCAGTTCGATCACGCCTTGCATCGCGCCCTCGGCGTCCACCACCCGATGCAAATGGCTGTAGCCCACGCGCCACTGGCCCGGCCCGCATTGCAAGGTCACCGTTTTGTCGTTCAGCCGAATCACCTGGCCCGTGCGTTGCTGTTGGTCACGGTCCAAAAAGCCCACCACATCGCCGATGGCGACTTCATTGCGCCCCAACCCTTGCGGCTTGTGCTCCCGAATGTGCACATCCGCCCCATCCAGGTTGATGGCGGCGTAGGGAACAAGCCATTGCTTGCCAATGTCCAGTTCCAGAAGCACCGCCTGCTTTCGGCGCAGTTCAAACACTTGGCCCCGTTTGAGCGCATTGGCCCGTAAATCAAAATACTGCACCAACTGCCCCACTTGCAGTCGGGCTTGCACCGCCTGCTGCCACCGGGGCTCGTCCAGCACCCGGTCAATGGCCGCACGCATGCGGTACAGGTCAAAGGCGGAGGCCTGGTTGAAGGTTTTGATAAGTTCTGAGAAATTCATGGTCGCGGGCCCGCTGAGCTAAGCCGAAACTATAGCCGTGCGCATTTTTTGAAAAAAAACTTACCCCAACTTACTGTGGGCCACCTTGTGGATAAGCACGGGGACAAGCGGCGCAAGCCGCGCCAGACGGGGCTCTCCACACGGTGCCTTAAAAAGCATCACCATGGGCATGCAAGGTGGGCACACGTGGCCGGTCTGCAAATGAAGGGGAGATTTGTGCTAGCACATAGAGACCAATGATGGCCAGCAAAAACGCACCTCCAACGCCCTGAAAGTTACCCACCCAAGGTGTGCGCTAGTTTGTGGATAACTATGTTCATAAGCGGCAAAACCCGCGCCAATGCTGGGTTTGCCAGGGGTGCCTCTGAAATAGTCACCGTCTGCCCCGGCGGTTTGGCCAACCGCCCCCTACAGCAAGCCGGGTTTCAGGGACTGTGCCGACGCGGCCACAGCGCGGGGTGCGGGCGCACCCACCAACGCACTCGCCGGGGTGGCGCGCACCATGCGGTGGGCTTCATCGGGGGTGGCGTGTAGCCAAGTCTGGTACTGGTCGGGCGCAATGATGACGGGCATGCGTTTTTCATCGCCGGGGCGGTGCATGCGCCCCATCAGCGGGTGGCCGTCGGCGTTGACGGTGAGCAGGGTGAAGCTGGTGCTGATTTCACCGCTGCCGGGGTCTACCCAGTGTTCCCACAGGCCTGCGGCTGCAAAGGGCTGAGCGTCGGCGCGGGCAATGCGCCAGCGCACCGAGTGGCCGCCGTGCTGCGCCGCGTCTTCCCAGCAGGGCTCATAAAAGTGGTCCATGGGGGCCAGCGCCCATTGCCGGTCGCGCCAGGGAGCACGAAAGCTGGGCTTGGTGGCCGCTGTTTCGCTGCGGGCGTTGTAGGTGCGTCGGCCCATGTCTTTGGCCTGCGCGGCGTCTTTGCACCAGCGGGGCACCAGACCAAAGCGGGCCACCACGCCCTGCGGTGCAGCGCCCGGCCCTTGCCCCCCGTCGCCCAGCACCACAATGGGCGCAGCGTAACCCGGAAAAATCTCGTCCGGCCAAGGCTCTGGCGGCAGTTGCGCCACGCCCAGCCTGTCCCCCCAAAAGCGGGGGTTGGCGTTGGGGATGTAGTTGGTGCACATGGCGGCATTGTCGCGCCACCTGCATTGCCCTTACCATTGACCCGTTTTTTTCGCTTTTACGCCGATGACTGCCCCTGACACCCCCACCCTCTTTACCGCCCGCACCGAGCCCGACGGCCTGCAAGTGGACGCCTGGTCCAACGAGCCCTTGCTGATTTCCCTGGAAATGGGCGGCAGCGACTGGCCCAGCTCCTGCCGCAACGGCACCTGCCGCACCTGCATCGGCCAGCTCAAAAGCGGACAGGTGCGCTACGAGATGGAATGGCCGGGCCTGAGCGCCGAAGAAAAGGCTGAAGGTTATGTGCTGCCCTGCGTGGCCTTCCCCTGCTCCGACCTTGTGCTCAGCCAAGGCTATTAAAGTACCCCCACCTACCGCGAGGCCCGCATGCAAACAAAAGACATCATCCACTTCTGGTTTGAAGAGCTGACCGACAAGCAGCGCTTTGCCAAAGACGAGGCGCTGGATGCCGCCATGCGGGTGCGCTTTGGCGCCACCGTGCAGGCCGCTGCGCAGGGCGAGCTGTTTGAGTGGCGCAGCACCGCGCGCGGGCGCTTGGCCGAAATTTTGGTGCTGGACCAGTTCTCCCGCAATATTTACCGGGGCACACCGGCCGCATTTGCCCAAGACCCGCAAGCGCTTTTGCTGGCGCAGGAGTTGGTCGCCAGTGGCCAGGACATGACCCTGCCGCTGGAGCAGCGCAGCTTTGCTTACATGCCCTATATGCACAGCGAGTCGCTGGCCATCCACGAACAGGCGGTGCATCTGTTCTCGCAGCCGGGCATGGAAGGCACACTGGCTTTTGAGCTGCGCCACAAGGCCATCATTGCGCAGTTTGGGCGCTACCCGCACCGCAACGCAATTTTGGGTCGGGCGTCCACCGTGCAAGAGCAGGTGTTTTTAGAGCAGCCCGGCTCGTCCTTCTAAAACGCCGTCAATCCCCCATCACCACGCCCTCGCGCCGGGGGTCGGCACCGCCCAACCATTGCACTTTGCCCGAGGCTTCGCTACGGGTAATGGCTTGCAAACCACTGGTGAGCTCCAGTTCACGCACCGCATGGCCCCGCGCTTTCAGGGCCTCTACGGTGCTGGCGGGAAAACGCTTTTCCTCCAGCAAGGTCGGGCCGTTGAGCGAGGCGAAGTTGGGCAGGTTGATGGCCTGCTGCGGTGCCAGGCCCCAGTTCAACACGCCGTACAGGGTTTTGGCAGTGAAGTGGATGATGAGCGCCCCACCGGGGCTCCCGCCGCTCATCAGCAAAGCACCACTGGTTTTGTCAAACACCAGCGTGGGCGCCATGGATGAGCGGGGACGCTTGCCCGCTTGCACCCGGTTGGCAATCGGCGTGCCACGGGCATCCGTGGGGGCAAAGCTGAAATCGGTGAGCTCGTTGTTCAGCAAAAAACCACCCGCCAGGCCGGGCCAGACATTCACCATTTGGCGCGCGCCAAAGGCCGCTTCAATGGTGGTGGTCATGGCAAGGGCGTTGCCATCCCCATCCACAATGGAAATGTGCGAGGTGCCGTACTCCCGCTGGTCGGCCATGGGGGCGTAGGCCGACTGCTCACCGCCCGGTGTGCCGGGTGGGGCGGTTTCCCTGCGGCGTGCATCCGGGCCCTGCCCTATCAAGGCGGCGCGCTCGGCCAGGTAGGTGGGCGCCAGCAAACTGTCCCAGCGGCCCGCGGGTGCACTGACAAAGGCGGGGTCCGCCACGTACTGGGCGCGGTCGGCAAAGGCCAGGCGGGAGGCCTCGGTGTACAGGTGCAGCCAGTCGGCACCAGGCACGCCATTTTCCAGCGGCAATGCGGCCGCCTGGGTGGCGTTGAGCATGCCCAGAATCTGCCCTACCGCAATTGCGCCAGAGCTCGGCGGCGGAAAGCCGCACACCCGAAAATCACGCGCCCGGGCCCGGTAGTCATGGCACAGGGCCTCGCGCCGAAGGGGTTGGTAGCGGGCCAGATCCGTCAGCGCCAAGGTGCCGGGGTTGCTGGGGTGCTGTTGCACTTTGTCCACCATCGCCTGCGCCACCTCACCCTCCATCAGGGCCTGGCCCCCCTGGCTGGCAATTCTTTTCAACACCTCGGCCAAGGCCGGGTTGCGCAGCACATGGCCGACCGGCAGGGGCGCGCCATCGGCTTGGTAAAAGTAGGCGGCCGCGACCGGGTCTTTTTGCAACTCGGTTTCCGTCTTCAACAAGGCATTCAAGCGTGCGCTCACCCGAAAGCCCCCTTGCGCCAAGGCAATGGTGGGCTCAAAAAGCGTGGCCCAGGGCAATTTGCCGTGCTGCCGGTGCGCCATCTCCAGCATGCGCACGGTGCCCGGCGTACCGACCGCGCGGCCCCCCACCACAGCGGCCGGAAAAAAGGCCAGCAGTTTGCCCTCAGCGTCCAGAAACAGGTTTTCGGTGGCCCCGGCAGGCGCGGTTTCGCGGCCATCAAAGGCATCCACCACCCGGCCGTTGTAGTGCAGCAAGAAGGCCCCGCCGCCAATGCCACTGCTTTGCGGCTCCACCAGCGCCAGCACCATTTGCACCGCAATGGCCGCATCGGTTGCGCTGCCACCCGCTTTGAGAATCTGGTAGCCCGCATCGGTGGCCAAGGGGTTGGCAGCGGCCACGGCAAAGCGTTGGGTGGCCCAACCTGGTTTTTCGACGTAAGCGGATGCCCCCTCCGGCTGCAAGGGCACGGTGTAATTCAGCGCAGGCGTGCCGGGGTTGGCACAACCGGCCACCAGGGCAGCAGCCCCCAGAAACAAAACAAAAAACCTCATCGAACCGCCCCCCGGCTAGTCCATTTCATGTGGGCTCTCCTTTGGCTTGCACCGGATGGCCCGCCTTCTGCCAGGCATCGATGCCGCCAGCCAGAAACCGTGCGTTCACGCCCCGGGCTTTGAGCTGCATGGCCGTGGTGCGGCCCACTTCGTGGCCATAGACGCAATAGACGATGACCTCTTGGTCGGCTGGTAACTCCGTGGCCCACTCCCCCACCTTGGCCGGGTCGCGCCAGGAGGCACCCGGCATCACGATGGTGGCCTGCTCAAACACACCGGCGCGGCGTACATCCAGCAGCATCGCTTGATTCAAACGCTCTGGGTCGGCCGCCAAGGCGTCGCCCACGGCGTGCACCGCATGCTGGTAGCGTGCATAGACCTTGTCCCAGTCAATGTCGGCCAGGAAAGCCTCGGGTCCGGCAGCCGTCTGCGCCGCCATGTCCAGCGCCAGAATAGGCTCCCCCTGGGCCGACGCCTCCAAGGCGCCCGGCACACTTTGGTTGACCAGGCGGCCTTCGTCCGGCAAAAAGGTCAAAGCCACCCAGCCTGGGCCCGCACCCCAGGCCTCGCCCAGGGCTACAAACTGCGCGCGCCAAAGCGCCACGCTGCCAAAGCTGGCGGCCAAGGCCAGGTCCATGGCCGGAACCATGGTGTGGCCCGCACCGCCCAGGGTGTCCGCATACAGAGCGTTCAGGGAAGCGGGGTTGATAGCGATGTTCATAAAATCTCCTTAAACAATCTGCGAAGGCAGCCACTTGACCAGCAGGCCGATGACTGCACACACGGCAAGCAGAGGCATCACCCCGAGCTTGAAACGAAACAAAGCCACCGCTGCGCCCACCACCATCAGGGCCGAGACCCCGTCGAACGGGCCGGCAAAGCCTTGGCTCCACAACACGTGGTAGGCAAAGAACAAGGCCAAGTTCAGAATCACCCCCACCACGGCGGCGGTGATGGCGGTCAGCGGTGCGGTGAACTTCAGGTTGCCGTGGGTCGATTCAATCAACGGGCCACCCGCCAGAACAAAAACGAAGGAGGGCAAAAAGGTAAAAAAGGTCACCACCGTGGCCGCGACGGCACCGCTCCAAAACAGCGCATCCGGCCCCAGCACCGCCTGGACCCAGCCGCCCACAAAACCGACAAAGGCCACCACCATGATCAGCGGCCCCGGCGTGGTTTCGCCCAAGGCCAGGCCGTCGATCATCTGGGTGGCCGTCAACCAGTGGTGCTGCTCTACTGCGCCCTGGTACACATAGGGCAGCACCGCGTAGGCGCCGCCAAAGGTCAAAAGCGCGGCCTTGGTGAAGAACCAGCCCATCTGGGTAAACGCACCTTGCACG
Source organism: Rhodoferax sp. (assembly GCF_030697375.1). Lineage (GTDB taxonomy): Bacteria > Pseudomonadota > Gammaproteobacteria > Burkholderiales > Burkholderiaceae_C > Allorhodoferax. Next base: position 54,411 of record NZ_JAUYQD010000108.1, on the reverse strand, counting down.
CCGTTGCACGCCACCAGCACCGCTATGGCCAGCAACCACAGGCCCAGGCCGCAGGCCAGCACGGCGAACAATCGGCGGCGCGAGAACAGGGCATGGGCAGGCGTGGGTGTGTGGTCATCGATCAGCGCCGGGCCATAGCCTTGGCTTGCGGCCCCGTGGCCACCGCCCACCACGAACACCTGCGGTGCCCAGCGCCCCCCGAAATGCCCCACCAGGGCCGCCATCAGCACGATGAGCGGAAACGGCAGATTCAGCGCAAAGATGGCCACAAAGGCTGCCGCCGCAATGCCCCACAGCCAGCCATTCTTCAAAGCGCGGGTGCCAATGCGGTGCGCCGCATGCAGCACCAGCGCCGTCACCGCCGGTTTCAGTCCAAAGAAAATGCCCGCCACCAGCGGCAGCGATCCAAACGCCACGTAGACCCACGAGAGCGCCACCAGAATGAACAGCGAAGGCAGCACAAACAAGCCCCCCGCCACCAGCCCACCCCACGACCGGTGCATCAGCCAGCCAATGTAGGTGGCGAGCTGCTGCGCCTCGGGGCCGGGCAACACCATGCAGTAGTTCAGCGCATGCAAAAAGCGCTTCTCGCTGATCCAGCGGCGCCGCTCCACCAGTTCGGTGTGCATGATGGCGATTTGCCCGGCCGGGCCGCCAAAACTGATGAAACCCAGCTTCAGCCAGAACCAGAAGGCCTGCATAAAGCCCACGGGCGCGGGCGGAGCCAGGGTGTCGGCAGGGGTGGTGGGGTTCATGGCTGGTGGTCTTTCTCAAAGGCGGCTAGCAGGCCATCAAACACGGCACTTGCCAGGGTTAACAGGGTGTCGTCGTCGGCCATGGCGGCGCACATGCCGGCCAGCACCCGCTCCACCCCGCTGGCCTCGGTCGGCTCGATGCCGCCCACATCCAGAAAATGCACCAGCGCGCCCAGGCGCAGCAGAGCCGGGGTCTCCAGGCCGAAACTGGCCAGCATCACCTCGAAGCTGACCTTGGCGCCCACATGCGAAAACCGCGCGCCGTCAAAGTCGAAACCCAGTGCGTCCGGCGGACAGTCGGCCGGATCGGCCAGCCACAACAACTGCGCCTGGGGGTCGATATGGCGGCGCACCAGCCAGGCGCAGGCCAAGCGGTCCGCCCAAGGGCGGCTGCGCGTCGCCCAGACGCGGCCCTGGTAGTCAGCCACCTGCAGCCGGGCCATCGCACCGGCCGGCAAGGCGCGGGACTCGTCGGGGGACAGGGCCTGGTGGACCTGCGCCTCCAACTCGGCCAGCGCGTGGGCGGTTTGCTTTTGTGCTTCGCCGGGGAAGAAGTCCAGCGCCACCCATTGGCTGAAGGCCTTGCGCAATTTGCGCGCCTGTTTGATGGACTCAGCGGCCGTGTCGGGCCGCAGTTGCACACGGCAAGCGGCAATGTCGGCCAGCACACCGGCAAAGTCGGCACTGCGGTCAAACAGCGGCACAAAGTCATACGGCGCCACCGACTCCAGCCCCAGCTGGTAGGCGCTGCCGCCGTTGGCCAACACGTCCTCGGCAATCTCAGCCAGCCGCGCCTGCGTGTCGGGCGTGGCAGGAATCAGGTACACCCCATCGCGCAGCACCGCTGCCCCCGACCCCTTGAGCCCCCGCCACGCCCGCATACGCGCCGTGGTGTTTTCGGTGGGCATGGAAATAATTAGTAGAGTCCACAACATGTTTGTATATTACTCTACAAACATACTATTCAGGGAGGATTGCCAAGAAAAAGTGCCATTTCAGGCTGTAGCCCCCGTCGAGTATGGGCAATAAGCTATAAAAAATGTAGCACTTATCATTTCACCCCAAACACCTCGCCACGCGCAAGAAACGGCAGCCGGCGCCCGGCAGGCAAAAGGTAGGCGTGGTCCATGGAGGTGCTGAGCTGGCTTTCACAATAGCCATCGGTGATGACGAGCAGGGGGCCGTTTTTCGGGAAATCCCCTTGCACTGCGAGGTCGCGCAAGCGGTCCAGGCCCGGCTGGAGAACCGTGCCTCCCCTGCCGCGCAAACTGAACCGGTCCAGCAAGCGTTCCGGCTCGACCCAACCGCTGTCGTAGGCCTGCGCATCGCAGCAGACCAGGCGCACGGCCACCACATCCCGTGCCATGGCGTAGCTCGCAATCGCACCCAGCGCTTTGCCCAATAGCTGGGGCTCCATGGAGCCTGAGGTATCCAGCACCACCCCAAACACCCGGCTTTTGCGCTCCTCCTCGGTGGGTTTGACGGTGGACGGACGTGCAATATTCGGTGTGGCGCTTTGCCGACGCGACGGCCGGGCGTAGCTGCGCCGCAGCTCTGGCGGCGGGAAACGTGCGTCAAACCACTCGGCCAGTCGGACATCCCAGGGAATCGGCGGCTGGCTCAGGCTACGGATCTCCTCCACCAAACCGGCGGGAAGCAGGCCACGCGTGCTGCAGTGGGTGTAGCGGTCCATGCCCTGCGCCAGCGCACGGCGGCAATAACTTTCCGCGTCGGTGAACAACTTGCCTTCGTCCTCTCCCATCAGGTCCTGCGCTCCGGCACCACGCAGGGTGGCCAGTTTGCGTGCACGGCGCATGTCTTGGGCCAGGGTGTCGTACACCTCTTCCGCAGAATGCCCCGTGAAGGCCGCGTCATGCAGCAAACCCATATGGGGCGCGGCGCCCAGCGCCATTTCCACCAGCCAGCCGTTGATCACGAAGTCGCACGCGATATTCCACAGCAAGGGGTCGCGGCCACGTCGGCGCGATGCGTGGTTGAGACCGGCGTGCAGCAGTTCATGGGCAAAGACGAACAGGCATTCGTCTTCAGACAAACCTGCAGCCGGGTTCATCCAGATGCGACGCGCACCGACGTCGATGGCCGCCACCCGTATGTCGTATTGCTGGCACAGGCGCACATCCTCTTCAATGTCGAAACTGGCGGCCAGTGCGCCGAGCAAGGGGTAATGGTCAATCAAACGGCGCTTGGCACGCAGAGCCCGGGTCAGGGGTTTGACGGCCCCGCTGGGGGCCGTCGTCCCCGCAGCAATCTGCAGCGCTTGGCCCACCCCACGGGCGATGCCATCGGCCAGCAGGTCCTGCCATCGGGGCTTGCGCCGCCATGCCGGGACTGTCTCCTCAAAATTGCAGAAAAAAGTCACGCCCCCTGACAGGGATTGGAACCACTCCTGCAGCATCGGCGCGCAGCCGTCCCCGCAAAACTGGCGCAGCAAGGCCTCTGTGCCACCGTTCGGAAAGTCCGCTGCGGCGTACTGCAAGTCCTCTGGCAACTGGCCCAGTTTGAGTTCATCGCAAAACCTGTTGGCAATCAGGCAACTGGCGGTCTCCCACAATGCGTGCGGCTCCTGCCTGCGCACCAAACCAAACCCCAGGCAGACCACTGCCATCGCCATCACACGGGTCCAGGCGGAGGCTTCGGCACGGCGTTTGCCGTGCAGCCAGACCGTGCCAGCGGGCGAAACTGCCAGCCAGCCATGGGCGGATACGAATCTGTGGCGCGTATCGACCATGAAGGTGGTCGATTCCATCAGGGGGGCCAACACCGGATGCGCTTTGAGGCACTGCAGCGCAGCCGTGCGGGCCTCGGCAGCCGCGCCCTGTTGTGGATTGCGGCTCACGCGTTCACCTTGTTGTCGCGTCCGGCCAGGCGCGGGAGATCACGCGCCACCTCGATCAAAAACCAGGCCGGCAGGCGTTGGCCCGCCTCGTCCTCGCCCATGACGGATTGGGCAATTTCCACGCTGATACGAGCCAGGTCACGCAGCATGTCTTTGGCCCGAATCCCCAGCGCCGTGTGCACACCGCGTACCGATGCCTCATCGGCGGGCAACTCCTTGCGCAAGCGCGCGCGGAAGGACTGCGCCAGGAAATACAGCACATCGCGGTCCTCGGGGCCGGTGGGCCAATACGCATCGCCCTTGATGATGGCGTGCAAGGTGTGCTTTTGGTGGATTTGCTTGAGATAGGCCTTGAAGTGGGCGGCGTGGGAGGGCGACAGCAACCCAAAGGCCAGCGCCTCCACCATTTCATCACCAATGCGGTCCCCAAACGAATGCAGTGCGTCCGACAGCATGTGCCAGCTGCGCGGTGTGGAAAAGGCTTCCTCGTGCTTGGGTGGCTCACTCCACAAATGGTCGGGACGCAGCTGAATGTATTCAACTACCCACGGGTGGATGCTGCCTTCGTTGATGGCCCACTCCAGCCATTGCCGGTGGTCGGTGCGCAGGTGAATGTGCACCAGGCGGTTGATCAACGCGGACGGCATGGGTTTGACAATGGCCGCGTCTTTCGCCCGGTTGCCGGCACCGATGACGATGGTTCCCTGGGGCAATTGGTATTCGCCCACGCGCTGCTCCAGGATCAGGGAATAGAACGCCTTTTGTATTTCATGCGACGAGGCGTTGAGCTCGTCCAGAAAGAGCACGAAAGGCTGGTGACGAACGATATTGGCAGGCGGGTAAAAACGTGAACACTCACCGTCGATTTTAGGGATGCCCAATAAATCTTCCGGCGCAAGCTGGCTCCCCAGCAGGGACACACACTCCATGCCCACGGCATCGGCAAAGCGCCGCACCAGTGCACTTTTGCCGATGCCCGGCGGCCCCCACATGAACACGGGGCGAACAACGGCGACATGGAGCAGGAAATCAATGGCCTGGGTTTGGTTCAATTGAATAGCGGATTGCATGGTTTTTTTCTTGGTTTTGTTTTTGGATGGCATGGGGTTTTCCAGCGGTGCTTACACATCGTCGGCACCTCCGGTTTTGCGCCCTGACAGCATTTGGCGCAGCGCTTGTTTTTCGGCGCGGCGTTCGCTGCGCTGCGGGTTCTTGGGCTCGTGAGCACCCGCCTGCCGGGTTCGGGCCAGCAGAAAGAGCGGGTTGCGTGGCTTGGGTACTTTGATCGTGATCTTCATGGCCTATCCCTTCACGCAAATGACTTGGCGCAACGTGTGCACCACCTCGACCAGATCACTCTGGTGCGCCATCACTGCATCGATGTCTTTGTAGGCTGCGGGAATTTCATCAATGACACCCGCATCTTTTCGGCACTCAATGCCGTCTGTCTGGTCCGCCAGATCGAATCGGTCGAAACGTCGCTTGGCCTCGGTTCGGCTCATGCGCCGGCCCGCACCGTGGGAACACGAGCAGAACGATTCCGGATTGCCCTTGCCACGCACGATGTAGCTTGTGGCCCCCATGCTGCCGGGGATGATGCCAAGCTCGCCTGCACGCGCCGAGATCGCGCCCTTGCGGGTGACATACAGCAGTTCATTGCCATGTGTTTCGCGTGCCACATAGTTGTGGTGGCAGATGATCGCTTCACCGTCCAGCTTGAAAGCGGGCAGGTGCTGCGCCAATACATCGAGCGTGCGGCGCAGCATTTCACTGCGGTTGATCAGTGCATAGTCCTGCGCCCATTCCACGGCCTCCACGTAGTCGTCGAACCACTGCGACCCTTCGCTGAAATAGGACAAGTCCTTGTCCGGCACATGGAGGTGGTGGCGTGCCATATCTTTCTTGGCCGCCGCAATGAAGTAGCGGCCAATCACGTTGCCGATGCCGCGCGAACCGGAATGCAGCATGACCCACACGCGCTGGTCTTCATCGAGACAAATCTCGATGAAATGGTTGCCGCCGCCCAGCGTCCCAATCTGGCAGATCCAGGTCTGCGCAAACTTGCGCTGCATCTTCATGATGCCTTGGTGCTTCGCAACAATCCGGTCCAAGCGGTCATTGAGCGGGCGCCCCACACGTCCGTGGGCCGAGCCACGCACCTTGTCCCAATCGTGCTGTTCAAAGCCAACGGGGATCGAGGCTTCTATGGCACTGCGCAAGCGCGCCAGGCTGTCGGGCAGCTGGCTTGCCGTGAGCGTGGTGCGCACCGCATTCATGCCGCAACCGATATCAACACCCACGGCAGCAGGAATGATGGCCGAGCGTGTCGGAATCACACTGCCCACCGTGGCGCCGATACCGGCATGTACATCGGGCATGGCCGCGATGTGGGGATGGACGATAGGCAGGTTGGCGATATTGATTAATTGTTGAATCGCTTCGTGCTGAATATCGTCGGTAAAAATATGCACAGGGACCAGTCCCTTGTGCAAGGTTTGCTTGATGGGCATAACATTTTCTTCATGGTTGTTTGTTATGCCGAGGTGTTTGCGCAGGCCGATCCATGTCAGGCCCAAAAAAAACAAAAACCCCGGCGAGTTTCCTCACCGGGGTTCAATACGTGGAACGACCGGCTCGGGTCGGCAACAGGTGCCGTAACCCCGAGCAGTCATGCGCGGGGCTATGTAGTTTTCAAAATACAGATAGCCGTACGGGGCATGGTCGTTCCTTTCATTGGAAAAAATGGGTTAATCGGAATTGATGAGGCGCGATTGTGCGGTGGCACATTTGCAGTGTCAAACGATTCGTCCACGCACCCGCTTCTGGTGTTGCGTTTTTGCATCGATTGATTTCACTCCGATGTGCCATCTTGCAAACCAAGCCAGGCCTTACCATCGGGGCATGAAAACAAGCTACATCCTCGCCGCCATACTCGCCTGCAGCCTGATCGGAACACTGATCGGTTCCCGCTCCACCAAGACCGTACTGCTGGTGGTGATCGGAATACTTTCGCTTTATGGATTGGTTCGCATACTGGGTTGATAGCTGGTGGAAAGGCAGCAGGGGAAAACGATCTAAGTGCTCACCCACTTACTGCCAAATTCACTTAGGTTATCAACCAGACTTCTCTATCCGCCAATGGACCGTATCGCAAACCAAACTTCCACGGGTGTGCGTGTCCAATCAGATTAATTGATAAAAAGGGTTGTTAATGCGCAAGTTTCTAGTTGGACTAATCGTCGCACTTCAGTTCGTTTATGGGCACGCACAGGTCGCTAGCTTTACCGCTGTTGTCGGCGAAGAAACATTGGCACTACCGCAGCCAATCGGCTTTACCGAACCTTTAGCCGCATTGCCTGAATTACGAAAATTCGCCGAACTCTTCACTGGTCCCCCCCATAGACTTCTTGCGCTCTATGTCGAGGACTCAGATTTTCAACTTGCTATGCAAGGTATTTCAGTGAGAATGAAACGATACTTTCTGGTGCAAGCATTGCGAGCGACAGAAAAAAAGACAGTATCAGTTGCCGAATTTTCTCATTTCAAATCTAAGGTACGCGGAAGCAGAACTCTTGTCGATGAAAAATTACAAGGTGAGATTCAAAGTCAACTGGACAATATCGCCAAGAAATTGGGTGAAAATACTGATTCTGCGGACTTATCTTTGAAACTTGGCGAGACAAAATCCCTGGGGATTTTCTATGACGAACCAAATGCTATCAGTGAGCTGGCAATAGGAAATATGGCATTGAACACTGGGCAAGCGAGACGTGATTCGCATATGCTGGTCGGAATGACACTTGCAAATATCAAGGGGAAGCTTGTATTATTTTTTGCATATTCACCATTGCGCTCTGCCGCAGACTCCGAGTGGATTCGAAATCAAACGCAAACTTGGATACGTGAAGCGACCACGATCAATTAGCGGCGTGCGTCAATATTTGAGCGTCTGCAATCGACAAATCTGAATGTCTGGAAACAGTCTTAACCCGACCGCGTCTACCCAGCGCTAAGACGCCATCCCCCCACGCCCCCAGCGCGCCAACCACCGCAGCACATCCGCCACCGCATAGGCCGCAGACACCACCACGGCCACACCGATCACCCACACTATCGAGATCAATGCTTTGTTGCTCATGGCGTGCTCCTCATTTTGGCCTGTTGTCTCCTTACATATCGGCCATCGCGGGCGCTTACGTAGGGGTGTTGTGCGATAGCGCCCGCTGATTCGAGGCCATCACGTTGTCACGCTGCGGCACTTGCCCACTTTCCAGGGCAGCCATCCACTCCTGCGTGCTGAGCACTGCGCCAAAGTTGGATTCGAAGATCACGCTGAGCACGCGGTGGATTTCCTCGGCGCTGGCGCGGCCGGCGCGGTTGGCGTAGGGCACGGCGCCGGTGGCGTCGGACAAATATTCCACGTTCACGCCCCTGTGGTGGGCTTCGTACACGGTGGAGGCATTGCAGTTTTGGGTCATATAGCCCACCACGGTCAGGGTGTTGATGCCCTGCTGTGCCATCCAGTCGGCCAGGTCGGTTTGGGCGAACACGCTGGGCAGCGTTTTGTCGATGTGGTGGTCTTTAGGGCGGCTGGCCACCACCGCATGCAAGGGCCAATTGGGGCTGTCCACACCAAAGCCGGTGTGCTGCACCACCACCACGGGGATGCCGTGGGCGCGGGCCGCGTCCATGGCCAGGCCGATGTTGTGCAAAGACTGCTCAATGGGCGGGTGCTCAATACGCAAGCTGCCGGTGACATAGGCCTCTTGCACATCGATAACCAGCAAGGCGCGGCGGGGGGTGGTGGACATGGTGATTTTTCCTTTGGGGTTGGGGACGGCAACGTGCCGTCCATGGCAGGTATTGTTTGGTTTTCAGTGCCCTTGCAACAGTGGCCCGAATGACGATCTTCGATAGAATCGGGCCATGTCCACACCTGACCCCACCCCATTGGCGCCGCACACCATTGCCGTGCTGGCGTTTGACCAGATCAGCCTGTTCCACCTGTCGGTGCCCTGCCTGGTGTTTGCCGAGGACCGCAGCGATGCCGGAGTGCCCTTGTTTGAGGTGCGGGTGTGCGCGGCTGAGCCTGGCCCGCTGCGCAGCACCGCCGGGGTGCATGTGCAGGCCCCGTTTGGCCTGGACGGCTTGCAGGGTGCGGGGACGGTGATTGTTCCGTCCTGGCGCGACCCTGCCGAACGACCCAACGAGGCTGTGTTGCAGGCGCTGCGCCAAGCCCATGCCAACGGTGCGCGCATGGTGGGCCTGTGCCTGGGGGCTTTTGTGCTGGCGCACGCCGGTTTGCTGGACGCCCGCCCGGCCACCACCCATTGGCAACTGGCCGACCAGTTTGCCCAGGCCTTCCCCACCATCGCCGTCAACCCCGAGGTGCTGTACGTGGACGATGGCAGCGTGGTGACTTCGGCAGGCACCGCCGCCGGGCTGGACTGCTGCCTGCACCTGCTGCGCACCGACTGGGGTGCCGAGGTGGCCAACCGCGTGGCGCGGCGCATGGTGCTGGCGCCGCACCGCCAGGGCGGGCAGGCGCAGTACATCGAACGCGCCTTGCCCACCACGGGCGCCAACCACCGCCTGTCCCAGGTGCTGGAGTGGGTGAATGCCCATCTGGAGCAGGCCCACAGCCTGGACTCGCTGGCCGAGCGCGCGGCCATGGGGCGGCGCACCTTTACCCGGCACTTTCGCCAGATCACCGGCGCCACCGTGGGCCAGTGGCTGCTGAACCAGCGCCTGGCCTTGGCCCAAAGCCTGCTGGAAACCACCGATTTGTCGATCGACGCCGTGGCCCAGCGCGCCGGGGTGGGCGCAGCCACCTCGCTACGCCAACACTTCATGGCGGCGTTTGGCACCACGCCTTCGGCCTACCGCAAGCAGTTTCAGTGAGGGCTGGTGCGCTTGAAATTTCGCAATGCCTTGGCGGTGCGGCGATTTCAAAATGCACAGCCACAGCACACAAGGAACCACCGCAGTGAAAAAAATCAGGGGGCTCATCGTCCTGGCCACGGCCCTGCTGTGCACCGGTGGTGAGCTCTGGGCGGCGTGGTTTCGGGTCTATGCGGACTCCACATTGACCTACTACGTTGACCCCAACTCCGCCCGCCGAGTGGGCGCCAGGGTGAAACTTTCCGACTTGATTGACTACAAGGAAACCCGCATCACCGCAGGCCTCAGCCCCTATTTGTCGATGCAAACGCAATCGGAGTTTGACTGCGAGCAGGAGGAGACGCGCTGGCTGTATGCATCCTTCCACCGGGGCAATATGGGCAGTGGCGCATTGATTCAGCTCGCAGGCAACCCGGACCCGGACGAACACTGGCTCAGCATTGCACCCGGAACACTGGGAGAAATCCGGTGGACGTTTGCCTGCATTCAGTTGCGCTGGTAGTGCCGTGGCCTTAGGCCCCCTTATGCACCCTTGCTCTCCAGGCTGCGCATCTTGGCCAGCCATTGGCTGGCGGCGGCCTCGTCGAGTTTGTCCACCATGCCAATCAAGGTCTCATGGACGGGGGCCATGCCCACAAAGCCCAGCACGTTGCGCTCCAGGGACTTGAGGCTGTGGGCGCGGTAATACCAGCGGTACACCAGCGCGGGCATGCCCATGGTGACCACCACGCGGGCGCTACGCCCCGACAGCCCCTTGCGCCCAAACGGGTTACCGCCTTCGGAGCGAAAAGCAAAATTGGGCCGCGCCACCTGCTCCAAAAAGCCTTTGAGCAGCGCCGGCATATCGCCCAACCACAGCGGGAAGAACAGCACGATGTGCTGCGCCCAGGCGATGTTGTCCTGCGCGGCCTGCAAACTGGGGGGCAGGCTGCCCGTCTCCCAATCGGCCTGGCTGCGCAGCAGGGGAAAATCCAGCCGGGCCAGATCCACCCGGCGCACTTCAATACCCGCCTCCTCGGCACCTTGGGCGTAGGCATCGGCCAGCGCATGGCAGAGGTGGGGAAGCAACGCGTCGGGGTGCCCTTGAATGAGCAACACACGCTTGATGTCCATGGTGTACCTCCGTGCAATGGAACCGCCCATGCTGACACGCTGCGCTGCAAGCCGCGTTGATGCACCGCAAACGCACCCTTCAGACCCGGCGGGGTGCGCCGGGAACCTTTGGCCGCCGTGTAAGCTCCACCACCAGTCCGCAATTTTCTGAAGCACCAAAGGAATTCACTTGAAAACCCCACCACTGGCCCTTGCCCTCTTCGCCGCACTCACCCTGGTCATGGGCGGCTGTTCACAGCAATCTTCCACGGACTCCGCCACCGCACCCACCAGCAAACCGGCCCAACCCTACGAGGCCGTGGCAGCCCAGGGCAAGGGGTTTACCGTAGGAGCGGTGATGAGTGCCAACACCGTGTATGTGCTGTTTGACCCCCAATGCCCGCACTGCGGCCACCTGTGGGAAGCCTCGGTTCCACTGCTCAAAAAAGTGAAGTTTGTGTGGATACCGGTGGCCATCATGGGTGGCAAAAGCACCCCCCAGGGCGCCGCCTTGCTGGCCGCGGCCAACCCGGCGGAACTGATGGCTGAACACGAAAAATCGGTCTTGGCGGGCACCGGGGGCATTGCCGCATCGGCCAATATACCGGCCGAGTTGGAGCAGGCCATTAAGAAAAATACCCAGTTGTTCAACAGCCTGGGCGTCGATTCCGTGCCCTATATCCTGGCCCGCAATACACGCACCGGCCAGGTGGTGAGCAACAACGGCGCCTTGAGCACGCCCGCGCTGGCGGAGTTTTTGGGGATTGATCAGCCCTGAGTTATCCGATAGCCCTATGTAACAAGCGCAAGCTATCGCTATATTTTTTATAGCTGCTTACGCTTACTGCATAAGGGCTGGAGGCACTTTAGGCCACTAACAATCGCTTATTCAGCCAGCCCAGAATATCGCCAAAGATCTGGGTGCGATTGAGTTCGTTGAAGTTTTCGTGGAAGTTTTGCGGGTAGAGGTGCATCTCCAGCAACTTTTGCGGAATGGTTTTGAGCATGGCCTGCCCGGCTTGTGCGTCCGCCAGTTTGTCGTCCCCTGCCACCACGGCGAACACGGGATGGGTCCATGCGGAGAGCTTGCCCACCAGCGCCGATTGCGCACCCAGCAAAGCGGCGGCAAAGCGGAATGTCACTTCGGTGGCCCGGATATGGTCTTTTTCGTCGGCAAAGTGCCGTGCGGTGATGGCCGGGTCGTGGGTCAGGAAACGGGTCAGGGACTCCAGTGGCACTTTCATCTTCGGAAAGGCCTTGGCCAGCGAATCAGAAAACCACACCAGAACTTTGGGCACCTTGACGGCATTGACGTAGTACGGCGAGGACAGGACAAAGCCTTTAATATCGCGGTCTTTGGCAAAGCGTCCCAGTTCCAGATGGCTGGCAATCAAAGCCCCCATGGAGTGCCCCATGACAAAAATCGGCAGACCGGGGTAAGTGGCTTTGACCCACTTCAAAAACAGCTCGGCGTCGCTTAAAAAGCTGTCAAAGCCGGGAATATCGACGCGCTTTTGGCCATCGTGCCCACACATGTCAAAACTGACCGTGGCAAAGCCATGTTCGCGGAAAAACAGGGCCGGCGTGACGAAGTCACCCGCATGCGCCATGCCACCGTGGATGGCCAAGATGACGGCGCGGGGGCGTTCAGGTGCCCAGATATGGATCGGGCGTTTGACCTGATCGCTGCATTGCAATGAGGCCAGTTTGTCTTCTGAAAATCGCATGGTTCACCCTGAGTTGTACGTTGATGAAAAGGGAGGCGGTATTACTGTCCAGAATGGGGCCCGTCGGCGTGGCCTTGCAGCAGCGTCACCATGGCGGGCGAAGCGGCTTTTTGGGCAACACTCAGCGCGGTTTCGTTTTCAAAAGCTTGGTCCACCGTAATGCCGCCACTGGCGATGAACAATTCCACCGCCAACTGGTCACCACGGCGGATGGCGGCAAAAAACTGCGCCGGGTTGAAGTACTGCAAGCCCATGGCGGTGAGCTCCTTGCGCGCATCCAACGAAGACCAAAACACCGGGGCTGCGGGCGCTGGCGCTTTCTCGGACACCGGTCCCGCTGCACCCGATGGTGCGGCAACGGTGGCGTCAACTGGCTTCAGTGCGGCTCTAGGGTCGGTTTTTCTGCGCGGTACCCGGTTTTCATCGAGCAAGGTTTCGATGTGGGCGAACACCTCAAAGCGGGAAAACGGTTTTTTCATGAAGTCGTCTGCCCCGATGCGGTTGGCATAGAACTGTTCGGTGGCGTGTTCATTGCCACTGATCATGATGACCGGGATATGCTGGGTGGTCGGGTCTTTGCGGATCACCCGCAAGGCACCAAAACCGTTCATGCCCGGCAACACAATATCGAGAAATACCAAATCCGGCTTGTCCTCGGCGATCATGGCCAAGCCTTTTTCCGCATCCGGCGCTTCCCGGGTGGCGTATCCGGCGGAACGCAGGATCTTGCGCAATACGGCCACCACCGTGGCCGAGTCGTCAATGATGAGTGCCTTGGCACCCCGATGCGCATTTTTGCGCTTGCGGTTTCTACGTTCCACCGCATCCGGGCCCAACCCGCCGACTTCCGGCTGCGCAGCCCCGACCGCCTTGGCCTGCGGTGCCACGGTCTTCTTGGATGCGCCCCAGAAGCGATCAAAAATACTCATGTAGTGCCCAGTGTGATTGGAGGAAGGGTCGGCAACCAAAATTGCCCGCCATCAAGACAGCGGCTGATTTTGCACGAGGTTACAAACAAAAAATAGACTGAATATCCGAAAGAACTAATCAACCCCGTTGCTGGCAGGCCAGCAAGCCCAGGCTTTTGATGCCCTGCTCCATCTCCCGCCCCCAAGGGCGCCCAATATTGAGCCGCATGTGGTTCGAAAACTTGGGCGTTGCTGAAAACAGCACCCCCGGTGTGAACGCAATGCCCAAGCCGACCGACTGGCGCAGCAGGGCCAGGGTGTCGATGTGGCTGGGCAACTCGATCCACAGCCACCAGCCTCCGGCCGGGCTCACCACCTGGGTACCTGCCGGGAAATGCTGGCGCACCGCCTCCAGCGCCAGGGGCACGTTGGCGCCCAGCCGCTCGCGCAGTTTGCGCAGGTGCGACGGCATGCCACCGCCCTTCATGAACTCGGCCAACACCCTCTGTTCAAACAAGGGGGTTACCAGCGAGTGGCTGAGCTTGAGGGATTCAATACGCGCCTGGTAGCGGCCCCCGGCTATCCAGCCCAAACGGAACGCGGGGGCCACGCTCTTGCTGCACGAGCCACAGTAAATGACCCTGCCTTGGCGGTCCCAGGCTTTCACGGGCTGGGGACGCTCGTGTTCATTCTCTTGCGCGTGGGACAGTTCACCAAATACATCGTCTTCGATCAAGGCGATGTCATGCTGCTCCACCAATTTAAGCAGGCGCCGCTTGTTTTTCTCCGTCATGGCGCAACCCAGCGGGTTTTGGAAGTTGGGCATGGCCACCACCGCACGCACGCCGCTGTGGTGCTCCAGCGCGTACTCCAGCGCCTCCAGACTGATGCCCGCACCGGGCACACAAGGCACCTCCACGGCCTTGAGACCCAGGTTTTCGATCATCTGTAGCAGCCCAAAATACACGGGTGACTCCACGATGACCGCGTCTCCCGGTTGCGCCACGGCGCGCAGGGCCACGTTGAGCGCCTCGGTGCTGCCGTTGGTCACCAAGATATCTTGCGCTTGCAGGTCCACCCCGCAGCGGGCCAGGCCCTGGATCAACTCCGCCTTCAAGGCCGGCAAACCGGTGCCGGTGGGATAGGCGCCTATGGCCGCAGGGTTGTTGCGCAGCACCCGCTGGCCGATACGCGCCAGCGCCTCACAGGGGTACCACTCGGACGCCGCATTGGCCAAATGCAGGGGCAAATGCAAGGGCTGTGCGGTCAGGGAATACAGCTGGGTCATGCGGTGCTGCAAGGACACCAGCTTGTCATACTCCACCGGCCTCTGGCTGTCTGCGGCACCGCTGGTTTGCACGGCTGCGCGCCGACTGGCCTGCTGCGCCTTCCAGTCGGCCACAAACATGCCGGATTTGGAGCGGGCGTGCACAAAGCCCAGGGTCTCCAGATGGCGATAGCAGCGTGTGGTGGTGGACACACTCACCCCCTGCGCCGCCGCATACTGGCGCACGGAGGGCAGGCGCTCACCCATCCGATAACGGTCGGCCTGGATGTCTTGCACCAGGCGTTCGGCCAGCTCAAGGTAACTGTGCTGCATCACAGATGGTGTTTTTTGGCATCTGTACAGCATAAGGCATGCGCCGTCTGGCGGCAAATTCCGCCGATCTACGGGCACCATGGTTGCCATGACTACACCCCAACTCCACCCTATTCCCGCGACCGGCCCCAACGCAGCCCAGGGCAACAACCTGCTGCGCTTGGCCCACGACCTGTTTCCCGCCGTGCTGGCGGGGCTGATTGCGGTGCTCATCTCCTATGCCGGCCCTTTTTTGCTGGTTTTGCAGGCGGCACAAGCCGCCCACCTGACCCAAGGGCAACTCGCCTCCTGGGTATGGGCCATCTCCATCGGTGCGGGCGTGTGCAGCGTGTGGATGAGCTGGCGGCACAAAATCCCCGTGGTCTGTGCCTGGAACACCCCTGGTGCGGCCCTGCTGGTGGGCGGGCTGGCCACCCTGCCCTACAACCAGGCCATAGGCGCCTACATCGTGGCGGCGGCGGCCCTGGTGTTGATCGGCATGACCGGTATCTTTGAGCGGCTGATGGCCATCATCCCCAAAAGCCTGTGCGCGGCCATGCTGGCGGGCATTTTGATGCGTTTTGGGGTGGATGCGTTTTCCGCAGCGCGCAGCCAGATCAGCGGAGCGCCCTGGCTGGTGGGCTCCATGTTTGTGGGGTATTTGCTTTTTAAACGTTATTCCGCGCGGTATGCCATCGCACTCACCTTGTTGCTAGGCATCGCCTTGTGGGCATTGCTGGGCTGGGGCGCGCTGGAGAACCTGCAGGATGCATCCACCACCGGCACCGCCGTTTTTGGCCTGACCGCTCCAGTCTGGACCACCCCCGCGTTTTCGCTGCAAGCCATTGTGAGTTTGGGCCTGCCTTTGGCGGTGCTGTGCCTGACCGGGCAGCAGGTTCCCGGCGTGGCCGTGCTGCGCGCGGCCAATTACCAGGTACCTACCAGCAAACTGGTGACCGGCACCGGCTGGGCCAGCCTGTTGCTGGCGCCGTTTGGTTCGCACGGAGTCAACTTGGCGGCCATCACCGCCGCCATTTGCACCGGACCAGAGGCGCACCAGCGCATGGACAAGCGTTGGGTGGCAGGCGTGGCCTGCGGCGCGTTTTATCTGCTCATCGGCAGTTTTGCGGGCTCCATCACCTACACCTTCTCCCATTTGCCACCAGCCTTGGTGACCACGGTGGCGGGCTTGGCCTTGCTGGGCGCGATCCAAGGTGGCATGGTGAACGCGATGGCCGAACCGTCCGAGCGCGAGGCGGCACTGGTCACTTTTATCGTCACCGCCTCCAACGTCACCTTGCTGGGTTTGGGCTCAGCCTGCTGGGGCATTGTGTTGGGCTTGCTGTCTTATTTTGTGTTGCGCCCACGCACCATGGCTTGACTAGATCACAGCAGGTGAGTCGATCAGGGCACCTACGCGCTGCGCGGTCTCCATGGTGTCGAGCTGGTCAATAAGTGCTTGTGCTTGTGATTGGAGGGCGGTGTCACCGCATTCCAACACTTCCAAAGCCAGTTCACGGGCTCCCTGGAGCAAATCCAGGGCCAGAAATTCATGGGCCAGCTCCAACTGCACCGTCGGGTTGGGCGCGACGTGGGCATCCGCCTCTGTGTCCATGGCCTGAATGGGCTCCAACAGGGCCAGGTTCGGCACCGTGTCTTGCGTTTCAGCCCGGGGCATGAATTCGAATTCGACCATGGGTTCATCTTCATGCCAGACCTCCTGCGCAGCGGCAGAACTGTCCATCGGCAGTTCGGGCTCGGGTGCATCCGAATGGGGCATTACATCCACTGGAGGCTCCAGGGAGTGATTGCCCAAATCCTTCATGGCCTGGGCCATCAAATCGGGCACGGGCACGGGCTCAGGTTCGTCCTCAGAATCAGCGCCCAAGTCCAAATCCAAATCCAAGTCGAGCGCCAGATCGACCTCATCACTGGGAGGAAGGGCTTGCTGCGCGTCCAGCACCGTGAACGATGGAGCAACATCAGGGCCCTCCAAGTGCGTCTCGGCTCCAGCAGGTTCAATGTCATGTTCCGGTATGTCTGCGTGAGTAGGTGCAGGGTGCAGGGAGTCGCGCGGCCAATCGTCATACATACGCTGCCTGGCTCGGGCATCGCGTTTGTCTGCCAATGACTTGCGCACCCGCTCCACCTCACTTGCCGCCACCTCGGGATCAAACTCCAGAGACGGGGAAGGCGGCGCAAATGGACTGGGGTCTGCACTGCGCATGGGCTCCAGCATGTCTTCCACCGTTTCGGACTGCGCAGGGGGCGCATCATCCCAAAACAAATTCAGCACCGACTCCGATTCAGCGATTGGGGCAGACTGCGCAAAATCCGCCTCTTCAGGAAAGTTCCGCGTGAATGCATGCGCAGGCGCGCTGGCAGCTACTTGCACTTCGGGTGTTTTGAAAACGCCAGGCTGCGGTTCTTGGCCTTCCTCCTTGAGGTAAATACGGCTGTCGGCAAAATCCGCCTCCACCATAGCTGACTTGGCGACGGGACGGCGCCAGGCATACCACCCCAAAACGCCCCCCAGAACCAGGGCACCTAAGCCCAGAACAAGCCCCTCCGCACCCAAAACCCAAGACGCATCGGACGCAATGCCAAATGGCAAATTTTTGGCATTCTGGGTTTGGAGTTGCTGGAGCGTGGTTTGCGTGCCAAGCGCCTGTTGGTGCAGCGCCTTGATCTGCGACTCCAACTGATCCAACTGTTGCGCCCCTCCACCCATGTTCTGCGCTTGAACAGGGGCGGTTTGGACAGAGGATTCGGACAGTGAAGACGTGGAAAGCAAGATATTCCCATTGAGCAAGCCATTGGATGAGGCCAGGTTTGGCGTCCACTCCCCATGGGTTCGCGCTTTCATGCCTCCATCCTTTGGGGCGTATTATTCATCAAAGCGATGACTCACCCTAGAGACTTTGCACCCGACTATGGTTTAGAACCTGAGACGCATGCGATTGTGGCTATGACCATAGGTACTTTCACCAACTCCCAGCCTGCTTCCAAGCCGTGCGAGAATCGCGCCAACAAAAAATTGCCGTGTTACTACACAAAAAAATAATTTCAGGGATTGGTCTATTAGGCCTTGCGTTTGGCTGTGCGGCAGCCACGCTGGGGCGCGCCCAAGGAACTGTGTGGATCGGCAGTCCGCTGAACCTCGCCGTTCAGGTGCAATTTTCAGACGAAGAGAACGTCTCCTCGGCGTGTGTGGAGGCGGATGTTTTTCATGCCGATGCACGGCTGGACACCAGCCGAATCCATATCGCTGTGGAACCGGGAGCGCAAGCCCAGGTCGGGGTGGTGCGAATTACCTCCTCCATCCCCGTGGATGAACCCGTCGTAACGGTTTATTTACGCGCAGGCTGCCTTCAGAAGAGTTCCAGACGCTATGTGCTTCTGGCGGAATTGCCCAGCGACGTGGCTATACCCACGTCGGTCGCCCTCCCCAGCCGGGTAACAGCCTTGCCCTTGGCACCGCGAACCGATGCTCCTGCCCACACCGTATCGTCAGCCGCAGTAACCAGCAAACCCATCCCTCCATCGCCTCGCCCGGAACGCAAGTCCCGGCCAGCCAGCGATCAGGAACAAATACAAAAAGCCGACAAGGTTGCATACAAGGCAGCGGAGTCGGTTCAGAGCACCCAAAGAGTTACCGCTCCGGCGAGCACCCAGTTTGCCCGTGCTTCTGGAAAATCGCGACTCAAACTGGACCTTCTGGACTTGGTGGAGGAGCGGGATCCCGCACTCAAATCCTCTGCGGAACTGTCTATTCTGCCAACCGACAACCTGCAAATCCGGGCGGAAGCGGCTGCCTTGTGGCGCGCCTTGAACGCATCTCCAGAAGAGGTCTTGCGGCAAGCGGCTCGGGTGCAGCAGATGGCGTCCGAAGTGGATACGCTGAAAACTCTGACGACCCAAAACCAACGCGGCTTGGCCGACTTGGAGGCTCGGCTTCAAAAAGCCGAAGCCGAACGTTATGCCAATTGGCTGGTCTACGTGTTAAGCGCATTGCTGTTGACCATGCTGACCGCTCTGGCGTTGCTTTGGCGGCGGCGTGTGCCGCAAAACGATCCGGCTCTATGGCACAGTGCCCAACCCAAAACACCGCCCACCGGTGAATTGGACCTGGACCTTGACCTGGATATCCCAGCGCCACAGGCTCCATCCAAGGCACCAGAGTAAGTACCGGGCACCCACACAACACGGACGCGACCCGACCCGACCCATGATCACACTCTGCGGCTTTGCCATTTCCAACTACTACAACGTCGTCAAGCTCGCTTTGCTTGAAAAAGACATCCCTTTTGTTGAAGAGTACGTGCCAACCAAAAGCACCGAGGAAGCGGTTCTGAGTCATTCGCCGCTGGGTAAGATTCCTTTTATCCGCACACCGCAAGGCAGTTTGTGCGAGAGCCATGCCATTTTGGAGTACCTGGAAGCAGCCCATCCCCGCCCTGCCCTACTGCCCACGGATACCTATGCTGCCGCCAAGGTGCGCGAATTGATTACCTTTATCGACCTGCACCTGGAGCTGGTGGCGCGCGAGTTGTATGCCCAGGCCTTTTTTGGCGGCACGGTCAGCGAATCCAGCCAAAGCCGGGTTCGCAAGCAACTGGAAAAAAATATTGCCGGTTTCAAGCGCCTGGTGAAATTTGCGCCGTATGTGGCGGGAGATACCTTCACACTGGCAGATTGTGTCGCCTTCAATAACCTGCCCCTGGTGGGCATGGCCAGCCGTGCCATCTATGGTGAAGACCTGCTGCTGGCGGCGGGAGTGGACTACAAGCCCTACATCAAATTCATTGGCGAGCGGCCCACGGCACAGAAAGTAGCCGCAGACCGCAAGGCGGCGTCCGCCAAGGTGTAGACGACGCCCAGCCCTTTAGCGGGCAACCAGTACGGGTACGGGGGACTCAGCGACCACCTTGGCCGCGACGCTTCCCAGCATCAAGCGGGAGATGCCGGTGCGGCCATGGGAACCCACCACAATGAGGTCGGCCTCTTCCACCTGCGCAGTGCGCACGATGCCGCTGGCAACGGCCACTTCTTCCACCATACGGGCTTGCAAATCCACTGCGGCGCCGCCTTCGGCGCACACGGCTGCCACCTTGGCATGGGCCGCCGCCGCATGCTCTTGGGCGGCCGACATATAGGATTGGAATCCCACGGGGTTGACTTCCCCCAAGCCCAGGTAAGGGTACGGGTCTACCGCGTACAGCGCCGTCAATTTGGCGCCGTGGGTGCGTGCCAGGCCCACGGCCAGCGCGACCGCATGGTCCGATGCAGCAGAACCGTCGGTAGCCAGCAGGATGTGTTTGAACATGAATACCTCGTCTATAAAATTTGAAAACCCAGATGCTGCCTTGTGGGCGGCTTCCGATCCTTGATGCAAGTCAAATAATCTGTGGTAACTACAGACACGATTGGACAGCACACACAGATGTTACTTGCAATGCCGCGGAAGGCCCCCAGATTTTGGGTATGAACGACTCACTTCACATCGTCTGCCCGCACTGCCACACCACCAACCGCGTCCGCACGCAACAGTTGGGAAGTGCGCCCGACTGCGGCCATTGCAAACGTGCCTTGTTCAATGCGCAACCGGTGGCGCTGGACGAAGCCGCGTTTGACAAACATATCGGTCGCAGCCACATTCCGATCCTGGTGGATTTCTGGGCACCTTGGTGCGGCGCCTGCCTTTGAGCAGGCGTGCGCCCAATTGGAGCCACACATGCGTTTGGCCAAGGTCGATACCGAAGCCGTGCCTAATTTGGGCGCACGGTTCAACATCCGCAGCATCCCGACGCTGGCGCTGTTCTCGGGCGGACGTGAGCTGGCCCGCCAGCCAGGCGCCATGGGCGCCGCCGACATCGTGCGCTGGGCGCGCAGCCACCTGGGCTGACTTGGCTATACCCAGGTTACTTTAAAGACGCACGCGCCGTCGTGGGGCTGCGAACAGCTTTAGACTGCTTTAGCTAAATTTCCAGTCCACTGACTTGCATTTGTTTGATGAGGCTCAAATAAGTTGGGAGACAATCGCTCCCTTCTCAAATCTATGCCCCATGAACAAGTTATCGGCTTTGTGCAAGTATCTGGCGCTGTGCCTGGCCAGCGCCCCTCTGTTGTCCGCACTGGCCCAATCCAGCGAGCCGCAAAAACTCAGTTTCGATGCGGCGTGGAATCGCGTCAAAGACACCTCTGAAAAACTCGCGGCGGCGCAAGCGGCCATGGACCACAAAACCTTGCAAAGCGAAGGCCTCCAGGGCTTGGGTGGCCTCAGTGTCAGCGTCAGTGGCGCCGCATTCGCCTACAGCGCCAATCTGGACGTGAGTCTGGACCCGATAAATCAACGCTTGACTCAGATTTCGCAACGCTTGCCGATCCCGCTGGAAAACCTGCCCATTCCCCTGCCGATGCCCCAGTTTCCATCCATGTACAGCTACAAAAAGGAGGACACCGCAGCCACGGCCTCCCTGTCCGCTGTATGGCCTATCTACCAAGGTGGAGCGGCCGATGCCGCGCGGGGTTTGGTGGGAGCCCAAGCCGACGAGGCACTGGCCGACGTACAGCGCACCGGCCATGAGCTGGCCACCCAACTGGCCCAGCGCTACTTTGGCGCGCAACTCGCCGCCAAGGCCGCCAGCCTGCGCGAGGCAGCGGTGCGCAACGTGGAGCAGCATGACCAGGCTGCCGAAAAAATGCTGACCGCCGGGGTGATCTCCCGCGTGGAGCGCCTACAGGTGCGCGCGGCGTTTGAAGACGCGCGCCGCAACGCCCTGAAAGCCCGTGACGATGCTGAATTGGCATCGGTGGCCCTGGCGCGCACCGTGCATACCGATGGAGCTGTGACACCACAGACTGCCTTGTTTGTGCTGACCCAGCCGCTGCAGGGGCTGGCGTATTTCACCGAAGCAGCCTTGATCCACCACCCTGGCCTGGCCAAGGTGGCCGCCAAGAAGGCCCAGGCGGAAAGGCGGCATGAAGGCGGGGAGGCTGCGCGCAAACCCCAGGTTTTTGCCTTCGGCCAGCACCAGATCAAAGACAAAAACCCGGACTGGGCCGCGGGGATTGGTGTGAATTGGACCCTGTATGACTCCCTGGGACGCGACAAACTGTCCGCAGCCTCCGAGCGGCAAATTCGGCAAGCCGAGCACAGCGACTTGCAGGCCCGCAGCGACATCGCCTTGCTGGTTGAGCGCAACTGGAAGGTGCTGGAGCAGGCACGGCGGCAGTTCTTGAGCGTGCAAACCGCCGTGGATTTGGCGCAGGAACTGCTGCGTTTGCGCACTGCAGGTTTGAAACAAGGTACGAGCACAACCCTGGAACTGATGGACGCCGAAACCAATTCGGCCAAAGTACAAACCGAGCGTGCGCAGGCCGCCTACGAATACACATTGGCTTTGGCCCATTTGCTGGAATCGTGCGGTTTGTCCGAGGAATACGGGGCCTATGTGGCCCGTGCAGACGTGTGGGTGCAATAACTATGAATATCAAAGCAATCGTGGGTGGTTTGGCCGGTGTAGGGCTGGTCACCTTTTTGGGCTACGGCGTGTGGCGTGCATCCCAGCCCGCCCCGGAGGTGTTTCAGGGCCAGATGGAAGCCCGTGAAACCGACATCGCCCCCAAGGTGCCGGGGCGCATTGCCGAAATCCTGGTGAAAGAAGGCGACAAAGTAGCTATCGGTGCGCCCCTCATTCGCATGGACAGCCCCGAGGTCAATGCCAAGCTGGCGCAGGCCAGCGCAGCCCAGGACGCCGCCCAGGCGGTGGCGAACAAAGCAGAGCACGGCGCCCGCCCACAAGAAGTGGAGATGGCCCGCATGAACTGGCAGCGCGCCAAAGCCGCTGCCGAGCTGGCGGCAGTGTCGTTCCAACGTGTGGACAGTTTGGCCAAGGACGGTCTGGTGGCCACCCAAAAACGCGACGAAGCCGAGGCCAACTACAAGGCCTCGCGCGACGGCGCCATCGCCGCCAAAGCGCAATATGACATGGCACGCACAGGTGCACGCTCAGAAGACAAGGCGGCCGCCAATGCCCAGGCCCGCCAAGTGGCCGGCGTAGTGGCCGAGGTGGAGGCCGCCAAGGCGGAAACCGAACTCAAAAGCCCGGTTGCGGGCGAAGTGGCCAAGGTGCTGGCCAGAGTGGGCGAACTCAGCCCCACCGGGGTGGCGGTGGTCAGCCTGGTGGACCTGAGCGACCAATGGGTGGTGCTCCATGTCCGGGAAGACCGGTTGCCGCGGTTTGCGATCGGCGCGGAGTTTGACGCCATGCTGCCTGCCTTGTCCGGCGGCAGTGCCCAGGGCGATGCCGCCAAAGCGGTGCGCTTCAAGGTGTTCCACAGCGCCGCGCTGCCGGACTTTGCCACCTGGCGCGCCACCCGCGGCGGCCAGGGTTTCGATGCGCGAACCTTTGAGGTGCGCGCACGTCCGCTGGCCCCGATCAAGAGTGCGCGTCCCGGCATGAGCGTACTGGTGCAATAAACATGGTGTGGACCAACAGCGCGCGGCGCGAGCGCACGCTGCTGCGCCAGCGCCCGTGGGACCTGGCCCTGCTCACCTGGGTGCCGCTGCTGGCGGCAGCCCTGCTGTGGTGGATTTTTTCCGCCGGGCAGCCCCGTGCACTGCCCATCGGACTGGTGGATACGGACCACACCGCGTTGTCGCGCCAACTGACCCGCTTTTTGAACGCCACACCCGGCCTGCACATCGACCAGCAGTACAGCAATGTGGCGCAAGCCGAGCAAGCGCTGCGCAGCGCGCAGGTGTATGGCGTGGTGACCATTCCCTCGGACTTCGCCCGCGACGTAAAACAGGGCCGCGCGGCACAGCTCACTTTGCTGCACAACGCGCAGCTGGGCACCCATTCAGGCCTGATCCAGCGCGACGTGCGCACCGTGGTGGGCACGCTCTCGGCGGGCATTGAAATGGCCGGACGCCACAAACGCGGCGAGCCCGCCCAAACGGTGCGGGTGGCCATGGAGCCGTTGCGCACGGATCTGATCACCCTGTTCAACGCCTCGCTGGACTATGAACAGTTTTTGGCCGCTGCGCTGCTTCCGGCGCTGCTGCATATCCTGGCCATGACGGCGGGCGCCTGGAGCGTGGGGCGTGAGTTGCGCGACGCCACCCTGGGCCAGTGGCTGGGAAGCGCCCCCCGTGCTGGCCAGACGCTGGCGGCGCTGGGCGGCAAGTTGGTGTGGGCATGGGCGAGCCTG
Source organism: Rhodoferax sp. (assembly GCF_030697375.1). Lineage (GTDB taxonomy): Bacteria > Pseudomonadota > Gammaproteobacteria > Burkholderiales > Burkholderiaceae_C > Allorhodoferax. The sequence goes on along the minus strand of NZ_JAUYQD010000108.1, from coordinate 30,376 downwards.
GGCAGTGTCGGCACCCTGGCCATGCTCTGGATCACCTGGGGACGTGGCTGGCACCCGCCAGGCTCCGTCGTGTGGACCTTGGTGGCGCTGTGGGTCTTTTTGGCCCTCTCCATCAGCATGGGGGCGGCAGCGGCGGCCATCACCCGGTCCCTGCGCACCGCGCTCTCGGCCACCGGCTTTATCACGGCGCCGGCTTTTGCCTTCAGCGGCGTGGGCTTTCCGCTGGTGGCCATGCCCTGGGGGGCGCAGCTGTGGGCCAAAGCCCTGCCCTACACCCACTACATCCGCGTGCAAATGGAACAACTGCAAATGGGCGCCCCGGTGGAGTATTCCCTGCGAACACCCCTCTGTATGCTGCTGGCGTGCGCCGCCTTGCTGGCATTGAGCGCCTGGGCGCTGGGCCGCGCCGCCGCCCAGCCCGCCACCTGGGGCCAACGCTGATGCTACGCAGTGTGGCCCAATCCTGGCTGGACACCTTGCGCAGCATTGCGCAGGACACCGGTGTCTGGATGCTGCTGGTCCTGGCGCCGGTGGTCTACGCATTCTTTTACCCCTGGCCCTACGCCGAACAAGCCGTCACCCGCGTGCCGGTTGCGGTGGTGGATTTGGACCACAGCAGTCTGTCGCGGCAGATCACCCGCTTTGCCATGGCCAACCCGCGTATGGACGTGCGCTGGATCGGCGGTGATGTGCGCGAAGCCCAAGAAGCCCTCTGGCGTGGCGAGATTGAGGGCTTTGCCATTCTCCCCGCCAACCTCAAACGCAATGTAGTACGCGGCACCCCGGCGGTGGTCACGGTGGAAGGCGATGGGGCTTTTGCGCTCTTGAACAAAGCCGTGCTGTATGGCTTTGCGGAGGCCGTGGGCACGGTGTCCGCAGGCATTGAAATCAAAAAACTGCGCGCTGCAGGACAAAGTGCAGTGCAAGCCGCAGCCAGCCGCAGCCCGGTGAATGTGCAACTGGTGCCCCTGTTCAACCCCACCGAAGGCTATGGCAGCTACGTGGTGCCTGCGGTGGCCATTCTCATCATTCAGCAGACCTTGCTGATGGGGGTGGCCATGCTGGTGGGCACCTGGGTGGAGCGCGGAGAGCACCGTGCGCAGGCGACCGTCTGGCTAGGCCGCTTGCTGGCCTTTGCGAGCCTGGGCTTTTTGTCAGGCCTGTTCTACATCGGCTGGGTGTTTGTCTGGCAGGACTACCCGCGCGGCGGCAACCCCTTCGTTGCGGTCGGCATGCTGGGGGTGTATGCGCTGGCGGTCAGTGCGCTGGGCACTTTGCTGGGCCTGTGGTTCAAGGACCGCGAGCGCTCCTTGCAGGTCTTGCTGCTCACGGCTTTGCCCATGGCTTTTTTGTCCGGGTTTTCCTGGCCGGTGGAAGCCCTGCCCGATGTGCTGCAGGTGCTGCGGTGGTTGATTCCCAGCACATCGGCGATTCAAGCTTCGCTGCTCCTGAATCAGATGGGCGCCCCGTTCGCTGCGGTGGCCTTTCCACTCCTGGTTCTTGCGGGAATGGCTCTCAGCCTGGGGCTGTGGGTGGTGGTGGCGGGGCGCCCGCGGCCTGGTGCGGTGGCAGGTGTCCCAATGGGTCGGACAGGATCAGGCGAACGCTAACGCCTTTAGGTCACCCGGGCGTGCACCTTGTCGTAGGCCTGCAGCAGTTTCTGGTGCATTTCGCACCCCTGCATCATCAGGCCCGGCGCGGACAGCCCCATGAAGCGGTCGGTTTGCATGATGAGCGCATGGGCCTGCTCCACGGCACCGGCGCCATAAAGCTGGCGCAAGGCGGTCAGGTAAGGGCCGGTATCGCCCATATCGGCCAGCTTGATCAGGCTCTCGATGCAGGCGTACACCTTGCGGCGCTGGGGGTTGAGCTGGTCAAAATGTTTGATCCACTCGCAGCCTTCCAGCGTGGCTTCCTCGTCCCCAATGGCCAGGGCCAGCAGGGTTTTGAGTTCGCCCACGCGCAAATCGGCCCAAAACGAACCCGCATCGGCGGCCATGCCAACCACCGCCGCCACCGGGCGCTGGTCGGCCAAGGCGGACCCGTTCAGCGTGTCCAGCAAATCGAAGCACTCTTCGTCGTCCAGATCGGTGAGGTTCAGAATCGCTTCGCGGATGCTGTTGCCCACGCTGTTGTTTTCATACTCCAGATCGTCCACCGGGTAGATTTCGGACATGCCGGGCACCAGGATGCGGCAGGCATAGGCGCCCAGATGGGTGAAGTCGGCCACATAGATGTCGAAGCCGTCCTGGTGGATGCGGTCCACCGCCCAGGCATAGTCTTCGGCGGTGGTGTTGCTGAAGTTCCAGTCGCAAAACACGTAGTCGGGTGCTTCGCTCAAAAACTTCCAGTGGATGACACCGCTGCTGTCCACAAAATGGATTTCGATGTTGGTGGAGCTGGCGGTTTCTTCCAGATCGAAGCAGGGGGCCGGAAAGCCCGCCAGCGAGTCCAGCGCCCTGCCCTGCAACAACTCGGTCAAGGCGCGTTCCAGCGCAATCTCAAACCGCGGGTGCGCACCAAAGCTGGCAAAGCAGCCCTGGTCCTCGGGGTGCAGTAGCGTGACATTCATCACCGGATACTGGCCCCCCAAAGAAGCGTCTTTCACCAGGATGCCAAAACCGGCGGCACGCAAGGCCTGGATGCCGGCGGCAATGCGCGGGTAGCGGGCAATCACGGCCTCCGGCACATCGGGCAGGCAAATGCCTTCGCTGATGATGCGGGCCTTGATATGGCGCTCAAAAATCTCGGACAAGGCCTGGGTGCGTGCTTCGGCCTGGGTGTTGCCCGCCGACATGCCGTTGCTCACGTACAGGTTGCCGATGATGTTGACCGGAATGTAGGTCACGGCACCGTCGCGCAGGCGGGCGTAGGGAATGGCGCAAATGCCACGCTCCACGTTGCCGGAATTGAACTCCACCAGGTTGCGGGCGTCGATGCTGCCCTCGGGGTTGTAGAAGTCGTGCAAGGGCGGATTCAGCAGCCCGGCGGGCCAACTGCCGTCTTCGCCGGGCTCGAACCAGCGCTCTTGCGGGTAGTGCACATGGTGGCGGTCGGCAATGTGGGGGCCCAGGTAATAGTGGGTCCAGAAATAGTTGGTGGACAGGCGCTCCACAAACTCGCCCAGGGCACTGGCCAGGCAGGCCAGGCGGGTGGCGCCCTTGCCGTTGGTGAACAGCAGCGGGCAATCGCGGTCACGGATGTGCACCGACCAAATGCCCTCCACCGGATTGAGCCAGGATTTTTCTTCTATATGGAAACCACGGGCTTGCAGCTTGGCTTGCAGGGTGTTGATGGTGGATTCGAGGGAGGCGTCTTTGCCGGGGATGAAGTTGGCGTTGTGCATATGGGTGCAGCATAACCCAGGGCTCCGTCAGGGCATTGCGTGGATTTTTCAAAGATTCATTTATGATGCATCTTTAATTTACCAAAGGATTGCCATGAGTTCTTGCGCCACCGGCCACGTCACCCCTGAAGCCATTTATCCCTTCGACGCACGCGGCGTTGCCAAGCGTTTTCGCCATGCGGCCATTTTTGGCGCGCTGGATGCACTGCAACCCGGCGAGACCATGCGCTTTTGCAACGACCACGACCCCATTCCCCTGCTGCACCAGCTCAACGCCCGCTATGGCACGGCCGTCTCCATCCAGTACCTGCAAAGAGAACCCGGCGCCATCGTGATCGACTTCGTCTGCCTTTGATCCCCAGCATGCGCTTTCCTGCTTTTTTCGACCAGGTGCCGGGCATCACCCTGCGCGACCCGCTGGCGGAGCTGCTGGGCTCGGCCGAAGGTGGATTGATGCACTACGGCTACGCCGACGCCGTGCGGCTGGCCGGGCATTCCTGCCCCACCGTGGCCAGCGCCTACTGGCTGGGCGTGCGCGCCATCCAGGCTTTGTATGGCGACGCCATGCCGGTGCGCGGCCACGTGGCGGTGGATGTGCGCGATGCCTTTGAGGCCGGCACCACCGGCGTGGTGGCCAGTGTGCTGGGCCTGCTGACGGGTGCTGCGGGCGACGGCGGTTTTGCGGGCCTGGGCAGCCAGTATGTGCGCCGGGGCCTGCTGCGCTTCAATGCCGACATCGACACCGAGCTGCGTTTCACCCGCACCGACACCGGACAGGCCGTGCTGGCCCAGGCGCAGGTGCACAGCGTTCCCGGTGACCCGCAAACCCGCCCGCTGATGCAGCTCTGCCTCACCGGTGCCGCCAGCGCAGCCGAACGCACCGCGTTTGGCCAGCTCTGGCAAGCCCGCGTGCAGCGCATCCTGCTGGAGCACGCCTGGGACGACGCGGTGTTCCACATCCGGGCCGTCTGATTTCCGACACCGCAGGGTTAAACCGCCCCGCGCCCCTTCTGGCTTTCAAAGTACACCACCTTGCGGGCGCGCTGCACATCGCCCAGGGGGCGGTGCGTGGCCAGCGCCTGCCAGGGGTCGAACACGGCCGCTTCGGTCTGCTGCAGCAGCGCCTGGCCGGACGCGCTGGCGGTGTCTTGTTGGGGCAAGGTAAGCCGCGCCACCGTGGTGTAGGGCGTGGTCCAGTTGACGGAGGCGTCTTCGATGGGGGTGAGCGCCTCGCTGACAAAGGGCTGCAACTGCAAATCCCATTCCAGGCGCTGCCGGCCCAGACGGGCGGAAAAGTCCGCACCCCAGTCCTGGTTAGCACCGGGCGTGGGCGCGCCGTTGGCGGCGGCGGGCACCAGCCGCACACGCACCGCATAGGGTCCGCAGGCGATGGGCACCGCGCTGAACACGGTCTCGGTGGCAAAACCACCAAAGGGCTTGGTCACGGTTTTCAGCATCTTCAGCATACGCGCCGGGCCCGCCAGCAGGCCGTAGCGGCGAACCAGATGCTTGAGCAAGGCGCCACCGCCACTGGCGGCAGCCACCACAAATTCGACAAACTCGTCGCTTTTGGGGAAGGCGAACTGTTCCTGGTTGATCAGCGTGAAGTCCTGGCTCTTGGCCGGGCCTATGCCCAAAGCGGAATCGCCCTGCACACCCAGCACCCGCAGGGAATAGCCCCGGATGTCGGGGGTGCGGTCCGAGGTCTTGTCCATGCCCCCGTTGGACAGGCGCACCCACACGTCAAAAAAGCCCGGCAAGGCAAACAGACCCTGGCGGGTAAACTCCGGCAAGTCGCCCAAGACCTCCAGCGTGCCGCTGGCCGCCGTGAGTTGCTTGCGGTGCAGCGCCCTGCCCTGGCCGTATTTTTTGGACTTGCGCGCCTGGATGGCGGCAAAGGCCTTGCCATACCCGGCGAAGCGCTCGGCTTCGTCGGCGGCGACTTGTTCTTGCCATTGGGTGCTGGGGCGCAAGTCGGCTTTCATGGAGGGCATCCTGGTGGTTGACGAAGGAGGTGGATCGTACAACGGCGGGGGTTTTTATGAAGCCTAGTGGTCGAATCTGGCTGCAGCCCTCTAGAACATTGCGGGAGCAGCTATTAATTTAGTAGCAACTAGCAGTTGGGAGTCAACCGGTCAGGGGTGCTGTGCGTGTGGGGCGGTCTACCCGCATCATTGAACAAGGCTGGTGTTGTACTGAGTACATCCGTCATCGGCCAGCTTCTGGTGCTGCCGGTTCAGCGCGTGGACACTGGCACCGTGGGCAATCCCCTGGAGCGGATTGTCGATGCGCGGCAAATGCCACAGTTGTGTCAACGCGTATGCCAAGCCTTGCCCCTGGGCTCAGAGCAGAACCCGGAACAGGCTTTGGTCCGCCGGTTTTTTGGAAAACCGTTTTGAACTGGCCCCTGACCCGAGCACATATATTGGCCAGGCGACACGTATCATGACGGTTCTGTCCGACGAACTGCGACTGGAGGGCATCGTGTCGGAGAAAACCGAGCAGGCGCTGGCCAAGCTGCTTTAGGCATGCTCCTGATTTAATAGCTACTCACGCATACCACACGCCGGCTGCAGCCCTAAAACACATATAAATTTATGATTGAAAGCCAGAACACCGAGTGGAAGCAGTCTTGGCGCGATGAGTACCTGAAATGGATCTGCGGCTTTGCCAATGCCGATGGCGGCACGCTGATGATTGGCAAGAACGACCAGGGCGAGGTGGTGGGCCTGGCCAACGCCGTCCGGCTTCTGGAGGACATCCCGAACAAGGTGCGCGACATTTTGGGCATCGTGGTGGCGGTCAACCTGCACACGCAGGCGGGTCTTGACTGGCTGGAAATCGTGGTCGAGGCCTACCCCAGCCCCATCAGCTACAAGGGCGAATACCACCTGCGCAGCGGCAGCACCAAGCAGGAACTGCGCGGCGCAGCGTTGGACCGTTTTCTGCTGCGCAAACTGGGCCGCCATTGGGATGGCGTACCGGTGCCGTATGTGACCATGGCCGATCTGGAGCCGCGTGCCATTCAGTCGTTTCGCAAGCTGGCGGGTAAAAGTGGCCGCTTGGGCACGGAGTCTTTGGCCGAGAGCGATGCCGTGCTGGTTGAAAAACTGCACTTGACCGAAGGACGCTTTCTCAAACGGGCAGCCACGCTGCTGTTTCACGCCGACCCCGAGAAGTTCACCACCGGCGCCTGTGTGAAGATCGGTTTTTTTCGCACCGATTCCGATTTGCTCTACCACGACGTGATTGAAGGCGACTTGTTCACGCAGGTGGAGAAAACGCTGGACCTGCTGCTGACCAAGTACTTGCGGGCCGGCATTTCATACCAGGGCACGCAACGGCTGGAGCGTTTCCCCGTGCCCGAGGCCGCCTTGCGTGAGGCTCTGATCAATGCCATTGCGCACAAGGACTATGGCGCGCTGATCCCGATTCAAATCAGCGTGTATGACCACAAGCTGCTGATCTGGAATGCGGGCCAGTTGCCGCCCGATTGGTCTTTGGCGCGTTTGATGGCCAAACATTCGTCCCAACCGGCCAACCCGGACATTGCCAGAGCCTTGTTTCTGGCGGGCAAGATTGAATCCTGGGGGCGCGGTATTGACCTGATTCGCAACACTTGCCTTGACTATGGCAGCCCGGCACCGCGCTTTGACTGCGATAGCGCGGGGTTTTGGGTGGAGTTTGCGTTTCCGGCGTTGGCAGCTGTTGCGCCACCGAAAAAATCAGATGAAGGGTTGGGTGAAGGGTTGGGTGAAGGGTTGGGTGATTCACCTCAGTCGCGCTTGCTCCAACTCATTCGCGCCAAGCCGATGATCAGCATTGCCGAGATGAGTCAACACTTGAACATCAGCACCACAGCGGTTGAAAAAACCATCAAGCGATTAAAAGCCAAAGGTGCATTACAGCGTATTGGCTCTGCCAGAAGCGGTCACTGGCGCGTTTTGGAGAATTCGAAATAAGGAAAGCCGCGCTTAGAGCAGCAGGTAATGAGGTTGGGGATGACGGTGTCGGTCAACTCGTCCAGCAGTGCGTCGAACGCCTTTGGCGCTTGGGCTTGGATCAGGAATGCTTCCGCATCTTCCAGTTGGTGGTAGTAGTCCAGCCGCTGCGCGTCGATGATGGCAACGTAGCTCTCGCCGTCTTTGGTGATGATCTTCTCGGTGCCGACCTTCACCTGGTCGGCCAGTTCGGAGAAATTGGCACGGGCCTGCAAAAGCGGAATCACGTCACTTGCTGAAAAAGCCATGGTGGCCTCCATTGCGCTCGGTTGATGTACAAAATTTTGTCCGTCATACGCACCTCAATGGCGCTGTCAAAAAATCAATGAAATCGCCCTCCAGCCCCCTAAAACACTGCGCAAGCAGCTATCAATTCAATAGCAACTAGCATTCGAAAATGACGCGATGTGGGGAGATGGTTTAGGCCCAATCTGCTGGCTTGATCTGCGACCTGTCGAACCTGCATCAGGCATAGGCATAGATGCGCGAAACCACGGTCAAAACCCAATTCCTGCGTGTAGTCAAAGATGCGGGGCTCCGTGTTCCGACAGACTTTGATCAGCTTGCCTGCCTTATCAAAAACTCATGTGCAACGCAAAATATTTCAATAAATTGCTTTTCATGTGCACAATATCGATATATTTTTTACTCAATAGGTGAATGCAATGCTGGTCGAGTTCCGCGTCAAGAACTTCCGCAGCCTGCGCGACGAGCAGGTGTTCAGCCTGGTTGCGTCCTCCGACAAGACCTTGCTGGACACCCATGCCCTGGATACCGGGCTGAAGGCGGCCCCGCATTTGCTCAAGAGCGCGGTGGTATATGGCGCCAACGCCAGCGGCAAGTCCAACCTCATCAAGGCCCTGCAGTACATGCGTGGCGTGGTGCTGGAATCGGCCGCTTTGCAGCCGGGCCAGACCTTTGACCGGCTCCAACCTTTCAAGCTGGACGCCACATCGGGCAGCCAGCCCACGGAGTTCGAGGTCACCTTCATCCTCGACGGCGTGCGCTACCAGTATGGTTTTGCCATGAACGCGCAACGCATCGTCAGTGAGCAACTTCTGGTCTACAAGGCCTTCAAGCCGCAACGCTGGTTCGAGCGCCACTTCGATGCCGAAAGCGGCAAGGATGTGTATGAGTTCGGCCCCAGCCTGAAGGGTGCCAAGAACCTGTGGGAGGGTGCGACCCGATCCAATGCCTTGTTCCTGTCAGTGGCTGTGCAACTCAACAGCGGGGCATTGCGCCCCGTGTTTGACTGGTTTGCCAACCGGCTGGTGATCTTCAACGAGCAGTCGCCGCTGTCTCCGCAGTTTTCGGTGCAAATGCTCAAGCAAGAGGCGCAGCGCAAAGCCATTTGTGAGTTTCTGCGTGCCGCCGACATCAGCATTTCCGACATTGAAGTGGCCACCAAGCACGCCATGGTGCACACCATCCATTTCGACCTTGCGACCGGCAAACGCGAGGAGACAGCCAGTGAGCAGGCGGTGGACGAAGTGAAGTTTCACCACATCACCGAGCACGGCAAGGCGGTTTTCGACCTGATGGACGAATCCAGCGGCACCCGCAACCTGTTGTTCCTGACCGGGCCTATCTTGGACATCCTGGGCAAGGGGCAAACGCTGGTGGTGGATGAACTGGATACCAGCCTGCACACGCTGCTGGTGCAGGCTCTGGTGCGCTTGTTCCACCGGCCTGAAGTCAACACCGGCGGCGCGCAGCTGATCTTTACCACGCACGACACCTCGCTGCTCGATGCGTACGGCCTGCTCCGGCGCGATCAAGTCTGGTTTGTCGAAAAGCGCCCGGATCAAAGCTCATCGCTGTATCCACTGCTCGACTTCAGTCCGCGCAAGAATGAAGCGCTGGAGCGTGGTTACCTTCAAGGGCGCTATGGTGCACTGCCCTTGCTGCGCAACCAGGCCCTGGGAGTGAAGCACTGATGGGGCGCGACAACCAGGCCAAAGACCGGCAGTTGCGCCGCAAAGCAGCCAAGGATGTGCGGCGCGCCAGCTACGCCCGCATCCTGATCGTCACCGAAGGCAGCAAAACCGAACCGTTGTATCTGGAAGAGATCCGCGCCGCGCATCAGCTGACAGGCGCAGGCACTGGCACTGGCACTGGCAGCGAAGTTCAATGCCCACACCGCCCCCGAGCCCTTCACCGCCCTGCACGAACTGGTCACGCTGCTGACCACGCTACGCGCCTGAAGATCATCGATCCAACGCGGGCACGCCAAGTGAATCAAGACCTCGTTTGAAATACGGCTCCAGCCCCCTAGAACACTGCGCAAGCAGCTATTAATTCAGTAGCAACCAACATTCTGGAATGACGCGATCGGGGGCGCTATGCCTGTAGATCAGCCATTTTTGACGCCTCCCCTTGCCGACAGTTTGCCACCCACACACCAGACCAAACTCACCGCCAATGTCCGCTATCAGGAATGGCCATCTTCATCTCAAAGTGCGCCTGACGGTGATGATTCGCACACAGCACCGTCACATCCTTCAGAGTCGTGCGCCGCACACCCTCGCTCACCGGGTCAAGGTGATGCACGTCCAGCAGGTGCGCCTGGCCTACCTCGCAAGCAGGGTGTTGGCATTTGGCTCCGTAGTGTTTAAGTGCCGCATTTCGCAAGGCCGGGTCACGCTCGGCTTTTGATAGCAGCAACTCCTGCCGGGCACCCTCCTCAAAAACCTTGCGTTCCAACCAATTTGCAGCAAAGCGCTCGGGCACAAAACTGCCCAGCCTGTCTGCCCGAGCATCCAGAACGACCACGGTGCACACGGCATCGGGCGTTCTGAGCCCACGGCCAATGGCTTGTCGCATGCGCCGACTGGCGGTAACTTTCGCGTCCAGGTAAGACGTGACCGCCTCCCCGTCCACGACGACAGGTGCGCCAAACGGCACGCGCGGAATCACGACTGTTCGCCAGCGGGTGGGTGTATCCAGCCCCGCCCATGCGCCTGCGCGAATCAGCAAGTCTTGCTGTTCGCCCACGGCCGCCATCAGACGCTCGGTAAGAGCGTGGCTGGGCGTGACCACCAGCGTGGGGCGCCGAGAGTTCTGAATAGATTGAACGGTGGCGGCAAACCATTCATCCGTTTCCATTTCATGCGCATGCAGCACGAAATCGAGGGTGCCGTGGCGTTCCGGCTCAATGCTGCCGGATAGACGGCTGATGGACTCCAGCCCCATTGCGTATTTGAAATTGTCAAACTTGCCGTTATGGGACAGCGTTGCGGAGATGAACACCGTACTGGCCCGGTTGCTGACCTTCTTCAGCAAGCGCCCAGGCAAGCGGTGATGCAAGCGCGCATGGCCGCAATCGTCCAGACCGACCGAGGCATAGCCAACCGGCTCCGCCAGAATTTCCAACATCACCCGTGCTGCCGCCTTTTGTTCGGCCTCGACTCCATGCGACCGGGTGGTGCTGATGCGCTCCAGCGCAACCGGCAGCGCTTGCCCCTGCAAGAGAGTGGCGTCAATGACGAAATCGCTTTGCAATGCGGTCATATCGGGCAACTGATCCGCCTCATCGAACAAAATGACATCGCGCTCGGTTGCGCCGTTGTATTCCCCCTTGAGCCGCCGGTCGATGACCACGCTGGCAGCGGTGCAGAGCATCACCCGGGAGTCCCGTGCAGCCTGCCGCTGCGCCAGGTACAACGCCTGTGTTTCAAACATCCTGGCTGGTCTAAAAACGGCCAGCGGTAGGGCAATGGCGGCCAGATCAGCGCTGGCCAGCAGCTGGTCGATCAGTTGATGCGTGGGCAGCACCAGCGCGACCGTGTGATCGGTGTTGGCCAGTGCCGCCAGATAGGCGCGGGTCTTCCCCAGGCCAACCCCACCCTCCAGTAAAAGCGGCGCGTCGGGGTGCTGCAGGTGCTTGCGCAGCACATCACTGAAATGCTGCTGTTCGTGCGAACGAAACATGGTTAATCTCCAAAAATTGCAGTAACCACCCATTTTCAGGGTGGCTTCATCTGTGGCGCGCAAGGCGTTGATGGCGTTGTTGTTCCAGTAACCACCCATTTTCAGGGTGGCTTCATCTGTGGCGCGCAAGGCGTTGATGGCGTTGTTGTTCCAGTAACCACCCATTTTCAGGGTGGCTTGATCGGAGGCCAAGAATTGCTCAACCAAGCAACTGTTCCAGTAGCCACCCATTTTCAGGGTGGCTTGATCCATTGCGGTTATTTGGCGTCAGGCTGACATGTTCCAGTAACCACCCATTTTCAGGGTGGCTTGATCAGCCAGCCTGCTCGCCTTGTAGTTATCCCAGTTCCAGTAACCACCCATTTTCAGGGTGGCTTGATCCGTGCTGGTGTTCACAAAGAAAGGGGACAAGTTCCAGTAACCACCCATTTTCAGGGTGGCTTGATCCGATCACGCGGAAGTGTTTGATTTGAAAGAATTTTTCTGTCTTTCCAGTTTAAGTTTCCACAAAACTTTATGCGCTTTTCCGCTCAAAAGCGTTGGTTCTTTCGTAAAGTCAAAGAGTTCCACGCCGCCCGGCGAACACACTTGGACAGCACGCAAATCATGTGTCCTGAACAGATTGGCAACGGGCACGGGTTTCTTGTCAAACTCGACCAGCATCAGGGGCTTGCCGCTGAACGATTCCAGCGCATCCAGCCACGCTTCATAGCGCGTCTGATCGCTATAGCGCAACCCCGTGGCGGCCAGTTTGAATTGGATGGTACTCACCTCCTCAGAGATCACCGCCCAGCCCGATGCGATGCGTTGGGGATCACCGCCTTTGGCCATTCTGTGCCCCGTTGACAAGGCGCGCGTTGCGTCGGCCACGGCGTTGCCGGTTTGCGCCACTAGGTGGCGACCAAAGTAGTTGTTGAAAAACTCCAGTGTGGTCATGGCAGCATCTCAAGGTACAAAACAGGCGGTGCGACCAGCGGCGTCCCAGTAGGCAGGGCGCCACGCGGCGTCAACTACGGGGCCGGGCGTATCACCGCGCCACATTTTCACAGGCACAGGACGCAGGGGTTCGTCGGCGTAGCCTTGAACGCCATCGAGTTCGCCTTCATCAACATCCCACCGCGTCACTGAGCACGTTCGCTTTTTGCCAATCATGGGCAAATGCGCCAGCAGTGCTCGTATCCGGTCGGCATCGCCCTCGCAGTACCACGTCATGGTCGGTGCTGCAATGGTCTTGTAGCTGCTCATGACGTTGTCGCTTAGGTTGCTGAACTTGGTGTGGACTGCGCCGCGCTTGTTTTTCTTGAGCCATTGGTGGTCGAGCCACACATCGTCAGGTCGCATGGACTGGACGATGGTTACCGTGCCAGTGGCCACCGATTCATAAATGGCCGCGCTGGCGTAGTACAGGCCGTCCACCTGTTTGATGGGCAACTGGTTGTGCGCCTGATCCACGTCTTGGGTCAGGCTGTAGACCGCTGACGCCAGGAGGGCGTCAAACGTCAGGTAGCCGCCGCCAGTGATGAAGCGGTCGCTCAAGGTGGCCGTGATTTGCAGCTTGTCCATGACGAACTAGGCAGCGGCTTGTTCTGATTCCACGGCCACGAAGTCTTCGACGCGTGAAGGCTCCCAGCCACCAGTGGCTACGGTTTTCACCACCATGCCATCCACCTTGATGGTGAAATGCCCAGCGATTTCGCCGCAACCCCGGGCAACTTGAGCACCCAGGATCGGACGTGTGGAGAGTGCGTCCAGCGCTTGCAGGAGCAGGCCGAGGTCGCGTTCCTTGGCCTGCTCGATCACCATGCGCCCATGGAGGGCAACATCGACCGGCATAGCAAAGAACTCGGTAATGGTGCGTGACGAGTTGGCCATGTCGCCCATTTCGGACTTGAGCCCAGCAGCCTTGGATTCAGCAATCGCCAGCGCAGCGTCAAGGTCAGCCATCGGTTTGCTCTCTTTCTTGGCCTTGGCAATCTCACGTTTGATTCCTTTGACGACCGCATCCGCTGCTGCACGCTGACTATTGATGTCGCTGCGGTTGTGGTACGCCTGTCGGTCAGACTCGCTCAAACCTTCCAGCACGCCATCGGTATCTTCCAAGTCTTTTCTAACGCCGGTAACCGCCTGGGGCAGAACGTTGGCCTTGGGCAGAAAGTTGCTCACGAGCAGCCGCGACTTGATCGACCAGGATCCAAAGAGGTCGAGGATCGGGTCGCCATCGCGCAAGGCATTCAGTTTGACCAGATCCACCTCTTCTTTGGCGTCGGCAGATTGACCCAGGATGTCCGAGTAGGCCTGCTGCAACGTGGTCTTGCCGATGCCACGTTTTTCCATTGCCGCGAGGCCAGACGCACGGCGCAGAAAGCCGCGCACGGTACTGGCAGGCAGGTAGGCCGTCTGCATTAACTTGCCTTCTTCGTCTTGCCCACGAGCCATGAGCGGAAAGTTGTTGTATTCGTTTGCGCGTCCGCCTTGGGCAACCGGCATGGCAATGGACAGCGGGCCTTTGGTGGTGATGACCGCTTCAATGATGATGTTTTGTTTTTTCATGGCTTTCCCTGTTAAAAATTAGATGACCAGCATGCCGAACCCAAAGGTACGCGCTGTGTTTCCGATGCCTGAGACCAAGGCGGCTGCAAATTTTTCTTGGTCTACGATTTTCAAGACACCTGTAAATTGGGTGTCATCGATGGTGAATGTGCCCGGACGCTTCTCTACGACAAAGTGCTTGGCGGTGCAATGCACCGTGATGATTTCAAACCCGTGCTGCAAGCCCTTTCGTGCGAGCCAAGCGTGGCGCGATCGCCAATCGTCGGTAGGAAAGTAGCGATGGCGCCCCTTGTTTTTCACCGCGACGCAGGCCCGCAACGAAAACCCCAAAATATGCCCACTGGGCATGGGCGCTTCGGTTCGAATCGTTAATTTTTCGCCCTCATCAACATGCAGCGCCGGTGCGCCATCCGATAGCCCGGCAACCATGCGATGGACAGCATAGCCGTCAACTTTCGGTGGCTTTGTGATTGTGTATTCCATTGGCTCCCTCCTTGTTTTTGACAAAAACAGCCGGTGCGGACTGTTCGATCCATACGCATCTTCTATGGCAATGCGCTTGGACTACGCTGCCCACTTTAGCAAAGAACAATCTTGGTCTGCAATGTCACCACTCGTGGATGCGAACGCTCTGATGCCCCTGTATAGGATCAGCGTTGATGACCGGCTTTTGAGAAGATCGATGGCTCCGATTTCACTTCAAGGTGAGTTCGCATGTGGCAACGGAGAAGCCGCCAATTGGGAACGCTGTTCCACACCTGTCATGAATGCGCTGTTCAATACCAAGCGCTGGAAGGATGATGGTTATTAGCTACCGGCTCCACTGGCACATCCTGCCGGCATTCGCACAGAGTGCAATGTTCTGAGGCGCGTAGTGGAAAGATCGGTGGCATTGCGCAGCATGTGCGCCCGCTGACTGCAGCCGGCGCGGACCGATGCCAGCCGTCGCAGCGCCTCTTGGACAACTTCATTGATTTTCATAACGGAATCGCCCTCCAGCCCCCTAAAACACTGCGCAAGCAGCTATCAATTCAGTAGCAACGAACAATCATCAATCACCCGATCTGGGCCGCAGGCCGCAATCGGCTGACCCATGTTGTAGCCATAGGGCAGCACCCAAACCGCCACCCCAGCATTGCGTGCGGCGGCCACGTCGATGCTGGAGTCGCCCACAAACAGGGCCCGCGTGGGCGGCACGCCAAACGCGGCCAGGCACTGGTGGATGCCGGCCGGGTCGGGCTTTTTGGTGGGCAGGGTGTCGCCGCTGACCACGCAGTCCAGCAGGGGCAGGAGCTGGTGGGCATTGAGCACGGTGGTGGTGAAGCGGCCCTCCTTGTTGGTCACCACGGCCAGCTTGACGCCGCGCGCACGCAAAGCCGCCAGGCTCTCGCGCACTTGGGGGTACAGCGCGCTGCGGGTGCCGCAGCGGCGCTGGTAGTGGGTGTCGAACTCGGCGGCAATCCGGCCCAGGCTGTCGCTGGCGCGCACCTCGGCGACGCTGCCTTGGCCGCTGTGGCTCAGGGCCTGGATCAGCAGTTCGCGTGTGCCGTGGCCTATCCAGTCGGCCACCTGCGCCTGGGTGACCTCGGGCAGGTCAAAGTGGCGCAGGGTGTCGTTGACGGCGTCGCAGATTTCGGGCGCGGTCTGCACCAGCGTGCCGTCCAGGTCGAACATCACCAGGTCGAAGGAGGGGCTCATGGGCGCCCCACCAAGGCCTGCACGGCCTCCACCACGCTTTGGCTGGTGATACCAAAGTGGGCATACAAGTCTTTCGCGGGGGCGGATTCGCCAAAGCTGGCGATGCCCACCACGCGCCCGGTGCGGCCCACGTATTTGCGCCAGAAGTCCGGGTGGGCGGCTTCCACCGCCACGGTGGGCAGGGCCAGCGGCAGCACCTGTTCCTGGTAGGCGGCGCTCTGGCGGTCAAACACCGAGGTGCTGGGCATGGACACCACGCGGGTGGCGATGCCCACTTTCTGCAAGGCCGCCTGCGCCGCCATGGCCAGCTCCAGCTCCGAGCCGGTGGACACGATCACGGCCTGGGCACCGTCCGTGTCGGACAGCACATAGCCGCCCTGGCGGATGCGCTGCGCCATGGCGGCGGCCGTGTCGGCATCCCCCGTGAGGCGCGGCAGGTTTTGGCGGGACAGGCACAGGGCGCTGGGGCCGTCCCTGCGCTCCAGGGCGCAGGCCCAGGCCACGGCGGTTTCCAGTCCGTCGGCCGGACGCCAGACATCCAGGTTGGGGATGATGCGCAGCGAGGGGACATGCTCCACGCTCTGGTGCGTGGGGCCGTCCTCCCCCAGACCAATGCTGTCGTGGGTGAAGACGTGGATGACGCGTAGCTTCATCAGTGCGGCCATGCGGATGGCGTTGCGGCTGTAGTCGCTGAAGGTTAAAAACGTGCCGCCATAGGGGATGTAGCCGCCATGCAGGGCCAGCCCATTCATGATGGCGGCCATGCCGAACTCGCGCACGCCGTAGCTCAGGTGGTTGCCCCAGTGGTCGCGGCCGCACTTGACGCTGCCTTTGAAGTTGGTGAGGTTGGAGCCGGTCAGGTCGGCACTGCCGCCGAAGAATTCGGGCACTTGGCGGCTCAGCGCATCCAGCGCGTTCTGGCTGGCTTTGCGCGTGGCCACGGCGTCCGGTTTGGCGGCAATGGCGGCCAGCAGTTCGGGCAGCGCGTCGGCAAAATTGGGCAGCAGATCGCCCGCCACGCGACGCTCGAACTCGGCGGCTTCCAGCGGGTACTGCGTGCGGTAGGCCTCGAAGCGCACACGCCACGCCCGCTCGGCCGCCGTGCCGCGCTCCACCGCGTTCCAGGCCTTGGCAATGTCGGCCGGCACCTCAAACGGCGGCGCGGTCCAGCCCAGTGCGGCGCGGGTGGCGGTCACCTCGGCCACGCCCAGGGCGGCGCCATGCACGTCGTGTGTTCCCGCCTTGTTGGGCGAGCCCATGCCGATCACGGTTTTGCAGCAAATCAGCGTCGGTTTGCCCTCGGGCAAAGCCGCCTGGGCTTTGGCGGCGCGCACGGCAGCGTCCACGGCCTGGGGGTCGTGCCCGTTCACGGCGGGGATGACGTTCCAGCCATAGGCTTCAAAGCGTTGGGGGGTGTCGTCGGTGAACCAGCCTTGCACATGGCCGTCGATGGAGATGCCGTTGTCGTCGTAAAACGCCACCAGCTTGGGCAGGCGCAGCGTGCCGGCCAGCGAGCAGACTTCGTGGCTGATGCCCTCCATCAGGCAGCCGTCGCCCAAAAAGACGTAGGTGAAGTGGTCCACAACGGTGTGGCTGGTTTCTTCGTCATCGCGGTTGAACTCGTCGGCGAGCAGTTTCTCGGCCAGCGCCATGCCCACGGCGTTGGCCAGGCCCTGCCCCAGCGGGCCGGTGGTGGTCTCCACGCCGGGGGTGACGCCCACTTCGGGGTGGCCAGCGGTTTTGCTGTGCAACTGGCGGAAGTTTTGCAGCTCGGCCAGGGGCAGGTCGTAGCCCGTGAGGTGCAAGAGCGCATAGATCAGCATGGAGCCGTGGCCGTTGGAGAGCACAAAGCGGTCGCGGTCTGGCCAATGAGGGTTGGCGGGGTTGTGTTTGAGGTGGCGGTGCCACAGCACCTCGGCGATGTCGGCCATGCCCATTGGCGCGCCGGGGTGGCCGGACTTGGCTTTTTCCACCGCGTCCACGGCCAGCATACGGATGGCATTGGCCATCTGGCGCGGCAGGTCTGCGGCGACCTTCCGGTCGAGTTCGGGGGAGGATGTGTTCATCAGGAGACTCTCTTTTTTCGCTCGACCATGCGCCAAATAAAAGGCGTGAAGATGAGTTGCATGGCCAGCTCCATCTTGCCGCCGGGCACCACGATGGTGTTGGCGCGGCTCATGAAGCTGCCGTCGATCATGCTGCGCAGGTACTGGAAGTCGATGCCCTTGGGTTTGGCAAAGCGGATCACCACCATGCTTTCGTCCGGGCTGGGAATGTCGCGCGCAATAAAGGGGTTGGAGGTGTCCACCATGGGCACGCGCTGAAAGTTGACATGGGTGTGCATGAACTGCGGGCAGATGTAGTTCACGTAGTCGGGCATGCGCCGCAGAATGGTGTCGGTGACCGCTTCGGTGCTGTAGCCGCGTTTGGACTTGTCGCGCCAGAGTTTTTGGATCCACTCCAGGTTGATCACCGGCACCACACCAATCAGCAGGTCGGGGTGCTGGGCGATGTTGACCTCGGGCGTGACCACGGCGCCATGCAGGCCTTCGTAAAACAGCAGGTCGGTGCCAGCGGGCAGTTCCTCCCAGGGGGTGAAGGTGCCGGGCTGCTGCTGGTATGGCGCGGCCTCTTGCGGGTCGTGCAGGTATTTGCGGCGTGTGCCCACGCCGGTGGTGGCGTAGTCGCGGAACAGAGTTTCCAGCTCGGGGAACAGGTTGTTCTCGGGGCCGAAGTGGCTGAAGTTTTTGTTACCGTCTTTCTCGGCCTCCGCCAGCTTGCGTTTCATCTCCAAGCGGTCGTAGCGGTGGAAACTGTCGCCTTCGATGATGGCGGCGTTCACGCCCTCGCGGCGAAAGATGTTCTCAAAGGTGTTGGTGACCGACGTGGTGCCCGCGCCGCTGGAACCGGTGATGGCAATGATGGGGTGGCGTTCAGACACGGGCAATCTCCATAGAACAAATATTTAAGCAAAAAAGGCCTCTAGCCCTTATGGAATGTGCGCAAGCAGCTATTAAATTCATAGCAAAAGTATTCACATCAATGCCCCCGCCGTCGCCCGAAACAGGCTGCGCTCGGCAAACAGGGGGTTGTCCAGCTCCACGCGCTGGGGCTCGGCGTGGTAGCGCTCAATGCGCTCGACCTCGTTTTTGGAGCCAAACACCAGCCCGATGCGTTGGTGCAGCGCGGTGGGCTGCACGTCCAGCATGGGTGTGTGGCCGGTGGAGGCACGCCCCCCGGCCTGCTCCATGATGAAACCGACGGGGTTGGCCTCGTAGAGCAGGCGCAGGCGCCCGGGTTTGGAGGCGTCTTTGCTGTCGCGCGGGTACAAAAACACGCCGCCGCGCATCAGGATGCGGTGCGCCTCGGCCACCATGCTGGCAATCCAGCGGGTGTTGAAGTCCTTGCCACGGGGGCCGGTTTTGCCGGCCAGGCATTCGTCCACGTAGCGCTTGACCGGCGCCTCCCAGAAGCGGCTGTTGGAGGCGTTGATGGCGAACTCCTGGGTGTCGGGGGGAATCTGCATCAGCGGGTGCGTGAGCATGAATTCGCCCAGGTTGGGGTCCAGCGTGAAGCCGTTCACGCCGTCGCCCACCGTGAGCACCAGCATGGTGGTGGGGCCGTACAGGGCGTAGCCCGCCGCCACCTGGCGGTGGCCCGCTTGCAAAAAATCGGCCTCGGTCACATCACGGCCGCTGGTCTCCACCTCGGGGTGGGCGCGCAGCACCGAAAAAATGCTGCCCACCGACACGTTCACGTCGATGTTGCTGGAGCCGTCCAGCGGGTCGAACACCAGCAGGTACTTGCCACGCGGGTACTGCCCCGGAATCTGGTAAGGCAGCTCCATCTCCTCCGACGCCATGCCCGCCAGGTTGCCGGCCCACTCGGTGCGGCGGATGAAGACCTCGTTGCTCAGCACGTCGAGCTTTTTTTGCGTCTCGCCCTGCACGTTGATGCAACCGCCCTCCTCTGCCGCATGGTTGCCCATGACGCCGCCCAATTCCCCAAAGGCCACAGCCCGGGCAATGGCCTTGCAGGCAATGGCCACGTCCAGGATCAGGGCGTTGAAGTCGCCACTGGCACTGGGAAAGCGGCGGCGCTCCTCGATCAGGAACTGGGTCAGGGTGGAGCGGTGGGTTAAGGGCATGGTGAATGTCTCGTGGAGGGGCGTTCGTTGGGAGCTTCAGTGGGCGGGGCTGAGTGCCCGCCTGGGTCGGCCGGGCTGGCTGGGCTGGCCTTGGACGTGCCAGTGCCGCAACTGGGCCAAGTCCACCGCGCCCAGGTCCGGCAGCACCCGCAGTGCGGCGGAAAAGTCATGGTCGGCGGTGAATTGCGTGGGTGTGATCACGGTGGCCAGCCCCGCTGCCACAGCGGAACGCAGGCCGTTGCTGGAGTCTTCAAAGGCCAGGCACTGCGCCGCGTCCAGGTCCAGCGCCTGCAGCATGTGCCGGTAGACCTGGGGGTGCGGTTTCTTGAGGGGTGCGGTGGAGGCGTCGCCTATGGCGGCAAAGTGGGTGCGCCAGTCGCTGCCCATGGCCCGGCGCAGGAGCGCCGCCACATTCACCGGCGAGGTGGTGGTGGCAATGGCGAGTTGCAGCCCCTGCTCCAGGGCCGCATGGATCAGGGGCAGCACGCCCGGGCGCAGCTCCACGGCACCACTATTGACGGCGCCTTCATAAGCCGCCGTTTTGAGTTCGTGCAGGCGGTTGACGGTCTCCGTCAATGCCATGGCTTCCAGTTCCTTCAAGTCTGGCTGGCGGGTTTTCCAGTAGCGCAGGATGCGCTCCTTGCCGCCCGAGGTGTGCAGCAACTCGGTGTACAGCGCCTCATCCCAATGCCAGTCCAGGCCAAATTCGGCAAAGGCATGGTTGAACGCTGCCAGGTGGGCCGTTTCGGTATCGGCCAGCGTACCGTCCACATCAAAAATCAGGGCGTGCAACATGCAGGGGACTCCTCGTGAAATAAAGGGAATAGCGCCTCAATGGGCCGAGCTCAGGATCACTGTACCGCGCCACACACATCACTACAAATCACATTTATTACAATACTCATCAGCTTAAACTGATTCGTAAAGGGACCACCCATGCGCAACTACACCCTCAAGCAAATCCAGACCTTCATCGAAGTTGCGCGAGATAAATCCGTCTCCAAAGCCGCCGAGCGCCTGTTTGTGACGCAGCCGGCCGTTTCCATGCAAATCCGCCAACTGGAAGACGCTTTTGGCCTCCCCCTCATTGAACCCATTGGGCGCAACATCCAGCTCACCGGCGCGGGCCAGGAGTTTTTGACCCACGCCATCGCCGCCATGGCCCAGCTCAAGGACCTGGAAGCACTGATGGCGGAGCATGTGGGGGTGCGCAAAGGCCACATTGAGCTTGCCGTCGTCAGCACTGCCAAATACTTCGTCCCCATGCTGCTGGTGCGCTTTGGCAAGTTACTCCCCGGCATCGACGTGACCTTGCGGATTGACAATCGCGAGAACATTCTGGGCATGCTCTCGCGCAACGAGGTCGATCTGGTGGTGATGGGCCGCGCGCCCAACACCCTGGACTGCGAGGCCATTCCCTTTGCCACCAACCCCATGGGCATTGTGTGTGCACCCGACCACCCCTTGTCCCGGCGCAAGCGGGTGCAGTTCGAGATGCTCAAGGAGTTCAGTTTTGTGGTGCGCGAGAAAGGCTCCGGCACCCGCGCCGCCATGGAACGCCTGTTCGGACAGCACGAAATCAGCCCCAAGGTGGCCATGGAAATGCCCAGCAATGAAACCATCAAACAAGCCGTGATGGCAGGCATGGGCCTGAGCTTTTTGTCCCTGCGCACCGTGCGCCACGAACTGGCCGCCGGCCACCTGGCCCTGGTGGACATCAACGGCATGCCGCTGGTGGGCCACTGGTATGTGACGCACCTGAGCCACAAAAAGCTGTCCCCGGCCGCCAAGGCCTTCAAGGCCTTTTTGATCGAGCAAGGGGGGCCGCTGACGGATTCCTGGAGTTAACGCCTGCGTGGGGAGGCGTGCAAGGCCACATTCATCATTAAAAGCTGATTAAATAAATAATTTATTTGAATTTTAATTATGAATTCATCTGCCTATAGTCCGGCCATCCATCCCACCACCCACCCCCACCGAAAGCCCCCCATGGACCAATCCAACCGTTACGCCGACCTGAGCCTCACCGAGGCCGAACTCATCAAAAATGGCCAACATATCCTGGTGGCCTACCAGATGCGGCCCAAGCCGGGCCATGGCTACCTGGAGGCCGCCGCCCACTTTGCCGCCGAATCCTCCACCGGCACCAACGTGGATGTCTGCACCACCGACGACTTCACCCGGGGCGTGGACGCGCTGGTGTACCACATCGACGAGGCCACCGAGGACATGCGCATCGCCTACCCGCTGGACCTGTTTGACCGCAACGTCACCGATGGCCGCTTCATGCTGGTGTCCTTCTTGACGCTGGTGATCGGCAACAACCAGGGCATGGGCGACATTGCGCACGGCAAGATGATCGACTTCTATGTGCCCGAGCGCGCCATCCAGATGTTTGACGGCCCGTCCAAGGACATTTCCGACCTGTGGCGCATTTTGGGGCGCCCGGTCAAGGACGGCGGCTTCATCGTGGGCACCATCATCAAGCCCAAGCTGGGCCTGCGCCCCGAGCCTTTTGCGCAAGCGGCCTACCAGTTCTGGCTGGGTGGCGACTTCATCAAGAACGACGAACCGCAGGGCAACCAGGTCTTCGCGCCGCTCAAGAAAACCATTCCTTTGGTCTACGACGCCTTGAAACGCGCCCAGGACGAGACCGGCCAGGCCAAGCTGTTTTCCATGAACATCACCGCCGACGACCACTACGAAATGCTGGCCCGGGCCGACTTTGCGCTGGAAACTTTTGGCCCGGATGCGGACAAGCTGGCCTTTTTGGTGGATGGCTTCGTCGGTGGCCCCGGCATGGTCACCACCGCCCGGCGCCAGTACCCCAACCAGTACCTGCACTACCACCGCGCCGGCCACGGCATGATCACCTCGCCGTCGGCCAAACGCGGCTACACCGCCTTTGTGCTGGCGAAGATGAGCCGCTTGCAAGGGGCCTCGGGCATCCACGTCGGCACCATGGGCTACGGCAAGATGGAGGGCGAAGGCGACGACCGCATGATTGCCTACATGATTGAGCGCGACGAATGCCAGGGCCCCATCTACTTCCAGAAGTGGTACGGCATGAAGCCCACCACCCCCATCATCTCGGGCGGCATGAACGCGCTGCGCCTGCCGGGCTTCTTCCAGAACCTGGGCCACGGCAATGTGGTCAATACCGCCGGTGGCGGCGCCTATGGCCATCTGGACAGCCCGGCGGCGGGCGCGATTTCTTTGCGCCAGGCCTACACATGCTGGAAATCCGGCGCCGACCCGCTGGAGTTTGCCAGGGAGCACCGCGAGTTTGCCCGGGCGTTTGAGTCCTTCCCCGGCGATGCCGACCGGCTATTTCCCGGCTGGCGCCAGAAACTGGGGGTGCAGCCAGCAGCGGCGCGGACGGCCCGGCTTACGGAGTCGCCACAAACTGCCCGCTCAACAGCTCCGGCAGCCGATCTGCTCCCATCTTGAAACCGCAGGCCTGCGCGTGGCCCCCACCGCGCATGCTTTCGGCCAGAGGAATGCAGTTAAAGCCCGCTTGTGAACGCAAACCGGCTTTGACCACACCGTTCTTGTCCACGCTCCACATCAGGGCAAAAGTACCGCTTTGCTTGCACAGCATGTCCCCCACCAGGCTGTGAAAAACACCGGGCGCGTTAACCATCAGGCCCGCCACGCCATTGAAGGTGATGGGCCGGGCCGCCTCGGCCATGCCTGCGGCCAAGCGGCTGAATTTTTCGTCCATGGCGCGGCCGCGTTCCATGAAGATGGCCAACTGCTCGGGGCTGAACTCGGCAATCTCCTTCCAGCGCGCAAACTCGCAGGGCTCCATGTCCAGCGCGGCCAGAAAACCGGCGCTCTCGGGGTATTGCCACACCCAGATATCGCGGTCTTCGACGTAGCGCACCAGGTCGGGCACAGGCTTTTCGCGCTGAAAAAACTCCCAGGCCAGCCGCGAGCCCGACTTTTTCATGTCGAAATGCACCACACCGCAGCGGCAGACAAAACCTTCCAGCTTGTCCGCCGCGCTTTTGTGGTGGTCCAGCATCACCAGCTTGGCGGCGCGCGCCTCGATATCCCGCATGATCTCCGGCGAAAACGAGAAATCGAGAATGTAGACAGCACGCCCTTCCAGCGCGGGCAAATCCGCCACCGTCTTGGTGTCCCCGTGGTCCAGCCCCAAAAACTCGGCCTGGCCTTCATAAAAGAGCCAGGCGGCCAAGGCGGCGGCAAAACCGTCCGGGCAATCGCGCCCGTGGTAGATCACCAGCGGTTGGGGGTCGTTTTTTTCGGGGCTGACCAGCAGGCTTAAAGGGAGGATGGTTTTCACTTGCGCAAGCACTTTCAATCGGAGTTTTCTGCGTTGTCTTCTGGCACCCGGGGTGGCCGGGGCACCTTCTTGAACTTGATCAGCCGGGCCATTTCAATGGCGTCTTTTTTGATCTGGCGCTCGGCGTCTATTTTCTGCCCCACCGCCAGCCACTGGGCGAATTCATCGGGGGTTTCCAGGGTGATGCGCCCCAGGCTGCTCTGGCGGAAATCGTAGATGGCCACTTCGGCCGCCTTTTGCAGATTGATCTTGCCGCCGGATAACAGGCCACCGCGCTTGCGACCAATGGCGTCCAGCAATTGTTCGTCGGTCAGGCTGGCGGCTCCGCTGATCTTGTAACGCTCTTCCAAGGTGGTCGGGTAGTGCTGGCGCAGGTAGTCCAGCAGTTCCAGCGCCACCTCTTGCTCATCAAAGGCATTGCGGCCAATGGCGCCGCTGGCGGCCAGGTTGTAGCCGCTCTTGGCCACGATGATGCGCGGCCACAGCACGCCGGGCGTGTCGTACAAATAAAAGTCGTCGGCAATGGTGATGCGCTGCTCCAGCTTGGTCACACCGGCCTCATCCCCCGTCTTGGCCGCACGTTTGCCTTTGAGCGTGTTGATCAGCGTGGACTTGCCCACATTGGGAATGCCGCAAATCAGCACCCGCATGGGCTTGGTCATGCCACCGCGTTTGGGCGCCAGCTCGTGGCAGGCCGCCACCAGCGCCTTGGCCGGTGTGGCCATGCTGGCGTCCAGCCCCAGCGCACGGGTGCCAGGCTGGCGGTTGTAGTGCTCCAGCCAGAGGGCGGTGCGCTCGGGGTCGGCCAGGTCCTGCTTGTTCAGCACCTTCAGCGCGGGCTTGGCGGCCGTGATCTCGGCCAACATGGGGTTGGCGCTGGAGCCCGGCAAGCGCGCATCCAGCAGTTCAATCACCACATCAATTTCCTTGATGCGCTCTTGAATCGCTTTTCGGGTCAGGTGCATATGCCCTGGGAACCACTGAATGGCCATGCCGTCGTTCTTTCTTTAAATAATCAAACTGCTGCCAGCGCCTGGTCCAGGTCCGCAAGCAGGTCGTCAATGTGCTCGATGCCGATGGACAAGCGCACCATGTCGGGCTTGACACCGGCCTTGGCCAACTCCGCCGCATTGAGCTGGCGGTGGGTGGTGGTGGCGGGGTGGCAGGCCAAGGACTTGGCGTCGCCAATGTTCACCAAACGGGTAAATAGCTTGAGTGCGTCCTGGAAGCGGGCTCCAGCCTTCAGGCTGTCTTCGCCTTGGATGCCAAAACTGATCAAGCCCGAGGCGCGGCCGCCCATGTATTTCTTCACCAGACCGTGGTCGGCATGCTCTTCCAAACCAGCGTAGTTCAACCAGCCCACCTTGGGGTGCGACTGCAAATGGCGAGCCACCTTCAAGGCGTTTTCGCAAATACGGTCCATGCGCAAGGCCAGGGTCTCGATGCCTTGCAAAATCTGGAACGCATTCATGGGGCTCAGGGCCGCGCCCATGTTGCGCAAGGGCACCACGCGGGCGCGGCCAATGTAGGCTGCTGCGCCCAACGCTTCGGTGTAGACCACGCCGTGGTAGCTCACATCGGGTTCGTTCAGGCGCTTGAACCGCTCTATGTGCTCAGCCCAGGGGAACTTGCCCGAGTCCACAATCGCGCCGCCAATGGTGGTGCCGTGGCCGCCCAGGTATTTGGTCAGCGAGTGCACCACGATGTCGGCACCGTGCTCGAAAGGACGGCACAGGTAGGGGCTGGGCACCGTGTTGTCCACAATCAAGGGCACGCCGTGCGCATGGGCCACTGCGGCCAGCGCCGCCAAGTCGGTCACATTGCCCAGGGGGTTGCCCACCGATTCGCAGTACACCGCCTTGGTGCGTGCGTCGATCAGTTTGGCAAACGAGGCCGGGTCTTTGGCATCGGCAAAGCGCACCTCGATACCCATCTGGGGAAAGGTGTGGGCAAACAGGTTGTAGGTGCCACCGTACAAGGTGGAAGTCGAGATGATGTTGTCGCCCGTCTCGGCAATGGTCTGGATTGCATAGGAAATAGCAGCCATACCGGAGGCCACCGCCAGCGCGCCAATACCGCCTTCCATGGCCGCCACGCGGGCTTCCAAAACACCGTTGGTCGGGTTCATGATGCGGCTGTAGATGTTGCCCGCCACCTTCAGGTCGAACAAATCGGCGCCATGCTGGGTGTCGTCAAAGGCGTAGGCCACGGTCTGGTAAATCGGCACAGCCACCGCTTTGGTGGTCGGGTCCGGCGTGTAGCCGCCATGAACAGCCAGTGTTTCCATCTTCATTTAAGGAGTCTCCTTGGATTCAATCGGGGTGTTTTCCCGGCCTGCAAACACAAAAATGCCACTCGGGGAAGCCGTGATTGTCAGGCAGTTTGTGCAATACAGCCTGCTTAGGCAGGCGCCCCTAGGAAATTCCACAGAATTAAGGTGCCTGTACTAGGGCGAATTGGGAAAATTCAACTTAGCGCAAAACCCATTCCCTTATTTACCCTAGGAAATTCACATGACCACCAAGAACCTCGCCACCGTCACCAACGAATTGATCGAATCCTACGGCAACACCGCCAAGAACGTGATCAACGCCTACCGCGTTGGCAACGAGCGCGCTGTGAGCTATGTGGACCAAAGCTGGGCCGCTGCCGTGAAGAAGACCGGCGCCCGCCTGAGCGCCGAAGTGCGTGGCAACGCCATTGCAGCCCAAAAGAAAATCTCTGCCGTGTATGCACAAGGCGTGACCTTGACATCCGACGGTGCTGACGTTGCCGTCAACAAGGCAGTTGAATTGGCCGGCAAAGGCGTAGAGCAAGTCGCTGCCAACGCCAGCCGCTTTGAGAAAGCCACCGGCGTGGTCACCCTCAAGAATCTGGCTGTGGCTGCCGTGCCCGCTGCCGAAGCGGTGACCAAGGTTGCTGCCAAGCTGGAAGCCCAATCCGGCGCCTTGGCCAACAAAATCGCAGGCTCCAAAGCCAAGGTCAAAGTTGCAACGGTGAAACGCACTGTGGCAAAAAAGGCAAGCCGCGTTGCTAAACCCGTGACAAAAACAGTGACTAAAACAGCGACCAAAGCTGCCGCCGCAGTAGCACCCGCTGCAGCTGAGTAACTGCATTCACCCCACCCGCACAGCCCTTGGCCGTGCGGAAGTGACCCAAGCGCCCCTGTGCAAACAGTGGGCGCTTTTCTTTGGCCCTAACCTTGTGCGGCCTCACCCAGGCGCCGGGGCGACAGGTACTCTTGAAGGTAGATGTCAAAAGGCATGGTGTCGCCCTGCTCCACTTGGCGCTGGTCTTCCCATGAAGTCTGCGCCAGTTGTTCAAAGTGCTGCTGAGCACTGGGTGCCAGCGGGGCATCCAGCATGGCTTGTTTGGTGCGAATCGATTGCGCACGCACAAAGGCCACGAACGAGCCATCATGGCTTTGCGAGATTTCGCGCAGCACCCGTGCCGACGGTGTCGTCTCGGGATTCGCCAATGCGTGCTCAGCCGCTGCTACGGCCGCTGCGTACTCCGTGCCGCCGTGACTGGCGTCCAACTGACTGGCCACAGGCGCCATGGCGCGCACCAGCTCCAGCCCCCAATCGGTCAGCGTGACCGTGCTGCTGCCCCGTTCGAGCAACAAGCCGGGTTCGCGACCACGCTCCGCCACGTTTTGCTGGTTGCGCCCCAGTGCGGCAATTTCTTCCGGCGTGTCACGCGGGCTCTCGGTCTGCAGGCAGTGCAGCAAGAACACATCCAGAAACCGCATGGTCTGGCTGTTGATACCCACCACCTCGAACGGGTCCAGGTCCATCAACCGGACTTCGACATATTCCACGCCGCGTTCACGCAGCGCATGCAAGGGACGCTCCCCCGGAAAAATCACCCGCTTGGGGCGGATCGTTCCGTAAAACTCGTTTTCGATCTGCAGCAAGCTGGTGGCCAATTGGCGGTATTCGCCATTGGATCCACGCACACCAATGGTTTCGTACGCCGGATAAGGCCGGGTCAAAGCATCGTGCAAGGAGTCGCCATAGCCCTGCAAACAGTTGTAGCTCACGGCCAGCGAAGTCTGCGCATCACTCTGGTAGCCCAGGCGCCCCATCCTCAGCGAAGTGGCGTAGGGCAAATACAAAGTCTGGGGGCTGAGCGGCTTCAACTGGTGCTGGCGTCCGGCTACGAAGCTGGCGCACACTGCGGGAGAGGCGCCAAACAGGTACAGCAGCAAAAAGGCGTGACGCCGAAAATTGCGAATCAGCCCAAAATAGTCTTTGCTGGACACATCGGGCAAGGACCAGTTGTAGTGAATTCCCGAAATGGTTTGCATACGGCGGCCATAGCGGTGGCCCAGACCCGTGCGGTACACACTTTTGGCGCGCCCCACGTTGGAGGAACCGTACTGCCCAATGGGAATGGCATCGTCCGCAGGCAAGCAGCTGGGCATGCTGGACACCCACAACATCTCTTCCCCCAAAGCCTGGGTGGTGAACTGCTGCACCTGGGTCAGCTCGTCCAGACAAGACTGCACACCGGCATGCACACCGGTGATGAGTTCCACCTGCGATTCACTGAAGTCCGTGGTGATGTGCGGGTGTGTCAGCGCAGACCCCAGCGCTGCAGGGTGCGGTGTCATGGCAACCATACCGCTGGGCAGTGCGCGCAAGCTTTCTTTTTCTATTCCCCGGCGAATGCCTTGGAGACGTTCGGGTGTCAACGCACCCAGGGCCTCTGTCTTCTTATTCATGCCTGTGAGCCTTAAAATTTTTCATGGGGCGCAAGGTAACACAGGCTGCGCATATTTGCAGGACTGTGCCCTTGACGCAGTCCAAGCCAGATGGCAGCCAATTTCCCAATTTCAATAGCCTGCATCCGTCACAATGGCCAACCACGTCCGCCCCTCCACCCACCAGAGCCCTTTGCCATGGAATTGAATTCCGAAGTTGTCACCTCGGTCCCGCGCCAAGCCGCCACCGTCGTCATGTTGCGCGACACAGCCCACGGGCTGGAGGTTTTCCTGATGAAGCGCCATGGTTTGTCCGATGTGCTGGGCGGTGCCTATGTGTTCCCGGGGGGCAAGTTGGACAACAGTGACGCTTTGCTATCGCCGCCAATGCATCTGGACCAGGACGCCGCCCACTTGCATTCGGCCCTGGGGGAACCTGAAACGGACCTCACCACCGCCACAGGTCTGTATGTCGCCGCGCTGCGTGAGGCCTTTGAAGAGTCCGGCGTGTTGTTCACCCAGGACGCCAGTGCCGCGCAGCTGGCCCATGCCGCCCAGATGCAGGCGCAAGGTGTTGCGTTCAACCAGATGCTGCAAAACCTGGGGCTGCGCCTGCAAACCAGTGCCTTGCGGCCCTGGTCCCGCTGGATTACCCCGCACCGGCCCTCGGTCACCAACAAGCGATTCGACACGCGATTTTTTGTGGCCGCCGTACCCGAGGGGCAGCACGCACGCCACGACAATTTTGAAACCACAGAAAGCATCTGGCTCAAACCACGCCAAGCACTGGAGCAGTACTGGGACGGACAGATCGAACTGGCGCCGCCACAAATCATGAGCCTGGCCCACTTGGCCCGCCATGCCAGCGTGGGCAGCGTGATGGCTGCGGCAAGCCTGGCACCACCACCGCTGATCCTTCCCGAAACTTTTGACGATCAGGGCACGCGGATCATCTGCTACCCCGGCGACCCGCTGCACTCCGTAAGCACCCGCGCACTGCCGGGCCCCAGCCGGGTGGTTTACCGCAATAAGCGCTTTGAACCACTGGGCGGGTTCGACGCGCTGTTTGAATGAGGGTGGTGCGAACGCCCTGCCATGTGCATGGGCTCAGCTTGCCTTTGGAATCCACATCCACCCGGTTGGGCACAGCGCCCTATACAACCGCATCACCCGTCTATAAAGCCGCTTCTCTCCAGGCACCCGCTCGCATTCAGTGACAGTGCCGATCACGATTCCGAGAGATTCTTCTTGCATAACCTGTCCTCATAGTTGTGCCTTGGCTACGGCAGCGACCAGTTTCCACCAGACCAGGGCCCAGACGGCGGTGGACAAGACCCAACCGAGCATTGAGAGTGCCGCCCACTCCCCGGACGGGCTGGCCTGGAAGACGGGAAGCCCGATAACATTGAAAAGCCAGAGAGGGACGTAGATCGTTCCGGCGACTGCGGCTGCTATCGTGTCGAGGAGCGCACCCGCAAACGCGGCGAGCGCCACGTGGGTGCACAACAGGCCTGAGGCTATGGCGTATCGCAATGGGTGGTTTCGAGGGTTAACGTGAAGATGACCGGGCCACAACACCTTGCGGCGAAGCCGCCTCCTGCTGTTGTGGATCCGTGTCGATTGACATGTTATCCCTCATAGCCGCTTCGTCATGCGTGCCAAATAGAAGTCACCAACATACTTTTCGGTC
>NZ_JAUYQD010000106.1 GCF_030697375.1 Rhodoferax sp. | reverse complement strand
CATGTCCGGAACCATCTCGAGCAGCATGATGGCTTCGTTGAAGTGATTCAGATAATCGGTGGCGAGCCCGGTACGGGGGTTGATGTTGGCAGCCCGCAACAGGGCCGCCCGCGCGGCATCGTCGCCGCTAGCCTTGCCTGGCGCCGAACGGTCGGGGGTTGCGGATGTGGCAGCCGTCGTGGTCATCCGGCGCAGTCTTAACGTTTGAAGTTAAAAGGACCTGAACGGAACCCTATTTAGGCCACAGAATGTGCGGACGCTTCGTCATAACCTCGCCCCCGGCGGCTTTGCGGCAGATTTTCGGCTACCTTGAGCAGCCCAATTTCCCGCCAAGGAATAATATTTCGCCGACACAACCTATACCCGTCGTGATCGTCGAAAACGGTATCCGGCATTTCCGGCTGATGCGCTGGGGCCTGTTGCCGGCCTGGGTCAAGGACCCCAGGAAATTCAGCCTGCTGATCAATGCGCGCTCGGAAACCGTGACGGAAAAACCGGCCTTCAAGAACGCGATCCGGCGGCGGCGCTGCCTCGTTCCGGCCGACGGCTATTATGAATGGCAGGGTTCGGCAAAGCCGAAGCGGCCCTACTTCATCCATCGCCGCGACGGGCAGCCGATCGGCCTGGCGGGGCTGGCGGAAACCTGGGTCGGTCCGAACGGCGAAGAACTCGACACTGTGGCGATCGTCACCGCGGCGGCCAGCGCCGATCTCAGCGTGTTGCACCACCGCGTGCCCGTGACCATCCATCCCGAGGATTTCGCGCGCTGGCTCGACTGCGGCGATGACAGCGCCGAGGGCGTGATGGCGCTGCTCGCTGCGCCCGCCGCAGGCGAGTTCGCCTGGCACGAGATTTCGACAAGGGTCAATCGCGTCGCCAATGACGACGAACAGCTGATCCTGCCGATCACGGCGGAACAGCGGGCGGCCGAGGCGCCGAAGCCGGCGAAGAAGGCCCCGCGCAAGATCGCGGCGGTGGCGGGGGAAGATGACGGGCAGGGGAGTTTGTTTTGAGTTGAACTCAAAATCCACATCGTCCCTGCGAACGCAGGGACCCATAATCACAGAACGTGGGGTTGTTACGTGGCGTTGGACATTCCGCCTTG
>NZ_JAUYQD010000096.1 GCF_030697375.1 Rhodoferax sp. | reverse complement strand
TTGCCAGCGACTATGAGTCCGTTCAGAATGGCGGCGCCCACGGTGATGGCCGTGCCTTGCTGGTCGTCAAGGAAGACGGGAATCTTCATGCGTTCGCGCAGTTTGCGCTCTACGTAGAAGCAGTCCGGCGCCTTGATGTCTTCGAGGTTGATGCCGCCAAAAGTGGGCTCCAGTGACGCGATGATGTCCACCAGCTTGTCCAGATCGTGTTTTTCGTTGATCTCGATGTCAAAGACGTCAATACCGGCAAACTTTTTGAAGAGAACGCCCTTGCCTTCCATCACCGGCTTGGCGGCCAGCGGGCCAATGTCGCCCAGGCCCAGCACGGCGGTGCCGTTGGTGATGACCGCGACCAGATTGCCCCGGCTGGTGTACTTGAACGCGTTGTTCGGGTCTTTGACGATTTCTTCACAGGGGGCCGCTACGCCGGGGGAGTAGGCCAACGCCAAATCATGCTGGTTGACCAACTGCTTGGTGGGCGCAATGGCGATTTTTCCGGCGGTGGGGAACTCGTGGTATTCGAGGGCGGCACGGCGCAGTTCGGCGCGTTTGTCAGCGGCGTTGGACGATGGTTCGGAAGGGGTATGGGTCGGCATCTTGCATCCTCTGTAGCGAGGAGTTTTTGCGAAAGCGCATAGCCCCTCGGCGCTAATGGTTGCGGCTGATTGTAGACCCCGATGGCTGGTCGCTTGCTGACAAGCCGTGTTGGCGTGGTGCGCGTCTATGCGTGTTTTGCGCTCCAGTGGCTTGCCGTTGGCAGGCGTGCAGCAATAGCCCGTGGCCCAAGCAACCGCCTACCTTCAAGAGGGGAATGGGTGCTGGCCAGCGCCAAGACTTCTGCGACAAAATTGGCCTGCAGCCCGCGCAGAATGTGCGCAGATAGCTATCAAAATAGGAGCGAATAATGGCCTTTCTGCCGATCCCGAGGTGGTGGTCGCAACCCGCCCCGCTACAGCAACTGGTCAATCAGCTGTTGGTGGGGCCGGGGGATCACGATCTTGGAGACCAGAAAGCCTTTATCGCTGGCCACTGCCGCGCCGGCCTCGGTGGCGGCCATGATGTCGGCCACCTCGCCGGTGAGGATGACGTAGCTCTTGCCGCCAATGCCAAAGGCCAGGTGCATACGAATGGGCTCGACCTGGGCGGCTTTCACGGCCGCATCGGTGGCCTCGATAGTGGCGGCCACCGAATAGGTTTCTATCACGCTGATAGCGGCAATGCGCTCGATGTGGGTGCCACCGCTGATGGCGGGCAGCACCGAGGGGTGCACATTGGGAATCACAAAACTGTCCACGATCACGTCGGGCGACATGCCTGCGCCGGCGTCCACCGACTGCTGCACGGCGGCCACGTCGCCGCCAATCATGACGATGTACTTGCCGGGGCAGATGCTCTTGGCCACCAGGATCTGGATGTTGGCGGACTTGACCATGGCGTCGGCGGCGGCGATGCCCTGGGCAATGCTGGTGGATTCAATCAAGCCGATGGCGTGGTAGCTCATGGGGTGTCTTCCTGAACGAGGGTGATGGACTGGGAGGAAACGGCCTCCACACGGCCGCTGATGCTGGCGTGCAGGCGCGCGCCCAGGGCGTTGGGCGCAATCTCAGCAATCGGCTGGCCCCGGCGCACGCGCTCGCCCACCTCGACCACCGGCACGCTGGGCGCGCCCACATGCTGGCGCAGGGGCAGCACCACGCGCTGCGGCTGGTACTCGGTTTCGTCCAGCGGGGCTTTTTTGTTGTACGCGCCTACCGCCAGACGCGCGATCAGCCGCGATATCGGCACCAGCCGGTGTTCGGCCATGGGGTCCAGGGGGCGCAGTTCGCCCACATACCGGGCGCCTTCTTCGCGGAACTGGTTTTTGAGCGCGATGTTGATGCGCATCGGCGAAATCCCCACCGGGCAGGCCCACTGTTCGCAGATGGCGCATTCGGAGCAGGTCAGCGCCGACAGCAGCACCGAGGGTTTGCCGATGTCGCGGTAGTTGGCCGAGCGCACGATCAGGGCCGGATGCAACTCATGGCCCACCAGGTGGCGCGGGCACAGCTCGGTGCACAGATTGCATTGCTCACACACCGCCCGGGCAATCGCCATCACGTCGCGCATGGGCTGGCGGTGGCGGCGAATCAGCACATGGTCTTCGGGCAGCACGATGATGCCGCCGGTGGTCTTGGTGACGGGCTGGTCGATCGACTCGATCAGCTTGCCCATCATCGGGCCGCCGTTGATGAAATGCGGCTGCGCCACCGTGACGCCACCGGCGCGGGCAATCACCTCGCGCATGGAGGTGCCGATCGGCACGGTCACCGTGACGGGCGACGCCACCGCGCCGGAGATGGTGAGCGTGCGGTCCACCACCGGGGCGTCCTCGTCCACGGCGCGCGCCAGGTTGATGAGGGTGAGCACATTGTTGACGGCCACCCCCACGTCCTTGGGCAAACCTGCGGGCGGCACCCGCCGTCCGGTGGCCATCCAGATGGTGATGACTTCGTCGCCGGCCGGGTAGACGTCCTGCAGGATGTGGATACGCATATTCGGGGCCAGCAGCGGCGTCACCGCCGCAATGGCCTCCTGGTATTTGGCCTTGAACGCGACGATGCCTTCGCGCGCCCCCACCGCCTGCATCGCCAATGCCAGGCCGCGCACCAGCAGGTGGGCGTATTTGACGGCCAGCTGCTGGTCTACTTTGAGCAGGGGCTCGCACTCCGCGCCGTTGACCAGAAAAATCTCTGCCGGGGTGCTGAGTTTGACGTGGGTGGGAAAACCCGCGCCGCCGGCGCCCACGAGGCCTGCCTCGCGCGCCTTGGTACTGATGGTATTCATGTTGTTGCTCTAAAAAACAGGTCAATCTCCGGGTCGGGCCGACCCATCACCTTGTCACTGACCACCTCGCCCACGCCCAGTGCCGCCGCCCGCCCGGCTTCCACGGCCGCGCTGCAGGCGCCGATATCGCCGGCCACCACCAGGGTGATCAGGCCGGGGTGGGTCTGGATCTGCGCCAGCAGCCGTACATAGGCGCTTTTCACCATGGCGTCTCCGGCCACCACGGCGGTGACCAGGCCCTTGACTTCGAGGAATCCGTAGGCGTTGTCGGCCATGTCAGTAACGCAGCGGGTGGCTGGCGATGTCGCACACCGCCGCGGCAAAGGCCGCGCAGGCGGCGGCACAGGCCGCCTGCGAGCCTTGCAAATAGGCGCCCGAATAGTTGGTGGGCGACGGGGGGCGCACATAGCCCGCCAGGCGGACCTCGGCGGCCTTGAGCGCCGCGTCAATGCCCACGGCCGCTTCCAGCGGCGGCGCCACCAAATACGCCAGTGCGTCGCCCTCGCGCACCCCGGCCACGCCCGCCAGGTAGCTGCCGCAGCGCGACACCAGGTGCGCCAGAAAAGCCACCGTGTGCTCGGCATTCGCCCACTGGAATGCAGCGCCCTGCCCGACTTGGGCCAAGGCGGCGTCCAGGCCCGCGCGCACTTCGGCGGGCGACGGGCCCGCCAGCATCAGCAGCACTTCCCCGGCGGTGCTGGAGGGGCCATGGGCCGCGCCCGCGTACAGGGAGCTGCCAAACACCACCCGCACCTGCGCCTGTTTGGTGGCCTCGTCGGCGGCGATGTAGGCCACGTCATCGGAGTCGGCGCTGAACAGGCCCAGGCTGAAGTCGGCGTCGTCCAGGCCCAACTCCGCTTTGAAGTCGGGCTGCACGGCGGCAATGAGCCGCGCCGCGCACACCCGAGCCGCAATACGTTCGAGGGCGGCCATGCTCAGGCCCCCGCCATTTTCTTGACCAGGGCGATGCCGCTGGCCTGCTCCTGGATCATGCGTGCGGCCAGTTCCACGATCACCGCCGCCGCCTCCACCGGCGGGGTGCCCTGGCGGTGGATGTTGGAGATGCAGGTGCGGTCGGCCTCCACCGTTGCGCGGGTGGGCTTGTAGACCATGTAGCAGGACAGGCTCTCGGACTGCCCCAGCCCGGGGCGTTCGCCAATCAACAGAATGACCACCTTGGGGTCCAGCAACTCACCAATCTGGTCTTCCACCTTCACGCGGCCGCAACGCACAAAAAACGGGGTGCCGACACTGAGCTGCATGCTCTCCAGGCCGCGCAGCAGGGGGGGCACGATGTCCTCAAAATTGGCGGTGGTGGCCTCGGTGGACAGGCCATCGGAAACCACCACCTGCACGTCGGGAGACTTTTTGCAGCGCGACAGCACGGTCTGCACACCCGCCGGCGAGAGTACCCGACCCAGGTCGGGGCGGGTCAGGTACTGGTCTTTCTCCACCACCTGGGTCTGCACCTCGAACAGCCCGGCGCGCTCCACCCATTCGGGGGAAATCTCGCTCAACACCGTGTCCTTGGAGCGGGAGTGGTCGGCCAGAAAGCGCAGCAGCGCCTGCGTGCGCGGCCGGGGACCGGCGCGGCCCGCACACACGCGGGCGCGGGTGCTTTGCTTCAGCGAGTCCACCACCTCGGCGCTTTTGGGGTGGCGCACCCCCACCAGCTTGCGGGCCGCTTCGCTGCCCAAATCCAGCCAAGCTGGTGCGTCGGGCTCCACGGTGGCGGGGGCCTCTTGGGCCTGCAGCTCCCGCAGCACGGTTTGTACGATGTGGGCGATGTCGGTTTCGGTCATGGGCGTGCTCATCCGAAGAAAAAGGAAGGGTCGCCGGCCGCGCGGGTCAGCCGCCCCTCGGACATCAGGCCCATGGTTTCCATCCAGCGTTCAAACTCGGGTGCGGGCCGCAGCCCCAAGGTCTGGCGCACCGTGGCGATGTCGTGGAAGGCCAGGGTCTGGTAGTTGAGCATGATGTCGTCGCCCATGGCCATGGCAATGACGAAATTGCAACCCGCTGCGGCCAGCAGCATGGCCAGGTTTTCGTTGGAATTCTGGTCGGCGTCGGCGTGGTTGGTGTAGCAGCAATCACAGCCCATGGACAGCCCCGAGAGCTTGCCCATGAAATGGTCCTCCAGCCCGGCGCGCTGAATTTCGCGGCTGTTGTAGAGGTACTCCGGCCCGATGAAGCCCACCACCGTGTTGACAATGAAGGGGTCGTAGTGCCGCGCCAGACCGTAGTTGCGCGCCTCCATGGTCACCTGGTCGGCGCCGTGGTGGGCATTGGCCGAGAGGGCCGAGCCCTGGCCGGTTTCAAAGTACAGGCAATTGTCGCCGGCCACATGGGAATACTGGCGCCCCACTTCGGCGGCTTCGTCCAGCATCTCCAGCGAGATGCCGAATTCCTTGAGCCCCTTTTCGCTGCCGCAGATGCTCTGGAACAGCAGCCCGATGGGCGCTCCCTTGCGCACGGCTTCCATTTGCGTGCTGATGTGGGCCAGCACGCAGCCTTGGGTCGGGATCTTGAACTTGTCGATCACCTCGTAGATCTGGTTCAGGGTGCGCGTGGCCGAGTCCACGTTGTCGGTCACCGGGTTGACCCCGATCAGAGCGTCACCGGCCCCGTAAGAGAGGCCCTCAAAAATCTGCGCCGCGATGCTGCGCGCATCGTCACGCGTGTCGTTGGGCTGCAAACGGCAGCCGAAACGCCCCGGCAGCCCCAGGGTGGTGTTGGCCCGTTTGACCACCGGCAGCTTCTTGGCGCCGTAGATCAGGTCGCCATTGGAGCAAATTTTGGCCACGGCGGCCACCATTTCCGAGGTCAGCCCCTTGCGCAAAGTCTCCAGCTCTTGCGGGGTGGCATCGTCGCCCAGCAGGTGTTCGCGCAGTTCGCCCACGCTCCAGTGCTGGATGCGGCGGTAGGCGGCTTCATTGACACCGTCCTGGATCAGCCGCGTGACGCAGTCGTCCTCGTAGGGAATCACCGGGTGGTTGCGCAGCTCGCTCAAGCGCATCTCCGAGAGCACCTGCTTGGCCGCCACGCGTTCCCGCGCGTCCTGCGCGGCCACGCCCGCCAGCCGGTCGCCCGAGCGCGCCTCGTTGGCCTTGGCCAGCACCTCGGTGATGGTCTTGAAGGCATAGTGCTGCCCGAAGAGTTGGGTGGAAAGTCGCATCAGGGGAAATCCATCAATGGGGAAAAGCAAGCGACTTGACGGTGATGGGAATAGTCCCGCCGTTGAAATAGCTCTTGCCGATGTCAAGGTAGTCGCCCTCGCGGGTATGCACTTCGTCCAGCACCAGCAAGGAGCGGCCGGGGATCAGGCGGAACAGCTCCATGCCGATGGCCTTGCCCACATCCTGCGCGGTGACGGCGATCAGCGGCTGTGCGCTGCCGGCGTGGCTGCGGGAAAAGGCCTGCAGCTCCAGCGCCACCTGCCACACCGTCTGGCATGTCAGCGGAATGTCCGGGGGCAGCGCCAGTGCGTACAGGTCGGTTCCGGCGTCCAGGTCGTGGCTTTGCACGGCGTCTTGCCAGGCGCTGACCAGCGCGCCGGGGCGGTAGGCCCGCCACGCCATGCGCGGGTGCACCACCGGCACATTGCGCAGCACCGGGCCCTGGTATTTGTTCCAGACCGTGCTGCCCGACAGGGTGAGGGTGTGCGCCCCCGCGCCGATCACCGTGGCGCGCAGGGTCTGGGCGGGTTCGCGCACCGGCAGGGCTTTCGCCTCCAGCAATTGCCGCAGCGCCAGTGCCAGCACCGGGCCGATGTCGCCGAAGCGGTAGGGCGATTCCGTGGAAGGGCGCACCATGCATTCGCCCACCCCCCCCGAGATGAAGATGGCGTCAAAACGGTAGGCCGTACGCAAAGGCGCGGTCATCAGCAGCTGCTCTGCCAGTGCGGAAGGCTGGGCTTCGATGAGTTCGACAATGAGCTGCGCCATGCGCTCGGCCACGCGCTGGAGCTGCTGCGCGCCCAGTTGTTCCGGCGCGGTGGCGTCCTGGAACAGTGCACGCAAGACCCGTGCGGCCGGGGGATGCACCACGGTGACGCGCCCGTCCGTCCGGGTTTGCACCAGGTGCCCGCCCACGTTCAGGCAGGCGGTGTCCACCAGACGCCCGCTCTCAAACACCGCATAGTTGGAGGTGCCGCCACCCACATCGATGTTGAGCACACGCGCCATGTTTTTCTCGGAGTATTCGGCAGCGCCGGAGCCCCGCCCTGCAATCACCGATTCCAGGTGCGGCCCCGCCGTGGCCACCACAAAATCCCCCAGGCCCTCGGCCAGCACCATCACGGCTTCCCGCGCATTGCGGACCTTGGAGGTCTCGCCGGTGATGATCACCGCGCCGGATTCCACCGCCTGCACCTCCAGTCCGGCC
Organism: Rhodoferax sp.; assembly: GCF_030697375.1. GTDB lineage: Bacteria > Pseudomonadota > Gammaproteobacteria > Burkholderiales > Burkholderiaceae_C > Allorhodoferax. Next base: position 36,810 of record NZ_JAUYQD010000096.1, on the reverse strand, counting down.
AGCCGGTATTGCTGGCGGATGAAGTCGTCCAGAACAGCAATGTCCACCTGGCCCTGGTCGTTGAACGGGGTGAACAGCACCGGGCTGACGTACAGAATTTCCCGTTTGGAAAACTCGTAGTGCGGCACGCTGGTCGGGCCCGCCGTGTTGATGATTTCCAGCGCCGAAAAAATCACCTGCGAGGTGGTGGTGCCCAGGTCAATCCCGATGCTGTGCAAGCGGCGCGCAGGCGTTCGCCGGGCACGCCCGCCAAAACTCAGACCGTTGTCCGAGCAGTCTTCGCAGTGGGACCGACACGCGACGCAGCCCATGGCGCTCAGACGATGCGGAAGTGGTCGACCATCACGCAGCGGCGCAGCCGCACAAAGGTGCGTGCCGAGGTCACGCCCTCGCCCGTGGGGGTGGTGATGGTCATGCTGGTCCAGCCCTCGCCGCCAAAGCCCAAACCGGCCAGGCAGGGCCCGTTCTTCACGAAGATGCTGGTGTTGATCTCATTGGCCATGCGGTGCAGGTTGTCCAGGTTGCGCGAGTGCATGGCGGCCGTGTGTTTGTGGCCGCCTTCGAGCTGGACCGCCAACCGGATCGCCTCGTCCACGTTGTCCACGCGGATGATGGGCAGCAGGGGCATCATCAGCTCGGTCACGGCAAAGGGATGCTCGGGGCCGGTCTCGACAAACAGCAAGCGGGTGTCGGCGGGCACGTCCAGGCCAATCTGCGCGGCGATCTTGGCCGCGTCGCGCCCGACCCAGTCGCGGCTCACGCTGCCAAAGCCCTTGGCGTCCACCTGGGTCAGCACGATCTCGACCAGCCGTTTCGCCTGCTCGGCCGTGAGCTCCACGGCCTTGTGTTTCTTCATCTCGTCCTTGAGCCGGTCGGCCACCGAGGCCACCACAATGACCTCTTTTTCGTCGGCGCAGATCAGGTTGTTGTCAAACGAGGCGCCCCACACAATGTCGCGCCCGGCGCGGGCCAGGTCGGCGGTTTCGTCCACCACCACCGGCGGGTTGCCCGCACCGGCGGCGATCAGTCGTTTGTCGGTGTGTTTGCGGGCCTCGTTCACCACCGCCTCGCCCCCGGTCACGGACAACAGCTGGATGCCGGGGTAGCGAAACAGGCGCTGCGCGGTCTCGATATTGGGCTGGTGCACCGTGGTGACCAGGTTGGCCGGACCGCCTGCGGCCAGCACGGCCTCGTTGATCAGGGTGACGGTGCGCTGGGACACGCCCTTGGCTGCCGGGTGCGGGGCAAACACCACCGAATTGCCCGCCGCAACCATGCTGATGGCGTTGTTGATGACGGTGGCGGCCGGGTTGGTCGAGGGCGTGACGGAGGCGATCACGCCCCAGGCGGCGTTTTCGATCAGGGTCAGCCCGCGGTCGCCGGAAACCACCGTGGGACTCAGGCATTCCACACCGGGGGTGTGCCGGGCTTGCGACACATTTTTCAGGTACTTGTCGGCCACCCGGCCCATCTTGGTCTCGGCCACCGCCATTTCGGCCAGCTCCTGGGCGTATTGCTCACCCACCTTGCGGATGGCGGCCACCGCCGTCTGGCGCATGGCCACGCTGCGCAGCTTGCGTTGCGCCTGGTCGGCTTCTCCCACCGCATCGTCCAGCGATGCGAACACACCGGCCGGCAAGGCTGCCGTGCCCACCGCCGGTGCCACGGGGGTGGGTGCGGATGCGGCGGGTGGGCGGGGCTGGCGTTCCATGGACTGCACCACGGCTTTGACAATCCGTTCTATGTCTGCGTTGGGGATGTTCACTGTCAAACCTTTGAGATTTTTTTATTTGCGATAGGTCACGCGGTTGTCACGCACGACCTGGTCCACGATGCCGATCACGCACAGGTCCACCGGCAGCTCGCCACCGCTGACTTTGCGGGCCGAACTGCCGCCCACCAGCAGAACCCACTCGCCATTGCCCGCACCAATGCCGTCGGCGGCCACCTGGGGTGGGCCCATGGAGTTGCCTTGGGCATCGACAAACTCCACCAGGAGCAGGCTGTCTCTGCCCAGCCCCGCGCATTTGACGGTGGAGACCACCTGTCCGACCACGATTCCGAGTTGCATGGGGGGCTCCGTCTTGCAGCGCTGGGCTTATTCCAAAGGGCTGCCGTTGGACTTGAGGGGGAATATTTCCTCCAGGTCCGAATGCGGGCGCGGGATGACGTGTACCGACACCAGCTCGCCCAGGCGCTGGGCGGCGGCCGCGCCGGCATCCACGGCGGCCTTGCAGGCGGCCACGTCGCCGCGCACCATGACGGTGACCAGGCCGCCGCCGATCTGCTTGAATCCGACCAGCTTGACGCGGGCCGCTTTGACCATGGCGTCAGAGGCCTCGATCAGTGCGACCAGGCCCTTTGTTTCGATCATGCCGAGTGCTTCCATTTCCTATCTCCTTGTGTGTTGAAAAGCGAGCGAACTAGCTACGGACAGAGGCTTCGCCGGACTCCCTGTCGCGCGGGTGAGGGGGTGGCCCGCCGGGGACGGGCGCTGTGCTGGGAGGGGGTTCATCTTCATGGCCAGCAAGGTCACTTCGACCATGTCGGCCGTGCTGCAGCCGCGCGACAGGTCGTGCATGGGCAGGCGCAGGCCCTGGATCATGGGTCCCAGGGCTTTGAAGCCGCCCAGCCGTTCGGTGATCTTGTAGGCGATGTTGCCGGCCGCCAGGCTGGGGAAAATGAACACATTGGCCTGTCCCGCCACGGCGCTGCCCGGCGCTTTTTGCGCGGCCACCTGGGGCACAAAGGCAGCATCAAACTGCATCTCGCCGTCCAGCAGCAACTGGGGTTGGCGTGCGTGCGCCAGCTGCGCGGCCTGGCTCACATGCACGGCGGCCGCGTGTTTGGCGCTGCCCTGGGTGGAAAACGAGAGCATGGCCACGCGCGGTGCCTGCGCTGTGACGCGCTGGAAATTTTCCGCCGTGTTGATGGCGATGTCGGCCAGCTGTTCGCTGGTGGGTTCGGGCACCACGCCGCAGTCGCCAAAGCCCAGCACGGTGGACTGGTCCGCCGAGATCATGAAGAACATGGACGACAGGGTGTTGGTGCCCTCGGCCAGCCCGATCACGCGCAGCGCCGCCCGCAGCACCGAGGCGGTGGCCGACAGGTTGCCTGCAATGCAGTAGTCGGCATCCCCGTGCACCAGCATCATGGCGCCGTACCACAAGGGGTCTTGCAACTGCTTGCGTGCGGCTGCTTCCGACAGCTCCGGGCGTTTGGCGCGCAGCGTCGCTGCATAGCGGTCCAGCTGGGGCGACAGGGTGGGGTCCAGCGTGGCCACGGCGGGCATGTCAATGCCGTGTGCAATGCAGTGGTCGCGCAGCGCAAAGGGGTTGGCCAGCAGCACCGGCTTGGCCCAGCCCCGTTGCTGGAGTTCAGCGGCGGCCTGGATGGCGCGGTGGTCTAGGGCATCGGGGAACACCACGCGGGCCGGGTGCTGGCGGGCCCAGGCCTGGCAGGATTCAATGAGGTGCATGGGCTTATCCCTTGTAACTGAGGTAGAACAGCCGGACCGACGCGGTTGTGCCAATCTCCAGGGACGTCCCCTTGGGAATCAGCACCACATCGCCGACCCCGGCGGTGACGGTGTGGGGGCCGGCGCGAAGCTGCAACTCCCCTTCCAGCACCACCTGCACTTCGTCGCCGTCACGCTGGAAGGGCACAAAGCTTTGGGCCCAGGCCATGAAACCGGCCGCGCAGGGCACGGCCTCGCCGGCCACCAGGGTGGCCAGGTCCAGCTTGCTGGCCAGGACCCCACTGCCACCCACGGGTGCGTTCACGGCAATGGAGGCGATTTTTCGCACGCCGCCTTGCGCCGGAGCGCTGCGCTCCAGGGCCATGCGGCGCATCACCTCGGCCACCAGGTCTTCGCGCACCTCGCCCCCCATCTGGGCGGCCAGAGCCTGGCGCACCACGGCATCCGCAGGGGTGCTGGGTGCCTTGGGTTCTTCGGACGGTGATGCCTGGGGCGGGGGGGCGCCCAGCGCCAGGGCCACGCCCAGGTCTTTGGCGGTGCTGGCGGCTTGCGCCGTGACGATGGTGGTTTTGTCGCGCAGGTACAGGACCCGTTCGCCCCGTTTGGCCGCCGCGCGTACATCGTCCGCGCTGATCAATTGTTTTTTGCTCATGGTGCTTTCCCGCAAGGGGCCGGTTCGCCGGAGACGTTGCCAAGCAGGTAGCTGCGCACCGTGGCGATGGATAAAAGGTCGTGGATGGAGACCGGAAAAATGCGGCCGTGTACGCCCGCATCGCGCAGCAGGCGCTCCACCCGTGGCAGGTCGGTGCAGGGCCGGTCCATCTTGGTCACGACGGCATCGATGCTTTTGTGGGCATACACGTCCAGCAAACCGGGCGGCAGCCGGCAGTCGAACACATCGGCCGGGTGCACAACCATCAATCGCTCCACTTCGGCCGACATGGTGATCAGCGCGTGGTACATGCGCGGGTGGCTGAAATACTCGCCGGGGGTGTCGATGCCGTGGTTGCCTTCAAACTCCATGACCTGGGTTTTGCGCGCGGGCTCGTCCTTGCCAAAGAGGCCGTTGAACAGCGTGGTCTTGCCAGCACCGATTTGTCCGATGAGCATGAAGCGCGGTGCCATGGTGTGCTCAGGTGCGGGTCATGTCGCAGGTGGAATAACCCAGCTGGCGGCGCAGCACTTCAATGACCTGGCGCAGGGCTTCTTCAACCGAGGCCACCGAACCCGAGATCACGAGTGCGCCGCTGAAGCGGTCCAGAAAACCAATTTCCACATTCGCCGTCTTGGTGGCAATGTCCCCGGCAATCATGGCGGTCTCGCCGGGGGTCAGGGTCATGATGCCAATGGCTTCCGCGCCGGGCACGCCGATTTTTTTGCACAGTTCCGCTGTGGGGTTGGCAATCGCATGGGCGAGGGTGATTTGTTTGCCCGGAACGAATTCCTGGATAAATCTCTCCTTGGGTGCGAACGTCTTGGTGTCCATCTCGGGCGGTTTCTTTCGAAGGGATGTGCCGCGCTACAGAGCGTCTGCACACCGTTGCGGTTGAATGGATTGTGAAAGTAAACCGCTCCCGGGCAGTAACGAAAATCAGCGCGAATGCACCGCTTCAGGCCAGCAATTGCGCCGTGGCGCTGCCGTATTTCAAGGACTGCTCCATGGGCAGCCAATTGCCGGTGGACTCCTGGCGGCCCTGCAGGACAAAGCGGGGTTGGTCGGCCTGTGCGTCTTGTGCGGCACGCTGGGACAGTTCACCAATCTTGCCCTTCTTCAAGCGGTTGACGATGAGCCCCAAACGGGTGTCCGGGAAGTCGCGCAGCATGTCGTAGTCGCCATCGCTGTCACCGGCCACCAGCAGCGGACCGTAGCCCTTTTTAGCCACCAGTTCACGCTGGATGGCGACCGTCTTGCCGGGGCCCCAGGTCAGCGGCCAACCCGCCTGGTAGCGGTTGGTGAACACCTCGCCTTGCATCTCCAGGCGCAGGCCCAGCACGTTGGCGCGTGGCACCTTGTAGCCGTATTTGGGCAGCGAGGCGAAGACCCCCACCACATGCTCCAGCGAGGCGGTGCACACGTAAACGTCGATGCCGTTTTCGCGCAGCGCATCCATCAGGGAGGCGATCTCCGTGGTCAGGCGGATGCCCTGAAAGTGGCTGACGCTGACCACGCCCGCACGCCCCGGCAGGGACGGTGCGCTGGTGTACTTCGTTTTGGCCAGGCCCAGGCCCAGGTTGGTGTCGTTGGAGCGCTCGGTCAGCAAGTCCACTTCCTCGCGGCTCATGTGGGTGAAGAAGTAGACCACCCAGGGGTAGCCCACGTCCACCCCATGGGTGCCGTTGACCGCCTCGTACAGGTAGTAGAGCTTGGCGCGGAAGTCCTGGAACTGCGCGGTGTCGCGTATCGCCTCCAGCGACAAGGTTCCTTGAAAGCCGCGGTACTGGGCGTGCAGCCAGGCGTAGGTGGCGTCCAGATCGGCCGCAATGTCGGCCAGAGTCACGGCCTGCCCGGCGCTGTTGTTGTAGTCCGCGCTGAAGGGGCCTGCGGGCACGTTTTGCCGCAGGATGGCGCCGAACTCCGCGGGAGACAGCCGGAACGCCAGCGTGTTGATCTGGTACATGAACAGCGCCTCTTCGGTGTCGTTCATGATGGCGGTGTTGTCCCAGTCGAACACCGCATAGGGCTTGCGCTTGGCGTCATACCGGGGGCTGTGCTTGCCATGCCGGGCGATCAAGGCGTTCAGCGCCGCGTGGTTGCGGGGGGACCATTTGGCGTGGTCCAGGCCCGGTGCGGCGGGTGGCGCGGCTTTGGCGCTGGCGACCAACGGCACGGCGGCCAGGGCAAGCGCTGCGGTGCTGCGGCTGAAAAAACTGCGGCGTGTGGATGCGGCTGCGGGGTGGGGGTGGGAAGGGTGCATGGGGTCTCCTGAAAGAGACCCACGATACGTGCCGTCGCGGAGGGCGGGTTATCGGAATTCGGCAGCGTTTCGCCAAGCGTCAAGCGCCATGGGGGTTCAAGGCGCTGCCGCCAACCCCATGGCTTGCCACAACACAGCCAAATCACTCGGAACCGTTCGTGTACGCAAAATGTCCAGACGGCGCTCTTTGGCAGGTTTTGGACCCAACAGACGATCCAAGGTCTGCTGCACCTTCTGCGAATAAAGCCTCTTTGCGTGCAACCATTGGGCGCACAGCTTGCTCACGTCTTCAGAAGCCAGTTTGGCTTCCAAAGCATGTACACCAGCCAAAACGGCATCGACGTCCAAGGTCACATGCCACTCTTTGAACTTTGTCCGAAGTGCTGCATCGTCCGGCATAGGTGGATTGCCAGTTACCGAGTCTGGAAAGCCCAGATTGCGCAGCTGTCGCCACAGCGGACGTACTCCATGCCAAAGGGCTGCGTGCCGAATCCAGCCTTGCAAGTCAGTCAACAACTCACGGCTAAACTGTTCCTCGCCCCCCGCAATCTTTGCACGCTGCTTGGCTGGGAGAGCCTCCCACAACTCCGCCGGATCAATGAGATAACTCTCCAGGCAAAAGCGCGGCAAGACCAGTAAGTTGGGACTTGCTGCCGAGTGCGCTGCTATCTGCGCATCGGTCCACTCGTCGCGGTCTACCAACCCTAACCAAGCAGGCTCTTTGCGAACCATTTCAACCACGGTGGCTTTCTTGCCCGCTTCAGCAAGATGCCAATGCACCTCCCAGCCAGGGAACTTTCTATCCAGAAAGATTCGATAGGCATCTACATCGTCCGCCCCCTCGACGAGCAACACTTTGACCCCGGTGTTACCGACAAGCTGCGTCTTGATGTCTTGAATGCGCTCATCCACCTTGCTCATTGCCTTGCTCCCAGCTCGATGCGCCTGCCTGATGCCTCGTATCGCTGCCAAATTTCTGGCTGATGCGAGGTGATGATCAACTGTCCGCCCAGGTCTTTCACCAGCCTTTCAAGGCTGGAAAGCAAACCACTCACCAGAGACGGATGCAAATACAAGTCCGGCTCATCAACCATCACCACAGCGCCCCGTTCGGCCCACCGAGCCAGCAGGAACAGCATGATCAACACCTGATGCTCCCCCGCGCTCAAATCGTCCAAACCATGCGACTGCCCCCGCTTGTTTTTCAGCTTCACGCGCAAACGGCTTTCGCCAGGTTGAATGTCGGGGTCAATCTCTTTGCCTGACAAAAACCCATTCAACAAGCGAATGATGTCGTGGTACTTGTGCAACTGGGTCGTTTTGAGTGTGATGAGCGATGCCTCCAACTGGTCTTTCCAGTCCTCACTGGCCTGGTATTTGGGAAGCCAGCGCCTGCCCGACAATTCAGCGGTGTGCTCGCCCACATTGCGCCGCGCTGCGACCCACCGCCGCTCTTCGGCGTCCATAAACACCACATTGGGAACATCAACCTTGTCGAACGACAAGATCATTTTTTTTCGTGCCTCGGACCACTCTTGAATCCAGGGGGCCGAAGGAATGAAAATCTCCCTTTTAGGGTTTCCTGCTTTGCCCGTGCGCGCAGCCCCTTCACCCAGCCACATCACGTCTGCATGCTGTGAACGCATGGATTCGCACCACGCAAGATCACCAAAAATGAGTCCCACCACATGGCCTTCCATGGGAACGTCGCTCAGCACTACCGCACAGCCACCCCAACGCTGCAGCCACTCACGGGCCGCATGGTTTTTTGGCAACACCTTGCGCTGATCGAGCCAATACCCTAAAGCCTCCCACAGCATGGCCACGGTGCGCAGTACCGTAGATTTGCCGCAACCATTGGGGCCGGACAGCAAGGTGCGTGACTCAATTTGGTCATCCCAGTCGTTGAGCAGGTCGATGCTCTGAGAGCCCAAGGGACCGACATCTTCAAAATACAAAGCTCTAATTTTCATTCTTCATCCTTTTCGCAGGTGATTGCCTTCACCTCGGCGTAATGGCGCAGTTGTTCGACATAGGCCAGTAGCTCTACGTGTTTTTCTTGCGCTTTTTCACTTCCTTGGCCAGGGTGTTGCGGGTGGCGGTGCTGCTGGCGGCTGCGGTGTCTTTTACGTTTCAACCAGATGAGGCCAAGTATCGCACCTCGGTAGAGCCCACGACCCGCTGAAATGCCCGCACCTCACCCGCAGCTATGCCCTGCCTGGCAGGTCAACCGCCAATCAACCCCTTCTTGGGCAGTGATTTTCGGTGCGCGCCGCCAGATTACGGCAGGAAACATTGCGGCGCGTTTGCGCGCGGATTCAGCGGTGGGCCAGGGGCCGCTGTTCGCGCAGGGTTTGCGAGGGCAGCTCACCAAAAAACCGGCGGTAGTCGGCGGCAAACTGGCTCAGGTGCCAGAAGCCGTAGCGCGTGGCGATGTCGGACACCGTGGCCTGCTCGGGCGTGGCTTGCTCCAGCGCGCGGCGCGCGGCATTCAGGCCAAAGGCGCTGAGGTAGGCCTTGGGTGTGCAGCCCATAGTCTTGTGGAAACAGTCCTGCAGCGCGCGCCGGCTGATGCCCAACTGTTCACACAGGTCGTGCACCTTCACACACTGGTCGTTGTGCGCCACCACGTAGTCGCGCACCCGCTGCATGACGCGCCGCGCATGCTGGGTGGACACCGTCTCACGGGGTTGCTGCTCCTGTTGGGTCAGCAAAAAACCGAGGCGCGACAAGGTGTCGTCCAGCAGGTGCTCCAGCGCTTGGGGGGTGACCGTGTCGGGCATCATGGCAACGGTCTGCAGGGTGTGGGACAGCCACCAGCGAAACGTGTCGATGGCGGCGTCCGCCACCTTCAGCACCGGCCGGTTCAGCGCCTGCGACAGCAGTTCCGCGCCGCCTTCCTGTGCGGTGTAGCGCTGCAGGGTGTCGGTTTGCACCACCACCCCAAAGAAACCAAAGTCGTTGGGGGTGGTGAGCTGGAATTCGGCCTGGCCGCTGCGCACCGCCACCATGTTCGCTTCGATCGGCGTGCCTTCGATGTGGCTGGTCTGTTCGGGCCGCACCGGGACGCCAAACCACACCGCCTGCGGCCAGGTCTTGCAGGTCTGCACCAGGGCGCGGCTGGACGATTCCATGAACAGCTGCACCGGCCCCATGAGCAACTCATTCAAGGCGCCGTGAAAGGGACCGGGCGTCAGCTGGTCGTAGACCTGCTGCCACCCGGTGATGCTTTGCGCCAGCGAGTTGACTCCCATGGCCTGGGTCATGTGCCACGCCAGCTCTGCGCTGCTGGCTGGAAGTGGAGTCGGTGTCGTCGGCATGGCGCGTGCAAAGGGGCCGCAAGCGGGCGGTGGTCAGCGGGTCACGGAGGATAAACCGGCAGCACCCGACAGGTTGGCACCGGGGTTTTTAGAGCCGGTGTGCAGCAGCGCTTCGCGGCGGCGTGCGGTGCTCAGGAAGTAGACGTAACCCACGGCCATCAGGCCGACAAATACACCGGCCATCAAGGGGTTGTAGTACACCATGGTGACCAGGCACACCAGCGCACCCAGCAGGGCAAAGCCGGGCACCCAGGGGAACAGGGGCGCACGGAACGAGCGCTCCAGCTTCGGCTCGCTGATGCGCAGCTTGAACAGGCTGGCCATGCTCAGGATGTACATCACGATGGCGCCGAACACCGACATGGTCACGATGTTGGCGGTCAGGGTCTGGCCGCCCAGGGTGATCAGCTGGTCGCTGAAGATGGCCGCAATGCCGACGGCGCCGCCCGCCAGAATGGCGAAGTGCGGGGTGTGGCGGGTGGCGTGCACCCGGCCCAAGACCTCAGGCAGGAAACCGGCGCGCGACAGGGCGTAGATCTGGCGCGAGTAGCCCAGAATAATGCCGTGGAAGGAGGCCACCAGGCCGAACAGTCCGAGCCACACCAGCATGTGCAACCAGCCGCTGTTTTCACCCACAATCAGCTTCATGGCCTGGGGCAGCGGGTCATTCAGGTTGGAGAGCTTGGTCCAGTCGCCCGCGCCGCCGGCAAACACCATGACCCCGGTGGCCAGCACCACCAGCGTGAGGATGCCGCCGATGTAGGCGATGGGGATGGAGCGCTTGGGCGTCTTGGCTTCTTCGGCGGCCATGGCCACGCCTTCAATCGCCAGGAAGAACCAGATGGCAAACGGAATCGCCGCAAACATGCCGGGGATGGACGCCAGGCTGAAACTGTCTTGCCCAGCCCAGCCACCCTTGACGAAGTTGGCCACCGAGAAGCCCGGTGACACCACGCCCATGAACACCAGCAGCTCGAAGATGGCCAGCAAGGTCACGCCCAGCTCGAACATCGCCGCAATCTGCACGCCCAGTATGTTCAGGGTCATGAAGACCACGTAGGCGCCCACGGCTGCCATCTTGGGGTCCAGCGTGGGGAACTGCACGTTCAGGTAGGCGCCAATGGCCAGCGCAATCGCCGGGGGCGCAAACACAAATTCCACCAGGGTGGCAAAACCGGCCAGGTAGCCGCCGGTGGGGCCAAAGGCGCGGCGGCTGTACTCGAACGGCCCGCCCGCGTGCGGGATGGAGGTGGTCAGCTCGGTGAAGCTGAAAATGAAGGTGGTGTACATCAGCGCGATGAAGATCGACGTCACCAAAAAGCCCAGCGTGCCGGCCGAGGCCCAGCCGTAGCTCCAGCCGAAATACTCGCCCGAAATAACCAGGCCCACCGCGATGCCCCAGAGTTGGGTGGTTCCCAGCGTCTTGTTCAGGCCAGGGGATGAATTTTGACTCATAGCAGCATTTCCAATCGTGTTGTAGGGTGCCCGCTGGCAACATGGGGCGTGGCAAACCGCGCCCAATGCGCAATTGCGGAACGGACTATGGGCAGGAATTTGCCAGAGCACTATCAAATTTCAGCGGCTTCTTGAAACCCTAGGGTTTACGAGCATAGGGAAATTGCGGAGGACGCCAGGCGCCCCTGGCTGGGCCTCGCGCGCCTGCCTGGCCGTGCCTTTTTACAAGCCAAATCAGCCGTTTCGGCACGCTGGGTAAGCGCAAGCAGCTATCAAAATAGGAGCAAAAGGGCGGGCTTCCTCCGCCTCGTCCAGCGATGGGACGCAGCCGCTTCTTACCAGTGGTACATGGCCCCTGCATACATGCGGGGCTGCAACGGGTCTTGCACGATGGGGCTGCTGGCGGCGTCGTTGGCAAGGCGTGTCAGGCCCAGGCCGCCGAGCAAAATGACATGTTTCTCCACGCGGTAGCGCATATCCAGCCCCAGCGTGTAGTCGCGCACGCCGCTGCCTGGCGCGTGGACGGCGAAACCGGTGTCCACCGCTTGCTGCGCGGTGACGCCGAACATGTTTTGCATGTACGTTTGGTTGGCCCAGGTCACACCCGCCTGCAGGCTGGCGGACAGCGGCCCGCCCACTGGCAGCGCGTAAGCCAGCTGCAGGGTGCCAAGCTGCCCGCCGTGGCCGGTGTTGGCGTCGATCGCGCCGCGGTACAGGCCATGCACCGTGATGTCTTGCATCCGATAGCTGCCGAACAGCGCAACAACCTGGGTGCCGGGCAGGCTGCCCATGCCCTTGAGCCGCGTGCTGCCGGGCAGGAGGGCGCCCGCGTCGGTGTCGGAACGCCCCGGATCGATCCCCATCGCCATGCCCAGCGCCGCGTTGGCGGTTTCCACGGGGCTGTACGACAACAGGGGCGCGTCCGCGCCGGGCAGCGTACCCAGGCGCACGCTGCCGTAGTCCGTGGTGTAGGACAGGCGGACCAGGGGCAGCAGGTGTGTGCCCTTGGCGTCGCTTCCCTGGTAGTGCGGCTGGTGGCGCGCCTGCACACCGAGCGCGATGTCCCAGGGTGATTTGTCCTCACCGGCCAGGGCGGCGCAGGCCGCGCTCAATGCGGCCAGGGTGATGCATGTCTTCATAAAAATTCCTTGTGGTGGGGGGTGTTAAAAAACCGTTTCCAGCCGCACCGACATCAGCGTGCGTGTCGGGTTGGCGCCGAATTCCGACAGTGAGGTGCCGACAAATCCGCCCAGGCTGGCGTAGACCGACACGCGGGGGCGCACATGCCAGGCGCCGTCCACCTGCCACAGCGCGCTGTGGTCATAGGCATTGAGGCGCACGAAGGCCCCCAGATCGACATTGGCCCGCTCGGACAGGCCCGTCACGGCGGCCCGGAAAAACCAGGCGTCGCGCACCAGGGGCTCCTGCAAATCGCTGCGTTGCGTGCGCAATTGCGCCAGGCCGCGCAGGGTCGGCCGGTCCGTGGCAAGCCGCCAGGCCTCCCAATCCTGCGGGTTCAGTGCGTCGGTGGCGCTGTGCCGCTCCACGGTGAGGACGGTGCCCTGGGGCGTCGTCCAGTTGAACCCGGCGGCGACGCGTTGCTGCATGTGCGTCGATGGCGCCACCCCGGGCGCGGCCAGCCCCTCCCGCAGGCCGGTCGCCAACTCGGCGTGTGCGATCAACGCGCTGTGCAGCACCGAGGTCAGGTTGAGGCCCCACTGGGGGTGGCGGTTTTCCCGGGCGTAGGCCAGCAGGTCCAGGCTGAGGGCATCATTGAGCTGGGGTGCCACGCGCACATGCAGGGCCTTGTCGTCGTTGGTGCGTTCCCATGCCAAGCCGTCGGGGGACGCTCCATCTTCTTGCTGGGCCAGATGGGGAACCACGGCCAGCTGCACCGCGCCCCAGTTTTCGATGGCCTGCAGCCGCAGCATCACGGTGCCCAGGCGGTTTTCGCGCAGGCTCACCGGGTTCTGGGTGGTCTGTGGCAGGGCAGCGGCCTCGCGCAGCCAATCCGTCGGGTTGAAGCCGCTGGCCACGCCGCTGCGCAGGTTGATCCGGCCGACATCGACAAACAGCGAATCCCCCATGCGTTTGGCGACATAGGCTTCGCGCAAGGCCTTGTGCACGGTGCCGGTGTGGCCATCACCGGTCCCTTCAAGCCGGCCAGAAAACGTGGCGCTCCAGCCGCTGCCCAGATGCCACTCCCGGCGCAGGTCCAGCACCGAACGCATACCGGCGTCCGCCACGCCGTCCACCGCGCGGCGGCGGTCCCAGGCGTCCAGGCCGATGCTGGCTTTGATGCCCAGCGCCGTCGCAGCGGCCTCCTCCTGCTCTGCCACCTGGAATTGCGCCGGGTCCAGATCGGGCGGCGCCTGCGCCAGCGCGCCCTGGCTGGCGAAGACGGCCAGCACGCAGGCGCTCAGTCGGCGGCGAATCGGGGCAAATAGTCGCGTTGTAGCCATTGCTCGGGGATCTTTCGTGGGGTGTATTCGGACAACTGCATGACGGTGACCCATTGCGGATCCAGCCCGTCCACAATCACGGTTTCCGTGGGCCGCACCGCGCCCAGGGCGGGCTTGAAGCGGCGAAACCAGGCCGATTTCAGCAAGCGGTTCTCCGCGGTGTAGTACTTGGCCATGACGGGGCGGTGCGTGCCGTCCTCCATCCAGTATTCGATCTGCGCATACGTCACATCGGGCCGCTGCGCGACCAGCAGCAGCCGCTGGGTTTTGCGCACCACGCCATCGCCGTCTTTCACTTCCTCGGGCCCTTTCAACTCGGCGGTGTAGTTGCGGGCCAGCCGGGTCGTCATGACATCGCCGTTGGACGCCTGGCCCAGCAGGCGCTGTTGCGGCGAGATGCGCACCGAGGCGCGGCTGGATGGGTCGTAGAACCACAGGTCGCCACCATTGCGCAGCAGCAGCTTGCCCGCATCGCGCATCGGCGTCACCATGCGCACCAGGTTGCGGAAGTCACCCGAAGACTCGGACGGACTGGAATAGACCGACAGCGTCGAATGGTTGGTCTGGCGTCCCTGGCGGTACTCGGTGATCGCCAGGCGCAGCGAGAAGCTGTTGGGTGGGTTGCGGATGTCGTCACTGGCGGCCAGCATGTCCTGCGGGGACGCGGCACTGGCGGGACAGGCCACCATGGCCCAACAGGCTGCGCCCATCCACGCGACCACGCGGCGGCGTTGCAATAACTTAAACATGGCGCAGTGCCTCCACGATTTCGAGCCGCGAGGCGCGCCGCGCTGGCCACCAGGACGAGGCACAGGCCAGCAGGGCGAACAGCGCAATGGCCATGGCGATGAACGCCGGGTTGCCCAAAATATCGACAGCAATCGGCACGGCGGTGCTGCGCCCCGGTGGCGTCCAGCTCAAGCCGCTCCGGTTGATCACGTACTCCCCCAGCCCGATGGCGCTGAGGGCGCCCACACCGGCCCCGATGGCCCCGATCAATGCGCCTTCGATCAGGAACATGCCGCGCACATGCCCTTGTGTGAAGCCGATGGCACGCAAGCTGCCGATCTCTCCGATGCGTTCATTGACCGCCATGTTGATGGTGTTAGCCACCGTAAACAGCGTCACCACCGCCATCAGCACCGTGACGAAGCGAAAAATCGCCGTGAACATGGCCACCACTTGGTCGAAATTGGGCTGGATCGTGTGAAAGTCGTGTACTTCCAGGGGCGTGGCGTGCGCTCCCAGGACGGCTTGCACACGCGCCTTGGCGCGCTCCATGTCGCCGCTGTCCTTGAGCTGCAGCACCACCGCGGACGCGCCCTTGCCCTGGGGCCCAAACAGCAGGCGTTGCGCCAGCGCCAGGGGCATGCCGATGAACATGGCGTCGAACTCGCGTGCACCTTGCCGTTGGGCACGCAGCACCTCCATGCGCACCACATTCGGCGCGCCGGTGGCACCCGAGGACATCAGCTCCACCGACACGGTTTGCGCTGCGGGTTCCGCCCGGACAGGTTCCATCGCGCGCTGTGTCAATTGCGCAAGGTCGGAGGCCATGACCGGTGCGCTGGCGTCGACCGTGGCTTGGCGCACCGGCACGCAGTCCTTGACGGCGAGCACCTCGCACATGCCCAGCAACTGGGCCAACCCGGCACCAATGACCCCGGCATGGGGCTTGTCTTCGCTGATAAACACGGCGCCCGGTGGCAGGCGCATGTGGTTGCCATCCCATTCCAGCATCCGACTGCGCGCCTGCGGGTCCCAGCCGCTGCCGGCGAAATTGGTCGAGGTTCCCTCTGCGTAATTCCCCACGACGCCCTGCACTTGCAGCACCGGCGTGGCGGTGACCAGCAGGGATTGCAGCACGGGGTCGGCGCGCAGCGCCGCTGCAATCGCTTCATGGTCGCGCAGGGCAAAACGCCCCGCGTTGCCACGGCCAAACTCTAAAAACCCCTTGGCCATGATCTGCAAATGGCCGACCTGGCGCACCGTGTCGGTCTCCAGTGCGCGCACGGTGGCTTTGACATAACCACCCAGCAGCAGCATGGCGGTTGCCGCCACCGCCACGGCAGCAAGCGTGAATGCCGTACGGCGGCGATTGCGCAGGATATTGCGCCAGGCAATACTGAGAAGTTTCATGGCAAGGTCTCCGATGCGGGTTCGACGCGATCAATGCGCCCGTCCACGATGTGAATGCGGTCGTCGGCCACCTCCAGCAGCGCCGGATCGTGGGAGGAAAAAACAAAAGTGGTGCCGGTGTCGTGCTGCATGCGCCGCATCAGGCGGATGATGTCTTCGCCGGTCGCACGGTCCAGGTTGGCGGTCGGTTCATCGGCCAGCACCAGGGCGGGGCGGGCCACCAGCGCCCTGGCGATGGCGACGCGTTGACGCTGGCCCCCCGACAGTTGGGACGGCAAATGGTGGCCCTTGCCTGCCAGGCCGACGGCGGCCAGCAGTTCGCTGGCACGGGCACGGGATTGCGCTTTCGGGGTGTCCGTCAAACGCAAGGGGTACTCGATGTTTTCGATGGCGCTCAACACCGAGATCAGGTTGAAGGACTGGAACACAAAGCCGATCTGGCGCGCACGAAATTGGCTGCGCTGGTCATCGCTGAGCGACGACAGGTGGTCGTTGCCGACACGGATGCTGCCGGTGTCTGGCACATCCAGGCTGCCGATCAGGTTGAGCAGAGTGCTTTTGCCGCTGCCGGACGGGCCGCTGATCACGGTAAACCGGTTGGCATGGATGTCCGCGCTCACCTCCGCAAGCGCCACCACCGGGACATGGCCCAATTGGTAACGTTTGCTCACGCCGCGGACTTGCACAATCGTCTGGGGGGTAGGCATAGAGGCTCCCCGCATCAGCGCAGTTTGATGGAGATTTTGGTGGCCGGGTCGCGCACCTCGATCTGGGCATCCCGGAACTCGGGAGGCCCCTTGTCTCCGCGCGCGTCGCGGCTGAATCCATACGGCTCGCTGGGGATCTTGAACAAACCGCGGTCCATTTTTTCGTTGCCGTTTTCATCGTGGTAGGCGGACAGGGCGTAGGCACCGGGCGGCACCTCTTTGAAGGTCAGCACCACCGTGCCCTGGCTTGCCGGGCCTTCGACTCCGCGCAGCGGCGTACCGGGGAAGCTGGTGCTGTCCTTGTACAAAGCGGCGCGCACTTTGCCCTCGGTGGACCGGTGGCCGCTGATTTCAACCGTCAAGTCCGCGGCGGCGGCGCAAGTGATGCTGGAAGCGCAAACCCATGCCAAGCGGGCAGCGTGGCGCGCGAAACGTGCATATGTGGGTGGGTATGTGGGTGTGTTGGTTTTCATGGTGGTTTCCTGAAGTGGGACGCATGCGATAACGCAGATGCATTGCACCAGCGCGTCGCGGCCGGGTCTTGTCCGCAGGGCGGGGATTTGTACCGCCCCGTATCCGGGCCGGCGCATGACACATGGCGATACAAAACAGGACCCCATGGGCCCCTGGTGAGCCCGGTGTGGGCGGGGGAGCGCTCGGTAGAATGAACCTCCACCCGCCCCATCCCCTCAAGGCCTCAACCCGCATGGACGCTCGCCCTGACCACATCTTGATCATTGATGACGATGCCCAGATCCGCTCGCTGCTGGCCGGGCATCTGAGCAAACACGACTTCCGGGTGAGCTGTGCCGCCAATGGGCGCGAGATGCGCGCATTGCTGCAGCAGTCACCGGTCGATTTGATCGTGCT
Source organism: Rhodoferax sp. (assembly GCF_030697375.1). Taxonomy (GTDB): domain Bacteria; phylum Pseudomonadota; class Gammaproteobacteria; order Burkholderiales; family Burkholderiaceae_C; genus Allorhodoferax. Next base: position 19,464 of record NZ_JAUYQD010000096.1, on the reverse strand, counting down.
GGACCTGCTGCTGCCGATGGAAGACGGCCTGACGCTGTTTCGCGAGCTGCGGTCCGGTGACCACAGCGCGGTCCCGGTGGTCATGCTGACCGCATTGGGCGACGACGTGGACCGCATCGTGGGCCTGGAGCTGGGGGCTGACGACTACGTGTCCAAACCTTTCGCCCCGCGCGAACTCATTGCGCGCATCCGTTCGGTGCTGCGGCGCGCCCGCATGCTGCCGCCCGGCCAGGTGCGCTCCGAAGTGCTGCGCTACGCCTCCTTTGGCGACTGGACCCTGGACACCGTCGAGCGGCACCTGATCCACCGCAGCGGTTCCGTCTCGGTATTCAACAGGGCGGAATATTCGCTGCTCGTCTTTTTGATGGACCATCCGCAGCAGGTGGTGACACGGGACCAACTGCTGGTGCACACCGCAGGCCGGGACGCCGATGTCTTCAACCGCTCGATTGACCTGCGGGTATCGCGCTTGCGCAAGCACCTGAGCGACGATGTACGCGAAGCCGAGTACATCAAGACCCTGCGCAACGAGGGTTATGTGTTTTGCAAGGAAGTCCGGTGGTGTGCTGAACCGCCGACGCCCCCGGCCGCCCAGGGCCCACGCCCGTGAACCCGCTGCGCCGGATGTCGCTCAAGGGCCGCTTGCTGCTCATCCTCCTGAGCGCCATGGTCGCGCTCCAGGTGCTGAGCTTTGGCGGAGCCGGGTTGCGACACGGCTTTGAGTCCCGCAGCTTGCGCAATGAAGTCATTGCCAGGGACATTGTGTACGCCCACGGCCAATTGCGCGGCCTTGCGCCACCCGAGCGGGCGCTCCGGGCGGCGCAGATGCGCCGTGGTGGCTACTGGTTTCAGGTGGTGTCCATTGCAGACACCACACCGGCATCCGACCATGCAGATTTCCGGCTGATCCTGCTGGATGTGCGTAAGTGGGCGGCCACCCCGCCCATGGCATCGGCCATCGTCAAGGCCGGTGCTGCGGACGCGATCCGCCTGTCCCTGGATGCCCAGCAGGATGTGCTGGTGCACTTTGACCAGGCGCTGGCGTCCACCCGCCCGCCCTTTGTGGGCATCGCCCTGTACATTGCCGCCGTATCGGCACTGGTGCTCTGGATCGCCTGGATTGCGGTGCGCGTGGCCACGCGGCCACTGGATGTGTTTACGCACGCGGCGAATCGCTTGGCGCATGACGTGGAGACGGCGCCGCTGTCCACGGACGGACCGATGGAAGTGCGTGATGCCGCACGCGCCTTCAATGCCATGCATGTGGCGATCCGCCGGCAACTGCTGGAACGCAGCCAAATTCTTGCGGCCATTTCCCACGACCTCAAGACGCCATTGACCCGGCTGACGCTGCGGCTGGCCACCTTCGAGTCCAGCGACCAACGTGCGCTGATGGAGGCGGACGTCGACGCCATGGCGGGGCTGGTCCAGGAGGGGCTGGATTTTGCCCGCAGCCAGCAACTGCGGGAATCCAAGGTGCCGGTGGATCTCAACCGCCTGGTGCAGAGCATCGTCGATCAGGCCACGGATCTGGGGCAGGACTGCCAGATTGCGGGCCACTGCGCGCGCCCCTTTCCGGCGGCACCCCGGGCCTTGGAGCGTGTGCTGCAAAACGTGGTGGACAACGGGCTGCGTTATGGAACCCAGGTGCGCATCACGCTGCAGGACCATACCGATGCGGTGGAGATCCAGGTCCACGACAACGGCCCCGGACTGCCGACGGAGCTGCTGGAAAAGGTGTTTGAACCTTACTTCCGGGCCGAGTCGTCGCGCAGCCGGTCCACCGGCGGCACGGGGCTGGGCCTGTCGATTGCCAGAAACCTGGTGCAAGCCCATGGGGGGTGCATTGACCTGGCGCCGGGAAACGGCGGCGGGCTGGTTGTCCGGATCGTCCTGCCCTTGCCGGGGCCCGCACAGGGGCGTTGATTAGTTCACCCAGTTGGGAAAATACCCCAACACGTCCTGGGCAGCCGCGTCGTGTGCCGGGATGATCTCCACCGCCGGGTCCAGGCGCACGCAGTCCGCCAGGCGCTCGATCTGGTCCCGCACCTGCGCGGGCTGGGCGTCGGCGCTGCGGGAGACCAGCGGTTTGGCCAGCTGCTCCGTCACCGCGCGTTTGAGCCACACGGTATCGCCCACAAACAGCAGCTTGCGGCCCTGGCCGGTGCTGACCCACAGGCCCACCGAACCCGGCGTGTGGCCGGGCATGGAGACCAGCACCACGCTGCCATCGCCATACACATCCTGGCTTTGCGCAAAGCCACACTGCGGCCGCGCGGTGAACACCATGTCCTTCCACCGGGCGGCCTGGCTGCGCACCTGGGTGGGGAACACGGCGGGCGGCGTGGCACGTTCCGCGAATACACGCTCGGCGGGCGCGGCCCACACCTCGGCCTCGGGAAAGTCGGCGATGCCGCTGGCGTGGTCCCAATGGATGTGCGACAGCGCAATCACCTTGGGCCGCAGCGCGGCGGGCAGTTGCTGGCGTGCAGGATTCAAATGTTGGTAGGACAGCAGCGGCCATTGGCGGTACAGCCAGTGCAGGTTGGTCTGGCGTTCGGTTTCCACAGCGGTGCTCAAGCCGGCATCGAACATCAGGCGCTGCTCGGGGAACCGGGGATGCTCGACCAGCACGGCAATGTGGTTGAGCACAAGTTCCTTGGACCAGTCGCCCCCGGCCACCAGCAGGGCTTCGCGCACCTGGGCATCGGCCGTCTTGATGAGCGTGACACGCACGCCAGTGGCGTCAGCATGGGCCGGCATGGCGGCGCACAGCGCCAGCAGAACGAGTGCCATCCGGGCTTGCATGGGGGTGGAAAAAGTCATGTCGCGGTTCCAGAAAAAAGGGTGGTTCGGTGGGTGCGCAATCCGGGCTACATCATGGGGCGCTCTTGTGCAGGCCGAGCAATCGGCCCACCAGCGCATCCCGGCACCGCAGGGGAAGGGCACGCATCAGCACGGCATCCCGGAAAAAATGGTGGTGGATCGCGTAGCGGGCTTGGGGGCGGGGCCGGTCCACGGCGTCGGCAATCACCCGCACGACCCGCTCCAGGGGGATGCCTTGGCGGGTGGCCCGGCGGGTCTGCTCCAAAAACCGCTGCAAGGGCTGTTGGTAGACCGCCAGGGACGGCGGCTTTTGCAGCTCACTTTCGATTTTGACCGCCATGGGGGTGTGGATGAGGCCGGGCGCAACCACCACCACGTCAATCCCCAGCGGCCTGAACTCCAGGCGCATCGCCGTGGACAAGGCCTCCACCCCAAACTTGCTGGCCGAGTAGGCGCCGGTGAAGGGCATGGTTCGGGTGCCGCTGGCGGAACTGATGTTGATGATGCGCCCCGGTGCGCCACGGCGCCCGGGGTCGCTGCCCAGCAGCGGCAAAAACGCGCGCGTCGCCGCATGCATGCCCACCAGGTTGACCGCCAGCAGGTTGCTGAATTCGCTGGCGCTCAGGTCCACCAGCGGGCCGTTGGCGATGACACCGGCAATGTTCAGCAAGGCCGCCAGGCGCTGCGGGCCCAGCAGCGCGGCGACCTGGTCGGCAGCCGCCTCCAGGCTGTGCTCGTCGCGCACATCGATGCACAGCGGCGTGAACTGCGGGCCGAACTCGGCCTGCAGCCGGTGGGCCTCGTCCGCACTGATGGCGCCGCCCAGCACGCGGTACCCGGCACCGAGCAAATGGGCCGTGGTGGCTTGGCCGATGCCGGAGCCTGCACCGGTCACCACGACATACCGGGGGGCGCCGGGGCCGGACGGAGAGGGGATCGTGTTCATGCGCCCTCAGCTCCGCGCCCGCGCCGGGTGTGGCAGGGCAAATAACATCAGCAGCGCGGAGAGCAGCAATGCGCCACTCAGCAGGTACAGGCTCAGCGTGAAGTTGCCGGTGGCCGCTTTCAGGTAGCCGACCAGCACCGGGGCCACCACCCCGGCACAGCCGCCCAGGGTCGTGATCAGCGCAATCCCCGTGGCGGCGGCAGGCTTGGACAAGAGCGTGCCCGGCACGGTCCACAGGATGGCGAACGCACTCGATATACCGGCCGACGCCAGCGCCAGACAGGCCACGGCCAGGGGTGCGTTGTGCATGAAAACGGTGGTGAGCGACAGGCCCAGCGCCCCCAGGGCGGCGGTGATGGCAAAGTGCCAGCGCCGCTCGCGCACCCGGTCGGAATGGCGGCCAATGACCAGCGTGGCTGCGATGCCCACCACGGCGGGAATGACCGAATAAAACCCAATTTCCAACACGCTCAAGCCCATGGTTTGCATCAGGGTGGGTTGCCAAAAGGACAGGGCATAGATGCCCAGGATGACCAGAAAGGACATCAGGCCCAGCAGCCAGACCCGGCCATCGCGCCAGGCGCTGGCGGCCGGGCCACGGGTGCTTGCGCCGCAGATTTTTTGGTCCTCGTCCAGCGTCTGCTGGACACGTAATTTCTCTTCACCGGTCAACCAGTCGGCCTGTGCCGGCGTATCGGACAGCCAGAAAAATGCGGCGATGCCCAGCAGCACGCTTGGCAGGCCTTCCAGCAGAAACAGCCATTGCCAGCCCTGCAAGGACCCCACCCCGTTCAGGTAGGTCATGGTGAGCCCGGCGATGGGCCCGGCCACGATGGGCGCCGCGCTGTAGCCCATGAAAAACAGGGCGGTGACCTGCGCCCTGCGGTGCGACGGAAACCACAGCGTCAGGTAATACAGCACGCCCGGCGCGAAACCCGCCTCGAACACCCCGATCAGGAAACGCAAGGTATAGAACTGCAGCGGTGTGCTGACGAACAGCATGGCGGCCGAGGCCAGGCCCCACAAACCCATGATGCGCAGCAGCGTGGTGCGCATCCCGATCCGGGCCATCAGCCAATTGCTGGGGATTTCAAACAGCGCGTAGCCGATAAAAAAGATGCCCGCGCCCAGGCCAAAGACCGCATCGCCAAAGCCCAGTTGGTCTTTCATCTGCAACTGGGCGTAGCCGACGTTGGTGCGGTCGAGGTAATTGAACACGTAGCAGGCAAACAGCAGGGGCACCAGGCGCCAGGTGATGCGGCGAAACAGGGCGTCGTCGGTGCGTGCTGCACCGGCCAAAGGGGTGGGGTTCATGGGAGGGGTCTCGCTTGTGGTGGGGGCGGGTCAGACTGTTCGGCCAGGGACGGGCGCGCCAAAGGCCGTCTCGCCCCAAAGGTGGCTGCTCGGCGCGCCGGGGAACAGCCAGTGCGGGGTGCATTCGCTGGAGGGCACCACGTTGCTGAATTCGTGGCTGGCAGAGTCGCCCGCAATGGTCTTCTCCAGCACCATGGAGAGGTACTGGTCCACGCTGCTTTCCTGGGTGTTGCCGTTCAGCACCACCTCGGCGCCGGTGGCCTTGGCATAGCGGCGGATGGCGTTGTGGCGCGAATGCGTGGGGGACCAGCTGTCGGACGAAACGCCGTTTTCGCTGCTCACCCGGATGCCGTCGGGCGTGCGGTAGACCAGGGAATGGTTGCCCTCGGTGTGGCCGGGCGTGTGCACCAGCGCCAGCCCCCGGCCCAGTTGCACGCTGCCGTCGAAAGGCAGGATGCGGTCTGCGGGCACGCCCTGCAGCCCGTGCGGGCAGTACCAGTCGGCCTGGGTGGGCAGCAGCCCTTGCACACTGGCCAGTTCCCGGCGGTGCACCAGCAGTTTGGCCTTGGGCAGCAGGCCCGGCGTTGACGCGTCGCCCAGCCAGCGCCGCAGGTTCTGGGTGTGCAGGTGGTCGTAGCTGATGTAGTCCACCTGCGCGGGCGCCACGCCGCAGGCGGCCAGCGCCTGCAGCACCGTGCCGTAGACGGGGGCGATGGTGGCGTGCAGGAACTGGGGCGTCTGCGCGGCCATGCGCTGGAAATAAGGCGTCTGGCTGCCGGTCTCAAAGTCGGCGGGCGTGAACAGCAGTGTTTTGAGCTGGCCCGCCCAGTCCTCAAACTGGATCAGCACCGTGCGCGCCAGCAAGTGCACCAGGTGGGGCTTGAGCAGTTGCTGTGAATACACGCCCGAAAACGCGAACCACGCCGGGTAAGGGATGCGCAGCAGATTGAAGCTGCGGGCATACCGGACCCCGGGTTCATCCAAAAAACGCTCGCGGAACTGCTGGCCCTGGCGGCGCAAGGTCCGCAGGCGGTCTTGTGGGGTGGGCGCCGCGCGGGCACCGTCGAAATCGGCAATGGGCTGGAAGCCGGCGGGGTGGAGCGCGTCCATGTGCAATGCGCGTCCGCTCAGGCCAACAGGCCGCCCACGAGGGCGGGCAGTGCCGCGGGCGGCACACCGACCAGGAGTTGCTTGAGCAGGGAGAGGCTGTCGAAGTAGGGGCGTTCGCAGACCAGCGTGTCGCCCTCGAAAATGAAGAAGGCCACCATCCGGCAGCGGAAGGTGTTGCCGGTGGCGGGTAGGCCCTTGAGCGCGCCCCGGTGGGTGCCCAGCAGCCAGAACTCGACAACCACCGCGTCTTCGGCGTGGCGCAACTGGATGATCTCGTGGCGCTGGTCTGGAAAGGCGGTGCGTGTCGCGGCGTAGTACTGGCGCACGGCCTCCTGGCCGTCGAACACCTCGCCCGTGGCCACGATTTCGTAGTGCGGGTGGGGAAAGGTGTGGAGCACCGCGTCGAAATCCTGGCGGGTTTCGTCAGCAAAATGGTCCAGCACGAGGCGTTCGCGGCGGGCTTGCAGGTCGGTGGGGGTCGGCATGGTGGGGGGCTCCTTGGGGCTGGGTGGGTATGGGGTTTCTCAGACTGGGCCACGGTGGCCAGTCCACGTACTATTCCCGGGGGGCCGCGCGCAGACTGTCGTGTGTTGGCAATTGCACCCCCGTAGAAACCCTGAAAGAAATCCACCCCTTGCCACTGGACTGACGCCATGGAAGAAACCACCCCCGCTTCTCTCGCCAGCGTGCGCGATGCCCTGCGCCTGCCGCAGGACGTGCAACAGACCCTCTTGGCCGTGGCCCACCGCCGGATGCTGGTGCCGGGCGACTCCCTGTTCCTCAAGGGCTCGGCCCCGGACGCCCTGTTTGGCGTGGTGAGTGGATCGCTGCGCGTGAGTGTGGTGGCCGCCAACGGCCGCGAGGCGGTGATCGCCGTGCTGGAGGCGGGCCACTGGTTTGGCGAGGTGTCGCTCTTGGTGGGGCAAGAGCGCGTGTACGACAGCTACGTCACCGAGCCCACCGAGATGGCCGTGGTGGGCGCCGCCGATTTCCACCAGCTGATCGCCACCCGGCCCGAGGTGCATATGGCGTTCACGCGGCTGGTCTGCCAGCGCCTGCGCCAGGCGCTGACCTGGATCGACGATGTGATTCTGATGCCGCTGCCGGTGCGCCTGGCCCACCGCTTATTGACGCTGGACACGCGGGCCGGCATCAGCAGCCCCGGCAGCCGCGCCATCGGCGTGTCGCAGGAGGACCTGGCTTTTATGCTGGGTGTGTCGCGCCAGAGCGTGAACCGCCAGCTCAAACTCTGGGAGGACGACGGCACCCTGCGCGTGGACTACCGCCGCATCGAACTGCTGAACCGCGGGCAACTGGAGCGGCATGCGGCCGCTTTGGCCTAAAAAAATTGGTCAAATAGGCCTCTGGCCCCCGTGGAATATGCGCAAGCAGCTATCAAAATCATAGTGAAAGCAGCAAGCCCACCGGGCGCCGGACCGCGCTTTCTCCCCGCCCGGCCTATTCCTATTCTTCCTCGTGCAACAGGCTCAGGCCGATGGCGCCGCGCCGGCGCAGCCAGGGGCTGGGGCGGTAGCGCGGGTCACTGTAGACGGTGCCCATGTTGAACAGCACTTCCAGCACATTGGTGGGCCCCAGCAGGTTGCCCATGGCCAGCGGCCCCAGGGGGTAGCCCAGGCCCAGGGTCACGGCCGTTTCCAGGTCGGACGGGCTGCAAATGCCTTGCTGGCAGATGTCGGCGGCGATGTTGACGATGGTGGCCACCACGCGCTGGCTGACAAAGCCACCGCTGTCGCGCACCACGCTCACCGCCTTGCCGTCGCGCGCCATCAGGGCGTGGGCGGCCTGGCGCATGTCGGGGCGGGTGGCGGGGTTGGTGGCCAGCACGCGCCGGCGGCTGGTGGCGTCGTCCATCAGCATGTCGATGCCGACGGTGCGCGAGGGGTCCAGGCGCTCCACCACGGCCACGGTGGTGACGTCAAAGCCCAGCGGCGCCACCAGCGTCAGGGCGTCGGGCGAAGGCGATGCGCCGGTCTCGATCCGGGCACCCAGGTTTTTCAGCAGCAAAAGCAGTTCGGCCCGCCGGGACGCGCGCGGCGACACCCACACCGGCGGCATCTCGTCCACCTCGGGCACGGGCGGCTCGGCGGGCACCTGGGCCTGGCCGCCTTCGTAGCGGTAAAAGCCCTCGCCGACCTTTTTGCCCAGCACCCCCCCGGCCAGGCGCTGCGCGGTGATGACGCTGGGGCGGTAACGGGGTTCCTCAAAATACTGGTGGTAGACCGACTCCATCACCGGGTGGGACACGTCCAGCCCGGTCAGGTCCATCAGCTCGAACGGCCCCAGCTTGAAGCCCATCTGGTCTTTCAAAATGCGGTCCACGGTGGCGAAATCCGCCACGCCTTCGCTGACGATGCGCAGCGCCTCGGTGCCATAGCCGCGCCCCGCGTGGTTGACGATGAAGCCGGGCGTGTCCTGCGCCTGCACCGGGGTGTGGCCCATTTGCCGGGCGTAGGTCGCCAAGCGCTGGCACACCTCGGGCTGGGTCTTGAGCCCGGCGACCACCTCCACCACCTTCATCAGGGGCACGGGGTTAAAGAAGTGAAAACCGGCCAACTGGCCCGGGCGCTTGAGTGGCGCGGCAATGGCCGTGATGGACAGCGAGGAGGTGTTGCTGGCCAGCACCGTGGCCGGGCCGACCAGGCCCTCCAGCTCGGCGAACAGCCGGGTTTTGACGTCCAGGCGCTCCACGATGGCTTCCACCACCAGATCGCAGGCGGCCAGGGCGGCCAGCGTGTCCGCGCACAGGAGCCGGGCCTTGCAGTCGGCCACCTGGGCCGCGTCCAGCCGTCCTTTTTCAGCGAGTTTGTCCCATTGGGCAAACACGGTGGCCTGCGCCGTGCGCGTGGCATCGGCCTGCATGTCAAACAAGAACACGGTACTGCCCGCCTGCGCGGCGATCTGGGCAATGCCCCGTCCCATGGCTCCGGCACCAACGATGCCAATGGTGGAAAAAATTGGTTTCATGCGCCGAATTATGACCGCGCGGGCCGGCGCGCGCGGTCCCGATCAAGCCAGATAATGGGGCCACTCCCTGAACATTCCGCATGACAAACGACGCACCTTCTCCCGCCGATTCGCGCCCGGACGCGGCCGACCATGGGGCCGGGTGCGGTACGCCAGCCAACAGCGGGGCCTGGTGCGTGCTGCACACCGCGTTTGGCCAGGGCGCCCACTTTCTGCACACCTGGGCGGCGTGGCGCGCAGACCCGCTGCGCCCGCGGCACTTGCACTATGTCGCCCTGGCGCCCCAGGCCCCCTTGTGGGCAGGCGTGCCGCATCCAGCCCCTGCATCATCCGTGCCGGACGAACTGGCCCAGGCCTTGCAGGCGCAGTGCGGGGGCCTGGTGCCCGGCCAGCACCGGCTGGTGTTTGAGGGCGGGCAGGTGTTGCTCACCCTGTGCATCGGCCCCAGCCAGGCCCTGCTGCGCGAGCAGCAGTTCGAGGCCGATGTGGTGGTGTTGGCGCCCCCACCTGGCCAGCCCGATCTGTGGGATGGCTGGGACGACTGGGCCGTCAAGGCGCTGGTGCGCTGCTGTCGGCGTGGCACGCAGTTGACGCTGTGGCAGCCCCAGCCCGGGGTGCAACACAGCCTGCGCCAATGCGGCTTTGTGCTGCAGGACGTGGCCGATGACCGGCAGCCCCAGCACGGTGTGTTCGACCCGCGTTGGGAGCTCAAAACTACACGCGAACCCTGGCGCCGTGCCCGCGCGGCACCGCAAAGCTGCGCTGTCATTGGTGCCGGACTGGCGGGGGCCAGCGTGGCAGCCTCGCTGGCGCGGCGGGGCTGGCAGGTGCAGGTGCTGGACCTGGCGGACCACCCGGCCGCCGGCGCCTCCGGCCTGCCGGTCGGCTTGGCCGTGCCCCATGTGTCGGCGGACGACTGCGTGTTGTCGCGTCTGTCGCGCAGCGGCGTGCGTCTGAGCTTGCAGCAGGCCCACCAACTGCTGACCGTCGGCCAAGACTGGGCGCCCAGCGGCGTGCAGGAGTATCTTTTTGACGTGCATGCCCCGCAGCCCACCCGCTGGCACGGCCATGCGGCATGGATCAAACCGGGCGCGCTGGTGCGGGCCTGGCTTCAGCAGCCGGGCATTCAGTTCCGGGGGGGCATCCAAGTGCAGAACCTGCAACGCAGTGCGGCGGGCTGGACCCTGCTGGACCCTGCCGGCCGCGCTATCACCACCGTGGCGCGCGTGGTGCTGGCCAACGCCACCGGCGCCCTGCCCTTGCTGCAGCGGGTGCAGGCCGCGCAGCCCGCCTTGGCCCTGGGCTTGCACCAGTTGCCCGCGGTGTACGGCGTGCGCGGCCTGGTCAGCTGGGCGGCGCACGACGTGCCTGAAACCCGCCCCTTTCCCCCCGGCCCGGTGAACGGCAGCGGCAGCCTCATCCCCCAGGTGCCGTTGGACGGTGGCCCGTGCTGGTTTGTGGGGGCCAGCTACCAGCCCTTGGGCCAGCCCGAGTGGCCGGACGACAAAAACCACGGCGCCAATGCGCTGCGCCTGGAAAAGTTGCAGCCGGCCCTGTTTGAGGTCTTGACCCCGGTGTTGGAGGCCGGTGCGCTGCAGGCCTGGAAGGGCGTGCGTTGTGTCACGGCCGACCGCTTGCCGCTGCTGGGCAGCCTGCAAGACGAGGACCAGAGTCTCTGGGTGTGCGCCGGCATGGGCTCGCGTGGCTTGAGCTTCGCCCCGCTGTGCGCCGAGCTTCTGGCAGCCCAGTGGGCGGGTGAGCCGCTGCCCATCGAAGCCTCTCTGGCGCAGGCCTTGCATGCAAGGCGCCGCCGGGGCGACAATTCCGAACCGCTCCCGCCCGGGTAGCGCATCCCAAGAAAGGCCCCGTGATGTGGAAAAAAATCGTTTCGCTCAGCGCGCTGGCCCTGTTTTCCTTGTCGCTGTGCGCGCAAGAGGCCTTGAACTTTTGCTACAACGAGGCGGGAAGTTACCCCTGGCAGGCGCCCGACCGGCCCGGTTTGTCGTCGCGCATCGCCCTGCTGGTGGGCGTGCAGCTGGGCCAGCCCGTGACCCTGACGGCCTTGCCTTGGCAGCGCTGTGTCAATGAACTCCAAAAAGGCCATTTCCATGGGGTGCTGGGCGCCAGCTACAAGGCGGAGCGCCTGGTTTTCGGCCAATACCCCCTGGACGACAAGGGCCGGCTGGACCACCGCAAACGCATGTTCAGCGAAGCCTATGTGCTGGTGCGGCCCAAAGGCAGCCAAGTGTCCTGGGACGGCAAGGCCGTGCAGCCGCCCGGCGCCACGATTGCCGCCAACCACCAGTTCTCGGTGGTGGACTTGCTGCGGGCCTTGGGCACCAAAGTGGATGACGGTACCCGGGGCACCGAACTGACCCTGCGCAAAGTGCTGCTGAAGCGCGCCGACGCTGCCGTGGTGCAACTCAACGGCGCCAAATTCGAGTTTGAGAAGCACCCGGAGTTTGCCGACACGCTGGAGATCCAGCCCCTGCCGGTGGACGAAAAAGACTATTACCTGGTGCTGGGCCATGCCTTGGGGCCGGCACTGTCCAAACGCATCTGGGACGCGGTGGAACGTGTGCGCGAATCCAAGTCCTACGCCGCCCAGCAGAAAGCTTTTTTCTCCGGGCAGTAGGCTTCAGTCTTCAAACCGGGGCATGGACAACCCTTCGGCGGGCCCTCCGGTTTCGCGGTCGATCCAGGCGGACATGCCGATTTCGTCTTCCGCCTCCTGCAGCGATTCCCCCGGCTCGGGCGATTCACCATTGGCCACATTCATGTCCGCCAGGGCCTCTTCCAGGGTGGTAAAGGGGCCAAACTCCTGCTTGCCGTCGGGCGCCTGCCAGTGGTAGCCATCGGGTCGCAGCCGGACCAGATCCACACCGTTGTCTGCGATCGACTCCTTGACGGCGGCCGCTGTTTCACTCTCGATACGGGTATCTATGATTTTGCGGGGCATGGTGGTCCTTTGCGTCCAAAACGTAAGTTCAATCAGGCAAGGTTACGCGTCACATGGTAGCTGTGTTTGACCTGGGTCAACCACAATCATTTCACCCACCGGGCGTCTTTCCCTGCCCTGAATGCACTGTACCTGCTTTGAAAAAACTGTGCGAGATGTATCGGAGATACACAGCTTGACCGGCTGACGCCCTTAAACTGCATGCCATTCCAACTTTGAGGCGGTCCCGGTATGCAGCATGTCGTTTTCAATCAAAAAGGGGGCGTTGGCAAGTCCACCATTACCTGCAATCTGGCCGCCATCAGCGCCAGCCAGGGGCTGCGCACGCTGGTGATCGATCTGGACTCGCAAGGCAACTCCACCCGCTACCTGCTGGGTGCGGACATGCCCGACAACCTGCCCAATGTGGCCGAGTTTTTTGAGCAAAGCCTCAAATTCACCATCCGCGACAAGTCCGCTGCCGACTACATCGTGCACACCCAGTGGGAGGGGCTGGACCTGATGCCCTCCAGCCCGCTGCTGGACGAGCTGCACGGCAAGCTCGAATCCCGCCACAAGATCTACAAGCTGCGCGACGCGCTGGAGCAACTGGCCGAAGACTACGACCAGATCTACATCGACACCCCGCCCGCGCTGAACTTTTACACCCGCTGCGCGCTGATCTCGGCGCAGGGCTGCCTTATCCCCTTTGACTGCGACGACTTTTCGCGCCGCGCCCTGTACACCCTGCTGGACAACGTGCAGGAGATCAAGGCCGACCACAACTCCGAGCTGAAGGTGGAGGGCATCATCGTCAACCAGTTCCAGCCGCGCGCCAACCTGCCCCAGCGCATGGTGCAGGAGCTGATCGACGAAGGCCTGCCGGTGCTGCAGCCCTACCTGAGCTCCTCGGTCAAAATCCGCGAGTCGCACGAACAGTCCCTGCCCATGATCTTCCTGGAGCCCAACCACAAGCTCACGCTGGAGTACGTGGCGCTGCACGATTCCCTGGCCTAGGGTTTTGAGGACCCAATAGGCCTTTTTCGCATGTGGGGTAAGCGCAAGCAGCTATAAAAATAGGAGCAAAACCCGCCGCTACCGCATCGTATAAGCTAGTGCCATTGCCCAACCCCTGCCAAGACCATGACCGACCCGACCGATAAGCAACAGCATTTCACCCAGGCTGTGGCGGAGTTGGGTGAAAAACAACCGGTGATCGCCAGTTGCGCCATTTTCAACGCCAACGGCGTGAAGATTGTTGAGCAGGGGACCATGATCAACCTGGGGCTGTACGAACGCCTGATGCAGCACAAGCTGTCCGCCCCCATTGAAAGTTGTGTGAGCAGCCGCGACACGGTGACCGGCAAAACCCTCAGAGCCAGTGCGCAAGAGGTCTTGGACAGCATCCCCTTCTTTGCCCGAATGGCCCCCGATGGCAAGTCCCGCAACCTCTTGCTCGACGCCATCGAAACCATGCGCCTGCCCGCGCCCATCGGGTTTCAGTTGACCATCGCGCGCGATGTGCGCCCGGAAATCTATCAGCGGCTGATCCGCACGGCATTGATCGCGGCCTGGCTGACAAAAACCCCGCTGCTGTCACGCTTCGACGTGAACATTGCCAGTGCGGCCGGCATGCTGCACGACATTGGCATGCTGCACGTCGATCCGCTGCTGTTGTCGCCGGAACATGTGCTCAACGGCGCACAGCAGCGCCAACTGTATTCCCATCCCCTGGTCTCCACCATGCTGATCGAACGGCACCACCAGTACCCCAAGGAACTGATCCGTGCCGTGGGTGAGCACCATGAATGCTTGGATGGGTCCGGCTATCCCCGCCATTTGATCGGCGACGCCATCAGCCCACTGGGAAAACTCCTGTCATTGGCCCAAGTGGTTGCGGCCATGTTTGCGCCGGACCGCGACGCGCCGGAACTGCGTTTGTCCGTGTTGTTGCGCATGAACACCCACCGCTATGACAGCACACTGGTCCTTCAGATCATCGGCCTGCTGCAGTCCCCCGCATCCAGCCAGGGCGCCAAGATTGGGCATTTGCAGGACCCGGTGCAACTGCTGCTGGATGTGGACAGTGCGCTGGGGCAATGGTCCGCAGAGCTGCCGAAGAGCCCCGACCTCAGCCCCGCCCGACGCGAGGGGCTGGCCCTGGTGAGCGTTCAGCTGCAGAAAATCCAGCGCGCGCTGGCCCAGGTCGGCGCGGCGCCCGCGCAGCTGGCCTACATCGGCAGGGACGCACTGGACAGCACGCTGCTCGACGAGATGACCCTGATTACCCGGGAAGCGGGATGGCAGTTGCGCACGGCGGCGCGCCAGACCCGCAGCCGCTGGCGGGTGGTGCCCGGTGAACACTATCCCGCCGCCTTGCAGGCATGGCTGGACAGTGTCGACGCAGTCGCCGCCAAAATTGGCGGCTTGGAAACCCTTCCTTCTTGACCATGTACCCTCCCATCGAACCCCACCGCACAGGCATGCTGCCCGTGGACGACCTGCACACCCTGTACTGGGAAGAATGCGGCAACCCGCAGGGCATGCCGGTGCTGTTTTTGCACGGCGGGCCGGGCTCGGGCCTGTCGCCCAAACACCGGCAGTTTTTTGACCCCCGCCACTACCGCATCGTTTTGTTCGACCAGCGCGGCGCGGGCCAATCCACCCCGCTGGGCGAGGTCCGCCACAACACCACCCCACTGCTGATCCAGGACATCGAACAGCTGCGGGTTCTGCTGGGCATTGAACAATGGCTGGTGTTTGGCGGCTCCTGGGGCTCCACCCTGGCGCTGGCCTACGGACAGGCCCACCCCGAGCGCTGCACGGGGTTTGTGTTGCGCGGCATTTTCCTGTGCACCCCGGCGGAGATTGACTGGTTCATGCACGGCATGCAATGGTTCTTCCCGGAAGCGCATGCCCGCTTTGTGGAGCCCATCCCCGCAGCCGAACGCGGCGATCTGCTGAAGGCCTACGCCCAACGCCTGTTCAGTGACGACCCGGCAGAAAACCTGCAGGCGGCCCGCACCTGGGGCCGCTACGAGGGCAGCTGCCTGCACCTGTTGCCCCACCCGGAGGTGGCCGAAGCATTCGGCTCCGAAGCCGTGGGACTGGGGCTGGGCCGCCTGGAAGCGCATTACTTTTTGAACCAGGCCTTCTTCACGGACGATCAGTTGATTCGCAACGTCGGGCGCATCCAGCATTTGCCCGCCGTCATCGTCCAGGGCCGCTACGACATGGTGTGCCCGCCGCGGTCGGCCTGGCGGCTGCACCAGGCCTGGCCCAGCGCCACCTTTCAGATGATTGCCGACGCCGGCCACGCCGCCTTGGAGCCCGGCATCGCAGCAGCGCTGGTGGCGGCCACCGACCGGTTCCGGGACACGGGCACGTTGTAACCATGAAAACACACCACGTCCTGTGTGTATCGGGCAGCTTGCGCGCCGCCTCGCTGAACACCGCCCTGCTCACCCTGGCGGCCGCCTGCGCCCCGCCCGGCCTGCATCTGCACCTGTACACGGGCCTGGGCCAGTTGCCCTTGTTCAACCCCGACCTGGAGCCGAAAGAACCGGCCCCGGTGGTGCAGTTTCAGCAGGCCATTGCCCAGGCCGACGCCGTGCTGATCGCCAGCCCCGAGTACGCCCATGGCGTCAGCAGCGTCATGAAAAATGCGCTGGACTGGAGCGTGGCCAGCGGTGTGTTTGTGGACAAACCCGTGGTGCTGTGGAACGCCTCCCCGCGCGCCACCATCGCGCTGGCGGCATTGCAAGAGACCCTGGCCGTGATGTCGGCGCGGCTGGTGGACGCGGCGCAACTGACGCTACTGCTCCCGTCTCTGCCCGTGTGCCAAGAAGCCCACACCAACCCCGACCCCGCCGCCATGCGCAAGGCCTTGCTGGCCTTGCAAGCGCATTTGCGCGCCTGAAGTCTCAGCGCCTCAACCCTTCCAGACGAACGGAAACTTGAACTGCTTGACGAAGCCCTCGGGCATGTAGTCCCCCAGCACGCCGTAGCGCTCGGGCCAGAGCTTGGTGCTTTTCACCGCCGTGCCAAACAGGTAGTCGATGAACGCAAAGTGCGCCGAGTAATTGCGGTCCAACGCGTCCTGGTCCTGGCTGTGGTGCCAGTGGTGGAAGTTGGGCGTGACGATCACATAGCGCAGCGGCCCCAGGCGCACACTCACATTGGCATGGTTGAACACCGCCTGAAAACCCACGATCACGATGTAGGTGTCGATGACTTCCTTGGAGAAGCCCAGCACAAAGATGGGCGCCAACACCAGGGTGCGGGTGATGATGAGTTCCAGAATGTGCTGGCGCGAACCCGCCATCCAGTCCATGTGTTTGGAGCTGTGGTGCACAGCATGCAAGCGCCACAGCAGCGGCACCTCATGGTAGGCGCGGTGGGTCCAGTACTGCACCAGGTCGGCCACCACGATGATCAGCAAGACCGCCACGACAAAAGGCAGATCGCGCACCCAGGCCTGGATGCCATCCTTGGCCGCCCAGCCAAACAGCTTGTGCACCAGCAGATTGGTCGCCAGCATCACAAAGCCCACCACCATGTGGTTGACGATGAAGTGGTTGAAATCGGTTTGCCACTCCGGGCGAAACACCGGCTGGTCTTTGCGCAAGGCAAACAGCTTTTCAATGAAGATGAAGATCAGGGACGAGCCCAGCAAATCCAGAATGAACCAGTCCAGCCCGATGTAGGGCGTGTGGTCCGCAAAGTCGTTCACCGGCACTTTGCTGCCGCCCAACAATGCGGTCAGCGCCACCAGCAAAAACGCAGAACCCGACAGCCAGCGCGCACGGTTGAGCAACACGTTGACCAGCGACATGCCCCCGGCCAGCACCATGGCGACGAACATGATTTTGCGAATCACGTCCACGTCGTAGCTCTTGCGCAGCTCGGGTGTGGTGAGGTACTGCGGAAAATGGAAGGCCAGCACCCCCAGAAAACACAGGATGGCCAGCGTCAGTGCAATCACCCCCGTGGTCAGGCCGTGGCCCTGTTTGAGAGCGCCATGGCTTTCGGTCAGTTCGGTGAGTTTTTCGAGCATGGGACTCCGATGGATGGATCACGGGAAATGGAAGCAGGCGCAGTATCGCATTCTTGAACAGGCGGGAATGGGCGCTGCGGGGGGGCAATGCAAGGCAAGGAGTCGTTCAGGTGCGTGCTCCGCTGGGCTATAGTCGGGCACACGAATCGTCGAGAACGCGAACTCGACGTTGACCAAATTTCGCCAAGATAGGCGGCAGGGTTTTAGGGGACGGAAATGATTTTGATTGCTTGGGGAATTGGCTACGAACCACGGCGGCACGTGCCTTGCCGTTTGATGGGTCATGGGCTTCAGCACGTGGAGTTCGGAAATACCTCGGCGGATAAACGCTAATCGTTGAGCATCTTCTTCTCCGCACATCACATTCCCATGACTACGCTACTAATTCATTCGCCCGATAACGACGAAAGCCCATCCGAGAAAACCATGTTCGGAGGCAACCCGAGTGCTCCTTCAAATGCCTTCGAATGGCCGAAATGTCAGTCATGTCAAGGCAACATGCAATTTCTTGGGCAAATACAAGCATCCCCCGAGCAATTGCTTCTCTTGTTTATGTGTCAGAACGAGCCAGGCATGTGTGATGAATGGGATCCGAATTTAGGGGGCAATAAAGTTGTTTCGGTGAGCACCAAAAATCTGCAATTGGTTTCACCGCCTGACGGCGGCGAAACCTTGCGCGCTACACGCTACGGCGCGGCATTGGTCCAATCAGGCGAACAAGACTATGACGAGGCAAGAACCCAATGGGCCTCGGCAAGTGACAAACCTGCGCGAGAAGTGTTGGGGCAAATTGGCGGCGAGCCGTCATGGCTTCAAAACGAAGAAACCCCCACCTGCAATTCTTGTGGCAATCCAATGCAATTTGTTGCGCAATTGGAGCAAGGGCCTGACTGGCAAACCGAAATGAATTTTGGTGGGGGTGGGTGCGCCTATATTTTCCGCTGCACCTGCACCCAAGACTCGACCAAGTTGCTATGGCAGTGCTAAAACTGTTCAACCCGGCAGTCGAGAGGGACGCCGGTCAAGCGGATTTTCTTCGAGCAGTCCGCCTCGCGCGGCGCCCCTCACTTCTACGTTGAACCAATGTCTGACGTAACCGACGAGGTAGGAATGGCAATAGCGAGGCTTGCTCTCAGCGAGCGCGTCCAACGGCTGTCGGAAGAAGACGCTACACGGATCACTGCGGAGCTATTGACTTCGTTTGTCGTCGGTGGTGACCGGCGCTGGTGGTGGGAAGCCTTCCGTCAGCCGAGTGCTTCGAAAGCGTTTCACGATGACAGGGGGTTTGAACACATCGTTGATCTCGTACCAAACCGTGCGGAAAAATGCTGGTTTGTAGTTGAAGATGTCGACTCCGACTCGTACCCGGTTTACGATGCAACACCAGAAGACGCAGCGTCTATAGTCGGTGAATGCTTTGCATTCGAATACTACATAGCGCCAAAGAGCAAACATTGGCTAATTTGCGAAAACCATCATGGTCGCATCATTGGCGTTGGTGAGGATGTCACTCGTGCAATTAGTGATGACGCCGGATAACGTTTTGCTCGGCACGGACACGCAGCAACAGGATGCCGTTGCGCGGCGCATGCTGCGTACCGGGCAGCGCAGACGTTAGGCGCTGATTAATGCCAATCGACCTTCCTGAATCCGTCCTTCTGCTCTTTCGAGCGGCTGGATGGCCTAGCTTGACTGAGAAATCTTCAGAGGACACCGTCCCAACCGATCATCCTGCAGCATCCATTCTTCTGGAGCTCAATGGGCTTGCGGTTGGAGACTGCGGCGCAGGAGACGAGTGCGCTCGCAGCGACATAGTCTTCGGGAGAGATGAGCGGCTGGAACAAGATGACGTTGTGCTGGAGTGGCAGTCGCTTTTAGCTACAACACTCATCTGCGTTGGAGAAGTTCATCACTTCCATGGAGCTCTGTTCATGGATTCTTCGGGCGCCTGCTACCAAAGTAGCCTCACCCATGAAGCATTTAGCTTTGAAGGCGCATCTTTTGGCGTCGCCGTGGAGCGCATTCTGCTGGGCCGAAAGGGGCAACCGATGCTGCGACCAAATCAACTCTCGGTCTCGATGTACGGCAAAACCATCACCAAGAGTCATCCGAGCATCTACCGATACGGGCCGCCGTAATGTTGGATCAATCGTAAACATCCGGTGCCGACCACCTTGCACCAGTTTGCCGATTGGTTTATTGGCGCGCAGCCCCGTCGGGTTGCCAACGCGTAGGCAGCAACTCCTCAATACGGCTGTAGGGATGCGTAGGCAAACGCGTCAGCACATC